>CAVSZB010000006.1:0-146356 GCA_963732385.1 uncultured bacterium | reverse complement strand
CACCCCCGCATCCGCCCTGGTCTGGAAAGCCCGCCCGATCTTCGTCTCGTCGACGTTCCGCGACATGCATCCCGAGCGGGATCACCTGCGCAACAACGGGTTTCCCCGCCTGGCCGAACAGCTTCGCGAACGGTGCCACTACCTGGACACCATCGACCTGCGCCAGGGCGTCGAGAGCGTCGGCGAGGCCGACGAGGCCACGCGCGAGATGCAGGTGCTCAAGGTCTGCCTCGACGAGATCGAGCGCTCGAAACCGTTTCTCGTGGCCCTGCTCGGCGATCGCTACGGTTGGATTCCGCCCGCCGACCGCATCGCTGCCGCCGCCCGCGACGCCGGGCTGCCCGACTCGGTCGAGGTCGTCGGCCGCAGCGTGACCGAGCTGGAGATCCTCTACGCGGTGCTGGAGAACCCCGACCAGCGCAAGCGGAGCTGGTTCTACTTCCGCACGCTCGACCGCGCGAATATGCCCCCGGCCGTGTCCGCGCACTTCCCTGCCGAACAGCCCAGCGACGATCCCGACTCGCCCGCCGGCCGCCTGCGCGCGCTCAAGGAGCGCATCCGCCGCGAAATGCCCGACCGGGTGCGTGACTACACCCTGCGCTGGGACACCGCGAAACAGGAGCTCACCGGGCTCGACGAACTCGACCGGCAGGTCAGCGCCGACCTGTGGACCGACCTCGACACCGAGACGGCCACCTATCTGCGCCAGGCGCCCAGGACGTGGCAGGAGGCCGATGCCCGCGCGGTGACCGACTTCGTGGCCGAGCGCAAGCGGGGCTACGTGGAGCGGCCGGCCGTCACCGACCCCATGCTCGAGCATGCGCTCAGCCCGACATCACCAGATGCGGTGTGGGGCCTGTCGGTCACCGGCGAGTCGGGCGGGGGCAAGAGCAGCCTCTTCGGTCGCGTGTACGACGCGCTGCAGCCGCGCTCGGTGTCGGGAGAGATCGTGCTGCTCGCCCATGCGGCAGGTATCTTTCCGATGTCCGGCCAGGTGGACCGCATGCTGCGGCGCTGGGTGTCAGAGCTCGCGGCGACTCTGGGCCGGCCCGATCCGCTCGAGCGGCCGGTCTCCCCGCAGGTGGCCGAGACCGAAGACGCTCGCCGCGCACAGGAAGCGGCCGGGGCCACCGCCGAAGAGATCGACAAGGCCTTCGCCTCACTCCTGGGCCAGGCGGCCACGCAGCGCCGGGTCGTGGTGCTGGTCGATGCGCTCAACCAGTTCGAGCCGACGGTCCGCGCCCAGCATATGACCTGGCTGCCGGGGCTCTGGCCCGAGAACGCCCGGTTCATCGCCACAGCGATTCCCTGCCAGGCCACGGCCACGCTTGCGGCGCGACCGGGATGCCGCGAGCTGCCGGTGCCGCCGGTCACCCACGTGGAGGCCCGCGAGATCGCCCGGCGCTTCTACCGCGAGCGGCACCATCGCGACACCAACCCGCAAGTGCTCGACGCCCTGCTCGCCAAGCAGCTTCCCGACCGCAGTCCGGCTCACGGCAATCCCCTCTGGCTGGCCCTGGCCCTGCAGGAGATGAACCTGCTCGAAGCCGACGATTACGAGCGTGCCGAGCGCGAGTACGCGCACCTGGCCGGCGCCGAGCGCATGCAGGCGCTGCAACTGGACGAGGCGCAGCATCTGCCCGCCGACGTGCCCGGCGTGTACGGCGAACTGCTCGACCGTGCCGAGCGGGGGTTCGGCCAGGCCTGGGCCGGCGCTTTCACGGCGCTCATCGCCGTCAGCCGGGCCGGCTGGCGCGAGAGCGATCTGCGCGAACTCATGCCGGTCGTCTCGGGACAGCCCTGGGACGACCTGGCCTTCGCGGACGTGCGCCGGGCGCTCGGCACGCATGTCGTCCAGCGCGGCGCCCAGGCGCAGTGGGACTACTTCCACGCCGCGCTGCGCGACACCGTGCTGCGCCGCGATCTGGCGGAAGAAGCGGCGCGCCGTCGTCTGCACGGTCTCATCGCCGGGCATCTCGAGGGTCTGCCGCCCGGCGACCCCCTGCGCATCGGCGAGAGCATGTTCCACCTGATCGGCCTTGGCGACCGCGACCGGGCGGCAAACTATCTGGCGACGATTCAGCGCGCTCTAGTGGAGCGATGCCGAGGCGAAGTCCGCCCTCGCCGCCGCGGTGGCCGTCATGGTCCAGGCCGTCCAGTCCGCCACGGACGACGCGGCGCGTGCGCGGCTGACCGAGTGGATCGCGGATTGATGCACGGTGACAACGACGAACGCGCCGGCCGCGTGGCCAACGCCGTCATTTTCGACCTCAACGACGCCCTGGCGATCACGGGTGAAGCACGGACCGAGGGCCCCCGCTTCGACTTGCTCCGGGCCGCGCGTCAATCGCTCGAGCGTCTGGCCGCGGCCGATCCTTCCAACGCGGGCTGGCAGCGCGACCTGTCGGTCAGCCATGATCAAGATCGGCGACGTGCTGCTTGCCCAGGGCGATCTGCAGGGCGCCCTGAAAGCCTACCGGGAGTACCAGATCGGTATGCAGCGTCTGGCCGCGGCCGATCCTTCGAACGCGGGCTGGCAGCGCGACCTGTCGGTCAGCCAGATCAAGATCGGCGACGTGCTGCTTGCCCAGGGCGATCTGCAGGGCGCCCTCAACGCCTACCGGGAATCCCTGGGGGTTCGAGAGCGTCTGGCCGCGGCCGATCCTTCGAACGCGGGCTGGCAGCGCGACCTGTCGGTCAGCCATAACAAGATCGGCGACGTGCTGCTTGCCCAGGGCGATCTGCAGGGCGCCCTCAACGCCTACCGGGAATGGAAAGCCCGCCCGATCTTCATCTCGTCGACGTTCCGCGACATGCATCCCGAGCGGGATCACCTGCGCGACAACGGCTTTCCCCGCCTGGCCGAACAGCTTCGCGAACGGTGCCACTACCTGGACACCATCGACCTGCGCCAGGGCGTCGAGAGCGTCGGCGAGGCCGACGAGGCCACGCGCGAGATGCAGGTGCTCAAGGTCTGCCTCGACGAGATCGAGCGCTCGAAGCCGTTTCTCGTGGCCCTGCTCGGCGATCGCTACGGTTGGATTCCGCCCGCCGCCCGCATCGCTGCCGCCGCCCGCGACGCCGGGCTGCCCGACTCGGTCGAGGTCGTCGGCCGCAGCGTGACCGAGCTGGAGATCCTCTACGCGGTGCTGGAGAACCCCGACCAGCGCAAGCGGAGCTGGTTCTACTTCCGCACGCTCGACCGCGCGAATATGCCCCCGGCCGTGTCCGCGCACTTCCCTGCCGAACAGCCCAGCGACGATCCCGACTCGCCCGCCGGCCGCCTGCGCGCGCTCAAGGAGCGCATCCGCCGCGAAATGCCCGACCGGGTGCGTGACTACACCCTGCGCTGGGACACCGCGAAACAGGAGCTCACCGGGCTCGACGAACTCGACCGGCAGGTCAGCGCCGACCTGTGGACCGACCTCGACGCCGAGACGGCCACCTATCTGCGCGAGGCGCCCAGGACGTGGCAGGAGGCCGATGCCCGCGCGGTGACCGACTTCGTGGCCGAGCGCAAGCGGGGCTACGTGGAGCGGCCGGCCGTCACCGACCCCATGCTCGAGCATGCGCTCAGCCCGACATCACCAGATGCGGTGTGGGGCCTGTCGGTCACCGGCGAGTCGGGCGGCGGCAAGAGCAGCCTCTTCGGTCGCGTGTACGACGCGCTGCAGCCGCGCTCGGTGTCGGGAGAGATCGTGCTGCTCGCCCATGCGGCAGGTATCTTTCCGATGTCCGGCCAGGTGGACCGCATGCTGCGGCGCTGGGTGTCAGAGCTCGCGGCGACTCTGGGCCGGCCCGATCCGCTCGAGCGGCCCGTCTCCCCGCAGGTGGCCGAGACCGAAGACGCTCGCCGCGCGCAGGAAGCGGCCGGGGCCACCGCCGAAGAGATCGACAAGGCCTTCGCCTCGCTCCTGGGCCAGGCGGCCACGCAGCGCCGGGTCGTGGTGCTGGTCGACGCGCTCAACCAGTTCGAGCCGACGGTCCGCGCCCAGCACATGACCTGGCTGCCGAGGCTCTGGCCCGAGAACGCCCGGTTCATCGCCACGGCGATTCCCGGTCAGGCCACGGCCACGCTCGCGGAGCGGCCGGGCTGCCGCGAGCTGCCGGTGCCGCCGGTCACCCCCGAGGAGGCCCGCGAGATCGCCCGGCGCTTCTACCGCGAGCGGCACCATCGCGACACCAACCCGCAAGTGCTCGACGCCCTGCTCGCCAAGCAGCTTCCCGACGGCAGCCCGGCGCACGGCAATCCCCTCTGGCTGGCCCTGGCCCTGCAGGAGATGAACCTGCTCGAAGCCGACGATTTCGAGCGCGCCGAGCGCGAGTACGCGCACCTGGCCGGCGCCGAGCGCATGCAGGCGCTGCAACTGGACGAGGCGCAGAAGCTGCCCGCCGACGTGCCCGGCGTGTACGGCGAGCTGCTCGACCGTGCCGAGCGGGGGTTCGGCCAGGCCTGGGCCGGCGCTTTCACGGCGCTCATCGCCGTCAGCCGGGCCGGCTGGCGCGAGAGCGATCTGCGCGGACTCATGCCGGTCGTCTCGGGAAAGCCCTGGGACGACCTGGCCTTCGCGGACGTGCGCCGGGCGCTCGGGCACGCATGTCGTCCAGCGCGGCGCCCAGGCGCAGTGGGACTACTTCCACGCCGCGCTGCGCGACACCGTGCTGCGCCGCGATCTGGCGGAAGAAGCGGGGCGCCGCCGTCTGCACGGTCTCATCGCCGGGCATCTCGAGGGTCTGCCGCCCGGCGACCCCCTGCGCATCGGCGAGAGCATGTTCCATCTGATCGGCCTTGGCGACCGCGACCGGGCGGCAAACTATCTGGGGACGATTCAGGCAGCTCCAGTGGAGCGATGCCGAGGCGAAGTCCGCCCTCGCCGCCGCGGTTGCCGTCATGGTCCAGGCCGTCCAGTCCGCCACGGACGACGCGGCGCGTGCGCGGCTGACCGAGTGGATCGCGGAGTTGATGCAGGGTGACAACGACGAACGCGCCGGCCTTGTGGCCAATGTCGTCATTTTCGACCTCAACGACGCCCTGGCGATCACGGGTGAAGCACGGACCGAGGGCCCCCGCTTCGACTTGCTCCGGGCCGCGCGTCAATCGCTCGAGCGTCTGGCCGCGGCCGATCCTTCGAACGCGGGCTGGCAGCGCGACCTGTCGGTCAGCCAGGAACAAGATCGGCGACGTGCTGCTTGCCCAGGGCGATCTGCAGGGCGCCCTCAACGCCTACCGGGAGTACCTGGCGGTCCTGCAGCGTCTGGCCGCGGCCGATCCTTCGAACGCGGGCTGGCAGCGCGACCTGTCGGTCAGCCAGGAACAAGATCGGCGACGTGCTGCTTGCCCAGGGCGATCTGCAGGGCGCCCTCAACGCCTACCGGGAATCCCTGGGGGTGGCAGAGCGTCTGGCCGCGGCCGATCCTTCGAACGCGGGCTGGCAGCGCGACCTGTCGGTCAGCCAGGAACAAGATCGGCGACGTGCTGCTTGCCCAGGGCGATCTGCAGGGCGCCCTCAACGCCTACCGGGAGTCCCTGGGCGGTGTGCGAGCGTCTGGCCGCGGCCGATCCTTCGAACGCGGGCTGGCAGCGCGACCTGTCGGTCAGCCAGGATCAAGATCGGCGACGTGCTGCTTGCCCAGGGCGATCTGGCCGGGCGCCCTCAACGCCTACCGGGAATCCCTGGGGGTTCGAGAGCGTCTGGCCGCGGCCGATCCTTCGAACGCGGGCTGGCAGCGCGACCTGTCGGTCAGCCATAACAAGATCGGCGACGTGCTGCTTGCCCAGGGCGATCTGCAGGGCGCCCTCAACGCCTACCGGGAATCCCTGGGGGTGGCAGAGCGTCTGGCCGCGGCCGATCCTTCGAACGC
The DNA here is from genome assembly GCA_963732385.1 of uncultured bacterium. Lineage (GTDB taxonomy): Bacteria > Krumholzibacteriota > Krumholzibacteriia > LZORAL124-64-63 > LZORAL124-64-63 > CAVSZB01. The sequence goes on along the minus strand of CAVSZB010000006.1, from coordinate 140,494 downwards.
GGGCTGGCAGCGCGACCTGTCGGTCAGCCAGGAACAAGATCGGCGACGTGCTGCTTGCCCAGGGCGATCTGGCGGGCGCCCTCAACGCCTACCGGGAATCCCTGGGGGTGGCAGAGCGTCTGGCCGCGGCCGATCCTTCGAACGCGGGCTGGCAGTACGATCTGGGTATCAGCCACGAACGACTCGGCGACGTGCTGCTTGCCCAGGGCGACCTCAGTGAAGCGCGACAAGCCTATGACCGTAAACGCGCAATCATTGCGCGTCTGGCCGCGGCCGATCCTTCGAACGCGGGCTGGCAGCGCGACCTGTCGGTCAGCCATATCAAGATCGGCGACGTGCTGCTTGCCCAGGGCGATCTGCAGGGCGCCCTCAACGCCTACCGGGAATCCCTGGGGGTGCGAGAGCGTCTGGCCGCGGCCGATCCTTCGAACGCGGGCTGGCAGCGCGACCTGTCGGTCAGCCAGAACAAGATCGGCGACGTGCTGCGTGCCCAGGGCGATCTGCAGGGCGCCCTCAACGCCTACCGGGAATCCCTGGGGGTGGCAGAGCGTCTGGCCGCGGCCGATCCTTCGAACGCGGGCTGGCAGCGCGACCTGTCGGTCAGCCATAACAAGATCGGCGACGTGCTGCTTGCCCAGGGCGATCTGCAGGGCGCCCTCAACGCCTACCGGGAATCCCTGGGGGTGCGCAGAGCGTCTGGCCGCGGCCGATCCTTCGAACGCGGGCTGGCAGCGCGACCTGTCGGTCAGCCAGGAGCGAATCGGCGACGTGCTGATTGCCCAGGGCGATCTGCAGGGCGCCCTCAACGCCTACCGGGAATCCCTGGGGGTTCGAGAGCGTCTGGCCGCGGCCGATCCTTCGAACGCGGGCTGGCAGCGCGACCTCGTTGTCTCCTGTTGGCGCATGGCCGATATCGCTGAGAAGGCGGGCCAGGGCGACGCACAGGTCTGGTGGCGCAAGGCATACGAGCAGCTGGCCGGGATGAAGCAGCGGGGGGTCATGCTGCCGACTGACGAGCAGTATCTGGGGGTGCTGAGGGAGAAGGCGGGGGGATGAGGCGGCCAGCGGGAGTCTGTCCGTGAGCGGCGCCAGCGGCCCGCCAGGATCGTGACCGCCATTGAATCCACCCTCATACAAACCCAGCATCGCGTCCGGCGGGCTTCGCAGCCTCCGCTGGGTCGGCTGGATCTGTCCGCACAGGGGCGGAGGGGATTATTGGCAGGCATTACGCCTGATATCATGTTTGCAAGCAACGCTTTAGCGCGTATTTCATGATTCGTGCTTGACTAGGAACCGAAAAAATGTGTACAAATCGGTAATTGAAATGCTGATTTACACACTTTCCCTCGGGAGGTCCGGATGATCCCCCGTACGGCTGCTGGTTTGCTCGAAACCCTTGCTCGCGGGTTTCCGATCGTCTCGTTGACCGGTCCGCGGCAGTCCGGCAAGACGACTCTGGCCCAGAAGGCGTTTCCGCAACTCGCCTGCATCTCCCTGGAACTTCCGCAGGAGAGGACGTGGGCGACCGACGATCCGATCGGCTTTTTCGACCGCTTCCCTGACGGCGTGATCCTCGACGAGATCCAGCTTTGTCCCGAACTGTTCTCCCACCTCCAGGTCCGGGCCGACGCGGCGCGCCGGATGGGGATGTACGTCATCACCGGTTCACAGCAGTTCGGGTTGAACGAACGCATCACCCAGTCGCTCGCGGGCCGCGTGGGCGCGGTTTCCCTTCTGCCGCTCTCGATCGCTGAGCTGACGACCGCCCGGCTCGTCCCGGCGAACCTGGACCTGATGCTCTATCGCGGCCTCTATCCGGCACTGTATGACCGTGACATCGCCCCCACCCTCCTGCTCGCCAACTACGTCAACACCTACCTCGAGCGCGACGTGCGGCAGATCCAGGCCGTGCGGGATCTGACGCTGTTCCAGAGATTCCTGCGGCTGTGCGCCGGGCGAACCAGCCAACTCCTGAACACCGCGAGCCTGGCTTCCGATGCGGGGGTCAGCCCGGCGACGGTGCGCGGGTGGCTATCCATCCTTCAGGCCAGTTACATCATCACGCTCCTGCCGCCGTATCACGCGAATCTCGGCAAGCGACTCGTCAAGTCGCCCAAGCTGTACTTCCTCGATGTGGGCCTCGCAGCCCACCTGATCGGCATCCAGGATCCCGGCCAGGTGGCGACCCATCCGCTGCGCGGCGCCTTGTTCGAGACCCTGGTCGTCGGCGAATTCCTGAAAAACCGCTTCAACCGGGGCCTGCCCGCGGACCTCTTTTTCTGGCGGGACAATCACGGCCACGAGATCGATCTGCTGCGCCAGAAAGGCGCCAGGGTCGATACTATCGAGATCAAAGCGGGCGCTACGGTCGTCGGCAGCCTGACGCGCGGGCTCGAACTGTGGGCGAAGCAGGCAGGCGATCTCGTGGGCAGGCAGTACCTCGTCACCGGCGGAGAAGTGAACGGTTCGCGGCAGGGCATCAGGTTGCTGGGCTGGCGAGATTTGGGCCTGATCCCGGAGTGACGAGGTGCCGGCATGGTCTCGCGGCGCGAGCTGCGCCGGGAGGACGGGAAATCCAACCGCCCCACGCGCGTTACGAGTTGACATAACCGCCGATAAAGTAAGACGTTTCCAATCAACAAACCGGGGGCGAAGTCGTAAACGACGGTCGAAAAGTGCGGCGGTCTTTTCCTGGAGGTCGGCATGAACCCGCGCCCCGCAATGCTTAACGTCGCCGGGGCGCTCCTGGCCTTGCTGATCCTGCTCCCCGGGCGGGCGGCCGCGCAGCCGCCGGCGGCGGACATCTGGTACCTGGGCCACTGCGGCTACGCCGTGAGCACGCCCAACCACCTGCTGATCTTCGACTACATCGAGCTGGAGGAGACGGTGCCGGCGCGGCGCGGCCTCGACCTGGGCTTCATCGACCCGGCGCAGCTCGCCGACCGCAAGGTGACGGTCTTCGTCACCCACGATCACGTGGACCATTACGACCGCGTGATCGACGGCTGGGCCGGGACGATCCCCGACCTCCGCTACGTCTTCGGCTGGCCGGCCCCCGCGGGCCCCGGCCGGACCTGCGTCAGCAAGCCGCTGCAGACCCTGCGGCTGGACGACCTGGTGATCCACACCGTGCCCTCCGCCCACGCCGGCGTGCCGGAGGCGGCCTTCCTGGTCCAGGTCGACGGCCTGACCCTGTTCTTCGAGGGCGACTACCAGGGCAGGCTGACGCGGGGCGGAACGTGCCTGGCCGCCGAGCACATGGCGTACCTGCGGCAGTTCGTCGATCGCGTCGACCTGCTGTTCGTGGGGGCCTGGGCGGGCGAGCCGGTCCTGGAGATCATCCGCGGCCTGCCCCACGCCGTGCTGCTGCCCATGCACTACCGCAAGCGCGAATCCGAGTACCGCCGCTTCGCCGCCGAGCTGAAGGAGCTGGGCATCGACTCGCATGTGGTCCTGCCGCAACGGCGGGGCGACCTGTTCCGGTTCCGGGAAGGCAAAATCCTGGGCCAGGAGCAGGGTGCGGCGAAGGACGACGGATAGGGGCGACGGCCCCGCCGACCAGGCCCTTACCGGACCTGCGTCGCCGACGCCGCCTTCTCGATGACGAAGCGGTCGAGCTGGTCGCCGTCGTCGGCGATCGCGGTGCAGGTGAGGGAGCCTGGCGCGTAGTCGAGGCGCACGAAGTGGCAGGTCTCCGACTGCGCGGCCACGCGCGGGTCGCCCAGCGGCGTGTAGAGCGGTGCGCCGCCGCCGCCCGCCACGCAGTGCACCGTGCCCAGCCCCGCCCGATAACGGCCGGGACGGCGGGTCATCGGCGAGCCGGCCCGCAGCGGGTAGGTGCGCTGGTAGAAGTGGTTGTGGCCCGTGAAGACGATATCGACGCGGCGGTCGTCGAACAGGCGTCCCCAGGCGGCGCGCACGGCCGGGTCGTGGTCGTGGCCGCCCCAGGACCAGAGCGGGTGGTGCAGGAAGACCAGCACGAAGTCGCGCGGGTCGGCCGCGGCGAGGGTGGCGGCCAGCCACGCCGTCTGGCCCGACGCGTTGGGCTGGGTCGAGTCGAGCCCGATCAGCAGGCAACCGCCGGCCCGCGCCGACCACCACCGCCCCGCGCCGGAGGTCGTACCGTTGCCCGGCAGGGTGAGATTGTCGAACCAGAGGCGAGCCAGCTCCCGCGGCCGCCGCGAGCGGTCCTGCTCATGATTGCCCGGAGTGACGAGAATCGGCGCCACGGCGAACAGCTCGCGCGCGGGATCGAAAAATTCCTCGTGCCAGAGCAGGGAGTCGGGGCCGTTCGCCACGACGTCGCCGGTGTTGACGATGAAGCGGGGGGCCGGCCCGGCCAGCATGCGCTGCGTCACCGCGCGATGGCTCGCGGGGCGGCTGCGATTGTCCCCGTAGACGATGAACGTGAACGGCGTGGCGGGATCGACCGCAACGGTGGTGAACACGAACGCCGCCGAGGTTTCGGCGGCCGCGCCGGCCGTGGCATCGCTCACAACGCGGTAGGCGCAGGCCTGATCGGGCACCAGCGCCGGCAGGGTGACGGCGTGCCGCGCGCCGGCCGGCGAGTCGCCCGCCGGCAGCCAGGGCGTGGTGTCGTCGCCGGTGCGCAGCTCGACGCGGCCCGGGCGCGGCGGCGCCGTGAACCAGCGCACCACGACCGGCGGCGGGGTCGCGGTCCCGCCGGGGCCGCCGAACTGCAGATAGGGAAAGATCGCGGCGACGTCCGCGGGGGCCGCCGCCACCGCGGGCAGGCCGGCCACGGCCAGCGCGAGGAGGGCCACTGCGGTCGCCGCGAGCATCGCCAACGCCACCGGCGCCTCGCCGCTGCGCCAGCGCGCGTCGGCCCCACTCAGCCGGCCAGGTATTTCTTGAAGTTCCAGCTCGGCTCCTCCAGCTCCCGGGTCAGCCGGCGGCACACGGGAGACTTCTTGTTGCCCCCGACGCGCACCTGCTCGAACCGCGGAAAGTTCACGCCAGCTCAGGCGGCCGTACCCCCGCCGGCGGCCGGAGCCACCGTCCGGGCCTTCAACTCGCGGTCCATCATGAACAGGCCCGGTCCGTCCTTGCCGAGCAGTTTCAGCTTCTGGACGATGTTCTCGACGTTGGACTCCTCCTCCACCTGCTCCGTCACGAACCACTGCACCAGGTTGTTGGTGGCATGGTCCTTCTCGGCGATGGCGAGGCTGGCCAGCTCGTTGCAGCGGCGGGTCATGAGGCGCTCGTGCGCCAGAGCGGCCTCGAAGGCGGCAATCGGCGTGTCCCAGCTCGTGGCGGGGCCCTCCACCTGCGTCAGCAGGATGCGGCCGCCGCTGGCGATCATGTAGTCGTAGAACTTCATGCCGTGCATCAGCTCTTCCTGCGCCTGCAGCTTCATCCAGTGGGCGCTGCCGTCGAGGCCGAGCGATTCGAAGTAGGCCGACATGGACAGGTAGATGTAGGCCGAGTGCAGTTCGGCGTTGATCTGCGTGTTGAGCGCCTTCTGAAGCTTGTCGTTGATCACGTTCCGGCTCCTTTCATGGGAGCGCACAACGTAAACGCTGATCGGGCTTTCCGGCAAGCGGTGGTTGGCGTTGGGGCCGGATCGGGCGCGCCGCGGCGCCGGCCCCGAAACCATCGCCAGCCCAATCGACGCGGATCCGGCCGGCAGGCGAACGCGCGCGGTATCCAGGTAGCGGCAGGACTGTTTTACCCCGATAATGGCGCGGTTCGTCCGCGGGCACCGACGCGCCGGCCATCCGGCCGGGAAAGGACAGGACGATGCCGCTGAAGGAAATCGGCAGGTTCAGCGTTTCCTACCTCCAGATCCTCGACGAGACGGGGAACGTGGACCGGAAGCTCGAACCGCAGCTGGACGACGACACGCTGCTGCGCCTTCACCGTGCGATGACCTATGCGCGCGAGAGCGACCAGCGCCTGCTCAAGCTGCAGCGCCAGGGACGCATCGGCACCTTCGGGCCGTGCACCGGCCAGGAGGCGTCGGTCTGCGGCCCCGCTTTCGCCATGAACGCGGACGACTGGTTCGTCGGCTCGTTCCGCGAACTGGGCGGGCGGCTGGCGCGGGGCGAATCGCTGATCAACACCTTCGTCTTCCACAACGGCCTCGAAGAGGGGAACGTGCAGGCCCCCGGGGTGACCCGGCTGCTGCCGGTCTCGATCATCGTCGCGGCGCAGACCCTGCACGCGGTCGGCATCGCCTACGCGATGAAGCTGCGCGGCGAGTCGGCGGCGGTGGTGACCTTCCTGGGCGACGGCGGCACCTCCGAGGGGGACTTCCACGAGGCGCTCAACTTCGCCGCGTTGTGGCAGGTCCCGGTCGTCTTCATCTGCCAGAACAACCAGTGGGCGATCTCCATGCCGCGCGGCAAACAGACCCATGCGCGCACCATCGCCCAGAAAGCGATCGCCTACGATCTGCCCGGGGTGCAGGTGGACGGCAACGACGCGCTCGCCATGTACGCCGCGGTGAAGGAGGCGCTCGACCGGGCGCGCGCCGGCGGCGGCCCCACGCTGATCGAGGCGGTGACCTACCGGCTGATGATGCACACCACCGCGGACGACCCGACCAGGTACCGCGAGGACACCGAGGTCCAGACCTGGTGGCAGCGCGATCCGCTCATCCGCTTCCGCAAGTACCTCGAAGCGAAGGGGCTGTGGGACGACGACCGGCAGGCGCTGCTCGAGGCGGAGATCAGGCAGGAGATCGACGCGGCGGTGAAGGAGTTCGAGGCGCGCGGTCCGGTCCGGCCGGACGCGCCGTTCGACCACGTGTACGGCACGCGGCACACGGTGATCGAGCAGCAGCGCGCCGAGTTCCTGGCCGACGTGGCGCGGGAGGAGGGCGAGCATGCCTAAGCTGACGATGGTGCAGGCCATCAACCTCGGACTCGACCAGGAGATGGCCCGCGACGACAACGTGCTCGTGCTCGGCGAGGACATCGGGCAGGACGGCGGCGTGTTCCGCGTGACCGACGGGCTGCTGGCGAAGTACGGCGAAGCCCGCGTGATCGACACCCCCCTGGCCGAGTCCGCCATCATCGGCACCTCGATCGGCATGGCCCTGGCGGGCTTGCGGCCGGTGGCCGAGATGCAGTTCTGCGGCTTCTCCTACCTGATGCTGCCGCAGCTCGAGGGGCACGCCTCGCGCTTCCGCTCGCGCACGCACGGGCAGTTCACCTGTCCGCTGGTCGTGCGGGTCCCGTACGGCGGCGGCGTGCGCGCGCTCGAGCACCACTCCGAGGCGCGCGAGGTGCTCTACGCCCACATGCCGGGCGTGAAGATGGTGGCGCCGTCGGGGCCGCGCAACGCGCGCGCGCTGATCGCGGCCGCCATCCGCGACCCCGACCCGGTCGTCTACTACGAACCGAAGCGCTCCTACCGCGCCTTCCGCGAGGAGGTGCCGGAGGAGCCGGAGGTTTTGCCGATCGGCGCGGCGCAGGTCGTCCACGAGGGCACCGACCTGACGGTCATCACCTGGGGCGCGATGATGCGGCCGACGCTGCAGGCGATCGAGGATCTGCAGCAGGCGCGCCGGGCGAGCGTCGAGCTGGTCGACCTGCTCACGATCGCCCCGCTCGACGTGGAGACGGTGGCGGCGTCGGTGGCGAAGACCGGCCGCTGCGCGATCGTGCAGGAATCGCCGCGGACGTTCGGGCCGGCCTCGGAACTGATCGCGGTCATCAACGACCGCGCGCTGCTGCAGCTCCAGGCGCCCGTGAAACGGGTGACCGGCTACGACGTCGTCACGCCGTACTTCGGGCGTGAAGCGGACTACATCCCCTCCCCCGGCCGCATCCGTCGCGCGCTGGAGGAGACCCTCGACTTCTAGGCGCGCCGCCGCGGGCCGGAGGAGGCGACCGTGTTCGAGTTCAAGCTGCCCGATCTGGGCGAAGGGATCCACGAGGGCGAGATCCTGAAGTGGCATGTCGTCGCCGGCGGCGACGTGAAGGAGGACGCGCCGCTGGTCGAGGTCGAGACCGACAAGGCGGCGGTGACGATCCCCTCCCCGCGCGGCGGACGGATCGTGACCCTGACCGGCGCGGTCGGCGACACGGTGCACGTGGGCCAGGTCATCACGGTGATCGACGACGGCGCGGGCGGGGCGTCCGCCGCGACCGCGGCCCCGTCGAAGCGCGCCGCGGAGCCGCGCGCGGCGCCGGCGCCGGCGCAAGCGCCGCCACCGGCCGTCCTGGCCGGGCGTCCCGTGCCCGCCGCCCCCGCCACGCGCCGCCTCGCCCGCGAGCTCGGCGTGGACATCAACGCGGTGCCGGCCACCGGCCCCGGCGGCCGCGTCACCCCTGACGACGTCCAGCGTTTCGTCGCCGGCGGCGCCGCGCCCGTTACGATCGTACCCGCACCCGCCACGCCGACGCCGGCGCCCGCCGCCGTCGAGACCCGCGCCGAGGCGCAGTTCGCGGCCCACGCCGCGTCGACCATCCCGCTGCTCGACATCGAACCGCTGCCCGACTTCTCCCACTGGGGGGCGGTGGAGATCGAACCGCTGCGCTCGATCCGCCGCAAGGTGGCCCGCAAGATGGTCACCTCGATGATCCTGGTCCCCCACGTGGCGCACATGGACGAGGCCGACGTCACGCAGCTCGAAGAGTTCCGCCAGCGCGAGCGCGGACGCCGCGCCGGTCAGCCCGGCAAGCTGACGCTGCTGTCGTTCGTGATCAAGGCCGTGACGGCGGGGCTGCGCGCCACGCCATCGTTCAACGCCAGCCTCGACCCGTTCCGCGAGGAGATCATCTACAAGAAGTACTACAACATCGGCTTCGCGGCGGACACCGGCAAGGGCCTGGTCGTGCCGGTCGTCAAGGAGACCGATCGCCAGAGCATCATGCAGATCGCCGCGAGCATCGAAGCGCTGGCGCAGAAGGCGCGCGACGGCCGGCTCGAGGTGGACGACCTGCGCGGCGGCACGTTCACGATCACCAACGTCGGACCGCTCGGCGGCACCGCGCTCATCCCGACCATCAACTACCCCGAGGTGGCGATCCTCGGCATGGGCAGGGTGCAGGAGAAGCCGGTCGTGCGCGACGGGCAGATCGTCATCCGCCGCATGCTGCCGCTGACCCTCGCCTTCGACCACCGCATCGCCGACGGCGCCGACGCCGCGCGGTTCGTCACCGAGATGGTGCGCCAGTTGTCGGATCCGAACCTGCTGCTGCTCGAGACCTGACCCGGGAGGCGCTCGCTCATGGTGATGGGAAGCCTGAGGCAGGAGACCGAGGTCGCGGTGATCGGCGCCGGACCGGGCGGCTACGTGGCGGCGCTGCGGCTGGCCGACCTGGGCAAGGAGGTCATGCTGATCGAGGCGCGCGAGCGGCCGGGCGGCACCTGCCTGCTGGAGGGGTGCATCCCGTCGAAGGCGCTCATCCACGCGGTGGCGCTGTGCGACGCGGCGCGCGAGGCGCACGCGATCGGCCTGACCTTCGGCGAGGCGGCGGTCGACCTCGACCGGCTGCGCGCCTGGACCGCCTCGGTGGTGGCCGGCCTGTCGCAGGGGGTGGAGGGGCTGCTCAGGCGCCGCGGCATCGAGGTGGTGCACGGCCGGGCCCGCTTCACCGGCAGCCGCTCGCTCGCCGTCGAGGGCTCCGAGGTGACCGGCGTCGATTTCCGCCAGTGCATCATCGCCACCGGCTCGCGCATCAACGAGCTGCCGGCCGCCTACGAGAAGCCGGTCTGGTCGTCGGCGGAGGCGCTGCAGCTGCCGCGGGTGCCGGCCAGCCTGCTCGTGGTCGGCGGCGGCTACATCGGGATCGAGATGGGGCTCGTGTACGCCGGCCTCGGGGCCGCCGTGTCGGTGGTCGAGTTCTCGCCCCGCCTGCTGATGGGCGCCGACGCCGACCTCGTGGAGGTCATGCTCAAGCAGGTGCGCCCGCGGCTGCGCGACATCATGGTCGACTCGAAGGTGGTCGGCATCCACAAGACGGCCGACGGCTTCACGGTCGACATCGAGCAGGGCGGCCAGGTGCAGGCGCACGCCTTCGACCAGGTGCTCGTGGCGGTCGGCCGCCGTCCCAACACCGACGACCTCGGCCTCGAGCGGACGAAGATCGTCGTCGACAGCCACGGCATCATCGCCACCGACGCCGAGTGCCGCACCGCCGAGCCGCACATCTACGCCATCGGCGACGTCACGCGCGGCCCGGCGCTCGCGCACAAGGCGAGCCGCGAGGGGAAGGTGGCGGCCGAGGTGATCGCCGGGCACGGCGGCGCCTTCGACAACCGCGCCATCCCCGCCGTCGTCTTCACCGACCCCGAGATCGCCTGGACCGGCCTCACCGAGCGCGAGGCGCAGGAGCAGGGGATCAAGGTCACGGTCGGTCGGTTCCCGCTCGCCGCGCTCGGCCGCGCCCGCACCCTCGGCCGCACCGACGGCCTGGTGAAGGTGCTCGCCGACCCCGACAGCCATCTCGTGCTGGGGGTCGGCATGGTCGGGCCGTCGGTGAGCGAACTGATCGCCGAAGGAACGCTCGCCGTGGAGATGGGCGCCACGCTCGAGGACCTGATGGTGACCATCCACCCCCACCCCACGCTCTCGGAAGCGCTGATGGAGGCCGCCGAGGTGGCCGCCGGCAGCGCGGTGCACGTGCTGCCGCCGAAGCCGAAGGGCAAGCCGGCGTGACCGGCCCGCCCGGCGAACGACTGCCGGCCTGGGACCATGACGAGGCGTTGATCGCGGCCTGGCGCGCGGATTCCGCGCCGCGCGCGCGCGCGTACGCCTGGCCCCCCGCCGGCGCGCCGCCGGTGGCGGTGGTGGTGGGGCGCGGCGGCGACCCCGCGGCCGAGGTCGCGCTCGACGCCGCCCGCGCCGACGGCGTGCCGGTTCTGCGGCGGCGGGGCGGCGGCTGCGCGGTGGTGCTCGATCCGGGCAACGCGATCGTCTCGCTGGCGCTGCCGCTGCCGGGCGTGAGCGGCATCACCGGCGCCTTCGCCGCGATCTCCGCCTGGCTGATCGGGGCACTCGCCGGCTGCGGTCTGTCCGGCGTCCGGCAGGAGGGCACTTCCGACCTGGCCATCGGCGAGCGCAAAGTCGGCGGCTCCTGCCTCTGGCGTACCAAGGGGCTGGTCTACTACTCCACGACCCTGCTCGTCTGCCCCGACCTAGCGCTGGCGGAGCGCTACCTGCCCCATCCGCCCCGCGAGCCGGCCTACCGGGCGGGCCGCGCGCATCGAGAATTCATGGGGGCCCTGCGGGAACTCGAGCCTGCACTCACGACCGCGGAGTTGGTCGGGCGCCTAGCGCATTTGTTGAAAAATCTGCCTCGCGCCGAGGTGCAGCAGGAATCGGGCTAAGGCGCTGTCTCCTCATCGAGGTGAACGGCTGCCATCGATTGGGCAGCCTCGCACAAGGCCAGCCCAGACGCCCCATAACGCGTAGTAAATGCTAGCGATATTCTGTCGGTCGCGGCCGAATTCCTGCGCAAGAATAATGGTGATGCGATTCGCTGGGTCTTCGCCGAACGGCCAATTAGGCATGTGAATCAACTGGCGCGACCATGATTTCTAGTAACTGATTATATCATATCAAATAAACCGAGACAGAAACAGGCCCATTTGCCGTGAAGTTCTGTAATCGAACACACAATTACCACTATTGACATTAAAGTTTGGCGTTCGTATACTCGAAAGCGCTCGTCACGAAGCTCGGCGTCTTGTCCCGCTAGGGCGGAAGGTAGTTGGATTGGACATCCTCAAGGTCTCGATTCCAAAGTCCGTGCTCGATGAAGTTCCGGCGAATGAAATGCAGTTCATCGTCTCGCTTGGCTACTTGACCAATGAACTGAATCTCCTGAACAAGCTGCTCGCGATCGCGATCAAGCCTTCAGTACCCAGCGAGCCAGAGCGCATGGGTGCGCACACGACGACAGGCGTTCTGCTTCGCCTTCTCGCAGGCCTGTTAAAAGAAGGGTGGACCCTGCTCCAGTGTGCCTACTGGGGTGGCAAGGTGTCGAGAGACTACGAGACACACTTGCCCTCCGAAACCCGGGCAGCGATGGAAAGGATCAAGCGGTACTTTTCCGGGGGCAACCTGATCGATACAATTCGATCTGCGTACGCGTTCCACCTGCCGGTCACAAAGTTGGCCGCCGCAGTGACGGCGCTTTCCCCGGAGGACGACTTCGACATTCTGTTTGCAGAGGCGAATGGCAATTGCCTCTACTGGGGATCGGAAGCGTTGGCGATGTGGGAACTGTGCCAGCAAGCGGGTGCCGGAGACGCCGAAGACGGCATGGATCGGGTGTTTCGTGAAGTGCTCGAAATCTCAGACGCTTTCTCCTCGCTCGCCGCTGGCTGCATTCACGTCTTCGCCACGCGCCATGACCTGGCCGGTGCTGGCGTAAGGCGGCAACAGTTTGAGCTTGCTGACATCCATGATATCGAGTCCATGAGGCTTCCGTTCTTCGTAGGGGCAAAGCGTACGAAAAACACCTGACATCTATCGGCCTGCAGCCGGCAACGCCTGCTGTCACGCGCCCAGCGTGCGCTGGGCCCGCTAGCCGTTGCTGCGTCTGAAACCCTCGAACTGGAGTCCAGTCGAGTTCAAGCACTCGCCGGGAAGCTCCGAGGCATTTAATGGGCAGCCACGTTCAGGAGGTGCATCCATGGTCAAAACGCCACCACGTCATCACAAGGAATGGACCGACCAAGAAGTTCGCCGTCTGGAGACCCTCGCGGCACAGAACACGCCGACCCGCGTGATCGGACTCAAGCTGGGCCGGACTGAGAATGCCGTGCGGCAGAAGGCGAGCGGAGAGAACGTCCCCCTGAAGCCAACCAACCAGTCCCCGTACAACCGACAAAAATAGACGCCATGGGAGGCGATACAGATGCCCGTGACGCCAACCGAACTCGCCCGGCGGCTGAAGGCAGCCCGGGAAAACTGCGGTTTGACCCAGAAGCATGTGGCGGATGCTGCCGGGCTTACCCGGACGGCGGTGGTCCAGATCGAAGCGGGCAATCGAGCCGTCAACAGCCTTGAGCTCGACAGGTTGGCCCGCCTGTACGGCCGGGGAATCATGGAGTTCATGAACGACGACGCCTTCGAAGATGACCCCGTCCTTGCGCTGTTCCGGATGAATCCCGAAGTCGCTGACGATCCACGATTGGGCGCCGAACTTCGGAGGTGCGCGAATCTCTGCCGAGAGGCGACTCGCCTGGAACAACTCCTCGGACGTCCCAGAGGAGGCGCCGCGATGGCGGTAAGCTACTCGCTCCCGTCGCCGTCGACGAAATGGGAAGCCATCTGTCAGGGTCGAATCTTGGCCGAGCAGGAAAGGAATCGCATCGGCTTGGGCTTGTCCCCGGTCTGGGAGATAGCCGAGATCATCCGGGGGCAGGGAGTTCGCGTGGCAGAGTACCCGATGGCTGGCGACATTTCGGGCCTGTCCCTTCATGGCCGCGAGCTCGGGCTGGTGATCGTGATCAATCACGATCATCCACGAAATCGCCGTCTGTTCTCTTACGCACACGAATACTGCCACATCTTGGCCGATCGGCAACGGTCCGGCACGGTGAGCCGCACCTTGAACCGCGAAGAGCTGATTGAGATCAGGGCGAATGCGTTTGCGGCTCACTTCCTGATGCCTGAAGCTGGTGTGCGCGCCTTCCTGCAATCTCTGGGCAAGGGAGAATCGACTCGCCAGACTCAGGGGGTTTTTGACGATTCCGCCCTCGCGGAACAGGCCGAGCAAATCTCCGTCCAGAAGCGCATGCCACCCGGAAGTCAGACTATTCGCGTGCACGATGTGGTAGGCCTAGCGCATCACTTCGGAGTGAGCTACGAGGCTGCGCTGTACCACCTGCTGAACCTGAAGGTTATCCCGAACGACAGATTCGAGACTCTCAAGAAACAGCGCAACATCGGCATGCGCGTTGCCCATGCGTTGCGCATCGCGCATTGGGACGAGAACGCGCACTGGTCACTTGCAAATCAGGTTCTCCATTTGGGTTTCGAAGCCTATCGACGTAGTGAGATCTCTCGGAACAGGCTTCTCGAACTTGCCGGGGAATTTGACGTTTCAGAGGAGGATGTGGAGGCCGCCCTTGCATCAGATGGCGACGAAGATGAAGCCGTGGACGCGATCACGCCGGAGTAGCGGCCTATGGAACGCACGCCGAACAGACGCATCTTCGTTGTATCCGACACGGATGTCGTCATCAACTTCCTGCGCGTCGGGCGATTGGATCTCCTTCGCCAGCACAGGAACTATTGCTTCATGTTCACAGAGCACCTGCGAGGATCTGCAAACTTGCCCGGTGAATTGACTGACACAACGCAGCTCTCGGAGGTCAGTGCGGCCATCGCGACGGGGGAACTCGAGGAAACTGAACTCACGGCTCCAGCAGAGATCAGCCTGTTCGCGATCTTGCACGACTTTCTGGGCAGGGGCGAGGCCGCGGCGATCGCGGTGGCTTCGGCGAGGGGATGGGCAGTTGCAAGCGATGACCGCCGGGCGAGACGGGAGATCGAGCGAAGGCTCGGACCGAACAGGCTTCTGACCACGCCGGGAATCCTCCTTAGCTGCATTCGAAACAGCGTTCTTACAGTCGCCGAGGCTGACTGCATCAAGGATCAGCTCGCCGCGTGCCGCTTCACCATGAAGTTTGGAAGCTTTGGAGATCTACTCGAAGACCCTTCGGAATAATGACGAGTGGTTATTCACCCAGCCCTGCTTGAAATGGGACCCGATCAGGAAATCGCTACAACAAAGGCTGGTCCAGCGTCCCGGGCGATCGGGCGGATACAGACGGGACTGCCGAGGTCTCGTCGCCGAACTCGTCCTGCGCCTCTCCCCTTTCCTGCGGGATCTGCCCGCTCCTGTGCCGCCGTCCGCTTGAATCGTCGCGCCGCCTGCGCTACGCTCCGCGCCATCGCCCACGGGATCCCGACCTGACCTGCCGCGCCTCGCCCCGCCGCGGCCTCGTCCAGCGCCACGTCACCCCCCAGGCGTGCAGACGCGCGCGACCGGCCTGCGCGCGGCCCCAGCCGCGCACCGCTCCCGGGAATCCACGACGCGCCTGCCGGGTCGCTCGGTCCGTCATCAAGGAGGCGCCTCCCCATGCGAAGCATCCCGTCACGCGTGCGACATGCCGTAACCCTGTCCGCCCTGCTCCTGCCGGTCCTGCTGACGACCGGCGCCGCGGCGCAGCCCGGCAACGGCAAACTGCAGATCCACCACATCGACGTCGGCCAGGGTGACGGCGCGCTGATCGTCAGCCCGCTCGGCCAGCTCGCCATCGTCGACGACGGTACCTATTCGAACTGTCCGGCCTTCGTGGACTACATCACCGGCCTGGGCATCACCAGCTTCGACTACAACTTCGCGTCGCACTATCACGCCGATCACATCGGCTGCCTCGACGACCTGCTCGGCGCCGGCGTGGCGCTCAACGTCGCGGGGTACGACCGCGGCTACAGCTACACCACCGCCACCTACACCGACTACGCCACCGCCCTGGGCGCGAAGCGGCAGACCCTGTCCGCCGACCAGACCATCACGCTCGACGCCGGGTCGGCCAACCCGGTCACGATCCGCTGCCTCGCCCTCAACGGCGCGGGCGTCTACCCGGTCGACGGCAGCGACGAGAACGCCAAGAGCGTCGTCATCAGGGTCACCTACGGCGCCTTCGACGAGGTGATGGGCGGGGATCTCACCGCCGACACCGACAACGACGTCGAGAGCGCGGTCGGGCCGGCCGTGGGCGACGTCGAGGTGTACAAGGTCCATCATCACGCCTCGGCCACCTCCACCTCCGACAGCTGGCTCACCTCCACCACGCCCGAGGTCAGCGTGATCTCGGTCGGGGACAACACCTACGGGCACCCCACGGCGGAGGCGCTGACCCGGCTGCACGACCACGGCGTGAAGACCTACTGGACCGAGCTCGGCTCGGGCGCCGATCCGACCGTCGGCTGGGACAAGGTCGGCGGCACGATCGTCGTCCAGGCCGACCCCGAGCCGGGAGCCGCCTACACGGTGGCGGGCGACGGCTTCACCGACACCTACCACAACGGCTCGGGCGGCGGCGAGGAACTGCTGGCGAAGACCTACGTCCCGACCAACGTCACGATGCTCATCGGCACGGTCGGCGCCGGCAGCTACGCCAGCCTGGCCGCGGATGACGGCGCCTATCTGCGGGTGAATGCCGCGAAGGTTTCGCGGCGCTACTACACCGACTGGTATGCCGGCCTGACGATCGCGGAAACGCCGGTGTCGCTCACCATCACCTACAACGGCAGCTACTCCCAGAGCGGCGAGCAGACCCTCTCCCTCTACGATTTCACGACGGGCGCCTGGTCGCCGGTCGATGTCGCGGAGATCGGCACCACCGACGCGACCCGCTCCTGCGTGATCGCCACGCCCGCGCCGTTCGTCTCGGCCGCCGGCGAGATCCGGGTCCGGGTGGCCCGCGACAGCAGCCCCCGCGCCTATTCCTGCTACGGCGACTATCTCGCCTGCACCGTCAAGTACGCGGCCCCGACCGAGCCGGCCGCCGCGGCGCTCCGGCTTGCCGACGCCGCCGGTCCGGCCGGCGCCACCCCCAGCCTGACGGGCGCGCTCGAGGCGTGGCCGAACCCGTTCAACCCGCTGGTCCGCCTCAGCTTCGAGCTGGCCCGGGCGGTCCGCGGACGTCTCTGCGTGTACGACATCGCGGGCCGCCAGGTCGCGACGCTGGCCGCTGGCGTGCTGGAGAGAGGCTCGCACGTCCTGGTCTGGAACGGCACCGATGCGCGCGGAGAAGCGCTGAGCTCGGGGGTCTACGTGGCCAGGCTGGAGGCGGACGGAGCGTCATATTCCCGCAAGCTTGTCCTGGTGCGCTGAGCGCCCCACCGATCCTGACCGCGGCGGCGGCCGGTCCGCCGGCCGCCGCGCGCAACTTCGGAGTTGCAACCCGAAGCCCCGGCCTGCGTAATCGCGGTTCGCGCCGGGACCGGCCCGTCGGCCCCGGCGAGCCGCGAACCCCCGCCACAGAGGATCCCGCATGTCGACCATCGTCCCTCGCTGCGCGTCCGCAGTCTGCCTGGCCGCGACGCTGGCTGTCTGCCTGACCCTCGCCGACCCCGCCGTCGCCACGCGGATCTCCCCCGACGCCGGCTTCACGCCGCAATTCCGGCCGTCGGTCACCTGCGCGCGCGTGACCGCGCCGATCCGTATCGACGGGGTGCTCGACGACGCCGGCTGGGCGGATGCGGAGCAGGCGACCGGCTTCACGGAGTACGCGCCGCGCGATCTCGGACGTCCGCCGGTCGCCACGGAGGCGCTGTTCGCCTTCGACGACGACAACCTCTATGTGGCGATCATCTGCCACGACGACCCCTCCACCGTGCGCGCCTCGCTCTGCGAACGCGACCGCATCTGGACCGACGACTACATCATCCTCATGCTCGACACCTACGCGTCCCAGAGCTGGGCCTACGAGATCGGCGTCAACCCGCTCGGCATCCAGGGGGACATCCTCTGGTCGCCCACCAGCGGCGAGGACACGGGCTACGACCTGATCTACCGCAGCGCCGGGCGGATCACCGGCGACGGCTGGCAGGCGGAGCTGGCGATCCCGTTCGCCAGCCTGCGTTTCCCCAACCGGTCCGAACAGACCTGGCGGGTGAACGTCTGGCGCAACCGCCCGCGCGCCTCGCGCGAACAGTACGTGTGGGCCGCGGTCGACCGCGACGAATCGTGCTGGGCCTGCCAGTGGGGCTCGCTCGTCGGCCTGGGGGACCTGCGCGCCGGACGCGGCATCGAGGTGCTGCCGGCCTTCACGGCGCGGCAGAAGGGGTCGCGGAGCGACGACGGCAGCTTCCGCGAAGGGGATATTTGCGGCGAGCCGTCGGTGGGCTTCAAGTACTCCCCCACGTCAACCTTCACGGCGGAGGCGACCGTCAATCCCGATTTCAGCCAGGTGGAATCGGACGCGGCGCAGATCGACGCCAATACCACCTTCGCCCTGTCCTACCCCGAAAAACGCCCCTTCTTCCTGGAAGGGGCGGAAATGTTCAACACCTGGTTCAACACCGTCTACACGCGATCCATCAACGACCCCGAGTTCGCGTTCAAGCTGACCGGACGCCCGGGTCGCACGGACATGGCGGTGCTCTCGGCCCGCGATGCGCGCACGCCGATCATCGTACCGTTCACCGAGCGCAGCGGCTTCGTGGACGCGAACCGGAGCTGGACGAACCTGGTGCGCGTGCGGCACAGCCTCGGCGACCAGGCGTACCTCGGCCTGACCGCCACCGACCGTCGCTACGACGGCGGCGGGGCCTCCACCCTCGGCGGCATCGACGGACGCATCCGCCTCGGCCGGACGGCGCAGGTCGAAGCGCAATTGCTGCTGACGCACACCGCAGAACCGAACGACACGACCCTCACGTCCGATCTGGCCGACCTGACCTTCGACCGGGGCCGTCACACGGCGACGTTCGACGGCGAGACCTTCAACGGCCACGCGATCTTCGCCGCTTTCGAGCAGGAGGCCCGCACCTGGGGCGCGGTCGCCGAATTCTGGGCGCGCAGCCCCGGCTTCCGCGCCGACGCCGGCTTCGAACCGCGCAACGATCAGATCCACGGCGAAGCGGCGGCGTACTGGATCCATCGCTGGACGGCGGGGCTGGTGGAATGGATCAACCCCTCGGTGAACGTCGCGCGCATGTGGGATTTCTCCGGCCTGCGCAAGGACGAATGGCTCTTCGCCGGGCTGGATACCCGTCTGCGCGTCGCCCAGACCCAGGTCTCGCTCAGCGCCTTGCGCAGCAACGAAAGGTTCGGCGGGATCGATTTCGACGGTATCAGACAACTGGGCCTGACGGTCAAAAGCACGCCCAGCGCCTGGCTGTTCTGCGCGCTCGAGGGACGCACCGGCCACCGCATCGCCCGTCGTGATCTCGTCATGGGCAACGAACGCGCGGTCGAGGCGACGTTCGAGTTGCGCCCCCTCGACCGCGTGGTCATCGCGACCTCGGGCGAGTGGATACGCAGCGACGATCTCGCCACCGGCGAGCGCCTCTTCGACGGCTATGTCGCGCGCGCCAAATGCTACCTGCAGCTGTCGCGCGAACTGTCCACGCGTCTCGTCGTGCAGTACGACGACTTCGCGGCCAGCTGGCAGGCCGATCCCCTCGTCACGTACCGCATCAGCCCTTTCTCCATCTTCTACATCGGCTCGACGCGCAGCTACTCCCGCTTCGCGGCGGTCGACGACGGACCGGAAAGCTGGCAGCTTGGCGAACGGACGTACTTCCTGAAGTTGCAGTATCTGTTCCGGCCGTGAGGGAAGCCGACGCGGGTGGCCCGGCTGCTCAGGCGGCGACAGGCTCGGGCGCCGGCACATCGGCCAGCGGAAGGCGGATGATGAAGGTCGTTCCGACGCCGATCTCGGTATCGAACCTGATTTCACCCTGGTGCTTGTCTACAACGATCGAGCGGGCGATGGCCAGCCCCTGGCCCGATCCCTTGCCCACCTTCTTGGTCGTGAAGAACGGATCGAACACCCGTTCGCGGATCGCCTCGGGGATGCCGGTGCCGGTGTCGGCAATGCGGATCTCGACCCACTCGCCGCATCGGCGCGTGGACACCGTGATGGTTCCCTTGCGACCGCTGTCTGCCACGACGTCCCCGATGGCATGCGCCGCGTTGATCACCAGATTGAGCACCACCTGGTTGAAACTCCCCTCGACACACGGCACCGCGGGCAGGTCCGGATCGAGATCCTGAGTGACGTCCGCCACGTATTTCCATTCGTTGCGCGCCACGAGGAGCGAATTCTCGAGCGTGCGATTGAGGTCGACCGGCGCCTTCCCCTCGCGGCCAGGATGCGCGAACTCCTTCAGCGCGCGCACGATGCGGGTCACCCGGCCGAGCCCCTCCTGCGACTGCCCGAGCGCGCGCGGAATCTCCTCGGACAGAAAATCGAGATCGGCGGCGTTCACCTGCTTCGCGGCGTCGGCGATCACGGCCCCGGGCAACGGACCGGCCTGCGCCTGCGCGATCAGTTCACGGAAGCCCTGCGCGAGCGGCAGCAGCGTGGTGAAGCTGTCGCGCAGGAACCGGGTGTTGTCGCTGATGTACTGCGTCGGCGTGTTGATCTCGTGCGCAATGCCGGCCGCGAGCTGGCCGATCGATTCCAGCCGCTGGGCCTGGCGGAGTTGCCCTTCCAGCTGCCGCTGGGCGGTGACGTCGCGCTTGACCGCGACGAAATTGACGATACGGCCTTCGGTGTCGCGCACCGGGGAGATCGTCGCCTCCTCCTCGAACGGCGTGCCGTCCTTGCGGCGGTTCACCAGCACACCGCTCCACGTTTCACCGCGCAGGATGGTCTCCCACAGACCGGCGTAGAAGGCGGCGTCCTGCTGACCGCTCCTGAGCACGCGGGGGTTCCGACCCACGACCTCCTCGCGGCTGTAGCCGGTCACCCGTTCGAAGGCCGGGTTGACGTACTGGATCGTCCCTTGCGGATCGGTGATGACCACAGCTTCGCCGGCGTGCGCGATCGCGGAGGCCAGCCGCGCCTGCTCGGCTTCGGCGCGCTGGCGTTCGGTGACGTCGGTCAGGATGCCCATGAAGCGACCGTTGCTCGGATCCGCGCCGGCAATCGACGTGAGCACGCCTTCCCAGACAAGTTCCTGCCCGTCGGGACGCATGCTCATGGCGCAGAAAGCGGGCTGTCCTCCGCGCAGCACTTCGGACACCGCCGAAGCCACCGCCAGACGCGTGGGAAGCGACCACAGCGCGACCAGATCGGTGCCGCGCAGTTCGTCCTCGCCACGCCCGAACGCGACCACCCCGGCCCGGTTCACGGCCAGGATCCGGCCGTTGCCGTCGCACAGCAGGATGCTGCTGGGCGCCCCCTCGACCAGGCTGCGGTGCCTCTGCTCGGACGCCATCAATCGCGCGGCCGCAGCGCGCTCCCTGAGCAGCCAGACGTGGATCCCCAGCAACAGGAACGCCAGCAGCGCGCCGAATCCGAGCGGCGCCAGACGGCTCGCGGCAATGCCAGCGGCAAGCCGCGCAGCGTTGATGTCGACGCCGAGCGCAGCCGAGAGCCGACCGTTTTCCGGGTCGCGCAACCCCACCAGACCGGTAATGAACGAACCCCACTCGTCCGTGTACGGTCCGAAGGAGGTCGCGGCGCCAGTGACGAATATCCGGTGGAATTCCACCGGGGCCTCGTCGTAGGGCGTGCCCGGAACGACGTGCCCGTACATCCCCACGGGGACCGAATCGACGGTGAAGATCACTTCGCCGTCGCGCGGCGCCATCAGGTAGAGCCAGCGCAGCTGGGGACTGGCGAGCTGCATCGCGATCAGGCGCGCCCGCAGGCGCTGATGGGCGACGATTTCTTCGTCGGCCGGTTCGCCGCGCAGTTCACGCAGGTCGGCGGGATCGAGCGACGACGCCGCCAGCCGGACCTGCGCCAGCAGATCGCCACGTTCCTCGGCGTCGCGCGCGCGACCGGCCGAGTGCGCCCGCGCTCCGGAGACCGCCAGCACCAGCCCCATCGCCAACGCGATACGCCACCGTGACCCGGCGCGCGAAAACGTCAAATCACCGCACGCCCGGCCGACGCACGGTTCTCCCGCCGCGAGCACCAGCAACACCACGATGACCAGGCCAAGCAGCGTGCAGACCGTCACCGCGGTGACCGCACCGATCAGCGCAAGCAACCCGTCGACAAGAGGCAGGACCGCCAGCAGACCGGTCGCCGGCACGAAGAGGCGACGCAGCCGGGGCACCGTCGCGAGCTCGCGTCGTGACCTGCGGGCCAGGATCCTCCGCAGCAGCTCGACCAGGCAGAATAGGTAAAGGGCAAGTACCCCGGGGCGGACGAACTGCAGGAGGTGGGAATCGCCCAGACAGGTCGCCACCATTCCCGCCCAGGCGAGCGCGGCCCACGCGATGCAATTCGCCGCCAGCCAGCCCCACGGCAGCAGGCGCGGATGGCGCCGCGCCAGGACATGGACCTCCACGGCGGCCAGCAGAAAAATAATGCCGCTGAACAGCAGCAGGAGATCGGTCGGCGCGGCGAGACGCGAGAACATGGCTGGACCAGACTTTCCAGCGAACGGTTTGGACCGCGGGCGGCCGCCGGAAAACCCCAGGCCACCGCTGGCGCGAGCGGACGAATCGCCACTCTTATCGGCCGCGAATCACTCCGCTGTAGGGCGTTCACCGCGCCGGGCGGTCCCGGTTCAGTGCGCCAGCGCCGCCGCAGGCACCGTTTCCCACCCGAAGCCCGGCCCCTCCCACCAGAGCTTCAGGGCCGCGTCGTAGCCGGCCTGGAAGTAACGCACCTCGAGCGGGTGCCAGCCGGCGCGCAGGGCGATTTCGGCGCGGGCGTCGCCCTCACCGTGGAGGCCGTCGGCATCTATCAGCTGCCGACCGTCGAGGTCGAGCACGCTGCCATCGTCGGAGCGCAGCGAGAGCGTGTACATGCCGTCGGACGGCACGCGCAGCCAACCGGCCAGCACGAGGGCGAAATGCTCCCGTGGCGCCCCGGCCGGCAGACCGACAACCGGTTCCACGCTCGTGCAAGGCGCCGTCAGCGCCCCGAAGTCGGGCAGCCGGTCGAAGGAGCCTGCGTAAAGGCGGCAAACGAGGCCGGGGACGGGTAACGCCGGGGGAGTCGCGGCAGCATCGCAGGGCGTCATTTTCGTGAAGGCGGCACTGGCGACGTACCGGTCATCGAGACCGGGAGCGAACGCGCGCGCCTTCAGCACAGCCGAACTGTGCAACGCCAGCGGACCCACATATTCCGTCGCATCCGGTCCGGGGTCGACGCCGTCGAGGGTGTAGCGGATGACCGCGCCCGGGTTGGGCGATGCGAGCGCCACGGCCAGCGAATCGATGAACCCGCGGCGCGACGCCTGGATCGTGAGGGTCGAGGCGGGCGGACGCTCGATCAGGACCGAGGCGGGGCGGGTCGCGTCGTTGCCCGCGCGCGTCACCGTGGCGGCGAGCAGACGGACACGGTCGTCGTCCGGCAGCGTCACCTGTCGCGCGCCGCGCGGCAGGTCGAGGCGGTAGCCGCAGACCTGCGTGAACGCGTAGGCCTCGTTGCGCCCCCGCGCGTCGTGGCGATGGGTGCCGACCCACGCCACCGGCGCCGTCTTGACGTACCCCGGCGCGATCTGCGCCGGATCGGCGCGCAGTTCGCCGGCCACGAGACGGCTGTCCCACTGCCCGAGCGGCTCGGCGTGGTCCTGGATCCTGAGCACGCGCGACGCACCGTCCACCAGGAAGGTCGCCTCGCGATCGCCCCCCACGGCGGCCGCCAGCAGCGTGATACGCTCCCATTTGCCCGCCGGGAGCGCGATCCGCTGGCCGCGGCAGGCCACCACGTTCAACTGGCCGGGTGCGCGCGGCCCGGTGCGAAAGGGCACGGAGGTGACCGTGAGGACGGCAGGCAGCAGTTCTCCCGCGATGGTGCGCCCCTCGCCGTCGAAGTCGCCGTCGGTGCGGTCGGTGTCGTCGCTCACGCCGTCGAGATTCCACGGCAGGTCGAGCGGCTGCGCCACAGGGACGTCGAGACGCACCGGCGCCGCGGCCAGACGCACGGCGAAGGCGCGCGGCTGGAACGGCCGCAGCGCGCAGACGAGCACGCCATCGCGGACCATCACCGGGCCGTCGAGCGGCTCCTCGGCGCCGTTGACCTCGCGCGCCGCCGTGACCGGGCGCGCGAAGACGACCCGCACCCCGTCGACCGCCTCGCCCGCGAGTTCCTGCAACCGCACCACGATCTCGTCCGACTCCTCCGCCAGCTTCACCGCCCGGATCGCCACCGGCGGCAGCGCCCCGGCGGCCCGCGCGGCGGCCGACGCGGCCTCCAGATGCACCAGCGAGAAGGTCCGCCCCAGCCGGCCGCCGTGGCGGGGAGCCTGGAAGGCGCGCAGCGGCTGGTTCAACCGGTCGGCCAGCCACGGCGCGGCGCCGGCGCGCCAGCCGCCGGCGTGCCCGGCCACGCCCCAGGTGACCTGGTGGTGGCCGAGGTCCTGCGACCCCTGATCGCCGACCCAGGTCCAGTTGTCGTTCACGCGCGGGGTATGCAGCAGCGTCAGGCGGAGCGTGCCTGGATCGGGATGGTCCCATCCGTACTTGCAGTCGTTGACCACGGTGACGCCGAAGCCGCCGTCCTCCCCGCTCAGGTCGGCCCACTGCTGCGCCGGCACCTCGTACAGCTTCTCCGTGTTCACGCCGCGCCGGATGACGCCGACGCCCAGGTCGTACGTCACCTCCGGGGCGGCCGACGCCACCGGGAAGGCCGCCTTCAGCAGGCCGCCGGGCGTGCGCCAGTCGATGGCGGCGGCGATCGTCAGCAGGTCGCCGGCGCCGCCGGCCGCGAGCGACACGCGCTGCACGAAGGTCGAGCCTTCCGCCTGCCGCGTGATCTCGAGCGTCACCCGCGCCGGGCCGCTCTCGGCCACCCGCACCTGCGCCGGGCCGCCCACCACCGCGCGCGGCGCGGCCATCAGGTCGGCATGGTCGATCTCCCAGGCGGCCCACTTCGCCGGTTCATCGTCGAGGATCTGCAGTTGCAGCGGGGCCGCCAGCAGTTCGCGGCCGAGCCGCTTGTCGAAGACCGAGACCACGTCGCCGGCGGCGTCGAACATCACGCGGTAACGCCCGTTTTCGAGCCTTCCCGCCGCGTCGACGCCCAGGCCGGTGTCGAGAGGACACGCCGACCGCGCCGGGCGGACGTCGTAGACCGCGAATCCGGTCGCTGGGACCGCCGCCAGGAAGGCCACCCGCACCGACCGCTGCGTGCGCGCGAGCAGCTGCGACGGCGTTTCGCGTCCGTTTGGCCCGTGCACGCGGACCTGGGCCGGGGCCTCGCCAGGCCAGACGATCTCCGCTTCCACCACATCCTCGCGAGCGAGCGAGAGCGGATTGTAGACGACGATCGCCTCGCCACGGGCGCGGGTGTCGAGGGCCCGCGCCACCGCTCCGACCGCCTCGCCAAGCAGGCCGGCGGCGCGGTTGAGCGTGATCGCCTCGTCGTTCCAGGAGTAGGCGTAGGCCTCGGGGATGCTGGTGCCGGTCAGGTCGTCGTGGAACTGGTGCCAGAGGAAGCGCACCCAGGTCTCGCCCAGCGCCGCGCGGGGCCACGGCGAGGCGCCGAGCCAGTCGGCCGTCACGGCGGCCCGCTCCGCCGCGTCGAGCAGGCGTTCGTTAAGCCGATTCCAGCGCTTCATCGCCGCCTCGGACGTGTAGCAGCCGGCCCCGTGGCTGGTCATGAGCAGCTCGCCGCGGTAGCGCGGCAGCTGAGCGCGCGCCGCCTCCGGCAGCGCCGACAGGTCGCGCGCCAGCCGGTCTGACGCCACGCTGCGCACGGTCACCGGGCCGCTCCCGTGCAGGCTGCGCTCGAGCCAGGCCACCGACGACTCAGCGGGCGCCCCCCCCACGTCCCCGGTGCCGAAGTACTTCATGGTGCGGTAGAGACCCGACGCCGCCCCCTGGCGGTCGATCGCCGCCACCACGGTCGTGTCGGCGCTCAGGTCGGTGGTGATCCGCGACACGTAGTCGCCCGGCTGGAGGGCGGCCACGAGCGTCGAGCCGTCGACCCCCTCCCAGAGGCCGACGTCGAACGGCACGCCGTACGCGGAGCCCCAGCTCAGCTTCTGCGTGGAGAAACCGAGCAGACCGCAGTGCGCCGCGATGGTGGGCAGCGCGAAACCGAAGCCGAAGCAGTCGGGCAGCAGCACGTCGCGGCTGGTCTTCCCGAATTCGCGCCGGTGGAAGCCGTTGCCGAGGAGCGCGTGCCGGATCAGCGACTCGGGCGCAGGGATGTTGACGTCGACCGCGTCCACCCAGCTGCCGGCGACGTGCCAGCGGCCGTCGCGGATGTAGCCCTTCAAAAGTTCGTATTCGGCCGGATAGTACTCCCGCGCCAGCAGGTAGCGGAACGCCCCCTCGAAGCTGAACCGGTAGCCGGGGTACTTTTCGAACAGCGCGAAGTTGTCGCGCAGCGTGTTCGGGAGGTACTCGTCGATCGTCTGGCGGATCGTCCAGCGCCACTGGGTGTCGAGGTGCGACGTGGCGACCACGTCCAGCTCACGGACCGGCGACGGAGCGTCGTCGTCGGCCCGTGCCGGCGCCCGGGCCGCCGCCAGGATGATCATCGCCGCCACGATCATGCCGCCATACCGTTCGCCTCTCATGCCCCTGCCTCCCCGTGCGCTCCGGGACCGACCCGCCGCCAGCCGCGCTGCTTGAGCCTGTCCAGCAGGACCGCGCCCAGGATGACGAGCCCGAGCACGACCTTCTGCGTGTAGCTTTCCACGTTCGTGAGATTCATGCCGTTCTGGATCACCGCGATGATGAACGCGCCGATCAGCGTGCCGAAAATCCGTCCCTCGCCCCCGCTGAGGCTCGTGCCACCGACGACGACGGCGGCGATCACGTACAATTCGTACATCAGCCCGTAGGTCGGCGCCCCGCTCTTCAGTTGCGACGCCGTCACCACGCCGCCCAGTCCCGCCAGCGCCCCGCACAGAACGTAGGCGAACATCAGCACGCCCTTCACCCGCACGCCCGCCAGGCGCGCCGCCTCCGGGTTGCCGCCCACGGCGTACACGTGCCGTCCGAGCGCCGTACGCGACATGACCAGGTGCGCCGCGGCGTAGAGCGCCAGCATCAGCACGACCGCGTGGGGCACCCCGAGCCACGGATCCGCCCCGCGCCCGAGCGCGACGAAAGACGCCGGGATCTCGTAGATCGGCCTGCCGCGCGAGACGATGTACGCCACGCCGCTGGCCACCTGCATCATGCCGAGCGTGGCGATGAACGGCGGCACCCCGAACCGCGTGATCATCAGGCCCGAGAACGCTCCCACGCCGCCGCACAGCACGACGCGCCAGCGCCCCGGCGAGCAGCATGGCCCCCGTCGTCGCCGCCTCGCCGCCGAAGCGGCCGATCAGCCACGCCGCCGCCACGGCCGCGAAGGCGATCAGACTGCCGACCGAGAGATCGATGCCGGCGGTGATGATGACGATCGTCATGCCGATCGCCACGATGGCGATGACCGCGATCTGGTTGGCCACGTTGCGCAGGTTCTCTGCCAGAAGGAAGGTCGGCCAGCGGTACGACGGCGGCACGATCACCTGCGCGACGGCCCCCGCCGGCAGCGCGGCGAGCACCCCCCGCACCGTGGGCGCGTAGTCGGCGGTCGTAGCGATGACCGGCTCGGGGCCCCCTGCCTCGGACGCCGGGATGCGCGCCAGCTCGTCGCGCAGGGCGGCGGGGCTGTCGCAACGCAGCATGACCAGGCGTCCCGATCCGGGCCGCCGCGCCGCGAGCGCGGCGGCGAACCGCCCCCCCTCCTCGCCCGGCCGCGCCACGATCACGATCGTCGCCAGCGGCGCCTCGCGATCGATCCGCGCCGCCACGGCGGCCGCGGCGGCAGCCCCGTCCGGCTGCTGCTCCCGCAGCGTCACTGCCGAGAAGAAGGCGCACAGCAGCAGCAGCACGCCGAGCATGCCGTATTCGCCGGCCAGCCGCGCGAAGCCGGCGGCCAGCCGGGCCCGGCAGGACGCGCTCGCCCCAGGGTCGGGAGTCAATTCAGCCGCTCCCCTCCGGGCCGCGGCCCCGCCGCGTCCCCTCCCACCGCCAGCTCCATGACCCGCTCCTGCGTCGCTTCGGACGCCGCGGAGATCTCGCCGGCGATCCGCCCCGCGTGCATGACGACGATGCGGTCGCTCATGCCGAGCACCTCGGGCAGGTCGGACGAGATCATCACGATCGCCTTGCCGCGCGCGGCGAGCGCGTTGATCAGCAGGTACATTTCGTGACGCGCGCCGACGTCGATGCCGCGGGTCGGCTCGTCGAAGATCAGCACGCGCGAGTCGCTCTCGAGCCAGCGCGCCACCAGCAGCTTCTGCTGGTTGCCGCCCGACAGCTCGCCGGCCCGCTGGCGCGGCGAGGCGATCCGGATGTTCAGCGCCTCGACATGGCGCCGGAAGGCCGCCGTCTCACGCGCGCCGTCGATCCAGCCGTGGCGCGACCAGCGGGCGAGGTTCGGCAGCGCGAAGTTGTCGCGGGCCGACAATCCGAGCACCAGCCCCTGTCCCTTGCGGTCCTCGGTCAGCAGGCAGATGCCGTGACGCACCGCGTCGCGCGGGGAGCGGATATCGACCGGACGGCTGTCGACCAGGATCGTCCCCCCGGCGCGGGGGTCCGCGCCGAAGATCAGGCGCGCCGTCCCGGTCCGCCCCGCGCCGGCCAGCCCGGCGATCCCCAGCACCTCGCCCGCGCGCACGGTGAACGACACGTCCCGCACCGCGCCGCCCCGCAGGCCGCGCACCTCGAGCCGGGGCGCGGCCACAGCGGCCGCCACCTTCGGGTATTCCCGACCGAGCGGGCGGCCCACCATCCGCTCGATCAGCGTCTGGCGCGTAAGCTCGCCGGCGGTCCAGGTGCCGAGCGTGGCGCCATCGCGCATGACCGTGACGCGGTCGGCGATGCGCAGCACCTCGTCGAGCCGGTGGCTCACGAACAGGATGGCCAGCCCGCGGGTGCGCAGCTCGCCGAGCAGCGCCAGCAGTCGCTCCGACTCGCGCGGCGTGAGCGCGGCGGTCGGCTCGTCGAGAAGGAGCAGGCGGACATCGGTGCGCAGGGCGCGCGCGATCTCGACCAGTTGCTGCGCGGCCACCGACAGGTCGCGCACCGGCGCCTCCGGATCGCACGCCGCGCCGACCCGGTCCAGAGCCGCGACCGCCTCCCGCCGTTCGGTCGCCTCGTCCAGCCACGGCCCGCGTCGCGGCTCGACGCCGAGGCAGAGATTGGCGCGGACGCTCAGGGCCGGCACAAGGCTCAGTTCCTGGTAGATGGCCGCCACGCCGCGGCGGCGCGCGTCGCGCGGGCCGGTGAAACGCCGCGCCACGCCGTCCAGCTCGACCAGCCCGCGATCGGCCGGGTGCGCCCCGGTGACGATTTTGAGCAGCGTGCTTTTGCCGGCGCCGTTCTCCCCCACGAGGGCGTGCACCTCGCCGGCCCGCACGTCGAACGACGCCTCGCGCAGCGCCTGCACGCCGGGAAAAGCCTTCTCCAGCCCCGACAGACGCAGCACGGTCGTCCCGGCGAGCACGGTCATCGCGCCGCGCCGCCCACGGTCTCGCGTCGCGCATCCTCCTGCGTGAAGAGCGAGCAGGGGATGAGCATCTGCGCCGGCACGGTTTCGCCGGCAAGATAGCTGGCGATCGCTTCGACGGTCTGGCGCCCGATCAGGCGTGGCTGCTGCACGACGTCGGCGAAGATCCTGCCATCGGCGATGGCGCGCCGGGCCTCGGGGATCGCGTCGAAGCCGACGATGACCACGCGCCCCTGCCGGCCCGCCTTCTCCGCCGCGGCAAGCGCCCCGAGCGCCGAGTCGTCGTTGATGCCGAAGATGGCGCCGAGGTCGCGGTGCGACTGCAGGATGTCCTCGGCCGTACGAAACGCCCCGTCCTTCACGCCGCGCCCCGACAGCTTCGCCACCACCCGCACGCCGGGCGTGGCGGCGAGCTCCGCCTCGAAGCCCCGCACCCGCTGGATGACCGACTCCACCTCGGGATGGTCGATGATCGCCACCGATCCCTGCCCATCGAGCGCGCGCACCACCGCGCGCGCGGCGAGACGACCGCCCGCCTCGTTGTCCGACGCCACGTGGCAGACCACCTTCACCGACGGATCGAGCACCGCGATGTCGGCCGTGAAGACCGGCACCCCGGCATCGTTGGCCGCCTTGATCGAAGTGCCGATCGACCGCGAGTCGCACGGGCAGACCACGATCGCCGCCACCTTGCGCACCAGGAAGTCGGCCACCTGGTCCTTCTGCTTCGCGACGTCGAACTCGCCCGCCTGCACGAGCAGCTGATAACCCCGCTCGTCGGCCGCGGCGCGCAGGCCCGCCTCGAGTTCCTGATAGAACGGATGCGTGCGCGTCAGCAGCGACACCCCGATGACCGGAACGGGCTTGCCGGCGCCGCCCTCCTCCGGAGCCTTGCCGCGACCGCAACCCGCGGCTAGGTGGAGCAGGACGAGCAGGATCACGGCGAGTCGGGCGGCGGAAGTGCGGACAGGCGAAGCAGGCATGACATCTCCTCGTCGGGCAGCGGGCGCGGGTCGCGGCGGCGGCGGCCCCGGCGGGCGCCGCGTTCGGGCGCGGTAGTCTAGCACGGCGGACGCCCCTCCGGAACGTCGCAGCGCGGCGCGACAGCAGGGCGCCAGCGCACGGCGCAGCGGCGCCGCGCCGGGATCCGTGTTACCGTGAGCGGCTTACCTGGGAGGAATCGCCTTGTCGAACGGAACCGTTGTTTTCATCGCCTCCGACCGCCTCGGCACCGGCGACGCTGAGCTGGGCGCCGCGCTCCTGCTCGCGGCCGTCGGCGCGCTGAGCCGGCTCGACCCGCCGCCGACGAGCGTCCTGTTCATGAATGCCGGCGTGAAGTTGTGCGCGCCCGAGGCGAAGGCGCTGCGGGATCTGCGGGAGCTGGCGGCGCGCGGAACGGACCTCGTCTGCTGCGGAACCTGTCTCGACTGGTTCGGGCTGCGCGAGACCCTCGCCGTCGGACGGCCGTCGAACATGGCCGAAATCCTGGCGCTGCAGCACGCCGCCGCGCGGGTGATCCGGCTCTAGGGCTGACCGCCGGCGCCGCGGCCCGCCCGCCCCCTACTTCGGCAGGCTCTTCTGCCAGTCGTCGCGACCGAGCAGCCGCGCACTGTTGGGCGTGAAGGTCTCGTTGAACGAGTAGACGACGTCCCCGTCCGGGCTGACCCAGCGGTAACGCCCGAAATGGAACGAGCCGACATCGAGCCCGCCGGTGAGCGGGTTCCGCCAGAGCGATTCCCCGGGCAGATCCAGCCCCAGCGCGTTGCGGGCCAGATCGGCCCCACCGGCCTGCGCCGGCGCGACCGAGGCGAGCACGAAGCTCAGCAGCGGTTCCCACTGCGCGAACTCTTCGGCCGGCGCCCGCGCCCCCCAGAGCGCGCGCGCGGCCCAGCCGTCCGGACCGCTCTCGACAACCCCCACGAGCCGCTCGCGGCAGAGCCGCTCGTCCTCCTGGAACTCCAGGTCGATAACCGCCCCCTCGCCCGTCACCCCGGCGCCCGCGCGCGCCTGAGCAAGGCGACGCTCCCAGGCGCGGGCCAGCTCGGGCAGCGCCCGGGCGTCGGCCAGATGCAGATTACGCGCCCCGGGGTGCGCGTCCCGGGCCACGACGTCGGCCAGCAGTCGCCGCGCGACCGGGGCCGGCCCCCCCGCGAGATCGCCCGCCCGGTCCCGATAGTGGACCAGGGCGACCCGGCCGTCGGCCGAACGCACGCGCAGGGCGATGTTCCCCGTCGAGTCGGTCTCCATCACCCATCCGTCGGGCACCAGCAGCGTGAACGCTCCGGCGGGCACGGCCACGTGACGGAACAGACTGTTCGGCGCCCGTTGCGCCAGCCCCGGCCCGGCCAGGCCGAGGGTGGCCAGCAGCGCGACGACCGCGGCAGCCGTGAGGCGACGGACAGGGGCGGTGGCGGCGGAGCGGGCGCGGCAGAGCCGGCGGGACATGGCGAACCTCCGGTGAAAGCGGGAAGGGTTGCCATACATTCTAGCACCATCGCGAGGGCTGCGGCCACGGCGGCGGACACTGCAATTGTGGCCGCGCACCCCCCACCTCACGGCCCCGTGCCGCCCGCGCCGCCGTCGGTCCCGGCGATCCGCTCCAACGCCAGCGCCGCCAGGGCGTAGCCGAACATGCCGGGCAGGCTGATCTGGCTCGGCAGGCGATTGCGCACGCGCCCGCGGTCGTACAGGCGATCGCCGAGATCGGGCGGCAACGCCCCCCCGGACGGTTCCTCCGACCAGACGCACATGATGCCCGACGCGATGCCCTGACGCCGCAGTCTCTGCCGCACCCGGCGCGCCAGCGGGCAGGTGCGTGACTCGGCAATGTCGCCGATCCGCAGCCCGACCGTCAGGCGTCGCGACGACGCGCCCATGCTCGACACGACCGGCAGACCGCCGGTCACACAATGCACCAGCAGCGCCAGTTTCGGCGTCAGGCCGTCGATCGCATCGACAACAACCGCGGGGACCGGCGTGAGCAGCGCCACCAGAGTGTCGACGTGGCAGAACTCGATGCGCGTCTCGACGGCGGTGTCGGGACAGGTCCGCGCCAGGTGACCGGCGAGCACCTCCACCTTCGGGCGTCCGACGTCCTCCAGAGTGGCGACGGGGCTGCGGTTGAGCGAGGAGACGGTGACACTGTCGTGGTCCACCAGCACGAGCCGTCCGACGCCGCTGCGCGCCAGGGCCACGGCCGCGTGCGCCCCCACGCCGCCGAGTCCGATCACCACGACGCGCGCGGCGCGCACCCGGGCGAAGCCGGCGGCGCCGTAGTAGTCGACGAGACGCGTGAAGCGACCGGCCGCTCCGACGCCGCCAGCTTCGCCGGCCTTGCCGGCGTCGCCGGCGTGCCGGTCGTCAGATTCCGAAGAGGGCGCGGGCATTGGCGGTTGTCACCTCCGCGATGCGCTCGGGCGGCTCGCCGCGCAATTCCGCCAGCGCCGCGGCCACCTCGCGGACATGGCGCGGCTCGACCTGCGCCGGTTCGACGTCCTGCAGACCGATCGCCGGCGCGTCGGTCTCCAGGACCATGCGCGCGAGCGGAGTCGTGACGGCGCTGCGCCGCGCGCGGCTGCCGGGGCGGGTCACCGCGCCGCCGAACGCCAGATGCAGGCCGAGCTCGAGGAATCGCCCCGCCAGCTCCGGGCCCCGCGCGAAGGCGTGCAGGACGCCGCGCGGCCCGTCGGCCCCGGCCCCGAATCCGTGGTCGCGCAACACCTTGATCAACTCCTCGAACGCGCCGCGGCAGTGCAGCAGCACCGGCAGCCGCAGATCGATCGCCAGCCGCAGCTGGGCCGACAGCACCCGCGCCTGGGCCGGCAGATCGGCGCCGTCGATCAGCGCATCGAGCCCGATCTCCCCCACCGCCACCGCGCCGCAGGCCTGCAACTCCTCGCGCAGACGCGCCGGGTCGAGCGGCTCGTGAGCCGCCCAGGGGTGCAGGCCGAGCGCCACATGCACGCCGTCGCAGACGGCCAGCGCCCGGGTCGCGGGCCACGACGCCAGGTTCCAGGCCGGCACCACCACCCGCGTCACCCCCGCGGCGCGCGCCCGGCCCAGGACCGCCTCCTGGTCCCGCCCCAGCGGCTCGTCGTACAGGTGACAATGGGTGTCGATCAGTTCCATGCCGGCTCTCCCCCGCGGCCGCAGGCCGCGACCGCCGGGAGTGTGACGCAGCCGGCCGGCGGTGGCAAGGCCGCGCCGGTCGCAAATCGCCGCGGAAATCCGCCGGCAACGCCTCAAGTCGGGCGATCCGCCGGCCGATCATCAGCTATGTCTGAGATCGTTTCCGGATGCGCGCGCCGTTGGGCGCCCCGACCGAAACACCCCTCGTCGCCGCCTCGCCACGGAGGAATCGTGATGCGCCAGGAGCCGAGCCCCCGCCGCCATCGCCGTCGTCACCTCTACTACTACCTGAAGGTGTTCGACGCGCGCAGCGGCCGTCTGCTCGGCCACCTCGTGGATCTCACGGCGGAGGGGATGCAGCTCATCAACCACGAACCGCTGCCGGTCGAGGCCGATTGGCGCGTGC
Organism: uncultured bacterium; assembly: GCA_963732385.1. Classification (GTDB taxonomy): domain Bacteria; phylum Krumholzibacteriota; class Krumholzibacteriia; order LZORAL124-64-63; family LZORAL124-64-63; genus CAVSZB01. The sequence continues at coordinate 106,872 of CAVSZB010000006.1, read as the reverse complement.
GGATGGAGATGCCGTCGGCGCTGGATGGCCACACGGACGTCGTGCTCGAAGCGCGCAGCGTCTGGTGCCGACGCGACGTGAATCCCGAATACTTCGGGGTCGGCTTCCGGCTGAAAGGCGTGTCGCCCGCGGCCCGCTCCCTCTTCGAATCCATGATCATGAAATTCGGCTTCAACGGCTAGGGGACGGGATACCCGGCCGCCGCGAGCGGCGAAGCCCCGCCCCGACGGCAATCATTCCGCTGGCGGAAATCCACCTGAATCCCTACCGTTGTCGTCGGCATCGCCAAAGAGACGATCCGCCCTCGTAACCGCGCCGGAGACCCCATGCCGACACTCTGGATCGTCGCCGCCCTGGTATTGCTGCTGAACCTGCCGTTCGGTTTCTGGCGCGCCGGCTGCCGCAAGTTCACCTGGCCGTGGATTCTCGCCGTGCACGCGCCGGTGCCGCTCGTCGTGGCGCTGCGCCTCGCCTCCGGCATGGGCTTCCGGCTGATCACCTTTCCGGTGATGGTCGGGGCCTATTTCACCGGCCAGTTCCTCGGCGGCCGCCTCCGCCTCTGGCGCGCCGCGGCGGCGCATCGCCCCGATCGTCCTGCCTGATCCATCGCGTACGGTCGGCTGCACATCAGACACGCATCTGCCGCGATGACGGGTCAGCCCTTGGCCCGCCGCCCGACGCGTGGGACAATGTCGCCCATGCCGACCAACATCGAAATCAAGGCGCGGGTGGCCGATCCCGCACGGCTGGAGCGGGCAGTGGCGATGCTCGGCGCGACCGGCCCCGAGATCCTCATCCAGGAGGACACCTTCTTCGCCGCCCCACGCGGCCGGCTGAAACTGCGCCTCCTCGCGCCGGACCGCGGCGAGCTCATCCTCTACTTCCGCGCCGAAGGGACAGATCCGCGCCCCTCCGACTACACGCTCGCGCCCACCACGGATCCGGGAGCGCTGCTGCGCATCCTGACCGCGACGCTCCCGAAGCTCGGCGTGGTGCGCAAACGGCGTCGGGTCTACCTGACCGGCCAGACCCGCATCCACCTCGACGAGGTGGAAGGGCTCGGCAGCTTCATGGAACTGGAAGTCGTCCTGCGGGAGGACCAGACCGCCGCCGCAGGCGCCGCCATCGCGCGCGATCTCATGCAACGCCTCGGTATCGCGCGCGCGGACCTGCTGGACCGGACGTACTTCGAGTTGTTGCGGGAGAGGGCGGGCGGCTGACGGATGCCGCGCCGGCGCCACCTTGATCTTTGAAGAGAATAGTTCTCAACCAGGCCGACCTCCGTTCGATAATTATCGATCAATCCGGAGGTAACAATGACTGAAACAATCCGTGTTGTCGCGCGCTTCGCCAACGGCAAGCTACTGAAGGGGACCACCCAGGACTTCGCCCCGAATCGCCCGAGCTTCCACCTCATCCCGGCCGACGGCAGTTCGTCGATCGAGGTACGCACGGATCAGCTCAAGGCGTTGTTCTTCGTCAAGGATCTGCAGGGCAACCCGGACCGCGCCAACCTCCGCGGCTTCCTCGACGCCCCCGCCGCCACCGCCCAGGGCAAGAAGATCGCCGTCCGCTTTTCCGACGAGGAGTTCCTCTGCGGCCACACCCTCTCGTACCAGCCCGGCCGCGCCGGCTTCTTCCTGTCGCCCGTGGACGAAGCCAGCAACAACATCCGCGTCTACGTCGTCATCGCCGCCACCGCGGAGATCAAGGCCGGTCTCGCGGCTGAAGCCCTTGCCTCGGAGGTACTGGGCGGGGTCAGGCGGTAGCGACGCGCCGGCGCCCGACATCCCCCGCCATCGGAATGCGGCAAGCCCGCACACCGCCTCGATAACGCCTGCGTTTGCCCACATGTCCCTCCGCCCCTGTGCGGACCCTCAACGGACGCGCCAATAATCAGCCGGCGGCAACGCCCGATGGCTCCAAGCAGGTGGTTGCACGCTCCGAGGCGCCGTGGCAGAATGGCGCCCCGCCACGCTCCCTCCCCCGACAGAGTCCGCGGTCGGTCTTCCGCCCTGAAGGAGTCATGCGATGAGATGCGCGCTCTTGTTCCTGCTGCCGTTCGCCCTGGTTCCCGGCTCGCCGCCCGCCGCCGGGGAGGCGCGCCTGCTGCGCCAGCCCGACGTGAGCGCTACGCAGGTCGCCTTCGTCCACGCCGACGACATCTGGATCGTGGGGCGCGACGGCGGCGAGGCGCGCCGCCTGACCACGTTTCCCGGCGCCGAGACCGATCCGCGCTTCTCGCCGGACGGCCGGCTGATCGCGTTCACCGGCGAGTACGACGGCAACGCCGACGTCTACGTCATCGGTGTCGACGGCGGCGAGCCGCGACGGCTGACCTGGCACCCCGGCGACGACGTCGTTTGCGGCTGGACCGTGGACGGCAGGCGCGTCCTCTTCGCCTCGGGCCGGGACTGCGTGCCCCGGCCGGAGCCGAAGCTGTGGACGGTCGCGCTCGAGGGGGGCGGCCTGCCCGAGCCGCTGCCGATCCCGCGCGTTTCCGAGGGGGCCTACGCGCCCGACGGCGGCCGCATCGCCTACCGGATGGTCTCCCCCTGGGAGACGGAATGGCGCAACTACCGCGGCGGGCAGGCCCAGCCGATCCGCATCGTCGATCTCGCGTCGCTCGCGGTGACGAAGCTGCCCTGGGAGGGGAGCAACGACGTTTCGCCCGCCTGGCTCGGCGATACGGTCTTCTTCCTGAGCGACCGTGACTTCGCCAACAACGTCTGGTCGTACGACACCGTCACGCAGGAGCTGCGGCAGCGAACGCACTTCAAGGAGTTCGATTGCAAGCGCCTCGCGGCGGGCGCCGGCCGCCTCGTGTTCGAGAACGGCGGCTGGCTCTACGCGCTCGACGCCGCAGGCTCAGAACCGCGCCGGCTGCCGGTGACGCTGCACGGCGACTTCCCCTGGGCACGGCCGCACTGGGTCGACGCCGCCAAGCTGATCACCGACTTCGCCCTTTCCCCCGCGGGCAAGCGGGCCGTGTTCGAGGCGCGCGGCGAGATCTTCACCGTGCCCGCCGAGAAGGGCGACGCGCGCAACCTCTCGGCCGATCCCGGGGCGGCCGACCGCGCCCCCGCGTGGTCGCCCGATGGCCGCTCGGTATCGTGGTTCTCGGACGCGGGCGGCGAGTACCAGCTGGTGATCGCCGACCAGTTCGGCAACGGGAAGCGGGTCATCCCGATCCCCGACCCGACATTCTTCTATACGCCGCGCTGGTCGCCGGATTCACGCTGCCTCGCCTTCGGCGACGCCAACCGCGCGCTGTGGTTCGTGGAGGTCGCCACCGGCAAGCTGACGCGCATCGACGACGAGGGTTTCGCACCGCCCGACCGGTTCATCGCCCCGGCCTGGTCGCCCGATTCGCGCTGGCTCGCCTACAGCCGCCGCCTGCCCAACCAGTTCAACGCGGTCTTCGTCCACTCTCTCGACAGCGGCCGGTCCACGCGCATCACCGACGGCCTCTCCGACGCGCTCCACCCCGCGTGGGACGCCTCCGGCAAATACCTGGCGTTTTTGGCCAGCACCGACTACGGCCTGAACGTCGGCTGGCTCGACATGAGCTCCTTCAACCAGCCGTTGAACCGCTCGATCTACCTCGCCGTGCTGGCGAAGGACGAGCCATCGCCCCTGAAGCCCGAGAGCGACGATGAGGAACCGGCCTCCGACCAGGCGAAGGACGGGAAGGACGGAAAGAAGGACGCGGCGAAGCACGACAGGAAGGGCGACGGGAACGACGGCGAGGACGCCAAAGCTGCGGAACCGGTCAGGGTGAGGATCGACTTCGACGGCCTCGACCAGCGCATCGTCGCCCTCGACGTGCCTGCGCGCCGTTTCGCCGATCTGACGGCGGGCGAGGCGGGATTCTTATTCTATACGGAGGAGGTGCCCAATCAGGAGGGGCTGACGCTGCACCGCTACGACCTGAAGAAGCGCGAGGCGAAGCAGCTGATCGAGGGCGTGACGGGCTTCCGGCTCTCGGCCGACGGCAAGAAGCTGCTCTACAGCCCCGACGGCAAGAAGTACTGCCTCGCCGACGCCTCCGGCGAGCCGAAGCCGGGTGAAGGCGCGCTCAACCTGGCCGGCCTGCGCCTCAAGGTGGACCCGGCGGCCGAGTGGAAGCAGATTTTCCGCGAGGCGTGGCGCTTCCAGCGCGACTACTTCTACGTGAAGAACGTCCACGGCCTCGACCTGGACTGGGCCTGGCGCGCCTACGCGCCGTGGGTGGACAGCGTGCGGCACCGCGCCGACCTCACCTACCTGCTCGACATCCTGGGCGGCGAGACCTGCATCGGCCACTCGTTCACCGGCGGCGGCGACGAGCCGGAGGTCGAAAAGGTGCCGGTCGGCCTGCTCGGCTGCGACTTCGAGGTGGCCAACGGCCGCTTCCGCTTCCGCCGGATCTACGCCGGCGAGAACTGGAACCCGCAGCTGCGCGCCCCGCTGAGCGGCCCGGGCATCGACGCGCGCGAGGGCGACTACCTGCTGGCCGTCAACGGGGTCGAGCTCACGTCCGCCGTGAGCGTGTACAGCCTCTTCGACCGCACCGCTGACCGCCAGACCGTCCTCACGCTCAACGCGAAGCCCGAACACAAGGACGCCCGCCAGGTGACCGTGGTGCCGGTGGCCAGCGAGACGGCGCTGCGCCAGCGCGCCTGGATCGAGGGCAACCGCCGCAGGGTGGACGAGCTGTCGGGCGGCCGGCTGGCCTACGTCTGGGTGCCCGACACCGGCGAGGGCGGCTACACGAATTTCACCCGTTACTACTTCGCGCAGCAGGACAAGCAGGGCGCCATCATCGACGAGCGCTTCAACCACGGCGGCTCGATCGCGGACTACATGGTGGACGTCATGGGACGCCGCCTGCTCGGCTTCTTCAGCAACCCCGTGGGCGCGCAGCAGCCCTTCACCGCACCCAATGCCGCCATCTGGGGCCCCAAGGTGATGATCATCAACGAGATGGCCGGCTCCGGCGGCGACATGTTGCCGTACATGTTCCGCAAGCTGGGCCTCGGGCCGCTCGTCGGCACGCGGACCTGGGGCGGTCTCGTCGGCATCTGGGATGTGCCCGATCTCGTCGACGGCGGCTTCATGACCGCCCCGCGCGGCGGCTTCTACGACACCGACGGGAACTGGGCGGTCGAGGGCCAGGGAATCCCGCCCGACCTCGAGGTGGAACAGACCCCGCAGCACGCGGCCGCCGGCCGTGACGCGCAGCTCGAGGCCGCCGTGAAGGCCGCCCTCGACCTCCTGCCGACGCAGGAGGTGAAGATCCTGCCGCAGCCGGCAGACCCGGTGCGGGTGAAGCGGCCGCAATAGGCCCGGCCGGTCAAAGAGACGGCGGCGGCTCCGGATGGGGCCGCCGCGGCCGGTCAGAGCGGCGGCGGTCAGCCAGCAGCCGCCGGCGGGGTCGGCGAAGTCGCGCCGGGCGATGTCGATCAGCTTACCTGGCCACTTCCCGGCTGATCCGGGGGTTGTCCAGCCCCAGGTCATAGCTGTCCAGGAGGTAGTACTGCGTCGGATCGCCGTACCAGAACTGGATGTAGGAAACGCTCTCCATCAGCTGTCGCCAGGAATCGCGCGACTTGGCCGAGGCCCCGGTGGCATAGCTGAACGCCGTCCACCCCGCCGGATACGCGTTGGACTGCGACGCGATCTCGAATGCGTAGGAGACCCAGCCGGCCGCGTTCTTGTCGGCGCCGGACTTCATCTCCACATACTTCGACGGAACCTTGACGGGACCGATGAAGTACGCCCCCCGGTCATCGCTCGCGTCGTCGGGCGTGCCGCCATCATTCATCACCAGGAGCGTGAGATAGCGGGACGAGACGTTCAGGTCGTAATCGAAGCTCCGCAGGTCGATGCCCACGCTGAGGACCCGCTGCTCCCGGTAGTTCCCGGCAAAGACCGAGGTCACGCCCAGACCGGATCCGGGATGGGGGGCGAACGAGACGACGGAGTCATCGTGCAGGTACCAGCCCGGATTGCCGCCGTCCATCTCGATGGTCGCATCGTGGGTCGTGAAGTAGGACCAGTCCCCCACGTTGCTCTTGTTGTCGAAGGTCTCGACGAACGTCAGGGTATCGACGGGTACGACCGGAGTCGCCGACAACGTCGTGGAGCTCCCGTCGGCCGCCGGCAGCGCTGCGGCCGGATCGAGCGGACGATCGGAGCTGCAGCCCGGGGCGAGCAGCAGGATGGTGATCAGCAGCGGCCAGACGGCGGCGGTGAACCGGCAGGTTCGTCTCATCGGGATCCCCCTGGTGACGCCGGCGCCCACGGCAGCGGCCGCCCGTCGGGACCACGACCGGGCAGCCCCCGCCGCACGCCGGCAGGTGAAAGCGCGAGGATCAGGTCAGCGTTGATGGGCCAGACTCCGGTGCGCGGGCGGGGCGACGCCCCTCCGGCTCCGGCCAGGCCCTCGTGCGAGGAGCATCGATTCTAGCATATTCCGGCCCGCCCCGCTCGACTCGTCGTCAGCACCGCCAGCGCGATCAACGCGCCGACCAGCGCCAGGATCAGGATACCGACAGTTCCGGAGCGATGTGTCATGGCGATGCCTCCAGATATGCCGGGGCCGCTCTTGCGCACATCCGAAGCAAGGCCCCGGGAATGAACCGACAAGTTTTGATATTGACAGTCAATCGGAAGGGAAAATACAATATTACTTAATGAAGAAATCAGGACTCCGCGTGTGTCGTTTCCTGATTATTTTTGTCCCATGATCCGTATCCTGGCGGCTCGGGACGAAGGCACGCGCGCAGCAGGGGCAGGATGGACGGCGGCTGCCAATAGGCCGCGCGTTCGTCCGCCACAACATTTCACTTCCGCGAAAAGGAGACCATGCAATGAAGCTCATCTCGCTGCCTGGCTTTGGCCTCGTGTCCAAGCCGATGCCCTGCACGTACAAGTCGCCGCTGCGGATTCTCTGCGGGACCTACCGTTAGGATGCGGTAGCCCGCCGTTCACCCGTGCGCCGACCGCGTGCCGGTTGGCGCACGGGTCTTTGTTGTCGCCTGCGGCCGGCCTGCCGGCTTCACTTCCGCAGAGGAAAGCATGAAACCGTCCCCCTTCAATTTCTTCTTTCCGATCCTCGATGGCCGGATCGTGCTCGGCTACAACTCCTATTCGGGAGCCATCGCCGAAATCGAGGGCGAGAATCATCCGCTCGTGCAGGACGTGCTGGCGAATCCCAACGCGACGTTTGCGGGCCAGGCCGCGGAATATTTCCAGTGCCTGCGCGACGGCGGCTTTCTCATCCCGGACGCAGTCGATCAGCGAACGGCCCTGGAAATGAGGGCCCGCACGGACAGGCTGGAGGGGTCCGTCCTCACGCTGACGATCGCGCCCACGCTGGCCTGCAACTTCGGCTGCGACTACTGCTTCGAATCCCGGTCCAGCGTCCGCATGAGCGACGAGACCCAGACCGCGCTCCTGGCGTTCACCGATCGCCATCTGTACCGGGCCGACGGCCTGCGCCTCTGCTGGTTCGGCGGTGAGCCGACGCTCTGCTTCCCCCTGATCGAAAGGCTGCAGCAACGGTTCCTCGAACTGGCCGAGAAACACCAGGTGCACCTGCATCCCGGCCAGATCATCACGAACGGATATCTGCTGGATGTCGCCATGGCGCAGCGCCTGCGCGAGTTGGGGATCACGCGCGCCCAGATCACGCTCGACGGCTCCCAGGAGATGCATGACCGGCGTCGCAAGCTGCACAACGGGCAGGGAACGTTCGCGCGCATCATCGACAATCTCTGTGCGGCGGCCGGGATCCTGGACATCGACGTGCGCATCAACATCGACAAGGACAACGTGGATTGCGCACCGGCGGCCGTGACCGTTCTGCAGGAGCGCGGCGTGCTCGACAAGGTCAGGGTGACCTTCGCGCCAATCTTCCCGTCCGGGGCGGTCTGCGCCGACATCCGTGACCGCTGCCATGACAACGCAGAATTCGCCCGCATCCTGGTGCGGCTGTACGGGCAACTCGCGGCCAATGGCATCGAAAAGATCGACCGTCCCCAAATCGCATCTGGCGGGATGTGCGGCGCCATCGCCGACGGCTACTATTCCGTGGGACCCAATGGATACCTGTTCAAGTGCTGGGAGGAGCTGTCCCTGGACGCCGACCGGTCGATCGGCAGCGTCTTCTCCGAGACGCTGAGCGCCGCGCAACAGGCGAACTGCGAGGCTTACCAAGCCTGGCAACCTCTGGCGTTGAGCGGCTGCCGCTCCTGCGCCCACGCTCCGGTCTGCATGGGCGGCTGCCCGGCCCGGGGACTGGCCCAGCCGGACGCGAGCCAGGGCGTGTGCCCCCCCTGGAAGTACAATCTCGGGGACATGCTGGAACTCGCCTACCGCGCAACCATGACCGCACAGACATAGCCGCGCCCATCACCCCGCGCAGACGAGGAACCTGACATGTCAGATCCCGAGGCCGTCCGTTCGCAAAAGCCGGAAATCGTCGGCTGGGAAATCACCAACCTGTGCAACCTGCGCTGCGTCCACTGCTACAGCGCCACCGCTGAACGTCCGCGCGACGAGATGGGCACCGACGAGTGCCGAGGGCTCATCGACGACCTGGCCGCTCTGGGGGCCGGGACGATCAGCTGGACAGGCGGCGAGCCGCTCCTGCGGCGCGACCTGGAGGAACTGGCGGCGCACGCCTGGGCGCAGGGGATCCACTCCACGATCACGACCAACGGCGTGCTGCTCGATCCCGAACGGACGCGAGGCCTGATCCAGGCCGGCTGCCGCACCATCCAGGTCAGCCTCGACGGCTCCACGCCGGAGTTGAACCGGCGTATCCGCGGTGCGAGCGACGCGGAGTTCCAGGCTGTCCTGCAGGGCATTCGCGCGGCGAAGAGCCAGGGCGCCCGCGTGATCATGGCCTCCGTGGTGGGCCGTGAAAACCTTGCGGACGCAGGCGAACTGATCGCGCTGGGCAAACGGGAGGGGGTGGACAGTATCAGGTTCTCCTGCTTCACGCCGGCCGGCCGCGGCCAGCAGGAACAGATCAGACAGCGTCTGCTCATCGCCGAGGAGGCGACCGACCTGCTCGCCTTCATCCAGCAGGCTCAAAAAGATCCGTCCATCCTGATTTCCTTCGACGTCGGGTTCGGTCCTGTGCCACCGGATTTCGGCTTCCACAAGTGCAGCGCGGGGACGCGCACTCTCTATCTGCGGGCCAACGGCGACGTCTACCCGTGCACAGCCCTGGTCCACCCGGACTTTCTGGTCGGCAACACCCGCCAGACGCGCATCGCCGATCTCTGGTCCGACCCCGCCATGCCGGTCATGGCTGATTTCGCGCGCGACGAGATCGCCGGGCGCTGCCTCCGCTGCGAGAACTACCCCAACTGCCGCGGCGGCTGCCGCGGCTCGGCGCTGGCCTACACCGGCGACATCAGGGCTGCCGTCCCGCTCTGCCTGTATCGCACCGCGCTGAAGACGTAGCCGCCGGTTCGCCATTCGTCAGGAATCTTCGCCGACGACGGCTTGCCCCTGCGCCTGCTGATCGCAGAGCCGCCTGTACACGCCTCCCTGCGCCATCAGGGTGCGATGATCGCCCGCCTCGACGATCTCGCCATCGTCCAGCACGAGGATCCGGTCGGCGTCGGCGACGGTGGAGAGACGGTGCGAGATGACGAGGGTGGTACGGCCGAGCGCGAGGCGCCCCATCGCCACCCTGACCTGCCGTTCGGTCTCGGCGTCCAGTGCGGAGGTGGCTTCGTCGAGGATCACGATCCGGGGGTCCCGCAGCAGGACGCGCGCTATGGCGAGACGCTGGCGCTGTCCCCCGCTGAGCCGGCTGCCGCGCTCGCCGATGATCGTGTCGTAGCCGGCAGGCATGGCGAGAATGAAATCGTGGGCGTCGGCCTGGCGCGTGGCGGCCTCGAGCTCCGCCTGCGTCGCCTCCGGCCGGGCGAAGCGCAGATTCTCGGCGACGCTGGCATGGAAGAAGAACGCCTCCTGCGGCACGATGCCGATCACCGCGCGCAGATCGGCCAGGCGCAGGTTACGCACATCCCGCCCGTCCAGCAGGACGCGCCCCTCCTGCGCGTCGTGGAAGCGGCAGACGAGATTGGCCACCGTGCTCTTGCCCGAACCGCTGCGTCCCACGAGAGCCACCCGTTCGCCCGCGCACACGCGCAGGCTGGCGTCCTTCAGGGCGGGCGGCCGGTCCGGGACGTACCGGAAGGTCACTCCCTGCAGCTCGATCTCGCCCCGCGGAGCGGGCAGGTCCGTCGCGGTCGGCGAATCCAGGACGGTCGGCGGCGCGTCCAGCAGCGAGAAGATCCTCTCCACCGCCCCCAGCGCCGACTGGACCTGGATGTTCAGGTACGAGAGGCGATGCAGCGACTCGTACATCCGCTCGAGGTAGATGACGAAGGCCACGAGCAGGCCGATGGTGGCCGTGCCACCGATCACGCTCCGGCCGCCGTAGTAATAGACGAGCACGGGACCGACCGAAATCACGAGCACGCTCAGCAGCCGGGACGCCGAGCCCCACATCCCGAGCCGGATGCTCGCCCGGGCGAATTCCGCCAGGCGCCCGGCGAAGAACGCGCTGCGCAGCGGTTCGCGCGCGAACACCTTGATCTCCTTCACGCCCGCGATCGTCTCCTGCAGGTCCTCGGAAATCGCCGCGTACTTCTCGCGGTTCAGCCGCGCCGACGCCAGCACACGATGGCTGAAGATCCGCGTGATCAACACCAGCAACGCGAGCGTCACCAGGCTCACCAGCGTCAGGGGCCAGCTCAGGTACAGCATGAATCCCAGCATCAGCAGGACGGAGAAGCAGTCGGTGAGCAGCATCAGGAAGGCGTTCGTGGTCAGCATCTGCACGGAGTCCACGTCGCCCATGATCCGCGCCATCGTCTGGCCGGCCTTGTTCCCCTCGAAATAATCGAGCGACAGACGCAGCAGGTGGTCGTGCATGTCGCGTCGCAGATCGAGCACGATGGCGTTGCTCACGCGCAGGAAGTAGTAATCGGTGGCGAGCAGCAGCAGGGCGGACAGCAGATGGATGCCCGCCATCATGCCCACGAGTTGCAGGAGCTGCGCCCCGTCCCGCGCGGGCAGCGCCACGTCCACGATCCGCCTGATCAGCAGCGGGACCAGCAGCGAGACGCCAGTTCCGGAGACCAGGAAGCCCAGCGTGACGACCTGCCGACGCCAGTGCGGCTTCAGATAGCGCAGCAACCGGCCGAGACTGGTGCGGCGGGATGGAGGGGCCGGACCGGGGCCGCGATCCGCGAGGTCAGCGCCCGACATCCGGTTCCTCCGGCGCCGGCCGCCTGTCCGCAGCGTTCATGGGCCCGCGCTCCATGGCTCGCGTGCCCGCCGAGACGCAGGCGAATCGACGCCACGGGCAACCGGGCCGCCACCGCGCGAACTGTGCGTCCCCATGCAAACCCCCGCTTCCCATCCCCAGCCCGTACATGGCGTGCACCCCGACTCGTCGGCTGAACGCATGGCGGGGAGGACGAACAGGCGCCTCGCCCCTGGCGGTCGCCTGACGCATCCCGCCGCCTCCTTGCATTGTACCCCGCCTGGGACCTGCGCGTCGAGAAGGGCGGTGCCTGGGCGTAACAACCGGCCCCGGTCGACCGGGAGGATTTCACACCGCGTTGCGACAGCGAACGCCCCCCCTACCTCGCCCACCCCGCCAGCAACTGCTCGCGCAACGCGTCCGGGTCCGTGGCCGGTTCGAGGCAGGCGCCGTGCTCGCACACGTAGGCGCACGGCCCGCCATCCCGCGCGACCTTGCCCGTCGCGGCGGGCAGCAGGGCAGCGAGATCCGCAGACGCTCCCGCCGCCGACACCCGCGCCAGCGTCACATGCGGCGGCAGCAGGCGGGTGACCGTGGCGGTCAGCGCGCGCGTCGCCGCGTCGGCGGGATCGCCGGCCACCACCACGTCATAGAACGGTCCGTTCAGCCGCAAAGCCGCATCGAACCACCAGGCCATCTCCAGCCCCGCTTTTTCCATGATGACGGCGTAGCGCGCAATCGTGCGGGCGGCCTCTTCCCGGTACTCATCGCGGCCGGTCAGGGCGGCGGCGCGCAGCAGGGCCTGGAGGAAGGCGGAATTGCCGGAGGGGGTCACGCTGTCGAACAGCTCGGTCTTGCGGCCGAGGGGGACTTCGGCGGCGGCGGCGGTCAGCCAGCAGCCTCCGGCGGGGTCGGCGAAGTCGCGCCGGGTGATGTCGATCAGCTCGAGGGCGCGACGCAGGCGCGACTCATCGCCGGTGGCCTGGTAGAGGTCGAGCAGGCCGACGGCGAGGAAGGCGTAGTCTTCGAGAATGCCGTCGCCGGTGGCGGGGCCGTCGGTGCCGGCACGCAGGAGGCGGCCGTCGGGGCGGCGGTGGGCCTGTTCGAGCCAGTCGGCGGCGCGCTCGGCGGCGATGCGCCAGGCCGGCTCGCCGGTGGCGCCGTACGCCTGGGCCAGGGCGGAGATGGCCAGGCCGTTCCAGGCGGTGATCACCTTGGTGTCGAGGGTGGGACCTTCGCGACGGTCGCGATAGTCGCGCAGTTCATCGCGATATTCGTTGAAGAGGGCGGCGATCTCCGCCTCGTCGCGACCGTGGCGCGCGGCCAGTTCGGCGAGGTCGGCGCGGCGGGTCAGCACGCTCGCGCCGTCGGCGAAGTTGCCGGCTGCGGTCACGCCGAGCAGGCCGGCCAGCGCCGGCCCGTCCTCCGGTCCGGCCACGAGGGAGAGGTCGTCGGGCGTCCAGACGTAGTAGCTCCCCTCCAGGCCGCCACTGTCGGCATCGAAGCTGGCGTAGAAGCCCCCTTCGGGGCCGCTCATCTCCCGCACCAGGAAGGCGAGCGTGTCGCGGGCGACCGCCAGCAGCAGCGGCTGCTGCAGGACCAGGCCGGCCTCGAGGTAGAGGCTCGCCAGGAGGGCGTTGTCGTAGAGCATCTTCTCGAAGTGCGGCACGAGCCACGCCGCATCGGTGGCGTAGCGGTGGAAGCCGCCGCCGACGTGGTCGTAGATGCCGCCCGAGGCCATCGTGGTGAGGGTCAGGCCAAGCAGGCGGGCCGACCGCACGTCGCCGGTGCGGCGGTGGTGGTGCAGCAGGAACTGCCAGCGCGGCGGGACAGGAAACTTCGCCGGGCCGGTGAAACCGCCCCACTCCGGGTCGAACAGCGCGACCGCGCGCGCGGCGACGGCGTCGATCAGCTCGGCGTCGATGACGCCGCCGGCCGCTTCGTCGGCGAAGGTCGGGCCCGCCAGCAGGCGCGCCGCGACGGCGGCAGCCTGCTCCTCCACCTCGCCGGTCCGCGTCACGTACACTTCGCGCACCCGGCGCGCCAGTTCGAGGAACTGCGGCGCCGGGAAGTACGTGCCGCCGTAGATCGGCTGCGCGTCGGCGGTCAGGAAGACCGACAGCGGCCAGCCGCCCGCGCCGGTCATCCCCTGGACGGCGTCCATGTAGACGGCGTCGAGGTCGGGACGTTCCTCGCGGTCGACCTTGATGCAGACGAAATGCGCGTTCAGGTACGCCGCCACTTCGTCGTTCTCGAACACCTCGCGCTCCATGACATGGCACCAGTGGCACGACGCGTAGCCGATCGACAGGAAGATCGGCAGCCGGCCCACCCGCGCGCGCTCGAGCGCCTCGTCACCCCACGGCCGCCAGTCGAGCGGATTGTGGGCGTGCTGACGCAGGTAGAGCGAGGTTTCGCGCTGCAGGGCATTGCCATCGCGGCGGATCCGCGCAGGGGTGAGGGGGGTGGCGCGGTCGGACATGCGACTCCCGGGGGCTGGGGGGATGGGCGGCTTGCGCCGCATAAGCTAGGGCCCGCGCCACCCCCTCGCCACGACCGGGTTGACGTTCGCGGCCGGACCACTTATCAAGTGCGAATAACTGGATTAAAATCGTCCAGTTAACGGGGCGGCCCGCTTCCGGCGCCCCGCCTTCATGTTTATAGAGGAGAGGTGGCTCCGCGATGATAGAACTGACCCCCGCGGCCGTGGCCGAGGTCAAGCGGCTCCTGGCCGAGCAGAGCCAGCCGGACGCGCTGGTGCGCTTCGGCGTGGAGGCCGGCGGCTGTTCCGGCCTGCAATACAGCATGGACTTTGCGCCTGAGGCGGGCGAGAATGACCGTGTTTTCGAGTTGGGGGACCTGCGGGTCGCCTGTGACGAGGAATCGGCGCCCTATCTCAACGGGCTGACGGTCGATTTCTCGCGGGCGATGCTGGGAGGCGGTTTCAAGTTCCTCAACCCGAACGCGAAGCGATCCTGCGGCTGCGGAACGTCCTTCCGCGTTTGAGGAGCGGCCAGGCAAAATTCTGAGCGGAGGATTTCTTTGGACCCCAAGGACAAAGAGCCGGGTCTTTTTGTGTTTCCTCCCTGGGTGAACCGCCTGCGCGAACTGTTCGCCGTCCTGGCGGTCACGGTGCCGGTCTGGATCGTCCTGCTGATCGTCTACGGACTTTCGCCCCGCACGACCGCCGTCGGCTACCTGCCGGTCCAGCCGGTCCCGTACAGCCACGCCCTGCACGTCGGCCAGCTGGGCATGGACTGCCGCTACTGCCATACCACGGTGGAAAAGGCGGCCTTCGCGGCGCTGCCGCCCACGCAGACCTGCCTGAACTGCCACCAGCAGATCCGCAAGGAGAGCCCGAAGCTCCTGCCGGTGCGCAACAGCTTCGCCAGCGGCCTGCCGGTGCCGTGGGTCAAGGTGCATGACCTGCCCGACTTCGTGTACTTCAACCACAGTGCCCACGTGACACGCGGCGTCGGCTGCGTGTCGTGCCACGGCCGGGTGGACAAGATGGAAACCGTTGCCCAGGCGGAGCCGCTCAGCATGGCGTGGTGCCTGGCGTGCCACCGCCAGCCCGACCGCTATCTGCGGCCCGTCGAATTCGTCACCGCCATGGATTGGACCCCCGGCGAGGATCCGCTCACGTCGGGCCGCAGCCTGCGCCGGGAGCGCGGCATCAACCCCTCCACGGACTGTTCGACATGTCATCGCTAGAATCGACCGGCCAGGGCCGGACCTACTGGCGCAGCCTCGCCGAGCTGGCCGACAGCGAAGAGTACCGCCGTTTCCTCCAGACCGGGTTCCCCGATCCGACGGAAACCCCCGCGGACGCCTTCACGCGCCGCCGCTTCCTGCAGCTGATGGGCGCCTCGATCGCGCTGGCCGGACTGGCCGGCTGCCGCTGGCCGCAGGAAACCATCCTGCCGTTCGCCAGCCGGCCCGACGGGTACGTGCCGGGCGTGGCCAAACGCTACGCGACCTGCCTCGAGCTGGCCGGCGTGGCGGTGCCGCTGCTCGTCACCACCGTCGACGGCCGCCCGATCAAGGTCGAGGGCAACCCCGACCATCCGTGCAGCCTCGGCGCCGCCGACGTCTTCGCGCAGGCCAGCGTGCTCGAGCTGTACGACCCCGACCGCAGCCGCGCCCCCGTGCAGCGCGCGGGCGGACAACGCGAGACCCGTGTCCGCGCCGACTTCGACGCCTTCGCTCACGATCACTTCGCCGCCCTGCGCCGCGCCGGCGGCGCCGGCCTGGCGGTGCTGAGCGAGGCCACCTCCTCGCCGACCGTGGCCGCGCTGCGCGCGCGTCTGCGCGAGGTCTGCCCCGCGGCGACGTGGTACGAGTACGAACCGCTCACGCGCGACGCCGAACGCGACGGCGCCGGCGCGGCGTTCGGACGTCCGGCCCGCCTGGCGCCGGCGCTCGGGCAGGCGCAGGTCATCGTCGACCTCGACGCCGACCTGCTCGGCGCCCATCCGGCGGCGTTGCGCAACGCGCGGCTGTTCGCATCGGGGCGCCGCCCCGACGAGCGCGGCGGGATGAGCCGCCTCTACGTCGTCGAGAGCGCCTTCAGCCAGACCGGCACCATGGCCGATCACCGCTTCGTCACGCCGGCGCGGCTGGTGCAGGTCGTGGCGGCGCGGCTGGCGGCGGAGCTGTTCCTGAACCTCGGTCTGCCGCTGCCGGCGGGAGCCGGGGAGTTGCGCGCCACGCTGGCGCCGTTCCTGAAGCACCCGCACGCCGCCCCGTACGTACCGGCCATGGCGCGCGACCTGCTCGCCCGCCGGGGGGCCGGCCTGGTCGCCGCCGGCGCGACGCAACCGGCGGCCGTGCACGCGCTGGTGGCGCTGCTGAACGCAGCGCTGGGCAACCTCGGCGCGGCGGCGATCTATCTGCCCGACACGGATGAAGCGACACGCCCGCCGCACATGGAAGCGATCGTCGATCTGGCCGACGCGCTCGACAACGGGCAGATCGACACGCTGGTCATTCTGGGCGGCAATCCGGCCTTCGACGCGCCGGTGGACCAGGACTTCGGCCGCCTGCTCGGCACGGCCCGCACCAGCATCCACCTGAGCCTGCACGACAACGAGACCTCGCGCCTGTGCACCTGGCACGTGCCGCGCGCGCACCCCCTCGAGGCGTGGGGCGATGCGCGCGCCTGGGACGGCTCGCTCGGCGTGACGCAACCACTGATCGCCCCGCTGTTCGACGGGCGCACGCCGGCCGAACTGCTCTCCCTGATGACCGAGGAGATCCCGCTGACGGCCCACGAGCTGACCCGGCGCACGCTGCGCGGCCGCCTCGGCGACGATGACGCAGCCGGCGAAACGCGCTGGCAGACCCTGCTCGAGACCGGCGTGCTGGCCGCAAGCGCCGCGCCGCCGCTCACCGCCTTCGCCGCCGCCCCCGCCGCGCGCCTGGCGGCCGCCGGGCTCGACCCCGGCGTGAACGGCCCCACCGGACCGAACCTGGAGCTCGTCTTCGCGCGCGACCCCAGGCTGTTCGATGGCCGCTTCGCCAACAACGCCTGGCTGCAGGAGCTGCCGGAGTCGATGTCGAAGCTGACCTGGGACAACGCCGCGCTGCTCGGCCCCGTTACCGCGGCGCGGCTGGGCATCCGCGACGGCGACGTGCTGCGCCTGAAGTACCGCGGCCGCGAAATGGAGATTCCGGCCCTGCTGGTGCCGGGCGTGGCCGACTGGTCGGTGCTCGTGCACTGCGGTCAGGGACGCACCGCCGCCGGCCGCGTGGGCGACGGCGTCGGCGCCAACGTCTACCGTTTGCGCACCCACCAGGATCCCTGGTTCGATCTCGGCCTGGCGCTGGAGCGCACCGGGCGCTCCCACCTGTTCGCCTGCACCCAGGAGCACCACGCCATCGACGTGCACGGCATGCGCGAGCGGGGCCGGCGCGTGGGCGACCTGATCCGCGAGGCCACCGTGGCCGAATTCGCCGCGCACCCCGGTTTCGCGCGGCACGACGCCGACGAGAAACCGTCGCAGCTCTGGAAGGAGCCTCACGACTACGCGCAGGGGCACCGCTGGGGTCTGGCGATCGACCTGAACGCCTGCACCGGCTGCAACGCCTGCGTGGTGGCGTGCCAGGCCGAGAACAACATCCCCGTGGTCGGTCACGAGCAGGTGGCCAAAGGGCGCGAGATGCACTGGATCCGCCTGGACCGGTACTTCACCGGCCCCGCGGCGGATCCGCGCGCCGCGCACCAGCCAATGGCCTGCGTGCAGTGCGAGAACGCGCCGTGCGAATCGGTCTGCCCGGTCGCGGCCACCGTGCACAGCCACGAGGGGCTGAACACGATGGTGTACAACCGCTGCGTCGGCACGCGCTACTGCTCCAACAACTGTCCCTACAAGGCGCGCCGCTTCAACTTCTTCAACTACCACAAGGAACTTGGCGACCTCGAGAAGATGGCCTACAACCCCGAGGTCACGATCCGCTGCCGCGGCGTCATGGAGAAGTGCACCTACTGCGTGCAGCGCATCGAAGCGGTGAAGATCGGCGCGAAGAACGACCGCCGCCCGATCCGCGACGGCGAGGTGATCCCCGCCTGCGCCCAGACCTGCCCGACGCAGGCCATCGCCTTCGGCGACCTCAACGACCCCGACAGCCTGGTCGCCAGACTGCACGCCGACGAACGCGCCTACGCCCTGCTCGGCGAACTGAACGTGCGCCCGCGCACCGCCTACCTGGCCCGGCTGCGCAATCCGAACCCCGAACTGGCGGAGCCCGCGCATGAGACCGGCGGCCACTGACGAGATCGACAACACGTTCGAGGACCCGACGCGGCCCACGCCGCTGATCCTGGGCGACAACACCTTCACGACGATCACCGACAAGGTGTGCTCGATCGTGGAGCGTCCGCGCCCGCCACGCGGCTGGTATATCGCCTTCGCGATCTCGCTGGCGCTGACCGGCGTCCTGTTCGCCATGATCGCGCTGCTGGTCCTCAAGGGAATCGGCGTGTGGGGGCTGAACATCCCGGTCGGCTGGGCCTTCGACATCACGAACTTCGTCTTCTGGGTCGGCATCGGCCACGCCGGCACGTTGATCTCGGCCATCCTTTTCCTGCTGCGCCAGAGGTGGCGCACGAGCATCAACCGCTTCGCCGAGGCGATGACGATCTTCGCCGTCATCTGCGCCCTGATCTTCCCGACCATCCACGTGGGGCGCATCTGGCTGGTCTGGTGGCTGCTGCCGCTGCCCAACTTCAACGCGGTCTGGCCGAATTTCCGCAGCCCGCTGCTGTGGGATGTCTTCGCGGTCGGTACGTATGCGGTCGTGTCGCTGATGTTCTGGTACACCGGCATGGTGCCCGACCTGGCCACGCTGCGCGATCGCGCCCGCACGAAGTGGCGCCGCCTCATCTACGGCTTCCTGGCCCTGGGCTGGCGCGGCTCGCACCGCCACTGGCACCGCTACGAGAAGGCGTACCTGCTGCTGGCCGGCCTGGCCACGCCGCTGGTGCTGAGCGTGCACTCTGTCGTCAGCTTCGACTTCGCCACGTCGTCCATCCCCGGCTGGCACACGACGATCTTCCCGCCCTACTTCGTGGCGGGCGCCATCTTCGGCGGGTTCGCCATGGTCGTAACGCTGATGGTGCCGTGCCGGCAGTTCTTCGGGCTGAAGGACATCGTCACGCTCTATCACATCGAGAGCATGAACAAAATCATCCTGGCGACCGGGACGATGGTCGGCTACGCCTACGCGACCGAGTTCTTCATCGCCTGGTACAGCGGCAACGGGTACGAGCGGTTCGTCTTCCTGAACCGCGCGCTCGGGCCGTACGCCTGGGCCTACTGGACGATGATCACCTGCAACGTGCTGGCGCCGCAGCTGTTCTGGGCGAAGAAGCTGCGCACGAACCTGGTCGTGACGATGGCGGTCGTCATGTGCGTCAACGTCGGCATGTGGTTCGAACGGTTCGTGATCATCGTCACCTCGCTCCATCGCGACTTCCTGCCCTCGAGCTGGGGCATGTTCATCCCGACCTGGGTGGATCTGCTCACCCTCGCCGGCAGCGTCGGCCTGTTCTTCACGTTGTTCCTGCTGTTCGTGCGCTATCTGCCGATGGTCGCCATGGCCGAGGTCAAGACGGTCCTGCCGGCGGCGACCCACGAGCCGGGCGTGCACCGGCCGGTGGGCGACTACCACGGCGACATCCATGACGAGCGCGCGCGGCTGCGTCGGTCCTAGGCCCCGCCGCGCGCACTGGCAGAGCGCAGAAGGGATCGTGCGATGACGGCTACGCCGGAAGCCGCCGGGGCTGACAGCGGGGGGACGCCCGCGCTGTATGGCCTGCTGATCAGGTTCGATGATGTGGACAACTTCGTCACGGCCGTGCGCAAGGTGCGGGACGCGGGCTACCGTCGCTGGGACGCCCACTCCCCCTTCCCCGTGCACGCCATGGACGAGGCGATGGGCATCCACGGCACGCGGCTGCCGTGGTTCGTGCTGGTCGGCGGACTGACCGGGCTGGGCCTGGCCCTGCTGATGCAGTGGTGGATGAACGTGCACGACTACCCCTACCTGATCAGCGGCAAGCCGTACTTCAGCCTGCCCGCGAACATCCCGGTCACGTTCGAGTTGACGGTCCTGCTGGCGGCCATCACCACGGTGGTGGGCATGCTGATGCTCAACGGCCTGCCGGTCTGGTCGCACCCCCTGCTGAAACACCCTTCGTTCCGACGGGCCACGGATGACCGCTTCTACATCGTCATCGAGGCGCGCGACCCCCGCTTCGAGTCCGGGGCGACGCATGATTTCCTGGCCTCCCTCGGCGGCAGTCCCGTCGAGGCCGTGGAGGAGTGAACCGATGCCGCGCGTGATCGTCAACGTGCTGATCGTGCTGTTCGTGCTGGGGCTGGTGCCCCTGGCGATGATCGCCAGGGACCGCGCCTCCCCGTCGTCCAGGCCGCGTGTCCAGATCATCCCGGACCTGGACAACCAGCCGAAATTCAAGGCGCAGAAGGCCAACCCGCTCTTCGCCGACGGCCGCGCCATGCGTCTGCCGCCGGCGGACACGGTGGCCCGCGGCGAATCGCGCGCCGACAGCCTGCTGTACGCCGGGCGCGAGAACGGCGCCTGGGCGACCCGTTCCCCACAGTTGGTCACGCCGGCCCTGCTGACGCGCGGTCAGGAGCGTTTCCGCGTCTTCTGCGCTCCGTGCCACGGGCTGTCGGGCTACGGCGACGGCCTGGTGGCCAGACGCGCCGACCGCCTGCAGGAGGGGACCTGGACGCCCCCCGCTTCGTTCCACACCGACGTGGTGCGGCAGTTGCCGGCCGGACAGCTCTTCAGCACGATAACCAACGGGGTCCGCAGCATGCCGTCCTACGGCGCGCAGATCCCGCCCGAGGACCGCTGGGCCATCGTGGCGTACGTCAGGGCCCTGCAGCGGAGCCAGAACGCCGGCGTGGCGGACGTGCCGCCCGCGGAGCAGCCGGCGCTGCGCTGAGCGCGCGCCGCAACGAACGGGAGCGGACCTTTGTCCCATACGCAAGCGACGAGCCTCGAGGGAGCGGACCTGACCCTGGGCCGCGCCGGACCGCGGATTTTCCGCCTGGCCGGACTGATCGGCCTGGTGGCGCTGGGCGCGGCGGCGGCGATCGGCTGCGGACTGGGCGACGGCCTGCGGCGTCTGAGCTTCTCCTACCTCCTCGCCTTCGTGTACTTCCTGACTCTCTCTTTGGGCGCGCTGTTCTTCGTCGCGCTGCAGCACGTCACCCGTTCGAGCTGGAGCGTGGTCGTGCGACGGCTGGCCGAGATCACGGCCATGAACCTGCCGCTGCTCGGGCTGCTGGCGATCCCCGTGCTGGTGGCGATCCCCAACCTCTACGGCTGGGCCCGTCCGCTCGCTCCGGAGAGCCACGCCGCGCACCTGATCGCGCAGAAGCGGGTCTGGCTCAACCCGGCGTTCTTCGCGCTCCGCGTGGCGTTCTACTTCACGCTCTGGAGCCTGCTGGCGCGGTGGTTCTGGCGGCGCTCTTTGGCCCAGGACACCAGCGCCGACCCCGCCATCACGGTCCGGATGGAAAAGATCAGCGCCCCGGGCCTGGTGGTGTACGGCCTCACGCTGACGCTGGCCGCCTTCGACCTGGTCATGTCGCTCGACCCCACCTGGTACAGCACCATCTTCGGCGTCTACTTCTTCTCCGGCAGCGTGGTCGGCTTTTTCGCGCTGCTGACGCTGCTGTCGCTCGGACTGCAGCGCTCCGGGCGCCTGACCGGGATCATCTCGACCGAGCACTACCACGACCTGGGCAAGCTGATGTTCGCCTTCACCTTCTTCTGGGCTTACATCGCCTTCTCGCAGTACCTGCTGATCTGGTACGCGAACCTGCCCGAGGAGACGACCTGGTACCTGCGGCGGCAGTCGAACGGCTGGGATGTGGTGGGGCTGTCGCTGCTGTTCTGCCACTTCATCGCACCGTTCGCCGGACTCGTGTCGCGCTACGCCAAGCGCCACCGCGGCATGCTGACGTTCTGGGCGGTCTGGCTGCTGGTCATGCACGGGGTGGACCTGTACTGGCTGATCATGCCGGAACTGGGCCCCGGCGCTCCGTCGCTGCATCCGCTCGACCTGTTGTGCTGGCTCGGCGTGGGCGGCCTCTGGGCGGCCGGACTCGTCCGCCTGGCGGGCCGGCGGCCGCTGGTCCCGGTCAACGATCCGCGCCTGAACGATTCGCTGCGCTTCGAGAACGCCTAGGCCGGGAGGCCCCGCATGCAGGCCGAGAAGGTCGAACTGAACCCGCCGGCCGTCGTCATGGTCGGCATCGTGGCGGCGATCCTGCTCTTCGCGGCGATCGTCTTTTTCCAGGCGTATTTCGCCCGGGCGGAGCGGGACGAGTACCGGCGCGAGGTCGTGTCGCAACGCTCCGCAGAGCTGGTCGCCGTGCAGGCGGCCCAGGAGGCCCAGTTGCACGGCTACCGCTGGGTGGACCGGGCGCGGGGAATCGCAGCCATCCCCATCGACCGGGCGATGGCGCTCGTGGCGCGCGAGCTGCCAGCCAGGGGCGAAGCGTCGGCATCGGCCGGCTCGACACGCAGTCGTACCGGCCCGACCTGATTCCGGACAATGCCCCGGGCGCCACGCCGCCGTACCGGACCGCGGCCGCGATTCCTGCGGCGCGCCGCGACAGCTTGTCGTATCATCCGCACGGGCGGCGCCGACCCGTGCCGACCTTGAGAATGCGTCGATCCGGAGTGACTGCCATGCGCTGCTTTCCCGCCGTTTTCCCCGCGCCCCGCCCCCTCGTGGCCGCTGCCGCGCTGCTGACCGTCGCCTTGCTCGCCGGCTCCCTTCCGGGCTGCGTCCGGGGGCCCGACAGTTCGATCGACAGCCTGGCCTGGCTGTCGGGCTGCTGGGGAGGCAAAGGAGAGGAAGGGGTTGTCGACGAACAGTGGAGCAGGCCGGCCGGCGGCTCGCTCGTCGGCGCCCGCCGGATCGTCAAGAGTGATCGCACCGTGTCCGCCGAGTTCCTGGAGATCCGCGAGGCGGCGGAGGGACTCGTCCTGACCGTCCACCCGCTCGGCCAGCCGGCGGTCTCGTACCGCCTCAAGAGTTCCGGCAGGACCAGCGCCGTATTCGAGAACCCCGCGCACGATTTTCCGCAGCGGATCGTCTACCAGCGCAAGGGACGCAATCTCACCGTTCGCGCCGTGGGAAACGACTCGGACCGCCGGTCCGCGATTCGTCTGAAATTGAAGAAAACAGCGTGTGCGTGAACAATGCCGGGGCCCGCGCCGCGAATGGTGTTCAATTTCGAACTCCTATTGTCACAATTACTTGACGGCTCTCTCGATGGTGGGATAAGATCAAAGGCGATCAACCTCGCCATTTTTTAGCATCCCGTATTGTGCGCAGGAGGACCCCACATGACGCAGCTACGGCTTCGTCGCACGGTGATTTTGTCAGGGCTTCTCGCCGTCCTGGCAATCACCAGCCTGTTGTTCACAGGTTGCGGCAGGGATCAGGAAACAGTCATCGCGCCCCAGACCTCCGTGTCCGAGGCAAAGGCTCTCGCCCCCAACAACCCGACTCTGGCCGCGGCAATCGTGGTCCAGGAGCGCAACACCCCGGCCCTCATGGCCATGCCCGATGTCGTGGGCACCGCCGTCGGCGCGACCGAAAACGGCCAGCCGGCGATCCTCGTGCTGACGGTCCGCCCGCTGGGCGAGGGCCGCCTGCCGACGGAACTCGATGGTCTCCCGGTGCTAGAGTATGTCACCGGCGTCATCAGGCCGATGAGGCCCGCTGTCGCCTCGCACACTGTCAAGCAGACCCCGCCGATCCAGCTCGGCACCTCCGGCGGCTGGCGCTATGACCTGGCCAACGGCTACTGCTGCGGCGGCACGCTCGGTTCGCTGCTCACCGACGGCACGAACCAGTACATCCTGAGCAACGCCCACGTGTTCGCGATGGACATCGAGCTCGGCGGCAACAACCGCATCGCGGCCATCGGCGATCCGATCATCCAGCCCGGCCTGATCGATGTCGGCTGCCAGGCCGCCAACGCCCAGGACGTGGCGACCCTGTCCTCCATGGCCAGCATCCCGGCCGCCAACGTGGATGCCGCCTACGCCAAGACGATCAGCGGCATGGTCAGCACCGACGGCGCGATCCTCGAGATCGGCACGCTGTCGAAGGCGACCGTCCCGGCCTTCATCGGCCAGCTCGTCAAGAAGAGCGGCCGCACGACCGGCCTGACCCGCAGCAACGTGACCGGACTCAACGGCACGGTCAGCATCGCCTACGAGACCGAGTGCGCCGGGGAAGCGGCCTTCACGAAGACCTTCACCGGTCAGATCATCATCGCCAACCAGGCGAGCAAGTTCCTGTATTCCGGCGACTCCGGTTCGCTCCTGGTGGAGGACGTCGCCACGAATCCGCACGCGATCGGTCTGCTGTTCGCCGGTAGCAGCTTCACCGCCATCGCCAACCCCATCAACGAAGTTCTGGCCTGGTGCGGCTCGAACTTCTCGATGGTGGGCTACTAGCAAAGGATGCGACGGCCCCGCCACCCGGCAAAGCCGCCGTCCCTGCATTCGCGACAGCGCCCGTCCCCAGCCAGGGGCCGGGCGCTGTCCTTTCCGGGCGGTGCGGGCAGCGCATGCTGGCAACATGTCCGACCGCTTCGCGTGCCACGCGAACCAGAACACCTGACACATCGGCAGCGGCTGACGCGGAGCGTCCGCGGCGGCCACCAGCACCGTCAGCGACTCGGGACGTACCGTGAAGCGGAGGTGCAGGACCTCCTCGGCGGCCTCCGCGTCACCGGCCACTTCACCATGGGCAACGACCCCCGACAGACCGCCCCCAGCCTGCTCCTGGCCATCGTCCACGACGTGACCGGCCAACTGTTCTTCTGCGCAATGGTCGCCCTCGCCGGCGTGACCACCCCCGCCTGGCGCGCCGCCTCCCCGCCCCGCACCCTGCCGCGCACCGCCCTCGACCACGGCCTCTCCCGCCTCCTCCTGTCCCTGCTGATCGTCCAACTCGTCCTGGGCGCCGTCCTCCGCCACCTCGCCGGCGGCCTGCTGGTGCACGTGTCGTTCGCCGCCATCGTCATCGTGGCCGCCCTGATCACCGACGTGCGCGCCTGGACCATCCACGACACCCTCCCGACCGTCCCCCGCCTCGGCAAACTGCTGCTCATCTTGGTCGGCTTGCAACTGGCACTGGGCGTCGCCGCCCTGGTCGTCACCGGCGACCGCCCCAACCACGCAGCCCCCACGCTCGCGGACGTCATCGTCACCACGGCGCACCAGGCCAATGGCGCCTTCCTGCTGGCGGTGGCGACGCTGCTGGTGTTGTGGCTGGCGCGACTGGTGCGGGCGCCGGGCGGCGACTCCGGTTGAACGTCACCGCCCAAGTACCCGCCATACCGCCCAGCAACATGGCAATGATGACATTGGCCGCCCAGCATCGGCTTCCCCGCCCAGAAAAGCACTTGGACACGATACTGAACCGCTTATTCACCGAGAGGTGAGCAATACTGCCGGCGGAGTTGGAGGAGCGCCTTGACGATGGTGAGCGGTTGATGGCGGTGGTGCGCGAAAGGTTGAAGGGGTAGACTATGCTGGCTGACGCCAATCTTCCCCACCCCATCCTGCCGGACGGCCAGATCCTGATTTATCAGGACGGCGCCACGCGCCTCCAGGTCCGCCTAGAAGGTCGCACGGTCTGGTTGCCCCAGCGCTTGATCGCCGAGCTCTTCCAGGTGTCGGTCAAGACCGTAAGCGAGTATCTGGTCAACATTTACGGCGAGGGGGAACTCGATCCCGGGGCAACTATCCGGAGTTTCCGGATAGTTCGAACTGAGGGCGCCCGCGACGTCTCCCGCGCTATTGATCACTACAGCCTCGATGCCATTCTCGCCGTCGGGTACCGGGTTCGTTCGGCGCGCGGCACGGCCTTTCGCCAGTGGGCTACGGGGCGGCTCTCCGAGTTGCTGGTCAAGGGTTTCACGATGGATGACGAGCGGCTCAAGGAAGGGCGCACGATTGGGGCGGACTACTTTGACGAGCTGCTGGAGCGCATCCGCGCCATTCGTGCTTCCGAGCGGATGTTCTACCAGAAGATCACCGACATCTATGCCACCAGCATCGACTACGACCCGACGCTGCTCATCAGCCAGACCTTCTTCGCCACCGTGCAGAACAAGCTGCACTTCGCCATCCATGGCCGTACCGCCGCCGAGGTCATCAGAGCGCGTGCCGACGCGGGCCGGCCCCACATGGGTCTGACCACCTGGAAGAACGCGCCGGGTGGCCCCAATCATGGACCCGGACGGAAACAAGCTCGAGCTCTGGGAGCCGAAGGTCTGGGACGACAGGAACAAGGGTGTCTGATGGCGCTGCCTGACTACACGAATAGGGGCTTCAAGGGGCGTGGAGATCGGGGGGCGTGTGCTGGGGCGGCCAGGCGCAAGACATTTATTGCCAAAAGCAAAGCATTGCGTTATATTGCTAATGAATCGTATCGTTTGGGCGATACGTTTCTTTGCGACAATGACCATTTACGTGATAATGACTGAGGATCGTAACGCATGCGAGCCCGTGAGTACATCGAAGAGCTGGCCTCGAACGGGCGCTACCACTTCAGCTCCAACGAGGCCTTGGGGGCGATCGGCGGCAGCCGGGCCGCCGTGCGAGCCCAGCTTCGCCGGTTGAAGGAGCGGGGGCTCATCGCCGAGCCCGCGCGGAGCTTCCACGTGATCGTGCCGCCCGAGTACCGGCGGCTCGGCTGCCTGCCCGCGGAGCAGTTCGTCCATCAGCTCATGCAATCCTGGGAAGAGCCCTACTACCTCGGGCTGCTGTCGGCGGCCGAGAGGCACGGAGCGGCGCACCAGCGGCCGCAGGCCTGCCAGGTGATGGTACGGAAGAACCGCGCGGCGCTGTCGTGTGGTGCGGTGCGGGTCGAGTTCATCGCCCGGGGCGATCTGGAGAAGATGCCCGTCGCCACGGTCAATACGCCGCTTGGTGTCCTGCGCTACGCGACCCCGGAGGTGACGGCGCTCGAGCTCGTCGGCTACCCGAGCCACGCCGGCGGCCTGAGCAACGTCGCAACGGTCGTGGCCGAGCTCGCCGAGGGACTCGACGCGGGCAAGCTGCTCGATGTCGCGCGGCTGTCGCCCATGAGCTGGTCCCAGCGGCTCGGCTACCTCCTCGAACTGGTCGGCCATGAGGAGCTCGCCAGGACGATCGGGCCCTTCGTCCGGGACCAGGCGAAGAGCTACACGCCGCTGCGGCGCGCGGCGCCCATCGCGTCGGCGAAACGCAGCGCGAAGTGGAAGCTCATCATCAACGCCGAGGTGGAGCCCGACGCATGATTCCGATAGCACACATCACCGCATGGCGGTCGCGGGCGCCGTGGCTCCTCGACGCACAGGTCGAGCAGGACCTCATCATCTGCCGGGCGATCGTGGAACTGTTCCGGGTTCCGGAGATCGCGAACAGCCTCGTCTTCCGCGGCGGCACCGCGCTCTACAAGCTCTACCTCGACCCGCCGGCCAGGTACTCCGAGGACATCGATCTGGTGCAGGCCCGCCCCGAGCCCATCGGCCACACGCTCGACCGGGCGCGGACGGTGCTCGATCCGTGGCTGGGAGCTCCGCGCCGCCTCCTCAGGGAAGGTCGGGTCAGCTTGGTGTACCGCTTCGATTCCGAGGACGTGCCGCCGTTGAGGCTGCGGCTCAAGGTCGAGATCAACACGCGTGAGCACTTCACCGAACTGGGCGTGGTGCGCGTTCCCTTCCGGGTCGACAACCCTTGGTACACGGGCGCCGCGGACGTCGCGACCTACTCGCTCGACGAGCTGCTCTGCACCAAGCTCCGCGCGCTCTACCAGCGCAGGAAGGGACGGGACCTCTTCGACCTCTGGCACGCGCTCGAGCTGGGTCGTCTCGACCCGAAGGTCCTCCTCTCGTGCCTCCAGCGCTATCTGACGGAAGAAGGCCGCACCGTCACCCGCGCGCAGTTCGAGGAGAACCTCGCCGGCAAGCGTAACGATCCCGACTTCCGCAACGACATGGGGCCGCTCCTTCGGCCCGGCTTCGTCTGGGATTTCGAGGCCGCGCTCGATGCCGTCCTGCAGAAGCTCGTGGCGCTCCTGGCCGGTGAGCCGTGGAAAGGCACGGTTGACCAATCCCTGCGCAGCGCCATACAGAAAGGGATCGACCAGGCGGATGGCGGGCAGTTTCTCGACGGTCCGGAAGTCATGAACGAATTGCGTCGGGTGATCCAGCGCCGCAGGCCATCATAGCATGGTGCGCCACAACAATTGACCCGGCCCCCAGACCGGAATCTTCAGGCGACAATCTTCGCGAGTTGCTTCTTCGTCATCCCCAGAGCAAGCAGGGCTTTGAGAAGCAGGTCGACGGTCACCGTTGGATCGGCGGCCTCCACCGTGGGGGGCAGGAGGGAGAGCATATGTCAGATTAGGCATATCGTCAAGACCGTGTTGATATGAAAGGCGGTCCCGACAGGGTCCATGCCGACGCATCGCCCACTCCGTGTGGCGCCCCCGCCCCCCCATGCCTAGCCTGTTCCCCTACCGCGCCTTCACCGTCACTGACCCCAATATCAGGAGCTGACCCGTCATGCCGAACGTGACCCGTCCGCTGGCCGACTGGGCCGCCGCCGTGCGCTACGAGGATCTGCCCGACGCCGTGGTGCGGGAGTGCCGTCGTTTCCTGTTCGACAGCGTGGGGTGCGCCCTCGGAGGGCTGCGGCAGCATGACTGCCGGATCGCGCTGAAGGTTCTCGGCGAGATCGCCGGCCCCGGCCTCGCCACGGTGATCGGGGCCGGCACGCGCATGGACCCGGTCTCGGCCTCGCTGGCCAATGCCCTGCTGATCCGGGTCATGGACTACAACGACATCTACTGGAAGCAGGATCCGTCGCATCCCAGTGACATCATTCCGGCGGCGCTGGCGATCGCGGAGCGGCAGAGGCTCGGGGGGCGCGAGCTGATGGTCGGGATCGCCATCGCCTATGAGATCGAGCAGCGGTTGTGCGAGGTCTCCTTCCCCGGGGTGCGGGAGGTGGGGTGGCACCATGCCACGCTGACGGCGATCGCCTCCCCCATCGTGGCGGGGCGGCTGCTGGGGCTCGATGGGGAGCGGATCCAGCATGCGATCGGGATCTCGGCGTCGCGGCACTGCACGCCGGGGTCGGTCACGGCGGGGAAGCTGACCATGATGAAGAACACGGTCGATCCGCTCGCCACGCAGAGCGGGGTGCTGGCTGCGCTGCTGGCGGAGCAGGGGTACACCGGCCCCGAGCATGTGCTCGACGGGAAGGAGGGGCTGGGCCACGTCATCAGGACCGACTGGCGCTGGGACATCCTCACCGACGGGCTCGGCGAGAGTTGGCGCATCCTGAAGTGCGGGATGAAGTCGTTTCCGACCGAGGCGCTCACGCATGCGCCGATTTCGGCCACGCTCGATCTGGTGCGCGACCACGATCTGCGTCCGGAGCAGGTGGTCGAGGTGCGGATCCGCTCGCTCGCCCGCGCGGCCGACATCCTGGCCGACCCGAGCAAGTACGATCCGCGCTCCAAGGAGACGGCCGACCACAGCCTCCCCTACTGCATCGCGGCGGCGATCGTCGATCGGAAAGTGACGCCGGAGCAGTTCGAGGCGGGGCGCATCATGGACCCGGTCATCCGGGCGCAGTTGCCCAAGGTGAAGGTCACGGCCGATCCCGAGATCGAGGCGGCATTCCCGGCGCTGCAGAAGGTCGTGGTGACGATCGTCACCAACGATGGGCGCGAGCTGACGCGCGCCCTCGACTATCCCAAGGGGGATCCGCGCAATCCGATGACCGACGCCGAACTCGAGGTCAAGTTCGACGCGCTGGCCGAGCCGGTCTGCACGCCGGCGCGGCTGCGCGAGATGAAGGAGGCGCTGGCCGTGGCGGAGCGGGCGCCGCTGGTGAGCGATCTGATGGCCAGGCTGACGGCTGACCGCCCCGTCGGGCGGGCCTAGGCGGCGGCGGCCGGCGCCGCCGGCTGTCCACCCGGCCCGACCCCGCCCCCTCTCCGGACTTGAAAATCGGCCGCCAACGCGCAAGTTGGAGTCACCGGGGACGGCGCCGTGCCGGCGCCACCCCCCGCCCTTCAGGCCTTACCCGGAGGACGATCATGGCCCAGACGGTCATCGAGAAGATCACGCAGGCGCACGCGGTGGGACTGCCCAAAGGGTGGGAGGTCCACGCGAACGACTTCGTCACGATCCGCCCCGACCATGTGATGACGCACGACAACACCTCGGCGGTGCTGAGCAAGTTCAAGGGGCTCGGCGCGAAGAAGGTGCGCGACCCGGGGCAGCCGGTGTTCGCCCTCGACCACGAGATCCAGAACACCGACCCCAAGAACCTGGCGAAGTACGCCGCCATCGAGGCGTTCGCGAAGGAGCAGGGGATCCGTTTCCACCCGGCCGGCTACGGCATCGGGCATCAGGTCATGGTCGAAGAGGGCTTCGTGAAGCCGGGCGGCTTCGTCGTGGCGAGCGACAGCCACTCGAACATGTACGGCGGGCTCGGCGCGGTCGGCACGCCGATCGTGCGCACCGACGCCGCCGCCGCCTGGGTCACCGGCACGTTCTGGTGGCAGGTGCCGCGCATGATCAGGGTCGTGCTCGAGGGCACGCTGCGCCCCGGCGTCACCGGCAAGGATGTCATCGTCACGCTCTGCGGCCTCTACAATGCGGAAGAGGTGCTCAACGCCGCGGTCGAGTTCGCCGGGCCCGGCGTGACGAGCCTGTCGGTGGACGAGCGTCTCGCCATCGCCAACATGACCACCGAGTGGGGCGCCCTGGTCGGCTGGTTCCCGGTCGACGCCGTCACCATCGCCTACCTGCGCCAGCGGCTGGCGAGTCTGACCGCGCGCGGCCTGACCGACCGGCTGAGCGAACCGCAGATCGCCGCCTGGGCGGCCGATCCCCCCCGCTCCGACCCCGACGCCGCCTACGCCGCCGAGATCGTGCTCGACCTGGCATCCGTCAGCCCCTACGTGAGCGGCCCCGACAGCGTGCAGAAGGCGGCCCCGCTCTCCGAACTGGCCGCGCTGAAGATCCCGGTGCAGAAGGCCTACCTGCTCTCCTGCGTGAACAGCCGGCTGACCGACCTGCAGGCCGCCGCGAAGGTGATCAAGGGGAAGAAAGTGGCCCCGCAGGTGACGTTCTTCGTGGCCGCCGCCTCGAAGTCGGTGCAGGAGGCGGCCGAGGCCGACGGCTCCTGGCAGACCCTCGTGGCGGCCGGCGCGCAGCCGCTGCCGCCGAGCTGCGGGCCGTGCATCGGCCTGGGCACCGGCCTGCTCGAAGCGGGCGAGGTCGGCATCTCCGCCACCAACCGCAACTTCAAGGGGCGCATGGGCAGCCGCGAGGCGAAGTGCTACCTGGCCAGCCCGGCCGTCGTGGCCGCCTCGGCCGTGGCGGGCCACATCGCCGGCCCCGCGGAGATGCAGGTCGAGACGATGAAGCTCGAGAAGCGCTTCCGCGAGTTCAGCGCCCGCAAGGCCGCCGTGAAGATCGACATCGTGCCGGGCTTCCCGGCCAAGCTCGAGGGGCGCGCCCTCTTCCTGCCGCAGGACAACCTCAACACCGACGGCATCTACGGCAAGGACTACACCTACCGCGACGACATGACCCCCGCGATGATGGCCCAGGTCGTCATGGCCAACTACGACCCCACCTTCACCGCGATCATGCAGCCGGGCGACCTGATCGTCGGCGGCTTCAACTTCGGCACCGGCTCCTCGCGCGAGCAGGCCGTGACCGCGCTGCAGGCCGCGAAGATCGCCCTCGTCGTCGCCGGCAGCTTCTCGCAGACGTATCTGCGCAACGCCTTCAACAACGGCTACGCCTGCGTCGAGAGCCCCGACCTGGTGAAGGCGATGAAGACCGCCTTCGGCCAGCGCGTGAAGTCGGGCGACAAGACCATCGTCACCGGCGACACGCTCACCCTCGACTTCGCCCGCGCCGTCGCTACCTGGCGCGGCACCGAGTACGGCTTCGCTGCGCTCGGCACGACCGTGCAGGAGATCGTCGTGGCGGGCGGCGTGGAGAACCAGGTCAGGCGGGCGCTGGGCAACGGCTGAGCTCCGGCGACGCCGTGAAAAGGGGAAAGGGCGGCCGTGGGGCCGCCCTTTCGCGTTCCTGATCAGCTTCCGCGTGCAATACCGGGGGGCGCGGCAAAGGTGGAATAGGCGTCGCCGCGGTTCGCTTCAAGGCTGCGGAATGGTCAGGACCAAAGCGCAGTTGCCTGCGGAATTATCCAAGCCATTGCGCCACAATGCATAAGGCTCAGCTTGGCGCGGGCGGCCGCCTCAGCCCGCCGCCGGCGGCGTCGGTCCCGGGCCCCCCTTGCCGGTCAGCCTGTCGGCGAGACGGCCGAGCTGCTGCTTCAGTTCGGCGGCCTTCGGGGCCATGCCGTCGGGGGTCAGCTTGTCGACGATCAGCGGCATGACTTCGGCGATTTTCGCGGCCGCGGCGTCGACCGTCAGGTCGGCCTTCTGGGCGAACTTCTCGAGTTCGGGGCCGAGGGCGGCCTTCACCTGGGCGGCGGTGACCGGCAGGTTCCTGCCCCTGGCGACCCATGACTGGGCCTGTTCCCTGAAACCGGCCTGCTCGAACTTCGCCACGAGGCCGTCGAGGCCGTTGTCCATGCCCTCGATCAGCTTCAGGGCCTGGGCGGCGGTCTTGTTGCCCTCGGCGCCCGGTCCGTACTTTTCCTGCAGCTTGCCGGCGAGATCTTCGAAGATGGACATCGCTCTCTTCCGATCGTGACAGGTATGATGCGCTGAGACGGCGGCGCGCGCGGGGCGCCTGCACATGGTAGCAGGAATCGCCGGGGCAACAACGGCGCGGCGGGAGTGGAGTCATGGTTTCCGAGACCGTTCTGGGGGTTCTGGCCGGCATCGCGCTGGCCGCGGCTTGCGGTCTGCGCGTGTTCCTGCCGCTGCTGGTGATGAGCGCGGCGGCGCACACGGGGCACTTCACCCCGGCCGAAGGCTTCGCCTGGCTCGGCGCGACCCCCGCCCTGATCGCGCTCGGTGTGGCGACGACGGTGGAGATCGCCGCCTACCACTTGCCGTGGCTCGATCACCTGCTCGATGCCGCAGGGGCGCCGCTGGCCGCCACGGCCGGGGTCATCGCCCTGGCGGCGGCGACCGACGCGCTGCCGCCATTTTTGCGCTGGACGCTGGCGGTCGTCGCCGGGGGCGGGGTCGCCGGACTGTTCCATGGGTTGACGGCGGCGGTGCGGCTCGGCTCCACGTTCGCCACCGGCGGTCTGGCCAATCCGGTCTTCGCCGGCGTCGAGTCGGCGGGGGCCCTGATGATCGCGGTCGCCGCGCTCGCGCTGCCGGTGCTGGCTTTGATCGGGCTGATCGGCCTGGCCGGCTTCGCGCTGCGGAGGCCACGTCCGCCAAACCGCGAGGAGGCCTTATGATCCCGTATCCTCTCGCTGCGATCCCGCCGACGGTCGCCTGGTGCGCGGTCCACTCGCTGTGGATCGTCCCGGGCGTGCAGCGGCGGCTGCGTGCGGCGCTCGGGGCGTTCGAGCGTCTGGTCTATGTCTGCGTGGCGGCGGTGAGCCTGATGGTGCTGATGCGGTATGTGCACGGGCTGCCGCATCACACGATCATGCGCTTCGACGGGGTGTTGGGCGTCGTCCGCTGGACGGCGCTGGCGGGGGCGGCGGCGCTCATGGTGGCGGGAGCGCTGGCGTACGACGGCCGGGCGTTCCTCGGGCTGCGCCAGATCGCGGAGCGGCGGACGGGCCGGGCCACGGCGCCCGCCGAGTTGCGGCGCAACGGCGTGCTGGCGCGGGTGCGGCATCCGTGGTACGGGGCCGGCCTGCTGGTGGTGCTGTTCGCGCGGGATGTGACCGATGTCGGCGCGGCGTACCGCACGGTGTTCCTGCTCTACTTCCTCATCGGGGTCCGGATCGAGGAGCGCAAGCTGATGGCGGAGTTCGGCGATGCCTACGCGCAGTACCGGCGCGAAGTGCCGACGTTCTTCCCGTGGCGGCGCCCCCAAAGCGCCAGCGTGGAAGGGACCGCCCGGTGACCGACACCGCCGGAACACGCCGCGGCGTCCTCTACGGCTTTCTCGCCTACGGCTGGTGGGGGTTCATCGCCCTCTATTTCCGGGCCGTGCAGACGGTGACGCCGCTCGAGGTGCTGTCGCACCGCATCATCTGGTCGGCGCTGTTTCTGCTCCTGTTCGCGGCCGCGCGCGGGCGGTTGCGCGAGCTCGCAGCCGCCGTCCGCCACCGGCGCACCCTGCTCACGCTGGCCGCCACGACGGTCCTTATCGCCACCAACTGGTACGTCTTCATCGTGGCCGTCACGACCGGGCACGTGCTGCAGGCGAGCCTCGGCTACTACATCAACCCGCTGGTGAACGTCCTGCTCGGCTTCCTCTTCCTCGGGGAGCGGCTGCGGACGGCGCAGCGCTGGAGCGTGCTGCTGGCGATCGTGGGAGTGGCCTGGCTCGGGGCAAGCTTCAGGGAGGTGCCGGTCGTGGCGCTGGTGCTGGCGGTGAGTTTCGGCCTGTACGGGCTGCTGCGCAAGAAGGTGCGCGCCGACGCGCTGACCGGGCTCGCCTTCGAAACCCTGCTGCTGCTGCCGCTGGCGGCGCTGTTTCTCGTGCGGGCGCACGCGACCGGACAGCTGGCGTTCCTGCACCGGGGCGCGGGGCTCGACCTGCTGCTCGTGGCGGCCGGCCCGATCACGGCGCTGCCGCTGCTCTGGTTCGCCAACGCGGCGCGCCGCCTGCGGCTCGCCACGATCGGCTTCCTGCAGTACCTGGCGCCGTCGCTCCAGTTCCTGCTCGCCGTGACGGCGTTCGGGGAGCGCTTCACGCCGGCGCACCGCGTGGCCTTCGGCTGCATCTGGACGGCGCTCGCGATCTACACCGTGGACGCGATCCGCGATGCGCGCGCGCCGGCCCGGCCCTGACGCGCCGGCGCGGTTGAACTTCATGCCGGCGATCCCGAAGATCAACGCGAGGCAGGAACTGAAAACTGCGGCCGGCAGCATGTGGCACCAGGCGCGGCTCGGACGTAGTGCGTCCAAGTGGATCCGACGATTATGACCAATCAGCCGTAACTGCCACACCGGCAAGGAGGACGAAGTTTTGGGAGGGAGATGAGCGCCTTCGCGGGATCATGTCCTTGGCCACAGCAAACACCATTGGTATTTCTCAATCATAATACCACAAACACCCTTGGTAATTCTAAATATTGTGGTATTATTTACCCGTCCCGCAGCACGAAGCAGACTAAAAACGTGAGGTATAGGATATGAAACGGTTTTTCCTTGATAAGTTGGGGCAGTGGAGGGACTCGCCTCAGCGGAAGCCGCTAATCCTGCGGGGATTGCGTCAGACAGGAAAAACCTGGTGCCTCCGGGAGTTCGCCAACACGTCATTCCCAGGCGGCCTGCGCCTCATCGACTTCGAGCATAGCCGGAAATGGCAGTCGGTTTTCGAAGCCGACCTTGACCCTAAACGGATCCTTACGGAACTGGAACTCCTTTTGGGGCAACCGATCCGCGCGGGCAAAACCCTCCTGGTTTTCGACGAGGTTCAGCAATGCCCCCGCGCGTTGGCGTCGTTGCGCTACTTCTACGAGCAGATGCCGGGGTTGCATGTTGCCGCTGCCGGCTCCCTCCTGGATTTTGCCCTGGAAAGCATCTCTTTCCCTGTCGGGCGCGTCCAGTTTCTGGATCTCTTTCCCATGACCTTCGGTGAGTATCTGAACGCGACCGGACATACCACGATGGCCGACCTGCTCCTGGCGCCGCCCTGTCGCCTTTCCCCGGCCGTCCATGAAACCCTTTTGCACGAATTGCGCCGCTACTGGATGATCGGCGGAATGCCCCGATGCGTTCAAACTTGGTTGGACACGCAAAGCATTCTGGACGTGCGTGCCGAACAGAACAATCTGCTGTCCGCCCTTCAGCAGGATTTCTCCAAATACACACCGAGGGTTGACCGACACTGTCTCGAAACAGTCTGGGCGAACGCGGCCAAAGCCGTGGGCGATCAAATCGCCTATGCCCGCCTGGCTCAGGATTACTCAGGCACCACCAATAAAAAAGCCTTTCAAGTCCTTTCGACGGCCCGTTTGCTGCGTCCTGTTTATGCCGCCTCGGCGAACGGGCTCCCTTTGAGTTGCGTGGCGACTCCCCGCATCAAAACAATCCTGGGCGACATCGGGCTGATGCAATCTGTCTGCAACCGCACCGCCACCGATGAATGGGCGCAACAGGATTTGCTGGCCATCTATCGGGGGGCCCTTGCCGAACAGTTTGTCGGGCAGGAACTCGCCGCCTCCCTGCCGGGACATGAACTCCACTGGTGGAAGCGCGAGTCAAAGAACAGCACCGCCGAGGTGGATTATCTCGTGGAACTGCACAACGGCATCCAGCCTGTCGAAGTGAAGAGCGGGAGTGCGGGCAGCCTGAAAAGCCTCCACCAGCTACTCAAAGACCATCCGGGCTGCCGGGACGGCATCGTCCTTTCCTGCGCCCCCTTCGCTGAGCTGCCTGAACAGCGGTTACGCTTCATCCCCCTCTATTTTGCCGGTTCCTTGAATCGACAGGGGTAGCCGCCGACCATATCCGGTACTGTTGGCGGATTCGTCCTATCCGACAATGCGCCTGCCAATAACTCCGTCCGCATTGTCTCAGTTGCGGTTCACCCGCGGATCGGTCCGATCCTTTGCCGGATCGAATTATTGGGAGGGACAGGCCCGGCCCTGACGCGCCGCCTGAGGCTCAGCCCAGC
This sequence comes from uncultured bacterium, assembly GCA_963732385.1. Classification (GTDB taxonomy): domain Bacteria; phylum Krumholzibacteriota; class Krumholzibacteriia; order LZORAL124-64-63; family LZORAL124-64-63; genus CAVSZB01. The sequence goes on along the minus strand of CAVSZB010000006.1, from coordinate 70,278 downwards.
GTGACCATGATGATGCCGCCGAACGCCAGCAGGCAGGCGGCGATCTTGCGCCGGGTGAACGGCTCGCGCAGCAGGAAGGCCGCGAGGATCAGCACGAAGATGGTGCTGGTCTGGTTGAGGATGGCCGCCGCGCCGGCGCGGGTGAACTTCATGCCGGCGATCCAGAGGATCAGCGCCAGGTAGGAACTGAGCACCGCGGCCGGCAGCAGGTGGCGCCAGGCGCGGCCCGGACGCAGGGCGTTGAGGTGGATGCGGCGGTTCCGGGAGACGACAGCGATCGGCGCGAGCACGGCCAGGGCCCCGAACTGGCGCATGGCGGTGGCCCAGATGACCGGCACCCGCTCGAGGATCGGCTTGGCGATGACGATGCCGATCGCCACCGTCAGCATGGCCAGCGCCCCGCACACGAAACCGATCACCAGCCGCCGACGGGTGGCGCCGGGGGGCGGCGCGTGTCCCGAGGCGATCAGCATCCCCGCGATGACCAGGACCATACCGCCGAGTTGACAGACGGAGAGCCGTTCATCGAGCCAGAAGAAGGCGAGCAGGACGACGAACGGCGAATAGAGGCAGTCCACGATCGCCGTCAGCCCGGCCCCCATGTAGTCCAGCCCGACGTGGAACAGGGTGTCGGACAGGGCGATGCCGATGATGCCGCTCGCAACGAGGATCAGGCAGTCCCGCAGCGGCGCCACGCCCCACGGCGCCGTGCCCATGACCGCCAGCGTCACGACGAACATCACCGACGACACGACCACGCGGTACAGGTTCAGCGCGAACGGTGAAACCGTATCGACCGCTTTCTTGAGCATGATCATCGCCAGCGCCCAGACAACCGCGGCGCCCAGCGCGAACAGTTCCCCCACCTGTCTGACCCCTTCCCTCCGCGGCCGGCAACGCGCCGGTGCGCGGCTCAAGGTAGTGCGCGCCGCCCGGCGATACCAGCGCGGCCTCCAGTCCGGGGAGTGCAAACGCTCTGTTGACCGTCAGAAATCGGAGCCGCGGATCGGCGGCGGATCAGGGCAGGTCGAGAAGGGCGGCCTTCGCCAGGCATTCGGCGTATTCGGCCTCCGCGGTGGAATCCCAGACAATGCCCCCTCCGACGCCGTACTCCGCGGCGCCGGTCGCCGCGGTCACGTGAACCGTGCGGATGGCCACGTTGAACTGCGCGCGCCTTCCCGGCAGCACGCAACCCACGGCTCCGGTGTAGACGCCGCGCGGCGTCGACTCGAGGTCGGCGATGATGCCCATGGTGCTCGCCTTCGGAGCCCCGGTGACCGAGGCGCAGGGAAAGAGCGCGGCGAAGAGGTCGGGCAGCGACGCGCCGGTGCGCGCCGCCACGGTGGAGGTCATCTGCAACACCGTCGGGTAGCGCTCCACCGCCAGGAGCCGTTCCACCACGACGCTGCCCAACCGCGCGATCCGCCCCAGATCGTTGCGCATCATGTCGACGATCATGACGTTTTCCGCACATTCCTTGGCGGAGGCGCGCAGGCGCGCGGCCAGCCGGCGATCGTGCGCCGCGTCGCGTCCGCGCTCAGAGGTGCCCTTCATCGGTCGCGTCACGATGCGTTCGCCGTCGAGCCGGAAGAATAGCTCGGGCGACGCCGACACCACCACGTCCTCCCCCGTATCGACGAACGCGCTGCAGCCGGACCGCTGCCGGCGCTGCAGGGCGAGGAAATACGCCCACGGATCCCCCCGCAGACGCGACCGCAGACGGAAGGTCAGGTTGACCTGGTAGGTATCGCCGGCGGCGATGTGCTCCTTCACGCGGGCCACCGCCGCCGCGTGCGCACCGGCCGACAGGGAAGGAAGCCACGGCCCGGCGCTCCAGACGGCCGCACGGCGCGCGACCGGCGGCCGGGCGCTCAACAACGCGGTGTCATAGAAACCGAACCAGGCCACCGGCGGATGCGCCGGCGGGACGACGGGCGCCGACCCGCCGGCGCGCGGCGTCCGGACCGTCAGCGCGGCATCGAACGCCGGGGCCGCCTCGTACGCCACGAATCCGGCCGCGACCTGCCCACGGGCCGTCTGCGCCGCCACCTCCCGCAGCAGGTCGGGCACCTCGGCGGACGTCCGCGCGACCACCGCGCCGCGCGGCGCGCGGCAGACCAGCCACCCGCCCGGCCCGCTGCGCGCATCGAGACGCAACACGCAGGTGCCGGCGGGCAGGGAGCGGGCAGGCGGCGCGGCGCCGGTCGTCCTTGTGGTGCGGGGCATCATGCCGGGAGCTTACCTCATCGCCCGGCGCGGATCACCAACGCGGACAGCGCCGGCCGGCGCGACGCCCCCCCGGCAGCGAAGATCGCTGTCCCTCCGCCCCGCTCCAGCCTATCTATTGAGGATGTCCGTCCCGACGTCACCGTCACCGTCCCCCCCGACGCTCCGCGAAACGTTCGCGGCGCTGCGCCACCGCGACTACCGGCTGTGGTTCGGGGGCCAGTTCGTGTCGCTCACCGGGATGTGGATGCAGAGCGCCGCGCAGGGCTTTCTCGTCTACCAGCTCACGCATTCGCTGGCCTATCTCGGGTACGTCGGCTTCGCCGCCGGACTGCCGTCCTGGCTGTTCACGCTCTATGGCGGGGTGATCGCCGACCGCGTGTCGCGGCGACGCCTGATCATCGCCACCCAGACATCTATGATGCTGCTCGCCTTCGTGCTGGCCACGCTGGTGTTCGCAGGGGCCGTGCGGCCGTGGCATATCCTGGCGCTGGCCCTTTGCGGCGGCGTGGTGAACGCCTTCGACGCTCCGGCCCGGCAGGTGCTCGTGGTCGATCTCGTGGAGCGCGAGGACCTCACGAACGCGATCGCGCTCAATTCCACCATGTTCAACGCCGCCACCGTCGTCGGGCCGGCCATCGGCGGAACTGTGTACGCCTGGCTCGGACCGGCGTGGTGTTTCACCATCAACGGCGTCTCCTACCTGGCGGTCATCGGCGGACTGCTGCTGATGCGGCTGCGCGGAGCGCGGCCCGCCCCGCCGCGCGCGTCGGTGCTGGCCGACCTGCGGGAGGGTTTCGCCTACATGGGCGCCGACGCCACGGCGCGCGCGCTCGTGGCCACGGTCGGCGTGGTGAGCGTGATCGCGGTCGGACTGGTGACGCTGATGCCGGCCTGGTCGGTCAACATCCTGCACGGCGGGGTCCGGCTCAACGGCGCCCTGCTGTCGGCGCGCGGCGCGGGCGCGCTGGTCGGCGCCCTCATGATCGCGGCGCTTGGCCGGCGCCGTTTCCGCGGCCGGCTGCTCACGCTCGGCACCCTGCTGCTGCCGCTCACCCTGCTGCTGTTCGCGGTGCTGCGCTGGCTGCCGGCTGCGGTAGCGGCCCTGGTGGGCGTCGGCTGGAGTTTCATGGTGATCGTCAACACCACGCTGGCCCTCCTGCAGACCCGCCTGCCCGACGCCCTGCGCGGCCGCGTGATGAGCATCTACACCATGGTTTTTTTCGGCAGCATGCCGCTCGGCGCCCTCGCCTCGGGCTTTGCCGCGCACCGCTGGGGCGAGCCTGCCACCGTGGCGGGCGGCGCCTCGCTGCTGCTGCTGTTCGCAGGCTTCGCCTGGTGGCGCTGGCCGCTGCTGCGCCGCCTGCCGTGATCCGCCCGGAAGGCCTCCGTCCATCCGGCCGGAATGCAACATCCACTGCCCGTTGTGCTTGCTGAAACCGGACCGCCCCCGGTTGTCTTTCGAACGCGGGCCGGAGTACACTTATATACGACACGACCTCGCCGACGCTGCTCCAGGTCGCCATGAACAGGGGACAGAAATGTCGGAAGAGAAGAGAAGCGACGCGCAGATCCGCGTCGAAGTCGAGGTCCTGAAACGGTACGGCCTGCGCTGGGCCGTGCTGGCCGCCTGGGCGGACGAGTTGCGCAACCGCGGCGCGATCCTGCCGGCCAGCCTGGCCGGGCAGCTCGAGGCAGGGCGGGTCAAGATCTCCTCGGGATGTTTCTCGAGTTGCGAGGTGGGGTGCGATCTCGGCGCCATCGAGGCCGCGCTCGTGCCGGCCGATGCCGCCTGCACAACGAGCAACGTCAGCTTCTGGCTCGATCTCCTCGGGCGCGCCATGGAGGATGACGACGGCATGGAGCGTCTGCTGCGTCTGCCGGCGGTCCGCGTCCACTACGCCGGCTGCGGTTTCGGCCGCTGCGCCTGCAAAGGCGAAGCCTGAGTGGTCCCGCCCCGGTCGGCGTGGCCGTCGGGGGCCGTTCATGCTAGCATGCCGTCGTGCGTATCGAGACCGTCAATCCCGCCACGGGCGAGACGACCGGCGCTTACGAGACCATGCCGCCGACGGAGGTCACGGGCGTCGCCTCGTGCGTGCGCGAAGCGCAGCGCGCCTGGCGCGAGGTACCCCTGCCTGAACGAGCCGCCCTGCTTTTGCGCCTGGCCGGCGCCCTGCGCGCAAGCCTCCCGGCACACGCCCGGCTGATCACGCTGGAGATGGGCAAGCCGATCACCGAGGCGCGCGCCGAGGTGGAGAAGTGCGCCTGGCTGTGCGAGGTCTGCGCCGCCAACGCGGAAGCCTGGCTGCGCGAGGAGGAGGTCGCCGCCGACGGCCGGCGACACCGCGTCGTCTGCGAACCGCTCGGCGTCATCCTGGCGGTCATGCCGTGGAACTTCCCTTTCTGGCAGGCCTTCCGCTTCGCCGTGCCGGCGCTGCTGGCCGGCAATGCGGGTCTGCTCAAGCACGCGAGCAACGTGCCGGGCTGCGCCCGCGCGATCGAAGCGTCCTGCCGCGAGGCCGGCTTTCCCCGTGATGTCTTCCGCGCTGTATTCGCGGACCACGCTGCCGTGGCCGATCTGGTCGCCGGCGACCTGATCGCCGGCGTCTCCCTCACCGGCAGCACCGGGGCCGGCGTGCGAATCGCCGCCACAGCCGCCCGGGCGCTGAAAAAGGTCGTGCTGGAACTGGGCGGCTCCGACCCTTTCATCGTCCTTGACGACGCCGACCTCGAATTCACCGCGCACCAGGCGGTGCGTGGCCGCATGCTGAACGCCGGCCAGAGTTGCATCGCGGCCAAGCGTTTTATCGTCGTCGAGGCGCTGGCGGCGCCGTTTACGGCGCGTTTCGGCGAATTGGCGGCGCAACTCGTCGTGGGCGATCCGCTGGACGAACGGACGCAGGTCGGCCCGCTGGTGAACGCGGCCGCCCGCGAGGAGATCGCCGCGCAGGTGGCCGAGAGTCTCGCGGCGGGGGCGCGGCTCGTCACGGGCGGCCGCCCCCTCGACCGGCCCGGCTTCTTCTACGCCCCCACCGTCCTGGCCGGGGTGACGCCGGCCATGCGGGCGGCGCGCGAGGAGGTCTTCGGGCCGGTCGCGCCGGTGCTCGTCGTGCGGGACGAAGCGGAGGCGATCGCCGTGGCCAACGACACCCCCTTCGGTCTGGGCGCGAGCGTCTGGACCCGCGACCTCGCCCGCGGCGAGCGGGTGGCGCGCCGCCTGGAGGCCGGAGCGGTCTTCGTCAACAGCATCGTCAAGTCCGACCCGCGCCTGCCGTTCGGCGGCATCAAGCAGAGTGGTTTCGGCCGCGAGCTGTCCCACCAGGGGCTGCGCGAGTTCGTCAACATCAAGGGGCTGAGCGTTTACGATCATGGCTGAGGGCGGCGCGACCGTCCGGAAGCGGCCGCCCTTCACACGCCGTGGCTCGCGGGGACGGGCGACGGCTCGACAGGAGGTGCGGAATGAAGACAGCAACACGGGGACGGCGCCTGACGATCGTCTGCCTGCTGGCGATCGCCGCGCTCAACGCGGCGGTGGCCCGCGCCGCCGATGAGCGGGCCGCGGCGGCCCGAGCCACCACGGACAATTTCCAGGCTGCGCTGAGGGCGGAGCTGGTCAGGGGACTCAAGGAGGGGGGCCCGGTGGGCGCCATCGCCGCCTGCCGGGACAAGGCTCCCGAGATCGCGGCGCGCCTCGGCGCGGAAACCGGCTGGCAGGTCGGGCGCACCGGCCCGCGCGTGCGCAACGCCGCCAACGCACCCGACGCCTGGGAGGCGCAGGGGCTGGCCGAGTTCGCGACACGCCAGAAGGCCGGCGAAAATCTGATCCGCATGGAGAAGGGAGAGGTCGTCACACAACCTGACGGAAAGCGCGCCTACCGCTATCTCAAGGCGATCCCGATGGGCGAGGCGTGCCTGAAATGCCACGGCGCGGCGATCGACACTCTGCTCATGGCGAAGATCCGTCAGCTCTACCCCGAGGACAGGGCGGTCGGATTCGCCCCCGGCGAGTTGCGCGGCGCTTTCACCATCACCCAGCCGCTGCCGGACTGAAAAGGCGTCGGCAGCGCGACCGGTTTATGGGAACCCCGGTCCGTCGGCCGGGGTTTGACTTCCCACCCCCCGACGGTCGCCTTCCCTTTGAGAGGAGTCCATCATGCGCAGGAGGATCATGACCGGCGCGCTGCCGGCCGTTCTGGCGATCGCGGGCCTGTTGACGCTCGCCATGGCCAGCGGAGCCGCCGCCGCGCCCCGCCACACCGCCCCCCCGGCCCCGCCGGAGGGCCCCGAACCACCGGCAATCCCGCACCAGGCCTGGCTCGGCGTCGAACTGCAGGATGTCGACGCGGAAATGGCGAAGGCCCTCGACCTGCGCAACGGCGAGGGGGCGCTGGTGAACCGGGTCATCGAAGACTCGCCGGCCGCCGCCGCCGGCCTGCTCGATGGCGACGTCATCGTCAGGTTCGATGGCCTGCGCGTGCGCGACGCCGGCGAGCTGACCAGCGCCGTCCGCGGCGCGAAACCGGGCAACCGGGTGCCGGTCGTCGTCATTCGCGAGGGAGAGAAGAAGACCATCAAGGTGAAGCTCGGCAGCCGCAAAACACCGGCCGCCGGCTTCGCCCCCGGTCTCGAAGCCCTGCACAAGGGTCTGGGCGACCGGATGATCTTCATGCACCGCGGCGAGGGCGACGGCGAACAGTCTCCCATGATGTGGACCATGGGCGACGAACCGTTTGCCTTCCTCGGCGTACAGATGGGTGTTCTGACGGAACAGCTCGGCCGCTACTTCGGCGCCCCCGAAGGCGAGGGGGTCCTGGTCAACGAGGTCATCGATGACTCCCCGGCCGCGCGGGCCGGCATCGAGGCGGGCGACGTGATCCTGCGCGCGAACGATCGCGCCCTCAGCGGTCCCGATGACGTGCGGAGCGCCCTGCGCAAGGCCGAGCCGGGCGACAAGCTCAGCGTCACCGTTTTGCGCGATCATGCCGAGCGCACGTTCGAAGTAACGCTCGGCGACCCGCCCCGCGACCGGCAGCCCCGCACCCTGAAGCGCATGTTCCGGGATGGCGACCCCGACAACGTGTACATCCACAAGTTTTCCGGCCCCTGCGAGGACGAAACGGCCATCGAGGATGAAGAGGCCGGAGATGGCGAACGCAAGATCATCATCCGCCGCTTCGCCCCCGAGGCGGAGCAGGGCGGCAGCACCCAGGCGCTGCGCAAGGAGTTGCAGGAGCTGCGCGTGGAGGTCGAGCGCCTGCGCGAGGAGATGAGCCGCAAGCGCTGACCCCCGTTCATCCCACCCATTTCGCTTCATCCGGAAGGGGCGCCCGTCGGGGCGCCCCTCATCAAATCGGAGTCTTAACGTCCCGGGCGAGGGAGCCGTAGCGGGCATCCACGCCCAAGCTCGGTCATTGATTCATCGCCGCGCCCGTGCTATGAACCTGCCCGTTCAGCGTTTTGCCTGCCCACCCGATACCGAGAAGGAGCTCCGGCCATGTTGCTGCGTGCCCTGACGATCGCCGCTGCGATCCTGCTGGCGGGCGCCGCCGTCGGCGGCGCCGCCGAGCTCGCCGATCGCGGCGCCCACGGCGAATTCTTCTACGATCCCGCCTCGGGCCTGACGTGGTGCGATCCGGACATTCTGACCGAAGCGGAGCGCGATCAGCTCGACGTCTTCATCGTCAACAACTCCACGGGCTGGACCTGGGCCTCGAGCGCGCAGATCGACGCCCTCGCCGGCAGCACGGCCCCGTCCGGTTCGAGCCTCGAAGACGTCATGGGTCCCCGGCAGTGGACCGTCGGCTCCGACTGGCCGCGCTGGATCGGCTACTACGCCGGCCTCGTCCCCGACGGGTGGCTCATCCAGTCCGAGGACAACGCCGTGCTCGTCGATCCCGGCTCTCAGAGCGGCGTGGCGACGTGGAATCCGGGCGGCTGGTTCGTCAACGCCGGCGATCCGACGACGCAGCCGCGCCTGCAGAACGCGGGCAGCGCGGGGCAGTACTTCCTGGACCAGGCCACGGGGCTCTACTGGTCCGACCCCGCGCAGTTCGTCGGCCTGACGCGCGCGGAGATCGCGATCTGGCTGACCGCCCACCCCGGCTGGCGCTGGGCCGTGGCGGACGAGGTCCGGGCGCTGGTGGGCCGCCTCTCCGTGGGCGACGTGCCGCTGGTCGAAATCCTCGGCGCGGCCCAGTTCGCGGTCGGCGTTGGCCAGCCGCGCTGGATCGGCTACTACGCGCAGTCCACCGATCCCGACGGCCTGCTGCTCGAGGCCAACATCGAGCCGTACCGCTGCATTATGACGACGTTCGGCACGCAGACGGGCGTCGCATCCTGGAACCCCGGCGCCTGGGTCGTGACCGACAGCGATCCGACACCGATCGATGGCGCCTCGTGGGGCGGGGTCAAGCGTACGTACCGCTGACGCCGCGGTTCACGGACAGGAAGGGGGCGCCCGCCCGAGCGCCCCTCGCCTGTCATCAGCGGCTCCACTCCTCCAGGAAGGCGACCACGCTCGCGCCGAGCGCGCGCCGATCGTAGCCCCCTTCGAGCACGGCCACCGCCCGCCCGCCGCACAGTTCTTCGGCGAGTTTACGCAGCAGGCGCCCCACTGCCGCAAAACCGCGCTCGGTCAGCGCCAGATTGCCGAGCGGATCGCTCACGTGGCCGTCGAAGCCGGCGGCCACGAGCAGGAAGTCGGGGGCGAACGCGCGCGCGGCGGGGACCAGAATCTGCTCGTGCGCCGCAAGCAGATCGTCGTCGGTGGCCCCCGCGCGCAGGGCGACGTTCAGATTGAACCCCTCACCCGCGCCGATCCCGCGCCGCTCCGGCAGCCCGGTCCGGGGAAAGGCGTGGCGGTCGTGGCAACTGAAGGTGAAGACCGTGGGGTCGGCGTAAAATGTCTCCTCGGTGCCGTTGCCGTGGTGGCAGTCGAAGTCGGCCACCAGTACGCGCGCCAAGCCGCGACGGCGCTGCAGGTGTCGTGCCGCGATCGCCACGTGGTTGAAGATGCAGAAACCCATGCCGGCGTCCGGCAAGGCGTGGTGACCCGGGGGACGCACGGCGCAGAAAGCGTTGCGGGCGCCGCCGGCCTGCACCGCGTCGCAGGCGGCCAGCACCCCGCCGACGGCCAGGCGCGCCACGCGGTCGCTGCCGGGACCGATGGTGGCGTCGCCGGTGCTGAGTTGCACCGGCTCGGAGGTCTGGCACTCCCGCGTGACCAGGTCCACGTAGGCGGGCGTGTGCACGAGGGTCAGGTCGTCGTCGGTGGCGGGACGAGCGTCGAGATGGGCCAGGCACTCGTCGAGACCGGCCGCCGCCAGCGCTTCCAGAATGGCCAGCAGGCGCGCGGGCCGTTCGGGGTGGCCGGCCCCGGTATCGTGGCACAGGTACACCTCCTCGCAGACGAGTGCCGTGGGAGCGGAATCCGACATGCCGACCTCCTGCCTGAACAGCGCCACGCGCCGGTTGGCGACCCCGCCATGATACGGTAACATCGCGACGTCGTGCATCCCCCGTGTCCGGAGGTCATCCATGCGCCACGCGCCCCTTGCCGCCCTGCTCGCCGCGCTTTCGCTCGTCCTGGCCGGTGGTCCGGCCGCGGCCCAGTCCGCAGACCGGCTCATGGACTACGCCGACGGCATGGAGTGGCTTCCGCAGAGCCCCAGCGTGACGGCCGGCGCACCGGCGGCCTTCGCCAACCCGGCCGCCTGGGCCGCGGCCGGTCGCGCCGAGTTCGCTCTCTGGTGGAACGATCGCCATCTGGGCCACAACGGGCTCGACAACTGGGGCCTGTCGTTCGGACGCAACGTCGGTTTCGCGCTCGACAGCCGCGTTCTGCCGGTGCCGGGCGGCACGACCCGTCTCACCGACTGGCAGTTCGGCCTCGCCCGCGGCGACCGGCGCGCGCACGCCGGCCTCGCCTACCGCTGGTCGAGCGGCGGCAACGACGGACAACGGCACGACCAGGCGCTCGCCCTGGGTCTGATCGGCCGGCCGGGCCGCGCCGTCTCCTGGGGCCTGGCCGGAGTCGCCTCGCTGGAGTCGGCGGCGCGTCAGGCGACGGCCGATCTGGGCGTGCGTCCGTTCGGCACCCCCGCGCTCACGCTGTTCGGCGACTTCACGCTGCGCCACGGGGAGGATCCGGACGCCGGCCGCTGGGGCGCCGGAGTGGAATTCCGTCCCCTGGCCGGCCTGCATCTGGGCGCCCGCCTGCGCGAAACCGACGACACCGACGACTTCCGCTTCACGCTCACGGCCGGCGTGACGCTCGGCGGCACCGCATACCACGCCCTGCCCGCGTACGATCGCGGGGGCCACGCCACCGGCACCGCATTCCTCGTGCGCGCGGCCGCCCCTCAACGCAGCCTGGCGGTGCCGGCCGCCCTGCGCCCCGACCGCCGCCCGCGCTGGGCCGCGGTGAACCTCGAACACCGGGTCCTCACCTACCAGAAGTATCGCTGGTTCGACGACTCGCGCGTGGCCTGGCTCGACCTCGCGCGCCACCTCGACCGCCTGCGCGACGCGCCCGACATCGACGGGGTCGCGCTCAACCTGGCCGGCCTGCGCCCACGCCCGTCGCTCGCCTGGGAGCTGCGCCGCAAGCTGGGCGAACTGCGCGCCGCCGGCAAGGAGATCGTCATCCACGCCGACAACCTCGGCATGCTCGACACCTGGCTGGCCACCGCCGGCGACCGTCTCATTCTCGATCCACAGGGCAGCGTCACCCTGCCCGGCTTCGCCTCCCGCCGCACCTACGTACGCGGCACGCTCACCAAACTCGGCGTCGGATTCCAGGAACTGCGCTTCATGCCGTGCAAGAGCGCCGTCGAGGTGTTCGCCCGCGACGAGATGAGCGAATGCGAGCGCGAGCAGCGCCAGCGCCTGATCGATGTCGCCTACGAGACCTTGCGCGACGGGGCCTGCGCCTCGCGCCGCCTTGCGCCGGCCGCCTTCGACAGCCTCGTCGACACGCGCGTGCTGCTCGACGCCGTCGCCGCGCGCGATGCCGGCCTTGCCGACGAGCTCGGCCGCTGGGCCGATGTCGAGGAGTGGGTGCAGCAAAAACGGCACGGGCGCTGGACGACGCCGTCCTCTCCGCCGCCCGAGCAGTTGCCCGACGAGCGCTGGGGCCGCCCGGCCGAGGTCGCCGTGGTGTTCGCCGTGGGCGAATGCGCCATGGATTCCGGCATCCGCGGCCGCGCCACCTCGGCCCACCTGCGCCGCCTCGTGCACGACCGCAACGTGAAGGCGGTCGTGCTGCGCCCCGATTCGCCCGGCGGCGATCCGCAGCCGAGCGACCTGATCGCCGAAGCGGTGGCCAGGCTGGTCGCGGCGGGCAAGCCGGTCGTCATCAGCCAGGGCGACGTGGCGGCCTCGGGCGGCTACTGGATCAGCCTGGGCGGCAGTCGTCTGCTGACGACCCCGCTCACCGTGACCGGCTCGATCGGCGTCATCTCGGGCTGGTTCTGGGACGACGGCCTCGGCGACAGGCTCGGCATGCGCGCCGACGGCGTGCAGCGCGGCGCCCACGCCGACCTGTTCTCGGGCCTGCGCCCGCCGCTGCTCGGCCTGTCGATCCCCACCCGTCCGCTCGACGACTGCGAGCTGGCCCTCGTGAAGGGGTACATCCTCGGCATGTACGACCAGTTCGTCGGCAAGGTGGCCACCGCGCGCGGCCTGCCCGAAGCGCGGGTGCGCGAGCTGGGCGGCGGCCGGGTCTGGATGGGCGACGACGCCATCGCGCGCGGTCTCTGCGACGCGCAGGGCGGCCTCTCCGACGCCATCGCCCTGGCGCGCGACCTGGCCGGCATCCGCCCCGGCGACGAGGTGGTCCTGAGCGAATTCCCGGCGCGACGCCTCGTGGAGTTGCCGAAGCTGGGGCCGTCGCTGCCCGGTCTGGCGACCGGAGCGGCCTGGCTGGCGCGGGTTCTGGGCGGCGACGACACGCCCGACGCGGTCGCCGCCGACGCAGCCGCCGCGGCGACCCTGCCGGGCCCCGCCGATCTGTACCTCCAGGGGATCGCGGCGCAGCCGGGCCGCCCGCTGCTGCTCACCCCGCCCGACGGCCTGCCTGAGCCGTGGCTCGGACCGTGGTAGCGGAGCCGCACCTGACCACCGGGAGCGATGCGGACCGGCTCACGATCAGCGTTTGAGCGACGGCGCCGACCGGCGGCCGTCGAGGATATGGAACAGCGCGAGGATCGGATGGCGCCACACCATGCGCGGCCCGGCGTAGCGCATGACCACGCGGATCCGCTCCCGCATCGCGGGCACGTAGCAGTGCACCGGGCAGTCGACGCAGGTCGGCTTGCCGACGCCGAACGGGCAGCGCTCGATGCGCTGCCCGGCATACCGCAGCAGTTCGTGGCACTCCGCGCACGGCCCGGTCCCGCCGCCATGGTGCGCGCGGCAATACAGGCCGATCATCGCCTGCACGGTCGTCAATTCCCGCCGCAGGCGGCGCTCCGCCGAGAACGGACCGATCACCGCTGCCTCCACGGCGGAAGATCCGGGGCGCCGGCGTCTGGTCCGCGCGCCCCGTCCGTTTCCGCGCTCAGAACACGAACCAGGTCCCCATGGTGAAGCGCTGGCCGTCGAGCTCGTCATCAGGACCGGTCTCGGTCGTGAAGTTCATGACCTCGAAGCCGGCTCCGAAGTGCTCCGTGGCCTGCCACTTAAGATTCCCGAACAGTACGGTGTTCTGCGTGAAGATGACGGTGGTGGCGCCGGCCAGGTCGTCGTCCTCGGGATCGTCGATGCCGCCACCGAGGTTGGCCTGCAGACCGCGGCCGAGATCCACGGCCGCACTGACGAAGCCGCCTTGCGCATTGATCGAACGGCGGACCTGCCGGTTGTAGTCCAGATCGTAGCGGACGAATTCCCGGCCGAGCCCCTTGCCGGTCCAGGCCTCGCCGTTGAGCGTGAGGCGCGGGCCGAGGGGCAGCTTCCATTCACCGCACACGAGCCAGGCTTTGTAGTCGGTGTTGAACGGTGCGTCATCGACCGTATCCGTCAGGGAGTTGCTGCGGCCGCCGACGCCGATCGCCAGCAGGCCCTTGCCGTCGCTCAGGCCGGTCCACGCCAGCCGGCCCAGGAACCACGGCATCTGCTCCTCGGCCTCCTGGGTGCTCGAGTTGCGGTGCTTCATCATCCCGGCGAGGAACTCCAGATCGCCGGTCTTCTGGCGCACGGTCACCTGCGGCACGCGCCACCAGAGATTGCCGCCCCAGGCCAGCACCCCGAAGTCGAGCGTGCCGGGGTTCTGCTGGGCGATCGGGATCCAGTCCTGTCCGGCGCGCAGGGCGAAACCGCCGCTGTGGGAGACATCCACGAATCCGAGACGCAGGCGCGGCAGCAGATTGTTGCCGGCGTTGTCGCCGTAGAAGTCCATCTCGAAGACGCTCCTGTAGGTCCAGGCCCCTTTGGTCTGGGTGGCCGACAGACCCAGGCGGGTGTCGCGCGGATTGAAATTGACGCGATCCTGACCGTCCGCGGTCACGTAACTGCCGAAATCGAGCCCGGCGCGCAGGTCCGCCGTGTCGTAGGCGATCAACAGCGAGCTGCGGCCCCAGATCTTCGTCTCCACCGGCTCCGTCGCGTACACAGGAAAGGGCGTGACCGAAACAACCAACGTCAGGACCAGGGCAGGGACCAGGGTTTGCGCGGCCCGGCGAGGGCGAGGCGAAGAGATCGGGCGCATGAGCGAATCCTCCTGCAAGGGGGAACGGATTCCTTTCCGGCTCCTCACGAGAATTCGTGCGTCGTCCGGGGCCGCCGCAGCTTACCGAGCCCGAGCATCAGGGACAAGAAAAAGGCCTCGGGAGTCCTGAAGTCGCTGTGCAGCATCATGATACCGGCCGACTGCGGCATGAACCCGCCGGGGCGCGGCCGAGTACTTGCCGCGTCAGAACCAACCCCCTACACTCAGGGTGACGCTTCGGTCTGCAAGTGGGGCGACGATTGCGGCGGGAGGCGCCATGAAGTTCAGGTGGCTTTGTGCGGCAATGTTGGCCGTTGCGGTCGCGGGCGCCGCGGCTTTGGGCCTGGCGCAAGTGAGCGAAATCTCCGTCGGGCTCTACGCAGACGAGGACGGAAACGCAAGTCGGCTCACAATCGCGCCCTATGAGCCGTTCTGGCTGTATCTGCTCCTTGATCGCCCGGTCTCGGACCTGCCCGCGGCGGTCGGACATCCGATGTTTCTTATGTACTACCAGATGCAGCTGCTGTGCCATATCGAGATTCCCGCTAATCTCTGGATCATCAACTTCGATACATCACTGGGCGGACTGTGCGGCGTATTTTTCCCGAACACGAATCCTGACATCGATGCGCGCTACTCCTATAACAACATGCTCTGGCCGTCATCCACCACCTGCCTGATCGACCGCTGCCTGATGCGCGTTGGCCTCATGGCGCTGGACAATGCTCCCGCTGCGATCGGCATGGGTGTCGGAGCCAACGGCGGGACGGACGACGGGCTGCCGACATTGTATTACTACTTCGACAGCCTGTTCGTCGACAGCCCCTGTTACGGAGTGCTCGGCCTGCGACCGCTGCCCGCCGGCCCGAACTCGCCGGTTTTCACTGTCAACGGCACGCTGGTGCCCGTCGAAGCGGTCAGCTGGAGCGCGGTTAAGTCCCTCTATCGCTGATATGGAGTGACCCTGTGTCAAGGGCCGCTTTCCTGCGGGGAGGCGGCCGTTCTCTTGTCTTTTCCCGGTTCCGACATCCGGAGGCGGCGGACGAGGCAGGTCGCTTCGACGACGAGTCACTCTGATATACGCGGGTTGCGCCGGCAAGCCGGCGCCGAGCCGCATGACCGTGCTCCGTCGGGAGGGACCGCACTCTGAGATCGTGAGTCTGGACCCAATGGCCCAGTCGCACACCGATAACGCGGATTCTCCGGATCGTGCCTGCGTTCATCCGCCGTCTCCGACCGTCGGACCGTTCCGTTTGTTCAGGCTTCGACAGGCTGCGCAGTGCGCAGCGTCTCCCACAGATATCCAACCAGCATGCGGGCGATGGCCACGACGATCGTGTTGTGATGCTTGCCTTTGGCGACCATGCACCGGTATTGCCTGCACAGGCGCTGCTGCGCCCGGTCGGCGCGGGCGATGACCACGGGCGGCTGGCCGTGCCGGCGCTTGACCAGTTTCACCCCCACCGTAGGCTTGTGCCGGTAGTGCCAGGCGGTCTCGATCAGCAGGCGCCGCACGTGGCGATTGCCGGTCTTGGTGATGCCGCCGCACCGACGATGCTCGCCGCTGCTGTGCTCGCTGGGGACCAGCCCGAGATAGGCCATGAGGGCGGGAGCCGACGCGAAGCGCCGCACATCGTGCAGCTCCGCGACCAGGCTTACGGCGGTGACCGTGTCGATGCCGCGGAAGCAGCGCAGGTGGGCCACCACCGGCGCACGGAACGGCTCCTGATCCGCGACGGCGGCCAACTGCTCGTCCAGCGCGGCGACTCGGGCCTCCTGCTGCTCGACCGCCAGCAGGTAGTCCTCGAAGACGACCTGGTCGGCGGCCCGCGCGAACGTCAAGCCGTGCATCCAAGTGCGATGACGCTGGGACCAGAGGTAGCCGTCATGGAAGCTCAAGCTGCGGCGCAGCAGGAACTTGCCCAACCGGTGCCGGGCCCGCACCAGATCCAGTTGCGCGTCCTCGCGGCAGCGGCACAGGTCGCGGACCGCCTCCTCGTCTTCTGTCGGCGGGTGCACCGCCGTCAGGAGCCCGGCCTGGAACAACTGGGCCAGCTTGCGGGCGTCGCGGTGATCGGTCTTGATGCGGTCGCCGCAGCGGACCGGGATCAGGGACGGGGCGGCGACCAGGCAGGGGATCTCGGCCGCCTCGTAGGCGCAGGCCACCGGGGCGTGCGCCTTGAGCTTGCGGATCAGTCGCCGCACGGCCGTCGGCTCGTGGGCGACCTGCCACTCGACCACTTCGTCGGTCCCCGGGCGGCGCAGCGCCACCGCGATCGTCCGCTTGTGCACATCCAGCCCCACGTAGGTTATACTGGCCATGGCCGGCTCCCTTCGTCGTATGCGGCTCTGGCGCCGAAAGGCGCTAACCCGCGACTGCGGTGCTTGCCACCCGGTCGCCATCGCCAACCACCAGAACGACGGTGACGACGGTACGACAGGGGGGCCGGTCACTCCATAGGGTCTGAGCCGCGTGCTCAGGGCGACCGCCGCTCAAAGGCGAACCACCGCGCTGGTCTATTCGGGGCAGAGGAGCGGACTCGGGGTATAGCCCAGATCGCCGGGAAGCAATTCCTGAGCGGGGAGGCCGACATGCGAACGAGCTGGCGAATCGTGACGGCGGCAATTCTGCTCTGCGTGATGGTCGGATGCAGCGAGGACAAATCCACCGGTCCGCAGCCGGAGCAGATCACGGGCGTCTGGAACGCCACCAAGGTCGAGTTCGTGAGCATTCCCGCGGGCGCCGCCGTCGATCTTGTCGCGCTCGGAGGAACCGGCACGCTCACCCTCAACGACAATGAAACATTTCGGCTCGTCGTCGCGCCTTTCGCCGAAGCAGAGCGCACGACGGATGGAACGTGGACCCTGAGCAGCGACGTACTGAGCCTGACGCCACAGGGAATGCTGTTCTCGTGGCAATTCGACGTCGCGTTTTCCGAAGACAGCCTGGGGCTCAGCGGCGCCTCCGTCGAATACGACTTCAACGAGGACGGCACGCCGGACCAGGCGACGCTCAATCTCCTGTTCGCTCGCTAGTTCCGGAGGCGGGACTGGTTACTCACAAACGCCCGCATCGGCGGCGAAGGTGAGAATAATCCGGGGCCGCGTTCAACAACTACCGGATCTTTTCCAGCAACCCCTTCGCTTTGTCGGTGATCGAGCCCCCCAGCTTATCCTTCATCAGCCGGTCGAGCTCGGAGCTGGCGATTTCGGAAGCCACCCTGCCGGCCACGGTCGTCAGGATGATCTTGGCGATCTCGTCCGGCGGCGCGCCGTTTCGCCCGCCCACGTCGGTCAGGCGGATTTCGGGCAGCACCAGCGTGCGCTTGCCCAGCCCGAGCGCGGAGGCGTCGACCTCGACGCGGCCTTTCTCGAACACGAAGCGCTCGATCCGGATCCGCTTGCTGCTTCCCTGCGACGCCATCCGTGACGTGTAGGCCTGCGCCCGTTTGCGCAACTCGTCGATGTTGGAGGCGCCGGTCTTCGTCAGCTCGGCGTTGACGATCGGGGCCCGGATGCGGATTTCGTCGAGGACGATGGGATCCTGGCGGACGCTCTTCACGTCGATGTCGACGGTAATATCGTCGAGCGAGAACGCCGTGCGCTCCTGGTAGCCGTCGGGGCTGGCCACCCGCAGACCCCCGATCGACCCCCGCCCCTCGCGCAGCGAAATGTCCACGCCGGAAACGCCGACGCTGGTCCGGGTCACATCGCCACCGCCCTTCTCGATGGCCTTGGCGACGATGGAGTTGAGGTTGGAGAGCAGAAAAAACGCGAAGACCGCGATCAGGGCTGCAGCGACGACGACGGCTATGATCAGCTTCTTCATTCGGTACCTCGTTTCGGCGCGGGCGCGGCGGCATGAGCGTCTGTCGGATGCTGCGGCGGGAGTCGGCCCCATGCGTCGAGCCATGCGACTTCATTCCACGACTACTCGATGCTCGATTGTAACAGCGAGTCACGCCTGGGCGCCGGAATTGACCTTCCCCCCGTTGTTTGTACAGCCCCCAGAGTTAGGCTGCCAGCCGCATTTTTCGGGAACAGCGAAACCGACCGTCTGTTGAATTGCCTCGTGGCGATGGGGCCTCCACCACGGCCGTCGCCATCAGCCCGGGGCAGGCCATTCCTTCAACATTCCTGACCAAGACCTGCCCGGCCTGCCCCGGCCCACTCCTTCGCCCCTCTCTCCTTCACGACCACCGCCGGCTCCCGCCTGAGTTGACGCCATTCTGACCGGATTGCCCGCCGACCCGAAAATCTGCGGCAGGAGTGCTCGCGGGTGTGTTCAGCCCGTCTGCGGTGCCGTAGACTCGGGCGTCAACGCTTGACCGGCGCGGCGCCGCGATATGTATTCACGGGCAGTTCGAGGGCGGACCAGAGCTGCTTCCGGAGGTTGAGCATGAGCGCCAGGACGAGCCGCACGCGCCGACGTCGTAATCAGCCGCGGCGGGCCGTGCCCGGCACCTCGCCGGGGCAGCTCACGCCGCCGGCCGATGCGTTGCGTCCGAGCGTAAGTATGTTCGCGTACGGGCCCGACGAGCATCTGGAGATTGCCGAAGCGGATGCGGAGACGGTGCAAAGAGCGCTGGCACGGTGGCCGGTGGTCTGGGTGAATGTGGACGGGCTGGGGGATGCGGAGCTGGTGGGGCGGCTGGGGACGCTGTTCGGGCTGCACCGGTTGGCGCTGGAGGATGTGGTGCACATCCATCAGCGGCCCAAGGTCGAACACTACGCGGACCATATCTACATCGTGCTGCGACTGCCGAATCCGGGAGCGGAAGGACTCGAGTCGGAGCAGGTCAGCCTGTTTCTGGGGCGTAATTTCGTGCTCACGTTCCAGGAGCGGCCGGGCGACGCTTTCGCGCCGGTGCGCGAGCGGATTCGCGGCGGGAAGGGGCGGCTGCGCGCGACCGGGCCCGACTACCTGGCCTATGCGCTGATCGATGCCGGGGTGGACAGCAACTTTCCGGTCATCGAGGCGCTGGGCGAACAGCTCGAGGACATGGAGCTCGCAATCATGGAGCGGCCGGGGCGCGGGGCCGTGGTCTCGCTGCATGCCATCCGCCGCAGCCTGCTCAACGTACGACGCGGCATCTGGCCGATGCGCGAGATGCTCGGCGCGCTCAGCCGCGACACCGACCCGCTCGTAGGCGACGAGACCCGCCTCTACCTGCGCGACTGCTACGACCACGCCGTGCAGATCATCGACCTGCTCGAGACGTATCGTGAGATCGTCGCCAGTCTGCTCGAAGTCTACCTGTCGAGCGTCAGCAATC
Organism: uncultured bacterium; assembly: GCA_963732385.1. Lineage (GTDB taxonomy): Bacteria > Krumholzibacteriota > Krumholzibacteriia > LZORAL124-64-63 > LZORAL124-64-63 > CAVSZB01. The sequence continues at coordinate 51,072 of CAVSZB010000006.1, read as the reverse complement.
GCATGAACGAGATCATGAAGGTGCTGACGATCATCTCCACGATCTTCATCCCCCTCACCTTCGCGGCCGGGATCTGGGGCATGAATTTCGCGCCCGACTCCTCGCCCTGGAACATGCCGGAGCTCCGCTGGCGCTTCGGTTATCCGCTCGCGCTCACCGCCATGGTCATCACGGCCATCGGGCTGTTGATCTGGTTCCGCCGGCGGGGCTGGCTGGGCGGCGGCGAGAGCGGGCCCCGGAAGCGGGAGCCCGCGGACGACGACACCAGCCATAAGTAGCTGCAAAGAAGTGAATTAGGCCTCTTTATCCCGCCGCGCGCGAGGTCGCGTCAGGGATACGGCGCTGCTGAACCTCAATCCAGGTCAAACCTTTGTCCCACCGCGACCGTCATAGCTTCACTTGAGAACGGCACAGAACCCCGGCGAAGGTGCGAAATCCCCGTGAACGCCGCACAGCAACAGCCAGAGCCCCCCGCGCGGGACGTCGCTCAGCCGATTCCGACGTCAGCCTGCGGCCCGGAGCCGCTCGCGGTCGCGGCGCTGGTGCGCGCCGCGCAGGCGGGAGACTCCGCGGCCTTCGAACGACTCTACCGTCTGCACGTCGGCCGGGTGTACGCGCTCTGTCTGCGCCTGGCCGGTGACGTGCCGCGCGCGGAGGCCCTCACCCAGGACGTATTCGTGCGGGCCTGGCGCAAGCTCGCCTCGTTCGCGGGGCGCAGCGCCTTTTCCACCTGGCTGCACCGGCTGGCCGTCAACGTCGTGGTGGAGGAGATGCGCGCGGAGGCGCGGCGCAACGGCCGCGTGGTGATGATGGAGGATCTCAGCCTGGTGGATGCCCCCGGTCGCGAGGCGCCTCCCGGCACGACGCTCGATCTCGAGCGGGCCATCGCCGCGCTGCCGGCCGGCGCACGGCTGGTGTTCGTGCTCTTCGACGTACAGGGCTACCGGCACGAGGAGATCGCCGCCCTGACCGGGTTGGCGGTCGGAACGAGCAAGGCGCAGCTGCACCGCGCCCGGCGACTGCTGCGGGAGGAGTTGGCATGAGTTGCCAGAATGAGAACCTGAGGGCCCGGCTGGACGACTGGATCGACGGCCTTTTGGCCCCCGCGCACGCCGCCGAGGTGGCGCAACATCTGGAGCAGTGCGCCGACTGCCGTCGCGATGCGGAGGCGTTGCGCGCGCTGCTGCGCGGCGCGGCGGCGCTGCCGCCGGCCCTTGAACCGGCGCGCGATCTGTGGGACGGCATCGCGGTCCGGCTCCGCGACGACGGGGTGACAACGCGCGAACAGCCCGGACGCACCGCTCCCTCGCCCGCCTCAACCGGCGGGAACCTGCCCCGCAAAGCCACCGCCCGCCGCGACTTCCGCCCCGGCTGGGCCTGGTCCGGCTGGCTCGCCGCCGCGGCCTGCCTCGCACTGCTGCTGGTGATGCGGGCTCCGGACCGCGACGCCGGCCGCGCCGCGCCCCGTGCGAACGCCGCGGCACCGACCGCGCCCGTGGCGACCGATTTGCTCCTGGCCGCCACCCTGCGCGACCTGGAATCGGGCAGCAGCCAGGCCCAGGACGAATATCTGGCGGCGCTGCGTGGCGTGGAGTCGGACTCCGTCGATTCGGCGGCCGACGGCGCGGGGATCCTGCGCGGCCTCCGGACCATCGATGCGGCGCTTGCGGAAACGCGCGCCGCCCTGGAAAACGAACCGGGCAACCCGCTGCTGACGCGCCTGCTCGTCAGCGGGTACGCCGGACGAATCGATCTTCTGCGCCGCGCGACGCTGCAGACGACGCGCGCGCTGGCCTGAATCAACGGGACCGGACGATGCCCGTTCCGGTCCGAGTGAAAGGAGCGACCCATGCCCCGCGGAACCCGCAACCGCCTGACCCTGACCGCCGCCGCCCTGGTCGTCTTGACCGCGATCACCGCCTGCGGACAGGCACAGGAAGACATCGACCGCAGCCTGCCGGCCACGCCTGACGGCACCGTGACGATCAAGAACCTCGCTGGCAGCATCATCGTGGAAGGGTGGGCAGAAGCGAAGGTCACCGTAACCGGCACGCTCGGCGACGGCGCGGAGAGGCTCGACTTCACCAGCGAGGGCCGGCGCACCGTCGTGGAGGTGATCCTCCCGCGCCACGCGCGCCACGTCGAGGGGTCCGAACTGAGAATCCGCGTGCCGAGAGGGAGCCGGGTCGAGGTCGAAGCGGTGAGCGCCGAGGTCGAGGTGACCGATGTCACGGGCCTGCTCGATCTGCACGCCATCAGCGGCGACATCACGGCGCGCGGCGCCGCCCGCGAAATCACCGCCCAGACCGTCAGCGGGATGATCGTGATCGAAGCGTCGAGCGCCGATGTCGCGGCCGAATCGGTCAGTGGAGACATCACGGTCGAGGGAGCGCGCGGCGAAATCGAGCTCTCCACCGTCAGCGGTGACGTCGCGTTGAAAACCTCGGGCGCGGTCGATCGCCTGCGCTTCAACTCCGTGTCGGGCGAGTTGCACTTCACCGGCGCCCTGTCGCCCAAAGCCACCCTGAAGGCCGAAACCCACAGCGGCGACATCTCGCTCGCCTTGGGCAGCAAGCCGGCTGGCGACTTCTCGATCACGACCTTCAGCGGCGAGATCGACAACGCCTTCGGCCCCCGCGGCAAGCGCACCAGCCGCTACGCGCCGGGGCGCGAACTGAAGTTCACGCTCGGCGACGCCGAAACCCGCGTGGACGTGACGACCTTCAGCGGCGACGTCTTCCTGCTGGAACGCTAGCCCGCACGCAGCGGCGCGCCCGACCGGCCCCCCGGAGGGACCGTTCAGGGCGCGCCGCCCCGTTTCTCCTGCAGCCCGTGCCGCACGATGCCCCCCTCGAGCATGTAGATGACGTCCTCGGCGATGTTAGTCGCGTGGTCAGCAATGCGCTCGACATAGCGCGAGGCAGACAACAGGTGCAGGAGGGTGTCGATGCGGTCGGGACGAGCCTGGATGGCGTCCTTGATGCGGCGGTACATGTCGCGGTTGATCGTGTCCACGCGGTCGTCGTCGGCGCAGACGCGACGGGCGGCCGCGGCGTCGAGATCGCACAGCGCATCGAGACTGCCGTGCAGCATCTGCCGCGCGCTCTCGGCCATGCCGGAGAAGTCGTAGGGAATCTCCAGCCCGGTCGCATCGGCGATGGCGAGGGCGCGCGCCGCCACGTTCTCGGCCAGGTCGCCGATCCGCTCGAGGTCGTTGTTGATCTTGAGCACCGCCACGATGAACCGCAGATCGCTCGCCACCGGCTGGTAGAGGGCGAGCACCTTCAGACACTCTTCCTCCAGCTCGACCTCAAGGCGATCCACCACGTCATGCGCGTCGAGGACGCGCCTGGCCAGGGCCGCGTCGCGCTCCGTCACCGCGCGCACAGCCAGCCGGAACGCCTCCTCTACGACCCCACCGATGTCGAGCAGGCGCTGCTTCATGTGATCGGTCTCGATCTGCAGATGTCTGGGCATGTGCGACGGTCCTCCCCTCCGCCGGGCGCTGCCGCGGCGCGGCCTAGCCGAAGCGGCCGCTGATGTAGTCCTCGGTCTCACGCAGGCGCGGATTCGTGAACAGGTCGGCCGTGCGACCGTGCTCGATCAGACGGCCAAGGTACATGAAGGCCGTGTAATCGCTGGCGCGCGACGCCTGCTGCATGTTGTGCGTCACGATAAGGATCGTGTAGTCGCCCTTCAACTCGGCCATCAGCTCCTCGATCCGGGCCGTCGCCAGGGGATCGAGCGCGGAGCACGGCTCGTCCATCAGCAGCACTTCCGGCTCGGCCGCGATCGCGCGGGCGATGCACAGTCGCTGCTGCTGGCCACCCGACAGGCCGAGCCCGCTCTCGTTCAGCCGGTCCTTCACCTCGTCCCACAGCGCGGCGCCCCGCAGACTGCGCTCGCACACCTCGTCGAGAACGCGCCGGTCGCGCTCACCGTCGATCCGCAGCGAATAGACGACATTCTCGTAGACGCTCATCGGAAAGGGGTTCGACTTCTGAAACACCATCCCCATGCGCTTGCGCAGCTCGATCACATCGACTGCTGCGGCGTAGATGGAGTCTCCGCTCAGTCGCATGTCGCCCGCCACGCGGACTCCCGGCAGCAGGTCGTTGAGTCGGTTGACCGAGCGCAGCAACGTCGACTTGCCGCAGCCCGATGGTCCGATCAGGGCGGTCACCTGGCCGCGCGGCACGGCGAGGGAGACGTCGAAGAGCGCCTGCTTGGCGCCGTACCAGAGGCAAAAGCGATCCACCTCGAGCACCGCGGTCTCGCGGGCAACGCTCTCGTGAACGACCGCGGGCACGTTCTCCCCGCGCGCCGCGGCTTCCAGCCGGCCGCCCGCCGGGACTGCTGCGGGAGCAGGTGCGGGGCTCGGCGGTCTGGCATCGCTCATCACGGAAACCTCCGGTCCACCGGCGCCGATGACGCCGGCGGGAACTGCTGCGGGTCGAGAGTATCCCGGCATGCCGGCCGCCTCCAGCTAGAACTGGCTGACCAGGAAACGCCGACGCAGGCGGCGGCGCAACAGGACGGCCCCCACGTTGAGCGTGCCGATGAGGGCGATCAGCAACAGCGTGGTCGTGAACACCATCGGCCGGGCCGCTTCGCTGTTCTGGCTCTGGAAGCCGAGATCGTAGACATGGAAGCCGAGATGCATGAAGCTGCGCTGCGCATGGACGAACGGCCAGACGCCGTCGAGCGGCAGTTCCGGCGCCAGCTTGACCGCCCCCACCAGCATCAGCGGCGCCACCTCGCCCGCGCCGCGCGCCATGGCGAGGATCATGCCGGTCATGATGCCCGGCAGCGCGCGCGGCAGCACGATGCGCCGGATCGTCTGCCACTTGCTCGCGCCGCAGGCGTAGGACCCCTCGCGCATCGAACCGGGCACCGCCGCCAGCGCCTCCTCCGTGGCCACGATCACCACCGGCAGCGTCAGCAGCGCCAGCGTGAGCGAGGCCCAGAGGACGCCACCGGTGCCGAACGTCGGCGTGGGAAGCCGCGCCGGGAAGAGCAGGCGGTCGATCCCCCCGCCCAGGATGTAGCAGAAGAAGCCGAGGCCGAACACGCCGAAGACGATGCTCGGCACGCCGGCCAGGTTGTTGACGGCGATGCGCACCGCGCTCACCACCGCCCCCCCCTTCGCGTACTCGCGCAGGTAGAGCGCGGCGAGGACGCCCAGCGGCAGGACGGCCAGCGACATCAGGAGGGTCATCACCACGGTGCCGAAGATGGCGGGGAACACCCCTCCCTCGCTGTTCGCCTCGCGCGGGCCGGCGCTCAGGAACTCGCTCCAGCGCGACAGATATACCCGCAGCCGCCCCGGCGCGCCGAGCCGGTTCGGCGGGCAGACCCGCACGATGTCCGCCAGCGGCAGACGCCGCTCGACGCCGTCTGCGGTCGCGACCAGCAGCGAGAAGGCGGCGTTCCGGGCGTCGAGCTCCTCGATCCGGGCACGGATCCGCGCGAAGTCCGCTGCTCCGGCCGTCTCCGCCCGCGCCAGGGCGGCCTGCGCCTCGCGCCAGGCCGGCGACTCCGCGCCCCGACGCAGTTCGGCCGTCCGGGCCTGCAGCCGGGCCCGCTCGATGCGCCGGTTCACCGCCCCGATGTCGTGGGTTTCCAGGCGCCGGCGCGCGTCGCGCCGCCGGCCGACCTCGGCCAGCAGCGCCGGCAGCCGGCGCCAGGCGGCGGCCGGATCGGTCACGGATGGCTCCCCTGCGACATCCAGGCCGCGCAGTTCGCCGTAGAAGCGGCCCCAGGCGGTGCGTTCCACCACGAGCGCCCACGGCGGCCGCGTTTCCGCGATGACGATCCCGTCCTCCACCCAGCGGAAGTGCTCACCGGTCAGTTCGAAATTGCCCAGGCGCAGGAGCCGGCGGCGCGCCGTGGTCTCCGGCTCGCCACCAGCGGGCCGGTGGCGCTCCACCCGGGTCACCTCGCCCAGCACCGCGCCCGCCGTCGTTTCCAGGCGCACGACCGGCCGGACCCGGAAGCTGCCCAGACCCTGCGCCAGAACGAGCCCGAGCAGCGCGAGAATCATGGCAAGACAGGTCACCAGGGCGCCGCCGGTGAGCCACACCTGCGGCTCGCCGCGCGCCAGCAGCGTGCCGCCGCGGCGCGCATCGCCCGACCGGTCGCGGCGGGCGCGCCGCGGCGACGATGCGCCCGGCGCGGACCGGTCGCCGGGCGGCCCCGCGGCCGCGATGGCGCTCCTGGGCTGCCTGCTGCTCACGTCCCTCTCCTCACAGCTCGAACGCCCGCCTGCGGAAGCGCTGGCGCACGATCTCGGCCACGGTGTTGAGAGCGAAGGTCATGACGAACAGCACCAGCGCCGACAGGAAAAGGATCCGGTAGTGCGTGCTGTCGCGCACGGCCTCGGGCATCTCCACGGCGATGTTGGCCGAAAGGGTGCGGAAGCCGTTGAAGATATTCCATTCCAGGATGGGCGTGTTGCCAGCGGCCATCAGCACGATCATCGTCTCGCCGACGGCGCGCCCGAGGCCGATCATCACGGCGGAGAACAGGCCGCTCATCGCCGTGGGCACGACGATGCGCACCGCCGTCTGCCACGGCGTTGCGCCGGCACCGAGCGAGGCGGCGCGCAGATGCTCCGGCACGCTCGACAGCGCGTCCTCGGCGATCGTGTAGATGATCGGAATGATGGCGAACCCCATCACGAAGCCGACGACCAGCGCGTTGCGCTGCACGTAGGTGCCGATGACATGTCCGCGCGGATCGAGCCCCAACCCGCCCAGCAGGCAGGCCGCGCAGACCGCCAGCGCCAGCGCCGCCAGACCAGCCAGGAGGGTGAGCAGCAGTTCCGCGAGACCGGACCGGGAACGGCTCCAGTCCCGATAGCGAAGCCGCCACGGTCCGGCCAGCCGCGTCAGCGCCAGTGCGACCGCCACCGCCGCCGCCGGCAACAGCAGCGGGATCCAGCCGCCGACCGGACCGCCGACCTGCCCGTCGAGCCAGCGCTTCAGGTCCCCCGCGAACAGCAGACGCTCCACGGCGGGGCCCAGCGGCACTGCGGCCGCGAGGCCCGCCGGCAGGGCCAGCGCCAGCGGCAGGAAACGCCAGCGCTCCAGGCGGACGGCGGCCCCGTGCGGCAACAGCTGCCAGAGCAGGGCGCCCGTCAGGCCGGCTGCCGGCACCGTCACGAATCCGCACACGATCGACGGCACGAAGCGTTCCGTGAAGGGGGCGATCACGATCGCCGCCAGGAAGCCGAGCACCACGCTCGGCAGACTCGCCATCAGCTCGATTGTCGGTTTGACGCCTGCCTTCACGGCGGGCGACAGGAACTCGCTCGTGAAGATCGCCGCCAGCAGCGCCAGCGGCACTCCGAAGAGCAGCGAAAAGAGGGTCGCCTTGAGCGTGCCGAAGACCAGCGGCCACAGCCCGAACTTCAGTTCCGATTCGTCGGTGGCGCTCGAAGACTGCCAGACGTGCGCCGGCCGCGCATAGCCTTCGTACCAGATCGGCTTGAAGAACACGGCGAGCGACGCCTCGGGGTGCCGGGCCTCCAGATGCCACAGCGCGATGCCGGTCGCGTCGGCGGCCAGCAGCGCGTCGTCCTTGGGCGCCAGCGCAACCGCCGTGACCGCGCCCCCGGAGGCGAGGCGCGCCGTGGCGACACGGCGACCGCTCGTCACGTGGAAGACCCGCACGACGCCATCGGCGAAACCGGCGGCGAACAACCGCCCGCGCGAGGAGACGCCGAGCGCGGTGACGGCGGCGCGCGGCCCGTGAAGTTCGTGCGCCATCGCCAGCACCGCGCCGTCCGGCGTAGCCGCCTTGTCCGGCTTCACCAGGAACCAGGCCCGCAGGATGCCGCGAGCATCTCCGGTCACCAGCGTGACGCCGCCGTTCATGAAGGCGAGCGCGGTCAGGGGGGCGCCGTCGGGCGTCAGATCGTCCGTTTCCGCGCGCACCGGCACCCCGTCCGGCCCCGCGGCGAAACGCTGCAGCGTGCCGTCGCGCCAGACTGCCAGTACGCTGCGGCCATCGCCGGTGACGAACAGCCGGTCCGGTTCGCCGGCCGGTCCCGCCACATACGGCAGATCCGCGGCGCTCGGCTGGTACGTGACCGCCCCGGTCAGAAGATTGCGCCGCTCGCGCACGGCGAGTCGCGCGAGACGACCGTCGGCGGTCAGCACGGCTAGTACCGGGCCACCCTGGGTGGCCGCGACGCCAAGCCGTCGCACGGCGGCGCCGCCCGGCGGCAGCAGCTCTTCCCGCGGCACGACGCCGGCCTCGCCGCCCGCCTCGAGCGTGGCCAGCCGGACACTGCCGTCGGCGAAGCCGAAGGCGGCCACGCCGCCCTGGACGGGAAAGGCGGACGCCGTCAGCTCCTGGTCCGGAAACAGGTCCCGCGCGCCGCGGGCGCCGCCGTCGTCGAGCCCGAAGGTGTACAGACGGCCGTCCGGCGTCACGGCCCGTCCGGTCAGCACCCCCTCGTCCAGCAGGAAGTGCAGCGGCGCCGGTCCGGCCGACGCGGCCGGCAGCGTCCGCTCGCGGTCGAGCCGCCCACTGCGCAGCAGCGGCAGCGCGACCCAGAGCAGGAAGACCATCACGGTCAGCACCTGCGCGATGGTCGCGATGCCGCCCACGGTGATCAGGCCGCGCGCCAAGCGGTCCGCCACGACCACGCGTCGGCTCGTGGTCCGGCGACGGGAGCGTCCCGTAAAACTGCCGGTCGCGGGCACAGCACCTCCAGAGCGGAAAGGCTGGCGGCGGCGACACGCCGCCGCCAGCCGGGGAAAACGCGCCGCGAGGCGCTAGAAACCGGTCTCGATGCCGACGGCGCGCAGCGCGCCCCGCGCCATCTCCGCCGTGACCGGATAGTAGCCGTCCTTCACGACGACCTCCTGCCCCTGGCGGCTGAAAACGTAGCGGGCGAATTCGCGGCGCAACGGATCGAGCGCCGCGCCCGGCTTCACGTTCACGTAGACGTAGAGGAACCGCGACAGGGGATAGTCTCCGGTGTAGGCATGCTCCGGTTCCGCAGGCACCAGCGGCGAGTCGGCGTCGAGGGCCAGCGGGACCGCCCGCACGTCCGCGGTCCGGTAGCCGATGCCGCTGTAGCCGATGCCGGCCCTGTCGTTGGCCACACCGTTGACCACGGCCGAGCTGCCGGGCTGCTCCTTCACCGACGCCTTGTAGTCGCCTTTGGCGAGCACATGCTCCTTGAAGAAGCCGTAGGTTCCCGACGCCGAATTGCGGCCGTACAGGCTGATCGGCAGCGCGGCCCAGGCGCCGGTCAGACCGGTTTCGCCCCAGGTGCGGATTTCGGTGGCATATCCCGCCCGCCGGGTCTGGGAGAAGATGGCGTCCACCTGCGCCAGCGTGAGCCCCGGCAGCGGATTGTCCTTGTGCACGTACACCGCGAGCATGTCGATGCTCGTGCCCATGGCGGTCGGCTTGTAGCCGAACTGCCGCTCGAATTCGTCGCTCTCCGCCGCCTTCATCGGCCGGCTCATCGGCCCGAAGGCGGCCGTGCCGGAGATCAGGGCCGGCGGGGCCGTCGACGAACCCTTCCCTTCGATCTCGATCTGGACGTTCGGATAGAACGTCCGGAAGCCTTCCGCCCAGAGGGTCATCAGGTTGTTCATGGTGTCCGACCCGATGCTCTTGAGGCCGCCGGACACCCCCTCCACCGGCTTGTAGGCGGGCAGCTTCGCGTCGACCGCCGTCTGGGCCGCCGCCGGCGCCACGAACACAGCGGCCGTGAGAGCGAGCGTCAGGCACAGGACGGCGGGGAGCTTGCGGGACATCGGAACCACCTCTCTCCGCAGAGGGCTGCGGCAGATCCTAGAATTCCAGCCTGTAGACAAGCTGGAGGCGCTGATCGTCCTTCAGATCACGCCGGGCCGCGGTCGGCGCCTTGCCGAGCACGTTGGCGTAGGGGTCGTAGCTGGTGTTCTCGAAGGCGGCGATGAACATGTTGCCCTTCGCGATCTCACAGGAGACGCCCCCCGTGAGCAGGGTCAGCCCGGTCTTCTCGTCGGCGGTCGTCACATCGTCATCGGCGTCGGGGTCCACATGGCTGGTGCGTCCGAACAGAGCCCAGCGACTGCCGGCGTCGGGCAACCGGACCGAGGCGAAGGCCGACCAGGACTGCCCCTGCAGTCCCTGGCGCGCCACGCCGCTGCCGAACGCGTAGCTGCCCGCCTGGTTGTTCTCCGAAGTGACGTACTGGCCGTAGGCGGTGAACATCGGCGACTGCCAGCTCACCATCCCCATCAGGAAGTTGAAGTCGACGCCGGCCGCATCCGGGCCGTCGAGCGTGTTGTCCTTGCCGAAGGCGCCGGCCGCCGTGAACTGCAGGCCGGGCGCCGCCGCGGCCGCCGGCCGCACGCTGACGCGGCCGCTGAACAGCTTGTTCTCGTTCTTCTCCGCCTTGTCGTAGTTGCTGCCGTTGGTCAGGGCGATCTGGAAGGAGCCGAGCCGGCCGTCGTACTTGCTGCTGCCGGTCTTCGCCTTCGCGTCCGCGAGCTTGCCGCCGAAGGCGCCGTTGAGGCCGACGCCGAGATCGGCCGTGCCGAACAGCCCGCCGCGCTCGAGCCAGTTGCGGTCCTGCGCACGGTATGGATTCAGGCTCTGCTCGAAGTCGTCCGGCCCGACATGCTGCATACCGACGCGCGCCCGCACGTCCGACAGGAAGCCGGCGTCGCCGAGAATCATCTCCGCGAACAGGTACTTGGTGCGGAAGACGTAGTTGCCGTCGAGCGCGTTGGCCGGCGTGACGGTGATCGGCTCATCTTCAGTTTCCTGGCTGACGGTCGCGCTGGAGGAGGCCTGCTTGACGTCGAGGGTGTACCGGAAGCTCAGCCAGGGATTCGCCTTCTTCGTGACCGTGACGTAGCCGCGCTTGAGCGAGAATTCGTTCGAGGTGGCATCCTGGACGTCGTACCGGCTCCAGTCGATGTACGCCTCGCCGCTCACCTTCGGGCCGTCCAGAGGATTCTCCTCTGCCGCGCGCGCGCCACCGTTGATCAGCGCCAGCGATACGGCGAACACGATCATCATGATTTTCAGTCGCACACTCGTCAGATTCATGGGGATCCTCCTGCCTTGTTCTGTTGCGCCTGGCGCGCTCTACCCCCGACGGGCCAGCGTCGACACGGTAGAACGCGAAGTTTCAGTAGAGATTAGGCGCGTGTTAGGATTCCGTTAAGGAGATTAAATAATTCCAGCACAACATTTTACGGGATTACGATGGTAAACGTGCTGCCTTCGCCCGGGGCGCTCTCCACCCCGACGGTCCCGCCATGGACCTTCACGATGTGCTTCACGATGGCGAGGCCGAGGCCGGTGCCTCCCTGCCGCCGGCTGCGCCCGCGGTCCACGCGGTAGAAACGCTCGAACAACCGCGGCAGGTGCTCGCGCGCGATGCCGCAGCCGCCGTCCGCCACGCGGATCTCCAGCCCGGCATCCGAGCGCGCCGCCGACACCGCAACAGGGTGACCCGCCTCGCTGTACTTGAGTGCGTTGTTGACGAGATTGATGACCGCCTGTTCGAGCAGGGCGCCATTGAGACGCACGACCAGGTCGGGCGCGCAGTCGAGCGTGAGAGGAATCCCCCGCTCGCGGGCAAGCGGCTCGCACGCCTGCAGGGCCGTCTGCAGCGAGCCCTGCACAGCCGTAACCGCAAGTTCGACCTGCGCTCCCGCCTCCTCCTGTTCGAGCCGTGAGAGCGTCAGCAGATCCTCGATGATGGCGTTGAGCCGATCGGCCTGCCGGGCCACGACCTCCAGGAAGCGCAACGTCTCCCCGCGATCCTTCGCCCCCCCCTCGAGCAGGGTTTCCAGGAAACCCTTGATCGCGGTGATGGGCGTCTTCAATTCGTGCGATACATTGGCCACGAACTCCCGTCGCACGATCTCCAGCCGGCGCAACCGCGTAACGTCATTGAAAACGACCAGGGCGCCGATGCCGCGTCCCGTTTCGTCGCGCAGCACGGTACCATGCGCCTGCATGACGCGCTCGCTGCCGGCGCGCGCCGGATCGTCGAGGCGGAACTCGCCCTCCTGCGGCGAGCGCGCCGTCAGCACGCCACTGACGAAGCGCCGCAGGTCCGCGTTGCGGGTCACCTCGCCGAGGGGGCGGCCGAGCGTCCGTGGGATCTCGACCCGCAGCAGGCGGGCGGCCGCCTGGTTCAGCTCGATCACCCGTTCCTGCTCATCGACCGCCAGCACCCCCTCCATCATGCTGGCCAGCACGGCTTCGCGCTCGCTGTGCTGCCGGCCGGCCGTATCGAGCCGGGCATCGAGAGCGGCGGCCATCCGGTTCAGGGCCGTGGCCAGATCCGCGATCTCGTCGGGGCCGGCGCGCGCCGTGCGGGCCCCCGGCTGCCCCTCCGCCAGACGCTCCACTCCCTGCCGCAGGACCGCCAACGGCCGCGCCAGCCCTCGCGCCAGCCACGCCGCCGTCAACGCCGCCAGCGCCGCCACGAGCAGCCAAAGCAGCGCGATCCGCCGCGCGAACGCGCGCACCGGCGCGTCCACGGCGGTCAGCGGCAACGCCGCGCGCACTGCCCCCGCCACGCCGTCGCTCACCGGCCGGTCCCGCGACGGCACCGCCACATAGAGCAGGTTGCGACTCTGGGACGGGCTCGCCCGGGAGGCGACGCCCACGCGACCGGCCAGCGCCGCCCTGATTTCCGGACGATCGCCATGTCCGGCCATGACGCGGGGATCCTCCTCCGAATCGCCCAGCACCACGCCGTCGGGCAGAATCACGGTCAGGCGCAGCGGCACGCCGCGACCGAGCGCCTTGCAGAGACTGTCCACGAACGCCGCCTGCTCGGGCGCGAGGCGTCCCGCCAGCCGCGACTCTAGCCGTCGCGCCTCCGTCTCGAGTCCGGAGGTGGCGGCGGCCAGCGCCGCGCGGCGGTAGTGCCAGGAGGCGACGGCGCCGCAGGCGAGCAGCGCCGCGAGCGAGAGGGCCAGGCAGGCGGGAAAGAGGTGCCAGAAGAGGTTTCGCCGGCGCATCAATCGTCCTTGAAGCGGTAGCCGACGCCGCGCACGGTCTCCACGTAATCGTCCGCCTCGCCCAGTTTGCGGCGCAGGCCGTAGATCTGGACATCGACCGAGCGTTCGGTCACCGGGTAGCCGTCGCCGCGCACCGCCTGCACGATCTGGTTTCGCGTGAAGACCCAGCCGGGACGGCGGGCCAGGAAGTGCAACAGGCGGAACTCGGTGGCAGTGAGGTCGATCGGCCGCTCGCCGGCCAGCACGGCGTGGCGTCCGGGGTGGATGACCAGGTCGCGCACCCGCAGAACGTCTCCCTCGACCCCGGGGGCCGCGACGCGCCGGCGCATCACCGAGCGCACGCGCGCGACGAGCACTTTCGGGCTGAACGGCTTGGTCACGTAGTCGTCGGCGCCGGTCTCGAGGCCGGCCACGATGTCGGCCTCCTCGCCCCGCGCCGTGAGGATCAGCACCGGCAGCGCGCGCGTGCTGGGATCGGCGCGCAACGCCCGGCAAACCTGCAGGCCGTCCAGGCCGGGCAGCATTAGGTCGAGCACGATCAGATCGGGCGCCTCCTCGCGCGCAAGCGCGAGTCCCTCCTCGCCGGACGCGGCACCTAACACGCGAAAGCCTTCGCGAGTCAGGTTGACCGTGATCAGATCGAGGATGTCGCCTTCATCCTCGATCACCAGGATGGTTTCGCGATTCATGCGCCTCACGCTCCCTTCCCGCCCGAAGGAGGCGGTCCGGCAACGGTATTCCGGAGGCGTGGCGGCAATATGAGCACCCGATGAGAATTGCGTGAGCGACCGCCGAGTCCGGCGGGCGGAACGTAGCACGCGGCGGCGCGTCTGCCCATCCCCCCTCTCGGCACGCCTGGCATGAAAAAGCGGCGGCCCCCTCAGGACAGGACCGCCGTTTCCAAAACCCCATACAGGGATTGTACCGCCAAAACCAGCGGCCCTGCAAGAAGGATCCGGCCCGCCCCCGCCGACAAGGCGCTCGTTGCAACCACCTTGAAATGTCCTATCTTAGTCGTTGCCGGCCGACCCGGCCATGGAAAGGACCGCGTGGCGACACTCGTCTGGATCGGTTTCCTGCTGCTGGTGGCCGGCATCCTGGCCCTGGACCTCGGCATCTTCCACCGCCGGGACCGGGTGATCGGAATCCGCGAAGCACTCCTCTGGTCGGCCGGCTACATTGCCGCGGCCCTCGCCTTCAACGTCTTCGTCTACTTCCTCTACGAGCACCACTGGCTCGGCTTCGGCGCCGGCGAACACCTGCTCGCCACCGGACGGGAGGCGGCGCTGCAGTTTTTGACCGGCTACCTGATCGAGAAATCGCTCTCGCTCGACAACGTCTTCGTGATCGCGCTCGTGTTCGCCTATTTCGGCATTCCGCTGAAGTACCAGCACCGGGTGCTGTTCTGGGGCATCCTCGGCGCGCTCGTGCTGCGCGGCGTGATGATCGGGCTCGGCGCCGCGCTGATCGCGCGCTTCGAGTGGGTGACCTACGTCTTCGGCGGCATCCTGCTCGCCACCGCCGTCAAGATGATGCTGACGGATCATGAAGAGATCCACCCCGACCGCAACCCGTTCGTGCGTCTGGCGCGTCGTTTCTATCCGGTGACATCCGAGCTCGACGGCCACAATTTCTTCACCATTAGGCAGGGCCGCCGTGCGCTGACGCCGATGTTCGTGGCGTTGATGATCGTGGAGAGCTCCGACGTGGTGTTCGCGGTGGACTCGATCCCGGCCATTTTCGCGGTGACGCGCGACCCCTTCATCGTTTTCACCTCGAACGTCTTCGCGATCCTCGGTCTGCGCACGCTGTACTTCGTGCTCGCGAGCCTGCACGATCGCTTCCACTACCTGAGGCACGCCCTGGTCGCGATGCTGGCCTACATCGGCGTGAAGATGCTCGTGTCCCACCGCTGGCCGATCCCGAACCACGTGTCGCTGATCGTCATCGCGGCGCTGATCGCAGCCGGCATCGGCGCTTCGCTCTATACCTCACGGCGCAAGTAGCGCCCGCGCCGCCGCGACCTGCTCCGGCTGTCCCCACAGGTAGACCACGTCTCCGGCCGCCAGACGATCGTCGGGCGCCGGATTGCCGGTGACCGCCCCCTCCCGTTCGATCGCCACCACGGAAGCGCCGGCCCGCCCGCGCAGGTCGAGCGCCCGCAGCGTGATGCCGTCGGCGGGACCGCCGGCCGACACCGCCACCTCCGACAGGTCGGCCGCGCCGAGCAGCGAAAAGAGCGACGCCTGCGGGCGGATCACGCGACCGCCGGCGGAGAGCAGATCGTAGCGCTCCTCGCGGATCCGCGCCTTCTCCCGCTCGATCACCCGCGAGGGGGCGCCGTAGGCGGACATGGCGGCGCCGGCCAGTTCGAGCGACGTCTCGAACTCCTCCGGCACGACCTCGTCCGCGCCGAGACGGTAGAGCGGCTCGACCTCGCCGAGGTAGCGCGTCCGGACCAGGATCTTCAGGCGCGGCGCCGCACGGCGCGCCACCGCCACCACCTGGCGGGAGGAGGGGGCGTCGGCGATCGCCACCACGAGCACGCGCGCCCGCTCGATGCCGGCCCGCGCGAGCACGTCGACGCTCGTGGCATCGCCGTAGAGCGCCGTCTCGCCGGCGGCGCGTGCGGTCCGCACGCCGACCGGGTTCAGTTCCAGCACCACGCACGGCACTTCGAGCCGGCGGAGCACGCGCGCCACGTTGCGGCCGTTCACCCCGTAGCCGACCACCACGACATGATCGGTCACCGCGGCGACCGCCTCCCCGAACCGGGTTCCGCCGAGGCGGAACGTCCGGTCGCCGCGCGCCACCAGCGCGCGCAGCCAGCCGACCCGGTCGATACCCGGCGCGAGCCGCGCGGCCAGCAGCGCCGCGAACGGCGTCGTCACCATCGACAGCACCGAGACGGCGAGGAAGCGCTGGTAGATCTCCCCCCCGATCAGCCCGTGCCCCGCGCCGGCGCGCGCCAGGATGAACGAGAACTCGCCGATCTGCGCCAGGCCGAGCCCGGCCAGCACCGCCACGCGCGGCCCGAGCCCGAAAGCCAGCGCCGCCGCCCCGACGATCGCCGCCTTGCCCAAAACGACGGCCACACCCAACCCTGCCGTGGCCAACGGTTCGCGCCACCAGAGCGAGGGATCCAGCAACATGCCGACCGACACGAAGAACAGGCTGCCGAACGCATCCCGCAGCGGCACCATCTCCGCCAGCATCTGCTGCGCGTAGTCGGAATCGGCCACGACCAGGCCGGCCAGGAACGCGCCCAGGGCCAGCGATACGCCCACCCGGCTGCCGAGCCAGGCGGTGCCGAGCACCACCAGCAGCGTGGCCAGCGTGAACAGTTCCCGGCTGCGGGCCCGCACGATCAGGCCGAGAAAACGCGGGAAGAGGAAGCGCGCGCAGACGACGATGCCGGCCACCATCGCCAGCGAGCCGAGCACCGTCGTCGCGGCGCGACCCCAGCTCGCGCCCGCCGTCCCGGCCAGCAGAGGCAGGGCCAGCATCATCGGCACCACCGCAAGGTCCTGGAAGACCAGCACGCTCAGGGCGAAGCGCCCGTGCGGCGCGCCGGTCTCGCCCCGCTCGTCGAGCAGGCGCAGCACGATGGCGGTGGAACTCATGGCCAGCAGACAGCCGAAGAAGATGGCCTGCCCGGACGGATAGCCGCTCATCACCGCCGCAACAGCGCCGGCGGCCACGCTCAGGGCGACCTGCAGCCCTCCGGCGCCGAACACCAGACCGCGCAGGGCGAGCAGGTCCCGCAGGGACAGTTTCAGGCCGATCGTGAACAGCAGCAGCGCCACGCCGACCTCGGCCACGGTCTCGAGACTGTGGCGGTCACGCACCAGTCCGAGCCCCCCCGGCCCCAGCAGCACGCCGGCCAGCAGCAGGGCGGCGACCGTCGGCACGCGCACCCGACGCAGCGCGAAAACGACGGCCAAAGAGACCGCCAGCACCGCGACAAGATCCCGCAGGATGGGCAGTTCCGGCATCATCCCCCCGGCGACGCGCCGTTGGACATGACGGGAGGCGTCGCGCCGGCTATCCTAGCATCCGCAGGCCATGCTGCCCTCCTCTTTCCCGGAGTCGATCCCATGTGCCCACCCCCCGTCCACGCCGACGTTCTGGAGGCCGCCGAGCGGATCCGCCCGTTTGCGCACCTCACGCCGGTCTTCACCTGCGCCACGCTCGACCGGCTCGTCGGCGCCCGGCTGTTCTTCAAGTGCGAGAATTTTCAGAAGGTGGGCGCCTTCAAGTTCCGCGGCGCCTGCAACGCCGTGATGGCGCTGCCGGATGCCGCGTGGCGCGCCGGCGTGGCCACCCACTCCTCCGGCAACCACGCCGCGGCGCTGGCGCTGGCGGCGCGCCTGCGCGGCGCGCCGGCGTACATCGTGATGCCGGACAACGCGCCGAACGTGAAGCGGGAGGCGGTGGCCGGCTACGGCGGAATCATCCGCTTCTGCGCGCCCACCCTCGCGGCGCGCGAGGCGACGCTGGCGGAAGTGGTGGCGGAAACGGGCGCCGCCTTCGTCCATCCCTACAACGACCCGCGGGTCATCGCCGGCCAGGGCACCGCCGCGCTCGAACTGCTCGCCGAGGTGCCCGATCTCGACCTGCTCGTGGCGCCGGTGGGCGGCGGCGGACTGCTGAGCGGGACGGCGCTGGCGGCGGAGGGAACGGCCTCGCGCACGCGGATCCTCGGCGCCGAACCGGCCGGCGCCGACGACGCCTGCCGCTCGCTGCGGGAGGGACGTATCGTGCCGTCGGTCGATCCCCGCACCATGGCCGACGGTCTGCTCACTTCGCTCGGCGACCTGACCTTCGCCATCATCCGGCGACGCGTCGAGCGGATCGTCACGGTGAGCGAGGAGGAGATCGCGGCGGCCATGCGCCTGATCTGGGAACGGATGAAGCTGGTCGTGGAGCCGTCGTCCGCCGTGGCGCTGGCCGCGCTGCGGGAGGGGACCGCCGACCTGGCCGGCCGGCGGATCGGCATCATCCTGTCGGGAGGCAACGTGGAACTGTCGCGGCTGCCCTGGCGCGACTGAACAGCCTCGACGCGCGTCCTGCTACTGCGCGAACGTCACCCGTACGCAGAATTCGCCCAGTTCCGAGGCGAACGGAATGTCGAGCCAGACCGCCTGCGAGGGGCCCTGGAACTGGAAATCCTTGCCGCGGATCACCGTGGGCAGGCTCAGGTCGATGACCGTGCCGGTGTCGGCGGAGAGCTTCGATTTGGCGCCGCCCGCCACGATGTTGACCAGTTCCGACACCCCGTCGATGAGAATCTCGTCGCTCTCCACGGCATCGGCGCCCATCAGGCGCCCCACCATGGCGGCGGCGGTGGCGGCCGGGAAGGAGATCGAGACCGTGCCGCGCGCCGGACCGCTCATGCCGATGATGGCCGTCACTTCATGGCGGGTGGTCGATCCGCGCGAAGTGCCAAGCTGCCCCCGCGTGGCCGCGCAACCGAGCATGTTGGTGAACAGCAACTCGACGCTCTCGAGGAACGGGTTGATGTACTCGGCCTTCATGGTCTCCGGCTTCGCCAGGGGAATTTCGGGCAGGATCGCCCCCCGGATTATCGCCGTCGCGGTCCCTCGGGTGAAGCGATATTATTGCGGGCCGCCGGTTCGCCCCGGCGCGTCTCAGTCCAGCCGCTTGCGGAAGCGCGCCGAGGCGATGCCGAGCACGCCGACGCCGAACAGCAACAGGATGAGCGACTCCCGCCACAGGTCCGCCAGACCGGCCCCCTGCAGGAGAACGCCGCGCAGGATGATGGCGTAATAGCGCAGCGGCACCGCGTAGGTGACCAGCTGGATGGCCCGCGGCATGTTCTCGATCGGGAACATCAGCCCCGACAGGTAGATCATCGGCACCATCAGCATGAACGACGAGCTCATCATCGCCTGCTGCTGCGTGCGCGCAAACGACGACACCATCAGGCCGAGGCCGAGCGTCGTGAGCAGGAACACCATGGTCAGCAGCACCAGCAGCGGAAACGACCCGCGCATCGGCACCCCGAACCCGAGCGTCATCACGCCGCAGACCAGCAGGGTGTCGATGAAGCCGATGGCGTAGAACGGCAGCAGTTTGCCGGCGATGAACTGCCACGACCGGATCGGCGTGACGCTGATCTGCTCGATGGTGCCGATCTCCTTCTCCCGCGCCACGGCCATCGAAGAGAGGATCATCGTCATGACCATCAGCACCATGGCGAGCACGGCCGGAATGTAGAACCAGCGGCTCTTCAGGTCGGGGTTGTACCACACCCGCGGCTCCGCCGTGATTCGCCCCGGCGGTCGGGGCGCGGCCAGCAGCGGACGCCCGCGCGCCGCCGCCTCGCGCGCCAGCTTCACCGGGCGCTCCTGCGCCAGTTCGGCCCCCCGCGCCGCCACGATGGCGGCCGCGTAGCCAAGTCCGACCGTGGCCGATGCGGCGTCGCTGCCGTCGGCGATCGCCTGCACCCGCGGCGCGCGCCCGGCCGCCACGTCATCGCCGAAGCCGGCGCCGATGACCAGCGCCACATCGGCCCGCCCCGCCTCCAGCCAGCGGTCGATCCCCGCGGCGGCCGGCTCCTCCCCCACCAGCACGAAGTGCCCGGAGGCGGTGAAACGGTCGACCAGATCGCGGCTCTCGGCGGTGCGATCCTGGTCCACCAGCAGCAGCGGCACGTCGCGCACGTCGCGGTTGGCGGCGAAGCCCAGGGCGATCAACTGCACCAGAGGCGCCACCAGGACCATCGGCACCATCCGGCGGTCGCGCCGCAGTTGCTGGAACTCCTTGATGATGATCCGCAGCAAAATTTGCACGGTCATGCCTCCCGGCGGGACAGCCGCGCCGAGGCGAGCCCCAGCACGACCACCGCATAGACACACAGGCCGACCATCTGCTGCCAGTATGGACCGAGCCCCGCCCCCTTCAGGATGATGCCCCGCAGCACGACCAGGTAGTAGCGCGCCGGCACGACGTGCGACACGAATTCGAGCGCTGGCGGCATGTTGCGGATCGGGAAGATGAAGCCCGACAGGAACATCGCCGGCAGCATTGAGGTGATGATGCCGATCTGGAAGGCGGCCGCCTGCGAATCGGCCAGGGTGGACACCAGCAATCCCCACCCGAGCGCGCCGAACAGGTAGATGAGCGTGGCGATGAGCAGGTCGAAGTACGATCCCCGCACCTCCACCCCGAACAACAGCCGCGCGGCCGCCAGGATGATGACGGTCGCCAGCAGCGAGATGCCGAGATAGGGCAGCGTCTTGCCGACGATCAGGTGCGCCGCGCGCAGCGGCGCCACGCGCAACTGCTCCATGGTGCCGCGCTCCTTCTCGCGCACGACCGACAACGCGGTCGACAACACCGCCGTCAGCATCATGATGAAGCCGATCAGGCCCGGCACGAGGAAGTGGCTGGAGCGCAGCTCGGGGTTGTACCAGACGCGCGGCGCGAACGCGATACCGACCTCGCCACCGCCCGGCAGGCCGAGCGCTGCGGTCCGTACAGTCGCGTTGAGCTGCGCCAGGGTGGCGTTCAGGTTCGCCAGCAGGGCGGAGGCGGTATTGGCGTCGGTGCCATCGACCAGCAGCTGCACCCGCGCCTCGCGACCCGCCGCCAGATCGCGTCCGAACGCCTCCGGCACGACCAGGACCGCCCGTGCCAGGCGCCGCGTGAACACCTGCGCCAGATCGGCGTCGACCGGCAGAACCGCCACCACATCGAACTGGCGGGAAGTGACGAGCGCGTCGACCACGGCGCGGCCGGCCGCCCCCGGCGAGCGGTCCTGCACGGCGAGCGGCACGTGCTCGACATCGAAGCTGATCGCGTAGCCGTACAGGATGAGCATGAACGCCGGCAGGCCGAGCAACATGGTGAGCGACAGCGGGTCGCGCAGCACCTGCTTCAGTTCCTTCAGGGCGATCGCGCGCAGTTTCCTCACGCCGCGCCCCCCCGCTCCGCCGCCGCCGCGAGGCTGTCCGCCCGTTCGACGTGGTGGATGAAGACGTGCTCGAGCGACGGCGCGATCGGCTCGACCGTGACCGGCCCGTTGCCGGCCCCCTCGAGCAGGGTCCGCACCCGCCGGCGCCCCTCTTCCCCGTCGTCCACGAGGACGTGCACGCGATTGCCGAACACCGCCGTCTCGCGCGCCCACGGCTGGCCGCCCAGCGCCTCCAGCGCCTCCACGGTGCGAGGGCACGACACCTCCAGCATCGTGGCGCCGACGAACACCGCCTTCAGTTCTGCCACCGTGCCGAGCGCCACCAGACGGCCCGCGTGCATCAGGGCGAGACGGTCGCACTGCTCCGCCTCGTCGAGATAGTGGGTGGTGACGAAGACAGTCACCCCCTCCGCCGCCATCTCCTTGATGAGCCGCCAGAATCGGCGACGCGACAGCGGATCGACGCCGCTCGTCGGCTCATCGAGGAACAGTATTTCCGGCCGGTGCATGACCGCGCAGGCCAGGGCGAGGCGCTGCTTCCAGCCGCCCGGCAACGACCCCGTGACCAGGTTCTCCTTGCCACGCAGGTCGGCCATCTCCAGCGCCCACGCCTCGCGCTCCCGCCACGCCTCGCCGCGCAGGCCGTACACGCCGCCGTAGAAACGCAGGTTCTGGCTGACGCTCAGATCCTCGTAGAGGCTGAAGCGCTGGCTCATGTAGCCGAGGCGCCGCTTCACCGCCTCGGGATCGGCCACGACATCCACGTCGAGCACCCGGGCCTCGCCCGACGTGGGGCGCAGCAGGCCGCACATCACGCGGATGGCGGTCGTCTTGCCGGCGCCGTTGCTGCCCAGGAACCCGAACACCTCGCCCCGCGCCACGGTCAGCGTGAGGTCGGCGAGGGCGGTGAAGCTCCCGAATTTCTTCGTCAGTCCGTGGATTTCGACGGCGGCGGACACGATGCTATCGCCCTCCCGTGCGTCCCGCCGCGCGGTCGAATGCGGCCACGGCCAGCCTCACGTACGCCAGCGCCTCCGCCTGCTCGAGGCCGGCCCGCAGAAGGGATGTCTCCGCGTCGAGCAGTTCCGAAGACGGGATCAGCCCCTCGCGGTAGCGATCAGCAGCCACGCGATGACTCTCGGTGGCCGACCTCAGAGCACGCGCCGCCACCACCGCCGCGGCCCGGGCGACGCGCAGATCGAGCCGCCGCGTGGTGACCTCCAGCCGGATCCGCCGGTCGAGGTCGTCCAGACGCGCCTGCGCCGCCGTGGCGCGCGCGCGGGCGGCAGACGCCCCGGCCGCGACCCGGCCGCCGTCGAAAACGTTCAGCGCGAGGCTCACCCCCACGTCCCAGGTATCGGCGAACTCCCCGACGGGCGGCAGGATGCGCCGGTTGGGATTGCTGTAGTCATAGCCGGCCGTGAGCGCGACCTGCGGCAGCCGTCCGGCGCGCGCCACGCCGACCAGCGCCTGCGCGGCCGCGGCGCGGGCCACCAGCGCCGCGCGCTCCGGTCGTGCGGCAAGAGCACCCGCCACCAGCGGCGCGAGCTCTTCATCCGCGGCGTCACCGCCCGGCGCCGGCAGCGGATCGGCGGCCAGCAGCGGCTGCTCCGCCGACAGGCCGAGCAGGCGGGCCAGATCGGCCTGAGCGATTTCCGCGTCGCCAGTGGCGCGCAGACGCGCCAGCTCGGCGCGATCGCGCTCGACCTCGACCGCCAGGAGTTCGTGGCTCGCGGCCATGCCGAACTTCTGCCGGTTGCCCACGTCGGCGGCGTGCGCCGAGTAGGCCGCGATGGCCGCGCCGAACACGTTCTCGCGCTGGCGCGCCACGGCGAGATCCCAGTAGGCCGCCACCGTCTCGAGGACGAGCGCCGCCTCGCCAGTGTCGGCGTCGCGCGCCGCCGCCTCCTGCTGCCACTCCGTGGCCCGCGCCGCCGCCCCCAGACGCCCGCCGGTCCACAGCGGCAGCGCCAGCGAGGCGCGGCCGGTCCAGTTGTCGGGCAGGTTCGGAAACAGCGTGCGGGGCGGCAGGCCAGGCAGCGCGAGCGTCAGTTCCGGAACGTCCGACCAGCGGCTGTAGCCGCCCCGCAGGTCGAGCGTGGGCAGGCGCGCCGCGCGCGCGGCGCGGGCGTCGGCGGCGGCGGCGGCGGACAGCGCCTGCAATTCGCGCAGGCGCGGCGCCGCGGCCCGCGCGCGGGCGACCGCCTCGTCGAGCGTCAGGCGCAGGGTCTCGGGCGCGGCCACTGCGGGCGTCGCGTCGGCGCGCGACGGGACGGCGACGGATGCCCCCGCCGCCAGCGCGCCCAGCAGGACCAGTACGGTACGCAGACGCCGTGGGCGCGGGCATGGACGGCACATCAGGCAACCTCCCCGGCAACGTCGTGCGCGGCCTCGGCCGCAAGCACTCGCGCCACATACACGTCTTCCAGCGATGCCCCGGCGGCCGCGCCCTGCGCGGCGCGCAGAGCATCGGGCGCGTCGAGGGCCAGCAGCCGCCCGCGGTCCATGAGCGCCACCCGCTGGCACCGCTCCGCCTCGTCCAGGTAGGGCGTGGTCATCACGATCGTCAGACCGTCGCGCTGCAGGCGCGCAAGCAGTTTCCAGAAGTCGCGACGCGACACCGGGTCTACACCGGTCGTCGGCTCGTCGAGCACGAGCAATTCCGGCGTGTGGATCAGCGTGCAGACCAGCGCCAGCTTCTGCTTCATGCCGCCCGACAGCCGATCCGCCAGCCGCGCGCGGAACGGGGTCATCCGCACCAGGTCAAGCAGCTCCTCGCGGCGCGGACGCCACTCGCGCACGCCGTGCACCTCGGCGAAGAAGGCCACGTTCTCGTCGACGGTCAGGTCGCCGTACAGGCTGAAGCGCTGCGACAGGTAGCCGACGCGACCGGCCAGTTCGCGCCCCTGCCGCGCGGGGTCGAGCCCGCAGGTACGGACGCTGCCGCCGTGCGCCGTGATGATGCCCAGCGCCACGCGCAGCGTGGTGGTCTTGCCGGCGCCGTCGGGCCCGATCAACCCGAACATCTCGCCGCGCCGCACGGTGAACGACAAGTCGTCCACCGCGACCGTGGCGCCGTAGCGCCGGACCAGGCCGTCCACGACCAGGGGCCGTTCGTCGCCGGTGGTCACGATTTCCCCCGGGCGGCCGCCGTGTGCAGCCGCGCCTCGGCCGGCATGCCGGGCTTGAACAGGCCGTCGCCGTTGTCGAGCGTGATCTTCACCTTGTAGACCAGCTTCACCCGCTCGTCGCGCGTCTGGACGTTCCTGGGCGTGAACTCCGCCTGCGTCGCCAGGAAGGTCACCCGGCCGGTTCGCCGCTCGCCGCCGTCGGTGACCACGTCGGCCTCCTGCCCCAGCTGCAGCCGCCCCAGATCGGGCTCCGGCACCCAGGCGGTGAGCCAGGCGTGATCCAGATCGGTCACGACCGCCACGACGGCGCCGGGACCGAGCAGTTCCCCCTGCTCCACCGGGCGGGCGGTGAGCGTGCCGGCCACGGGGCTGACGATGACGGCGTCTGCGATCTGCTGGTCGAGCTGCGCCACGCGCGCCGCCGCCGCGTCAGCCTGGGCGCGCGCCGCATCGATCTCCTCCACGCGGAAGCCGGCGCGCAGCCGGAGCAGCCGCTGCCGGGCCACCTCGAGCGCGGCGGTCGCCGATGCGCGACGGTTGCGGGCGTCGTCGAGCGAGCGCTCCGTGCCGCTGCCGGCGTCCTGCAGCCCCTGGAAGCGGGCCAGGTCCTTCTCGGCCGTGGCGAAGTCCGATTCGGCCTTCGCCACGGCGGCCGCCGCCTCGGCCACGTCTTCACGCCGCGAGCCGGTCAGACGCAGACGCAGGTTGGCGTCGGCCAGATCGCGCTCGGCCCGGGCGGCGCGGCGCGTCAGCGCCAGATCTACCGTGTCGATGCGGGCGATGCGGGCCCCGGCCGCGACCCGGTCCCCCTCCTGCGCCTCGAGTGCGGCGACCGTGCCGGCCACCTTCGTGGCGACCTGCACCTCCGTCGCCTCGATGTGCCCCGCGGCCACGATCAGGTTCGCGTCGCGACGCGCGCCACAACCGGCGGCCGCGGGCAGGACCAACAGGGACAGCCACGCGAGGATGGCGCGCGACCGCGGACCGATGATGCGCAAACGCTTCATTTCACTCCTCGCGCCGGCCGTCATCAGACGGCGGCGCCGCTCGGCCGGTCGCCCGCGGACGGGGCCAGCCCCACCGTGATCAGTTCCTCGATGTGACGCACGAATCCCTCGCGCGTGGGACGCGCCGCCGGTGGTTGTCCCAGTTCGAACAACCGTTCGCGGGCCGGCTCCGTGGCGAAGAAGAACATCAGACTGCCGACCAGGGTGAGATGGGTCAGCAGCGGATCGACGGGGCGGAACTGCCCGTCACGCACGCCGTCGGCGATGATGTCGCGAACCGTGCCGAAGATGGCCACGATGCGCGCGAAGAACCCCGCCTCGAGATGCTGCCCCCCCGCGATCAATTCCCGCATCATGATGACCGGAAACTCCGGGGTCTCCGCGGCGGTTTCCGCCCAGACCCGCACGAAATCCCGCAGGCGCTGGTCGGCCGGTCGATCACCGACGGCCAGGGGATTCATGCGCGACTCGGCCACGCTGAGAATCTCGCCCAGGATGGCGGTGAACAGACCCTGTTTCCCCCCGAAGTGGTAGTTGATCAGCGCCTTGTTCACCCCCGCCGCGCCGGCGATGGCCTCCACTGTCGTGCCGGCGAACCCCCGTTCCGCGAACAGCGGCAGGGCGGCGCGCACGAGCGCCGCGCGGGTGGCGACGGTGTCGTGACGGCGGGGCGCCTGGTGCAGGGTCGTCATAGGTCTCCCGATCTGGACCGTTACTTAATTGAACGTTTAGTTAAACACAATTTCAGAGAAACGTCAACTCCCTGGTAGCGCATTAGGAGGAAGGAGTATATAATTCGAAATATGTCGAATAATAGAACAATGGACGCCCAGCAGATTGCCGCCGGCTTCAAGGCGCTCGCCCACCCTCATCGGCTGCGGATGTTCCAGCGCCTCGTCGCCTGCTGTGCCCCTGGCACTGTCTTCACGGCGGAGCCGGCGGCCGGTGCCTGCGCGGGCGAACTGGGCACAGGATTGACGCTCGCCCCCTCGACGGTATCGCACCACCTGCGGGAACTGCAACTGGCCGGCCTGGTCCGCACCGCGCGCCGCGGCCGGCACATCGACTGCTGGATCGATCCGGACGCCGTGTCGGCCCTCGCCGACGTCCTCCTGCCGTCCGGAGCTGCCGCGGGCGACCCGCCGACGAACACAGGAGGACCGACGATGACCGAACGCCAGCCCGACGACATCCGCGCCGAAGTGCGCGATCGCTATGGCGCCATCGCGCGCGACGGGACCTCGGGCTGCGGCTGCGCCCCCGCGACCGCCGGCTCCTGCTGCGGCGCCCCCGACGGAATCGTGTCGGTCGTGTCGACGCGCCTCGGCTACACCGGCGCAGAGCTCGCCGCCGCGCCGGCCGCCGCCGACCTCGGTCTCGGCTGCGGCAATCCGCAGGCGATCGCCGCGCTGCAGCCGGGCGAGACGGTGCTCGATCTCGGCAGCGGCGCCGGCCTCGACAGCTTCCTCGCCGCCCGTCAGGTCGGCCCGAACGGCCGGGTCATCGGCGTCGACATGACCCCCGACATGGTCACCCGGGCGCGCGCCAACGCCCGCGCCGCCGGCGCCGACAACGTGGAGTTCCGCCTTGGGGAAATCGAGCACCTGCCGCTGGCCGACTCCAGCGTCGACGTGGTGATCTCCAACTGCGTGGTGAATCTTTCCCCCGACAAGCCGGCCGTCTGGCGCGAGGCGCTGCGCGTGCTGCGCCCCGGCGGCCGCATCGCCATTGCCGACATCGTCACCAGCGCACCGCTCCCCCCCGCCCTGCGCGACGACCCCGCCCTCCACTGCGCCTGCATCGGCGGCGCCGCCACGATCACCGAGATCGGGCAGCAACTCGCCGCCGCCGGTTTCCTGAACGTCCGCGTCGAGCCGCGCGAGCAGAGCCGCACCTTCATCCGCGACTGGGCCCCCGGCACCGACGCCGAGGCGTGGATCGTCTCGGCGGCCATCACGGCCGTGAAGCCGTAAACGCCTCCGCCTCCCGCGCCACCCGCGCCCCCTCTGCGGGGTCCACCCGCGTCAGCAGCGCCCCGCCGACGAGGAAGAACACCACCAGCGAAACGATCGCCAGGCGGCTGCCGCCGGTGGATTGGGCCACGGCGCCGAAAACGACCGGGCCGGCGATGCCTGCCAGCTTCGAACTGGTGCTGAAGAAGCCGAAGAATTCGGCGGCGCGGTGGCGCGGGGTCATGGCGCCGAACAGCGAGCGGCTGAGCGACTGACTGCCCCCCTGGACGGTGCCGACCAGGATGGCCAATGCGTAGAAGTGCGTCGGGGTGCGCATGAACCAGCCGCCGGCAGCGATGATCACATACACGCCCAGGGCGATCAGGATCGACGCTTTGGCGCCAATGCGGCCGGCCAGACGTCCGAACAGCAGCGAGCACGGCACCCCCACGAACTGCGTCAGGAGCAGGGCGCCCGACATGTCGGCGAGGCCGATACCGATTTCGTCGCCGTAGGCGGTGGCCATCTTGATGATGGTGCCGATGCCGTCGTTGTAGATCCAGAAGGCGACCAGGAACAGACTCAACTGACGGTAGCGACGCAATTCGCGCGCGGTGGCGGCGAGGCGCATCAGGCCGGCGCGCAACGCCCCGGCCGGCTCGCCCGCCAGACGCACGGCAGGCGGCTCGGGCACGCCGCGCAAAAATGGGATCGTGAAGAGAGCCCACCAGACGGCCACGCTGACGAACGCCGCGCGCACCGCCCCGGCCTGGTCGGCGAAACCGAACAGGCCCGGCTTCGCCAGCCAGACGACGTTGATCGCCAGCAGCAGTCCGCCCCCCACGTAGCCGAGCGCGTAGCCGCGGGCCGAGACCCGGTCCATCTCTTCACGTGACGCCACGTACGGCAGCAACGACTCGTAGAAGACGATCGAGCCGGAGAAGCCGATGTTGGCCAGGATGAACAGCGCGGTCGCCAGGCGCCACTGTCCCGGTTGCAGGAGCGCGAAGCTGGCGGTGGCGAGGATGCCGAGCGCGGCGAAGCCGGCCGTCCAGCGCTTGCGGCCGCCGGTGTGGTCGGCCACCGCGCCGAGCAGCGGGCCCAGCAGCGCGGCGCCCAGGAGCGCCGCCGCGGTGGTGTAACCCCAGGCCGCGGTGGCGTCGGCGTCGGCGAGGCCGGCGCGCAGGGCGAGCGCGCGGTAGAACGGGGGAAAGAACGCCGCCATCACCGTGGTGGCGAAGGCGGAGTTCGCCCAGTCGTAAAGACACCAGGCGTTGACGGCGCGGCGGGTCATGCGCGGGCCGCGCGCAAGGGGCGGCCAACGGCCGGAGACACGATCACGGCGAACCTCCGCCGGAATCATAAGGGAACGCGGCCGGCCGCCACAACCGCCGCCTGACGACACGCGGACGGCGCCGGGGTCGCCGGCGCCGTCCGTGCCGAGCCATGGGGGCCCGCGGGCTACTTCTCGGCCCGCTCGTACGCCTTGCGGCTCTTGTCCGGCACCGGACCGAACACCGGCTTGAAAGGCGGATGGGCGGCGTGCAGCTTCAGCACCTCGGCAATGCCGCGGTCGAGTTGCGCGTCCACCCCTTTCGCCAGTTCCTGCGGCCGGTTCTGCACCTCGATGTCGGGCACGACGCCACGATTCTCTATGCCCCAGCCCGCCACCGGATCCCAGAGCGCGAACTCCGGCTGCGTGACCAGGCCGCCGTCGACCGTCTGCTTGTCACCACGGATGCCGTTCACGCCGCCCCACGAGCGCATGCCGATCACCGGGGCGAGCTTCGCGTACTGCACGGCGGCGGGGAAGATGTCGCCGTCGGAGCCGGCGAACTCGTTGGTCAGGACGACGAACGGCCCCTTCAGCGTCCGGTAGGGATAGCTCGAGACCGCCCCCCCGCGCTGCCGGTCGTACATCAGCACGCGCCGGCCCAGGCGCTCCACAAGCATCGAAGAGACGGCGCCGCCGCCGTTCCAGCGCGCGTCGACCACCATCCCCTCCTTGTCGAGCTGCGGATAGAACCAGGTGTTGAAGGCGACCAGGCCGTCGGTCCACATGTCGGGGATATGCACGTAGCCGATCCTGCCGCCGGTCTTGCCGGCGACGTATTCGCGGTTGCCGCGCACCCAGTCCACATAGCGCAACTTGTGGTCGCTCGGCTGCGGCGTCACGGCGACCTCGCGCGCCCCCGCGACCGTCGGCTTGCCGTTGACGGTCAGCACGACGGTCTTGCCGGCCAGGTCGGCGAAGGCGGCGTGCCACGGCCGGTCGGTCGGCAGAGCCTGGTGGTTGACCGCCAGGATCCACTCCCCCTCCTTCACGCCGACGCCGGGCACGAGCAGCGGCGAGACGACGTTGTCCGCCGGATCGCCGCGCAGGATACGCGCCACCTTCCAGGCCCCCTGATCCAGGACCAGATCGGCGCCGAGCAGTCCGACCCCCACGCGGGCCGGACGCACGCCCGGATCGCCCCCCCAGACGTAGGTGTGCGACGTGTTCAGCTCGCCGAGCAGTTCGCCGATCAGGTCGGTCAGGTCCCCGCGGCTCGACAGCCGAGGCAGCAGGGCGGCGTACTGGTCACGGATCGCCGGCCAGTCGAGACCCGCCATGCCGGCGTCCCAGTAGAAGTCCCGCTGGATGCGCCACGCCTCGAAGTACATCTGGCGCCACTCCTGGCGCGGGTCGAGTTCGAGCACGATGCCGTCGAGCGCGACCTTCGACTCCGCCAGATCCGCGCCCGGCGCCGCGTCGGCGCCGACGACGTACACCTCGCCCGGACCCTTCAGCAGCACGATCTTGCCGGCCTTCGGCTGCAGAAGGTACGATGTGATCCCCTCGGCGAACGGCTCGGTCTTCTTCTTCTCCAGATCGAACGCCATCAACGTGTTCTCGGGACCGGCCTCGTCGAACATGCCCGGCTGCTCGACCATCCCCTTGATCGGCGACGAGACCCAGAACACCTTCTTCGCGGTCGCGGCGAGCTCGCTGTAGCGCGCCGGCGGCGCCGGCAGCTCCACCACGCGCGAGGCCAGGCCGACGAGCTCGATCTCGACCGGCTTGATCTCCTCACCTGTACTGGCGGCGCCCTTCTTCTTCTCCTCTTTCGCCTTCTTCTCCTCTTTCGCCTTGTCGGCCGCCTGCGCGGCGCCCGGCAGCGGCGGCAGCCCCTCGAGCTTCGCCAGCGGATTCGGCACGTCGGGCCGCAGCAGCACGGCGTACGGCTTGCTCGTGCGCACCTCGATGTTGTTCCAGTCGCGGGTGTCGAGCACCGGGTTGGTGGTGCGGTCGCTCAGGAAGAAGAGGTAGCGGCCGTCGGGGTCCCAGGCGGGCGAGGAGTCGCTCGTGAATGGCCCGCTGACTGCGGTGTTCTTCCCCTCACGGGTGTCGTAAATGAGGATCGAGCCATACTCGGTGGGCAGCATCTTCGTGTAGGCCAGCCAGCGCCCGTCGGGGCTCCAGACGTATTCGCGGATCTCCGCCTGATCGCTGTGATCGACCGCTTTGGGCGCGCCGCCCGCGGCCGGCATGATGTAAAGCGTCTGCGTCTGGTCGGCGAAGGCGATCCACTTGCCGTCGGGCGACCAGCGGGGCGGGAAGTGCCAGCCGGTCGCGCCGGCCGGCTTCACCGTGACCGGCTCGCCACGGCCCCAGGCGTCGATCGTGCGGATCTCCTCCTCGCCCGTCGGGTCGGTCACATAGACCAGGCGCTCACCTTTGGGATCGAAGCCGGCCCAGTTTTCGCGGGCGCCGCTGCCGCGCGTCACCGGCAGCGTGACCCCCTCCTTCACCGGCACCGAGAAGATCTCCCCGCGCGTGACCACGGCGAGGCGCGAGCCGTCCGGCGACAGATCGAGGCCGGTCGTGTACTGCGCCGGGTCCGGGTAGCGGACGCGCGTCAGCACGCGGTCGCCCGGCAGTTCGATCGGCAGCCGCCGCTCGGAGCCGTCGGCCGGGTCGAAGAGGTGGATGTCGCCGGCCAGCATGTAGACGATCCGCCCGTCCGGGCCCATGCCGGGCTGCCGGGCGTCCCAGGGCGAGAGGCTGGTGTGGCGCTTCCGGTCGGAGCCGTCAGGCTTCATCGACCAGATGTTCGTGGTCCCGCCCTGATCGCTCAGGAACCAGATCCGCCCGCCGTGCCACATCGGGCAGGCCTCGAGCACGTTGGCGGTCGTGAGCCGGCGCCAGTCGGCCCGGACCGGGTCGCCGACCCAGATGTCCTGCACCGTGCCGCCGCGGTAGCGCTTCCAGGTGCGTCCCTCGTTGCTGTTGCGGTTGAACGCCCACAGGCCCGAAACCGGATCCATGTCGATACGCGCCGCCCAGCCCAGCGGCAGCTTCTCCTCCTGCCCGCCCGCCGCCGGCACCGTGAACAGCTCCCAGCGGCCGATCGGCAGCTCCCGCCCGCTGCGGAAGATCACCCGGGCGCCGTCGGGGGTCCAGCCGACCACGTCGTCGGCGTCGGGGTGCCAGGTAAGACGGCGCGGCTCGCCCCCGGCGACCGGCACGACGTAGACGTCGCGGTTGCCGTCGTACTCCCCGGTGAAGGCGATCCACCTCCCGTCCGGCGAGAAGCTCGGCAGGATCTCCTGCCCCGCGTGGCTGGTGAGCCGGCGGCTCGGGCCGCCGCGGTCCGAGGTAAGCCAGAGATCCGACTCGGCGCCGAAGACCACCGTGGCGCCGTGGATGTCGGGGTACCTCAGGTAGCCGGCCTGCGGATCGGCGGCGGCCGCCGGCGCCGCGAACGCAGGCGCGGGTATTGCAGCCGCCAGGGCGGCCAGCAGGACGCACACGACCGGAAAGCGCTGCATGCTGCTCCTCCTCACGTTGGAGTGGTGGAACGCGGTTCGAACGGGGAAACGGCCCGACCCCCTGGGGGTGGTCAGGCCGTCGGGAGGACCGCTGCGAACCATCGTCATACGCGGCGGATCCGCGGCCGGTTGCACGCCGCCGTCACGCCAGTGCTTTCACCGCCGCCAGCGCCTGCGCGTAGTCGGGCTCCTGGGCGATTTCCGGCACCTGCTCGGTGTGGACGACCTTGTGCGCCGCGTCGAGCACCACCACGGCGCGCGACAGCAACCCCGCCAGCGGGCCGTCCACGATCTCCACGCCGTAAGCCCGGCCGAAGGCGCGGTCCCGCAGCTGCGACAGCATCACGACGTCTTTGATCCCCTCGGCCTCGCAGAATCGGCCCTGGGCGAACGGCAGGTCGTTGCTGATCGTCAGGACGAGCGCGCCGCCCAGCCCCGTCGCCTCCTGGTTGAAGCGGCGCGCCGACGCCGCGCAGACCCCGGTGTCGAGACTCGGCACGATGTTCAGCACCAGCTTCTTCCCGACGAAATCCTGCAGCGACACGTCGCTCAGATCGCCGCGGGTCAGCTTGAAATCGGGCGCGACAGCGCCCCGGGCCGGCAGCGCGCCGGCGGTGTGGATTTTGTTTCCTTTGAGCGTGATCTCGGCCATGGCTGGTCTCTCCTCGCGATCGGGAATGAACTGCGGCATCAGACTCCGGGTCCCGGCTGGCGGCGACCCACCTCCGCACAGGGCAGGGTAGCGCCGGCGCGGCGTAGTGTCGAGCCGTCGCCGGCGGGCGGCGATGACGCTGGCGGGGGCGGCGGCAGGGTCGGTCGCGACCGCCGCCGATCTGCCACGGCCGCCACTTTCCGCTCAGGGAAGAAAATTCCCGGGCGATGAAAATAATATTGGGCGGTGCCGGTTAGTCTGCATATTGTATGGCGCCATTCGTCCGCCCGCAGGGCGGGATGATGAGGTCAACGCACAACCCGATCAAAGGAGTCCGATGGCCACTGTCTCCAGCCACGTAAGCGTGGTCAAGCTCCCTCCCAAAGAACGGTCCTGGACCCGCATTGGTGAGGAACTTTCGAAGTCGATCCCCGAGGGTCATGTGCCGGTCCGGGTCATCGTGGTCAAGGCCGACGGTGACAGGCTCTGGTTCGAGGCCAGTTCCGTCGCCACCCATCGCCGACAGGTCTGGGGCTCCCTGCTGAAACCGAATACGTCGGTCGGAAAACGCCGCGCGCGCTTCGTTGTGGGGCATATCGTGCCCACGGGCGTGCGGGCGGAGTTCGGCGGCTTTTGCGGCGACGGCGTGCCCGTGACGAACCTGCTGGCCGAGGCGGCCGACCTGGTGCTCACGAACCCGAACGCCATCACCGCCGCCGACCTGTATCACGCCGGGCCGAAGGTGCGCTGCCTCGAGGGCAACTTGTTTTGTCACTTCCTGTTGGGCAATCTTGACCTGCAGGACGTGCCGCCGCGGGAGATCGCGGTGCTGGTCGGCACGCCGGCCGAGGAAAAGTTCCTGCACAATACGATCAACTGCATCGAGGCGATGCGGACGGTCGGGGGTCTGCCGATTTCGCAGGTGCTCGTCGCGCGCAAGCCGTTTGAAATCACCTGCGTGTTCTCGGAGTATGGCCAGGCCACCGGTGAGTTTGGAGACCTCGAGTCCTGCTTCACGGGCATCGAGAAGCTGGCCGAGTCGGCGGAGGCGATCTGCATCGCCAGCGAACTGCTGATGGATGACTCCCTGCGTCAGCGCTACTACAAACAGCAGGACATCCCGAACCCGTGGGGTGGCGCCGAGGCGATCCTGACGCACACCATGACGACCTTCTTCCCGCTGCCGATCACGCATGGGCCGCTGCTGGGCGACGTCGCCAACGCGATGCTCGGCACCCTCGGCGATCCGCGGGACGCGTCGGAGCTGATCTCGTCCACCTATATCGGGTCGGTGCTCAAGGGGCTGCACCGCTCGCCGCGGCCGCAGCCGCGCAGCGGCGGGCCGTCGTGCGACCCCGGCGTCATCTCGACCGAGGACCTGGCGGCCATGGTGCTGCCGGCCACCGCGGTCGGGGGGCTGCCATTCTTCCTCTGCCTGGAGCGGGGCGTGCCGGTGATCCTCATCGAGAACAACCGGACCGCCTTCGGGACCTCCCCCGCGGACCTCGGCCTGGCCGATCACCCCGGCATCATCCGGGTGAAGAGCTATCCCGAGGCGGCCGGGGTCCTGCTGGCGATTCGCGCCGGGATCGCCCTCGATCAGATCGCGCGCCCGATCGCCCCCCTGGAGGCGAAATACTATGGCTAAGCTCCACGCCTCCTTCGCGGAAATGATCGACCAGCGACCCGTGGTGAGCCTGCACCTGCACACGCCGGCCCACCAGGGCCGCAGCATGGAGAAGCGGCTCCTGCCCGCAACGCTCGTGGCGCGCGACGTGAAATACTTCACGCGGCGCGACCTGAAGGCGTTCGAGGCACGGATCGCAGCGCTCTACGGCACCAAGCAGACGATCTGCCTGACGAGCGGCACTACGTCCGGATGTCTCGCCTCGGTGCTGGCGCTCGCGCGCCGGCACAAGAGCGTCTACATCGTGCGCAACTGCCACAAATCGATGGTCAATGGACTGATCCTGAGCGGCCTGGGCGTGGACTTCATCCGGCCGGCGGGCGCCGTCGTCACGCCCGAGGAACTCGAAGCGCGGCTCGCCGCCGCCGGACCAGACCGGCCCACGGCGATCATCTTCACCAACCCGACCTTCGAGGGGTGGAGCGTCGATCTGCCGGCCTGCGTGGAGGTCTGCCGACGCCACGACCTCGAGATCGTCGTCGACGAGAGCCACGGCACCCACTGGGTGGCCAGCCCGGTGCTGCCGGTTTCGGCGCTCAATTTCGACGTCGATATCGTGCTGCACAGCCTGCACAAGTATGCCGGCGCGCTCGTGCAGACGGCGCTCGTGCACCTGCCGGTCGCTTCGCGTCTGACCGCGCGCGAGATGAGCCAGGGCCTCGACCTGATCGAGACGACCACGGTCAGCAACCTGCTGATGCTGAGCGTCGAGAAGGCGATCGACCGGCTCTTCGCACCCGAGACCGCGGTGCAGATCGCCCGTCTCGTCGACGAGCTGTCCGGTGTGAAGCGCCGCCAGCATAACGGCGACGGCCTGATCCGCTACCACGTGCCCGAAGGGGTGCCGGTGCAGGATCCGCTGAAATTCTTCCTGACAACCGATTACGTCGCTTCCGACCAGCTCGCGCGCTGGTTCTACGAGGCGGGCGTGGACCACGAGTTCCACGACGCCAACGGCGTGCTGTTCATCTTCTCGTTCCTTAACACGCTCGCCGATCTGAAGCGTTTCGAGCGGGCGTGCCGCCAGGTGAAGCCGCAGCTGACGGCCTCTCCCGGCTTCCTGCCGCGCGCGAGCCACGGCATGAACGCCCCCCTCATGGCGATGACGCCCCGCGAGGCCCACCTGGCGCCGCGCGAGCGCGTCGAGGTGGCGGCGGCCCAGGGCCGGACCGCGGCCGAACTGATCGCCAGCTGCCCCCCGGGCTGGCCCCTGCTGATCCCGGGCGAAACGATCGGCGAGTGGCACCGCATCGTTTTGGGCGGTGACTACCTGATCGACATCGTCAAACTCTGACACGGCCTGCTATTGATCGTGCGGCGGTGCGCCGCGCGGAAGAACGGGAAGCCCGGCCACGCAGGCCGGGCTTCTTGTTTCCGGACACCCGTCCAGACACCCACGATCACCTCGCACACCGACGCTCAGTCGAGGTGATAGGGGATTGCGGAGTCCTTCCTTACAGAGACTGCTTCGGCAGCAACCGTTCTGCGAGGATGGCAAGGGCGTGCAGAGCCCTTCCTTGCAGAGACTGCTACGGCAGCAACCGTTTTTCGGACCCGCGCCGGATCAAACCGGGCCGCGCACTTTTTGCTCCCGTAGCAACCCCTGCGAATACGCGCCCCAGATCCCCTGTCGACACTGCTCGACCCGCGCCCGCGGCGACCGGCAGCAGGAGCGGTACGATCCGTGCACAAGTCCGGCGGGCACGATCGCAGGAGCTGGCGCCAGGATGCACGGTCGGAGGGAGTGCCGCGACAGAATCCGCGAGCTGCGGTGGGTGACCGCGCCGCCGCGCCGCGACGATCTGCGCCGCGAGCGGTACCACGTCATCCGCTTTCGGCGCCTGGCCGCCGCGGTGGTTGCCGCGCGCCCGCGGGGCAACACTCGCTCGTCGCTGAAAAATCCCGCGGCCCGCCTGCTGGCGCTCTACGCGAAGCACCCCCGGCTGGCCGTGCTGGAAGTGCCATGTCAGACGGTCGACGACCTTCGGCTGATCCACGGCTACCTCATCGAACCGGCCTTCCGGCTGGGCTGTACCCTGCTGGTCCACGCCGAGCGTGAGTTGCGCGACCTGCCTTCGCACGAGTTCATCGACCCCGATTGGAACTGCCCCTGGACGCTCGACCGGTTGCTCCATCTGGTGTCGCACTACACGATCCCGCGGTCGGTGCCCGGTCCGGTTCCGGCTCCCCGGTGGTACAACCTGGCCGGGCGCCTGTCGCGGCACGGCGACAGTCGACCGCAGCCCGCGACCCGTCTGGATCCGGAACAGAACGCGGCCGTGTGCGCCGGTGACGGCGTCGTCCAGGTCATCGCGCCGGCCGGCAGCGGCAAGACCACCGTGCTCATCGAGCGGGTGCGCGAGCTGCGGCGCCGCGGCACGCCGGCCGACCGTATTCTCTGCTCGACCTTCAACCGCGACGCCTGCCTCGAAATCGCCTCCCGCCTGGCCGGCGGCGGCATCGACGGCATCTGCGTGCGCAGCTTCCACGGTCTGGGTCTGCACATCCTCAGGCAGGAGGGGCGCCTGCGGCAGCGGATCGGCACCCTCGGCCCGGCCCAGTGGCAGGAACTGGCAGCGCTGGCCGCCGCCTCCGAGCCGGGTTGTGGCCGCTTCGATGCCGCGGCGGCGCAGGAGGCCGTCAGCCTGTTCAAGCTGGCCCTGATGATCCGGCCCGAGGTCGCCCTGGATCGCGCGGCGACCGAGGGGCCTCGCCCGCGCGCTGCGGCCCGGGCCTTCGCGCTGTACCAGCAGCGCCTGCAGCGCGAACGGACATACGACTTCGACGACCTGATCGCCGAGTCCATCGCGCTGCTGCAGGACGATGCCCGCGCCCGCGAGCGCTGGCAGGCCCGGTTCGAGCGGGTGCTGGTCGATGAATATCAGGACATCGAGCCGGCGCAGGCGCTGCTGGTCGGATTGCTGGCTGCACCCCACGACTCGTTGTTCTGCGTGGGCGACGAGGACCAGTGCATCTACGCCTGGCGCCGGGCCTCGGTGCAGCGGGTCATCGAGCTGGACCAGACCTACCCGGGCCTCGAGCGCTTCCCGCTGGTGCGCAACTACCGCTGCGGCCGGGCGATCACCCATGCGTCGCGGCGACTCATCCGGCACAACCGCTGCCGCTTCCGCAAGCCGCTGCACGCGGGCGTGCGGCGGCCGGGACAGATCGCCGTGTGGCCGCAGGCGGACCCGACGTATGGCGCCGCCTGCGTGGCCGAGCTGCTGCGGGGCGCGGCGCCCGGCGAGGTCGCCGTGCTGGCGCGTACCGGGAATCTCCTGCGCGCGGTGGCCACGGCCTGCGGGTACGGGCCGGAAGCGGTGTCGGAGGGCCGCATCGGGGCCGTGGAGCTGAACACCGTCCACGGCGCCAAAGGGCGCGAGTGGGACCGCGTCATCCTCTTCGGCGCCGACCAGGGACAGTTCCCGCTCGCCCGCACCCTGCGGCGCGATCCGACCGGCGAGGGGGGGCTCGAAGACGAGCGCCGTCTCTTCTACGTGGCGCTGACCCGGGCCCGCTCCCGGCTCGATATCGTCTGCAGCGCGCGCAGGCCCAGCCAGTTCCTGCGTGAGGCGGGGATCCGGGTGCGCTAGGACGAAACGAGGGGGTTCCGCGCGAGTCAGCCTGACGGAATGCGGCTCTTCGCGCTCAACTTCGTGCCCGTGGCTGCCGATGATTTTAGGCAATGAGAGCTTGCGGACGCACCTCTTGGGGCGCGGCCGTTCGTCAGCGAGCAATCGTGTCCTCGTTCTGCCCGTAGGCTGTCTGCACGGTCCGCTGAGGAGGCCCTTGTGACGTCCGAGACCACCACCTCCCGACGACTTCCCAATGCGCCGACGGAGCACGAGCGCACGCCTGAGAAGTGGCGCAGCGCCTACGGCGATCTCGCCCGCCGCACGATCCCCGGGGCGCTCGTCTACGTGATGGTCTCGATCACGCTTCTGTTCGGCGTAAGCAATGACCTGCGCGGGATGGTCGCGTTGCGCCTGTTCGTCGGGATCATGACCGTGTTCGGAATCGCCCGCCTCCTGCTTTCGCATCGATTCGAGCACCTCTATGACAGGAATCCCGAACGGTATCGGGCTGCCTTCAGGGCCGTGAGCTTCATCCTCTCGGGCACGTGGGGCGGAACAACCGCGCTCATCGTCTATCTGAATGGATTTTCCGAGGATTCCCTGCTGGTGCTGTTCGCGACCGCCGGCATGTGTGCCGGCATCATGCCCGCTCTCGTACCCGATCTACGGCTGGCCCGAGGCGTATTCTCACTCCTCCTCGTGCCGCTCATCGCAGCTGCGGTCATCGTGCCGGATTCACGGCTGTACACCCTCGCGGTGATGATCGCGATCTATGCCTTCTACTGCATCCTCGTGATAGGCAGGCTCGAACGCGAATACTGGCGGGGACTGCACAACGCGGCGCTGCTGGAGCGACGCGCGAACGAGCTCGAGACCGCTCACCGCGAGGCCGAGACTGCGAACCAGGCCAAGTCTGAATTTCTGGCGAACATGAGTCACGAAATCCGCACGCCGATGAACGGCGTGCTTGGCATGACCGAGCTTCTGCTCGACACGCCGCTCACAGCGGACCAGAGCGACTGCGCCCGGACCATCCGCGCCAGCGCGGATGCCCTGCTCTCGATCATCAACAACATCCTCGACTTCTCCAAGATCGAGGCCGGCCGGATCGAGCTCGAGGCAATCGACTTCGACCTCCGCGAGGTGCTCGGGAGCGTGGTCGACCTGCTCTCCTTCCAGGCGCACGACAAGGGCCTCACGCTCGAATTCGACGCCCCGGACGACCTGCCGTGCGCGTTGCGCGGAGACCCGGGTCGGCTGCGGCAGGTGCTCGTAAACCTCGCGGGCAACGCAATCAAGTTCACCGAGCGCGGGGGCGTGACGATCAGGGCGCGTTACACCGAGGCAGACGTAAAGCACGTGGGGATCCGGATCGAGGTGCGCGACACGGGCATCGGCATCGCGCCGCAACGGCAGAACGCGATCTTCGATCCCTTCGCCCAGGCCGACGAAAGAATCAGCCGCCGCTTCGGTGGCACCGGACTGGGCCTGAGCATCAGCCGAAGGCTGGTCGAGCTGATGTCAGGGCACCTGGAACTCGAGAGCGCGATCGGCCGGGGGAGCGTGTTCACGGTGACGCTGCGGCTCCCGCGCGCGATCTCGGACGTTATCCCGGCGGATCCCGGTCCGGCCCGTTCAGCCGTGCCCGCCACGCTTCCACCCTGCCGCGTGCTGCTCGCCGAAGACAACCTGGTCAACCAGAAGGTGGCTCTCCGGCTGCTCGCGAAGGCGGGCGTCACCGCGGACGCCGTGGCAGACGGTCTCGAGGCCCTGGCGGCGATCGAGCGCGGGGGCTACGACCTCGTGCTCATGGATGTCCAGATGCCGGGCCTCGACGGTCTGAGCGCCTGCGAGGAGATCCGTCGACGCGAAATCGTGGCCGGGGGGCACCTGCCGATCATCGCCATGACGGCCCATGCTATGAAGGGCGACCGTGAGCGCTGCCTGGCGGCCGGGATGGACGACTACGTCTCCAAGCCCGTGAAGGCCGAGGAACTGTACGCAGCCATCGCACGCACGCTGACGGCGCAACCGCAAGCCACGGTCTGACCGGAAGCAGTCGCTCAATCAGGGCCAACCTGCCTCTGCAGACATCGGCAAACTGCGGCGCGACCCGCCTTCGACGACATCCTGCCTTTGACCTGGCTTCACCGCGATACGCGGCATCGGATGTGCGGTTGACTATGCATCTTCCAGGCTTGAAAGTGATGCCGGCCACGCGGATGCATCCGGGCGGGCCCGGGGTCCGCCGTCCGTCACGACCAGCGCCGTCTCGCATCGCTTACGACCGCGCATCCGGAGGATCGGTCGATGGAAGAGTCGCTGAACAGACGACCCGTGGTCGTCTCCATTCTTACCTGGAATCATCGGCAGCTGATTACAGACTGCCTGCAGTCCATCTTCGCCCACCGCCAATACCCGAACTACCGCGTCTGCGTTTTCAACCAGGCGAGCCATGACGGAACCAGGGAATATCTCGACAGCCTGAAGGGCCGGATAGACGTCGTACATCATTCAGAGAACATAGGCTTCGTGCTCGGAAACAACGCGGTCTTCAGGCGCTACCCCGATCATGATGTGGTATTGCTCAACGACGACACCCTCGTGACCGACGGCTGGCTGGAGGCACTCGCCGATACGGCGTACTCGGCTCCGGATATCGGCATCGTCGGCTCGAAACTGATCTATCCGAACGGGGTGCTGCAGGAAGCCGGCTCCGTCGTGTACCGGGACGCCTCGGGCGCCAATATCGGCAAAGGCGAGGACCCCACTCTGCCGCAATACAACGTGCGCCGGGACGTCGACTACTGTTCGGGGGCCAGCATATACATCCGCAGGGACGCTCTCGACTCCGTGGGCGGACAGCTCGACGAGCATTTCGCGCCAGCCTATTACGAAGACACGGATCTCGCCTTTTCGGTCAGGCAGGCCGGTTATCGGGTTGTTTATGAGCCGCGGTCAGCGGTGTTCCACCGTGAGGGTGCAACCGCCGGCGTCGACATTACCA
Source organism: uncultured bacterium (assembly GCA_963732385.1). Taxonomy (GTDB): domain Bacteria; phylum Krumholzibacteriota; class Krumholzibacteriia; order LZORAL124-64-63; family LZORAL124-64-63; genus CAVSZB01. The sequence continues at coordinate 10,312 of CAVSZB010000006.1, read as the reverse complement.
AAGGCGCCAAGAAGTGGCAGGCCGTCAACAGGTCGAAGTTCCTGAAGAAGTGGGGCGAGGTGCTGCGGACCAGGCACCGACGCGGATACTTCGATGTATTGACCAACGGCAAGCCCAAAGCGCTGGTCATTGCCAAGTTCCCGGTGATGCCCGACATCGCCTCCGGCGAGCTTCGCCTCTGGCGGGCTCTGCAGGTTCTGGGCGAGACCCACCAGATCGTCGTTCTGGCGATCGATGCCATGGGGCACAACCGATACGTCGCCGCCATGGAGGAAGCCGGCATGACCGTCTTCCAGAACGACATTGACCGCTGGCCGGCGTTCGGTATTGGCCATTACATTCCGACAAATACGAAGTCGGCGGATCTGGGCGCGATCCTCACGCACAACGAATTCGCCTTCGTATATGCCTACTTTCCCGACGTGGGCTCGGTCTACCTGCCCATCGTCCGGAAGATCCGACCGGATCTGCCCTTCATCGTCGATTCGGTGGACATCGTCTTCTTGCGTGAATGGCGGGAGATCGAGCTCAAGGGGGACCTTGCGGTCGCCTCGGGTTTCGACCGTTTCCGCCGCCTCGAGATTGCCACCTATCGCAACGCGGACACCGCCGTTGCGGTGACCGATCAGGACAAAGCCGCCCTATTGGCTCACGTCCCGGACGCGAACGTCGGCGTGCTCACTAACGTCCACCCAGCCGAAGACGCCAGTCCGGTCAGAACCGGCAGGACGGGGCTCCTCTTCTTCGGAGGCTACAGCCATCGGCCCAACGTCGATGCCGTGGTCTGGCTGGTACGCGAGGTCATGCCGCTCGTCTGGGCGCAGCATCCCGCCATCCACGTGACCCTCGCCGGTTCGGCGCCGAATGACGAGGTCTACTCCCTGGCCTGTGACCGCGTGTCCGTCACGGGATGGGTGCCCCATACCAGGCCCTACCTCGACGCAGCCCTGATCTCCGTGGCGCCGCTTCGCTACGGGGCAGGCATGAAGGGCAAAGTTGGCGAAGCGCTGGCCTACGGTCTCCCGGTTGTCACCACGACCATCGGCGCCGAGGGCATGGATCTCTTGAACGGTCGGCACGCCCTCATTGCCGACACAGCGCCGGAATTCGCTGAGGCCATCATCCGCCTGCTCGACGATGCGACGCTTTGGCAGCAGCTATCACTGAACGGTCGACAACACTCTGACCGGCAATGGGGCTTCGAGGCGACGCGCAGGCAGTGGCATGACATCATCGCCGGGCTGCCTTCGGTGCGCAGACCCATGCGCCAGGATCACTTCGATCTTCGGCGCGAACCGTGGGCTTTCCCCGCTCGAATCAGCGGCCTGCGCGAACTGGCCCTTTTTGCCCAGGACACCGAGCACCTGGCCGAACGGCTCGGGACTTTCCTCAGGTGCATGCCCCCGCACACGGCATATTTCCTCGTCATTCCGCCGCGCCACGCAAATCTGCTCGTTCCGTGGTGCGAGGAGCACTACATCCGATACCTGCTCAGCAGCGGCGCTCAGCCACGTGACGCACTGCAGGAAGCCATGCACGTCAGCGTTGCGGACAGCCTTTTGTTCATCAGTTCCGGGATCCTGCCCCACGCGTTTGGCGTGCGGGCGCTGTTCGACGCTCTTGATGAAATGCCCGCAGTCTCCGCGCTGATGCCTGAGGTTTCAAAGCTGATCAAGGGTGAGCCATGGTCTGCCTTTCGCCTCCGCGCTCATGCCATGTGGACTGACGGCGGCCAATGGCGGCCCCAGGAGCTCGACGCGCGCTGCGCGGCCATCAATTTGCGGGCATTCGACAAGCATCGCACCGGCACTTCAGCCAGCGCGCCCAGCGACAGCGATGCTTTCCTGCGGGACCGGTCTTTCCGGAATTCCTCGATAGTATTTGCCGACAGCCTGGCCAAGCCCCTCGGCGTGGCCGCCAAACGCAGCTATACCCGCAGCCCCAGCCGGCTGACGGTGGCCCTGATCGCCTCCGGCAATGCCCCGGATCTTCCCGACGTGATGGCCTGCTACGCCGAGGCGGCAAAGCATGTTCCTGATGGTGTCGAGTTCATCGTCCCCGGAAACGAGATGGCGGCGCAGCTTGCCACGTCCGCCGGATTGCGCACCACGTTTGTTCGCGTTGACGGCGAGGGCGCGGGCCAGGCCATCGAGCGCGTATTGCCATTGGTCGCGACGAACCGCCTGATGCTGGCGACCACCTGCTCCCGGCCATCCTCCGGCGCGCTGCTGGCGCACGCGGACCAGCCCCTGACCGACGATTCGCCGTTCCTTCTGGGCGGCGTGCGCGAGGCCGATCAGTCGTTCGGCACGACCGATGACATGGCCACAAAATTCTCAAGCCCGACCCTGGAATTCTTTACCGCGCCAGTGGTCACCTTCGACGTCCGGGCCCTGCGGCTCGCCAGCAGACCGTCCTCGCTCGAGTCCCTTAGCGGCTATCTGCTCCGGCTTTTCGTGGACTTTCCCCAGGCGCGTCCGGAAAGGATCGACGAAGCTTCTTCGGCCTGTCACTACTGTTCAGTGCCGTGGCAGATGCCGGAAACGGAACGGAGGCGTATCGCCAACGACTTGTGGACGTTGTCTGAAGTCGAGGCAGGGGACGAACTCTCCCAACTCGTGAACGGAGTGCTCCGCTACGGCAGGCTGCCAGCCGCGCTGGGCCATGCAGCCAGGGAATTGTACGAAGAAATGCGAACGAGCGAAGGCGGGCGCAACCAGGGCCCCGTGATAACGGGGCATTCTCTGAGAGTTCATCTTTTTGCGATGCTGACAAGGGCGGCCATACTCTCATTTCTGACTGACCGCGTGGATGCGATGGGGCCCGCACGCCACAAACAGCTGCTTGGTCATCGCCTGCCCAACCGGGCACTATTCACCGGTTTCGCTACGGCTTTGGCGTCCGTACTGAAGGCGCAGTGGGCGTCCTATGGCGGGGACCGGTCTGCGGCGGAAGCATTTACGGCTGCAGCCTTTGAGGCGGCGCCCGATTCACCCACCGCCGCCTTCGAGTTGGGCAAGCTTCTCGTTGCCAGGGGAATGCCGGCTGACGCCGTACCAATCCTGGAACGTGCGATCGATGGGTACCGGAAACATGGCAACGAGGAGTTGCTGAGCACGGGGAATCCCGTATCGGCGGGCATATTCCTGTGCATGGCGTATCTCAAACTTGGTGATGATGCGACCCTCGAGAGCACAGCGACAAGGATATTTCGCGATAATCCCGTAATGGCGCCGGATGTTAAGTACGCCTTTTACCAAATATTGCATGCTTCGTATCTGCGCCCCCCAATTCAAAAATCCAAGGCCGACACCATTGCCAGATTCATGTCGTGGCTGCGGCCCTCCGTCATGAATCCCTGAAACCTGCCTGTGCAGGCTGTCCCTACCAGAAACTCCGTTCGCATTGTCCCCGCGGTGGCTGCGGTCACTTGCCGGCGCTACATCGCTCGCGTCACCTGCCGATAGCCCCCGGATGATTTCCCTCATCCTGGCCACCCTGCGCGACCTGGTCCGCCCGCGGCACGACCTGATCATCGAGAACCTCGCCCTGCGCCAGCAGATCCTCGTGCTCGAGCGCTCCGGCGCCCGCCCGCGGCTCCGCACCGCCGACAAGGTGTTCTGGGTCGCGCTCTCCCGCTGCTGGCGCCACTGGCGCCGACCGCTGCGCCTCGTCAAGCCGTCCACCGTGATCGCCTGGCACCGGAAGGGCTGGCGCCTCTACTGGCGCTGGAAATCCCGAGCCGGCAAGGGCGGGCGCCCCGGCATCCCGATCGCGACCATCGACCTGATCCGCAGGATGTCCCACGACAATCCGCTCTGGGGCGCCCCCCGCATCCACGGCGAACTGCTGATGCTCGGCATCAACGTGAGCGAAGCGACCGTGGCGAAGTACATGATCAAGCGCGGGAAGCCGCCCTCCCAGAACTGGCAGACCTTCATCCGCAACCACCTGCCCGACATCGTCGCGATCGACTTCCTCACCATCCCGACCGTGACGTTCGGAACGCTGTACGTGCTGATCTTCCTGTCGCTCGACCGCAGAAAGCTCATCCACTTCAACGTGACCGACGCCCCCTCCGCCTACTGGACCAGCCTGCAACTGATCCAGGCCTTCCCCTTCGACACCGCCCCCCGCTTCATCATCCGCGACCGCGACAGCATCTACGGCGCCATCGTGACGGCGACGATCAAGCAGATCGGCAGCACGCAGAAGGTGATCTCCCGCCGCTCGCCCTGGCAGAACGGCTACTGCGAGCGCATGGTCGGCACCATCAAGCACGACTGCCTGGACCACATGATCATCCTAAACGAACTCCACCTGCGCCGCGTGCTGAGGGATTACTTCAAGTACTACCACGAGGTCCGGACGCACCTTGGCCTGGACAAGGACGCGCCGATCCCCCGCGAGATCGAGCCCCCGGAACGCGGTGCAGTACGATCAGAACCGATGGTGCGCGGCCTGCACCATCGCTACTTCCGCAAAGCGGCCTGACGCAGAAGCAATGGGCGCCAGCCACCGCGGGGGATGGGTCTGCCCGGCAGCCGGGAGGGCGGCGCACGAAGGGCGCGCGCCGCCTGACAAGTCGGCGTATCGAAGCTCTTGACCGGGCCTGTCATGCGATCGAGAATCACGATCCGGCGGTGCCGGCTTGCAGATCGAGGTGCGTGGAGGTTTTTGGTAGGGACAGCCGTCGGCGCGAAGCCCCAGGCCGGCAATGAGTGGGAATTCTGTCGCTACCGGGACCAGGCCGGGAAGCTCGTGCCGGTGGATGCGCTGAGGAAAAAGTATCTGGAGACCAAGAGCGGTCGTTAGCCGCGATAGGAAAGCCAATGTCCAAGTACATCTGGAGCGCGCTGAACACGCAGCAGGTCGGTGCCTATGCCGAGTATTTCGTTAAGATCGAGTTGACGATGCACGGCTTCCAGGTGTACGGAACCGAGGTCGACGACCGCGGTATCGATTTCGTGGCACGGTACGAGAACGGCCCCTTCATCGCGGTGCAGGTCAAGTCTCTGCGGGATAGCGGCTATGCGTTCCTGCTGAAGGACAGGTTCGCACTGCGGGAGGACCTCTACCTGGCGTTGGTTCTGCTCACCGAGAAGAAGGAGCCTGACCTCTACCTGATCCCTGCCACCGCATGGCTCAAGACCAGCCCTCTCCTCGTCGACCATGACTACGAAGGCCTCAAGAGCTATCCAGAGTACGGCGTGAACGTCTCGAAGAAGAATATGCCGGCACTTCAGCACTACCGGTTCGAGAAGACGGTGCATGGGATGCGCGGAGTCGGTCAGGTAGAGCACTTGCCAGAAACCGCCCGTGGCGAAGCGCCACCTGTATAGCCTCCCTCCTCCCCCATGCGAGCGGGCGGGCGAGGAGCAGGGCCGGGCCAGACCGATTGCGCCGAGCTTAATGACGAGAGGGGTGACCACGTGGGCGCCTGGTACAAGTTCACCTGTGCGAATTGCGGTTACTCGGCTGAAGTGTCGGGTGGCAGGGATGTTGGCTTCTTTGCCGTCGTTCGGACGATGGTCTGCAAAGATTGCCAAGATCTTGTGGATGTGTTGATCGGACGGGAGGGAAAAGACGGCCCAACCGGCGATCCCGAGTACGACAAGGATATGGGAAAGTGCCCGAGCTGTGAGGGACGGCATGTCGCGGCCTGGAAGAAGGGCAGGCCTTGTCCGAAGTGCAGTCAGGCGATGACGAAGGGCACGGCAACCACGTTCTGGGACTGAAACCCGGCACCTGCGAACGCTGGTCCAATAGTGCGGCAGCGGTCGGTCCAAAACCGCGGCACCCCGAGAAACCTCACGCCCCGCTCACCTCACAAGACTCAACCTCACCCCCTCCACCTTCCCCCCCGCGACCAGCCGGGCCAGGTAGGTGCCCGAGGGTGCGTGCCCGGCCCGTCGCGTCCCTCCCATCCCAAACCGCCTCATGGCTCCCCGCGGAGACTTCCCCCTCTACGAGGACCCGGACGAGTCGACCGGCGAGGTCGTAGACGACGAGGCGGACCTGACCGGCAGCCGGGAGGTCGAAGCGGATGGTGGTTCTTGGGTTGAAGGGGTTGGGGTGGTTGGGGTAGAGCCGGGGCACTGTCGCCTGCGCGCCGGGGACGCCGACCGGAGCCATGCCCGCCAGTTCCTGAAGTTCACTCAAGGGACCATTGAACACATCCAGGCTGACCAGGCCGACGATTCCAGGTACCGATCCGTCGCCGCTGTATTGCCAGAAAACCCAGTTGTCCCAAATGGAGGGAGTGTCGGGACAAGCAACGCCCCATGCCGCAATCCAAAGCGGATTGAGTGCAGAGTCGGGACTGATGACGTGGTCATCCCAGAAGTTGCGGCTGGTGAAGATGAGCGGGGTGCGCCCCGTCGCCTGCTGAATGGCCGTCGCCCATGTTTCGACGGCCTGGCCGACAGCGACAGCGCTCATGCCATCTGTGATCTCGACATCGAGGGCCGGCGGAAGGTCGCCGGGCCCGATGGTGCCGATGCTCGACAGAAAGAGATCCGACTGTGCAAGCGCATCCTGCCCGGGCCGAAAGAACTGGTACGCCCCCCGTATCATCCCCGCCGTTTTGATCCCCGCGTAGTTGCTGGCGAAGCGACCATCGGCGGTCAGACCATCCGAGACGCGCGCGAAGGCGAAGGTCACGCCCGAGGCCGCGACTTGGCCCCAGTTCACGGTCCCTTGCCACCAGGACACATCGACACCCTGTTGCGTCTCGCCAGAGGGGCAGACGACGGTCGCCAGACTCTGGCTTGCCGGGCAGAACACGAGCGCCCAGACCAGACAGGAGATGATCGCGGCTCTCGCGCGCATACTCGTTCCTCCGCGCCCTCAGCGCACCAACCCCATTCTCACAACCTCCACCTTCCCCCCCGCGACCAGCCGGGCCAGGTAGCTGCCGGAGGGGGCGGAGCGGCCGGTGGCATCCCTTCCGTCCCAAACCGCCTCGTAGGCTCCCGCAGCCCGTTCCCCCTCGACGAGGACCCGAACGAGGCGGCCGGCGAGGTCGTAGATCGAGAGTATAGCCTGACCCGCTACCGGGAGGTCGAAGCGGATGGTGGTTCTTGGGTTGAATGGGTTGGGCTGGTTGGGGTGGAGGCGAAGGGCGGCTGGCGCGCCAGGCACGCCGGTCGGCGCCGTGGCCACAAGACTTCCCGCCTCTGCCGGCGAGTAGCCGTCCTCGGTGCCGTTGAGGTCGCCGTAGAGCCACGGTCCCGACAGGAACGAAAAGCGATAGGCGTAGTCGTAGACACCGGCAGCGGGCACGGTGAGCCGCGCTAAGACCTCGTCGTTCTCGCCGACGTCGAGATGGAACACGGCGGGGACCCACTGCCAGGGGGAAGGGTCCACCGCCGGATTGCTGCCGTCGGGACCGAAGCCCAATTCAGCGTCCAGCCCTGCCGTCGCGCCGGAAAGATTCGTCACATCGTCGATCCACACCTGCCCGTAGACCAGATCGCTCGCCACGCCCGCCGTCGCGACCAGCGTTGGCGGCCATTGCAGGTTGCACCAGCCGATGGTGGCTGGCGCCATCACGAAATGGCCCGTGAAAGCGACAGAACTGGGCGTCCCGGGATTCAGCGTCGGCAGGCCCTCGCCAAAGCCCTCGTTTGAACGATACACGGTCGAGACGCTGAGGTACGTGCCGGCGAACGCGAACCCCGCCCCCGGGACAAGTTCAAGGTCCGCGCAGTCCGTCGCGAATTCGAAAACCAGGTCGTCAGGCAGAGACGCTGCCCCACCCAGAACAGCCCGGAAGATCAGTGTATGGTCCTCGCCGGTCTGAAGCTCGTAAAGCAGTCCCCCCGTGTCAGCGCTGAAAGCGACGGCGAAGTCGGCGTCGAAACCGAAGGTCAGGTCACATGCGCCAAGAGAACCGTCCCCCGAGATCGCCCTTCGGGATTCGTCCGCCTGATCATCAATATCCTGGGTGCCCGGATAGCCTCCGTCGCGCGAGTCGAAGTAGAGCACGAGTACTTCCGACAAGGGAACGGCGAGACCGCGATCCAGGCGAAAGAGAAGCTGGTCGGCGTTTCTCGTGATCGTCAGGACAGTGTTCCCGATCGGACCGCCAAATCCAATCTGGCCGTTGCCCGGGAACTGCTCGGCCCGGGCCTCGCCTGAATGGGCCAGGCTGGCCAGCAGAACGGCGACCGTCGCCACGTGGATGATCCTCATGTCGGTTCCTCCAGTCCCTTCGCGCTTCTGGCGGTGGTGCGTCTGAGCCGACCGGAACCTCCGGGCGCGGGAAGGCCAATACGCTGCAGCCGATACCGGGCGAGAGGGCAATCATACCACAGCGCCACGTCGGTGATGGCCGGATCTTCAATTCCACCGGCGACCACAGGGTGGCGATCCACCGTCGGTTGTGCGGCCAGCGACCGAGCCTGTCGATTCGGGGCGGGGGTTTCGGGCAGACGCCGACCTCCTACGGGACCTTGCTTCCGGCGTCGACCGCGGGCCGCGGGGAGTTTAGGTAGGGGTCGATACCCCTGGCGGTTTGGGGTCGGTCAAATGCGGCGGGAGCACCGGCCGCCCGAGTCCGGTAGGCGGAACATCCCGGGACAGATCCCCCCCGCGCTGGTCGATTCGGGGCGGGGGGAGTAAAATCGGTCGGGGCCGAAGCGGCCGACCACTGGGCTATGGTCTCCGAATGAAAGAGCACACGATGACCCCGGCTCTGATTCTCGGCGTACTGGCCGGTGCCTGCGCTGTGTGCGGTGCGATCACAGCTGGTCGCATGGGCCAGGAGCTGCAACGACGCGGGATCGCAGTCAATTGGTTCCTGATGAGGATTCAGATGATCCGCTGGGTTAGCAGCTACAAGAAACTGACTACAGAGGAGCAGGGACGCCCGGGACATCTGTATTGGCAATTCGTCACAGCCATGAACCTCGCCCTGGTCCTGGCGATTCTTGCCCTTCTGGCCCGACGGTTCGGTTGATGCGCTAGTCGAATCGGAGCGGGGGATTGCGGGCCGAGGCTGACTTCGCTACGGGACCCCGAATCCCGCGCCTGCGGCGAGCCCCGGCGACCCGAGCCCAGTAGGAGGAAACTCCCGGGACATATCCCCCCCGCGCTGGTCGATTCGGGGGGGGGGGAGTACAATCGCCGGGCTGCCTGGCTTGCCGCTTACTGTGGAGGTGCCGCGATGATATTGAGGTGGTTCTGCGCTGCGGGCGTTGTGACCGCACTTTGCGTGAATCCAGTGCAGGCTACTGAACCCATCTCCATGGAAGCCGTCGTGGGGCCGTTCGGCGCACGGCTGGTCGCGTTCACGGTCGATGTCGCGGATGCGCCGGCCGTGCTGGCTGGCTTTGATGTGCAGCGGCGCACCCTGATGGAGTGCGGTTCGGAGGTGAGGCTGAACGCCGAAATGCTCGCTCGGCCCGAGTCGGGGCAGGCGCGCTTCACTCTGGTGGACGCGACCGCAGTGCCGGACTTGTTCTACGAGTACCGAGTCTTCTTCGTGGACGCCCAGCGCCAGCCTCTCGATCCCTGCACGTTGTATGATTGCACCAGCTACCAATACTATTACATTTCCTGCACGGACAGGGTTCTCGCCAGCTCGGGCACCAGCGTCTATGCCCACACGGCGGTGTTCCATGGGGGCGGCCTGATGTTGCCCGGGATCCCCTGTCCTGGCTCCTGCGGAATTCACGTGGTAATCGAATCGTGGCCCCCCGAGCTGGACGCCTACGCTGACACGGGACAGCCTGTGCGCTTGATTGGGTACCTCTCCTATGTGTACGGCGGGGTCGAAGGGTGCTGGATGGCGTATGTGACGTCCTTCGAAGTGCAGGATTGCGCCGTGTCGTCTGCGGAGACTTCGTGGGGCGCGGTGAAAAGCACCTACCGATGAGCCTAGACGTCATGCAGCCCCAGTAACCAGGCGAGGTCGTCGCTTCTTCCCCCAAGCCGCTTCGCCTATCGGATGTCGGCTCTGACGGCGACCGCACCTTGGGGCAAGTAATAGTTGGCCGCGCCGCTCGAGACCCGCGGCACCCCCTGGGAAGCCAGTCGCGCCGACTTTGATGTTTCAGGGGTTAACAGCCGAACGGGGTCCGCTGTTAACCAGAATGGCCAAAACGCCGTTTTGGAGACTTCGAGACGCTTTTCGCCCCCACCGAGTGATACCCAAGACTCTCTCCGCGTCTCTCTTCTCCGCCGCCCTTCCGCCCTCGTTTCCCACCCTCGTAAGTGACTGTCACCACTACACAAACAGCAGCCCCGATCCATCACAGACCGGGGCGACCGTCAACTTCTCTGCGGATCGGTTCTACGCTGGAAGTTT
>CAVSZB010000005.1:0-433921 GCA_963732385.1 uncultured bacterium | reverse complement strand
CGGGCCAGCGGGTCCATGTCGGGACCGTAGTTCTGCGCCAGCACGATGGCGCTGCGGGCCTCTCGCCGCGGGCGCGGGGGCTTCCGCGCCGTGCTGCCGTTTCGGGCATCCAGCTCATGGTGCCATGATGACCCTTGGCGATGAAAGCGTCGAGCCGGCGCGCCTGCAGGGGATCGTCCGAGACGCGGGCAATGCGGATATCGTCAAAGCCTTCGGTTCGGGCGCGGGCTTTCAGCCTGGTGGCGAGATCGCCCACCGTCAGAAATCGAGATCCGCATAGGTGGCCGATGGCGCCATGCCGCGCAGGTGTCGAGCAGCAGCAGGACGGAAGGACGGCCTCGACTTGATGCGCTGGTACCACGACTTGGCAACCGGATATTCAGCCCACGGAACATCCCCGAGATAATCGGCGACGGAGACATGAGCGGCAGCGGCCAGGTCGGCCAGCGACAAGTGCTCGCCCGCAAGCCACGGGCGGTGATCGGCCAGATGACCGATGTAGTCGAGATGATCGCGCAGGCGCAACGAAGCCTGGCGTACCCGGCTCATGTCTGGCCCGCCGCCGCCCGCCTCGCGCGACAGATAGCGGCGGATCACCTTTTCAGTGAGGATGGGCTCGGAGACCTCGGCATAGAATTTCACATCGAACCAACCGACCAGGCGGCGCACTTCGGCACGCTCGAAGGCATCGCCCGGAATAAGCGCCGTCATGCGATTTTCGGTTTCCCCGAGAAACTCGCCAATGGCCTCGACGCCCGAGACCGGCGAGGTGCTGTCCTCCAGATAGACGGGAACCGTGCCGGCCGGGATTCAGTTCGAACAGATCGGCTGTGGGGCTCCATGGCGTCTCATCGACCAGTTCGAAGCCGACGCCATATTCGGCGAGCGCCAGTCTCATGCGGCGGCTGAAGGGATCGAGTGCGAAGTGAATGAGTGCCGGCATGGATGGTAAGTGAACCTTAACTGTCTGAACGCAAGAACCGGGCCACCAGTCGCCGCATTTGCCCCGTTCCAGGGCAGCATATAAAACGCGGGGACATTAGCAGCACAGCGATTCGAATCGCGCCATTGGCGTGGGCAGGAGTGGCCTTTTCATGTTGATCGTCCAGATCGTCGTCCTGGCCCTGATCCAGGGCATCACCGAGTTTCTGCCGATTTCCTCCTCCGGCCATCTGCTTCTGGTTCCGGCGTTCACCGGCTGGCCCGACCAGGGCGTGCTGACCGACGTGATGGTTCACATGGGATCGTTTCTGGCCGTGGTCGTGTATTTCTGGCGCGACTGCGTGAACCTTCTGGCCGGAACCATCGATCTGGTGCGCGGCAAGGTGACGGCCTGGGGCAAGCTGGCCATGCTCATCGTGCTGGGCACAATCCCGGCTGTGGTGTTTGGCGTGATCCTCGACAAGATCGGCTTCATGGATGCGGTCCGGCAGATGCCGGAGATCATCGCCTGGAATGCCATCATCTTCGGCATCCTGCTCTATCTGTGCGACCGCTATGGCCTGTCGCTGCGCCGCATGTCGGACATGACGCTGATGCCCGCCCTGATCATCGGCGTGGCGCAGGCCATTGCCATCATCCCCGGCACCAGCCGCTCCGGCATCACCATGACCGCGGCGCGGGCGCTTGGCTTCGAACGCCCCGAGGCGGCCCGCTTTGCCTTCCTGCTCGGCATTCCGGCGATCGCGGGTGCCGGCGTCCTGAAGCTGGGCGATGCCGTTGCGACGGGCGAGCCGGTCACCTTCAGCATGTTCCTGACGGCGATCCTGACCTTCTTCGTGGCGCTTGGCACCATCACCGTGCTCATGAAGCTGGTGCGCCACATGAGTTTTCTGCCCTTCGCCGTCTACCGTGTGCTGCTCGGCGTGGCCCTGCTCGGCCTGATCTATTCGGGCATTCCCTTGGGCGCGGTGAACTGACCGGCCTTGCGGTAGCGGTAGAGATATGACGGCACGATGCCCTCGATGCCGCGCGGGCTGAGGCCCAGGCCTTCCAGCGTGCGGCGTTCCTTGCGGGCGGCCTCGCTCACCACATTGTCGGACTTCAGCAGTTCCACCTGATCGGTGGTGAGCAACGGCTTGGGCAGAAGACCCAGGATCATGGCCTGCACCCGGGCAATGGCCCAGGGCACCGGCACCAGAAAACGGTCACGGCCAATGGTGTCGAGGTGAACTGCATCAGCTGCTTGAAGCTCAGGCTTTCCGGACCACCCAGCTCATAGGTCTTGCCATCCGGCTCGCCCTTGTCGACCAGACGGGCCACGGCTTCGGCAATGTCGCCGACGAAGACCGGCGCGAACTTCGTTTCACCGCCGCCGATCAGCGGCAGGACGGGAGTAAAGCGGGCCAGGGCCGCAAAGCGGTTGAAGAAGTCGTCCTCCGGACCAAAGACGATGGACGAGAGCCGCGAGCACGATGGTGCCGGGGAAGGCGGCCTTGGCACGGCGCTCGCCCTCGGCCTTGGACCTGGCATATTCCGAGGTTCCAGCCTCATCGGCACCAATGGCCGACATCTGGATATAGGCGGGACCTGGCCGCCTTGGCGGCCTTGGCGGAGGCTTCGGCACCGAAGGCGTGAACCGCATCGAAGCTCTGGGCGCCGCCGGATAAGAGGACGCCTGTCAGGTTGATCACCGCATAGGCACCATCGCAGGCGGCGGCGAGCGAGGCCGGGTAGCGCACATTGGCCTGCACCGGCATGATCTGGCCGGGCGCACCCAGCGGCTGCACGTGGCCTGCCAGGTCTGGCCTGCGGCAGGCAACGCGGATGCGATAGCCGCGCTTGGCGAGTGCCCGCACGATGTGGCGGCCAAGGAACCCCAAGCCGCCGATGATGGTGATGAGCTTTTCCGAGTTTTGCACTGTCACGGCCTTGTGTCCTGTGATTAACGGGCGGGTTTTAGCGCTGCCGGTTTCGGGATGCAAAGGGATTGCACAATTCCTGTCCCACTGCGAAAATCCATCGCGCAACCGGGTTTGTGGGCACCGACCTGATCTGTCCTGAACCATGTCGCAAGTTAACCACATTGAAGCTCTTTGGAGATCAGCTGAAAGCCAGGCATGAATGAGGAAAACGCCAAGCAGCAAGACGGGCAGCCTGCACCGACCGATGCAGAAATCATGGATTTCTACAATCGCACTTCCGCACTGCAAGGTGCCGGCGCGGCGCGCGCGCCTCTATGACAGTTGGGCGGCAATTTTGACATTTCAATCGACAGGTTCGCGTCTTACCTGACGCCTGTGCTGATTGCGGAACTGGCCGCCACCCATTGCACCACCATCCAGCCAGTCATCCTCGACGCCGCCTGTGGAACCGGGCTGGTCGGCAGGGCCCTTGCTGCCAAAGGCATGACCACCCTCCACGGCACCGATATTTCCGAGGCCATGTTGGCGCAGGCTGCCGAGAAAGGCTGCTACCGTGAGCTCAAGCGGGCAAATCTCTATCAGCCACTGCCTTTTCCTGCAGGTTTTTTCGATCTCTGTGTTTGTGCGGGGGCGTTTTGTCCCGGCTTGCTGAAAGCCCGTGCCCTGCCGAACCTGCTGGCCGCAGTAAAGCCGGACGGAATTCTTGTCTGCGATGTCGAACGGAGTACCTGGGGCAGTGCCGGACGCCTGGGAGCTGCATTCGTCACACTGGTCGAGGAGGGCTTGATCTCGCAACTCACGGTCAATGAGTCCCATTTTTACGCCCCAGCACCCGGCGAAGCGTGTCACGGATTTCTGGTGGTTGCCCGGAAGCCGCCAGTGCGCCCGCTCCCGTGAGGTTTCGGAACCGCAAAAAGGATCACTGCAGCGCCATGGTTGACAACACCACGGTGGCCCCTCTATGAGACGCCCCGGAATGCCCTGATGGCGGAATTGGTAGACGCACTAGTTTCAGGTACTAGCGAGTAACATCGTGGAGGTTCGAGTCCTCTTCAGGGCACCATTCTTCTGAGAACATAACGGCAGAATCCCCTATGGCCATCAAGCTTACAAGGGCGATCTGCCCGCAGGACTGGACTTTGGGGCCTCGGTCGCCATCGACACCGAGACCCTGGGCCTGGTGGCCCGCCGCGACAAGCTGTGCCTGGTTCAGCTGTCTTCCGGTGATGGCAATGCCCATCTGGTGCAGCTCGACCGCTCATCCTACGACGCGCCGAACCTCAAGGCGCTGCTGGTCAACCCGGCAATCACCAAGATTTTCCACTATGCCCGCTTCGATGTGGCTGTGCTGAAGCAATATCTGGGCGTTGATACAGCACCGCTCTATTGCACCAAGATCGGCTCCAAGCTGACCCGCACCTATACCGACCGGCATGGCCTCAAAGACCTGATCAAGGAGTTGCTTGGCATCGAACTGAACAAGCAGCAGCAGAGTTCCGACTGGGGTGCCCATGTGCTGAGCGATGCCCAGAAGCAATATGCGGCGCAGGATGTCATATACCTGCATGAGCTGAAATCCCGCATCGACCAGATGCTGGAGCGCGAAGGCCGCACGGCCATTGCCAGGGCCTGTTTCGATTTTATCCCGACGCGCGCCATGCTCGACCTCGCCGGGTGGACCGAGGAAGATGTCTTCGCCCACTGACGCGGCCCGCACGCCCGCGGCGGCGGATGCCCGCAAGGCCCTGCGCTTTGCCTTCACGGCCCGGGTGCTGAGCTGGCTGGCGGCCGCTGCCGGTATTGGTGCCGTGGTGCTGTTTCTGGTGCAAGCCGGGCTTTTTGCCGCGCTGATGCCGGCGACCGGCACCAAGGAACCTTTCACCGGCGATGCAGACCTCTCCACCGCCAGCGATTTCGACCCTGTTCGGGGCTTGACCGGCAGAACCAGCCTTACGGGTGACCGCCAAGCGCGGCTGGCAGGACAAGGACAAGCCCAATCTGGTGCATCTGGAAACCATCGCCGCCTCGTTCCGCAAGGTGGATGGCAAGACCTATGCGCTGACCTCGCAGACCGGGCTCTATGATACCAAGATCAAGGAACTGGATCTGCGGGCGATGTGACGATTACCGAGGGCGCGCGCTTTGTCGCCCGCATGGCCAAGGCCCATGTCGTGGTGGAGCAAAAGTCGCTGACCTCGGACGTGCCGGTGGACGTGACCATGGGCGGCGGAACGATCAAGGCCAATGGCCTGCAAATAACCGATGACGGCGCCCGCATTCTGTTCTTGAATGGCGTAAAGGCGCGGTTTCGCGCAGATGCGGAAAAAGGAGATCAGACACCGATGATCGCACGACGGCTTGCACTACCTGCCGCATTGGCACTCTGCCTGCTGGGCCTGCCCGCCCTGGCGCAAGACAAGAACGCCGGGAAGCCGACCGACATCGAAGCCAACAAGATGGAAATCATCGATGCCGAGAAGAAGGCGATCTTCACCGGATCAGTGAACGCCAAGCGCGGCGACGTGACCCTGAAGAGCGACAAGCTGGTGGTTTACTACGACGAAGTGAAGCAACCCGACGGGACGAGCAAGACCGATGCCACCAACCTCGAGGCAACAGGATCGGTGATCATCAAGACGAAGAAGGAAACCATCACCGGAGACTGGGCCAAGATCAACCCCAAAACCAACAAGCTGGTGGTGGGCGGCAATGTGAAGCTGGTTCAGGGCGCCACGGTGCTGACCGGGCCAGAGCTTCGTGCCGACCTCGATACCAACAAGGTCGAGATGCTGGGTGGCCGGGTCAAGGGAAGTTTCCTGCCGAACTGAACGGCGATTTAGATAAAATTAAAGCTATTGGGTGGAAAGTCTCTTGGCGCGTGATCAAGACGTGAAAACCGTCCGAAAGCCTGCACCGGCCGGAATACCTGCGCAGCGGACCCAAACTCCGCCAGACCAGAACCGGACGGGAGCCAGCTTCGAGAATGCCGCTGCCGGTGGCCTGGTGGTTGAGGGATTGTTCAAATCCTACAAGCGCCAGCGGGTGGTTCGCGGTGTATCACTCTCGGTCAGGCGCGGTGAAGCCGTGGGGCTGCTTGGACCCAATGGCGCCGGCAAGACGACGGTGTTCTACATGATCACCGGCCTGATTGCCGCCGACAGTGGCACGATCAGTCTCGATGGAGCCGATATCACCCATCTGCCCATGTATCGCCGGGCACGGCTGGGAATTGGATATCTGCCCCAGGAAAGTTCGATCTTCCGCGGATTGACCGTGGAGGAAAATATTGGTGCCGTTCTCGAGTTGACAGACACCCCAGATCCCGGCGCGACAGTGTGTCGTGGTTCGTTGGAAACGAGTTCGACAATCTCCCATCTCCGGCATTCGCCGGCTGTTGCGCTCTCTGGCGGAGAGCGTCGCCGCGTGGAAATCGCCCGCGCCCTTGCCGCCAACCCCCAGTTCATGCTCCTCGACGAGCCATTCGCCGAATGACCCGATTGCGATCGGTGATATTCGCAAGCTGGTGCGACAGCTCACCGCTCGGGGGAATCGGGGTGCTTATTACGGATCACAACGTCCGGGAAACCCTCGAACTCATCGACACGGCGCTCATCATCCATGAGGGCCAGGTCCTGACCGTTGGCACGCCCGATGAGATCGTCAGCAATCCGGATGTCCGGCGCTATTATCTGGGCGCCGACTTCACCATGTAAGGCCATGGGAGAGACCCCATGGCACTAGGACAACGAACGATCGAGATCCGCCAGGGCCAGTCCCTGGTGATGACGCCACAGCTGCAGCAGGCCATCAAGCTGCTGCAGATGTCGAATTTTGAACTCCAGGCCTTCGTCGAGACCGAGCTTGAGCGCAATCCGCTGCTGGAGCGCGACGAGAAATCCGAAATCCACAAGGCGCCGGAGGCCGAAGTCCCCGACAGTGCGCGCGAACTGTCGTCCGATGCGCCAGGCTGAAGACCGTATCGCCAGCTATGAGGCGGAGGCCGAGTATGGCTCGCCCGGCGTGGCGGAATCCGGTGTGGTCACCGCTGGCGCCGCCATGGGGCCGCAGGATTCGAACTGGTCATCGACGCGCTCGTCCGGCGGCCTGTCGCTGGATGCCGACGGCATGGAATTTGCCGCGACTTTGAGCAAGGCCGAGACCCTTTCCGAGCACCTGACCGACCAGCTGGCGCTGGCGATTTCAGACCCCGCTGACCGCCTGATCGGCCAGCACCTGATCGGCATGGTCAACGAGGCGGGTTACCTGACCGCCGACACGGCCAGCGTGGCCGTATGCTGGGCACCGACATCCAGCACGTGGAGCGCGTGCTGAAGGTGCTGCAGGAATTCGATCCGCCGGCGTGTTCGCCCGTGATCTCAAGGAATGCCTGCGCCTGCAATTGCAGGACCAGAACCGCTTTCGACCCCGCCATGGCCGCCCTGATCGACAATCTCGAACTTGTGGCCAAGCGCGACTATGCCGGCCTCAAGACCATCTGCCGGGTCGATCTCGACGACCTGAAGGAGATGATCGCCGAACTGCGCCACCTCAACCCGAAGCCCGGCCATGCCTTCGGTTCGGAGCCGGTGCAGCCGGTGGTGCCGGATGTGATCGTGCGCGGGGCGCCCGACGGCTCATGGATCGTCGAACTCAACACCGACACGCTGCCGCGGGTGCTGCTCAACAACCAGTATCTGGCACAGGTATCGAAATCGGCGGCGCGCGAGGAAGACAAACTGTTCCTGTCGGAATGCCAGGCCAATGCCACGTGGCTGGTGAAATCGACCATCTCGACGGGACGTTGTTCACGGACCGGCTGAAAGACGCGCGGCTGCTGGCTTTCGAGGACGAGGCGGAGCACTACCTGGACAGTTCCGCCGGATCCGACGATGAGGAAGAGGACGACGCCGAAGAGGGGGAGGCATGACGCTGCAGGAACTGCTGGAGCGGACCGTGAACGAGTTCAACGGTCGTCGCTACGTGGAGGCGGCCGCCGCCGCGCGCGAGGGGGGACTGCTGGCGCCCGCCGGCCGCGACGCGCTGTTCTGGTCGGGTCTGCAGGAGGCGTGCGTCGGCTATGCCCTGCTCGTGGAGCACAAGCACGGGCAGGCGGAGGTGAAGATGGTCGCGGCGATCGAGAAGCTGCGCAACTTCGGCTACCTCTACCAGGATATCGAGGTCACGAGCGTGCTGGCCGGGCTGCGCCTGGGCGTGGAGGAGATCCGCAAGGTCCGCGAGAAGCGCAAGAGCCAGTTCGACATGTCCCTGCTGCCGAGTTTCAGGCTGGTGGCGCGGGCCAGGGCGCAGGATCGCTGACGGCCCGGGCGGTCAGAAGAACACCTTCACGAACCGCAGGATCCCCTGCTTCCACGGCACCCGGTGCGAGATGCCGCTCGCGCCCGCGAACTCCTTCAGGTGTTCGAGGTACCAGCGGTAATTGCGCACGAGGGCCTCTTTGTTGGAATGCTTCGGCGCGAAGCCGAGCACCCGCTCCGCCTTCTCGATCGACACGAACGAGTCTTCGCAGGCGGTTTCGTAGACCCACTTGTACAGCGGCGACAGGTGCAGCGCCTCCAGCAGGCGCAGCATGGCGATGACCGGGGCGGCCGGGAAGCCGACGATCTTCCGGCCGAAGCCGGCCACGTCGAGCACCGCCTGGTAGTCCTCGCGCATGGTGGTGAACTCGCGCGCGCCGATATTGAACACATCGTCGACCTGGTCGGCCGGCAGCGTGGCGCAGAGCCAGATCCCCTGGCAGACATCTTCCACGTCGCACAACTGGTAGCGGTTGTGGCCGTTGCCGATCATCGGGAAGCCGTGGCCGTCTTTCGCCCAGTCGTAGAACAGCGCGAAGACGCCGAGCCTCTCCGGCCCGATGAACGACTTGGGGCGGATGATCGGCACCGTCATGCCGTGCTGCCGGAAGCCGGCGCAGATCTCCTCGGCCTTCACCTTGGCGATGCCGTACGGGCCGACCCCGTGCAGTTGGTCATCCTCGCGCAGCGGGTGGTGGTCGGGGATGCCGTAGACCGCCGTCGACGAGACGTGCACGACCCGGTTGATGCCGGCGGCCAGCGCCGCCTCCATGACCGTGCGGGTGCCGTCGATGTCGGTGGAAAAGATATCGGCCGGCTTGTAGAGCGGCAGCGCCGCGGCGCAGTGGACGACCAGGTCGGCGTCGCGCAGCGCTTCGTCGACCGCTCCGCGGTCGCGGATGTCGCCCGTGACGACCCGCACGCGGTCGCGCTCGGGGTAGTCGAATGGCGCGAGGTCAAGCGAGGTGACCGCGCGGCCCCGGTCGAGCAGGTAGCGCACCAGGTTGATGCCGAGGAAGCCGGCGCCGCCGGTGATCATGGTGCGCGGTTGCGCGGAATGGCTCATGTCGTGCCCCTGTCTGCGTTGCGAAATCCGGAAGTTCGACCCACATAGTGGGTGGACCGGGGCAGCGTCAAGGCGATTGGGTCCGGGTCGGGCCCGGCAGGCGCGCCGCTTGCCCCCTGCCCGCTTTGGGCGCATTCTGTTCCCTCGCGGTCGGCCGGCCGGCACGGCCCCGGGCCGGCACAGTCCCGAATGAACGGCTGGATCGATGCCTGCTGCCAACCACCCGCTCGCCGGAATTGTCGCCAGGGTGAACGCCGGCGCGCGTCTCGACGAGGCCGACGGCCTCGCCCTTGCCGCCAGCCACGACCTGCCGCTGCTCGGGCTGCTCGCGCATCAGGTGCGCGAACGGCGGCACGGCGACCGGGTCTACTACAACGTCAATCGTCACATCAATCCGACCAACGTCTGCCACGTCGGCTGCGAGCTGTGCGCCTACGCCGCCGACCCCAGCGCTCCCGGCACCTGGTCGTACACGCCGCAGGAGTGCGTCGACCTGGCGCGCCGCGACTGGTCGCCCGACGTGACGGAGTTCCACGTCGTTGGCGGGCTGCACCCGCGCTGGAAATTCGATAGCTACCTCGACATCCTGCGCGCGCTGAAGCAGGCGTTCCCGACCGTCCACCTCAAGGCGTTCACGATGGTCGAGATCGACTTCCTGGCGAAGCTGGCGAAGCTCTCCATCGAAGAGACGATCGCGCGGCTGCGCGAGGCCGGGCTCGATTCCTGCCCCGGCGGCGGCGCCGAGATCTTCCATCCCGAGATCCGCCGGCAGATCGCGTCGCGCAAGATGTCGGGCGAGAGGTGGCTCGAAGTGGCCGGGATCGTGCACCGTTCGGGCCTGAAATCGAACTGCACGATGCTGTTCGGCCACCTCGAGGAGCCGCGGCACTGGGTCGACCACCTGCTGAAGCTGCGGGCCCAGCAGGACGAGACCGGCGGCTTCCAGTGCTTCATCCCGCTGGCGTTCCACCCGGCGCACACGAAGTTCGCGCAGCTGCCCGGTCCCACGCTCATCCAGAAGCTGAAGGTGATCGCGCTGTCGCGCCTGCTGCTCGACAACATCCCCCACGTGAAGGCCTACTGGGTGATGCTCGGCCGCGAGGCGGGCCAGCTCGCCCTGCGCTACGGCGCCGACGATCTCGACGGCACCGTCACCGACGAACGCGTCACGCTCGCGGCCGGCGGCACCGCCGGGGTCGGCATGAGCATTGCCGGGATCGAGGCGTTCATCCGCGGCGTGGGGCTGACCCCGGTGCGGCGCGACACGCTGTACAATCCGCTGCCGGTCGCGACGCAGGCGTAAACAAACACCACGCCCCTTGCCTATCGGCCGAACTTTCCGGTTTTCGGCCCCAACCCTTCTGTTACTCTCCCCGGCCAGACGCCACGTCTTCGCCGGCCGTTCTCCGCCCACCGGCCCACGCTTCGCAAGTGCGTCCGCTCACGGCTGACGGTATTCTCGTGGAGGAGGGCAGCAATGCCGCACCCGCATGCTCCGCCCGCCGCCCGGCGCGCGGCGCCCCTCATCATACTTGCGATGTTACTCGCCGGCGTCGCCCTCGCCGAGGCGCCCGCCGCCGAATCGCCCGCTCAGCCGGCGCGCGCCGCGGGTCTCACGTTCCTCATCGCCCATGACTTTCAGCTCTCCGGATTCGACGGCGCGCTCCTGTCGTGGCGCACGCGAAGCGAGGACGGGCGCGGGTGGCGGTTCGGGATCCGGCTTTCCGGGTGGTTGGGCCGGGCCGATTCTCGGGCCGACCGTCCTGACACGTTCCACACGCAGTCCATCGACAGTCGGCAGGCGGGTGTGAATCTTACGGCGCTGCGGGTGCATGAGCGGACGCGCGGACGCGCGCTGGGGTATTACTGGGCGGTGGGCCCGACCGCGGGCTACACCTTGTCGCGCAGCGATTATGAGTTTTCCTCCGGTAATCCCGAGTATGTCCGCGAGAACGCCTGGCGCGCGGGGGTCACCGGCGTCGTGGGGGTCGAATGGCGGGCGAACGACGGACTTTCGCTGCTCGGCGAGTACGGAGTCGCTCTCGAGTATGCCTGGACGCGCCACCAGGTGGCCTACGGAGACTGGTCCGATTCACAAGAGACGCAGCGCAATGTCGAACTTAATGCGCGCGAGGCGCGACTCGGTCTGACCGCCTGGTTCAGGTGAGGTACGGCGGGATTCCGTGGAGGGTGACTGTGAAGCTGATACGACGTCCCGGCGCACTCATGCTCGGCCTCGTTCTTCTGGCGGCGGTGCTTGCCGCGCGTCCGGCCGGCGCCGCGAGTCGGCTCGGCCTGAATCTCTTCGGCCTCTCCTATCACTTCGACCGCCGGGCGGACGACGGCTACGAGTTCAACGAGACCAACTTCGGCGGCGGGCTCGACTGGGTGATCCGCCGGGGACCGAGCCACACGTTCTTCGCGGACGCCGCCGTGTTCCGCGATTCGTTCCGCAACACGAGCACCTGTGGCTCCATCGTCTGGACGCACAAGCTGGTCGGACCGCTGCAGGGGGGGCTCGGCGTCGCCATCGGCTCCACACGGTCTGTCAACGGCGGCGAACTGTTCATGGCGCCGGGGCCGATGTTGTCGCTGCGGACCGACCGCGTTGCCGTCCATCTGGCGTACGTGCCGGATGAGAGGGACATCAATGCGTACCCGGCGCTGGTGACCTGGGCCACTCTGTACCCCTTCGGCCCGGTCCGGGTCGAACGGACCGATCCCGCCGCCCCCCGGGACAGCAGTCTCGCCACCGGTCTCGAGTTCACCGTCGGCAGCAACTTCGTGCTGAGCGCGCCGGACGGAGCCGCGCTCGCCGTCAAGCGGCGCCACGGCGCGCGTGGCTGGCGGGTCGCCGCCGACGTGTCGGGGTACGTCAACTCCTGGAGCCGCAACTTCCGGATCGATGACGATCCGGAAACGTCCATCGACTGGTCGTCCGGCGTGTTCCGCTTCGAGGGACGCGCCCAGAGGTTGTGCTATTACGCCGATGGCGAGGGCCCCGAACTGTTCCTCGGCTACGGCCCGCTCCTGGGGTACGACAACACGGGGCGCACCTGGCGGGTCGGGCTGGTCGGTTCGTGCGGCGTGGAGTGGCGGCTGGCGGAGATCGTTTCGCTCGGCGCCGAGTACGGGTTCGATTTCATCTACACGGATCAGCACTACGAGGAGTGGTCCGGGAGTTACTCGCGGACAATGCGCTCCTGGTCGCTCGACCTCAGCCAACGCACTGTCCGCCTCGCCCTGACCGCCTGGTTCGATTGACCAGCCTCCTGCCCTGCGGCGCGCGGGCCGACGATGTCCGCGCAACGCGCGTTGACAGGGCGTCCGCCGGCGCGTCATCCTCGCGGCCGGAGGCCTGAATGATCCAGCCGCTCCCGCCCCGTCCGCGTGCGCTGTCGCGCCTGGTGGGCGCGCTCGGCGCCGGTGGCGTCGTCGCGTTGCTGCTGCCGCTACGCGCAGCCGAGCAGTCGCCGGACGCGCTCGACTACGCGCTGGCGGCGCAGTCCGGGGTCGGGCTGTTCCATCCCCATCATCTGCTGTTCTCGCCGCTGGTGCGCGGGGTGCTGGCGTTGCTGGCGCCATTCGGGCGCGGCGGCGACGCCATCCTCGCGGGGCAGTTGCACAACGTCGCCTGGGCGGTGGCGGCGCTCTGGGCGCTGCGGGCGCTGGTGCGGAGCGCCACCCGCTCGGCGCGCCTGGCGGATTGCGCGGCGCTCGGCCTGCTGTTCACGCGCGGCTTTTGGGTCTACGCCACGCAGGTGGAGGTCTACCTGCCGGCGCTCGGCTGCCTGGCGCTGGCGACCTGGCTGGTCGCGCGGGACGGCGCCGGCCGGCCCGGGCCCGCGGCGATGCTTGCGGTCGGCCTGCTGTTCGCGCTGGCCGTCTTCTACCATCAGACCAGCGTGCTGTTCGCGGCGCCGCTCGCCGTCTTCTTCGCCGCGGCGCGTGGACGGGCGGGGTGGCGCGTGGCCGCGACGATCACCGCCACGGCTGGCGCGCTGGCGCTGATCGCCTATGCAGGCGCGTGGTTCGCGACCAGCCGCGGGCAGGCGGGGCCCGGCCTCGCCCGCTGGGTGCTTGGCTATGCGCTCGAGCCGGTGCCGGCCTGGGGCAGCTTCACGCATGTGGGGCCGACGGGGTTGACGGCGCTGCTGCGCAGCCAGGCGGCAAACGTGGCGGGGGTGCCGGACCGGTTCGCGCCGGTCGTCGTGCCGCTGTTCGGCGTGGGGATGTTCGCTTTGGCGGGGTGGCACGCGGGCGCGATCGCGCGCGGTGCCGGCGGCCGGCCGCTGCGCCTGTTCGCGCTGACCTGGCTGGGGGTCCACCTGGCGTTCTTCCTCTGGTGGCTGCCGACCGACACCGACTTCTTCGTCGTGTCTCTGCTGCCGCTGGCGATTCTCGCGGCCCTCGCCGCGTCCGACCTGGCGGCGCTCCTGACGGCGACGGGACGGCTCGTGCTCGGTGTGGCCGGCGCCGTCGCGCTGGCGGTCCTCGCGCTGGGCAATCTGCTGGCGACCGTGGCGCCGCTGCACGCCTCGCGCGGCCCCGACTATGCCGGCGCGGCGCGGCTCGCCGCCGCGGCTCCTTCCGGCTGCGTGATCGGCACCCGTTTCGGCGTGCGCGAGAACCTGCGCTACCACTTCGGCCGCGAGGCGATCGATCTCGACCTGCCGCTCCTGACCGCCCGGGCCGGCCGCGATCCGGCGGCGACCGGTCCCGCCGGCGGCGATCGCCTGCTCGCTCCGATCGCCCTGCTCCGCCCCGAACACGAGGTCGGCGGCCACGATGCCCGTTACGCGCCGGAGCGCTGGTTCGCCTGGCTCTGCTGGGTGACCGGCGCCACGGCCGGCGCCGACGGGGCGCCGGTGTCGTGCCGCGACGCCGAGCGCATCGACGCCGATCTCGTCCTGCTCGGCCCGACCCGCGTGCCGGTCGACGGCGCGGCCGGCCTGGCCGCCCTGCTCGACGCGCGCCTCGCCCCGGACGGGGCAGCCCCCTGGACCGCGTGGCTGCGGGCCGCGCGTTCGGCCGGCCACTTCAACGCATCCGGCAACGGAGGCCCCCCGTGACCGACGACCTCTTCACCCGCATCCGCGCCGCCTGCGCCGATGTCTCCGCGCGGGCCGTCGCCGTGCGCATCGACGAAGCGCGGCTGGCGCGCTACGCCGCCGAGCTGCCGCCGCCAGCGGCCGCTCCCGGTATCGATCCCGACCGCCACCGGCTCGGTCGCGGCGAGGAAACTGTCGCCTTCTTCCTCACGCTCGACGCGATCAACTTCGGCTCCGGGTGGTTTCCGCATCTGCGCAAGCGGCCGGGCATGTCGGGCTACTTCACGGTGGCGTCGTCGCTGACCGATGCTTTTGCCGTAAGGGGCGGACCGTTGCCGGCGACCGAGCTGGCCGCGCTCACGCCGCGCGCCTGCGCGGAAATCTGTGGTCAGGATCCTGATGCCGAGCCGGTCGCCGAGCTGATGCGCCTGTTCTCGCGCGCCCTCAACGACCTCGGGCGGCTGCTGCTGGCGCGGTACGACGGGAGTTTCGGAGCGCTGGTGGAGGAGGCGGGTGGCTGCGCGGAGCGGCTGGTCGCCCTGCTCGCGGAGATGCCGTTCTACCGCGACGTGGCGCGTTACGGCGATCTCGAGGTGCCGTTCTTCAAGCGCGCGCAGCTCACGGCAGCCGATCTGGCGCTGGCGTTCGACGGGTCCGGGGCGGGCCGGTTCACCGATCTCGACCGTCTCACCATCTTTGCCGACAACCTCGTGCCGCACGTGCTGCGGCTGGACGGGGTGCTGATCTATGATGAAGGGGTGGCGGCGCGCATCGACGCGGAGACGCTGTTGCCGGCCGGCTCGCCGGTGGAGGTCGAGATCCGCGCCTGCGCGGTGCACGCAGTGGAGTTGCTGGGGGCCGAACTGGCGCGCCTCGGGCGTCCGGCCACGTCCATGGCGCTCGACTACCTGCTCTGGACGCGCGGCCAGCAGTCGGAGTACAAACGGGCGAAGCCGCGTCACCGGACGCGGACGGTTTTCTACTGAAGCGTCACCCGGGGAGGTCCGGCATGCGTGGACGGAGCGGGGGGAAGGCCGGCGCAACACGCCGCGTCGTCCTGTTCTGCCTGGTCCTCGGAGCCGCGGGCGCGGCTCTCGCGCAGGAGCGGCTGCCCCCCCCGCGCCAGTTGCACTACCTGGTCGAAGTCCGCCGCTTCCTGCCGACCGGCGAACCGCTCGGGGTCTCCGCGGCGCTTGTCCGGCGGACCGAGACCCCGGCCTCCGGCATGATCGTGGAGCAGATCGTGACGCTCGAAGTCGGCGAGGCGCCGCGCGAGAGCTTCACCCTGATGCAGGTCGACGGGACGAAGCTGAGCGTTTCCGAGCGGGAGGCCCGCTTCAGTGGCGAGGGGGAACTGCAGGGCCCGCCCTGGTTCTGGACCGGCTGGACGAGCCGCCTGGAGATGACCGACGGCACCGGTTCGGTGCGCGCGTCGGAAACCGTCACCGCCGACGGACGCACGGCGCAGAGGCGCGGCTTCAGCCCCGCCGGTGAACTGCGGATCGTCATCGACGAACAGTATCGGCCGATCTCGACGGAGCTGTTCGGGGTGCTCTACAGACAGCTCATGCCGCACCCGCAGGCGACCGTCTTCGGTGGCGGCGCCCGGTGATCGCGGCTATGGTGACGCCACGGGCAGGCCGTGCCGGCCGCACCGCAACCCTTCACCAGGATCACATTCTTGCCCAGCAACGTTGACCCCGACCCGGTTCCCATTTGTCCTTCGCCCGCTACCCGGAAGCGTCTGGGGGGCCTGAGGCAGGAGGGCCACGGCCTGGTGCGGCCGTGCGACGTGCGCGGCATTCTGCACTGCCACACCCGCAATGCCGACGGCGCCCACTCGCTGCGCGCCATGGTCGATACCGCGCGCGCGATCGGTCTCGAATACCTTGGCGTGAGTGATCACGTGCGCTGCGCCGCACACCCCGGCGGTCTTGACGAGAACGCGCTGGCGCGCCAGCGTGAGGAGATCGACGCGCTCAACGAGGAGCTGTCCGATTTTTCCGTGCTGCAGGGGGTGGAGGTGTACATGGGGGCGGATGGCTCGCTGCCGTTGCCCGAGGAGACCCTCGCCGCCTGCGAGTACGTGATCGTTTCCCTGACTGACGGCAACGGCGCCAATCCCGCGGACCGCACCGCGCACGCCATCCGCGCCATCATGAATCCGCTCACGACCATCCTGTCCCGACCGGTCAGCGAATACATGTTCGCCGGACCGTCGGCGCCGATCGATTTCGAGGCGGTCCTGCGGGCGGCGGCCGAGTGCCGCACCGCCGTCGAGGTGAGCGCCATCCCCGAGCAGCTGGACCAGAAGTCCAGCTACTGCCGACGCGCGCAGGAGCTTGGCGTGCTGCTCTCGATCAATCCCAACGCCCGCCGCGCCGCGCGTCTGGTGGACTATCGCCACGGCGTCGAGCTGGTGCGCAACGCCGGCCTGTGCTGCCGACAGATCCTCAACACATTCACCGTTCCCGAGCTGCGCGCGTTCCTGACCCGCGGCGTCTGACCCGCCCCGCCGCCTCCCGCCTCGCCCCGACTCCGCCTCCCGCCGGTAACGTCCAGGCGCGGATCCGCCGCGGCCCGTTGACACGCGTCCCGCCCGTCGGTCGGGTGCGCCGCGCTCGACGAACCGGTTTGCGCCGCATCCGTGCTCCTCGCGCGCCCGCCGCGCCCGCGGCCCGCCGTTTGCTGAACGACGCGCCTCGCAAGGAGGGGCGCCGTGCCACGGACCGCAGCAGCGAACAGATCCGAACCGACGGGCGCGCGGCGTCCGCTGCGTGTGCTGGTGATGGCGCCGGGCGATCCGGCAACCGGCACGTTCGAGCTGATCGGCCCGCACCCGTTCACGGCGTGCGCCGTCGCCACGCGCGGGCGGATCGTCTTCACCGTCATCACGGACCGGGAGAACGCGCCGCGCTTCGCGCCGCTGACCAACGGCGGCGAGGTGCGGGCAGTGCCGCTCTGGCGGGTGATTCCGCGCGGACGCCTGCCTGCGCACCTCGGAACGGCCCGTCTCCAGGCCGCGCTCGCCTGTGTCGCGGCGCTCGCTCCGCGGGGGGACCGGCAGGTGTCGGACGGCTGGGATTGCGTCCACGGGTGGGACGCGGCGGGGGCCCTGGCGGCGGCGGCCGCGGCGCGCCTGCTCGGCCGGTGCTGGGCCTGGACGCCGCCGTTCGTCGAGGCGGACGAGCACGCGCGCTGGATCGGCGCCTGGGCGGCGCGCGAGGCGGACTTCGTGCTGGCGCGCGATCCGGCGCAGCGGGTGCGGCTGCAAGAGACCGGTCTGCGCGACAACGGACGTCTCGTCGCGCTGCCGTGGCTGGCTCCGGCGGCCTGGGATGACCTGGCGTCTGCGGTGCCGGCTGCCGGGTCGGCTGCGGAAGCTGGTCTGCGGCTCGCCCTGCTGATCGGCCGCGACGCCACCGACGCGCAGGCGACAGCGATCATGCAGGCGCTCGCCCTGCTGCACGACGCGGCGCCGGGCTCCCCCGGCTGGTCGGTGGTCGGCGTCGGCTGCCGTCTCGGCGCGGGGGCGGCGGCGGTGCGACGGGAGGCGCGCCGGCTCGGTCTGTCGGCCCGGCTCGCCTGGCGCGATCTGGCGTCCGACACGCCGCTGCCGCGCCCCGGACGCGCATTCGGACAGGCGAACGCGGTGGTCGTGCTGGGCCACGAGGCGTGGCCGCCGCCGCTGCTGACCTGGCTCTGGCGGCGCGGCACGCCGGTGATCCGGTCCGGCGGATCCGAACCACGGGAATTGGCGAAACGGCTGGCCGGGCTTGCCGGCGAGCGCCGGCAGCAGCGCCGCGCCTGCCGTGCCGCCTGGCGTGACTGCGCCGCGGACGCGGCTGCGTCCACCACGGGCGACGCCCTGGCGCGCGTCTACACGCGTCTCGCCGCGTCGGCCGGGCACGGAGGGCGGGGAGAACTCCGCCTCCCGGAAAGGGGGTGATGACCATGACTTTTGAGAAGCCGCAGGCGGTGCTCGTCGGGCTGCAAGCCCGTGAAGCCGCGCTTGATCTGCCGGTGAAGCTGGCTGCGATCGTGGCGACGGTCCTGGTCGCCGTCGGAACGACGCTGCAGAGGTAGTGGTCGGACCGCCCCCGCCGACGTGCCCGGCCGACGCGGCGTGCCGCGTCGGGCCACGCAGACAGGCCGCGGCGCCCCGCAGGGCGCCGGGAGGTTCATGATGGCGCGAAGATCACGCCTCGGCAGAGCGGACGGCCGGATGCGGCCGCACCGGTTGGCGGTCTACTGGACCTGGGTGGAGGAGTCCGGCGGCGGACGCGGCTGCGAGCTGTTGGTGCCGCCCGGCGTGCTGCGCCTCAACGCCACCGCCACCGCCATCTGGGAGCGGCTCGACGGCCGGCGCGACGTGTCCGCCGTGGCCGCCTCGCTGGCCGGTCTCTACCCCGGCGTCGCCCCAGGGGAGCTGGCCGGGGCGGTAGCTCAACTGCTGGCGCAACTGGAAGAGCTGGGCGCGGTTGTACGCTGCTGGTCGCCGCTCGATCCCTGTCCCGTCGTCCGCGCGACCGGACCGGCCGCCGACCCGGGAGGCTAAAGTCCGGGGCCGGGGAGTCGAAATTTCTCGGGAGGAGGAAAGGCGTCTGTCCTGCCGGGTACGGGACATCGCTGACGCTCGCGTATGACGACAGGCCGGAGTCCTTCCCAATCCGATCCCTGCGACGTTGCGGAACTCCGCAGGTCGGGAGAACCGGTGAACGTCTGCCCGTCTCCCGGCGTATTCAACGACCTCGGGTTGCCGGTCATCGTGATCGACCGCGAGACCTGGCTGCTGCTCGACTGCAACTATCTGGTGGCGGACATCTACGGGTGGACCCGCGAGGAACTGATCGGGCAGCCGCTCTGGCTGTTGTTCGCCTCCGACGAGGAGAAGCTCGCGCGTGAACGGGTCGCTGCCGGGCGGATCGGCCGCTACGGACACCCGAACCTCTACCGGCACCGCACGCGGGGCGGGCGGGAATTCGCCGTTGAAGTCTGCTCGACGCCGATCGTGTACGGGGGTCGTCCGGCCTGGGTCAGCGTGATGCAGGACGTCAGTCAGCGGTTCGCGGTGGAACGTGAGCTGGCCGAGAGCCGCCAGACCCTGACCGCCATCCTCGATTCCACCGCCGACGGCATCCTCGTGGTCGACAACGCGGGTCGCGTCGTCTTCACGAATGCCCGCTTCGCCACGCTGTGGCGCATCCCGAAGCCGCTGTTGGACCAGCGCGACGACGAGCAGCTGTTTGCCCATGTGGCCGGGCAGCTGGTCGACCCTGCCGCGTTCGTGCGCTGCGTACAGGATCTCAACGGATCGATCGCAACCGAAACCACCCTGCTGCACTGCTTGGATGGACGCGTCTTCGAGCGGTTCTCCCGGCCCATGGTCCGCGACCAGGCGACCGCGGGGCGTCTCTGCAGTTTCCGCGACATCACCGAACAGGTGCGTGCCGAGAGCGCCCTGCGCGAGAGCGAGCAGGCCCTGCGCGCGGCCCGCGATACGGCGGAGGCGGCCAATCGCGCCAAGAGCACCTTCCTGGCCGGCATGAGTCACGAGATGCGGACACCGCTCAACGGCCTGCTCGGGCTGACCGGCCTGGTGCTCGACACCGAGCTGACCGCCGACCAGCGCGACTGTCTCGAAACCGCGCGCCAGTCGGCGCTCGACCTGCTCGAACTGATCAACGATCTGCTCGACCTCGCCCGGATCGAGGCGGGGCGGGAAGAGTTGAACCTCGCGTCGCTGGAGCCGCGCCGGCAGCTCGACCAAATGATGCGGTCGTTCGCGGCCCAGGCCGAACACAAGGGCCTGCGCCTGCGGTGGGGCGTGGACGCCGAGGTGCCCGGATTTCTGGTGACCGACGCCAAGCGCCTGCGGCAGGTGGTGGTGAACCTGGTGGGCAACGCGATGAAGTTCACCGCGGCGGGCTGGGTTGAGGTCCGCGTCGACCTGGCCGGGCGCCGCGGCGACACCGTCGACCTGCGTCTGCGCGTTTCCGACACCGGACCGGGCATTCCGGCCGCCCAGCTCGAGCGCATCTTCGAGCCGTTCGTGCAGGTGACGGGCGCCGCCGGCGGGCACCCCGGCGGCACGGGGCTCGGCCTGAGCATCGCGCGCCAGCTGGCCCGGTTCATGGGGGGCGATCTGCAGGTGGAGAGCGTCGAGGGGCGCGGCAGCATTTTCACCTTCACGTCCGCCTGCGCGGTGCCGTCCGTCGCCATTGCGCCGGAGGCGGACGCGACCGCGGCGGCCATCGCCGGTCCAGCCCCGGCCGTTGGTGGCGCGTCCGCTCGCGTCCTCATGGCCGAGGACAATCACGTGAACCGGAAGTTCATCGAGCGGCTGTTGCAGCGCCGGGGCTACACGGTCGGAATTGCCGGCGACGGCCGCGAGGCCCTGGCCGCGATCGCGCGCGAGCGGTGGGACCTTGTGCTGATGGACGTCCAGATGCCGGTGCTCGACGGCTTCGACGCCACGCGCGCCATTCGCGAGCAGGAGAAGACCACCGGCGGACACCTGCCGATCGTGGCGCTCACCGCTCAGGCTCTCAAGGGGGACGAGGAGCGCTGTCGCGCCGCCGGAATGGATGCGTATGTGGCCAAGCCGATCGACCCCGCCACCCTCTGGCGGACCATCGACCGCCTGCTCGCGCCAACCCTGGCGGTGGGCTGCTAGGCTGCCGCCCTCCCTGCCCCCGATCGCGGCCCCGGACACCGCCGGTTGTCGCCCGACCGCGTCACCTGCTCCACCTGCATGACGGCGCGCCGGCGCTGCCGCGCGACGCTGATCCGCCCGCAGGCTTCGCCGATAATCCCCTGCGCCGCCGGCGGGCCCACGCGCACGTTCCGTCGGCGCGCGGCCCCGCGCTTGCAGACCGCGATCGGGGCCGGCGACCGCCGGTCCGCCTCTCTCCGCGACCGACCGATCGCGGGGTCCCGTGGCGGGGTGGAGCGCAGACCGGCGCGCACGCGTCGACCGGCGCCCGAAACCGGAGTTGTCACTCTGAGGTCAGAAGGGGGTCTCCGTGCTCGACGTCGTGCTGATCGCCGTCAACGCGCCCCACCCCGCCAACGTCCTGGCCGGCGTTTCCTACCGTGCCACCCCGCTCGGCGTCGCCTACCTCGGCGCGGCGCTGGCCCGCGCCGGTTTCCGCACGGCGCTGATCGACATGAACGCGGCCCCCTGCCCGTCGGACTGGGTGGTCCGTTTCACCGCGGCGCAGCGACCGCCGCTGATCGGCCTCTCCTGCGCCACCGAGAGCGCCGGCAATGCCGCACGGCTGGCGCGCCGGTTGCGCGCCGCGCTGCCGGAATCGCTGCTGGTCACGGGGGGGCCGCACTGGACCTTCCTGCCCGAGGTGGCGCTGGCCGACGGTCTGTTCGACGCGGTGGCCGTGCGCGAGGGGGAGGACACTATCGTCGATCTGGCTCAGGTGGTGTGCGGCGGCGGCGACCTTTCGCGCGTGGCGGGACTGGCGCTGCCGGGGCCGGCGGGCGGTGACGGCACGGTCCGACGCACCGCGCCACGTCCGCTCGTGGCCGATCTCGACACGCTGCCGTTCCCCGCGCGCGACCTGTTCGTGCCGGTCGTGTCGGGCAACCAGGCCTCCGTGCTGACGGGACGCGGCTGCCCCGGCCGTTGCGCCTTCTGCGCGGCGGCGGCGATGTCGGGCGGACGGCGGCGGGTCCGCTCCGCCGAGAACGTGGTGGCCGAGCTGGCGGAACTGCGCGGCGCCGGCGTGGAGGGGGTCTTCTTCGTCGATGACACGCTCACCGCCGATCCCGCGCGGCTGGAGCGGCTGCTCGACCTGATGGAAGAGGCGCGCCTGGGCCTCGTCTGGGTCTGCGAATCCCGCACCGACACCGTCTCGCTGCCGCTGCTGCGCCGCATGGCCGACCTCGGCTGCGTGTCGGTGCAGTTCGGGGTGGAGAGCGGCAGCCAGACGCTGCTCGACGCCATGGGCAAGGACACCACGCTCGGGCAGGTGGAGCGGGCGGTGGGCTGGGCCTCCGCGGCCGGCCTGTCGCCCGTCTGCAGCTTCATCATCGGGCATCCGTGGGACACCGAGGCGACGATCGGCGACACCGTGGAGTTCGCGGCCGGCCTGCAGGCCCGCCATCTGGCGCGCTGCGGCTTCGCGCTGCTGGTGCCGTTTCCCGGCACGCGCCTGTGGCGCCGCGGCGAAGAACTGGGGCTGCGGCGTCTCACCGACGACTTCGATCACTACAATATGCATACCCCGGTCTGCGCCACCGCCCGCCTCGGCCCGGAGCGTCTGCGCGCGCTGCAGTTCGGCGCTGTGCGGCGGCTGGCGGATGAGACCGGCGAGGCGATGAGCGCCATGCTGCCGTTCCGCGGCGCGGGCGGAGGTGCGGACCACAGCCTCGCGGCCGGTCTGTGGCGCGACTGGTACTGATCCCGCGGCCGGCGCGGGCGGCGCGGGCGGCGCGCGTGACGCGGGCGCGGGTGCAGGCGTGGTGGACAGCGGCGCGCCGCGAGACGGAGTGGGTATGGCCGGTCGGGGTGCTGTTCACGCCGCGCCGCGGCTGGCCCGACGTGGCGCGGCTCGTGTTGCGCAGCTGGGGTCCGGCGCTGAGCGGGGTGACTTGCGCGGCGCTGGCCGGCGTCGTGCCGTGGGGGGCGGCCGCCACGGTGCCGGTCTGCGCGCTGCTCGTGTCGGTGGAGGAGACGGCTCACCTGGCGGTCGCGGCCCGCCTCGCCCCGCACGCCCGCCTGGCGCTGGTGACCCGGTTTCCGCTGCTGGCCGCGGCGCGGATCCGGCCGCCGCTGGCGCCCCGGGCGGCGGCGACGGCGGCACTGGCCGGGCCTCTCGCGGCCGGGATCGCCGGCCTGCTGGGCGTTTCCCTGCCGCTGGCGGTGTGCAATCTGTTGCCGACGCCGCCTGGCGCGGACTACGCTGCGTGGGCTCCGGCGCTCGTGCCGCCGCTCTGGCTCCTGGCCGCCGCCCTGCCGCTTCCCGGCTCCGACCTTGCCGTGGCGCGCGCCGCGCGGGAACCGGTCCGCGCGGTTTTGGGTAAGAGCGCCCGGCTGCTGTGCGCCGTGTTCCGTTCCAGCGACAGGAGGTAGGATGCTTTCGCTCCGGTCCCGGTGTCTCGCCGCACCGGTTCTCGCGCTCCTGCTCGCCGCGGGCGCCGCGGCTGCCGACCCCGTCCCGGCCGACACCACGGCCGCTGCGGGCGGCAGCGGCACCGAGGTCGACCCCTGGTTCATCGATCCTGACGAGGCGCTGAAAGAGGGTTACGGCATATTCCTGGCCGAGGAGGACACGTTCGCCTTCGCCGCCGGCACGCTCGACACGGTCCTGGTCGACGCGCCGCGGATCGGCGTGGCCGAGGTGGTGCGCCGCATCGGCGAGCGGATGGCCGCCGACGAGGCGCGCATGGGCGATCACGCCTGGACCCAGGTCACGCGGGTGGTCGCGCGCGAGCACGGCGGTCGCGACGAAGACCGCACCGAATACGAGCAGGTCGAGCGCCTCGCGGTGCGGCGCGACGGCGCCTTCCAGCGGGTGCGGGTGCGGCAGGTCGAGCGCAAATATCGCGGCGGCCGTCTCGAGAAGGAGAAGACCGACGACGACGTGGAGAGCGACTGGGAGCAGATCTCCGACGCCACATCGGCCATCCCCTTCACGCTCGAGGGGGCCGACCAGTACAACTACACGGTTCTGTCGCGCGATCTTTTCGGCGCTCATCTCGTCTACACGATCCGCTTCACGCCCAGGAGCCGCTTCAAGGGGCTGCCGTCGGGCACGGTCTGGATCGACTACAGCGATTTCGTCATCCGGCGTCTCGAGGCCGGCATGACCGAGGGGGCGCCGCTGCCGCTGTTCGTGAAGGCGATCCCGTGGTTCAAGATTCGCCGGGTGGCGAAGGGGGACTTCTGGGTCGTGGCGGACGTGATGGCGAAGATCGTATTGCGCGGCGGCTGGCCGGGGCTGCCGGACGAGGTCGAGCTGTTCGTGCGCACTCGCGACCACGTCATCGGCGGGGTGGCGTACGGCGACGACGCGACCGCGGACGGGGGAGGAGCGCGATGAGGCGGCCCGGTATCGTCTGCGCACTGGTCCTGGCGCTCGCCGGCCTGCCGGTCGGCGGGTTCGCCCGCGCCCAAAATGGCGACCAGGAGGCGCCCAACGCGCCATTGCCGGAGCGGGTTCCCCTCCTGAGCGCGTCGGCGATGGCGGATTCCGCCGCGGCCGACTCTTTGCGTCGCGCGCTCGACGAGGCGGCCATCGATTCGCTGAACGCCTGGTGGCGCCGGCTCGACGACGCCTGGTACGAGCCGCTCACCCCCGACCTGCTCGAGTCCGGCCTCGACGAGGCCACCCTCGACTCGCTCTCCTCGGTAGGCGACCGGGAGCTGGCCGCGCTGCTCGGCGGACGCCGCTGGAAACTGGCGCTGCGCCCGCTCGCCGGCACCGGTTTCAACCGCTGCGAGGGGTGGCGGCCGGCGTCGGGGGCGGTGTTGCGGCGGCTCGGACGGCAGGGGGCCGTCATCACGCTGGGCGCCGGCTACGGGATCGCGCGCCGGCGGGTGGTGTGGAACGCGGCCGTGGCGTGGCCGCTGGCGGCAGCGCGTCCGGTGGAGCGTCCCGACCGGCCGCCCCGCCGCCCCTGGACCAGCTGGGCGCTCTCGGTGGCGGGCGGCGACGGCGTCACGTCGTTCGCCGGGAACGCCAGTCTGGTTCGCACGCTCGACGCCATCCTGTCGGGCGCGGATCCAGCCATGTACCACGCCCGGCGCTGGGGGGAGGCGGCGGTGACGTGGTGTCCGGTGCGACAGCTCGAGGCGCGGGTGGGGGCGCTGCGGGAGCGGCACCGTGCGCTGGATGTGGCCACGACCTGGAATCTGTCCGGCGAGACCGGCCGCGTGCCGCTCAACTGGGCCGCCGCGCCGCTCGACTCGCGCGCCCTGACCGCCGGCCTCGCCTGGAACGGTTCACGCCTCGGGGTCGATACTCGCGCCGAGTGGCACAGTGCCGCCGGCGCCGCCCTCGATTTCCCGGCCGGCGACGAACCGGACCGACGCGATTTCCTGCGGCTGGCCGCCCGCGCGCGCGGCAGCTGGCTCGACCGCCACGGCAACGAGTTCGTGGCGCGCGTGGCCTGGAGTGGCGTGGACCGCGTCGCCCCGCTGCAGTGGAAGACCTTCCTGGGCGGCTCGAACAGTCTGCGCGGCTATCCGGCCCGCGAGCTGGCCGGAGATCGCGGTCTGCTGGCCGCCATCGACGCGCGCGCCGGCTGCGATCCGCTCCACGCGCTGCGCGTGCCGCTGCTGGGCGACCTGCGCCTGCAGCCGATCATTTTCGCCGACTTCGGTCGCGCCGAAGCCGCCGGCCTGCCTGCTCCGCCGGAGGGAGTGACGGGCTGGCGCGCCGACGCCGGGTTCGGCTTCGGTCGCCTTCTCGGTGCGGGGGGCCAGGGCAACCTGCGTCTCTACTTCGCCAGGCCGGTAATGAACGGCCAGGCCGATCGTCCCTGGCAGGTGCAGCTCGAACTGGAACTGTAGCCGCGCCGTCGCGAGGACAGGCCCGGTTGACACGGTCATGCATTTTGTGTCACAATTATTACCTCTCACGTCGGGCTCCGGCCAGGCCCCCTCCTCCCGTGAGGACTCTTCACATCCCATTCCTCGCCGGGTAATGGTACGCCCATTTCCGGCGGACTCAGGGATGTGTGCGACGTCACGTCCTCCCGCAAGAGCGAGGTCATCATGCCGGACACCCATGCCTGTCACCGCCCCTTTCGCGGGGAGCGCCGCGCCGGCGATTCTCTGCTTGCCTTCCTGCCCGCGACGCCGGCCGCGTTGATACGTGCCTCTCTGTTCCTGGCCGCCCTGCTGCCGTTTTTCGCCGCTTCGCCCGCAGAGGCAAGACTCAATATTTGCATCGCCCCTGGCGCAAGCTCCGGCGACCCGGATGATGGCGACCACCGGGATTCACCGACCCTGATGTCGGTCCTCGTCATCGCCGATCCCCAGCCGGCCGTAATGTTGACCGAGTCGACCGCACCATCGCTTGCTTCGCCCGCCGACGATCCCGAATCGACAGTCTGTGCGTACGCGCCTCAACGTGCCCGGTTCAGCGGGCTGGCGTCCCTGTGGTTCGTCATCGAAACCTGGTTCCTGCACCGCTAACGACGTCGCCGAAGGGAGGTTGATCATGCCCAGACAACAAGACCACGCGTCGGCGCCCGCGCGTCGGGGGGCGTGCCCGGTGGAGCCGGGCGGTTTCGCGCTCGCCGTGCTCGCGCTGCGCACCGAGAACTACCGGGAGGCGGAGTCCCGCCTGCGCGACCTGCTCGCGTGCGCCGCGGCGTCGCCCGCCGCCTCCTTGTCCGGGCCGCCGGCCGGCCCCGTCACGCGCGACGCCGCGCGTCTGCTGGCCGAAGCGCTCTACCTGGCCGGACGTTACGACGAAGCGCTCGCCGCCTGCGCCGACGCGCGCCGCCACGGCTGGCTCGCCGTCACCGATCCGGCCGCCGACCTGCTCGCCGGCTGGGTGCTGCTGCGCCGCGGCCAGGCCCGCCCCGCCCGCGACCTCGCCGCCCGCCACCTGCGCGACTCGCGCGGCGCCACCGGCGACGACCCCGATCCGTCCGGCCCCGCCACGCGCGCGCGCCTGCTCCACCTGCGCGGCATGTGCGACCATCGTCTCGGTCGCCCCCAGGCCGCCCGGCGCGCCCTGCGCGACGCCGCGGCGCTCTTCCGCGCCGCCGACGATCCGGCCGGCGCCGCCGAGGCGCTCAACGCGCTCGGCGTCGTCGAGAAGACCGCGGTCAGTCTGCCGGCCGCCGCGGCCCGTTTTGCGGAGGCGCTGCGCCTCAACCGTGCGCACGGCCAGCCGGGCCGTTGCGCCCAGAACATGGTCAACCTGGCCATCGTGCGCCTCAAGGCCGGACAGACCGCCGCCGCCCTGACGGCTCTCGGCGAGGCGATGGCGCTGGCCGAGGCGCGCAACCTGACGCAGACGCACCTGCGCGCGCGTCTCGTGCTCGCGCGCGTCCACCTGCAGGACGGCGACCTGACCGCCGCCCACGCCGCCGCCGCCACCGCGCTGGCCGACGCCACGACACACGGCTTCGCCCGCGAGCAGGGCCTCGCCCATGAGACCCTCGGCGATGCGGCCGCCGCCGCCGGACGCCTCGGCGACGCCCGCGCCTCCTACGACCGGGCCCTCGCCGCGGCCGGCGCCCTGGCTCCGCACGGCGACCTCGCAGCCGAAACGCTGCGGCGGCTGGGCGAGCTCGACCTGCGCGCCGGCGATCCGGCCGCCGCCGTGACGGTCCTGCGACGCGCCGTACGCGCCGCCCGCATGTGCGGTGAACGCTACGAGGAGGGCTGTGCCCGGCGCGCGCTGGCCGAGGCGCATCTCGCGCTGGCCCAGTGGGGCGAGGCCTATCGTCTGTGCCGCGCCGCGCTGGCGATCCTGCGCGACCTCGGCGCCGCGCTCGAAGCGGCGCGCTGCCAGCTGCTCGCCGCCCGCGTGCGCACCGCATGGTGGCGCGCCCAGCGGAACGACGAGGAGTGGCTCGTTTCTCTGCCCGCCGGCGCCGCCATGATCGCCGCCCACCCGCGCGGCCATCTCGAGGCCGCCTGGAGCTACGCCATCGAGGCGTTCCACGGCTTCGAAAGCCTCGGCCGCACCGACGACAGCGCCGCCTGCGCCGCGCAGATGGACGAACTGCGCGCGGCCGATGGCGGCTCGCGCCTCCGGCCGCCCCGCCTGGCCCCGCCTGCGCCCGACCCCGGGTCCGACCCGGCCCCGGCCCTGGTCTCGGGTCCGGGCGGGGAGACGTTCGTCGCCGCCGCTCCGGCCATGCGCCGCCTGCTCGAACTGGCCACCGTCGCCGCCGCCAGCGACGAACCGGTCCTCATTACAGGCGAGACCGGCACCGGCAAGGAGCTGGCGGCCCGTCTCGTCCACGCGCGCGGCCGCCGCGCCACCGGTCCGTTCGTCCCCGTGAACTGCGCCGCCATCCCCGAGACGCTGTTCGAGCGCGAATTCTTCGGTCACGCCCGCGGCGCCTACACCGGCGCCGACCGCGACCGCCCCGGACTCTGCGAGTCGGCCCACCGCGGCACGCTGTTCCTCGACGAGATCGGCGACCTGCCGCTCCCGGTCCAGGCCAAGCTGCTGCGCCTTCTGCAGGAGGGCACGTTCCGCCGTCTCGGCGAAACCCACGAGCGCCACGCCGACCTGCGCATCATCGCCGCCACCAACGCCGACCTCCCCGCCGCCATCGCGCAGCACCGCTTCCGCAAGGACCTCTATTACCGCCTGCAGACCATCGAGC
Organism: uncultured bacterium; assembly: GCA_963732385.1. GTDB lineage: Bacteria > Krumholzibacteriota > Krumholzibacteriia > LZORAL124-64-63 > LZORAL124-64-63 > CAVSZB01. The sequence continues at coordinate 405,309 of CAVSZB010000005.1, read as the reverse complement.
TGTCGCTCCCCCCGCTGCGCGACCGCCCCGAGGACCTCGACCCTTTGATCGCCCTCTTCGTCGACCGCGCCCTCGCCGGCCTCGCCCCGCCGACCTCCGGCCGCGCCCGCCCCACCGTCGACGACCTGTTCGTCCCCGACCTGCTCGCCGCCCTGCGCGCCTACCCCTGGCCCGGCAACGTCCGCGAGCTGGAGTCTTTGACCCGTCGCCTCACTCTTCTGGCCCTCCACGCCGGCCGCGCCACCCCCGCCATGCTCCCCCCCGCCGTGGCCAGCCACCGCGCCTCCACCCGCCCCCCCACCGGCGACCTCAACCTGACGATCTACCTGGCCAAAGCCGAACGCGACAGAATCGCCCAGACCCTCGCCCTCCACGCCGGCAACCGCGCCGCCGCCGCCCGCTCCCTCGGCATCTCCCGCAACGCCCTCTACAAGAAGATGGAAAGGCTGGGCCTCCCCTCACCAATCTGACCCTCAAGCACCAGGAACCGGGCGGCCCCAGGCCGCCCCGCCCCCCCCAAATCATGAAGCGCGGGCAACCCCCAAACCGCCCGCTCTCCCCAACTTCCCCTCCCGCCCCCCATCTTGACACCCCCCACCCCTTCCGGTATATTCCCACCCTGCTTAGCCGCCCGGCACTCGACCGTCGCGGCCAAAAAAACGGCCCGGACATCGCCCGGGCCTCGAATACAGGCTCCTCGGTAGCTCAATGGTAGAGCATTCGGCTGTTAACCGAAGGGTTGCTGGTTCGAGTCCAGCCCGGGGAGCCAACAACTTCCAGCGTAGCAACGACTTGCAGAGAAGTTGACGGTCGCCCCGGTCTGTGATGGATCGGGGCTGCTGTTTGTGGCGTGGTGGCAGTCACTTACGAGGGTGGGATTCGGGGCGGCGGGCGGCGGAGAAGAGAGACGCGGAGAGAGGTCTTGGGTATCACTCGGTGGGGGCGGAAAGCGTCTCGAAGTCTCCAAAACGGCGTTTTGGCCATTCTGGTTAACAGCGGACCCCGTTCGGCTGTTAACCCCTGAAACATCAAAGTCGGCGCGACTGGCTTCCCAGGGGGTGCCGCGGGTCTCGAGCGGCGCGGCCAACTATTACTTGCCCCAAGGTGCGGTCGCCGTCAGAGCCGACATCCGATAGGCGAAGCGGCTTGGGGGAAGAAGCGACGACCTCGCCTGGTTACTGGGGCTGCATGACGTCTAGGCTCATCGGTAGGTGCTTTTCACCGCGCCCCACGAAGTCTCCGCAGACGACACGGCGCAATCCTGCACTTCGAAGGACGTCACATACGCCATCCAGCACCCTTCGACCCCGCCGTACACATAGGAGAGGTACCCAATCAAGCGCACAGGCTGTCCCGTGTCAGCGTAGGCGTCCAGCTCGGGGGGCCACGATTCGATTACCACGTGAATTCCGCAGGAGCCAGGACAGGGGATCCCGGGCAACATCAGGCCGCCCCCATGGAACACCGCCGTGTGGGCATAGACGCTGGTGCCCGAGCTGGCGAGAACCCTGTCCGTGCAGGAAATGTAATAGTATTGGTAGCTGGTGCAATCATACAACGTGCAGGGATCGAGAGGCTGGCGCTGGGCGTCCACGAAGAAGACTCGGTACTCGTAGAACAAGTCCGGCACTGCGGTCGCGTCCACCAGAGTGAAGCGCGCCTGCCCCGACTCGGGCCGAGCGAGCATTTCGGCGTTCAGCCTCACCTCCGAACCGCACTCCATCAGGGTGCGCCGCTGCACATCAAAGCCAGCCAGCACGGCCGGCGCATCCGCGACATCGACCGTGAACGCGACCAGCCGTGCGCCGAACGGCCCCACGACGGCTTCCATGGAGATGGGTTCAGTAGCCTGCACTGGATTCACGCAAAGTGCGGTCACAACGCCCGCAGCGCAGAACCACCTCAATATCATCGCGGCACCTCCACAGTAAGCGGCAAGCCAGGCAGCCCGGCGATTGTACTCTCCCCGCCCCGAATCGACCAGCGCGGGGGGGATCTGTCCCGGGGGTTTCTTCCTACTGGACTCGGGCCGCCGGTGCTTCCGTCGCAGTTGACCGACCCCAAGTCGCCCGGGGATTCGAACCCTAAATGACTCCGGCCCGCGGTTGCCGCCGGAGGCGAGGTCACTTATGGAAGCAGTCTGGCGGCGAAAGCAACGGCTACGCGCCCGGCTTTGCTCTATCTGACCCGCCCGCCCAAATGGCCGTCCCCAAGCAGCTACGTGACCGCTTCCGTCCGCGCTCCAAAATCTCCCGCTCGCTGGGGGAAGAAGTCTGGTAGCATGGGGGCCTCGCCCCACTTGATGACCGCGCGATGAATCCGCCGGCGGGGAGCTTGGCATGCCCGTTGTTCGCAGCCAGTTGCTGTCGAGTGCGCTCTTGGCGTGCCTGATTCTCCTGACCCCGGTTTTGGCGATGTCCACCTCGGCGCTGGTCTCCGCAACTCTACCGGATGCTCTGTTCGCCGTGAAGGGTGGGGTAAGCTTCTCGCGCGTCACCGGAGATGCTCACGGCACCGAGACGCGGCCGGGTCTCGTCGCCGGATTGCAGTTGGATGTGCCGACGAACCCTGTGTTCGCGGTGCGGGGCGAGATGCTCTACCACGAACTGGGGGCGCGCCGCATCAACGTTGGGTCGGCCTACTACCAAGGGATCCCTTCATCTATACCCGTCTACCAGGATGCCCGGCGGAGCTACCTTGAGCTCGCTGTTCTGGCGAAATTTCGTCCGATCGGGTCAGATGTCTATTGGCTGGCGGGACCGACCTTCGGGGTTCTGCTGTCACGGTCTGAGGAATACTCCGTGACCTACAACCAGAGTGATTATTGGTATCCATATGACCGCTCACTCTGGTACTACCCAAACCAGATCCTGAACGCCCCAGCCCCAACGAGCGGATCATTTCTATTGGGTGTGGGGGCGGAGGTGAACATCGGCGCGACCGCCCTGCTCGTCGAGGCGCGCTACCAATGGGGGCTGCAGGACATCAACCGTACTGCCTGGTTCGTGTTGCACGACCGGGGTCTGGCAGTAATGACGGGCGTCCTTTTCTAAGCGCGCCGAGATCGGGAGCGGTCCGCCGCGCCGTCTACGACCTCGCCGGCCGACTCGTCCGGGTCCTCGTAGAGGGGGAAATCCCCGCGGGGAGCCACGAGGCGGTTTGGGACGGCAGAGATGCGTCAGGTCGGGCCGCGCCCTCGGGCAGCTACCTGGCCCGACTGGTCGCGGGGGGGAAGGTGGAGGGGGTGAGGTTGAGTCTCGTGCGGTGAGCGGGGCGGTGGGTTCGACCATCAGGTGCTGCCCGCTTCGCGGTAGGTGGACGAGAGATAGGGGGTGGATGTTTTCATGGGTATCGCGAGCCTCGTGATTGCAGTCATTGCCCTGTCCCTACCAAAAACCTCCACGCACCTCGATCTGCGAGCCGGCACCGCCGGATCGTGATTCTCGATCGCATGACAGGCCCGGTCAAGAGCTTCGATACGCCGACTTGTCAGGCGGCGCGCGCCCTTCGTGCGCCGCCCTCCCGGCTGCCGGGCAGACCCATCCCCCGCGGTGGCTGGCGCCCATTGCTTCTCCGTCAGGCCGCTTTGCGGAAGTAGCGATGGTGCAGGCCGCGCACCATCGGCTCTGATCGGACGGGGCCGCGTTCCGGGGGCTCGATCTCGCGGGGGATCGGCGCGTCCTTGTCCAGGCCAAGGTGCGTCCGGACCTCGTGGTAGTACTTGAAGTAATCCTTCAGCACGCGGCGCAGGTGGAACTCGTCGAGGACGATCATGTGATCGAGGCATTCGCGTTTGATGGTGCCGACCATGCGCTCGCAGTAGCCGTTCTGCCAGGGGGAGCGACGGGAGATCACCTTCTGCGTGCTGCCGATCTGCTTGATCGTTGCCTTCACGACGGCGCCGTAGATGCTGTCGCGGTCACGGACGATGAAGCGGGGGGCGGTGTCGAAGGGGAAGGCCTGGATCAGTTGCAGGCTTGTCCAGAGTGCGGAGGGGGCGTCGGTCACGTTGAAGTGGATGATCCTCCGGCGGTCGAGGGAGAGGAAGATCAGCACGTAGAAGGTGCCGAAGGTCACGGTCGGGACGGTGAGGAAGTCGATGGCGACGATGTCGGGCAGATGGTTGCGGATGAAGGTCTGCCAATTCTGTGACGGCGGCTTCCCGCGTTTGATCATGTACTTCGCCACGGTCGCTTCGCTCACGTTGATGCCGAGCATCAGCAGTTCGCCGTGGATGCGGGGGGCGCCCCAGAGCGGATTGTCGTGGGACATCCTGCGGATCAGGTCGATGGTCGTGATCGGGATGCCGGGGCGCCCGCCCTTGCCTGCTCGGGATTTCCAGCGCCAGTAGAGGCGCCAGCCCTTCCGGTGCCAGGCGATCACGGTGGACGGCTTGACGAGGCGCAGGGGTCGGCGCCAGTGGCGCCAGCAACGGGAGAGCGCGACCCAGAACGCCTTGTCGGCGGCGCGGAGCCGGGGGCGGGCGCCGGAGCGCTCGAGCACGAGGAGCTGCTGGCGCAGGGCGAGGTTCTCGAGGATCAGATCGTGCCGCGGGCGGATCAGGTCGCGCAGGGTGGCCAGGATGAGGGGAATCATCCGGGGGCTATCGGCAGGATGGGCGAACGATGAAGCACCGGCAAGGGGCGGTAACCGCCGCGGGGACAAGGCGGACGGAGTTTCTAGTAGGGACAGTCCCGATCGACAGGGCGACCGCCAGAGCAAATTGCGATCAGCCAATACGTATAGTTGCAATTGGCGCTACAAAAACCTACAATTGGCCAGCCAACAACCTTTCATTTGGACACATTCCAATCCGGAGCAAGGACCATGATCCAATCGGCCTACATCCCGAGATTCATCCAGGAGCGGGTCGAGGAAGCCCTGACCGATACTCCGGTCGTCCTCATCCACGGCCCGCGCCAGAGCGGCAAGACGACGCTGGCCCGCCACGTGGGACAGGAGAAGGGATTCGCCTACTACAGTTTCGACGATGTTGGCGTCCGTTCGGCTGCGCAGGATGACCCGGCCGGATTCGTCGCCGGGCTCCCCGAGCGGATCATCCTGGACGAAGTCCAGCGGGTTCCGGAGCTCTTCTCGACCATCAAGCTCGCGGTCGATCGCGACCGCAGGCCCGGGCGCTTCATCCTGACCGGCTCGGCAAACATCCTGATGATCCCCAAGGTGTCCGACTCCCTTGCCGGACGGATGGAAATCATCAGGCTGCATCCGTTGTCCCGCTGCGAGATCCTGGGCCGGCGATCAGGTTTCATCGCGGATCTGTTCTCCGGTGCGGGCTTGATGCACCAGGCCGAACGCCTCGGTGACGGGATTGCGGAGATCGTCGCTGCCGGAGGCTACCCGGACGCGCTGTCCCGTACGAACGAGCGCAGGCGGACCGATTGGTACAGCGAATATATCGACACCATCACCCAGCGGGACATCAAGGACCTCGCCCGCATCCGGGAGATCGAGGTCCTGCCTCAGATCGTGGCGCTGGCCGCGGCCCAGACCGCTCAGTTGTTCAATCTGGCCGAACTCGCCGGTCCGTTCCGCTTGAGCAGGCCGACGATAGGTGACTACGTGACGCTGCTCGAGCAGGTCTTCCTGATCCAGCGGTTGCCCTCGTGGCACAGCAACCGGCTCAGCCGCCTGATCAAGGCGCCGAAGCTCCACATCGGGGATACAGGAGTTGCCTGCGCCGCCCTGAACCATTCCGTCGAGGCGCTCCGCGAGGATCGGGTCCTGCTCGGCCACCTGCTCGAGACCTACGTGGTCCAGGAACTCCGGCGACAGGCAAGCTGGAGCGCGGAGCGGATCCAGTTGCATCATTTTCGGACCAAAGAGGGCGCCGAAGTCGATGCCGTCCTCGAACGCGCCGGACGACAGATCGTGGGGATCGAAGTCAAGCTGTCCGGAACCGTCGTCGCGAAGGATTTCCGGGGCTTGAAGAAATTGCGGGAAGCCGTCGGCAGCCGCTTCGCTGCCGGTGTCGTGCTGTACGATGGAGAGGCCTCCATTCCGTTCGGGGAGGGCCTCTTCGCCGTGCCGTTGAGTCGGCTCTGGACCGAGAAGACGTGACCGCAGGGTTCGAGGATGGGACCGTCCGGGGAGAGCCAACAACTTTCAGCGTGGAACCGATCCGCAGAGAAGTTGACTCAAGCCCCGGTCTGTGATGGATCGGGGCTTCTGGTTGTGGCGTGGGGGCAAGGGGTTACGGGGGCGGTTTTCGGGGCGCGACTCTCCGGCATGGAAGTGCCGCCCGGAGAGAGGTCGAGGTCGTACTCGACAGGGGCCGAAACCGTCTCGAAGTCTCCAAACCGCGCTTTCTTCATTCTAGTTTACACACCTGACGTTTGAGGCCCTGCGGCGCTGCTGGTGCGGAACCGAGTCACTTAGCGAAGGCGGCCTCGGCCCGCTCCACTCCCCCCGCCCCGAATCGACCAGCGCGGGGGTGGCCCGACTTCCCCTTACGGGACCTCCGCCCGCCCGGATGACCGACCACCAGTCAGAAGGTGAGCCGGGATGGATCAACTTCAGGGGTTCAGAGGCATGCCTGTCAGGGGAGGCCGCAGATCTTATGCATCTTGTGCTGGCGACTGTTCGCGCTGACAATAAGGCGGCGGCAGGAGTCGGCGAGCCGCACTTTCGCCTCTACGGGACGAAGGGTCGCCGCCCGCCGCAGCGTGCGTCACGGGGGCGGTTGGGACGAGGGGGAGGAGACACGGGAGGTGGATTGATGAAGAAGATGCTGGGCGTGCTGGCCGTGGTGGCGCTCGCGCTCATGGCGGGCACAGCCGCGGGGCAGGACACGGGGCTGGTTGGCAAGGGCGTCAAGGTCGGCCTGGCGATGTACAAGTTCAGCGGGGATCACCCCGAACTCGATGCAGTCGACCCGGACCTGAAGACCGGGCTGGCCGCGGGCGGCTTCCTCACGTTCGCCCTGGGGCCGAACTTCGCTCTGCAGCCCGAGGTGGTGTACGCGATGAAGGGCTCTGTGTACGAGGAGGGCGGCTACAAGTACACCTTCAAGTTCAACTACCTGGATGTGCCAATCCTGTTCAAGTACCGGTTCCCGACGGAGGGCAGGATGCGCCCGAATCTTTTCGCCGGGCCGATTCCCTCGTTCAAGCTGAGCGCCAAGTTGAAGGAGGAGGCGCCCTCGGGAGACCGGGAGGGCGACTTCGAGCACGTCAAGGGCCTTGACCTGGGTCTGGCGCTCGGCGGTGGCATCGACTTCGCCATGGCGTCCAGCACGATCACTTTCGATATCCGCTACACGCTTGGCTTGACCGAGTGGTGGGACGGCGAGGATCCGGACAATGAAGTGACGCTGAAGAACCGCGGCTGGTTGGTGGCCGCGGGCATAGGCTTCTGAGCGGATTCGCGGGGGCGGCCGTGACTGACCTACCCCCGCTCGTCAACCCTCTTCACGACCTGAAGTGCGTCCAATGATGACGTGATGATCAAAGGACCGATTGCCAAAAGGATGTTGCCATGAAGGCCTCGACGCGAATCGTGACGATTCTGGCGGCGATTCTCCTTCTGCTGGCGGCCCTGCCCGCGGTCGCTCAACAGACCGTGGACAAGGGCTGGTATCTGAACCTTGGCCTGGGGGTCAACTGGCTCGACCAGGAGTCCGGCCATTCTCAGCCGGCCAGCACCGGATTCCGCCTGAGCACCGCTTGTGGGCGCCGCTTAAACCGGCGCTGGGCGCTGGAGTTTGAGACCGGCTACCTGCGCAACTCGTCGCCCGCCGAGGACCTGCACCCGGAATCCACGCTGAGCCAGGTGCCCCTGCTGCTGAATCTCGTCCACACGTTCCCGACCCGGACTTCTCTGAAGCCGTACGTTGGTGCGGGCGGGGGAGTCGTGATCGCCTCGGGCAACGATGACACCGGAGGCGACGCCGGATTCCAGTTCTTGGTTGGCGTGCGGCACGTTCTCGACGAACGCAAGTCCATTGGCATCGGCTATCGGTTCATCATGCTGGGCGCCACCTCGGCGATTGCCGAAGAGCCGGTGGGGGACGACACGCTTCTCATCGATCTGAGGCTGGCGATTTGAATTCTATATCGTGAACATGAAGCCGATGCCGACGCGGCTGATCGATTTCCGGTAGTCCATGAGGCTCTCTCCATAGCCGTGGGAGAGCCGGAGCATGAGGTGGCTGCCCTCCGCGCGCGGCAGCGGACAGCTGTAGCCTGCACTGACGTTCCCCCTGCCTGAACCGATCACGCCACGCATCGTGAGGTGGATCTGGTGTCCCCCGGCGAACCGGTAGTATGCGTGGATGTCGCTGTAGCCCAGGTAGTCGGTTAGGTCGGGATTGTCGTCCCCCTCGGCGTCGTCCGGGGCGGTCTTGGCGGGCTCGGGGATGCGGTAGCGCAGCTTTGCGTAGAGAAGCAGGTCGCCGCGTTGGTACCAGGGCGCGAGATAGACATTGTTCCAGCTGCGGGACAGCGGGACCAGTTGTCCATTCGACTCGTGTTCGATCCCGGCGTCCGCGGCCAGGCGGCCGGACCGGTAGGCGCGTGGCTCGAAGCGGTAGAAGACCTCCGGATTGTAGTTCGTGTCGCGGAAGGGCGAGGAGTTCCGGTAATCGTAGGACTGCCAGAAGGAGATCTGGGTGTAGGCGAGGTAGAGCCCGGTATCGAACAGGCGGTACTTGGCACTTATCTGAAACACTGCTTCGGTCCGCCGGCCGCGGTACTCGTCGGAGTACGTGTACGGCAGCATAAACAGATCTTTGTGCAGGGTCAGCCCCGCCCCGGTCTGTACGAGTTGGAAGTCCCTTTCGGGCTCGATGGCGGATGAGCACGGGGGAGTGATCGTCGCAGACAGCGGAACGAGCACCATAAGGAGAAGGACAGCCGTCGCATTCTCTTTCAGCATGACACCTCTTCCTTCCGATGACCCCGTCCGGCCCTAAACGGGACAGATCTTGATGCCGCAGGCCGCACGCCACTTCGCGAGGAGACGATCAGAATTCCACGCCGACCATGACCAGCAGGCCCTGATTATTGAGGACAGGGTCCTCGTTCTCGACGTAGTCGGACCATCGCGTCAGGGGCAGGACATAGCGCACGTCGACGGCCAGCGTGCCGCCGGACAGTGCGAAATCGAGACCGCCACCGACTGCCAGACCGAAGTCGAGGTCCCTCACCCCAGAGGAGATGTCCGCCTCCTGGAACTCGCCGTACTGGAGCACGTACGAAATCATCTTCGCGGACAGGAGCGCCGAGACGACAGGGCCGGCGAACAGGTTCGGGCGCAGCGAGCCGGTCGTCGCGAACCTGTACTTGAGAAGGACGGGAAGGTCAATGTAGTTGAGATTAAACTTCCAGCGGTCCGTCTCCCTCTCGTACCTGACACCCTTCATGACGTACAGCAGCTCGGGCTGCAGCGCGAGGTTCGGCCCCAGCGCGAAGGTCAGGAAACCCCCTGCCGCCAGCCCTATCCTCGAGCCCGTCGTCCAGTCGGAGAACATCGCGTCGCTGTCCTCCCCGCCGAACGAGTACGCTGACAGGCCGACCTTGAACCCCTTGCCCACCAGGCCCGTCTCCTGCGCCGGGGCTGCCTCCACCGCGAGCGCCACCGCCATGACCGCGAGGACGACCATGAAACGTTTCATCGAGTTACCTCCCGGGTTTATCGCAGCAGTCCAGCAGTTCCCCGCCCGCGACTGTACTCCCTCCGCCCCGAATCGACCAGCGCGGGGGGGATCTGTCCCGGGGGTTTCTTCCTGCTGGACTCGGGTCGCCGGTGCCTCCGCCGCAGTTGACCGACCCCAGGCCTGTGCCTACCAATAATCCCATCCGTCCCTGTACGGACAACCGAGCTGACCTGCCCCAGCTCTTCGACACTCTCCACGACTAGCTCTCCAGGGTCAGCGACCAAGGCTCGAACGCCTTTGGAACCGTCGAAGAGTGGGGGCAGGTCAAACGCAGAATGTACCGCCGATGGACAGGTGCGGTTGAGTCTCGTGAGGTAGCGGGCTGGTCCGGCGAGCAAGTGGAAAATGGCGGTGGGGTGCCGCGGTTTTCGATCGGCGTTTACAAAGGAATTCGCCAGCGTTGCCGGAAAGGCCGGCTGAGCCCCTGGATGCAATTCTGCAGCCTTCGCCGCCTACGAGAACCCGACCGCCCGACTGACGACCACGAAGCCGATTTTGGATCGATGCCGCCGCGGTTCGCAATATTCCCGTCGCTCGAAGTGAGGAAGTGGTAGAATGGAAGCCTCGCCCATTAGCGCGTGATCGATTGCCGGACCCCGAGCCCCACGGACGGCTTCCCGGAGGTTCAAATTGCGCAGTCGTGACGTTCTCGCGTGTGCGATCATGCTCTTCGCCGTCACGGTGTTGCCTGGCCTGGCGCGCGCAAGTTTCAGTGATCCGGGCCTAAGCGGCGTTGTCCGATCCCTCTGCGATTACAACTCCCTTCTGGTCGCCGGCGGGGATTTCACAGTGGCAGGCGCCGACACGGTGTTGCACATCGCCTACTTGGACAACACCGGCTGGCACTCCTTGGGGACGGGACTGACGGGTATCGACTACGGCTGGACGAGTGAACCGGCGCCCCCCCCCTGGCAGCCGCCTCACATCAGGGCAATCCTCGCTTACGAAGGCCAGATCTATGCAGGGGGAGCGTTCTATTCGACGGACTACAGCACTACGCTTCGTGCCCTGGCCCGCTGGAACGGCAGTGAGTGGATTGCAGTAGGCAGCGGCACTGCGCTGACCCCGTACGGTTTCTGCTGTGGCTTGGCTGGCGGTTGCGTTTCCTTTCCTCCTCAGGTGCATTGCCTGGCCGTGCACGAGGGCCAGTTGATCGTCGGGGGCCTGTTCATGTATGGCCAGTCAGCGTGCGTGGCATGCTGGGATGGCTCGATGTGGCAGGGGATGGGGCAGGGCCTCAATAACATAACTTGCCAGGACCTTCCCCTGCCCGCCGTCGATGCCCTGGTCGACTGGCGAGGAGACCTTGTCGCGGGCGGGTGTTTCACGCAGACGGCCTCTCTGACACCGATCGGCCCCCACCTGGCCCGATGGACCGCCGCCAGCGGGTGGGCTTCCTTCCTGCCTGCAGACGCAGCTCTTGATGGCCGCGTGTTCGCCCTGGCCGTTTTCGAAAACGACCTGATCGTCGCCGGCGCCTTCCATAACGGCGGCGCCACCCAGTTACATCACGTCGGCCGCTGGGATGGCACAACGTGGCACGCCATGGGTGACGGAATCCCGGCGGACGTCCACGCGCTCTGCCTGTTCGGTGGGAATCTCTATGCCGATGGGTGGCAATGGGACGGCGTTGTTTGGCGGGATGTCCTGCTCGCCAATGCCCCGGTGCTTGCCACGATCAGCTTCAGCGATCAGCTCGTGGCCGGAGGCGAGTTCACTTCGGCTCTCGGCGGCAACTACGGTCACATCGTGTCCTGGCCGCAGGGCCTGGTGTCCGTTCAGCTGTCGGTTTTCGAGGCGGTCAGATGTACGGACGGCGTACGGGTCTGCTGGTCGCTGGGCGCCGGCGGAGAGAGCTGCGATTTCACGCTCTGGCGGCAAGCCGTAGATGGACGGCGTCCGGTCAGCGACCGCAGGTTCACGGGCGCTCAACAGTTCACGTTCGTCGATGCCGATGCCGGTCCCGAAGCCCTTCAGTATTGGTTGCGCCAGGAAGCGACTGCCGCAGAGGATCCGCTCTGGTTCGGGCCGGCGATCGTGCCAGCCATTTCCATCTCGCAGCTTCGCCTCTACCCCAGCCATCCCAATCCCTTCAACCCCAGCACCAAGATCCGCTTCGACCTCCCGGCCGCCGGTCAGGTCCACCTCGCCGTCTACGACGTCGCCGGGCGGCTCGTCCGGGTCCTCGTAGAGGGGGAACGGCCCGCGGGGAGCCATGAGGCGGTTTGGGACGGAAGAGATGCCTCAGGCCGTTCCGCGCCCTCGGGCAGCTACCTGGCCCGGCTGGTCGCGGGGGGGAAGGTGGAGGGGGTGCGGTTGAGTCTCGTGCGGTGAGTGCCCGGCAAGGGCGTGTCTGACCTGTGGATCAATCGCTCCACAGCATGTGCAACGGGATCGCGTAGATCCGGTCGCCCATGGGGACCAGCGTCTCGCCGTCGTACAGCAGCGCGCCGCAACGGAAGCGGCTGCCGGCGGCGTCCCGGAGGCGTTCGAGTCCGCGGCGGTCTGCCTCGCGCAGGGTCGCTGAAGCCTTGACCTCGATGCCGACGATCCGGTTCGGGCCCCGCTCCAGGACGATGTCGACTTCCAGTTGGTCCTTGTCACGGTAGTGGGAGAAACGGACGTCGAGCTCCCAGCCGCTGGCCTGGCGACGGAGCTCCTGGACGACGAAGGTCTCGAGCAACTGCCCGAGCAACGTCCGGTCGCCGCGCAGGTCGTCGGCCTCGACACCGAGCAGTGCACACGCCAGACCCGTGTCGGTCACGTGGAGTTTCGGGGTCTTGACCAGGCGCTTCAGCCGGTTGGCATGCCACGCAGGAAGCTCTTCCACGAGGAAGACCTGGCCGAGCAGGGTCAGGTAGTCCCGCACGGTAGTGCGGCTGACGCCGAAAGGCCCGGCGATCTCGCTTACGTTGACGAGGCGTGCCGTTTGCCCGGCGGCGAGCTCGAGCAGGCGCCGCAGGATGTCGAGCCGCTGGATGCGGGCCAGTTCGCGGACATCGCGCTGGATGATTGCGGTCAGGTAATCGCGCGCCCAGGCCCGCCGTCCGCGCGAGGTGTCCCGACGTACGGCTTCGGGGAATCCCCCCCGGACGACGAGGTCGGCCAGCTTCGGGCCAAGCCGCTCGCCCTGGGCGACCTTGAATTCGCCCGCGAAGATCCGGTCCAGAAAGCCCGGCCGATGACGACCGATCTCCACCTCGCTCAGGGGATGGAGGCGAACGATCTCCATGCGCCCGGCCAGTGAATCGGCAGCCCGAGGAACAAACAACGCGTTCGCCGAACCGGTGAGCAGGAAGCGGCCGGGACGGCGATCACGGTCGACCGCCTGTTTGACGGCGAGGAAGAGCTCGGGAACGCGCTGGACCTCGTCGATGGTGATGGGCCCCTCGAGATCGAGCACGAACCCACAGGGGTCCGCCTGGACCGCGGTGAGCGTCGCGGCGTCGTCGAGGGTGACGTACTGGCGTCCGTCGTCCTCGCCTACGCTCCTGGCGAGGGTCGTCTTGCCGCACTGGCGCGGACCATGCAGCAGCACGACGGGCGAATCGGCGAGGGCCTCGTGGAGACGAGCCCGGACCAGACGGGGATAGAGATCTGCGTCGCTCATGCGTCTGATTGTCGGCAAGTCGACGTCCAATTGCAAGTTTTTATTCGTCCATCTGTCATTTATGGGCCGTGTGCCTGCCAATAATCCCAATCCCTACAAGAAACCCTCATCCGTCTCGATCGGCAGGATGGCGCGGCCGGATCCTGATTCTCGATCGCGACGATGTCGGGCAAGTGGTTGCGGATGAAAGTCTGCCAGTTCTGTGACGGCTGGTTGCCCCGCTTGATCATGTACTTCGCCACGGTCGCTTCGCTCACGTTGATGCTGAGGCGTCCGCCCTTGCCGGGGCGGGACTTCCAGCGCCAGCCGCGGCGGCGCCAGGCGATCACGGTGGACGGTTTGACGAGGCGCAGCGGTCGGCGCCAGTGCCGCCAGCAGCGGGAGAGCGCGACCCAGAACGCCTTGTCGGCCGGGTGGAGCCAGGGGCGGGCTCCTGAGCGCTCGAGCACGAGGATCTGCTGTCGCAGGGCGAGATTCTCGATGATCAGGTCGTGCCGTGGGCGAAGCAGGTCGCGCAGAGTGGACAGCGACTCATCCTGATCCCATTCGAAATCTTGCCTCGTTCGAACCACAGCGGGAGTATACTCGCTGTCTCGCCCGGCCTGGTCACCGGAGGGGGTCTGGTGTCCACCGAACATATGCCTTGAGAAGGTAGGGCGTTTTTCGGCGCTGAGTGCGCCACGCAGGCTTAAGACGTACGCCCTGGAAAAGCCACGGGAGGACAGCCATGCAACGCGGACTGTGGCCGCTGCTGGTCCTGGCGGCGGGCTTGGGCGGCTGGCTGTTGACCGGATGCTACGAAAATTCAACCGACGCCACCGAAGCGGAGGATTCCGGAGCGGGGTTTTTCGATGTCACCTGGCACAACGAGGCGTGGGGCTACCAGTTGAGCGGCTGGAGCGTGGACGATCAGGGGCGTCTGTTCCGCTTCGACCACGGCGACGAGCGCTGGAGTGGCGACGCCGACACGATCCCCGAGGCCGACCTGCGCGAGAAGTATGCGCACGGCCGTCAGCTCGTCGGCCAGGTGACCCCCGTCGAACTGGCCGCCATGACCGCCCTGGTCCCGGTCGCCGCCGCCGGACAAGTCTCCCCGCCGATCTCCACGGGCTGCGCCGACTTCGGCACCATCGGCTACCAGGCCTACACGTACCTGCCGCAACGGCGCGCCTACGTCCGCGTTCTGCTCCACCAGCGCGGCGACGTGGCCCGTCTCAACGACGCCCCCGCCGCCGCCGCGCTCCATGCCTGGCTGGTCGCCCTGACCGACACCGACGACGCGATGTGCGAGCCGTGAGGGATCGAGGGCGGGGTGAGAGCCGGCGGTTATTCTTGTTGTTACGCACAGGAGGAATGTCATGAGACACGAAAGTATTAAATCATGCATCGGGGGGGTCCTGTTCCTGCTCTGGGTATTGGCCTCTCCGGCCGTTGCTTACGATGTCATCTACGACTACTACGTCTCCGCCGCGGACAGTGACGGAATTCCCCTCATGGACGACGCAATTCTCGCCGGCCAGACCTACGTTGATGGTGATTACACCAAGCTCGGCGGATTCGGGAACTACGGTTCGGCGGTGTTTTACGCCAACCTGCTCACCGCCACGGTCAGCTCCCGGGCCCATGCCCTCGGTACGCAGACGGGTCCCAGCGGCACCAGCAGTGACATTCATCTCAGTAGAAGTGATGTGTCTATCGCGTTCCGGGACAAGTTGATCTTCACCGTTCCCGCCGGATACTACCCCGACGGTGTGCAGGTCTCCATCGGGGGCCGGGCGACCGGCACGGTCGTCTCCGATGTCGGGGCAGGATCCCGGGTCAGTTGCCGGGTTTCCCTGTATTCCCAGGTTTTCGATACGGGGCTGCAGGAGGTGGGCATCACTGAGGCGGGCACGATTCAGATCGACGAACCCTTTCTGCTCACCGTGCAAATGGTCCTGCCGGGAACTACGCTGGCCAGCCAACGGGAATACAGCTATACGCTGTACGCGTCGATCAACTCCGGCATTACTTGGTCCGTGGCTTACCTTACGGACGACGGCTACGTGACCGGGGCCGGGGACTTCGATTTCACTGACGGCCTGAAGATCACCCACCTCCAGGTCACTCCGGGCGTTACCTGGACCTCGGAATCGGGGGCCTTTCCCGGCCTCCCCACTGGCATCTCCGACGGAACGCCTCTGCTGACCGCGCCGCGTCTGTTGCAGAATCATCCCAACCCCTTCAACCCCCGCACCACGATCCGCTTCGAATTGCCAGCAGTGGGTCATGTCCGCCTCGCCATCTACGACGTCGCCGGGCGGCTGGTCCGGGTCCTCGTAGAGGGAGAAATCGCGGCGGGCAGCCACGAGGCGGCTTGGGACGGCAGAGATGCGGCAGGCCGGGCAGTGCCCTCGGGCAGCTACCTGGCCCGACTGGTCGCGGGGGGGAAGGTGGAGGGGGTGCGGTTAAGTCTTGTGCGCTGAGCGGGACGGGGAGCTTGAATGATCGCACGGGGCGAGGCACAGCCGGTGCTTCGCGAACAGCTGGCGGGCGAATCGAGCCGGGTCGATGCGCGGCTTCGCCCCATTGGCGCAGGACCGGAAGCACAGACCATGGCGCTAACTGCGCCCCGTCTTCTTGTGGAAGTTCTTGACTGTCTTGCCGAAGATCCTTTGCTTGCGCTTTTCCTCGGCCCGGAGGCGGGAATCCGACTTCGCCGTCGCGATTTGTGCTTCGCGGATGAGTTTGTGGTAGCTGCTCAATCTGTCGGCGGACAGCGTGCCAGAGGCGATTGCGTCTCGCACCGCACATTCGGGCTCGTCCATATGGGCGCAATCTCTGAACCGGCAGGAACGCGCGATACCGTCGATATCGGGGAAGGTCGAAGCGATGCCTGTCTCTGATCCTGTCAGGGAGAGAGAACGCAGGCCGGGCGTGTCGATGAGCAGGCCGCCGCGAGGCACCTGGATCAGCTCGCGCGCCACGGTCGTGTGTCGCCCGCGTCCGTCACTCAAGCGCACCTCGCGAGTGGCCTGCCGCTGTTCCCCGAGCAGCCCGTTGATGAGGGTGGACTTCCCGGCTCCCGATGGGCCGATGAGCACGGCGGTGCGATGTTGAGAGATACGGGCGAGGAGCGGTTCGAGACCTTGCGCAGCGAGTGCGTTGGCAACGAGAACATCCACGCCGACCGCCGCGGACTCGACCGCAGTTCGGGCCGATTCGACATCGCTGGAAAGATCCGCCTTGGTGAGCACCACCACGGGGACAGCGCCTGACTCCCAGGCGAGGGACAATTCGCGTTCGATGCGGCGCAAGTTCGGCTGGTCATCGATGGGATGGATGATGAACACAACATCAATGTTGGCCGCCAGCACCTGGAGGTTCGAAGTCCTTCCCGCGTCGCCGCGCGCGAGCACGCTCGTGCGCGGAAGCACGGCGTCCATCTGAGCAACGTCCAGATCGGGCGCCATCTGGATGGCCACCCAATCTCCGACCGCCGGCAGGTCGCCGGGGCCAGTCGCCGCCTTGAGGAGGCGGACGGAGGGCTTGGCTCGTGAAATACCGGTCGCCGTGAGGACAAGCGCGCCGCCGCGATCACTTCGCGCAACTCGGGCTGGCGTCAGACCGGTGGAGGCATAGGGCCCGAATAGCGCTTCCCAGCGCTCGGCTCATCCCTCTTCCGGCAGGCTGGACGCCCTTTGCCCTGAAGACCCGCCGCTGGATGCGGGAACTGGCGCTCCTGCCCGCCGAGCGGTTCATGCTCGACAACGCACTCGATCTCCTCGAGCAGATCGAGATCCGCGTTGCCGGGGTCGACGAACAACTTCTCCGCCACGCCACGATCTCCGAGTCAGCCAAGCTCCTGATGACTATCCCCGGTATCGATGTCATCGTGGCCATCGGCCTGCTCGCCGCCATCGACGACATCCAACGCTTTCCGTCGCCACAGAAGCTGGCTTCCTACTTCGGCCTCGTCCCGCGCGTCCGGCAGTCGGCCGACCGCTGCTTCCACGGCAGCATCACCAAGGCCGGCAACAGCACCGGTCGCTCCCTCGCCATCGAGGCCGCCCAGGTCCTGGCGCGGAGCTCTTCGCCCCTGGCGGCCACCTACTACCGCGTTCTTCACAAGCGCGGTCACAACGTCGCCGTCACCGCATTGGCGCGTAAGCTCATCCACGTCGTCTGGCAGCTCCTCACCAAGCGCGAGCCGTACCGATACGCGCCCCTGCCCCGGACACGGATCAAGTTGTCGAAGGTGTCGACCGATCGCCCCCGCGCCCGCGTGATCCCACAGACCATCGAGGAGGTCTACGCCGAGGCCGGACTGCCAGCCCTGCGCGATGCCTCGCCCGGCGAGCGCCGCGCCGCGGCCAACAACCGCCGTACGCGAACCCGGATCGCCAACGCGTCGGGCAATCTCGCGAAAGACAAGAAGATGCAGAGGGAGGTCACAACACGCTTGACGAACTCATAGGTAGCCCCCCTGTCCCGAATCGACCAGCGCGGGGGTGAAGGGGAAGCGTCCCGGGATTCTCCCGCTAAATGACCTGCGCCCCCGAGGCTCGCCGCTGGCGCGGGAGGCGAGGTGGTCCGGGCATTCTCTGCTGGCCGTAACTGCAACCAGGGCAGGGCGGACGGAGTTATTTGCAGGCACAGGGGGTCGAGCCAGCCAGTCTGCCCGCGCCCGTGAAGGCGGCCGTCGAGGCAAAGTACCCGCAGGGGAAGATCGTCACGGCCGAGAAGGCGACGCGCAACGCCACGACGTGCCCAACGCGTTCACAGGGCGACGATCGCATCCAGGATCGTCAGCCGGATCCGGCCATCCGCGAATTGAGCGAAGGAGGAAAGGCTGCACGGGTCGAATAGCCTGGCCGCCCGGATCAGCGCCACGGTCCCTTCGGCGATCAGGTCCAGGCAGGTCAGGCCCCGGTCGAGAAACTCCCCGGCGATACCCGCCACATGGCGCAGGTTCGCGTTGATCAGCGCGTCGAGCGGCTCGCGGGCGCCCCCCCGGATCTCGATCAGCAGCTGGGATTCCTCCGCCGGCGTCAGCGAGGGGTACCGCGCGATAGTCCGCAGATAGACCCGCAGACCCGGTTCCTCGCGGCGCTTCAGGCTCGTCAGGGTCGCTTTCATGACTTCGCCCCCTGGTTCTCCTCGCGGTCCCGCTGCGGATGTCGATGGACCGCGAGCCTCGGCCTGCTGCCGTTGTGTATGTGATGTAAGCATACACCGCGTACAATCGCAGTGCTCCAGCGATATTCCGGCACCCGGCGGCTGCGTTCGCCGGCTGGCGGTCCATCGGGGGAACGGGGGGCGGAGGAAAGCGCGCAGTCGCGGTCGGAGAGGGTCATTGCGTCGGGATCGCACCGAAGATCAAGTGCGTTTGACGTGGGGCCAATTCAGTCGTGAGCCGGCCGGTCTCCGCGAGCGGCCTGCCCGCCGGGCGGGTTAGGCGCACGGCGGGAGCGCCTCGCTGCGGGTGGAACCTGAAGGTGACGACGAAGCCATTCCCCGGCCGTGCGGGTCATGCGACGACGCCGGCCCGCTCAGCGTCCATTCCGCGTCCTGCCGCGGCCCAGGCGGGCAAGAGCTTTCTCGAGGGTGCGCAGCAACTCCAGAGGGCGTAGGCCCGATTCGCGCAACCGGCGGAACAGCATGCGGACGCCGGGCGTGGCCGAGGCCCATTCGAGCGTTTCGGCGTCGATCCCGGTGAGATGCACCTCGAGCGCCTCGAAGGTCGTGCCGGTCGCCCGCAGCTCGTGCGCGATTCCCCTGAGGAGCCTTTCCGAAGGACGGCGCCGGTCGTGCTCGATGTCCGACAGATGCGAGGCCGAGACCCCCAGCAGCGCCCCAAGCCCGCGCAGGGTGAAACCCGACTGTTCCCGCAGTCGCCGAATCTCCAGGCTCAGGCTCGTGGTGCTCATGCATATCATGTTAGCTAACATTGCTAACAATAACAAGCCGCCCGCTGCGGGTTTGCTGACTCGAGAGAATGGGCGGGAAGGGGCGGGTCCGATGTTCGCGCGTCAGCCCTTGCGCTTCCGCGCGGCGTTGCCCGGTTTCCGGCCCTTCGCGGCGCTCATGCGCCCGAAGGCCTTGTCCAGCAGGCGCACGATTTCGTCGGGGCTGCGACCCGATTCCAGCACCCGGCGCAGCACCGCGCGGGCGCCCGGGGTCGTGGCGGCCCACTCGCGCGTTTCCTGATCCAGCCCGGTCACGAGCATCTCGAGCGAGGCGAACGTCGCCCCGACTACCCGCAGTTCACCGGCTATCTTCTGGAGGAGTGTTTCGGAGGGACGGCGGCGATTGTGCTCGATATCGGAGAGATGCGCGGCCGATATACCCAGTTTCAGCGCGAGTCCGCGCAGCGTGATGCCCGCCTCAAGGCGCCGGCGACGGACTTCCTGGCCGAGGTGCTGGATTACCATGCCAGGAACTTGGTCCACCGCAAGCGCTAGCGCAATCTCAATAATCGCCCGGGCAGGATAATCCCGGGTCACGCGAGCGCCCGCGCGGTCAGGCCGCTCAGGCCCTGGCCTGAGCGGCGACCAGGCGGTCGCGTCCGGACTGCTTGGCGGCGTTGTGCCTGCTGATTACTTCGTCCGTTTTGCCTCGGCTGCACTTACGTCCAGGCGACCATAGCGTGGCGCCCCAGGTTGAAACATGTCCTGCACGCCTGCCTCAACGTCACTGCGTAGCCGGGGTAGAATGGGTAATATGAGCTGGTGACCGGCTCGATCCGGCGGGGGTGTCTCGACCATGTGATCGTGCTCGGCGGCCTGCATCATCGCTGCTGGCGAGAAGCGGAAGGAAGATCTTAAATTACACCCGAACCCGACGAGCCCCGCCGCCGCTCAACTGCCGGGCCGGGTTTCCGTCGACACACTTCGCAAGGACTCTTCGATCGCTGACACGCTGCCATAGCAAATCACCTGGTCGCCAGGCTCCAGAATGGAGTCTCCTTTCGGAACAGCAGTGACTTCGCCTGAGCGGGATATGGAGAGGATCTGGATCTTGCGGGCCTTCAGATCCAATTCCCGCAGCGGCTTGCCTAAAAATGGGGATTGGGCATCCAGCGTCACCCGCACGACACCGAACCCTTCGGCAATGTTCAGCAGCTCGTCCACCGCGGGAACCTCGATATGGTAGCGGCGGCGAATCCAGCGGCGCAGCAGGCGGCTCATGCGGCTGGTGATTCCCTGCGACTGAGCGAGCCGGTAGAATCCGAAAAGGGCGGCGGCGAGGATCAGGACGTTGAGGCTAAAGTGGTAGAAATCGCGCTGAAGGAGGGATGTCGCCAGAGTGGCCATGACTGAAACTGTCCCGGCGTGCCCCAGAATGATCAGGAACGAGATGATCTTGCGGCGGATCGGCACACTCACGACGTCTTCCGCATCCGTGGTTGTGAATCCGGTGTTCGTGAAGGCGGAAAGAGCCTGGAAGCGCGCCTTCTCGGGACTCATGCCGGTGAGTTCCAGGGCGACGGCGCCAGCCCTCACGCCCACATAGGACGCCAGGACCACGGCCAGCAGAAGAATCAATCCCGCCATGTTACCGCTTTCCACCTCTGTGCCGACCCAGTAGTTGTGCCTGTCCCCAAAACACATCCGTCGCAATGGGAGCGGGTTTTGGACGGCTCAGCTAAAGGCACAGGGACCGATCGACGCGAGAGTAGAACAGTATTTGGGCCGATTCAATGGCGGACACGACCCGATCGGGCCGCTGAATGATGGCGCCCTGGTGCCCCTGACATTCTCCAGGCCACGGGGAGTGGGGAGCCGTCCATCCCCTGAAGGGTCCGTGCCCGCCCGGCCCCCCCGACAGAGCTACGGGCAGGGACATGGGCTAGAGCGCCGGACGGTCCTCGATCTCCGTATCGACCGAGACGCGCAAGGTGCGCAGCGTATCATGGTGCTTCTGCTCTTCCAGCGCCAGATCTTCGCAGAGGGCCTGCAGGTCGGGGTCGGTGAGCTGCGCGCCGAGGGTGCGGTAGGCATCACGGGCGCGCGCTTCCATGCCGATCGCAAACTCGATGACCAGGCGCATCTCGCCGCGCTCGATGAGGGCGAATTCCTCGCCGGCAGGCAGGTTGACGACCGTGTCCTCGAGCCGCTGAAGGAACGGCCGAGGCTCAGTGCCGTCCGCGAGCAGCAGGGGGCCGAAACGGTCCACAAGCAGCCTGGCGTGCCCATCTTCCATCTCGGTGAATTCCAGGAAGACCATCTGCGACTCGCCCTGGCTTGCGATCTGCGCCGCCCGGGCATAGAACGCCTTCGCCTTGACCTCGTTCTCGATGGCGACCTTCACGATGTCCGCTACCTTCTTCATGATTGGACCTTTCGTCGGACGGATAGCCCGAGGGATTGTGGGCGCACGGTCGGTACCGACACGCCGGAACCATGTCTGCCAAGATACAGAAGGTGACGCGAGGCGCTAACGCAGGAGCGTCCCGGTTCGTGAATCTCCCCGTTCATGGGGGAGGCTGTGATAGAATTGCGGATTCATGATCCCGAAGCTGGCCGAGAAGGGGAAGCCGTGTCCTGCATGCCGCGTCCTTCACGCACCTTCCTGGTTGTGGCCGCCCTTGCGCTGGTCGGTGTCCTGCCGGCGTCCGCCGGCCTGGCGCCAATCCAGCTGGACGGCTATTTCGGCGACTGGGCCGAAGTGGTTCCGTCTTACACGGACGCGCTCGGCGATGGCGGAACCGTTGACTTCGGCGCGGTCTCCGTGGCCAACGACCAGGACTACCTGTACATCCGCTTCGAGGTGACCGGCGACGTGCAGCCGGACGAGCAGCAGTCGATGGAGCTGTACCTGGACACGGACCTTGACGCGGCGACCGGCGCCGCGTACGGCGGGATCGGCGCCGAGCTGTACTGGAAGTTCGGCCTGCGCAACGGCGTGTTCCGTCCGTCCGGCACGAATTATACGGTGTACCACGACAACATCGGGCTGCAGATGGGCCCGACCGTCAGTAACCACGAGTTCGAGATCGCGTTGCGCCGTAGCGCGGTGCCCGCGGGCGGGGCCACTCTGATGGCGGGTGGTGCGGTGCGTTTCATCCTGCGCGACGCCACCTCAGGCGACAAGGCGCCCGATTCCGGGAGCATCGGCTACACGTTCACCGCCGGCAGCGACGTGGCGCCCACCCTGCCGCTCGGGCGCAGCAATCCCGCCCACATCCGGGTGGCGAGCTGGAACGTCATCGACGACGGCCTTTTCAGCGGCGGAACGGCCGAACTCGCGCAGAACCGCATCCTCGACGCGATCGACCCGGACGTCCTCCTGGTGTGCGAGGTGTGGAGCCACTCGGCGGCCCAGGTCGCGGCGAAGCTCGAGCAGCATCTGCCCAGCGGTCCGGGCGAGCAGTGGTATGCCGTGGGCGTGGACGGCGGCAATGTGATCTGCAGCCGGTTTCCGATCCTGCAGACCTGGGAGTTCAACCCCGGCTACCGCGAGACTGCCGTACTGCTGGATCCGGGCCCTTCGTCCAGTACCGACCTGTTGTTCATCGGCTGTCACCTGCGCTGTTGCACCGCTGATGCCGCCCGCCAGATCGAGGCCGATGCGATCATCAGTTTCCTGCGCGACGCGAAGACGCCCGGCGGGGCCATCACGCTGCCGCCAGGCACGCCGTTCGTCGTCGCCGGCGACATGAACCTGGTGGGCTGGCGCCAGCAGCTCGATACGATCCTGACCGGCAACATCATCGACCAGGTCGCCTGGGGCGCCGACGCGGCGCCGGACTGGGATGGCGGCCCGTTCGCCGTGCCCCCGTCACGGCACCCGGACGGCCGTGGCAGCTACACCTGGCGCAGCGACACCAGCACGTTCTATCCGGGCCTGCTCGACTGGATCTTCTACACCGACAGCGCCCTGATCCTGCACAACCACTATGTGCTGGAGACGCGCACCATGCTTCCGGCCACGGTGACGGCCAACGGATTGGTCGCCACCGATATCCCCGTTGCGAGCGACCACGCCCCGCGCGTGGCTGACTTCTCGATCCGCCTCGAAGCCACGCCGGTGCCCGGGCGGGGCGCCACGTTCGCTGGGGCGCGCCTGCACCAGAACGCTCCCAACCCCTTCAATCCCCGCACCACGATCCGCTTCGACCTGGCGGCAGCGGGGGGCGTGCGGCTGGCGGTCTACGACGTCGCCGGGCGGCTGGTGAAGGTCCTCGCAGAAGGGGAACGGGCCGCGGGAAGCTACGAGGCGGTTTGGGATGGAACAGACGCCACGGGCCGCTCCGCGCCCTCGGGCAGCTACCTGGCCCGGCTGGTAGCGGGGGGGAAGGTGGAGGGGGTGCGGTTAAGTCTCGTGAGATGAACGGGGCGCGTGGGCTTGCAGAGGGAGGCCTCAGATTAGCTTCACTGCCTGTTCCTGCCAGAAACTTCCAGCCGTTTCCGGAAAGTGGACCGGCCTCCCTGCCAGAGCTGTGACCGGCACAATTAGTTGTCGCGGGACAGACCTCGAGCTGGTGGCGGAGGGCGCCGTTAGGCAGGGCGAATTCGCGGTAGTGGGTCAGTTTGAATCCAGGAGCCCCGCGATGTCCGCGATGCTCCAAAGTCGGACGGAAAATCCGGGAGGCACATCTCACCAATCACCCCAACATTCCGCAAGGCAAGAACAGGAGAAAGGCATGACAGCGAAGAAGAAGCTGACCACCAATGCCGGAGCCCCCGTTGTAGACAACCAGAACATCATGACCGCTGGTCCGCGCGGGCCGGCGCTGCTGCAGGACGTCTGGTTCCTGGAGAAACTCGCCCACTTCGATCGTGAGGTGATTCCCGAGCGCCGCATGCACGCCAAGGGCTCGGGCGCCTTTGGCACCTTCACCGTCAAGCACAACATCACCGAGTACACCAAGGCCAGGCTCTTCTCGGTTGTCGGCAAGAAAACCGACCTCTTCGTGCGCTTCTCAACCGTGGCGGGCGAACGCGGTGCGGCTGACGCTGAGCGCGACATCCGCGGTTTCGCCATGAAGTTCTACACCGAAGAGGGGAACTGGGACCTCGTGGGCAACAACACGCCCGTCTTCTTTCTGCGCGACCCGCTCAAGTTCCCGGATCTCAACCACGCGGTGAAACGCGACCCCAGGACCAATCTGCGCAGCGCCCGCAACAACTGGGACTTCTGGACCAACCTTCCGGAGGCGCTGCACCAGGTTACGATCACCATGAGCGACCGGGGGATCCCGTACTCCTATCGCCACATGAACGGCTATGGCAGCCACACCTACAGCCTGATCAACGCCCAAAACGAGCGGTTCTGGGTCAAGTTCCATCTGAAGACCCGGCAGGGGATCAGGACCCTCACCGACCAGGAGGCCGAGGCGGTTATCGGCAAGTGCAGGGAGAGTCACCAGCGCGACCTGTTCGACGCGCTGGAGAAGGGCGATTTCCCCAAGTGGGATGTGAAGATCCAGGTGGTGCCGGAGAAGCACGCCGACAAGTTCCCCTTCAATCCCTTCGATCTGACGAAAGTCTGGCCGCACAAGCAGTATCCGCTCATCGACGTGGGCGTCATGGAACTCAACAAGAACCCCGAGAACTACTTTGCCGAGGTCGAGCAGGCGGCTTTCAACCCTGCCAACATCGTGCCTGGCATCGGTTTCTCCCCTGACAAGATGCTGCAGGGTCGGCTTTTCTCCTATGGCGACGCCCAGCGATACCGCCTCGGCGTCAACCACCATCTCATTCCGGTCAACCGCGCTCGCTGCCCGGTTCACGGTTTCCATCGCGATGGCGCCATGCGCGTGGACGACAACTACGGTGGCACTCTCGGCTACGAGCCCAACGGTTATGGTGAGTGGCAGGAGCAGCCCGACTTCCGCGAGCCTGCGCTTGCGCTCGGCGGCACCGCCGGCCACTGGAGCCATCGCGAGGACGACGATGACTACTACTCCCAGCCCGGAGACCTTTTCCGGATCATGGGCCCTGACCAGCAGAAAGTGCTGTTCGAGAACACTGCCCGCGCGATGGGCGACGCGCCGAAAGAGATTAAGGTTCGCCACATCGGCAATTGCCTGAAGGCCGATCGAGCCTACGGCGAGGGTGTGGCCAAAGCCCTGGGCATCAAGATGAGCGAGGTGCCCGGGAGCAGATAGGTTCCAAGCCCGGCCGGAGGCGGGGCGGACGGAGTTATTGGGAGGGGCAACGGGCGCCCGTCATTTGCCGCTTCCCGATTTCAGGTAGCGGTAAAAGTCCGCATCCGTCGACAGGACCAGCGTGCTGGTGCTGTCGAGGGTCGTGGTGTACGCCTGCATGGTCTTGAGGAACTCGTAGAAAGTTCGCGAGTCTGCTGTTCTGTTGTAGGCGCTGGCGTAGATCGCCGTGGCGCGCGCGTCGGCCGCGCCCTTGATCTCCTGCGCCTGCCGGTAGGCCTCCGAACTGATGCGCAGCAGTTCGCGGTCCTTTTCGCCGCGGATGCGGAAGGCTTCGCCCTGGCCTTCGCTGCGGAAGCGGTCGGCCACACGCTGGCGCTCGGCGATCATCCGCTCATAGACCTTCCTCTGCACGTCTTCCACGTAATTGATGCGTTTGAATTCGATGTCCAGGATCTCCAGGCCCAGGTCAGTCGTGCGGGCCCGCGCATTGGTCAGGATCTCCTGGCGGATGTCGTTGCGTCCTTCGGCGATCACGGTCAGCGTCGATTCGTCGCTGAGCTCGCCCTCGGTGCGCACGGCGTCACGGTTGGTCGTGCGCACCAGCTGCACCAGATCGTATTTGGCAATGGCGTTGCGTGTCTCGCCGTCCAGGATATCGTCCAGCCGCGTCTGCGCGCCGCGTTCGTTGTGCAGGCGCTGGAAGAACAGCAGAGGATCGGTGATGCGCCACCGCGCATAGGTATTGACCCAGATGAACCGTTTGTCGCGCGTGGGCAACTGGTTCGGATTACCGTCCCACTCCAGGTACCGCTTTTCGAAGCGGTGCACTTTCTGAATCAGGGGCGTCTTGAATTTCAGGCCCGGCGAAGAGATGGGCGGGCCCGCTGGCTTGCCGAACTGGGTCAGGATGACCTGCTCGGGCTCCTGCACGACATACGCCGACATCAAAACCACGATGAACGCCAGACCGACCAGGACGAATGGGAGCTTCTTCATGTTACTTGCCTCCCCGGCCGGTTGCCGTGTTGTCCAAATTCAGCAGCGGCAACACGCTGCGCAGCTGGTCGTCGACGATCACCTTGCGGCGCACCTGCGGCAGCACCTGCGCCATGGTTTCCAGGTAGATGCGCTGACGCGTCACCTCCGGCGCCTTGCGGTACTCCTCGAACATGGCGTTGAACAGGGAGGCGTCGCCCTGGGCGCGATTGACGCGATTCAAGGCGTAGCCTTCGGCTTCCTGCACCGTCTGCTGCGCCTCGCCGCTGGCCTTGGGAATTTCGCGGTTGTATTCGGATTGCGCCTGGTTGATCAGTTTTTCCTTCTCCTGCTGGGCTTCGTTGACGGCGTTGAAGGAGGGCTTGACCGGGTCGGGCGGGTTGATGTCCTGCAGCACGACCTGATCGACGCTGATGCCGGTCTCGTACTGGTTGCACAGTTCCTGCAGCTCGACCTGGATCTGCGCGGCCACCTCGGCGCGGCCGACGGTCAGCACTTCGTTGACGGTGCGGTCGCCGACCACGCGTCGGGAGACGGCCTCGCTCATGTCGCGGAACGTCTCCTGCACGCTGCGCACCTGGAACAGGTACTTGTAGGGATCGACGATACGGTACTGGACGACCCACTCGACCAGCGCCGCGTTCAGGTCGCCGGTCAGCATGCTCGATTCCTCGAGGAACGACTTGGTCGAATACTCGGTCTGGATGTCCGCCCGCACCGTGCGGAAGCCGAACTCCTCCTTGAGCTGGCGCTGGATCGGCACCTTGCGCACGGTTTCGATGCCCAGCGGAGCCTTGAAGTGCAGCCCGGGCTCGCTGATGCGCACGTACTTGCCGAAGCGCTGGACCAGGCCCGCTTCTTCCGGATCGATGGTGTAGAAGCCCGACACCAGCATGGCCGCCACGACGAACGCGCCCAGCAGGTTCTGCACGAGGCGGGGCTTGATGTTGGGCAGGATGAAGTTGGGTATTTCGATCCGGGGCATCTGCGGGCGCGGAGGTCCCTGGAAGTCGTTGTCATCGCTCATGGAATCTCCTTGCGGAAGGGCTGACGCGGCCGTTAGGCGGCGGCACCCGTACGGTTGCCGATCCCCGCAACGGGGAGGCGGCCGCGAGTGTACCGGCAAGTAACCGGCGAGGCACGGGATTAATCAGGCGATGCGCTCCCACGGTCACCTGGAACGATCCCAAGCCCGCCAGTCGCAGTTCGTTACCTGTCACGTACCGCAGGTCCGACGCGAGCAGTTCAGTCGGAGTGGGCCATTCCGTCGAGGTCTCGTATAGCAGCGGCGCGCACGCGCTGGAGACAAAACGGCCGCCTCCCCGCAGGAAAGCGGCCCTTGACACAGGGTCACTCCATATCAGCGGAACAGGTTCTTCACCTGGCTCCAGCTCTGGTCCTCGTTCCCGACAACCAGCATGTTGGCGGTGAAGATCTGGAAGCAGAGTTGCG
Organism: uncultured bacterium; assembly: GCA_963732385.1. Classification (GTDB taxonomy): domain Bacteria; phylum Krumholzibacteriota; class Krumholzibacteriia; order LZORAL124-64-63; family LZORAL124-64-63; genus CAVSZB01. The sequence continues at coordinate 377,484 of CAVSZB010000005.1, read as the reverse complement.
ATTTCTTCGGCAACACGCTTTCCCAGGTCAGCTTTGTCGTACCGCTCAGCGTGAACCCGTCATACAGCGGCGGGCCGTAGATCTGCATGAGCATCAGTCCGTCCGGGCCGCTCTCGACCGAGGTGCCCGGCACAGGAATGCCGTCGATCATCAGGTCGTAGAGACCGATGGACGATCCGGGCAACGCGGCCCGGGTCCGGATGAAGATCGCGTCGAAGGCGGTGTATTCCGACGTGAAAGTCATTGTCTGGTCGCCGACCGTGAAGGTGGCGATCCGCGACAGGAGGTCGAAGCTCAGCGAGAACGGATACGCCACGCCACTGACCCAGGTGAACTGCGCCGTCATCGCCGGGGCGGACGTGCTGATTCCCAGACTCAGCTCATACAACGACGGGGAATCCAGATCGCCGACCCGCCCCTCCGCAACGAAAAGCGAGTCGGACAGAACGGTGTTCAGGACCACGTCGCCGTCGAAATATTCCGAACTCAACTGTGCCGGGACGGACACCGGAGCCAACAGGGCCCCGATCGCCAGAATTGGCAGGAGCGCCTTCGCAAATCTGAGCATGCTGTTCCCCTGTGGTGCAAACAAACAAACAACGCGCCTGGGGCTGCGTGGCGAGGAGAGAGCAGCGGCAGTATCGCGGGGCGAAGCTAGCGAGGTTGATAATGAACAAGGCGGTGACTATAGCACAGGAAATGCCGTCATTGCACGATATTTTTGGCCCGACCGGGGGCCGGAATGACGCTGCGCCGGTCCGGGGATCGCGGCGCAGGCTGTGCCCGTAGCCCCTGGCCGTCAGCTGGCCACACTGATGGAACCGCAGGCCGACCAGGTCGCCAGGTGACCCGAAGTCTCCTGCCGCGGTTCATCATTCCCACCCTGATCACCGCCCACAAGCTGAAAATCGAGATCAAAAAGACGCTGGTGCGGGTCGCCCGGTAATCGTCCACTTCCTGTTCCGCTTCCTGCCAGCGCGGGCCCGGTCCCGGTCGGCGCGGCGCACCAGCCGCATCGGCATCCACCTTTCAATTACCTCCCGGTTGCCGCCGAGGGGCCGATCCGCGCCCGAATTGCGTCGTTTTGAGGCGGCGCCGGAAAGGGGGCCGGCGGTGCCGTATCGACCCGGGTGCGCCCGACGTACGGGCACGCGCCTTGCGGCCGGAAGGGCGGCATTGTCCCGGAAGGGGCCGGCCGGAAGGGAAAGCGGACGCGATGATCCAGGCTCCGGTGACCGCCGCATCCGGTGTGGACGGCGAAGATTACTTCTCGCACTCCCGACCGGAGATCGCCGCCGAGGTCCCGTTGTCCGCGCTCTGCATCCTCGATGTGGGCTGCGGGACCGGGCGCCTGGGCGAGCGGCTCAAGCGGGAGGTCCCGGGCAGGACCGTGACCGGCATCGAACTCGACGCCGCCGCGGCGCATGAAGCGGCCAGAGTCCTCGATGCCGTGCACCAGGTCGATGTGGAGGCGTTCGAAGCGCCCTTCGCGGCGGCCCGGTTCGACTGCATCATTCTCGCGGACATCCTGGAACACCTGAAAGACCCCTGGGCCACGACGCACCGGCTGCTGGACTTCCTCAGGCCGGGCGGCACGCTGATCGTGAGCCTCCCGAACATCCGCAACATCGAGTTGATGCGCGGTCTGCTGCATGACGGTCGCTGGGAATATCAGGCTGAGGGCATCCTCGACCGCACCCACCTGCGCTTTTTCACGCAGCGCCAGTTCCTCGGCTTCCTGGAGACGCAGGATGTCGTCTGCCGGAGGATCACGTATCTGGGCGAAGTCGGCCCCGATACCCGTTTCACCGGGTCCATGCTCGTCAACGACAACATTTCGGTGCACGACCTGGAACCGGAGGAGGTCCCGGAACTGTGCGCCACCCAACTCGTGTATACCGGGGTCTACCGACAGTCCCGGCCGGGCCGCGCGGGAGCCTCCCCGGAGGTCCGGCTGCTGTTCACGCCGCCGTGCGCGCAGGGGCCCGACGGCGTTGCGTTCGGGCCCGGATTTTTCGCAGACGACAATGGCCATCGCTGGGTGGGCCCGGAGGGTGTCCTCCATGTCCACGCCCGGCTCCTTTTGCCGGGACAGGCCGTCTCTTTTCAGCTTGCCTGCCCCAACCTGGCCGGACTTCCCTCCGGCGCGCTCACCACCCGCATCTACTACAACGATATGCTGGTGGAGACCGTCGATTTTTCCGGTGAGACCGAGACCGCGACCGTCATGCTGCCGCTATACCCCGGTCTCCACGAAGCCTGCATCAGGCTCGTCTCGAGCGATTGCGCGCCGGCCTCCGCTGAAGACGCGCGCCTGCTGTCCGTGCTCTGCAGCGGGTTGACGGTCGTTTCGTCCGTCGAAGGGGAGGCCGAGAGCATCCGGTTCACCCGCGGGTTCCATGCCCAGGAAAACGGAACCCGCTGGATGGGACCGGAAGGAGAGCTCCAGATCGCTTCCGGCCAGCTCCTGTCGGGGAGGACCCTCTCCCTGCGGGTCGCCGGCCCCCGCCCCGGGCAGACGCCGGCCCCGGTGCAGACCGTCTCCGTCCACTACAACGATGTGCCGGTGCAGTCCTTCACGCTCGGGGGGAGCCGTCCCGAGGTGATCCTCCGCATGCCCCTGCATCCCGGCCGCCAGGACGCACGGATCCGTTTCACCGCCGGCTCATGGTTCAAACCCTCCGACGCCGGGAGCTCGACCGATTCGCGGCGGCTGTCCCTGCTCTTCAGCGGAGTCGAAATCCTGAACTGATTGCGTATCTTCAGAGAGGTCCATAATGACAGGCAATACCACGGGCGTTCCTTCCGGCTCCGCCCCCCTCGTGAGCATCGTAGTCCTGTGCTGCAACAAGGTGGAGCTCACCCGCGCCTGCATTCGGCGGCTTCTTGAAACGACCCCCGCCGACCTCTATGAGCTCATCATCATCGACAATGCCTCCAGCGACGAAACGCATACGTACCTCATGGAGCTGCGCCAGGAACGTTCCTCGCCCCGCATCGATCTGCTCACAAACGACAGGAATCTCGGGTTCGTCGGCGGTAACAATCAGGCCGCCGTCGTCGCCCGGGGAAAGTACCTGGTCCTGCTCAACAACGACACCCGGCCCCGGGCCGGCTGGCTGGAGGCTCTCGTCCGCCTGCCGGAACAGGATCCCGGCGTCGGCGTGGTCGGAGCGAAGCTCGTTTATCCGGACGGGCGGCTGCAGGAAGCCGGGGGCATCGTCTTCCGGGACGGGAGCGGCTGCAATTTCGGCAAATGGCAGGACCCCTCCCTGCCGGAGTTCAACTATGTGCGGGAAGTCGATTATGTTTCCGGGGCCTGCCTGCTGGTGCGCGCCGAGCTGTTCCGCAGGCTCGGCGGGTTCGACGAGCGCTACGCCCCGGCCTATTTCGAGGATACCGACCTCTGCTTCGCGGTCCGCAAGGCCGGGCTCAAGGTGGTCTATCAGCCGGAAGCCGTGGTTGAGCATCATGAAGGGGGCACGGCGGGAACCGACGAGTTGTCGGGGTACAAACGCTTTCAGGAGATCAACCGGCCCAAATTCACCGCCAAATGGGCGGGTGAACTTGTCGCCCACGGATTGCCGGCCTGCGACCGCCGCTCCCTGTCCGCCGAGATCGACCGGTATTGCTCTCGTGCCGTGCTGGTGGCCTGCGACATCCCCCCGCTCCACGACCGGTCCTCGGGAGCGATGCGCATACTCGAACTGATGCGCCTGCTGCTGGAGAACGGCAGCCATGTCACCTTCGTCTGCCGGAACGGGAACTTGTTCGAGGGCACCGATCTGGCCCCTTACCTGGCCGGGATGCGCCGGATGGGGATAGAGGTCTGCCCCCTGGACGGCAAGGCCTCCGGGCTGGAGCATCTCCGTGTCATCCTGGCGCAGCGGTCCTACGCCGCCGCGTTGTTGCCGTTTTATTACACGGCGGAGGCCTTCATACCCTTCATCCGCGAGAGCAGCCCGAAGACCCGGATCGTCATCGATTCGGTCGATGTGCACTACCTGCGTCGGGCCCGCCAGTTCGCGCTGGAAGGCGCCCCGGACATGCGGCTGGCCTACGGCTCCGACAAGGCCCGTGAGCTCGCGGCCTACCGTAACGCCGACGCGGTCCTGACCGCGACCGGCCAGGAAAAGGTCGAACTGGAACATTACCTGGACCCCGCCAGGGTCCATGCCGTGCCCAATTATTACCGACCGGAATCAGCGACGCCGGGGTTCAGCGAACGGGACGGTATCGTTTTCGTGGGCGGCTACAACCACCCGTCCAATGTGGATTCGGTCATGTATTTCCACGCCTCGGTCTGGCCGCTGCTCAAGGATGAGTTGCCGGACCTGCGCTGGCATATCGTCGGTGACAGCCCTCCGCCCCAGATCAGGGCGTTGGCCGGTGACCGGATCATCGTGACCGGCCATGTGGAGCAGGTCGACCCCTTCCTGCGCCGCGCGCGGGTTTCCGTGGCCCCCATCCGCTACGGGGCGGGCCTGAAGGGCAAGATCTGCAGCGCCATGGCCCAGGGGTTGCCCACCGTCACCTCCCGCCTCGGCGCCGAGGGCATGGGTTTGACAGATGGCGGCGACATCATCATCGCCGACGATCCGGCGACGACCGCTGACGCCGTCTTCCGTCTGTATCGGAACCAGGCTCTCTGGGAAGCTGTGTCCTGCGCCGGCAAAGCGCTGATCGAGACCCGCCACAGCGCCCGGGCCATCTACCCTGCCTTCTCCGGGGCCCTCGGCCTGCAGGCGGCGGCCCTCTCCGACCCGATCACGCCGGAGGTCGCGGCGGCCGAAGCGGTCTCCCAGGCCCTTGCTCTAAACGGGGCCGGCGCCGCCGATCTGGCGCAAGCGGTCCTGCGGGAAGCCCTCCAGGCGGCGCCGCAGGATGCGTCTCTCCTGCTGAACCTGGCGTTGATGGAATCCTTCTCCGGGCGACACGCCGAAGCCCTGTCCCGGCTCGAGGTGCTGCGAAAGGCGGCCGGAATGAGGGCGCTGCTCTGCGCCTACTATGGTCTGGTGCTCGAAAACGCCGGCCAGCCCCGGCTGGCCTGGGAAAGCTATGCGCTGGCCCACAAGCTCGAGCCCGCGACGGCCTGGATCGCCAAGACCGCGGCCCGGTTCGCGCTCAGGCACGGGATGCAGTCAGAGGCCGCGGCATGCCTCGATCGGTTGCGTGTTCTGCAGCCCGATGACCAGCGTGAAATCGCACAGATCATCCAGGGTCATTCCGAATCGAACCAGGCGGAGGTGACCGGGAACGGATCCTCCCTCCGGGTCGTGTTCGGCGAGGGCTTCCATCCCCTGGAAGGGAGCTGGCGCTGGCTGGGGCCCGAGGGACGCTTCAAGGTCCTTGACCGGGCGAAGGGAGAGACCGTCTGTTTCGACCTGAGCTGCGGAATCGCCGGCCAGTACGCGCAATTCCCCTTCGACGTGTTTGTCTATGGCGGGGACTCCAGCGTCCAGTCTTTCACCTTTGCCGCCAGCGCCCAGACGATACAGGTCAGGCTGGAACTCGAGGCGCCCGAGACCGAGATTCTCATTGAGAGCACCCAGTCGTTTTCCCCGTCGTCGCGGGGCCAGGGCGGAGATGAGCGCAGGCTGGCCCTGCGGTTCGCCAACCTGCGGGTCGAGACCGCGGATGATCGCGCCGAACTTAAAGCCATCGCTCCGCGCGTCAGGAAGCCGGCGACCCGCCCCTTTGTCGAAGCCAGGGAATACCGCTTCAAGGGCGACGCGAAAGAACCCGCTTACAGAGCGGCGCTCGCGGGGTTCGCGGCCAACCCGACGGTCATGCTGGAACTCAATTCACGGTGCAACTTCCACTGCCACTACTGCCGGAGCGCAGACTCCAAACGCCAGAAGAGCTTCATGTCGCCCGAGCTGTTCCGGCACCTGCTGCCGCAGCTCAAAGACATCACGAGCCAGCCCCTGCGGCTCCACGTCGACGGGGAGCCGACCCTGCACCCCCAGTTCACGGAACTGGCGCTGGAGGCGAACCGGGCCGGGCACAAGATCTTCCTGGCGACCAACGGCTCCAATCTCAAGCCGGAATTCCTGCCCATCGACATGAACATCGTCGTCAACATCTCCTGCAGCCCGCAGGAGCTGGGGCTGCGCTCACCCATGAGTTTCGAGAAGTACGTGTCGCGGCTGGAGGGCTATGTCCGGGATTGGGCGGCGGGCGAGAGCGGGCAGAGCCTGACGATGAAGATCTACACCAGCGGCCTCGAACGAGCCCGGCCGGCCGAGATCGGGAGGAAAAGGCAGTTCGCCGCGGGTCTTGTCAGTCGCCTGGAGATGGGAAGCCTGGAGGCCTGGGACGGCGACGAAATGCACAAGAGGTTCGAATACCGCAAAGAGAACGGCAGCACCTTCGAACTCGTCCTTCAGCCGCTTGCGGAGGGCGGGCTCTATCCCAACCTCAGCAGCTTCGCCCAGCCCGGCGCGGCCCTGCCGGTCGGGAAGGGCTTCTGCGACTCCCCCTGGAAGGTGTTATCCGTCCTTTCCGACGGAGCCGTCTGCTTCTGCTGTGTCGATATTACCGGAGAGACAACCTACACGCGCCCCGAGGAGGTCTGGTCGACCAGCCTCAGGGAGCTTTGGCTCGAACACCCGCAGATACGCGGTTATCGGCAGGAACTCCTCGCCGGCAATGCGAGTCTGCCGATCTGCCGGAAATGTTTGGAATCATGTCCGAACCGGGAGCAATACCTGTTCTCGGAGATCTTCCCGTTCTGCCGGGACGAGCAGTCCGCTGCGGTGGGAGTATGAAATGAGACAGGGATATGACCTGCCGAAAGATCCCGCGATCCTGTTCATCAACCCCGACCGGGGGATGTCGAACGAGCGCATCGTCCACCAGGGGATATCCGCGGTGGCGGCGCGGCTCAGGGAGCGCGGTCTGGCAAGCCACGCGGTGCTGACATCGCAGTGCGATGACGAATCCATCGTGCGCGCGATCGAGGAGTACGGCTATCGCTATGTGGGCTTCTTCGTGACCAGCGACGAATCGGCGACCCAGTACGCCCGGGGGCTCATATCCAGGATCAAGGCCCGGCGCGCCGACATCGTCTTCATGGCCGGGGGACCCCACGCGACGCTCGGTACGGAGGAACTGCTGGCGGAGATCCCGGACATGGACATCTGCGTCCACGGCGAGGGCGAGGAATCCTGCGCCGAGATCCTTGCCGGCGCCCCCTGGGCGGGCATCGAGGGCATCACTTTCCGGCAAGGCACCGCAATAGTCCGGAACCCGTCCCGCAAGCTCCTGTCCGCGTCCGAACTGCCCATCCCCCTGCGCGACATATATATCGACGCGACGTGGAACGCGCACTCCCTGTCCACCTCGCGGGGCTGCCCGAACAACTGCCATTTCTGCATAGGCCATGAGATTTTCGGAAGGACGATCCGGTTCAAGCCACTCGAGAGAATCGACCAGGAACTCCGCTGGATATATGAGCACGAGGACCGCAGCCTGATCGTGTCGATCAACGACGACATGTTCAACATGCGCAGGGAGCGGACCCTGGCGTTGATGAAGATCTTCAAGAGCTACCCGTTCCGGTACTTCCCGCGGGGCATGCGCGCCGATCGCCTCGACGCCGAGACCGCCAGGGCCATGCGCGACGCCGGAGTGGTCGGGACGAGCATCGGAATCGAGTCCGCGGACAACGAATCGCTCAGGCTCATGTGCAAGGGCGAAACCATCGAGGACATCGAAAGAGGCATCCGGCACCTGCGCGACAACGGCATCGGGATCGTGGGCCAGTTCATCATCGGGAACATCGGAGACACGCTGGAAACGGTGAAGAAGACGATCGATTTCGCGCTGCGCCACAAATTCGAGGATGTCAACATGAGCTGCGCCATACCGTTTCCCGGCACGGCCCTGCGTGAACATGTGCTCAGGAACAATCTGATGCTTGACCAGCCGCACCATTTCGACCGGAGGATCGACGGTGGCAACACCGTCATCTACTTCGAGACACCGACCTTTCCGCTGGCGGACCGGATCATGGCCGTTGAACTCGCGGTCGCGGCGGGCCTGCTCAAGGATTCGCGCCGCCTCGAGGCGGTTCCGAGATGAGGCGGACATGATCGGTCCTGTCCGGCTGGGCCTTTTGTTCCCCGACGGAGCCGATCCGGTGGCCCGGCAGGCCGAACTCGTTCCGCTGGCCGCCGGCTACTTCCTTTCCTACCTGCGACGTCACGCGCCATTCTGCGAAACCATTATCGGGGCGAGCACCGACGAGCTGCTCGACGATGGGGTCGATATCATCGGAATCGGCGCCACCACGGAGCGGTTCCACCTGGCCCAGCGCTGCGCGCGGGACATCAAGGCCCGGTCCGGCCTGCCTGTCATCATCGGGGGGATCCATATCTCCCTGATGCCCGGGAGTTTCAACCGGGACATGGATCTGGCGGTTCTGGGGGAGGGAGAGGAGACCCTGTGCGAGCTGGTGACGGCCTTCGCGAACAGGGACAAACGGTTCGTCGCCGAGGACCTGGCCCTGATCCGCGGCATCATGTACCGCCGCGGCGGCGTCCCGGAAATGACCGCCCCGCGCCCGCTGATCCAGCCGCTCGACTCGCTCCCGCTGCCCGATCGGGGCGCCCTGTGGACCGGCAACAAGCCTGACCGCGCGCACCTCTTCACCTCCCGCGGATGCCCCTATCACTGCACCTTCTGCGCCAGCTCCCGTTTCTGGCCCGGACTGCGGCAATTCTCCGCGGACTACGTGGTCCGGGAGATCGCACATATCCATCGGGAGTTCGGCATCCGGGAGATCCACTTCTTCGACGACCTTTTCATCGTGCCGCGTGAACGGCTGCGCGGGATCGTCTCGCGCCTGGAGATGCAGGGGCTGCTGGGCGCGATCGTCTTCTCCGGATCGGTTCGCGCCAACCTGGTCGACGACGATCTCTGCGAGCTCCTCAACAAGCTCAACTGCAGGCAGGTCGGGTTCGGGGCCGAGTCGTTCTCTCCCCGGGTCCTGAAATATCTGAAGGCCGGCAACACCACCCCCGAGCAGAATCAAAGGGCCATCGACACCCTGCACAAGCACGGTCTGGAAGTCGATCTCAGCATCATCTACGGATCGCCGGGCGAGGAGGAGGAGGACTACAAGGCCACGTTCTCCGCCCTGGAAAGCAACTATGCGCAGGGCAAGATCAAGCGCTGGGCGCGCGGCAATCTGAGGCCCTACCCGGGAACTCCCATCTGGGACCTCGGCGTGCAGAAGGGCGTCGTTTCCGAAGACATGGGCTGGGATGATTTCGCCGCGTCCAGGGACTTCTACTTCTCTCCTCTCTCCGAGACGCGCTTCCAGGAGCTCAAGAACGAGCATGAGCAGGTCGCGGCCCTGCTGCGCCCCGACAATGCGGGATTGTTCTCGGTGTGGGGGCTCGCGTGGGACGCCGCCACGGCGGTTGCGACGACGCTGGCCTCACTGACCCAAACGCCCGCGGCCCCCTTCACGGGCCAGGAAGCCGGGGATCGCAAGGATCTGGCGCTGCGATGCCTGGAGCAGGGCGATCTCCCCGGGTTCATGCGCGCGACGCTCGATCTGCTCAGGTACCGTGACACCCTGAAGACGGGATTGCACCTGCTCGCGTTCCACTACCACCGGGCAGGAGAGCAGGCGGGTCTCAGGACGGTGCTCTCCATGCTGGCGGACGACCCCATCGTCTGCTTCGGCGACGGGTTCTACGCGGTTGAAAACATTTCCGGCGCGCGCTGGATGGCCCGCAACGCAGCCTTCACGGTGCGCCATCTGCCCGGCATGCCGGCCGGGAAGATGGCCTTCACCCTGGCGTGCCACCCCCAGTTCAAAATCTATCGCACCCAGTCGTTCCGTTGCGAGATATGGCACAACGCCAGGCCGATCGCGAGCTGCACGTTCACCGAGAATGCCGGGGAATTCAGGGTCATCGTGCCGTTGCCGGCCCATGAAGAGGCCCATGTCGTCACGCTCAGCTGCAGCGCGACTTTCCGCCCTTCGGAAGATGGGCGGAGCCCGGACGATCGGGACCTGTCGATCATGCTGCGCGACGTGCGGTTCTCGCAGGATATGGAGGAAGAGAACAGGGTGTCTGATAACGGGACAATCAATATTCCGGTTCTCCAGGCGGGGGGGCGGCATGACTGACGTTTCCGCGCGCCTGAAGGTCGGCCTGATCCTGGCCACCCGGCCCCAGGGATGTTTCAATACCTTCGCTCCGCTGGGTCTGGGTTATGTCGGCGCCAGCGTCAATAATGAGATCCCGAATGCGGATGTCATATACCGGGAATGCCTCGATGATCTCATCAGGGAGCGACCGGACATCATCGGGATCAGTGCCGCCAGCGATCATTACAGTATAGCGATCGAACATGCGCAGAGAATCAAGCGGGAGTTGGGGATCCCGGTGGTGATCGGAGGCATCCACATCTCGCTGCTGCCGGAGTCCCTGCGCGAGTGCTTCGATGCGGCAGTGATTGGCGAAGGCGAAATCACGTTCGTCGAACTCCTGCGGTCGTACCTGCCGCACAGGGCCCTGGACCCCGTGAAGCTCCAGGCCATCGCAGGTCTGGCGTTCTGGCTCGACGGGAAGCTGATCAGGACCCGGGAGCGGGCGCCGATCGCGAACCTCGACGCCCTGCCCCAGCCCGTGATCGAGGAGCTGCCGTATTACAACCCGGCCGATGCGATGTGCCTTGTTTCCGCGCGAGGGTGCCCATACAAATGCAGCTTCTGTTCGTCGGCCAGGTTCGCTCGCAATTACCGTTCGCTCTCCATGGACCTGTTTGCCGCGCAGATCGACTACTGGGTGACCCGGAAGGGGGTCAGGAATATCGTGATCTACGATGACCTCCTGATCGCCGACAGGAAGAAGCTCTCCGACCTGACGTCCAGGCTCGAGGCCCGGGGAATTCTCGGTCGATGCGCCTTCGATTGTCAGGTCCGCGCCAACCTCGTCACCGACGAAGTCTGCCGATTGCTGGTCCGGCTGAATGTCACCCAGGTCGGTATGGGGCTGGAATCCTTCAGCGACAAGATCCTGGAATACTACAACAAGTCGGGCTGTACGGCGGAGATCAACCAGCGGGCGCTGGATCTTCTGCACAAATACGGAATTTCCGTGGGGCCAGGTATCATTCTGGGAGCCCCGATCGAGACCAGGGAAGACCTTCTGCTTACGCTGCGGGCGGTCTATCGGAACCTCCGGGATGGCAAGATCCAGAAACCCGGCTGGGGCGAGCTGCGCCCCTTCCCGGGGACGAAGATATGGGATTTCGCGCAGAGCCATGGGCTGGTCAGCCCGGACATGGACTGGAAGAGTTTCGCGCAGGGATGCTACCTGTGCCAGGCGATCCCCAGGGCCGAATTCCTCGAGCTCATCGAGGAATGGATGACGAAATGCTCGATACTTTTGCTCGACAGGCCGGGAGTGGGTGGGAATTTCGTATGCGCCGACATCGAAAAGGTCTGTGCCGACGCGCAGTCCCTGGTCCCGAGGATACGCGGACGCGATGCGGCCGAACTGGGCGATGACCTGGTACTGGATTTCGTGGCCAATGACGCCGCCCCGGCGTTCCTGGCTGGCTGCTATGAAAGGCAGCCCGATGGCAGCCACTGGCTCGGGAAGCGGGCGACAGTCCTGGCCAGGTATCGCGCGGCGAGGGAGCTGTCCCTCCATGGCCATGTCCCGGCGGTCTTTCTCAACGGGCCTTTCGGCGGCAGCCTGAAAGTAACCGTGGAGCGCCCCAATGGCGCGGTGGTCGCATCCAGGATGGTCGACGCCACGGACTGTCCCGGCGGGGAATTCACTTTCAGTTTTCTGCTTCCCCCATCCGATTCCGCTTCCATCATCATCAGCACCGACAAGTCCGTGATACCGCGCGACGTCGGCATCAACGCGGACGAAAGAGAATTGAGTTTCCTTTTGAGAGACATCCGCATTGATGGGATTGGACAATCAACCGCCCTGTCCGCTCTCTTCATGCCAGGATGATCGCCCTCCCCTTTGCTTCGGCAGCAACGCGTTTGCGGGTTCGTGGCGAGCGATCCGGAGTCCTTCCGAACAGCCGTTGCTACGGTAGTAACGAGTTCGCGGGCTCGTGCCGGTCGCGCCGCCGGCCATGGTCCGCGCACTCGTTACTACCGTAGCAACGGCTGTCAGGAAGGACATCGGAGAACCCCTGTCGATGCTGCGCTACCCGCGCGGCGGCTCGACTTGCCAGGATGACCACACAGACCTAGAATGCCCCCTTCCCGTCGCCGGCGACGGGCAAGACAGATGACCGGCAGGGATCCAGAAGAGAAGACGGGAATGCCTGGAAAAAAACCTGGGCGGAAGAGGCCGACTCCTGTTCCTCCCGCTACTGAAGCCGCGCCTCGAAAAGCCGAAACGCCGGTCATCGCCTGCGCCGGCCGCGAACTGATCCCCATCGCGCTGCTGGCGCTCGTCATCGCCGCCGCCGTCTTCGCTCTCACCCCGCGGACCGATTTTCAGGGCGGCTGGGACAGCGATGGCCGCATGTACGGCGCCATGGCCGGGGATCCGGCGCTCGCCGCACGCGCCCATCAGGCCCCCTGGTGCTACCGGGTGCTGGCCCCGTTTCTCGCCTCCCTGCTGCCTCTGCCGGCCCTGGATGCGTTTCGCAGCCTCGCTTTCGTCGGCGCGGCCGCCGCCCTGCCCCTGCTGTACCTCTGTCTCCGCCTGTCCGGCTTCGCTTCGGCGACCTCGCTACTGGGCCTCTTCCTCTACGCCGGCGTCTTCTGGACCGTCAAGTTCCCGGCCTATTCCCCCGCCTATCCCGACTATCTCACCCAGTGCCTGCTGCTGGGCCTGCTGGCGCTCGCCCTCTCCGGGAGACTGTTCTGGATTCCCCCGTTGCTGGCCCTGGCGGCGCTCCACAAGGAGGCCTTCCTGCCGCTCTCGCTCGCGGTCTATGCCGCGTGGCGCCGGGGCCAGGGCCTCCTGTCACCCGGCGGCCTGCGCAGCCTGATCCTGTTCTTCCTGCTCCCGGTTACGGTAGTGCTGGTCGCCCTGCGCCTGCTAATCGTGCCTACGAACCACGCCGATCAGCTGCTCTCGGTGGTCAGCTATTGCGGGGATTTCCTGCGACCGGAGCCCTGGCCCCGTCTGCTCGCCGCCACCATCTCCGGTTTGGGCCTGATCCCCTTCATCATGCTCCTGCGCCCCGGCGCGGCCAGGGACTTTCTCGCCGCCGCCCCCGGCTGGACCGCGCTCGCGGTCATCGGTCTCATCCTGCTCGGCGGCGGCTGCGACAAGTCGCGGATCTTCCTCTACGCTCTGCCCGCCCTGGTCGCGGCCGCCGCCGCCGTCATCGGCTCCCTGCGCCGGGAGGCCCCGTCAGCCCGCTTCTCGGCCTGGCTGTTCCTCACTCTCGCCGCGCACCTCTTTCTGGGCTGGCATCTGTCGCCCATGGGGGATTTCAACGCATACCTCGCCCGCATGGTGCCCGAACACGCCCCGGGCCTCTCGTACGTCCGCCCCGCCGCCCTGATGCTGGGCGTGGCCGTCTCCTGGTTCGCCGTCTCCTGCCTGCTGCTGGGAGCGCCCTGGCGAAAGTCTCGATCCCGCGTTGCTTGAAAAGGGAGACCGGTCTACGCCGCCGGCCCATGCAGATGCACCGGACTCTGCTTCCTGGTGCCGAGCCTCATGTTCACCATCTCGACGCCCAGCGAAAACGCCATCGCGAAGTAGATGTAGCCCTTGCTGATGTGCTGGCCGAGGGCGTCGGCCATGAGGGTGACGCCGATGAGGATCAGAAAGCTCAGGGCGAGGATCTTCAGGCTGGGGTGGCGCTCCACGAAGCGGCCGATCGAGGCGGCGCAGACCATCATCACGCCCACTGCGATCACCATCGCGGCCACCATGACCGACAGGTGCCGGGCCATGCCGATCGCGGTCACGACGGAGTCGAGGGAGAAGACGATGTCGAGGATGGCGATCTGGGCGAGCACGAGGCCGAAGCGGGCGGTGCGGCGGGGGCGGTCGGGGCGGGAGGTCTCGACTTCGAGATTGGCGTGGATCTCGTGCGTGGCCTTGGCGACCAGGAAGAGGCCGCCCACGAGCAGGATCAGGTCGCGGCCGGAGAAAGCCTGGCCGAGCAGCGCGAAAAGGGGCGTCGTCAGGGTCATCACCCAGGAGATGGCGAGCAAAAGAAGCAACCGGCTGACGAGCGCCAGAGCCAGGCCGAGAGTGCGCGCGCGGCCGCGCTGGTGCTCCGGCAGGCCACCCACGAGGATCGTCAGGAAGACGATGTTGTCGATACCGAGCACGATTTCCATCGCGGCGAGGGTGGCCAGGCTGATCCAGGCCTCGGGTCGGAAGAAGATCTCGATCATGCGGGCACCTCGTCGTCGTCGTCGGGGGTCTGCTGGTCGGCGCGGCGGCGATAGAGCCTGGTCCAGTCGGCCAGGCGGCGCGCGGCCGGGTCGTCGAGTTGTTCGGGGAGGGCGCGCCAGCTCCAGTTGCCGTCGGCCGAAGCGGGGGTGTTGAGCCGGGCCTCGGGGCCGAGACCGAGGACGTCCTGCAGCGTGGCGATGAACGTGTGCGCGGGGGACATCATGCCGAGGCGTATCAGCGTCCAGTGCGGCTCGCGGTCGATCTCGGCGAGGGTGCGGCCGAGGTAGCCGGCGAGGAAGGCGCGCGTGCGGGCGTCGGTCTCGTCGTTCCACCAGCCGACGGTGGTGTTGTTGTCGTGCGTGCCGCTGTAGACGACCGCGTTGGGCACATGTGCGTGCGGCAGGAACGGGTTGCGCGGGTCGCTCCAGGCGAACTGCAGCACCTTCATGCCGGGCAGGTCGAGATCGTCGCGCAGCTTCTCCACGTCGGGCGTGATCACGCCGAGGTCCTCGGCCACGATCGGCAGCGCGCCGAGCGCGTCGCGCACGGCGTGGAAGAGTTCGGCGCCGGGGCCGGGAACCCAGCGGCCCTTCACGGCGGTCGACTCGGCGGCGGAGATTTCCCAGTTCGCCGCGAAGCCGCGGAAGTGGTCGATGCGCACGGCGTCGACGAGCGCCAGCGCCTGCCGGAAACGCGCGATCCACCAGTCGTAGCCGCGCGCGCGCAGGGCGTCCCACCGGTAGAGCGGGTTGCCCCAGCGCTGTCCGGTCTTGCTGAAGTAGTCGGGCGGGACCCCCGCCACGACGGTCGGCTGGCCGGCGTCGTCGAGTTGGAAGAGGTCGCGGTGGGCCCAGACGTCGGCGCTGTCGTGGGCGACGAAGATCGGCACGTCGCCCAGCAGCCGGACGCCGCGCGTCTGCGCGTAGGCGCGCAGGGTGGCCCACTGCCGATGGAAGACCCACTGACGGAAACGGTGGCGGGCCACGAGCGCGGCGTGCGCGGCGCGGGCCGCGGTCAGCGCCGCGGGATCGCGACGGGCGAGGGGCGCCGGCCACGCATGCCAGGGAAGGCCGTCGTGCGCCTCCTTGAGCGCGGCGTAGAGAGCCCAATCGTCGAGCCAGGCGGCCTGCGCGCGGATCCAGGCGTCGTGCTCGGCGCGCCCGGCGGCGGTGGCGAGGGCCTGGAAGCGGTCGCAGGCGCGATCGAGCAGCCCGTTCATGAACGGCAGCACGCGGCCGAAGTCGACGTGGTCGGCCGGGAAGGGGGGCGACGCGCCGAGTTCGTCGGGCGTCAGCCAGCCATCGGCGACGAACGGGTCAGGGTCGATGAGCAACGGGTTGCCGGCGAACGCCGAGAGGGTCTGGTAGGGGGAGTCGCCCCAGGTGGTCGGGCCGAGTGGCAGCACCTGCCACCAGCTCTGGCCGGCGTCGGCCAGCCAGTCGACGAAACGGCGCGCCGGCGCGCCGAGATTGCCGACTCCGCAACGTCCCGGCAGGGAGGTCGGGTGCAGCAGGATCCCCGAGGCGCGGGAAAAGAGCGGGTTGTGGTTGGACATGGCGGCATCCTACGCTGCCGCAACGACGCGGCCAATGGGGAAGTCGGACGGGGTGCGGTCGCTCAGGCCGGCAAGGGCAGGGCTCCGACGCCACCGCGCCGGAGCCCTGTCGGGAAGGCCTGCCTGCGGACCGGGTCAGAACGCGATATCGAGCCGCGCCGTCGCCAGATCCTCGGTCGGATCATCATCGCCCGGCAGGTCGGTCACGCGTCGCGAGTATTCGAGGTGCAGCGCCAGGTTGTCGGCGAAATAGTACCGGGCGCCGCCGGTCCAGCGCGCGATGTCCTGATTGATCGCGTCGGGCGTGTCCACCGCGTCGAACCGGGCGAACGCCAGGCACTCCACGACCGGCTGCCAGGTGAGCTCGGAGAACCAGCCGGACCAGTCGACATCGTCGGCGTCGCCCCACAGCGAGCGGTCGTCGGTCGCGGTCAGCCACTGCGCCGCGAGGTTCCACTGGCGCCAGTTGAGGCTGGCGTCGAGGCCGAGGCGCGAGAATGTTTGCCGGTCGCCGACGCCGGCATAGGGGCGGGCGCTGCCGAGGTAGGCGGTCGCGCCGAAGCGCTGCCCGGCGGTCTGGCCCTCGCCGGCGCCGAACGTATAAGTGGCGCGCCCGTAGACGTCGGCAGGGCTGTCGTTGGGACGGTTCGTGGCCGAGCCGTTCAGCCAGCCGGTCGCGTAGGCGAAGCCGCCTCCGTGGCCGGTCACCTCGAATCCCTCCTGCGTCTCGGAGAACGGCGAGCCGCCGGGAAAGGCGTAGTCGTAGATCTCGTAGGGCGTGATGCTGAGGTGGCGCTTCACGCTGAAGGCGGCGTAGGCCGGCTCGAAGCGCCCGGCCCGCACGTTCAGCCACGGCGAGCCGAGGTTGTTGAAGGTGATGCTCGCCATCTCGAGGGTGCCCTCCTGCTCGGCCACGCCGCGCGCCGCGGCGATCTGGGGCGGGAAGACGAACAGGTAGCCGATGTGCGGCGCGATCACGCCGGCGGAGAGGATGTCCAGCCCGACCAGCTTGAAGCCGGACCGGTCCACCGCTCCCTCGGACGTGTGGTCGAAGGACTCGCTGGTGAAGCCGAACGTCGTGCGCAGGGCAACCGGCGCCGGTCCTTCGAGCACGGTCTTCTCTTCGTTTTCGCGACCTGGCAACTGGTAGCCGTTCGCGCGGAAGCGCTGGCCCCAGTCGTTCAGGCGCGGGAAGGCGGAGTGACAGTTGGTGCAGTTGAGCCCGTATTTGCGGGCGAACACCGGCACGGCGCCGGAGGGGGCCGGCCAGAGAGCGGTCAGGACCAGGGCCGCGAGCGTGGCGAACGGGAAAACGCGGCGGATCTTCATCGCACACCACCTTCCTGCGCGGGAGCGTCCGCGGGCAGCGCGGGCGGCGTGATGTTCGGCACGGTTCCGGTCAGCGCCTCGAGGAAGGCGACGAGATCGCTTTTCTCGCGCTCGGTCAGCCGGAGCGGCAGCATCAGCGGATCGAGATCCGGATTGGGCACGCCGCCGCGGTCGTAGAAGTCGATCACGTCGCGCAGCGTCTTTTCCGCGCCGGTGTGCAGGTAAGGGTGGGTCAGCGCGCAGTTGCGCAGGCCCGGGGTCTTGAAGCGTCCGCGGTCACGCGGATCCTTCGAGACCGCTTCGCGTCCGGGATCGGGGTTCGGCTTGTCCATGCCGGCGCCGAGGTTGTGATAGCCCTGGTCGGAAAAGGCGGGGCCGCTGTGGCACGGCGTGCAATGCCCCTTGCCGTTGAAGAGGTGGTGGCCGCGCACGGCTGCGGGCGACATGGCCGCCCGGTCGCCGGCGAGCCAGCGGTCGTACGGCGACGGTCCGGTCACCACCGTGCGCTCGAAAGCGGCGATCGCCTTGGCGATGCCGTCCGCGGTGGCGTCGGTGCCGAAGACGGTCTGGAACTGCTGGCGATAGCCCGGGATGGCGTTCAGCTTCTGTACGTCGTGCTCGAGCGTCTCGCCCATCTCGATCGGATTGTGGATCGGCCCGACCGCCTGCTCCTCGAGCGAGGCGGCGCGGCCGTCCCAGAACTGCACGCGCATCCAGGCGGAGTCGAGGATCGTGCCGGAGTTGCGACCGCCGACCTGGCCGCGGATGCCGGTGTCGGTGGCGCCGTGGTTCGCCCAGCCGGTCTGCGGGGCGTGACAGGTGGCGCAGCTGATCGTGTTGTCCGCCGACAGGCGCGGGTCGAAGTAGAGTTGCGCGCCGAGCCGGATCTTCGCGTCGGTCTGCGGGTTATCCACCGGGACCGGCAGCGGGGGCAGGGAACCGTTGGCGAGAAACTGCCCCTGGGCGCAGAGCCCCGCGGGCAGCAGCAGCGCCGCCGCGAACGCGCCCAGGAGAGCGGCTGATCGGGCCTTCATGCTGCGGTTCCTTTCGGTGAGACGTGAGGGTGAGGTAGGGGGAGCATTCTGCCGGGAGCGCGCCGAGGCGTCAATCAATTGGCCGGACGCGATCAATGATAGAGAAGCAAAATCGTGACGGGAGCGTCGGCCATCCCTAATGCGCCCTGCCAGGGTTTGTCAGCGACGACCGGTTTGCGGTATGGTTCCGTTTCCTGGCACTTACCGGAGGCAGCCCATCATGGCCGATCGACCCGTGCTTTTCCTTGTACCGCGACAGCTGGCCGGCCCGGCCGTCGCCACGCTCGTGCTCGCGCTCATGGCGGGCGCCATGGTCGCCCACGGCGCGGATGCTCCCGGGGACACGCTCGATTTCGCGGTTCCCGATTCGACGTTCTTCTCCGGCGCCGACAGTCTCTGGGGTCTGACCGAGCCGGTGCTCGTCATCGGATCGACGACCAGCCGCACGGCCGATCCCGGGCGCGTCAAGCTCGACGCGGTCACGATCGGCGCGCGCGACGCCCGCGCGGCGGCCGACCTCGGACCGTCGTTGCCCGCGACCAGGGTCAACATCAACTCGCGCGGTGAGAGCACCTTCATGGTGCGCGGAGCGTCGGAGCGGCACGTGCGGGTCTCGCTCGACGGCATCCCGCTCAACGTGCCGTGGGACGAAAGGGTGGACCTGAGCCTCGTCCCGATCGACGCGATCGCCAGCGTGACCGCCACGCGCGGCGTGACCGGCGTGCTCGACGGGCCGAACGCCCTCGCCGGGACGGTCGACCTGACGCCGGCCCGGGTTCCGGGCGACGGACGACGCACGCGGCTCAGCCTGCAGACCGGGGAGTCGCGCTACCACGAAGGGCGCCTGCTCCACCTGCAGAGCCGGGGCGCCTGGACCTGGATGGGCGGCCTGTCGCGGCGCGAGCAGTCGGGATTCCTGGTGCCGGACGGCTATGCGCCGCCCCACAACCAGACCGGTGGAAGGCAGCGCCTCAACAGCGATCTCGCGCAGACTTCGCTCTTCGCGCGCGCCGAACGCCGGCTCGGCGATGAAGGCTCGCTGCGTTTCCTGTTCGCCGGCACGGACGGCCGCAAGGGTGTCCCTCCCGAGACCCATCTCGGCGTGGACGATGCGCGTTTCTGGCGTTTTCCGGTGGCGCGGCGCGGCCTGCTCGGCGTCACTCTCGCGCTACCGCTCGACGCGGCCCGCCGCTGGGCGCTGCAGACAGCCGTGGCGGCGGACCTGGGACGCACGGAGATCCGCGCGTACGACGACTCCACGTACGCCACGCCGGCCCTCGAGTCCGGCATCGACTATGAGAGCGACGATGACCGTGCCGGTCACGCGCGGGTGCGCGTGACGCGGCAGCTCGGAGAGGCGTCGTCGGTCGCGGTGCAGGGGGTGGCCCGCTACGCGCGTCATCGCGAATCGCTGGCTTTGGACGGACCGATACTCGCTTACGCGCAGTGGCTCGGCTCGTTCGTGGCCGAGGGACGGACCGGCTTCGGAGATGGCTGGCGCCTGCGCGGCGGCGCCGGCGGCGAATTCGCCGCCACGCCCGAAACCGGCGACAAGCCGGCGCGCGACGCCACCACCGCCGCCGTCGTGCACCTGGGCCTCGAGCGGGAGCTGCGCGGCGGCTTCACGCTCCATGCCTCCGTGTCGCGGCGCAGCCGGTTCCCGGCCCTGCGCGAGCTGTACTCCGGCGCACTCGGCCGCTTCGTGCCCAATCCCGACCTCGCGCCGGAGCGACAGGACCAGGTCGAGCTGGGAGCCGTGGCGCGCGGCGGCGCCTGGGAAGCCGGTCTGACCGGCTTTGCCGCGCGGCTCGACGGGCCGATCGAGAAGGTCACCCTGCCGGAGCGTCAGTTCCAGCGCCGCAACGTGGATGATATCCGCACGCTCGGCGCGGAGGCGGTGCTCGCCTGGCGGCCGGCGTCCGCCTGGGAACTGGCGGCGCACGCCACGGCGTTGTCGGCGCGCCGCCAGGTTGACGATGTCTTCAGCGGCTCCGTGGAGGATCGACCCGCGTATCTCGCCTGGCTTTCGGGCTCGTGGAGCGGACCGTGGGGCGTGCGTCTGGCGGCCGAGGGGTCGCTGACGGGCGCGCGCGATTCGGCCGACCTTACCGACGAAGTCGACGGTCTGCGCCGCCTGCCGGCCCAGGCGAGCTGGAACGTGCGCGCGGCCTGGACCTGGCTCGACGCGCCCGACCCGCTGACCCGGGCCGAGCTCTTCGTCCGCGTGAACAACCTGAGCGACAACCTTGTCGAGTCGCAGCTCGGCGTGCCCGAGCCGGGCCGGATGCTGGCGGTCGGCGTGAACGCCTGGTTCGACGCGTGGGGGGAGTGAAACGCTGAGCGCCCGGAGCCGGTTGCCCCGGCGCTGCACATGGTCTAAGATGACGTCGTGCATGAGCTTCCGATCACGCAGGGGATCCTCGATCTGGTCCTGGATCACGCCGCCAGGGCGGGCGCCGCGCGGGTAACGGCCGTCCACCTGGTGATCGGCGGGCTATCCGGAGTCGTGGACGACTCTGTCCGATTCTGCTGGGATCTCATCAGCGGGGGGACGCCGGCGCAGGGGGCCGTATTGGACTTCCGGCGCGTGCCGTTGCGACTGGCCTGCCAGGAATGCCAGACGCTTTTCGCTCCCGATGGCGTAAGCTTCGACTGTCCCGCCTGCGGCGTCCGCGCAACACGCGTGGTCGAAGGTCGGGAGTTCCGGGTGGAGTCGATCGACGTCGAGGACCCGGTCGCGGGGGAGGGGCCATCATGACGAAGCGCGTGCCGGTCGTGGAGAAAATCACGAAGGCGAACGATCAGATTGCCGGGATCAACCAGGATCTGCTCGATCGTCACGGTATCTTCGGCCTGAACCTGCTCGCCTCGCCCGGAGCCGGGAAGACGTCGCTCATCGAGCAGACCCTCGCGCTGTTGAAGGGGGGGCTGCGGGTCGGCGTGATCGAAGGGGATCTCGCCACCAGCATCGACGCCGAGCGTGCAGCGTCGGCCGGCGCGAACGCGGTGCAGATCAACACCGGCGGCGCTTGCCATCTCGATGCGGTGATGGTGGGCAGCGCACTTGAGGAACTGCCGCTCGCGGAGCTGGACGTGCTGATCGTGGAGAACGTGGGCAACCTCATCTGTCCCGCGAGTTTCGCGCTCGGCACGCACCTCAACGTGCTCGTCGCCTCGACGCCCGAGGGGGACGACAAGCCGTACAAATATCCCTCCATGTACAGCCGGGTGGGCGCGCTCGTCATCAACAAGGTCGACCTGCTGCCGCACCTGGATTTCGACATGGAGCGCTTCCGCCGGGGGGTAGAGACGCTCAACCCGGGCGTGATCACCTTCCCGGTCTCCTGCCGCACCGGCCAGGGGGTCGAGGCCTGGGTGACGTGGATCCGCGCCATGGCGCGGGCGAAGCGTCCCCCGCGATGACGCCCGGAATCAAGGCGCTCCGGATCCACGTTTCGGGGGTGGTGCAGGCGGTCGGGTTCCGCCCCTGGGTGTGGAGCGTGGCGACGCGTCTCGGGCTGGCCGGGCGGGTGCGCAACAGTTCCTCCGGCGTGGAGATCGTGCTCGAGGGTGCGGCAACCGCGACGGACTCCTTCCTCGCCGCCCTGCGCGCCGGCGGTCCACCCCTCGCCCGGATCGACTGTCTCGAGGTGGACGAGGTCGCCGTGCGCGGCTTCACGGATTTCGCCATCCTTTCCTCGCTGCCCGAGCCGGGCGCCTCCCTGCCGGTCGCGCCCGATCTCGCGCTCTGCGCCGACTGCCGACGCGAACTGCGCGATCCTGCCGACCGGCGCCACGGCTATCCGTTCATCAACTGCACGCACTGCGGACCCCGCTTCACGATCGTGCGCGACATTCCGTACGATCGCCCCCTGACGACGATGGCCGACTTCCCGCTCTGCGCCGACTGCGCGCGCGAGTACGCCGACCCCGCCGACCGCCGTTTCCACGCGCAGCCGGTGGCGTGCCCCGCCTGCGGTCCGCGGCTGTGGCTGGAGGAGGAGGGCGTGGTCGCGGCCGCCGGCGCCGACGCCCTGCGCCGCGCCCGCGCGTTGCTGCGGGGGGGGGCGATCGTCGCCGTGAAGGGGATCGGCGGCTGGCACCTGGCGTGCGACGCCGCGTCGGCCGTGGCGGTGGCCCGCCTGCGCGACCGCAAGCGGCGCGTGGAGAAGCCGCTGGCGCTGATGGCGACAGATCCGGAGACGATCGCGCGGCACGCGGAGGTGTCGCCGGCCGCGCGCGCGCTTCTCGAATCGCCGGCCCATCCGGTCGTGCTGCTGCCGCGGCGGTGCGACGCGGCGATCGCGCCGGACGTCGCCCCGCGTCGCGACCGGCTCGGCTTCATGCTCGCCTACGCGCCGCTGCACCACCTGCTGCTCGATCCGGGCGACGTCCTGGTCATGACCAGCGGCAACCTGAGCGAGGAGCCGATCGCCCACGAGGACGCTGACGCCCGCTGCCGGCTCGCGCCGCTCGCCGACGCCCTCCTCGGACACGACCGCCCGATCCATGTCCGCTGTGACGACAGTGTCGTCGCCGTGTGGCGCGACGGACCGTATCTCTTCCGCCGCGCGCGCGGCTATGCGCCGCTGCCGGTGCCGCTTCCGTTCGCCGTGCCGTCACTGCTGGCCGCCGGCGGCGAACTGAAGAATACCTTCTGCCTCGGCCGCGAAACGCGCGCCTATCCCAGCCACCACATCGGCGACCTGGCGGACTGGGAGACGCTGCGCGCGTACGAAGCGGCGATCGCGCACTACGAGCGGCTGTTCCGCGTCGCGCCGGAGGCGATCGCGCACGACCTGCATCCCGACTACCAGGCGACGCGCTACGCGACGGGGCGCGCCGCCGCTGCCGGTCGCCCGGCCGTCGCGGTGCAGCACCACCATGCGCACATCGCTGCCTGCCTGGCCGACAACGGGCTCGACGGCGCCGAGCCGGTCATCGGCGTGGCGTTCGACGGCACGGGTCTCGGCGACGACGGCGCCATCTGGGGCGGCGAATTCCTCGTGGCCGACTACGCCGGCTATCGTCGCGCGGCGCACCTTGCCTACCTGCCGCTGCCGGGCGGCGATGCCGCCACCCGCCACCCCTGGCGCGTGGCGCTGAGCTGGTTGCGGCAGGCCGGCCTGCCCTGGGATCCGGAGCGGCCGCCGGTGGCCGCCGCGACGCCCGACGAGCTGGCCGCGCTCGACGCGCAGTTGCGCGCCGGCCTCAACGCCCCGCCGACGTCAAGCATGGGCCGCCTGTTCGACGCCGTCGCCTCGCTCGCCGGGATTTGTCACCATGCGACGTACGAGGCGCAGGCGGCGTGCGAACTGGAAACGGCCGCGCGCCGCGCGGGCCCGGCGCCGGAGGGCAACGCGCCTTATGTTTTCGCCCACGTGGGTGACCTGGTCGATCCGGCCCCGGTGATCCGCGCCATCGCCGCCGACGTTGCCGCCGGACAGCCCGTGCTGGTCACGGCGGCCCGCTTCCACGCCGCCGTGGCCGACCTGGTGCGCGATGTCTGTCTGCGCCTGCGCCGGGAAACCGGACTGCAACGCGTGGCCCTGAGCGGCGGAGTGTGGCAGAATCTGCTGCTGCTCGAACTGGCGGTGACGCGGCTCGAGACGGCCGGCTTCGCGGTGTTGACCCACCGCGCCGTTCCGGCCAACGACGGAGGGCTGGCGCTCGGCCAGCTCGTGATCGCGGCCTGGGCCCTGGGGGCGCGCCCGCGCCCCGCCAACTGAGGGGGAGACAGCCATGTGCCTGGGCGTCCCGGCGAAGGTGCTGGAGATCCGCCGGACCGACGAGCCGTGCATGGGCCTGGTCGATTTCGGCGGCGTCCAGCGCGAGATCTGTCTCGACTGGGTGCCGGAAGCCCGCGAGGGGGACTACGTGCTCATCCACGTCGGCTTCGCCATCAGCGTGATCGACGAGGCCGAGGCGCGTGAGACGCTGCGGTTGCTGGCGGAGCTGGGGGAGGCGGGGCGGGCCGAGGACGCCGCGCGCGGCGAATCCCTGTCGCCGCCGGGGGCGCCGGCATGAAGCACGTTACCGAGTTTCGCGACCCGCGGCTGGTCCACGCGGCCCTGTCCGAACTGCACCGGGTCGTCACCCGCCCGCACGTGATCATGGAGGTCTGCGGCGGCCAGACCCACACGCTCGTGCGCAGCGGCCTCGACCGTCTGCTGCCCGCCGGCATCGAGCTCGTGCACGGTCCCGGCTGTCCCGTCTGCGTGACGCCGCTCGCCACGCTCGACCAGGCTATGGCCATCGCCCGTCGCCCCGAGGTCATCTTCACCAGCTATGGCGACATGCTGCGCGTTCCCGGCTCCGACGCCGACCTGTTCGCCGTGCGCGCCGCCGGCGGCGACGTGCGGGTGGTCTACTCCCCGCTCGATGCCGTGGAGATCGCGCGCAAGAATCCCGATCGCGAGATCGTGTTCTTCGCGATCGGCTTCGAGACGACAGCTCCGGCCAACGCCATGAGCGTGCTGATGGCGCGTCGCCGCGGCCTGCGCAACTACTCCATCCTCGTATCGCAGGTCTGCGTGCCGGGCGCGATGCGGGCGATCCTGTCGTCGCCGGGCAATCGCGTGCAGGCCTTTCTCGCCGCCGGTCATGTCTGCGCGGTCATGGGCTGGCGGGAGTACGTGCCGATCGCCGCGGATTTCCGGGTGCCGATCGTGGTGACCGGCTTCGAGCCGCTCGATCTCGCGCACGGCATCCTGACGGCGGTGCGGCAGCTCGAGGCGGGCCGCGCCGAGGTGGAGAACGCCTACCCGCGCGCCGTCACCGAACGCGGCAACGAGGGCGCGCAGGGGGTCGTGCGCGAAGTGTTCCAGACCGGAGATAACGCCTGGCGCGGCATCGGCAGCATCCCCGACAGCGGTCTGCACCTGCGTGCGGAGTGGCGCGAGTTCGACGCCGCGGCGCGCTTCGCAGTCGGGCACGTGCAGACCGTCGAACCGGCGATCTGCATCGCGGGCGAGATCCTGCAGGGACGCCAACGCCCCACCGACTGCCCCGCCTTCGGCAATCCCTGCACGCCCGACCGTCCGCTCGGCGCGACGATGGTGTCGCAGGAGGGGGCCTGCCACGCGTATCACCGGTACGGCCGCGTCAGGGAGGCGATCCCGTGAGTGACGTCCCCGGCATTCCCGATCCGGTCGGTGCGGCCTGCCCGCTGCCGCTGCCGCATCACGACCGCATCGTGCTCGGTCACGGCGGCGGCGGCCGGCTCACTGCTGAGCTGATCGAGCGGCTGTTCCGGCCGCGACTGGGCAATCCCACGCTCGACGCCGGCGACGACGCCGCACTGCTCACGCTGCGCGAGCCGTTGCCGGCCGGCGCGCGGCTCGCTCTCACGACCGACGCGCACATCGTCAGGCCGCTCTTCTTCCCGGGCGGTGACATCGGCCGTCTCGCCGTCTGCGGCACGGTGAACGACCTCGCCATGGTGGGCGCCCGCCCGCTCGGCCTGGCCGCCGCCTTCGTGATCGAGGAGGGGTTCGACACCGCCCTGCTGGCGCGGGTGGCCGACTCGATGCGCGATGCCGCGGCTGAAGCCGGCGTGGCGATCGTTGCCGGAGACACCAAGGTGGCCGAGCGGGGCAAGGTGGACGGGCTGTACATCGCCACGGCTGCGGTCGGCGCCGTCCCCCCCGGTCGCGACTGTTGCGCCGCCGGCGCCCGGCCCGGCGACGCGGTGATCGTCTCGGGCAGCCTGGGCGAACACGGAATCGCCGTGCTCGCCGCCCGCGGCGAGCTGGCCCTGCGCACCGCGATCGCGTCGGACGTGGCGCCGCTGCACGGCCTGGTCGAGTCGCTCTACGCCGCGGGCGTGGAGGTGCACGCCCTGCGCGACCCGACGCGCGGTGGCCTGGCCGCGGCGCTGAACGAGATCGCCGCGCGCAGCGGCGTGGGCCTGGTGCTGGACGAGACGACGATCCCGGTGCGCCCGGAGGTCGCCGCGGCGTGCGAGATGCTCGGCTTCGACCCGCTGCACCTGCCGAACGAGGGGAAGCTGGTGGCGTTCGTGCCGGCGGGACAGGCGTCGGCGGCGTTGGCGGCGTTGCGGGCGCAGCCGCTCGGCGCCGGCGCGGTCGTCATCGGGCGTGTCGACGCGACGCCGCGCGCGCGCGTCCTGCTCCGCACGGCCATCGGCGGCACGCGGATCGTTGATGTGCCGGCGGGTGAGCTGTTGCCGAGGATCTGCTAGGGTCAGGGATCGCGCCCTTAATATCCCACCTGTTGGATTGTAAGCAGCTACCGGTCACACAAGTCCAGGGCCTTGACCCCTCAATATGATATTCAGTATTGTTTTTGATACAGCGAGGTGGAAATCGCCCGTCCAGGCAATTTCTCTTCAACATTTGGGGGTCAATTAATATGGCTCGCTCAAAACACTTCCGTTACGCCCAGGTCCTTCTTCTGATCATCGCTGCGGCCACGATGCCAGTGCTTGCTGCCCCAGCTTCAGTTCCGTTGGCCCCGGTTTCTCAGGATCTCAACTTCGACACCCAGATCACAAGCGGACAATGGCATTTGCAGGAGGCCAAGGCCAAGGCCCGAGCCCTGTCCAAGGCCATGCAGGCCAAGGCCCTCGCCACCCCGAACATGGAACTCTTCGATGTGACTTTCTACGACCTGGATCTGGACCTGGATCACGACCGGAAGGTGTTGACCGGCTCGGTCACGGTCGTCGCCCAGGTAGTGGGTCCCGAACTGAGCGAGCTGGATTTGAACCTGCAGGATTCCATGGACGTAACCGAAATTCGAGCGGGCACAACGGTCCTGGGTCACGACCACCGGAAGGATATCCTGACGGTGACCCTGGATCGGACCTATCTGACGGGGGAAACGGTGACCATCGAGGTGGATTACCAGGGCAACCCGGCCAGCGAGTACTTCGCATGGGACACCTTCGACGACCAGCCCATGATCTGGACCTTGAGCGAATGTCTGGGATCATCCTACTGGTGGCCCTGCAAGGACCTGAATTCGGACAAGGCCGATTCGGTGTCCCTGCACGTGACCGTGACCGACCCTCTGTACGTGGTGAGCAATGGGAGCTTGCGAGGGGTGACGGTCACTGAAACCGGCCGTTCGACGTACCACTGGCACGAATCCTATCCCATCGCGCCCTACCTGGTTTCCCTGGCCATTTATCCCTACGTGATCACAGAAGACACCTACCATGCGGTCGATGGCCGATCCATGCCTTTGATGTACTACACCTTCCCGGCCTATTCGGACGACGTGCTGGGTGGGTACGGTGTTGTCAAGGACATCATGGCGCTCTCCGAGCAGCTCTTCGGCCCCTACCCCTTCATCGCCGAGAAATATGGCCACGCCCACTTCACGTGGGGCGGCGGCATGGAGCACCAGACCTGCGCGAGCATAATCTGCGTGGCGAATACCAGCGGATATTCCGCCTTCTACGCCCACGAACTTGTTCACCAATGGTTCGGCGACATGGTCACCGCCGACTTCCACCACCTGTGGCTGAATGAAGGTATCGCGGAATGGTTCGAGGCTTTTTGGGCCGGATATTATTATAGCTCGAGCAGTTACAATTATTATATGGATAGCTATAAATACCTGGGGAACGGCACCATCTATGTTGAAAACACCGACGTCGAATCGAAAATCTGGGACATCGATCTCGTTTATTACAAGGGCGCCTGGGTCATCCATATGCTGCGCCATGTGTTGGGCGAGGAGGATTTCTTCGCTGGGCTGCGCCTGTATCTACAAACCTACGCCCACTCCAGCGTGACCACCGAGCAGTTCCAGGCCGTGATGGAAGCCGCCTCAGGGAAGGATCTGAGCGCCTTCTTCCAGCAGTGGATCTACGGGGAATACTATCCCGTCTATGCCTATTCCTGGTCCTCGTCGCCAGTTGGCGAGGAGAGCGGGGTCGCTCTGAGCATCGAGCAGACTCAGGCCAGAACCGGACTGTTCACCATGCCGCTCGATGTTCTGATTACGACGGATCTGGGCGAGCAGACCTTCGTCGTCGACAACAGCGAGCAGGTGGAGTCCTATTCCTTCACCGTACCCGGCCAGGTTCTTGACCTGAATCTCGATCCGGAAAACTGGGTGCTCTGCGAGAAGGAACTTATCGTCGCAAACCCCGGCGGTAATAATACCGAACGAGCACCTGGCCAACGTGCCCAACCCCTTCAACCCGGCCACCGAGGTCTGCTTCACGCTGCCCCGCGCCATGTCGATCGAACTGACGGTCTACGACGTGCGCGGACAGCTGGTGCAGAGTCTGGCGCTGGGCGAAATGCCCGCCGGGGATAACTCTGTACGCTGGAACGGCACCGACCGCAGCGGCCAGGCCGTCGCCTCTGGCATTTACTTCGCCGTGCTGCGCGGAGAGGATCTGCTCCTGAAGAAGACGATGACTCTGGTGCGGTAAGCGCAGAGCAGCTGATTCCCTAAGGAAAGGCCCCGGGCATCTGCCCGGGGCCCTCGTGTTTGGCCATTGTCAGCTTTCGCCCTGGCTTACCGGGCCAGGAAAAGCCAACCAACAAACGCATTGACAGCCCCCAAAAATACTATATTTTAACTAAGTAAGTCGACCAAACATCGACATACTGGCATTATGGGACATAAAAATCCGGAGCCTCCAATGCCCACCCAGTCCCTCACCCGCCAAATCCCCTACGAGGAGTTCGACTACCAAACCCTCCTGACCGCCCTTGGCGACTACAAGTATCCCCGCGATCGCATCACCAGGCTGCTGGGCCAGGGCACGATCATCCGCGTCAAGAAGGGCCTGTATGTCTTTGGCGAGAACGAACGACGCACACCGGTCCACAAAGAAATCCTGGCCAATCTCATCTACGGCCCATCCTACGTCTCCCTCGAGTACGCCCTTCAACATCACGGTATCATTCCGGAACGTGTCGAGACGGTGACCTCCGTTACTGTCAGCCGGTCCCGGGAATTCTCCACCCCACTCGGCCGGTTCACCTATCGAGCTGTGCCGCTGGCCGCTTTCCGGTCCGGCGTGGCGCGCGTCGAGGTCGGGCTGGGCCGAACCTATCTTGTAGCTGGCCGTACCCGAAAAGGCCCTGGCCGACAAGCTATATGCGGACAAGTCGGCCATGCGCACTCAGGGAGACATCCGGGCTTACCTGGATGAAGATCTGAGAATCGACCCCGCGACAACCCGATCCCTGCGGGCAGACCTGCTCAGGGACTATGCCGAGCGCTACCGTTCCAGGAAGATTCGTCTGCTCGCATCGGTGGTCGAGCGCCTGCAGAAATCTGGAGGAGGTCTGGCCCATGCATGAAGCGGTGGCCAGCATGATGGCGCGTTACAACTGTCAAACTTCCGCCGACTACACCAATGCTTTGCGTGAAATCATGCAGGAGATTGTCCTGCTCGGCCTGTGGCGGAGCAAGTTCTTCGAGAAATCGGCCTTCTACGGGGGAACGTCTCTGCGCGTCCTAGTCGCAACGGATTCATCTGGTGCTTACCCGCGCGCTAGAAGGAGCTGCTGCTTTCTTTCACGTCAGTGTCCAGAGAAAAGAAAAAACGCGCCAGCGTATTTTTAAAACTATAATTTTCTAAACAAAAATTTAACATTATTCCGCCGACTACACCAATGCTTTGCGTGAAATCATGCAGGAGATTGTCCTGCTCGGCCTGTGGCGGAGCAAGTTCTTCGAGAAATCGGCCTTCTACGGGGAACGTCTCTGCGCGTCCTGCACGGCCTGGATCGCTATTCCGAAGACATGGATTTTTCTCTGCTGGCGGCAACGCCGGACTTCGATCTGGGTGCTTACGGCCGCGCGCTGGAGAAGGAGCTGCTGGCTTTCGGTTTCACGGTCAGTGTCCAGAGAAAAGAAAAAACGCGCCCCAGCGCGGTGCAGTCGGCTTTCCTGAAGGCCGACACCTATCGGGAAGTGTTGGTCGTCACCACGGACGAAGAAATTGTCAGAGCGATTCCCAAGGGCAGCCTCCTGAAGATCCGCCTGGAGGTCGACACGAATCCGCCCGGCGGTTTTGCGACGGAATCGCGCTTCCTGCTGCAGCCCATTCCTTTTTCCGTGCGCACATTCACACCGGCGTGCCTTTTTGCCGGCAAGATGCACGCCGTTCTGTGCCGCCAGTGGCAATCCCGGGTCAAAGGGCGGGATTGGTATGATTTCGTTTGGTTGGTAGCGAAGGGGACCCCGCTCGATCTTGGACACCTTGCTGCTCGTATGCGCCAGAGCGGGCATCTTTCTGCTGGCAGCGTACTGACCGAAGGTCTCTTCCGGGAGCGGTTGGCGCAAAAAACGCACGACCTCG
Organism: uncultured bacterium; assembly: GCA_963732385.1. Taxonomy (GTDB): domain Bacteria; phylum Krumholzibacteriota; class Krumholzibacteriia; order LZORAL124-64-63; family LZORAL124-64-63; genus CAVSZB01. Next base: position 346,914 of record CAVSZB010000005.1, on the reverse strand, counting down.
ACGTGACGTCCGCCAGGCAGGACGTCGCGCCCTTCGTCAAGGATGCGGACGCCTTGACGGTGTGGTCGCGCGAATTTTTTCATAATGTCGGTTCGCGGATCCTCCTGGTCGGCGCTGACCGCAACAGAGGGGAATAGCGGAGGCAATATCATCCGGGTTCATGTTCCCTGACAGGGTAGAGCAACCAAAGTCTCTGTTCTCTGAAGTCCATCAACTCCGGCCAGTCGTCGGGATGCTTCGCTCGCAGCCAGGCGGCCATGCCGACAAGGTCGAGGATCATGAGCCGGTCAGCGAGGGGCGGCAGCACACTCGCGAGGAGATGTCCATGAGCCGGCGCGACCCCGCGGATTCCGAGTCTCGCGATGCTTCCGCGCGCGCGGTCCCGGCTGCGGCGCCGCTGCACCCGGTCGTCCGCGCCACCGGCTGGGTTTCGTTTTTCACCGATCTCGGCAGTGAGCTGATCTATCCGCTGCTGCCCGATTTCATTACCGGCACGCTCCGGGCGTCGCGGCGCACCTTCGGACTGATCGAGGGGCTGGCCGAGGGGATGCCGTCGATCGTCAGGCTGTGGTCGGGCGCGCTGGCCGATCGGGCGCGCAGCCGCAAGGGGCTGATCTTCGCCGGCTATCTGCTGTCGTCATCGGTGAAGCCGTTCCTCGGGCTGGCGCAGTCGGCGACCGGAGTGCTCGGGTTGCGGCTGCTCGACAAGATCGGCAAGGGGATCCGCGGCGCGCCGCGCGACGCGGTCGTGGCCGATTTCGCCGGCGGGCAGCGGGGACGCGCCTTCGGCTACCAGCGCGCGATGGACCACGCCGGCGCGGTGGCGGGCGGGCTGGCCGGGTTCCTGCTTCTGCGGGTGGTTGGCGTGGATCTGCGCCTGGCGATCATGCTTTCGGCGATCCCCGGTTTCCTGGCGCTGCTGGTCATCGCCCTGTTCGTGCGCGACGATCCCGCGCGGCGGGCGGCGGGAGGCGTGCGGACCGCGGACGGCGGCGGGGCGACCGCGCCGGCGCCGCTGAGCCGGGAGTTCCGCTTCTACCTGGTGGCGGCCGTCCTGTTCGCGCTGGCGAACTCCAGCGACGCGTTCCTGATTTTGCGGGCGCGGGAGATGGGGCTGCCGCTGCTGATGGCGCCGTTGGCGTGGGCGCTGCTGCACGTGGTCAAGAGCGTGACGTCGTTGTGGGGCGGCGGGCTGTCGGACCGCGTGGGGCGGCGCCCGGTGCTGCTGATCGGGTGGGTGCTGTACGCGCTGGTCTACGGCGCCTTCGCCTGGCTGACGGCAGCGTGGGCGACATGGCTGCTGTTCGCCGCCTACGGCATCTTTTTCGGCGCCACCGAGGGGGTGGCGAAAGCGTACGTGGCCGACCTCGTGCCGTCGGCGGCGCGCGGCCGCGCCTTCGGACTGCTCGGGATGGTGGAAGGACTCGCGCTGATCCCGACCAGCTTCGCCATCGGCTGGCTGTGGGATGCCACCGGCTCGGGCCGTGTGCCACTGGCGCTGGAGGCGGGGCTCGCCCTGCTGGCGGCGGTCTGGCTGGCCCTGGCGCGCGGCGGACGTCCGCGGGGAGCGGATACAGCTGCCGCGTGAGTGTCCCGCGGCCGGCGGCGCGACCGCTCTGCTTGCAGCACGGGCCGCTTTCGGCGAAACTTCCCCCGGCCTGCGCGCGTTGTAGACCCTTCCCAACCCGGAGGAGCCGTGAATATGAAGACGATCGCCGTGCTCATGGTCGCTTTGTCCCTGGTCTCCACCTCAGCCGTTGCCGGCGACGTGTCGGGAGGCATCCGCGGCGGCATCACCTTCGATCCGGATCAGGTGCATGTCGGCGGGCACCTCTACGCGGGCGAGATGTTTCCGCACGCCTACTTCGTGCCGAACATCGAGATCGGCTTCGGCGACAACCTGACGCTCGTCGCGCTCAACCCCGAGCTGTTGTATCGCTTCGAGCGGGCCCGCGGCGCCGACTGGGGCTTCTATGCCGGCGGCGGCCTGGGCATCAACTTCTATAGCTGGGACTCGGACCGCATTGGCGACAACAGCGACACGGAGCTGGGGTTGAACCTGGTCGGCGGGGCCTACCGCGGGCTTTCCGGCGGCAACGAGCTGTTCTTCGAGGTCAAGTTCGGCGTCGCCGATTCCCCGGACGGCAAGCTCACCGTCGGCCTGACGTTCTTCTAGCGGCCCGATGAGCGCGCGTCCGGCGGACGAGTCCCGTCGTCTCTACGAAGACCCCGCGGTCTACGACACGCTGCTGACGCCCGGTACGGCGCGCGAGCTCGACGCGCTGTACCGGGTGGCGCGGCGGTGCACCTGGCCGCCGGCGCGGGCGCCCTGGCTGGTCACGAAGAAGCCATCGCCGACCGCGCCGCGCTGGCTGGAACCGGCCTGCGGCACCGGCCGGCTGCTGCGTCTGGCGGCAGCGCGGGGATTGCGCGCGATCGGGTTCGACCGCGAGCCCGCCATGGTCGCCTACGCGCGCGAGGCGATCGTGCGACGCGGACTCGGGCGGCGCGCGCACGTCTTCCACGCCGAACTGACCGACTTTGCCGACGCCGTGGCGCCAGCCTCCATCGACTTCGCGTTCTGCACCCTCAACACGCTCCGGCACCTGCCGTCGGACGCGGCGCTGCTAGAGCACCTCGACCAGGTGGCGCGGGTGCTGCGGCGCGGGGCGGTCTACGCCGTCGGGCTGAGCCTCACGCGATACGGCGAAGAAGCGCCCGACGAGGACGTCTGGACGGCGCGACGCGGCGGCCTGAAAGTGACGCAGCTGGCCACTTATCTGCCGCCCGACGCGGCCGCCGGACGCGCGCGCCGCGAGCGCGTGATCAGTCATCTCGTCGTCGCTGTGCGCGGTGGCGAGGAGCACCGCGACGACGCCTACGATCTGCGCTGCTACGACGAGCGTCAGTGGAAAACGGTGCTGCGCCGTTCGCCGCTGCGGCGCCTGGAGAGCTTTGCGGCCGACGGGAGCCTCCTGCGGGGGCGGATCCTGCCGTACCAGATCGAGGTGCTGGGGCCGCCGACGCTGTGATGCCGCCGGGCGGCAGCGGCCCCCGGAGCAGCCGGGACGTTGCTCGACGACCGGCGGGGGTCTACTCTCCGCACGTTCGATCTTTCCGGTTCCGTCACGCCGAGGAGCATGCCATGCTGCGCTGCCGACTGCCGATCCTGCTGTTCTCCGTACTCGTCCCGCTAAGCGCCTGGGCGGCGCCGGCGCCCGCCGATCCCGCCTTCGACGCCTGCTTCCGCGACGAGACGCTGCGCGTCGACTACTACCACACCGGCAACGCGCAGGAGGAGTTCGCCACGCTCGACCAGCTGTGGCGGCAGGGGACCTGGGCCGGCAGCCGGCGCCACCTGATCGACCGGCTCGGCGTTGGCGTCTACGAGGCGCGGGCGTACGACGCGGCCACCGGCGCGCTGCTGTTCAGCCGCGGCTTCGACTCGTACTTCGGCGAGTACCGCACGACCGACGCCGCCGGCCAGGGGGTCCGGCGCACCTACCATGAGTCGGTGCTGATGCCGCTGCCGAAGGCGAAGGTCCGCTTCACGCTCGAGGCGCGGGGGCGCGACGGCGAACGCCGCGAGCTGCTCGCCGTCGAGATCGATCCCGAAGCCTGGAGCGTGCGGCGCGATCCGCTGCCGTCCGGAGTGACGGTGGTGGAGGCGGCCCGCCACGGCGACCCGCACGCGATGGTGGACGTCGCCATCCTGGCCGAGGGGTACACGGCGGCGGAAGAGGGGAAGTTCCGCGCCGACCTGGCCCGCTTCACGCGGACGCTGCTCGGCCAGGAGCCATTCGCCTCGCTGGCCGGCCGCTTCAACGTCTGGGGCGTCTTCAAGCCGTCGCAGGAGAGCGGCTGCGACGAGCCGAGCCGCGGCCTCCACCGCAACACCGCGCTCGGCACGACCTTCGATTCGCTCGGCTCCGAGCGCTACCTGCTCACCGAGGACAACCGGGCGATGCGGGACGTCGCCGCGCACGCGCCGTACGACGTCCTCTATATCATGGTCAACCAGGCGCGCTACGGCGGCGGCGGAATCTACAACCTCTTCTGCACGTTCGTCAGCGACAACCAGTGGAGCGAATACGTCTTCCTGCACGAGTTCGGCCACGCCTTCGCCGGTCTGGCCGACGAATATTACACCTCGTCGACAGCCTACAATGACTTCTATCCGCGCGACGTGGAGCCGGTCGAGGCGAACATCACGGCGCTGCTCGATCCGGCGAACCTGAAGTGGCGCGATCTGGTCGCGGCCGGCACGCCGATCCCGACGCCGTGGGAGAAGGCCGGCTTCGACGAGATGGACAACGCCTACCAGAAGCTGCGCGGCGAGTTGAACGATCGGATCTCGACCCGCATGCGCGCCGGCGCCCCGGCCGACGAGGTGGAGCGGCTGAAGGCGGAATCCGAGGACCGTTCGCTGGAGCACGCGAAGAAGGTCGACGCCTATCTGGCGCGCAGCGCGTGGGCCGGCCGGCCGGGCGCCTACGAGGGGGCCGGCTACTCCTCGGAAGGGCTCTACCGCTCGCAGACCGACTGCATCATGTTCAGCAAGGGGATCAAGCCGTTCTGCGCGGCTTGCGCCCGGCAGATTGCCCGGGTGGTGGAGGCGTACTCGGAGTAGGGGGACGGCGGGCTCCCTGCGCGCGCTGGCGCACAGAGCCAGCGCGCCCGGGGCGGGCGCGCAGTCTCTGTGCGGACGCGCGCTTCGGGAGCCCGCCGTCCCCCCCGCTCCGGTGCGGCTCCAGGGCCCGGGCAACGGCGGCGGGCAGAAGTGGTGGGGAGAGTATGAATAGCTGGGATGGGGGGCGGGTATTGGGACGGTTTCCGACGCGGGAGGGACGAGAACGATGTTCGATCCGGAGCGGTTGCTGGGGTCGTTGTTGAGCGATTCGCTGCGGGGACGGCCGGGGCGCGGGTTGCGGCGCGCGGCGCTTTCGCCGCAAGGGTTGATGGTGCTGGGGGGGGTGGCGATCGCGGCGTACGAGCACTTCGTGACCGAGAAGCGGGGGACGGGCGGGGCGGCGGGGCCGCCGCCGCCGCCGTCCTCCATGCCGCCGCCGCCGCCGCCGCCGCCGGGGCCGCCGGGGCCGCGGGGCGTGGGGCAGGTGCTGACGCTCATCGCCGCCATGGTCACGGCGGCCAAGGCGGACGGGCAGGTCGATGAGGCCGAGAAGGGGCGCCTGCTGGCGCGGCTCGAGGAGGTCGGGGCGGGCGAGGAGGAGCGGGCGTTCCTGGCGGCGGAACTGGAGAAGCCGCTCGATCTCGATGCGCTCGTGGCGCGGGTGGAGGGGCCGGTGCAGGCGGCCGAGGTCTATGCGGCTTCGGCGGCGGTCATCGACGCCGACACGCTCGCCGAGCAGGGCTACCTGGCGTTGCTCGCCGCGCGTCTGGAGTTGTCCGCGGAACTGGTCAGGGATATTCACGCGCGCGTGGCCGCGGCCCGCGGCGCCGCGTTTTCCGGGGAGGAAACGACATCATGAGCCAGTGGTATTTTTCCATCGACGGCAAGCAGACCGGTCCGTTGGATGCCGAGGCGGCGGCGGTCTTCGCCCGCCAGAACCCCAAGGCCTTCTGCTGGCGAGCCGGCTGGGCCAACTGGGTGATGGCCTCGCAGGTGGGCGAACTGCAGGGCGGCGCCCCTGCCGGCACGCCGGGCGCGCCGCCGCAGCCCGCCGCGGGCTACGCGCCCCGCGCCGACGAGATCGACTTCCAGATCCGCGGCCAGGAGATGCAGTACGTCGAGGTGGAGCTCGATCCGGGCGAGAGCGCGGTCGCCGAGGCCGGCGCCATGATGTACAAGGACCAGGTCATCCAGATGGAGACCGTCTTCGGCGACGGCTCCGCCCGTCAGCAGGGCGGTTTCATGGACAAGCTGGTGGGAGCCGGCAAGCGGCTGCTGACCGGCGAGTCGCTCTTCATCACCGCTTACACGCACCGCGGCTCCGGCAAGGGGCACGTGGCATTCGCGGCGCCGTTTCCCGGCACGATCCTGCCGATCCGTTTGAGCGAGGTCGGCGGACGCCTGATCTGCCAGAAGGACAGTTTCCTGGCCGCCGCCAAGGGGGTATCGATCGGGATCGCGTTCCAGCGCAAGATCCTGACCGGCCTGTTCGGCGGCGAGGGCTTCATCATGCAGAAGCTCGAGGGGGACGGCTGGGTGTTCGTGCACGCCGGCGGCACGGTGGTCGAGCGCCAGCTCGGGCCGGGCGAGGTGCTGCACGTCGATACCGGCTGTCTCGCCGCGCTCACCGATACGGTCACCTACGACGTGGAGCAGGCGGGCGGCCTCAAGACCATGCTGTTCGGCGGCGAAGGCGTGTTCTTCGTGCGCTTGACCGGCCCGGGCCGCGTCTGGCTGCAGAGCCTGCCGTTCTCGCGCCTGGCCGGCCGCATGCTCGCGGCGGCGCCGCAGCAGGGCGGTCACAGCGAGGAGGGCTCGATCCTCGGGCCGCTCGGGGGGCTTTTGCGGGGCGACCGCTAGGGTGGTCGCGAACGATGCAGGCCTGAACGACTGGTATGCGTTGCTGCGCGGACGTCTGTCTCCCGGTGAACGGGTCGAGCTTCCCGTGCTCAGCGGCAGCATGGCGCCGCTGCTGCCGATCGGCAGTCGGATCCGGATCGAGGCATCCGGGGGGCGCGATTCCAGTCCGGGCGACATCGTCGTTTTCAGCGACGGTCACAGTCTGACGGCGCATCGTGTGCTGCTGGTGCTGCGGCTGCCGGGGCGTTGCCTGGTCTACCAGAAGGGGGACGCCAACCTCCGTGGCGCCTGGACCGATGCCCGACGGATCGTCGGTCGTGTTGTCGGTGGCGAACGTCCGGACGGTGGCTGCGCCGATCTCGACTCGCCCGCCGGCCGTTGCGAAGCCCGCCGGTCGGCGCGGCGCAATCTGCGCAGGGACTTGAAGGGACGCCTGTTCGGCGTTTTTCTGTCCGAGCCGGCGCCCCCCGACGCCGCGCGTCTGTCCGGTCCGGAGCCTGCCCGGACCGGTTCTCAACTGCCGCTTGCCGCGGTTCCCACGCCCCGCGGCTGCGTCCTGCGCGAGCTTGACGGCGACGATGTCCTCGTCGACGAAGCCGGCGGCATTCTCCACATCCTCGACGGCCCGGGCGCGCTGATCTGGCGCGCGCTCGACGGCCGCCGATCTCTCGCCGCCCTCGCGGATTTGGTTTGTGCCGAATACGAGGTTCCGCCAGGCGAAGCGGCCGCGGACCTGGCGCAGTTCATCGAGACGCTGGTGCGGAAAGGGGTCGTGGACCTGGTGGTCCCGGAGCGCGGAGTCTGAACGGAGGCACGGGCGGCGCGTCGGCGCCGCCCGTGTTTTCCGCCGCCGACAGGGGCGCGACGCCATTGTGCGCCGCGGGGCTATTGCCGCGGCCACTCCGGCAGCCGCCCCGGCGTCCACGGCGCGCCGGCGGCATCGAGCTTGTCCTCGAGTCTCTTCAGATCCGTTTCGACGAGGGTGCGCAGGTTCGTGAGCAGGCCGGGGAAGGCGGCCACGGCGTAGCCGTACTCGTCGCGGTGGGTGCGGGTCGGGGCCGCGGTCGACGACCAGAGGCCCGACACCGCCCGCTGGACCCGGTCGGTGATGGACGACGGCACCGGCTCCTCGCGCCGGGCGAGCGTGGCGTCGCCCTCCAGATCGATGCGCAGGGCGCGCAGGCGGTTCTGCAGGGCGCGCACGTCGGCCAGCAGCACCGGGTCGGCGCCCGGCGTGTCCTGGATGGCGCGGCGCGCGTGATCGAGCCGGGACTGCGTCTCGTCGCAGACCTTCGCGGCGCCGAGGATCGCCCGCTGCAGATCGGCCACCTCGCGGCAGAACGCGGCCAGTGCGGTGCGGTCGGCCGCGGCGAGCGTGGCGTTGCCGAGCGGCGCGCATTCGAAAGTCTGCGGCGCGCCGAGCGGGCGCGACTCCCCGCGCACGCTCAGTTCGAGCAGCACCGAGTACGTGCCGGGCGCGGCGAGCGACCCGTTCGGGGTGTACCCGTAACGCTCCGCTTCACCGCGGTTGAGCTCGACGGGGTCGGCCGGCGGGAAGCGCAGATCCCAGGCGATCCGCTGGAAACCCGCCTTCGCGGGGGCCGGGATGCGCCGCACCACGGCGCCCGTCGCGTCGCGCACGGTCAGGAGACAGGTCGGAGCTTCTTCGTTCTCCTCCGCGCGCAATTCGTCCCAGGTCGGGTACGGGATCGGCTGTTTCGCCTCGCGCAGTTTCTTCTCCCGGTCCTGTCTCAGCTGCTTGAGTGTCTTCGCCTCCTCCTTCAGGTACCAGGTGAAGACCGCGCCGAACGGCGGGTTGGGGGCGGTAAAGAAGCCGTCCCCCTGCTCGCCCTTGCCGGTGCCGCCGAGCGGGGTGCTCTCGAGGTACATCCAGGTGCGCCGCACCGGGAAAAGTTCGCCCTCGCGGTCGAGCGTTTCGCGCCTGAGCAGCCGCAGCGGCGTGTAGTCGTCGAGGATGAAGAAGCCACGTCCGAACGAGGCGACCGCGAGGTCGGTCTCGCGCTCCTGGATGGAGAGGTCCTTCACTGCGATGACCGGCATTCCGCCCTTGAGCTGCACCCATTTGCGGCCGCCGTCGATCGTGAAGTACAAACCGAACTCGGTGCCGGCGAACAGCAGGTCGGGGTTGACCGGGTCCTCCACGACTGTGTTCACGGAGCCGCGCTCCGGCAGATCTCCGGCCACGGAGTTCCAGGTGCGTCCGCGGTCGTCGCTGCGCAGCACGTAGGGCTGGAAGTCGGCCATCTTGTGGTTGTCGAACGCCGCGTACAGGCGCCCCTCCGCGTGACGGGAGGCGTAGAGACAGCTCACGTAGGTGTCCGCGGGGACGCCGGGGAACTTCTCGTAACGCGTCCAGGCGCCGCCGCCGTCCTCCGTGACCTGGATCAGGCCGTCGTCGGTGCCGACGTAGAGCAGGCCGTCGCGCCGCGGCGACTCGGTCAACGCCACGATGTTGCCGTAGATCGACGTCGACTTGTTCTTCGCCACCGCGTCGATGCTCCAGACCCTGTCCATGACCGGCAGCCTGTTGCGGTCGATCCGGCGCGTGAGATCGGGACTGACCGGCCGCCAGGAGTCGCCGCGGTCGTCGCTGCGGAACACGATGTTCGCCGCGAAGTAGAGCCGCGTGTGCAGGTGCGGGCTGATGATCAGCGGCGAGTCCCAGTTCCAGCGCAGGCCCGGCTCGCCCGGCCGCGGCTGCGGCTGGATGTCGAGTCCCTCGCCGCTGCGCTTGTCGAAGCGCGCCAGCCCGGCGTGCTGGTACTGGGCGTAGACGAGGTTGGGATCCTCGGGGTCGACCTGGGTCTTGAAGCCGTCGCCCCCCTGCGTGACATACCAGTCGGAGTTGACGATGCCGCTGGCGCTGATCGTGCGCGAAGGGCCGCCCAGGCTGAAGTTGTCCTGGGTGCCGCCGTAGATGTGATAGAACGGCTGTGTGTTGTCCACGGTCACGCGGTAGAACTGCGTGACCGGAAGGTTCGGCACGAAGCGCCACGAAGCCGCGCGTTCGAACGACTCGTACAGACCGCCGTCGCAGCCGACGAGCAGATGGTCGGAGTCGTCGGGATCGATCCAGAGCGCGTGGTTGTCGACGTGCTTGTTCTTCTCGCCGGCGTGCCGGAAGGTCCTGCCGCCGTCGTCGGTCACCATCATGAAGGTGTCCAGCGAGTAGACGCGGTCGGCGTTGCGTGGATCGACGATGATCTCCTGGTAGTACTGCGGGCTGCCCGAGACGTACCCGCTCATCTTCGCCCAGTTGCCGCCCGCGTCGGTGGAGCGGTAGAAGCCGCCGCCTTCGTCCGCCGCCTCGACGATCGCGTATACGAGGTCCGGCTGCGACGGCGCCACCGCCAGGCCGATGCGCCCCACGTCGCCCGCCGGGAGGCCGCTGGTCAGCTTGCGCCACGACTTGCCGCCGTCGGTCGACTTGTGGATCGCCGACTCGGGGCCGCCGTCGATCAGGGTCCAGACATGGCGACGGCGCTGGTAGGCGGAGGCGTAGATCGTGTCGGGATCGCGCGGGTCGAACGCGATGTCGCTCACGCCGGTGTGTTCGCTGATGTCGAGCGACTTCTCCCAGGTCTTGCCGCCGTCGGTCGACCTGTAGAGGCCGCGGTCGCCGCCGGGGCCCCACAGCGGACCCTGCGCGGCCACGAACACGACGTTCGAGTTGCGCGGGTCGACGAGGATCCGGCCGATGTGCTCGGACTGCTTGAGCCCCAGGTTCTCCCAGGTCTTGCCACCGTCGAGCGAGCGGTACACGCCGTCGCCGTAGCCGACGCTGCGCTGGCTGTTGTTCTCGCCCGTGCCGATCCAGACGGTGAGCGGATTGCGCGGGTCGAGTGTCACGCAGCCGATCGAGTAGGAGCCCTGGTCGTCGAAGATCGGCGTCCAGGTGGTGCCGGCATTGCGCGTCTCCCAGACCCCGCCCGAGGCGACCGCCACGTACCAGTGCGCCTTGTCGCGCGGGTCCACGGCGAGGTCGCCGATGCGACCGGAGGTGGACGCGGGGCCGAGGGCGCGCAGTCCGAGCCCGGTGAACGTGCCGGCGCTCAGCGGGTCCCTGGGCTCGTCCTTCTTCGTGTCGGTCTTCGATTTGGCAGGCTTGGCCCTGCTGTCCGCCTTCGCCTTCTGCGCCACCGCCGGCGCGGCGGCCAGCAGAAGCACGAGCGCCATCAGCCAGAACTTCTTCATGCGATTCACTCCTCGGCGGTTCGGGGTCGGGGGGAGACGTCAGCAAAACACGTTCGCTGACCCGGCTCAAGGACAAGGTGGAACGCCGCCGGCACTCGCGTCGGGGGCGCGCAGGAACTTGAGATCACATCATGTGATCTCAAGCTCAGCTCGCAATTGGTGTGTTTGCAGTCGATTACTGTCCGTTCGTCCGCATTGCGGGCGAGCCTCCGGACCTGGAGCGTCGAGCAGGGCGAATTCCTGTGGCAGGAGTGAGGGGCCGGCGCGGCCGACGGGCTATTTCGTAGCGCGCGCCGAGGGGAAGCCAGGAGAATCCACACGATAAGACTTGTTGTCCCGGCCGCGCTGGGCCGCTATTTCGACACGATCCGGGGACCGTGCGGCGTGGTCACGGGGTGGGGGCGTGCGGGTCGTGCGGGGATCGGCCAGGAGGCGCTATCGAACACCGTGCTCAGCGCGGTGCTGTCGACCGGCTTGCGCAGGGCGTGATCGGCGCCCAGCGCCAGGGCCAGACGGCAGGCGAGTTCCGGACTGATCCGGCCCTCCCCGGCCAGGACGACCACCGGCAGTTCCGGGCGCAGCGACTTGAGAATCTGGATGGTTTCGAGTCCGTCCATGCCGGGCATGAAGATATCCACGATGGCGCAGTCGAAGTGATGGTCCTCCGCCAGCAGGCAGCCGTCACGCCCGCCGGCCGCATCGCGCACCTCATGGCCCATCAATTCGAGCATGGCGCGCAGGTTCGCGCGTGTTTCGGTCTCGTCGTCCACCAGAAGGATCTTCGCCATCAGTACGTTTATCTCCGCGCTTGTTGCCGCCGCCGGCGCCCCCAAGGGGGGTTTGGAGGGATACTCGGGAGCGCCGGGCGGGGCATTCGGGGCGCCGGCCGGCGAGGAGGCCGGCGCGATCAAACTTACTGGACTTTACTATCGTCAGAAGTGGCGGGAAGGACCATTGGACCTTGGGACGATGGACGTAGGCCGGTTGGAGCGGGTGGTTCGCGGCGACGGGTCTAGTCCGGGTCCGGCCCCTGGACGCCCAGTCGGCCGGCGAGACGGACCAGGTCGGCGAGCGACTCGACGCCCATCTTGTCCATGATGCGCGCCCGGTGGACCTTGATGGTCTTTTCGCTGGTGCCGAGCGAGCCGGCGATCTGCTTGTTGAGGGCGCCGGAAACCACGTAAGACAGCACCTCGCGCTCGCGGGGGGTCAAAGTCTCGTAGATGCTGCGGACGGCGGCCAGATCGGACTCGTGCAGGCGCCGTTCGCGATCGGCCGCGATGGCCCTCTGGACTGCATCGAGCAGATCCTGGTCATGGAACGGCTTGGGCAGGAAATCCACCGCCCCTGCCTTCATCGCGCGTACCGACATCGGCACGTCGGCGTGGCCGGTCACGAAGATGATCGGCAGGATGGCGCCGGCCGCGGCGAGTTGCTGTTGGAGATCGAGGCCGCTGAGGCGCGGCATGCGGACGTCCAGGATGATACATCCCGGTCGCTCGGGCCGGGTGAAAGTGAGGAACTCCGTGGCGGAGGCGAACAGCTGGGTTTCGAGTCCGACCGAACGCAGCAGACGACCGATCGCCGCGCGCACCGAGGCGTCGTCATCGACAACGTACACCAGGGCGGTATCGCTGTTCATGTCCGCGCTCCTTCCGCGACCGGCAGGCGGAAGCCGAAGGTCATCCCTCCCGGGGGGTTGACGTCCGCCCACAAGGTACCGCCGTGCGCCTCGACCAGCGAGCGACTCAGCCTGAGGCCCAGGCCGAGGCCGTCCGGCTTGGTGGTGAAGAACGGCTCGAACAGGCGCGCGGCCACTTCCGGCGGCAGGGGCGGCCCCGAATCGCTCACCGTCACCACCGCGCTGCCGTCCGGATCGCCCACGGTGGTCACGACAACCCGGCGGCGACCCGCCGGCGATCGCTGCGCGGCGTCGAGCGCGTTGAGGACGAGATTCAGCAGCACCTGGCGCAGCGCCACCGGATCTCCCATGACGAGCGGCAGTTGCGGATCGAGCTGAACCGTGGCCAACACCCGCCGGCTGCGGGCCTCGGTGCGCAGCAGGTGCCTGGCTGCCAGGATCGCGGCGTTGAGGTCGACCGGCTCGCGCGCGATTTCGCGGCGGTGGATGAAGGCGCGCAACTGACGGATGATGCCGTCGGCGCGCCTGTCGTCCTTTTCGATGTCGGCAAGCGCCCGGCGAGCCTCCTCGAGATCGGGCGGTTCGGAGTCGATGAAGCGTCGGGCGGCCTGGGCGTTGCTGTGGATGGCGGTCAACGGCTGCTTCAATTCGTGCGCCATGGACGAACTCAACTCGCCAAGCGCCAGAATGCGCCCCGCCAGCTCCAGTTCCTGGCGGTGGCGGACCAGCTCCGACTCGGCCCGACGGGCGTCGGTCACGTCGATCAGCGAGACGATCACCCGTTCGAAGGTGCGCTCGCTGCCGGGAGAAGCGGCCCAGCGCATGATCACCGTCCGCTCCTGGCCGCTCAGCGTGCGTAGCGGCACTTCGAGCTCCAGGGAGACCGTCCCCTCCGCAACCGCGCGCAACTGCTCCAGAAGCGCTTCGGACGGCTCCTCTTCCAGCACCAGGTGCAGGCGGCTGCGCAGTTCCTCCTCGCTGTGCGCGCCGTAGAGAGTCAGGGCGGCGCGGTTCAGGTCCCTCACGCGGGCCAGAGCGGCGCAGATGCGCATTTCCGTGGGATGATCCAGACAGAACAGCCACAGATCCCCGATGCCGCGATCGCGCAGCTCCGCCGCGTGATTCCGCACGGCCGAGTAGTCCATCTCGATCAGGGCCACCGGAGAATCCCGGAAGAGTCTGCTGTGGCGGGCCATGCTGTCCTCGAGCGCGGTCCCGACGCGGGTCTGGGCGAGCAGTTCCCGATGCACGACGGTGTAGATAAGGACGGCGCTGGCCGCTACGAAGACCCAGCCCTTCCAGGTCTGCCCCTGGGTCAGGGCGCTGGGTTCGGCGAGCAGGGTGAGCAGCAGCCGGTCGGACAGCAGAATCCAGAGTCCGCCGAAAATTCCGTAGAGAATGGCCAGGCGCAGGGCTGCGCTGGGAGAGCGGGATTTCATGGCTCGGACCTGCCCGCTGGCGGGCTGCCGCAGGGGCGGACCGAGGGGAGGGCGCAATGGCGCCGCAGTCGGCAGAGGCTCATGCGTAACCCCCAGGCGCATGGTCCATGGCCGGTCCCGGCGGTTGACGACAAATTCAAGCCTAAGGCCGCGGCTGCCGAATGTAAAGCTATTGCCCGAGGGCGGTGGCCGCTGGCGCGTCCGGACCCCGATGGCCATGATGGTCGCCGATCGGGCGTGACGCGCGCCATCGGACCACGAAGAGAACTGCATGCGAAATCGGACAATCATCATGACCTCCCTGATCGCGCTCGGCGCACTCGGCGCGCTGCTGCTGTGCGCCGATCCGGAGCGCACGCGCCGCGTGTACGAGAGCGTGCCGCGACAGGACGGGCAGCCGGTCGTCCTGCTCGATGGTGTCTATTGGCGCCGCGCCGTGGCGTGGAATTTCTCCGACGGCGCTTTCCCGGACGCCTGGAGCTGGGGAGACTGGCGCCTGGTCGACGGCCTGCTCGAAGGTCGGTCCGACGATGGAGCCTTCGCGGTGTATGTCGCCCCCTTCGCCCACGGCGGCGACTTCCTGCTCGAGACGCGGGTGCGGCTCGTGGCGGACGCCGCGGGCCGCAGCGTAGAGGCCCATCTGCTCACGCGCGACAGCCGCGAACTGCACAACGAGAGCGGCGCCGTCCTTTTCGGCGGCCAGCGTCGGGTCAGCGTGCGCCACATGGTCGGCGGCACGGAGCATGTCCTGCGCGTGGTAAAGCCGGACAAACCGGTGGGCGAAGGCGCCTGGCACCTGCTCCGCTTCGCGGTGCGCGCGGGGCGGGTCGAGGCGCGACTCGACGGCGTGCCGCTGTTCCGTTCGGACGGGAGTTATCCCGTCGGAATATACCGGGAGCCGCATCTCGCGGTGCGCAACGGCGTCGCCCAGTTCAGCAGTCTCAAGATTTTCGTGGCTCCCTAGGGCGGAACCCGGCTATCCTCCCGGGTCCGCGTGAGACAGCAGCCGGAAAGGCCCCCGCACGATGCCGGACGGTGCCTGCCACAGCCAGCGCTCGCATCTCGTCGCGCTGGGCGCCCTGGTTCTGGGCGTCAGCCTGGCGACGTCGTCGACCGCGTTTCCGACGACCGATTACCTGCCGCCCGTGCTGCGCTCGCCGCGTCCCTGGTACATCGTAGCGATGCTCTACCCGCTCTATGCGATCCTGCTGCTCATCTGCGTCTACATCGCGCGTCACTATCTGTTTACGCTCAGCCGCCTGCACGGCCGGCAGCGTCACCCCTATCTCGACATCGACACCGCCGACTGGCCCGAGGTCACGGTGCTCGTGCCGGCCCACAACGAGGAGCCGGTCATCAGCGAGATCCTCACCGCCCTGCTCGACGCCGACTATCCGCTCGGGCGCCTGCGCGTCCTGCCGATCGACGACCGCTCGAGCGATCGCACCGGCGAGATCATCGACGAATTCGCGCGGCTGCACCCCGGCATCGTGCTGCCGTTCCATCGCCGCCAGGGGGCGCCGGGCAAGGCGGCCGCGCTGAAGGACGCCATGGCGCTCGTCGGCACCGACATCGCGCTCGTCTTCGACGCCGACTACATCCCGGGGCGCGGCCTGATCAGGCAGCTCGTGGCGCCGTTCTTCGATCCCGAGGTCGGGGCCGTGATGGGACGCGTCGTGCCGCACAACGTGGGCCAGAATCTGCTGACACGGCTGCTCGACCTGGAGCGTTCGGGCGGCTATCAGGTGGACCAGCAGGCGCGGATGAATCTCGGGCTGGTGGTGCAGTATGGCGGCACGGTGGGGGGGGTGCGGCGGCGGGCGCTGGAAAGCGTCGGCGGCTGGCGCATCGACACTCTCGCCGAGGACACCGACGCCACCTTTCGTCTCCTGCGCGGCGGCTGGAAAACCGTTTATCAGAACCGCTCCGAGTGCTACGAGCAGGTGCCGGCCACCTGGCCCCAGCGCATGCGCCAGCTGATGCGCTGGGCCCGCGGTCACAACGAGGCGCTCTGGGCGCATGGCGGCGAACTCTGGACGTGCGGGCGCACGAGCTTCCGGGAGCGGCTCGACGGCTGGCTGTTGCTGAACGTCTACCTGCTGTCGCCCATTTTGCTGCTCGGCTGGCTGCTGGCGATGATCCTGTGGTATCTGGGTGAGACGCGCCCCGGACTGATCGTCATCCTCATCGTGACGTCGTACAGCGCGCTGGGGAACTTCGCGGTGTTTTTCGAGGTGAGCGCCGCCTCGTATCTCGACGGTTCACGGGCGCGGGTGCGGCTGCTCCCGCTGACCATGCTCGGCTTCCTGGTCGGCCTCTTCGCCGTTTCGCGCGAAACGATGGCGCAGCTTCTGTGGGCGCGCCGCGGCAGGCACGTGCGCTGGCACAAAACCGAGCATCCCCACAACCTCAACGGCGGGGAGGAGGAATGAGCCTGACGCTGGGCGCGATCCTCTTCTTGACGCTGTTTTTGGGCTGGGCGGTGTTGCCGCTGCTGCCGGCGCTGATCGAGTTGCGCCGCCGCACCGACGTGAAGCCGCTGCGGGTCGTGCGCGCTTCCGACGTGGACATCCGCCATTTCGCGCAACGGTTCCGGGTCTGGATGGACGGAGTGCTGGGCGATCCGATCGCCGCCTGCCGCATGGGCGGCGCCGTCGTGGAGGGGTCGCTCGCGGACGGCACGCGCTACGTCGTGTTGCCCGACGGCGCGCCGCCGCCGCTCGTTCCGGCCGGAGCGGGCCCCGCGGCCTGCCCGGGCGTGGTTATCGGCTGCGGACGCCTGAGCCTGCCGGCCGGCGCGCTCTTCCCGCTCGAGGTCTATGCCGCCGACAGCGTCGACGTGGGCGAACGCACCATCTGCCG
Organism: uncultured bacterium; assembly: GCA_963732385.1. Classification (GTDB taxonomy): domain Bacteria; phylum Krumholzibacteriota; class Krumholzibacteriia; order LZORAL124-64-63; family LZORAL124-64-63; genus CAVSZB01. The sequence continues at coordinate 330,266 of CAVSZB010000005.1, read as the reverse complement.
CGCGGTCCTGGCCGACGGCGACCTCCGGCTCGGTCGGGGCTGCTGGTCGCTGCGCTGGCTGCATGCGCGTGTCACGCTGCTGGCGCGCGAAGGGTGCGCGCTGCATGGACGCGCCTCCGCGAACATCTCCATGCGGCTGGAGGAGGGGTGCCGTTTCGAGCGGCTGCACGCGCCGACTGTGGTTTTCGGCGCTCCCGCGCCGCTGCCGTCCGCTCCTGTCGTCCGCGAACCGCTCACCGCGGGGGACATCCCGCGGCTGATCGATGACGGGGCGGGGCGCTGGCTCGTCCGCGGCGACCTCGAGATTCCCGCCGGCAGGAGCGTGATCGCCGATCTGGTCGCCACGGGCAGCCTGCGCGTGGGCGCGGGGGCCCGCGTGACCGGCGGTCTGAAGAGCCACCGGGACCTGGTTCTTGGCGATGGCGTGGAAGTGAGCGGTTCCGTGGTGAGCGCCCGCGACCTGCGCATCGGCCACGGCTGCCGGATCAGCGGCCCGGTCATCGCCGAGCGCGATGGGTGGATCGGTTCCGGCACGCGGCTCGGCAGCGCGGAGCGCCCCACCACGCTCAGCGTGCGGCAACTGGAGATCGAGGCGGGCGCCGTGTCCCACGGCACGGTCTGGGCGCACGGCGGCGCGGTGGTGCTGCCCCGTCCGGCCCCTGTGGAGGTGGCTTGAGATGGCGGCCGCGCGACACCTGCTGCTCGATGCTAAACCACCGTGGAACGACCCCGTGCTGCGGCGGCGGATCGACAAGCTGAGCCATCAGGGCTGGGGTGGCGGCGATATCGCGCCGCACCGCGCCCTGCGCACTTCGCCGGTGCAGCTGCGGGAAATCGCGCCGGCCGCTCTGCTGGCGCTGGTCTTCTTCGTCAGCTATCTGCTGCTGCTCGAGCCTCTGAGCCGTTTCTGGGGCGCGCTGCTTGACCTCGGTCGCGGCTATGTGGGGCTGGCGGGACACGTCACCTGGATGCGCTACGATTTCTACGGTTTGTGGCGGTTCTCCGTGCCCTACCTGCATTTCGGATCCGGATTGCCGGGCAGCGGTCTCTGGTGGAGCGGGGCGCTGTTCACCCTCGCGCTCGTGGGGGGCTCGTTCCTGACGCCGCGGCGGTTGTTGCCGCTGCGCTATGTGCTCCGGCTGCTGGCCTTCTTCCAGATCGGCGCGCAGATCTTCTTCGCCTTCTGGCCGCGGGCATTCCCGTACGAGGGCGGCGGCTACGTGCATGGGATGCTGATCGCCGACCTGATGCTCATCGCACTCGTGCCGATCGTGCTGGGGCTCACCTATTACGGTCTCGATTTCAGCCTTGGCCGCAAGGTGGCGCTTACCCTGATGACGATGCTGCACCTGATCCTGCTCGTGCCCCTGCAGTACGTGGCGCATGCCTGGATCATTCATCACCTGTCGCTGCTTTTTCTGCCGCTGATGTTTTTCGTCGTGGGCCTGCCGCTGAATGTCCTCGTGTTCATCGCTTTCTACAGCTGGGGCATGAGCTGGCGGCACGGGCTGCGCCAGGATGACCCGCGGTGGGAGAACGGGGGGAACGGCCATGCGATCCGCCGGACGGACAACATCTGAGTCCGCGCGCCGCGCGCTCTGCCTGCTCCGCCCCGCTCTCGTCGTGGCGCTGGCGGTCGGTTGGCCGGCGGTCCTGGCCGCCGCGACCGACGCGCCGCCGCTGGTGCGCTCCGTGGAGGCGGGGGGGGCGTGGGGGCACTACACGGAAGGCTACGGCGACGCCAATGGCCAGTTCGTGCGCTGCGCCCTGTGGCGGCCCGACCGGTGGGCGTGGCGCGTCGAGGCGGGCCGCTCCGAACGCTTCGACGATCGCAGCCTCGACGGCGGGGCGTCGTACACGCGCTGGTTCGGGCGGACGAGCGCCACGCTCGGCGTCTCGTCGGGCACGGGCGAATTCATCGCGCACCGCTACCGGCTCGATGCGTCCGTCAGCCGCCCGCTCGCCGGAGTCGTCACCACGCTCGGCTACACCCGCATCCAGAGCAAGGGGGACAACCGGTCAGACGGCCTCGGCCTGAGCCTGGCCCGCTACCTGCCGCACTGGGTGCTGAGCGCGCAGGGTCGCTATGACCTCGGCCAGCCGGGAAACACCCGCTCCACCTCGGGCGGGGTCGGCCTCAGCTACGTCGTCTGGCGGCGCACCTCTTTCGGCGTCGGCTACGACGTCGGCGACGTGTCGTACCAGCTCGTGGGCGCCGGCAATGCGCTGGTCGACTACCGCAGCACCGGGTTCAACGCCGGCTTCTCGCAGTGGTTCGACGGTCACTGGGGTCTGAACCTGCGCGCCGAGTACGGCGACACGCCGTTCTACACGGTGCGCGGCGCGACCCTGAGCATCTTCCGCGAGTGGTGAGGCGGCTCCGCGCCGGTCAGAGACGCGGCAGGAGCGCGGCCAGGCGCCCCGCCGTCCAGGCCAGCGCCGTGAAGAGGCAGGCGTCGTACAGCAACTGGAACAGGTACAGGTGCTTGACGATGTCGTAGTAGCCGTCGCCCACGATACAGATCCCGAACTCCATCCCCGCCGCCAGCGCCAGCATCGCCACCAGCCAGGCGGTGCCGCCGGTTGCCGTGCGCAGGCCGTGACGCGCCGCTTCGACCAGGCCCGTCGCCAGGATTCCGCCCAGGAATATGACCAGCCAGGAAAGTGAGCGGGGCATCACTGCCGCTTCAAAACGGCTCCAGCCGGCGAAGTCCGGGGTCTGTGATCCGGCGGGACGTCCCGCCTCGCGGGGAAAGTTGCCAATCCGCTCATCCCGCCAGATGAACGTGTGGCGCGCGCACGCGGCCGCGATCCGGACGAACCGGCCGGGGTGGCGCAGATGGAAGCGCAGCACGTCGCCGAACCCGTAGCCCGTCGTTGCTTCCCCGATCGGGATGGAGTCGGTGAAGGCCGGCACGCCCGCGAACCGGGCCAGCGCCGGGTCGAGCCCGAATTCAGCCAGGTCGGCACGCGGGTCGGGCGAGTCGGCGAGGATGGTGGTGAAGACGTTGTTCCATAGGTTGGGCATCCGCAGGATCGCGGGCACCCGGGTATGCAGGAACAGCCCCAGCGCCACCAGCGTCACGGCGCCGGTCACGATGGCGCCGCGCAACAGCCGGCCGCGCGCGCGAGGCAGCATGACGAGCGCCAGTCCGGCCAGCGGGATCGCCAGGAAGTAGTTCTGCGGCTTCGCGGCCACGAACAGCGCAGCGGCCGTCAGGTAGCCGGCGATGGCCAGGCCGGACGCCCGGCCGTCGCGCAGGGCGAGCAGCGCGCAACCGAGCAGCACCACCAGGAAGATGAGCGTGGCGGTCTCCGCGTAGAACGAGTTGAGCGGCGCCACGTACGCCACATCGGTCGCGGCCAGCAGCAGCGCGCCGTTGATCACCGCCCGCGCCGGGGCGGCGAAGGTGCGCGCAGCCCGCAAAATCAGGGCCAGTCCGAGCAGGTACAGGACCAGGTGCAGCGCCCCCTGCAGGCGGATGTCGAACCGGCCGTCGCCCGGCAGCAGGCGGCCCAGCCCGACGGCGGCTCCGCTCAGCAGCAGTTGCGACGAAAGCAGCTGCACGGGCGCCTTCGGCCCTGCCACGTAGTCGCGCCCGAGCCAGCCGAAGTAGCGTTCGCTCCACTCCGTGGATCGGTGTTCCAGTCCGAGGGGGCCCATGACGCGGTGGAAATCACCGTTGTCGGCGAGGCCGACGATTGGCGGGAGCAGCAGCTGGCGGACGAGCACGACGGTCACGAGCACGAAGACCAGGGCCTCGGGAGGAATCCGTCGCCTCCGCGCCCCGGTCCGCGGCGCCTGCTGTGTCAGGTCGCGTTCTTCCATGCCGGCAACATAGCGCAGCCAGGCGGGTCGCGAACAGCGCGATCCCCCGGACGCGATCCCGTGGACGCGCGTCGCCGCGGGGCCCATACTCACCCGATGCGCGTGCAACTCGCCTATGGTCGCCACGATCTCGAGGTGGAACTGCCCGACGACCGGGTCACGGTGGTCGCGCCGCGGCACGCGCCGTCGCTGCCCGACGAGCCGGCCGCGATCCGCGCCGCGTTGCGGTCACCGCTGGGGTCGCCGCCGCTGAGCGCACGCGTGCGGGCGGATGACACGGTGGCGGTCGTATTCAGCGACTTCACGCGGGCTCAGCCGCGCGATCGGATCCTGCCGGTCCTGCTCGACGAACTGGCGCTGTCGGGCGTGTCTCCGGCGCGCATCACCCTGTTCAACGCGACCGGAACCCACCGGCCCAACAGCGCCGCGGAGCTGGCGGAGATGCTCGGCTCCGCGGTCCACGGCCGCTGTCGCGTGGTGCAGCACGACTGTCGCGACACCGCGGGGCTCGCCCGGCTCGCGCCGACCGGCGGCGCTGCGGGGGGCCGCGAAGCTTTCATCAATGCCGAATTCCTGCGCGCCGACGTGAAGATCCTCACCGGCTTCATCGAGCCGCACTTCTTCGCCGGCTTCACCGGCGGTCCGAAGGCGATCATGCCGGGCCTGGCCGGGCTCGACACCGTGCTCGCCAACCACGCCGCGCGGCTGCTCGCCGACCCGTGCGCCACCTGGGGCGTGACGCGCGGGAACCCGGTCTGGGAGGAGATGCTGGACGTGGCGCTGCGGGTCGGGCCGTCCTTCCTGCTGGACGTCGCGCTCGACCACCGGCGACGCATCACCGGGGTGTTCGCGGGCGACCTCGCCTGCGCGCACGCCGCCGGAACGCGCTTCGTGGGGGCGACGGCGCTCGCGCCGCTGCCCGGCCCGTTCGACGTCGTGCTGACCACCAACAGCGGTTTCCCGCTCGATCGCAACCTGTACCAGTGCGTGAAGGGGATGTCGGCGGCGGCGCGCGTGGTGAAACCGGGAGGGGCGATCATCGTCGCTGCCGCGTGCGACGACGGCTTGCCCCAGGAGAGCGGCTATGCGAGGTTACTCCGCGAGGCGCGTGATCCGCAGGACCTGCTGGCGCGGGTCATGACGCCCGGCTTCACGCACCTCGACCAATGGCAGGCGCAGATCCAGTCCCGGATCCAGCAGCGGGCCCAGGTGCACCTCTTCAGCGACGGCCTGACCGCGGCGGAGATCCGCGCCGCGCACCTGATTCCCTGCCGGTCGATCGGTGAGACGGTGGCGCATCTGCTCGCCGCGCGCGGTCCTGCGGCTTCGCTCTGCGTGTTGCCGCAGGGGCCGCTGACGATTCCCACCCTGCAATCAGCGCCAGCTTGTCCGCCCGCATCAGACGCTTGATCGCCGCCTCGCGCCGCAGGGCCGTCGCGCGGTCGGCGGCCGGTTCGCGGTACGCCAGACGGACCGGCAGGCGCGACCGGGTGTACCGCGAGGCGGTGCCGGCGGCGTGGGCCGTCAGACGACGATCCAGATCGTTCGTGATCCCCGTATAGAGCGATCCGTCACGGCAGGCCAGGATGTATACGGTCCAGGGGGGCATGCGCGGCTCTCTCATTGGGCGCCACAGGATCTGCATCGTGCCATTTCACAGGGAGATACACAATTCACAAAATCACCCGCAACTATTCGCGGGCGCGTCTCGTTATAATGCATGTTGTCGTGTTATGCACTATATAGTAGCATTGCATGGTCACCAGAACCGGAAGGATTTCACCATGTTCGCGCCCTGTCGCCGCCTTGTCGCCGTCGGGTTCGCGGTCCTGCTCGTCACGCTGTCGGGCGCGCCCGCCGGCGCCGCGACGACCGATGTCTCGGGCCATTGGGAGGGGGCGGTCACGCTGCCGGGGATGGAGCTTGGCCTGCTCATCGAGCTGTCGTTGCAGGACGGTGCCTGGTCGGGAACCGCCGACATCCCGATGCAGGGAGCGAAGGGGATCGCGCTGGCGGGCGTGCGCGCCGTCGGCGATTCCCTCTGCTTCGCGCTGGCCGGCGTGCCGGGCGAGCCCACGTTCCGCGGCGTTCGCGAGGACAGCAGAATCACCGGCAGGTTTACGCAGGGGGGGCAGACGTTCCCGTTTTACCTTGGTCGCGAGAAGCTCGCGGCGCCGCTCCGGCCCCAGGAGCCGAAGCGGCCGTTCCCGTACCGCGAGGAGGAGGTCGGCTACGACAACGGACCGATCCATCTCGTGGCCACGCTGACGCTGCCTGAAGGGTCCGGCCCGTTCCCGGCGGCCGTATTGATCACCGGCAGTGGCGCGCAGGATCGCGACGAAGCGCTGTTCGGGCACAAGCCGTTCCTGGTCCTGTCGGACTATCTCACCCGTGCCGGCATTGCAGTCCTGCGCGCGGACGACCGGGGCGTCGGCGGATCGACCGGAAAGGTGCGCAACAGCACGACATCCGATTTCGCCGACGATGCCCTGGCCGGAGTGCGTTTTCTCAGGACGCGCGCCGCGATCGATCCGGCCAGGATCGGACTGATCGGGCACAGCGAGGGGGGCATCGTGGGGCCGCTGGCGGCCTCGCGGGCGCCGGATGACGTGGCCTTCGTGGTGATGATCGCCGGCACCGGCGTGCCGCTCGACGAGGTCGTGCTGCGCCAGACCGAATTGATCGGATGCGCCGACGGCGCCTCGCCGACCGCGGTCGCCACGGAGGTGGCGAGTTCGAAACTGATCATGGACCTGGTGAAGACGGGCGCCGACAGTCTCGTGGTGCGCGCGGCCCTGCTCGAGCAGATCCACGCCCAGATCGCGGCGCTGCCCGACAGCGCCCGCGCGGCGGCGGGCAGCCCCGACGTTCTGGCCGATTCCGCTATGCGTGGCATGCTCAGCCCGTGGTTCCGCTACGCGGTCGGTCTCGATCCGCGGGTGGCGCTGCGGCGGGTGCGCTGCCCCGTGCTCGCGCTCAACGGCACCCTGGATCTGCAGGTCGATCCCGAGCAGAACCTGCCGGAGATCGAGAAGGCGCTGGGCGAGGGGGGTAACCGCGACGTCGCCGTGCGGCGTCTGGCCGGTCTGAACCACGTGCTGCAACGCGCGAAGACGGGGAGCCCCGATGAGTACGCCACGATCGAGGAGACCATGAACGAGGATGGTCTTGCCGCCATCCGCGACTGGGTGCTTGCCCGGGTCGCGAAGGGGCGGTGACCTGGTGGAGGTCGAGCGCTGGAAGTCGCAGCTGTGGAAGGGGGCGGCCGAGCTGGCGATCCTCGCCCTGCTGGAGCGCCGCGAAAGCTACGGCCTTCAGCTGCTGGAGGAGGTGCGGGGACGGGAGGGGCTCGGCCTTTCCGACGGCACGATCTATCCCCTCCTGAACCGTCTCCAGAAGGAGGGCAAGATCTCCGCGCTCTGGGTGGAGGATCCCGGCGCGACCCACCCGCGCAAGTACTACCGGCTGACCGGCGACGGACGCGCCCTGCTGCAGGCCATGAAGTCCGAATGGATCGACTTTCGCCGCAGCCTCACGGACCTGATCGAGGGAGAGCGCACATGAACGGGCCCGATCTGTTCGCGAAGCTGCCGCCCGGGATGCTCGAATATCTGCGCCGGCTGCGGGCCGGCCTGGCGCCGCTGCCCGAGAGCGAGCGCGAGGAGATCGTGCGCGAGACGGCGGCTCATCTGCTCGATCGCCTCGAGGTGGCGGACGAAGCGGCGTCCCCGGACAAGGCGCTCGGCGAGCTGGGGGAGCCGGAGGCCTACGCGGCCCGCTTCGTGTCCAACTACCACATTTCCAGCGCCCTGGCGAGCGGATCGCCGGTCGCGCTGGCGTCCCAGGTGCTGCGACTGCTGGGAACCAGCGCGTGGGCCTTCTGTGGCGGGACGGTCGTGCTGATCTTCTACGCGCTCGCGTTCGCCATGCTGGCCGTTGCCGTGGCCAAGCCGATCCTGCCGTCGCAGGCCGGGCTGTTCCTGGGGCCGGGCGGCGGGTTTTCGCTCGGTATTATCGACCCCGCGTCGCGTGTCGGGGCGCGCGAAGTGCTGGGATACTGGCTGATTCCGCTCGCCCTGAGCGCCGGGGTCCTGCTGCTGTTACTGTCGAAACGGCTGTCGCGCGCATTCTTGCGCTCGATCCGGGGCTGACGGTCGCCTATATTCCTCGCGATGCGCATTCTCCTGAACGCCAAGCCGGCGCACGGGGCCTACACCGGTGTCGGTTGCTATGTCTGGAATCTGCTCGACCAGCTCGGCCGCCGGCCGGAGGTCGAGCAGCTCGGGGCGTTCACCGGCTGGGGCGTGGTGCCGTGGGACGATTTCGCCGCCGCGGCCGCAAACGAGGGGGGCGAGCTGCGAGTCAGTTCCCCGCTGGGGCAGTTCGCGCGTTCCCTCCTGCCTTCGTTCCGGCGCGCCGGACACCGGTTCCGCGCGGTCTCGTTCCGGCGCGCCGCCGCCCGGGGCGACTGGTCCCTCTATCACGAGCCCAACTACATCCCCCTGCCGTTCAACGGTCCGACGGTCATCACGGTGCACGACCTGTCCTACCTGCGCACCCCGGAGTTCCTGCCGCGCGACCGCATCGGCTGGCTGAGCGAGAACCTGCGCGCCGCGACGCGGAGCGCCGGACGTATCGTCGTCGACAGCTTCTTCATGCGCGGCGAGCTGCTGGAGAACTTCCCGGAGATCGATCCGGAGCGGGTGCGCGTGACGCATCTGGGGGTGGATGCCCGCTTCATCGCGGCCGGCGCCACAGCTGGCGCCGCCGAAGCGTCGGCCCGGCTCATCGAGGACCTCGGCCTGCCCCCGCGCTACGTGCTGTTCGTCGGCACCCTCGAGCCGCGCAAGAACCTGCAGGGGCTGCTGCGGGCGCACGCCCTGCTGCCCGAGAACCTGCAGCGCGAGTTCCCGCTCGTCATCACCGGCGGACGCGGCTGGCGGCAACGCTATTTCTGGAAGGATCTGCAGCGGCAGCGTCTGCACGGCACCGTGCGCACGCTCGGCTATGTGCCGCACGCGCTCGTGCCGCCGCTGATGCGCGCGGCCACCCTGCTCGCCTATCCCAGCCACTACGAGGGGTTCGGACTCTGCCCCCTGCAGGCCGCCGCCTGCGGCACCGCGGTCCTGGCGAGCGACATCCCGCCGCTGCGCGAAACGTTGCACGACGCGGCGCTCTTTGCCGACCCCCGCTCGCCCGAGGCGATTGCGCACGGGCTGCGCCTGCTGATCGAAGACGACTCCCTGCGCGCGCTGGTCGCGCAGCGCGGCCGGATGCGCGCCGCGCAATTCACCTGGGAGCGCTGCGCCGACCAGACCCTCGGGATCTACCGTGAACTCCTCGGCTGAGGCGCGGTCGTGATCGGACTGCAGACGGCGTTGTTGCCGGCGGCGGACTGGCGCGGCGGCCTGGACCTGTTCGAGGCGCTCGCGCGCGAATTCGGCCTGGAGGCCTGCGAGCTGCACCTGGCCACCGACCACTATGCCGCCGCCTGTCCGGCGAGCGACGGGGTCGGGGACGAGATTGCGCGGCGTCTGCGGCCGGCCGTGGCGCGGCTGGGCGTGCATCTGCCGTTCGCGCAGCTCGGTGGCGGGATCCCCGAGCCCCTGATCACCGGACTGGCTTTCGCCGCCCGCGTGGGCGCCGAGGCGGCGATCCTGCACCTGCGCGGCGGCTCGCAGACGGTCGTGGGCTGGACGGATCTCGTCGCTCCGCTCGCCGCGAGGGCCCGTGAACTGGGCGTTTCCCTCTGCCTCGAGAACGCCGACGATGCGCGCGATATCGCCCTGATGCGGGCGGTCGCGGCGGCGGCGGACGCGCGCATCTGCCTCGACATCGGCCATCTCCACGAGCGCCTCTATCCGGCGCGCGGACTGCGGCGCAAGCTGCTCGTGGCCAATGATCGCTTCAGCCCCCGGCCGTTCGCCTGCCCCGCGCGGCTGCCGGCCGGCGCGCGGGGGTGGGCGAGCGCGCTGGACGAAGTCGGCGAAAGGCTCGCGTGGGTGCACTTGCACGATCACGACGGTCGCCGCGCCCACCGTCCGCTCGGCACGGGCCGGATCGACTGGACGCCGCTGGCACGTCTGCATGAGGCTTCGCTGGCCGTGCCCGCCATTCTCGAAACCGACCACCGCGACCGCGATCCCGCGGCCGTGCGCGCCGATCTACGACGACTGAAGGAGTTGCTCGCCGCATGAACCTGCCACGCTTCGCCCGCGCTGCCCGGCTGCTGGCCGGACGCCGTCTCGACTTCACGTTCGACCGTCTCGTGTTTTCCCGCGGGCGGCTCGGCGCCCGCCAGACGGCCAACTTCCTGCTCAGTCGCCTCGAGGCCCGGCAGCGCGTTCTGCGACCCTGGTCGTACCCGATCGCGCTGCAGCTCGAGCCGACCGTACGCTGCCAGTTGAGCTGCCCGCTCTGCCCGCGCGAGCGGGTCAACGGGAGCCTGGACGACGGTCTCATGCCGTTCGAGGCTTACGCGAAGCTGCTCGCTGAGGTCGGGCCCCGGCTGCTCGCGATCGCCTTCTGGCAGTGGGGCGAGCCGCTGCTCCATCCCCGGCTGCCCGAGATGGTGGCGCTCGCGAAGCGCCACGGCATCCTGACCCTGCTGGCCACCAACGGGCAGACCGATCCCGGGACCGGGCGTCTGGCCGAGCTGTTCGCCGCGGGTCTCGATATGGTGATTCTGGCGCTGGACGGGATGACGGAGGAGGTCTACCACAGCTTCCGCGAGGGGGGCAGCGCGGCCGCGGCGCGTGCATTCATCGCGGAGGCGGTCCGTCTGCGCGACGCGCAGGCCGGCGCGAGCCGCCCCCTGCTCAACGTCCGGGTGATCGCCACGCGCGCCAGCGAGCCGGAGATCGAGCGTGCGCACGCCTTCGCCCGCGAAGTCGGCGCCGACCTGTTCTCCGTCAAGAGCGTCAGTCTCTACGACAGCGACGATCCGGAGCACGCGGCGCTGCCGAACCGGCGCGAACTGCGTTCCTTCCAGTACCAGGGGGCAGCAGAGTCCATGCGGTACGCAGCCCTGCCCAACATCTGCCTCAAACCGTGGTCCTGGCCCACGCTCCGGCACGACGGCACGCTGCTGGCGTGCGAGTGCGATCACGCCCTCGGCCATGCCCTGGGCAATGTCTTCACGGCCGCTTCGTTCCGTGAGGTATGGCGCGGAGAGCGGGCGCGTGACCTGCGGCGTCGTTTCCCGGCGAACGGGCGGGTGGAGCTGGAGTTCTGCGGACGTTGCCGCTACAAGATCGATGACGCGATCCGCGTCAACAACTGGCTGCGACCGCGTGACGGCATGACCGCGTTGCCGCCCGCTGAGCCGGCCTGAGCGCTGTCGGGTGGTATCGAGGCTGAGCCGAAGTCCAGGGGCCAGCCAAGACGGCCCCCTACCCCGTCAGCGCCCGGCCGTGTCCTGCGCCCGCATTCTCGCCAGCACGCTCCGTTTCCGCCCGTAGCCGAAATAGATCGCCAGTCCGACCGCCAGCCAGACGATCAGCCGCAGCCAGTTCTCGGCCGGCAGGGCGAGCATCAGCAGCAGACAGATGAGAATGCCGAGGATCGGCACGAACGGCACCAAAGGGACGCGGAACGGGCGCGGCGCGCGCGGGTCGAGGCGGCGCATCACGAGCACCGCGCCGCAGACGATCACGAAGGCGAACAGGGTGCCGATGTTGGTCAGCTCCGCGAGGAGCCGCAGTGGAAGCAGCGAGGCGAGGGCGGCGACCACGCACGCGGTCACGATCGTGCCCTTCCACGGCGTGCCGTAACGCTCGTGCACGGCGGCGAAGAGACGGGGCGGAATCAGGCCGTCACGTCCCATCGCCATCAGGATGCGGGGCTGGGCGAGCAGTTGCACGAGCAGCACCGAGGTGATGCCGGTCAGCGCGCCGACGTCGATCAGCCGACGCGCCCAGGGCAGTCCGCGCTGCGCGAAGGCGTCGGCGACGGGGGCGTTGATGTCGAGCTGGCTGCAGGGCACCATGCCGGTCAGCACGGCCGCGACGGCGATGTAGAGGACGGTGCAGACCAGCAGCGAGGCGATGATGGCCAGCGGCACGTCGCGCTGCGGGCGGCGGGTCTCCTCCGCCTGGGTCGAGACGGCATCGAAGCCGAGGTAGGCGAAGAACATGATCGCCGCGCCGGCGAGTACGCCGACCGGCGCGCCGTCGGGGCCGGTCTGGCCGAAGAGCGTTTTGCCGAAGACGGCGATTCCGGAGTAGCCGAAAGGCGCGAACGGGCGCCAGTTCGCCGGGTCCACGTAGAACGCGCCAACCCCGATCACGAACAGGATGACCGCCAGCTTCAAGGCCACCATGACCGCGTTGAAGCGGGCGCTCTCGCGGATCCCGCGCACGAGCACGAAGGTGAGTGTCGCCACGATCGCGATGGCCGGCAGGTCGAGCACGGCGCCCGTGGCGACGAAGCGCGCGGCGGCCGGATCGAAATCGAACGGTGCGTTGCCGAGCGCGGCCGGTATGTAGACGCCGAAGCTGTGCAGCAGGTCGCGGAAGTGCGCCGACCAGCCGTGCGCCACGGCGGCCGCGGCCACCGTATACTCGAGCACCAGGTCCCAGCCGATGATCCAGGCCAGCAGCTCGCCGAGGGTGGCGTAGGCGTAGGTGTAGGCCGAACCGGCCACCGGCGCCATGGAGGCGAACTCGGCGTAGCACAGCGCCGCCAGCACGCAGGCCAGCCCCGCGACCATGAACGACAGGATCAGCGCCGGGCCGGTCTTGTCGTGCGCCGCCACGCCGGTCAGGATGAAGATGCCGGTGCCGACGATGGCGCCCACGCCGAGCGCTGTCAGCGTCCAGGGGCCGAGCACGCGGCGCAGGCGCTGCTCGCCGCGCGCCTCCTCGACCAGCAACGCCAGCGGCTTGCGCGCGAACAGCGGATTGGGCATCGGGTCATCTCCCACGCGAAAGAATTTCAGGGCGCCGGATCAACGGGGAACCGGATCCCCGTTCCCTTCGTCGGCGAGCCGCGGCAGCAGCGGCAGCGTGGCCAGGCCCGGCAGGCCGAGCGCCAGCACGAGCAGGAAGAAGGCGCGGTAGCCGATCGCCTCCTGGATCGCGCCGCTGACCATGCCCGGCAGCATCATGCCCAGCGCCATCAGGCCGGTGGCGATGGCGAAGTGCGACGTGCGGTGCTCGCCCCGCGAGACCTGCATCAGGTACACCATGAACGCGGTCGAGCCGAGTCCGTAGCCGAGTTGCTCCAGGGCCACGAGCGGGTAGGCCAGCGCCGGCCCCGGCTGGGCGTGGGCGAGGTAGAGATAGGCGGCGTGCGGGAGGTTGAGGGTGAGCGCGAGCGGCCAGAGCATCCGGCGCAGCCCGAACCGCGCGATCAGCCAGCCGCCCGCGATTCCGCCCAGGATCAGGCAACCCAGCCCCACGGTGCCGTACGCCACCCCCACCTGCGCGGTGGTGAGTCCGAGCCCGCCCGCCTCGCGGCTGTCGAGCAGGAAGGGGGAGGCGAGCTTCAGCAGCATCGCTTCGCCGAGCCGGAAGAGCAGGATGAACGCCACGATCGCCGCGATGCGCGGCTGCCCGAACCAGGAGCCGAAAACCGTGCGCCAGTGCGCGCCGGCGCAGGCCCCGCTTGCGCGCGGATCGCCCGACGGCCGGTCGGCGTCGGGGCGCGGCAGAGCCGCGCGGTGGTAGAACCACAGGCCGCCGTACAGCGCCGCGGCGAGGGCGAAGGCGGTGGTCCAGGCGCGCGGCACACCGCCCGCCCCGCGTTCGAGGCGGCCCGCCAGGGTCACCAGCAGGCCGGAGCCGAAGATCATCGCCGCGCGGTAGAACAGCGTGCGCACGCCGACGAACAGGGCCTGCCGACGGTCGTCGAGCGCCAGGAGGTAGAAGCCGTCGGCGGCGATGTCGTGCGTGGCCGATACGAGCGCCGCGAGCGTGAACACGGCCAGAGTCGCCGCGAAGAAGCCGGGCAGGCCGATCGCTGCCGCGAGGGCCGCCAGGCAGGCGGTCAGGGCGAGCTGGGTGGCGAGGATCCAGGCCCGCTTCGTGCCTCGCTGGTCCACGAGCGGGCCCCAGAGCATCTTGAGGACCCACGGCAGGTAGAGCAGACTGGTCCAGAAGGCGATCGCCGCGTTGGTCACCCCCAGCCGCTTGTAGAGGATGACCGACACGCTGTTGACCAGCACATACGGCATCCCCTCGGCGAAGTAGAGGGTGGGGACGAAGGCCCAGGGAGAGCGGGTCGGTCGTGGCGCGGAGGTCACCGCGCGCCCGCCAGCAGCTCGTCCACGAGTGGTTGGGCGTCGTATAGATTGCCGAGCGCCTGCAGGATCCCCCGTACATCGACGCAGATGCAGCGCGCCTCCGTCTCGTCGTAGACGAACTGGTTGGCGTGGCTGGTCTGGTTGCCGTCGAATGCGACGCCGACCAGGCGGCCGTCGCGGTCGACGATCGGACTGCCGGAGTTGCCGCCGGTGATGTCAGCCGTGCAGGCCAGGTCGAGCACGCCGCCGAGGTCGAGACGGTCACGCCGCGTGCGCTGGTTCGCGGTGAGCGCGAAGTCGCCCTGATCGCCGAACGAGAGCGCCCGATCGTAGAGGCCGTACCAGGTCGTGAACGGCGGCACCAGGGTCGTGGCCGACGGGTAGCCGGCCACCCTGCCGAAGCCGAAGCGCAGCGTGCCGGTGGCGTCCGGATACGCCTTGTCGCCGTACACTGCGAAACGTGCCTGCGCGATGTCTGTCTCGGCCGACTCCTCCACGGCGCGCACGTTCTCGCGGAAGGCCTTCTCCTGCCCGCGCAGCAGCGGATCGAGACGCCGGGCGAGCGCCAGGAGCACGTCGTCGCTGCCGGTCACCGCTTTCCCGTTGTCCTGCGCCAGTTCCCGGCGCACGGCCACATCGTCGAGGCGTGTGCCCTGGAGGTAGAACGCCGCCGCTTCCGCCGGCGAGCGTCCCTGCAGGACCGCCTGCACGAACGGGTCTTCGGCGCCAAGGCCGTTTCGCAGCCGCGCGAAGGCGTCGGCCGCCATGACCTCTTCCATGTCCTTGTAGACCGGCGCCGGGCTGCCCAGTCGGCGCAGCAGGTCGGGCAGTTCGCTCTCGTGGTAGCCCGGCAGGCGATCCACGTCGTTCTTGCCGGCCTCGGCCTGGAGGCGGACCAGGCCGAGCGCCGTGCCGAAGAACCTGCTGCCCGGCATTTCGCTGCGGTAGAGCCGGTCGGCGTCGTGCGCCGCCGCCCAGGCGTAGGCCGCGGCCGCCCGTTCCCAGGCGCCGCCGTAGCGCGCCTCCAGCTGCTCGTCGGTCGCCACCGCGGCGCGCAGCGCCTGTTCATCGGCCCGCTTGGTCGCCATCAGCCGCGGTTCGCGCAGACCGCCCAGCTCGCCTTCCAGGCGCTTGAGGGTGTTGCCGTAGAAATAGTCGAGCGTGCGCGCGCGACGCGCCTGTTCTTCGCCGAGGGCCATGTAGCGGCGCAGGACCTCGCGCTGATGCTGCGTGCGCGCCAGCCGCTCCGGATAGGTGAGATCGCGGCCGTATTCCAGGCTGGCCAGCGTCTTCAGGCGCTGCGTGCGTCCCGGATTGCCCGACACGAAGATCACGTCGCCGTCACGAGTCCCCGCGGGATTGATCCGTAGCCAGTGCTCCACGCGCGCCGGCTTGCCGTTCTCGTACGCCCGCAGGAAAGCGATATCGAGGTCCCACCGCGGATAGCAGAAGTTGTCCCAGTCGCCGCCGAAGAACGCCGCCTGCAACTCCGGCACGAAGACCAGACGGACGTCCGTGTACTCCTTGTAGCGGTAGAGATCGTGATGGGCGCCGCCGTACAGCGCCACGACCTCGCCCTTGAGACCGGTCTGTTTCAGGCATTCCGCCTCGATGTTCGTGATCGCCGCCTCCCGCGCCGCCCTGGCCTGCGCCGGGCTCATGTCCGGCCTGACGCCGGCCTTCACCCGCGCCGCCACCTCCTCGATCGACACCAGGACCTTGAGCGTGTTGCCCGGCAGCGGGATCTCCTGCTCCGACGTGGCCGCGAAGAAGCCGTTCTGTACGTAGTTGTGCTCCGGCGTCGACACGCGCTGCACCGACGACAGCGCCACGTGGTGGTTGGTGAGGATCAGGCCGTCCGGCGAAACGAACGCCGCGCTCGCCCCTGGATCGACGCTCGCCAGCCGCAGGTGGTCGAGCCACGCCTGCGACGGCGCGAACCCGTACGTCTGCCGGATCTGTTCCATCGGCGCGTGGTCGTACGGCCACATCCCCTCGTCCGACCGCGCCATATCCGCGAAACCCAGCGTCATCGCGAGGCCCGCCACCAGGCAGGCGGTCTTCATGCCGCGACCGATCATGTTCATCGCTCCTTCGGATGTACGGAGGGCCGATCTTCGGGCGGAAAGACCGGTCGCGCCGCATACCACGCCGACCCGCGCACCCTCCGGGCGGGGCGGACACGGGCCACAATAGACCACGAACAAGGGGAAAGGAAGCGGGAGCCCGCGCGCGGCGCCATGGCGATTCGAGCCTCACTCGCGGAAAGTGCCTCGCGCCTCCAGCGCGGTCATGGCGATGCCGACGAGCTCGTGCGGTGGCAGGTTGTCGGTGTTGAGAATGAGATCGTACTGTCGCGGGTCGTCCGGCTCGACCTTGAACAGCTTGCGCAGGAACCGGTCGCGTTCCTCGTCGGACGCCGCCACGCGCTCGCGGGCGGCCGCGGCGTCGAGGTTCTCGTAGCACATGACCGCGCGCACCCGCGCCTCGACCGGGGCGGTCACGCGCAGGCGGATCGCGCACAGCCCCCCCAGGATCAGATGCGCGCCGCGGCCGACGAACAGGACGCCGCCGTGTGCGGCAAGAGTGCGCACGATCCGCACCAGCGAAGCGAGGTACTGGTCGCTGGTGAAGTTGCGGCGTTCCAGCACGCCGCGCACCCACAGCGCGATTTCCGAGCGGGTGCGCTCGTCGAGCTGCGCCACGAAACGTCGCTCGAGATCGTGGCGTCGGGCGATCTCGTCGATGAGCGAGTAGCCGTGGATCTGCAGGTCGAGCCGTCGCGCCAGCGCCTCCGCCAGCACCCGCCCGCCGCTGCCGAGCTGGCGCGAGATGGTGACGATCGGACGCGGCCGAACCTGCTCCGGAGCCTCCGCGAGCCCGAGCAGTTCGCGATACCGGTTCCAGTGGTGGATCTGACGCTGGATAAGGTGCTCGATCGGCAGGTTGCTCATGGCGTCCTCCTTGCGCGCGACATGACGGGCGAAAGAGGCGATTCCCAGGTGCTGGTAGAGCATAGCACGGAAGGGAAAGCGTGGACAGGCGCGGGGCGCCCCACGCCCTACGGTCCCCTGCGTCGTCCGCGACAGGCCCCACGGTCGCCCTTCCTCGGAAAGGCGGCCGCTGGCTTGCGTTCTCGGCTCGCTATCGGTACAGCGACTTGATCAGACCCCAGGTCTGTTCGTCGTTGGGGACGGGGGTCGACAGCGGGTCGCCGGGGAAGAAGCAGGCGTTGATCTCGATGATGTTCGTCTTGCCATCGCCGTCGGAATCGATCTCGTTGGTGGCCGTCATGGTGGTGCGGTGGCCCAGAATGGTGATGCCGTACAGGTTCAGGTCGGGGACCGAGGTGTGGCAGAGGACGCAGCTCGTGGCGGCCGTCCGCAGGGTCTGGCAGGCAGCGGGATACGTGCTCAGCCAGCTGTCCCGGTAGCCGCTGGTGGCGCCGGCGGTCAGGGGAAACGCCAGGACGCCGGCCCAAACCAGGGCAGATGCGGATTTGAGCAGGTGATTCATTTTCGGCCCTCCCGATTGACGAGGTGCGCGCCGGGATTCGCGGACGCAGGGGGCGCTCCGGACGCGCAGTAAACTTAAGACCGGGATCTCCCAGAAACAAGATAGGAGATAGCGGGATTATCGGCAGGCCGTCCGAAATACTGTAGCCGGGAGGTGGGGGGAGATCAGACGCCGAGTGCGTCGGCGGCGCTGCGCACGTCCTCCGGGCGGAGGTAGAGGACGTAGCCGAAGCCGCCGCGGCCGTCGGTGACGCCGGTGCTGGATTGGATGTTGACCCGCGCTTCGAACAGCTTGCGGTGCACGTCGAGCAGGGCGCCGATGTGGTCCTCGCCCTGGATCAGGAATGCGGTCTGCGGGCCGGTGAGCGTGTAACCGTCACGGTCGAGCGCGCGGGCGAGATCCTCTTCGTTCTCGGGGACGAGGATGATCTGTTCCACGCCAGGCCCGTGCGGAGCGGCGCTGAAGGCCAGGAGCGACACCCCCGCTTCGGCGAGCATGCCGAGCACGCGGGCCCCCTCCCCAGGCTGGTCGGGCACGGTGACGAACCAGTAGTCGATTTCGCGTATGGTGGCGCGCATGCGGTTCCTCCCGGCGTGACCTGACCAGGCACCCGGGATGTCCGGGGCGAAGGCGGTAGTCTAGCACGGCCAGCGCCGCGGCCCAAGCGTTGTCGCCGGCCCTTCGGGCGGCTATGCTGGCCCCGTTC
Organism: uncultured bacterium; assembly: GCA_963732385.1. GTDB lineage: Bacteria > Krumholzibacteriota > Krumholzibacteriia > LZORAL124-64-63 > LZORAL124-64-63 > CAVSZB01. The sequence goes on along the minus strand of CAVSZB010000005.1, from coordinate 311,972 downwards.
ACCCGCCTCCCGGAGGTCGGCCCATGTCCCGTCCCGGTCGGATGAGTATTCCGCTCACGTGTGCGATCTGCGGCAAGTCGTACACGCCCGGCGAGGGCATGCCGGCCGAAGTGATCCGGCCCAGCGTGCGGCTGCTGATTGCCCGCGACCACCCCGATTTCGGACCTGGTCACTTCATCTGCCTGAACGATCTGAACCGCTACCGCTATGCGTATGTGCAGGACTCGCTCGCCAGCGAGCGCGGCGCCGTTTCCGAAATCGATCAGGAGATCCTGCAGAGCCTGCGCGACCAGGAGACGGTGGCGCAGAACATCAATCTCGAGTTCGAGCAGCGGATCACCTTCGGCGAGCGGATCGCGGACCGGCTGGCCTCCGTCGGCGGCAGCTGGACCTTCATCATCGTCTTCCTCGGTCTGCTTGTCGCCTGGATGATCGTCAATTCGGTCCAACTGCTCTGGAGGCCGTTCGACCACTTCCCCTTCATCCTGCTCAATCTGGTGCTGTCGTGCATCGCCGCCCTGCAGGCGCCGGTGATCATGATGAGCCAGAAACGCCAGGAGGCGCGCGACCGGCTGCGCGCGGAGCAGGACTATCGCACGAATCTCAAGGCCGAGATCGAGGTGCGCTATCTCAACTCCAAGATGGACCAGCTGCTCAGCCACCAGTGGGTGCACCTGGTCGAGATCCAGCAGATCCAGATGGAACTGATGGAAGAGTTGATGGCTCGCCTCCCCGAACGCCGGGCCTGACAGGTGGACGCCCCGGACCGTGGCGCCTCGCCCGGAGTCTCATTTTCACTTATTCGCAGGCGATGAATCGACAGGGCCGTTGACGCTGGCATTTCGCGCCGGGGCCCTGCATCTTTGCCGCCGGATGTCTCCTGGCTCACCTGCGCAGAATCGAAGGCTGTTGATCACAAGCTTATTCCGGCGTCACTTTTTCGTTCTGGCGATCTGCGCTTGCGGACTCGCCCCGCCGCGCGGGGCGACGGCCGGCGCGGCGGCGCCGGCTCACGGAGACACCGCGGTCGTGTCGCCGGCCCTCCCGTCCGTTGTCGCGGAGCCGTATTTCTTCTATCGCCGGCTCGACTACGGCAGCGAGTCGCTGGTCCATCCGCTGCGCATGATCATCAACAGTGGCTATGGCATCTTCCAGGTCGGCGAGCGCGATCGGCGCCCCTTCAAGATCGACTATGACACCGGCGCCACCAATCTCTGGCGCAACGTGCGCGATCCGTTCGGTTCCATCCAGCACGAGGGATGGTGGCAGTTCCTGCAGGCCGAGGTGATCCCGATCAGTTTCAACGCGAAGGGTGCGCGCTACTGGCCCAACTACACCCAGCATCTCATCGGTGGCGGCATGAGTTACCGGCTCATTGCCGAGTGGTTTCGCGCCCACGAATGGTCGCATCCCCGCTGGTACGCCGTCGGCACGATGTTCGGGTCCCACGTGCTCAACGAGATCGTGGAGAACAACAGCTACGTGGGGTGGACGACCGATCCGGTGGCCGACCTCTACCTCTTCGATCCGGCGGGGGTGCTGTTGTTCAACTCCGATCGGGTGGCGCGCTTCTTCGGCGAGACGCTGCACATGGCGGACTGGTCCTATCAACTGGCCTTCGATCCGTGGCGCGGCACGCTTGAGAACGGCGGGCAGAACTACGCGCTGAAACTCGGCCTGCCGCGCAGCGAACGCTGGAGCCTGTTCTACCACTACGGGACGCACGGAGAGATCGGCTTCTCTTACACCAGGCCCGATGGCGACTGCTGGTCGGCCGGCGCGGGCCTGGTGGCGGGACGGCTGGTCGACCTGGGCGACGGAGTGAAGACCGTGGATCTGGTGCCGTCGGCCGGCATCTTCTACGACCGGAACAACTCGCTGATGGCGTCGGTCTATTTCGCGCAGACCCAGAGCTATCGCTGGCGCCTGAATCTGTATCCCGGCCTGCTCCGCGTGAAGTCGTGGGCGCCTGGGTTCTTCAGCGCGATCGACCACAATGGCCGCGTGATCGGCGGCATTACGATCCGCTCCAATTCACCGCTCGGCATCGCGTTCTGAGGGGGGCGACGGCACGGACCGCGGAAAGAGGCGGCATGGATCGCGAGCGCTGGCGGGAATTCCTGACGGGCCGGGGAGCGGCTTTCGATGGGGACGCCGTAGTCAGTTTCGGCGCGGCGTCGGCCCTGGACGAGGCTGTGGCGGCAACGACCGGCGATGTGCTGGCCGATCTTTCGCACATCGGGCTGCTCGCCGCCACCGGCGCCGACGCTGCACGCTTTCTCCAGGGCCAGGTGACGGTCGATCTGGCCGCGCTCGACGCCGGTCACACGATCCTCGCGGCGCTCTGCGATGCGGAGGGGCGCGTGGCGGAGGTGCTGCGTCTGTGGCGGCGCGGTGCGGAGATCCGGATCGAGGCGCCCGCGGCGACGCTTGACGATACGCGCGAGCGGCTGCGTCAGTATCTCTTCCGGTCGGATGTCGCGCTCACCGATGTCTCGGGGCGGACCGCGCGGCTGGGCCTGGCGGGACCGGGCGCCGAGGCTGCGCTGCGTGCATTGTTGGGCGCCGCGCCGCGCCGTCCCGGCGACGTCGTCTCCGACGGGCCGGACAACGGCGCGCTGACCGTGCTGCGCCTGCCCGGTCCGCCGCCGCGATTCGCGCTGCACGCCCCCACCGTGCGGCTGCGGCACGTCTGGACGCGGCTGGCGGTCGGGGCGCGACCGGTCGGTCGCGGCGCCTGGGAGCGGCTGGAAATCGCCGCCGGGATCCCGTCCGTCTGCCCGCCCAACGTGCTGCCATTGCCGCCTTTGCCCCCCGCCGCGCCGGGCGATGCCGGCTGAACGGGAATGACCCATGCCCGACCGTCCCGACCCGGCCTCCTCCCTGCGCGACGGCGTGCAGGCGCCTCGCGCCATCGTTCACGTGGACATGGACGCGTTCTACGCCTCCGTGGAACTGCTCGACGATCCGTTGCTGCGCGATCGTCCGGTCATCGTGGGGGGAACGCCGGAAGGTCGCGGCGTGGTGGCGGCGGCGTCCTACGAGGCTCGCCGCTTCGGCGTGCACAGCGCCCAGAGCGCGGCGCGCGCGCGACAACTCTGTCCGCAGGGGGTTTTCCTGCGGCCGCGGATGGCGCGCTACGCGGAGGTGTCGGAGCAGGTCTTCGCCGTCCTGGCCGCCTTCACGCCTTTGATCGAACCGCTCTCGATCGACGAGGCGTTCCTCGACGTGACCGGCTGTCAGCGTCTGTTCGGCCCCGCCGCCGCGATCGGCCGCGCCATCAAGGCGCAAATCCGCGCGGACGTGGGTCTGATCGCCTCGGTCGGCATCGCGCCGAACAAGTTCCTGGCGAAGCTGGCCAGCGATCTCGAAAAGCCTGACGGTTTCGTGATCATCGAGCAGGCGGAGGCCGCGGTCCGCCTGGCCGACCTGCCGGTGGGCCGCCTGTGGGGCGTGGGAGAGGTGACGGAGCGGGAACTGGCCGCGCGCGGCGTGCGCCGTGTGCGCGATCTGCTCGCCTGTGACATCAACGCGCTCACCGCCCTGCTCGGCCGCCACGCGCGGGGACTGCGCGAACTGGCGCTCGGCATCGATGACCGCCCGGTCGTGCCCGATGTGGAAGCGAAGTCGATCGGCGCGGAAACGACGTTCGCGCGCGACATCGCCGACGAACCGGCGCTCCGGGAAGAACTCGACGAACTGGTGGAGCGGGTCGCGCGTCGACTGCGCGCGGCGGGGCTGCATGCGCGTACCATCCATCTGAAAGCGCGCTATTCCGATTTCACCACCGTCACGCGTGCGGTCACCCTGCCGGCTCCCACGGCCCGCACCCCCGATCTGCGCGATGTCGCCCGGGACCTTCTGATCCGCCGTCTCGGCCGGCGGGGAAGGCCGCTACGCCTTGTCGGCGTGACACTTACGGGTCTCTATCCGTCCACCGCGGCCCCGCCGGAGCTGTTCGCGGATCGGGCCATTGAGAAGATAGAAATCGTTGACCATGTCCTGGATGCGTTGCGGGACCGCTTCGGCAGCGGCGCCATCCACCGTGGGGCCCGCCGGCGTCCGCCCACCGGAGCCGGTGGCGCTTGACGGGACGCTGGGCGGGAGGCTTCTTTCCCGGATAGCGAGATGTTTCGCGGACACCGGCGACGGGCTTTCCGCCCCCTTCCGGGCGCGTCCCACGCTCGCAGACCAGGACCGAGAGAGGATGATCGACATGGCCAAGAGTGCGTACAATCCATTTGTCACCGCGCAGGCGCAGTTCGACAAGGTCGCCGAATTCCTCGAGCTGGACGCGGCCACGCGCGAACTGCTGCGCAGCCCGATGCGCGAGTACGCCTTCAGCATTCCGGTGCGCATGGACGACGGCGGCGTGAAGGTGTTCCGTGGCTTCCGCGTGCAGCACAGCGACGCGCGCGGGCCCTGCAAGGGCGGTATCCGTTTCCACCCGCAGGAGACCGTCGATACGGTGCGCGCGCTGGCCATGTGGATGACCTGGAAGTGCGCGGTCGTGGACATCCCGCTCGGTGGCGGAAAGGGCGGCGTCATCTGCGACCCGCACAACCTGAGCATGCGGGAGCAGGAGCTGGTCTGCCGCGGCTGGGTCCGCCAGCTGGCGAAGAACATCGGCCCGCTCAGCGACGTGCCGGCCCCCGACGTCATGACCAGCCCGCAGCACATGCTCTGGATGCTCGACGAGTTCGAGGCGATCCACGGGGCGAAGCTGCCCGGCTTCATCACCGGCAAGCCGGTCGGCATGGGCGGCTCGCTCGGTCGCACCGAAGCGACCGGCTACGGCCTGATCTTCACCGTGCGCGAGGCGCTCAGGGAGCTGGGCATCCGTCCGTCCGACACCACCGCCTCGGTGCAGGGTTTCGGCAACGTCGCGCAGTATGCCATCCAGCTCTACACGCAGCTGGGCGGCAAGGTCGTCTGCTGCTCCTACTGGGACCAGAGCGACCAGATCTCATACGCGGTGCGCAGGGCCTCGGGAATCAGCCTCGACGAACTGCTGTCGATCACCGACCGCTTCGGCGGCATCGACAAGGTGAAAGCCAGGGGGCTGGGCTACGAGATCCTGCCGGGCGACGCCTGGCTGGAACAGGACGTGGACATCCTGCTGCCGAGTGCGCTCGAGAACCAGATCACCGGCGAGAATGTGCACAAGATCGCCAAGCGCGTGAAGATCATCGGCGAGGGCGCCAACGGGCCGACCACGCTCGACGCTGACAAGGTGATCGAGGAGCGTGGCATCTTCCTGATTCCCGATTTCCTGGCCAACGCCGGCGGCGTGACCTGCAGCTACTTCGAGCAGGTCCAGAGCAACATGAACTACTTCTGGGAGAAGGACGAGGTCCTGGGCAAGCTGGACCTCAAGATGACCTCGGCCTTCCTGGCGGTGCGCGAGCTGGCCAAGAAGCGCAGGATCTACATGCGCGACGCGGCCTACGTGATTGCGATCGGCCGCGTGGCGCAGGCCTGCCGGGACCGCGGCTGGGTCTGAGCGCTGGATGCCGGGCGTCGGCGCTCCGGCGCGGCCCGGCGTCCCCACTTCGCGGCGCGGGGACGGGCGTGCCGTCCCCGCGCCGCCTGTTCCCGGTCGCGCCCCTGCCCGCCCTCCACCGGTTGTGCTGCGTGAGGAGGGAGCCCGCGATGAGTCGATCGAATCCCCGCTCTTCTGTTCCCGACGTGCCGCTCTTCGTCCGGGATCGCCGCGACGGCGCCCAGACGTTCGCCCGTCTCGGCGATGGCGCGCTCGGCGGCAAGGCGTCGGGCCTGGCGGCGATCCGCGAAGCGCTGCGCGACAGCCTCGATCCGCATGGTTTCCCCGGCATCGAAGTGGCCATCCCCGACCTGCTGGTGCTGACGACGGAGATTTTCGACCTGTTCATCGAGCGCAACCGGCTGAGCGACAGGGCGCGGTCGGGCGACGCGGACGATGTCATCGCCAACGTTTTCCTGCACGCCGACCTGCCTGCGGAGATCCTGGGCGATCTGCGTTCGCTGGTGGAGCGGACGCACCAGCCGCTCGCCCTGCGCTCCTCGAGCCTGCTCGAGGACGCCATGTACGAGCCGTTCGCCGGTGTCTATGCCACGAAGATGATTCCCAACAACCAACCCGACACCGACACGCGTTTCCGCAAGCTGACCGAGGCGATCAAGTTCGTGTACGCCTCGACCTTCTTCCGCGGCGCGCGCGACTACCGCCGCGCCACCCGGGAGCCGGACGCACAGGAGAAGATGGCCGTGGTCGTGCAGGAGGTCGTGGGGGAGCGCCGCGGCGACCTGTTCTACCCCCACATCTCCGGCGTGGCGCGCTCCTGGAACTTCTACCCGACCGGAAACGCCCGTCCGGAGGACGGGGTCGTGGATCTCGCGCTCGGACTCGGCAAGCAGATCGTCGACGGCGGCCGCTGCTGGACCTACTCGCCCGCCTGGCCCGACGCCATGCCCCCGATCGCCTCCGCGCGCGAGCTCGTGCGCCAGAGCCAGACGGAATTCTGGGCCGTGAACATGGGCCGGCCGCCGGCCTACGACCCCACGCGCGAGACAGAATATCTGGCGCGGGCGGACCTCGTGCGGGCCGACTACGACGGTGTGCTCAACCACCTCGTCTCCACGTACGATGCCGCCAACGATCGCCTCATCATGGGCGCCGGGGCGGACGGGGCGCGGGTGCTCACCTTCGCGCCGGTCCTCGGCCTGCCCGATATCCCGCTGAACGAGCTGCTGCGGCAGCTGCTGCGGGTCTGCGGGGAGGTGGTCGGCGAGGCGGTTGAAATCGAATTCGCCCTGACCCTCGGGCCAGACAGCGGATTGCCGGCGCGGTTCGGTTTCCTGCAGGTGCGTCCAATGGTGGTCTCGCAGGCGCAGGTGGAGGTCGCCCCGGAGTCGATGCTGGGCGCCGGCGTGCTGGCGGCCTCTGAAACCGTGCTCGGCAATGGCGAGACCGGCGATATCCGCGATGTCGTCTACGTCAAGCTGGAGACCTTCGACGCGAAGGCCACGCGCGCCGTGGCGGGCGAGATCGAGGTCTTCAACCGCACCCTTACGGCGGCCGGACGCCCCTACCTGCTGATCGGGTTCGGGCGCTGGGGCAGCAGCGATCCGTGGCTCGGTATCCCGGTCGAGTGGGCGCAGATCTCGGGGGCCCGGGCGATCGTCGAGGCGACCCTGCCGGAAATGAACGTCGAGCGCAGCCAGGGCTCGCATTTCTTCCACAACATCACGAGTTTCCAGGTATTCTATTTTTCCGTGCACCACGCGGGAATGCATCGCATCGATTGGACCTGGCTGGACACGCAGCCCGCGACGGGAGAATCCTTGCACGCGCGGCACGTGCGACTGGATTCCCCGCTGTGCATCCGGGTGGACGGCCGCAGCGGACGGGGTGTGATTCTGAAATGACGGAGCCGAACGAGAACCTGGGCAAGCTGCTCTACTCCCTGCACGAGCGGGCCAAGGAGTTGAACTGCCTTTACCGGATCGAGGAGATTCTCGGCCAGCCGCAACTCTCCACGCGCGAGATGCTCGAGCGGATCGTGAGGACCATCCCCGAGGGCTGGCAGTACCCTGACGTCTGCCGGGCGCGCATCACGTACGAGAATCTCATCTTCAAGAGCGACGACTGGGTCGAGTCCCCCTGGACGATGAGCGCGGACATCATCGTGATTGACGAATACGTCGGGCGCGTGACCGTGGCCTACAGCGAGGAGAAGCCGCCGGCCGGCGAGGGCCCGTTCCTCAAGGAGGAACACCGGCTAATCAGCTCCATCGCCGACCGGCTGGGCCATTTCATCATGCACCAGCGGATGAAGGTGCTGGTCGAAGAGTACCAGGCGGCCTCGGCGGAGTTCACGCGCACGCACCGCGGCGAGTGGCAGGTCGTTCTCGACATGCTGCGCCAGACCGACAAGAGCTTCTTCCTCAGTCTCTCGCACAAGATGCTCAATCATCTTTGCTGGGCCGGTGTCGCGGAGGCGGAGCGGCTGCTCGAGTCCACTTCGCCGAACCAGATGTCCGAGCAGGACGAGCGCTACGGCGACACGAACCGTCCCTATGAACGTCGCGCCGCCGGCGTGACCGAGGCGATGAGCAAGGAGATCTTCCGCATCGCGGCCGCGCATCTGGGCGATGAGGAGATCCTCGCGAGGGTGCGCATGTGGATCCAGGAGGACAAGCTCAACTTCCTGGTCACCCCCCTGGTCAGCCTGCACACTCCGCTGCCGGACGTCGTGGACGCCATCCGTCGCTACCGCGCCATCGCGCCCCAGGACGCCGAGCTGCCCATCGCCACGAGCAAGAACGTGCGCGTGTCGCTGATCCGGCGGTTCTTCACCGAGCAGCTGCTCTTCATCAACATCGCCAAGAACTACATCGACGTGGCGGACTACGACGAGCTGCTGCAGAACATCATCTATACCTCCGACAGCCTCGGCAAGCTGGGGGGCAAGAGCGCCGGCCTCTTCCTGGCCGCGCAGGTCCTCCGTAAGAATTCCGGAGACGAAGGGCTGCTCGACAACCTGCGCATCCCGAAGACCTGGTACGTAGCCTCGGACGTGACGCTCAGCTTCATGCACTACAACAACCTCAACGAGGTGGTTGAGCAGAAGTACAAGGAGATCAACCAGGTCCGCCTCGAATATCCGCACATCGTACAGACGTTCAAGAACAGCCAGTTCCCGCCCGAGATCGTGAAGGGCCTTTCGGTGGCTCTCGACGACTTCGACGACCGCCCGCTGATCGTGCGCAGTTCCTCGCTGCTCGAGGACCGCATCGGCTCGGCCTTCTCCGGCAAATACAAGAGCCTCTTTTTGGCCAACCAGGGCTCGAAGCAGGAGCGGCTCACGGCGTTGATGGACGCCATTGCCGAAGTCTATGCCTCGGTGTTCGGACCCGATCCCATCGAGTACCGCGCCGAGCGCGGCCTCCTCGACTTCCACGAGGAGATGGGGATCATGATCCAGGAGGTGGTCGGCACGCGGGTCGGCGACTACTACCTCCCCTCCTTCGCCGGCGTGGCATTCAGCCGCAACGAGTTCCGCTGGTCGGCGCGCATCCGCCGCGAGGACGGCCTGATCCGCCTGGTGGCTGGGCTCGGCACGCGCGCCGTGGACCGCACCAGCGACGATTACCCGGTGCTGATCGCCCCGGGCCAGCCGAACCTGCGGGTCAACGTTTCCATCGACGAAGTCGTGCGCTACGCGCCGCAGAAGATCGACGTCATCAACCTGGTCACCAACACCTTCGAGACGGTGCCGGTGCGGGAGTTCCTCAGGAAGCACGCCGACGACCTGCCGGCGCTCGCCCAGATCGTGTCGATCTTCGATGGCGGTCGCCTGCGCCGTCCGCTGAAGGGCCAGCTCGACCCCGAGCGGGACGATCTCGTGGTGACGTTCGAGGGGCTGACCGGCAACACGCCGTTCATCAGGCAGTTACAGTTCATCCTGCAGACCCTCGAGAGCAAGCTGGGCCACCCCGTGGACATCGAGTTCGCGTCGGACGGGAAGAACTTCTACCTGCTGCAGTGCCGGCAGCAGAGCAGCGCGCTCGGCGCCGTGGCCGCCCCGATCCCCAAGGACATCGCCGAGGAGCGCCTCGTCTTCACGGCCAACCGCTACATTTCGAACGGCCTCATGCCGCCGATCACGCACGTGGTCTATGTGGATCCGGTCAAGTACGGCGAGCTGCCGGATCGGCACGAGATGCTGGCCGTGGGTCGCGCCGTGGGCCTCCTTAACAAGATCCTGCCGAAGCGGCGCTTCATCCTCATGGGTCCGGGTCGGTGGGGCAGTCGCGGCGACATCAAGCTGGGCGTCAGCATCACCTACTCCGACATCAACAACACGGCCATGCTGATCGAGATCGCACGCCAGCAGGGGCACTATGTCCCGGACCTCTCGTTCGGAACGCACTTCTTCCAGGATCTTGTCGAGGCGCAGATCCGCTACCTGCCGCTCTATCCGGACGACAAGGGCATCGTCTTCAACGAACGGTTCCTGCTCGCCTCTCCCAACATGCTCGGCCAGTTGCTCCCGGAATTTGCCCACCTCGAGGCGTGCCTGCGCGTGATCGACGTGCCGGCGGCCACCGACGGCCTGGTGCTGAGCGTCTTCATGAACGCCGATCTCGACGAGGCGGTCGGCCTGCTCGGCCGCCCGCCCGCCGGACCCGAGATCGGGGAGCCGAAGGCCGCTGCGCCGGCGCCGCAGGGCGACCTGTTCTGGCGCTGGCGCATGAGCATGGCCGAGCGGGTGGCGGCCTCGCTCGACCCCGCGCGTTTCGGCGTGCAGGCCTTCTACGTCTTCGGCAGCACGAAAAGCGGTTCCGCGGGCCCCGGCAGCGACATCGACGTGCTGGTCCATTTCCGGGGCACCGAGGAGCAGCGCCGCGATCTGCTGATCTGGATGGAGGGGTGGAGTCTCTGCCTGGCCGAGATGAACTTCCAGCGCACCGGCTACCGCACGGACGGCCTGCTCGATGTCCACATCGTCACCGACGACGACATCGCGACGAAGACGAGCTACGCGGTGAAGATCGGCGCCGCCACGGATCCGGCACGGTTGCTGCCGATCGGGGGGCAGGCCCACTGACGGATGGCCGTCCGCTCAGCCATCCGCCGGCGGCCTCAGCAATTCCCGCGTCGCGTCCCCGATACGTTCCGGATCGAAACGCACGAGCGCCAGTTCCGGTCCGTCGTGCGCCCCCTGGAACATCCAGGTACGGTCGAGTTGCTGGCGCCACTCCCCGGTGAGGCGCGTCGACTCGTGCACGTGGCCGTGCAGGGTCAGCAGCGGCTGGCGCGCCTCGACGAAGCGTCGCACGGCGATGCTGCCGATGTGCGGATCGAGCGGGACGTGGTCGATCATTTTGCCGTCGAGCGCGGCACGGTCGAGCCGCGTATCGTACGGCGGGGTGTGGAAAAGGATGATCGCGCGCTCCATGTCGACGTCGCCCGTGCAACGCGCCAGGTCGTCCGCGATCGTGCCGTGGATGATCTCGTGTTCCGGCACCGGTACCGTGCGTATCCCGTCCTCGGGTGGCAGGCAGCCGGGATCGGTGAAGCGCGACACGTCGTAGCGTTCCCAATCCTTGAGGCGGAACGGGGTGGGGGGGACACAGGCGTAGCCGCACACGCGCCATTGGCCGAATTCCACCGCGCGCTCATGCACGTACTCCCAGGCGCCGCGTGCGGCCGCGGCGAGCATGGTGGTTTCCTCGGCGCGCGCGTCGTCGTTGCCCAGGATTACGAAAACGCGCGGGGCGTCCGCGCCGAGCCTGTCGCGCAGGCGCAGGAATCGCACAGCCAGATAGTCGTCGCTGAAATCCGGAGGAGCTCCGCCGGGCGCGTGCGGTGCCACCAACGCGTGCGGCAGCAGATCACCGCCGAGGAACACGGCCGTCGGCCGCTCCGCCGCGATCGCGGCGAAGAGCGATTCGTAACGGGAGCGCCTCCCGTGGAGGTCGGAAACGAAAAAACAGGCAGGCACCGTCGTGACTCCTCTCCTGTCCGAAAGTCAAATTTCAGCCAAAATTGTCTCAGGAGCAAGAAAAGTTCAAAATCCCCACTGGAAAGGGCATGTTGCGCTTGATTCATGGAACCCCAAGATTATAATCGCGATGCGCGACGCGGGTCGAGGCGGACGGTTGGCCGTCAAAGGTTGTCGCAGATTCGAATCCGATCGGTTTCCGGATCTATGACAAACTTGGGCGATCCCACCGGCGGCGTCGGCGGCGCGCGGCGAAATCACTTTTGACACGCGCGGCGGCCGCGGCCGCCGGGTGGACGGCGGGGGGTTGCCGGGAAAGCATGAAACCTCGCAGCATGGCGGTGTGCGAGGCGCGCGCGCGCGGCGCCGCACCCGAGGCGACGTTCGTTCTGCCCGACCTCACGCATGTGGCGCCGGCCGCCTGGCGCCCCGATCTGCAGGATGTCCCCCGGTGGGACGACTGGCGCTGGCAGATGCGCAACCGCCTGCGCACGCCGGAGCAGTTGTGCGAGTTCCTCCCCGGCGTGCAGGCGCCGCCCGGCCTGACCGAAGCGGCGGCCCGGTTCCCGTTCGCCATCACGCCCTACTACGCGTCGCTCATCCGGCCCGGCGATCCGGCCGACCCCATTCTCCAGATGAGCCTGCCGCATGCCCGGGAGTTGTGGGACCCGCCATTTTTGCGCGACGATCCGCTCGATGAAGACGCCGACATGCCGGTGCCGGGTCTGGTGCACCGGTACGCCGACCGCGCGCTGCTGGTGGCGACCTCGGCGTGCGCCATGTACTGCCGGCACTGCACGCGCAAGCGCAAGACGGGCGCTCGCGAAGGCGTCATCGCCGAGGAACATCTGCGGCAGGCGGTGGCGTACCTGGTCCGGCACCCGGAGATCGTCGATGTGATCATCTCCGGCGGCGACCCGCTCACCCTGCCCACGGCCGCGCTCGAACGGGTCGTGCAGGCGGTGCGCCAGGTGCCGAGCGTGGAGATCATCCGGATCGGCACGCGAGCGCCGGTGACGCTGCCGATGCGTATCACTGAGGAACTCGTGCGCATGCTGCGCCGCTACCACCCGCTCTGGGTCAACACGCACTTCAACCACCCGCGCGAACTGACGCCGGAATCGGCCGCGGCGTGCGCCCGACTGGCCGACGCCGGTATCCCGCTCGGCAATCAGACGGTTCTGATGCGTGGGGTGAACGACCACCCCCGCGTGATCGAGCAGCTCTGCCGAGGTCTCTTGCGGCTGCGCGTGCGGCCGTACTACCTGTTCCAGTGCGACCTGGTGCGCGGGGTCGAGCACTTCCGCACGCCGCTATCCCGTGGCATCGAGATCATGGAATATCTGCGTGGCAGGGTGAGTGGCCTGGCCATCCCCACGTTCTGCGTCGATGTGCCGCACGGCGGCGGAAAGATCCCGCTGCTGCCCAACTATGTCGTGTCGGTCAGCCCGACGCACACCGTGCTGCGCAACTTCGAGGGGCTGATGGTGGGCTACCCGGAGCCGGGCGCGCACCTGGAGGCGGTCGGCCCGGAGCAGACGCCGGAGGGCACCGGCGTGTGGGATCTGGCGCGCGGACGCGCCACGGCGATCATGCCGGCCGGCACGGTGCGCCTGAGCCGGCGCGCACGCGGAGGAGGACCATGCGCATCGGATTGACGTACGACCTCTGCTCCGACTGGCTCGCGCTCGGCCACACCGCCGAAGAGGTGGCCGAGTTCGACAGCGAGGAAACCATCGATCTGCTCGAGGGGGCGATCCGCGAGCTCGGGCACGACACCGACCGCATCGGACACGCCCGCGCGCTGTGCGCGCGCCTCGTCGCGGGCGAGCGGTGGGACCTCGTTTTCAACATCGCCGAGGGTCTCGACGGGCGCAGCCGCGAGGCTCAGGTGCCGGCCCTGCTGGAGCTGTACGGCATCGGTTACACCTTCTCCGATCCGCTGGTCTGCGCCGTCACGCTCGACAAGGCGGTGACGAAGCGCCTCGTGCGCGACGCCGGCCTGGCCACGCCCGCCTTCCACGTCGTGCGCGACGAGGACGACCTGCGCGCCGTCGCCCTGGCGCGGCTGCGCTATCCGCTGTTCGCCAAGCCGATCGCCGAGGGGACCGGCAAGGGGATCGCTGAAGCGTCGTACGCGGCCGGCCCGGACGACCTGGCGCGTGTCTGCCGCGACCTGCTGGCGCGGCTGCGCCAGCCGGTGCTGGTGGAGGAGTACCTTCCGGGACGCGAATTCACGGTGGGCCTGCTCGGCAACGGGCCGCGGGCCCGCGCGATCGGCACCATGGAGGTGCGGATCCGTCGTCCGGTGGAGCGGGCCATCTACTCGTTCCAGAACAAGCACGAGTACGAGAACGTCGTCGATTACGACGAACTGGCGCCCGGACCGCTGCGCGAACGCGTGGAGGCGCTGGCGGTGGCGTCGTACCTCGCGCTCGAGTGCCGCGACGGCGCCCGCGTCGACATCCGTCTCGATGCCGGCGGCGTGCCCAGCTTCATGGAGATCAATCCGCTGCCGGGCCTCAATGCCAACCACTCCGATCTGCCGATCATCGCGCGCTTCGCCGATATGGCCTTTCGCGACCTGATCGGCGGCATCATCGCCGCCGCGTGCGAGCGTCTGGAGCAGCCGCATGGCGCGTGAAAAGCCGTCCGTCCTCGTGCTGCACAACGCTCCGGCCGCCGCGGGCCTGTACCCCGGCGCGAGCTGTGCCGAGAGCGACGCGGGGGTCCTCTCCCAGGCGAAGGCGGTGGCCGCGGCTCTGGCGCGTGCGGGGCACGTGCATCGGGTCGTGGCGGTCCGCACGCTCGCCGAAGTCATTTCTGCGGTCGCGCACGCGCCCGAGCCGGTCGTATTCAACCTGATCGAGTCGCTCGGCGATGCGCCGGGCGCCGAGCTCCTGGTGCCGGCACTCTGCGCGGCGCACGGCAAGGGGTGCACCGGCGGCGACACGCCGTGCGCCGCCCTCACGCTCGACAAGTGGCGCACGCGGGCCGTGCTGCAGGGCGCGGGGCTGCCGGTCCCCGGCGGCCTGCTGGTGCGCGTGGGGGAGAAAGTGCCGACGCGGGGATTGCCGCGCGGGCCGCTGATCGTCAAACCGGTTTCGGCGGACGCCAGCGAGGGGATCGACACGCACTCGCTCTGCCCCGGTCCGGGCGTCACCCTGCGGCGGCTCGTGGCCGAAATCCACGCGAAGTTCGGCCAGCCGGCGCTGGTGGAACAGTTCGTCGACGGGCGCGAACTGAACGTCGGGCTGTGGCAGCGCGGGTCCGAGGTGACCGTCCTGCCGATCGCCGAGATCGATTTCAGCGGTTACGGACGCGAGCTGCCCCACCTTGTCGGCTACCGGGCGAAATGGGTGCCGGGCACGCCGGAGTACCACGGTCTGTGTCGCGTGTTGCCGGCGCGCCTGCCGGCGCGGCTTGCCGCGCAGGTGACGCGGCTCGCCCGGGCCGCCTGGGACGCCTGTGGCTGCAGCGACTATGCTCGCGTGGATTTCCGCCTTTCGCGCCGCGGCGCCCCGTTCATTCTCGAGGTGAACGTCGACCCCGACATTTCGCCCGACGCCGGATTTTCCGCCGCCCTGAAGGCGGGCGGGGTGCGCTACGCCACGTTCGTCGGCGCCCTGGTGGCCAACGCCGCGGCGCGCCGTCCGGCTCCGGCCGACGGTGCGCCGCCGGCCGTTCCGGCGCGCGCCTCGCGCAACGCCGCCGCCCCGCGGCGCGCCACGATCCGCCACAGCGTCCCCGCCGACCGCCAGCCGGTGCTCGATCTGCTGGCCGCCACCGGCTTTTTCCGGCCCGACGAGCTGGAAGTGGCCGCCGAGGTGCTCGACGACGCGCTCGAGGCCGGCTCCGGCGGGCACTACCAGTCGTTCGTGGCCGAAGACGAGGCGGGGGTGGCGGGCTGGGTCTGCGCCGGTCCTACCCCCTGCACCCTCGGCGCCTGGGACATCTACTGGCTCGGCGTGGCGCCCGATCGCCAGGGGCGCGGTACAGGCAAGGCGCTCGTGCGCCATTGCGAGGCGCTGATTCTCGCGCGCGGCGGCAACCTGTCGGTGATCGAAACGTCCGGCAGTTCCGGCTACACCTCCACGCGCGGCTTCTATCTCGGCTGCGGTTATGACGAGGCGGCGTGCATCGCCGACTACTACGCCATCGGCGACGACCGGATCATCTACACGAAGCGTCTCCGGGGCTGATCTTCCCAGGGGCGGTCACCGGACGTGTTGTTCAACTCGCTCCCCTTCCTCGTCTTTTTGGCAGCGGTGCTGGCGGTCGTCCCCCGCCTGTCGCACCGGAGCCAGAACCGCTTCCTGCTGCTCGCCAGCTACCTCTTCTACGGCTGGTGGGACTGGCGCTTCCTCGCGCTGTTGTGGTTTTCCACCCTGCTCGACTACGGCGTGGGGCGGGGGCTCGACGCGACCGCAGCGCCGGGGCGTCGTCGCGCCCTGCTGGCCGCCAGCCTGACCGGAAACCTCGGCCTGCTCGGCGTCTTCAAATATTTCGATTTCTTCGCCGGCTCGGCAGCCGTGCTGCTGAACCGCTGCGGACTTCAGGCCGATTTGCCGACCCTGCGCGTCGCCCTGCCGGTCGGGATCAGCTTCTACACGTTCCAGACCCTTGGCTACGCCCTCGACGTCTATCGTCGGCGGCTCGCGCCGGCCCGCAACCTGGCCGACTTCGCCCTCTACGTGGCGTTCTTCCCGCAGCTGGTGGCCGGACCGATCGAGCGGGCGTCACGATTGCTGCCGCAGGTGGCTGCGCCGCGGCGCGTCACGCGTCGTCAGGTCGAGACCGGCCTGGCGCTGATCGTCATCGGGTACTTCCGCAAGATCGCGATCGCCGACACGCTGGCGCCGTTCGTCGAGCGCGCGTTCGCCACTCCGGGCGAAGCCACAGGCGCATCGCTGCTGGCCGGGGTCTACGCGTTCACCCTGCAGATCTACGGCGACTTCGCCGGCTATTCCGACATCGCCCGCGGCATCGCGCGCCTGCTCGGCTTTGAACTGATGGAGAATTTCCGCGCTCCGTACCTGAGCCGTTCTCCCGCCGAGTTCTGGCAACGCTGGCACATCTCGCTCTCGACCTGGATCCGCGACTATCTTTTCACGCCGCTGCTGGGACGGGCGCTCCGTTTCACGGAGCAATTGCGGCTCGGCGCGGAATCGCACGAACTGGCGCTGGCGTACCTGCTGGCGATCGTGCCGACCATGGCGCTGTGCGGGCTGTGGCACGGCGCCCGCTGGACGTTCGTGGCTTGGGGGCTGCTGCACGGGCTGTGGCTGGCCTGGCGGCTGGCGGCGGGAAGGGGACGGGCGCCGCGGCCATGGCCGGCGGCCTGGCCGGCACGCCTGTCGCAGATCGCCCGCGCGCTGCTCGTCTTCCACGGCGTGGCGGCCGCTTTCGTGCTGTTCCGCGCGCCCGACTTCGGTGTGGCGGGGGCGGTGCTGGCGGGGATCGTCCGCCCGGCGGCCGGCTGGGGCGCGTTCCCGCTCCACGTGCTGGTCGGTGCCGCGGCGACGCTGGCGCTCGACGCCACGCAGGCGGCGACCGGCCGCCCCGACTGGCTGGCCGACCTGCGCCCGTGGCCGCGGCTGGTCCTGGCGCAACTGCTGGTGGCCGTGACGATCGCCGCGGCCGCCTTCCGGCTCTACGCCAACCCGCCGTTCATCTACTTCCAGTTCTAGGCGTCGACGAGGACGGTGGCGCGGTTTCCGGCTCCCCCGCGAGGCGCGACGCGAGCGCTGTCGCCAGCAGCCGGCCCGCCAAGGCGTTTCCGCGCGCGTTCCAGTGGCTGTTGTTCGGCGCGTACAGGCGCCCCTGGCCGCGCGCGGCGCGCAGCACCCCAAGCGGATCGACCAGCGGCACGCCGTGCGCCCCGGCCCAGGCGGCGAGCCGACGCTGCGGCAGGTCGAAATCGAATGTGCCGGACGGTCGATCCGCGCTCGCCAACACGACGTCGCGCAGCCTCGGGTCGGCCTGGATCTCCGCCGGCGCCACCATCATCAGCCACGGGGCCCCCGCCGCACGGCAGGCGTCGTCGAACCGGTCGAGCTGCCGCTCCGCCTCTCGCCAGAGTTCCGCGGTGTGGGGATCGGGGTTCGGCGCGAACAGCGGCAGCAGGCGCAGTTGGCGGCCGAGATAGTGGCGGGTCGTCGGCACGAACGCGGTGTCGGCGGCTCCGGCGACGGCCGGCGCGTCCGCCGGTGCCCGCCGTCCGGTCAGCGCCCGCGCGAAGCGTCGCGCCGTCGCCGTCAACCGTCGCAGGTAGACCTGCTCGCCGAGCACGAACAGCCGCGATCGCCGCAGCGTGTTCAGGCCGGGGGTCTGCGCGCCGACGTAGAGCAGGTTGCCCTGGATGATCCGGCCGCGCACCGGGATGCCGGTCACGTCGGTGTCGACCGAGAAGCAGAGCACGATCAGGTCGGGCGCCAGCTTCGGCCCGAGTTCGTGGACGATGCCGACCTCCTGCTCGGTGTTCCAGCCGGGACAGCCCATCAGGACCATCTCCACCGGCGCCAACGTGTCCGGCGCGGTCGACAGCTCCCGCGCCGCGACCTCCAGGAAGTTTTCGCGTGGCGGCACCGCGCCGTATACGAACGAGTCGCCAACCCCCAGCACCCGCCGTGTCCCGGCCGGCTTGACCGGGGGATGCTCGCGGTCGCGGAAGCCGAGCGTGTTGACGTGGTCGTCCGCCGCCGGATCGTCCGTCGGCCCGCTCGGGCGCAGCCGGTAACCGGCCGCCGCGTCCGGCAGGTAGGGGGTGTCCAGCGGCGCCGGCACGGCGGCCTGGAAGTAGCGCACCGCCCCCTCGCCCGCGAGCAGGCCCCCCACCAGCAGCAGCGTCAACCCCACGATCCTGCGCACGACGCCCCCTTCCGGCGGCAGGCCCATCGACCCACGGCAGATGGGATATGCCTTCGCTCGGGCCTGGGGCTGGCCCGGCTCTACCGCGTGAGCCGGGGCAGCAGCAGCGCGTTGAACAGCAGTTTGTAGGTCACCGGCGTCGAGCCGCGGAACTGCGGAGAGAAGGCGTAAAGGACGAACTGCCCCTTCCCTTTGCGCGCCCAGACCCCGGCGGCGGTGTTGCCGAGCAGCTTTTCGCCCTCGGCGAAGCCCGACATCAGGATGTCCTTCTCGGGGTGAAATACGAGCACGCGGCGGTCGATGTCGAGGCCCGGTTGTGAGGTGCGCAAGACCGGTTTCCCGCGGGAGAAGAAGCCGGCCTCCTCAGGCATGCCCCACGTCAGCGGACTGTCCTGCGTCACCCGGGCGCGCAGCCAGGCGCCGGGAACCGAGAGCCCCTGTTTGGCCAGCCTGGCGCTGACGTCATTCACCGGCAGCCTGAACTCCTCCACCTCGTCCTTGCCGCGCCTGATCTCCTGCACGCCGAGGAAGAGCTCGCAGGCCTCGCCCCACGCCAGGATGATGCCTCCCTGGTCGGCAAAGGCCATCAGCTTTTCCATCCCCTTCGCGCCCAGGCCCTTGCGGAACTCCGGCGGGATGTCGTCGGCCACATAGGCGGTGTCTTCGGACTTGAAGCGCCCATGCAGCAACTCCTCCTTCTGGCTGTTCGGAAAGACGATCACGTCGAAGTACCGGGCGAGATCGCGGGTCGGGATCTCGCCGGGACGCACGACCGTGAACGGGACGCCGTAGGAATCCAAAAGGAAGCGCGTCCAGCCGGCGTCCATGTCGTGGAAGGCGGTCTCGACGAGGGCGATGCGCGGCGCGCCGAGCGGACTCATCGCAACCGCCGGCTCGGTGGCGAGCACCAGCGGCGGCACGATCAGGGCGTTCAGCAGCGCAGCGAGGGTGGGTCCGGCGCCGGCGCGGATCACGAAACTGCCGGCGGGCAGGCTCGTGCCGTCGACCGTTGTCGCCTCTGTGGTGCGCAGCACCGGCAGGCCGGCTTTCAAAGCCAGGAAACCGGCGTGGAAGGCCTCATTCTCGTTGGCCGCAAAGGCGACGCCCCAGCTCTTCGCGGACACGCCGGTGGCAGGGGCGGGCAGGGCGAAGGCGCTCTCGAGCGGCTGCCACGCCGCCTCCAGCTCCGGCGCCCGCACATCGACCTGCTCCGCCGTCACGCCGCGGTGGAGCGGCAGCGA
This sequence comes from uncultured bacterium, assembly GCA_963732385.1. Taxonomy (GTDB): domain Bacteria; phylum Krumholzibacteriota; class Krumholzibacteriia; order LZORAL124-64-63; family LZORAL124-64-63; genus CAVSZB01. Next base: position 292,372 of record CAVSZB010000005.1, on the reverse strand, counting down.
CCAGCTCGTGATGTCGTAGGGGCGGATCATCTCGCCGCCCGGCGTGTAGTGCCGCACGGGATAACTCTGCCGCTCCAGCACCTCCTTGATGAACGGGCGGTAGGACTGGGCGAGCGGCACGATCACCGAGCCGGCCGTGAAACGACGTCCGCCGGACTCGACCTCCCGTGGCAGCGTGAACAGCCGCACGCCGTGCTCCTGGAGCAGATCGACGAGTTGCACCCACTCTCCGCGCGAGCGCTGTTCGGGCGGCAGCACGAAGTAGAAGGGCGCCTGGCTGAGGCCGCGCGCCACCTCGCGTCGGCAGAGGTCATTGCGCAGGCGCAGCAGTTCGGCGCGGTTCGCGCCGGCGGTGCGCAGCAGGGAGCGGAAAGAGGACAGTTCGTAGGTCACTGCGTCGCCGAGCCGCCACCAGCCGCCCGGCCAGGGGTCCGGCAGGTTGACGCTCTTCTTGTACTCGGCCAGACCCTTGTCGTCGGCGTTCAGCTCCGTCGGCTCCACGTAGAGCGGCGAGGCGCCGTTGGTGCCGGCGTTCTCGGTCAGCAGCGAAACCACGTTCTTCCAAAGCGAGGTCTCGGTGGATCCGGGCCAGTACTCGTCGAACGCCCAGTGCTGGGCCACGCCCGCGAGACCGTCCTGGGACATGTCGCGCGCCAGGTTGGTCCCGAAGACCGCGACCCAGTTCCAGATGCCGGCCTCGATGTTCTCGGCGATCGGGTCGTTGCTGGGCGGACAGTAGAAGCGGGGGCCCGAAACGCCCATGCCGTGCTTCTCCACCAGCACCTGGGGGAACCACTCGGTCGAGAACAGGCGCGAAACGGCGCGGGTGTCCGTCTGGGTGAGGGTCACGAAATCGCGGTTGTTGTCGTGGCCGACATAGCGATGGTAGACGGCCGGCAGCGACGCCCCGTCCCACGCCGTGCCGCGGTACTTGCGGTAGTTCTCCACCACCATGTCGAGTCCGTCGGGGTTGTGGGCGGGGACCACCATCCACACCGCGTCGTCGAGCTGGCGCATGATCGCGGGGTCGACGCTCGTGACCAGTTCGTGGGCATAGATCGGCAGGGCCTGGCATGGCGCGAGTTCCCCGGCGTGCATGGAGAGCGTCGCCATGAGGAACACGCGCCCGCGCGCGATCAGCCCGTCGCGTTCCGGGTCGGGGATCGCCGGGTCGAGCGCGAGGCGGCGGTTGATTTCGCGCAGCTCGTCCAGGCGCCGGATGTTCTGTTCGCTCGAGATGAAGGCCACATACATCGGCCTGCCGAGCGGGGAGACCCCGATCTCGCGCAGTTCCAGCCGCGTCGAGGCCGCGTCGAGGATCCTGAGGTAATCGATGAGCTGCTCGTAGTCGATGAGCTGCCCGTCGGCGCCCGGACGGAACGCGAAGTGCGCCTCCGGCGTCGGCGGGGGCGCCGCGCCGGCCGACACGGCCGCGGCCGTGATGGCCGGGATCTCGGCGGTGGCGGCGGTGGTCAGGGCCGAAAGCGCGAGGAACACGACGAGCAGTCGGAGTTGGCGATTCATGACGATCCTTCGTGGCGTGGAAAGGTTGGCCCGAACGCGTGCCGGTCACCCTACCACGAAGTCAGAATCGCGAACAGATCCGGGCCTGGTCACTTCAAAAGCAGCATTTTCCTCGTGTCGACCTGGCCGCCGCTTTGCAGCCTCAGGAAATAAGGGCCGCTGGCCAACGGGCCGCCCCGCCCGTCCGTGCCATCCCAGACGACCTCGAACGCGCCGGCGCCGCGCGGCTCGTCCAGCAGTGTGCGCACCAAACGCCCGTCGGCTGCGAAGAGGTCGATGCGGACAGGGCCCGGCTCGCCGAGCGAGAACGCCACGCGGGTCAGCGGATTGAACGGGTTCGGATAGACGCGCGTGATCGCGGTCAAACGCACGCCCGCGTCCGGCACGTCCGTCACGTCCGGAGAGACTTCGGCGCTGAAGTCGCTCAGGTTGCCGTGGGTGTCGGAGAACTGCACCACGTAATAGTGCGTCGTGGTGTCGTACTCGAGCCAGGAGGTGCCGGCGTCGCACTGCAGCGGCGTCGTTGGCTCGAAACCGGTCACGTCCCCCCGGTAGACGCAGGCCGCGTTGAAATCGGGAATCTCCGGGATGGCCCACGAGATCACCCAGGGGACACCGCTCTGGTCGAGCGACACCACCGGCGTCGGTGGGGCCAGGTTGTCGATCGAGTAGGCGCTGATCACCGGGGAAAGATGCACGAGACCGCCGGTCTCGACCGCCGCGACGCGATACTGTGACCATGGCTGCGGCGTGGCCGGCGAGGCGATGTCGTTCGTGGGGACGACCAGGGAATACGTGGCGGAGGTGGTGGCCGGCTGGACCGCGACATCGACCCACGTGCTCGCGAACCGCTGGACGATGTACTGCGTGATCGGCACCAGGGAGCCGGCGGCGTCGAGGGAATTGCGCTGCCAGTTGACCTGGAGCTGGCCGCCCTGGTCGGCCGGCACGTCGGGGATCGAAGTGATCGTCGGCCCGGTGCTCGGCAGGAAGATGGCGTTCACCCATTCCGGATGGTCGATGAACGGGTTGCGGTTCCCCTGGAAGCTGTAGACCGCGTCGTTGCGGTCCCGCTCGCGGTCGTCGACCGGGTCGGCGGCGCTCCATTGCAGCAGGACCGACAGCAGTCCCATGTAGGCGACCGACGCGTTGCTGCCGGTGGTCACGATCAGGGAGGTGTTGTCGGTGAGGATCAGGTTCGGCTCCGCGACGCCCGTGACGGAGTGCGTGCCCCCCTCGTAGCGCACGTCCATGTAGAACATGGCGCGCGCGACGTCGCCCTGCCGGCCGTTCCAGGTCTGCCAGAGGGTGGCGTTGTACCAGTTGGAATTGCCCGGGAACACGCCGGAGCCGCCCCCCATGCCGTCATTGTAGTCGGTGACGCGCTCCGTCGAACCGGGGGCGCAGGCGCCGAACGGCTTGTTGCCCCGATCGCCGTTGTAGCCGACATCGCAGAGGAACAGGTGATGGCAGTCGGTGTACGGGTAGTTGGTGGCGCCGTCGTCCGGAAAGCCATAGCTGTTGGGCCAGCTGTGCTCGCGGTTGTAGGGGCCGGTGCCGCCGCCGAACTTGACGTAGCTGCGGTTGCGGTAGAGATCGAGGATGTTGGCGGAGTTGTTCGGGTCCTGGTCGGCCAGCTCGAGGACGTTCCAGGTGTCCGTGCTCAAAGACGTGTAGGGGATCTTGAGGTTGTCGTCGATCACCTCGTGCAGGGTCGTGCGCAGCAGCAGGGGGGTGTCGGTGATCACCGCGTCATAATATCCCGGCGGCGGAGCGGCCGCAGTCCCGGCCGGGGCGAACGTCAAAGCGGCGAGAGCCACGAACACGAGCGCGATCCGGAAGGCGGCCGACGGGGGCGCCAGGCGCCCGAACCTTAAGCAGGACATGCACATAAAGATTTCCTTGGGCGAAGTGAAAATCCTCGTCGTGGCCGAAGTCGATCATCTCCGGAACTTCTCCATTATAACACAATACGGCCATGGCCGCGGCGGCTGTTCTGGTGCTTACCCCGGGGTAGTGCAACCCGGCCCGACAGTGTATCGTGGGGGCGAACGTTTTCAAACAGCCTCCCGGGCGGCCCCGTTCGCGGCCCGGCACCCGAAATCCGCAGGGGTTGAAGCCATGAAGAGGATGTCCGTCATCGTTGTCCTGTGCGCGCTGTCGCTTTGTCTGAGCTGCAGGGAGTTTCCGGCCATGGATAAGGGGAGCCTCGCCGACAATCCGTTGCTCGCGTCGTTCGACACGCCTTTCGGCGTGCCGCCTTTCGATCGCATCAGGCCCGAGCACTTCCTGCCGGCCTTCACGGAGGGCATGAAGCAGCAGAACGCGGCCATCGAGAACATCGTGAACAATCCGGCCGCGCCCACCTGGGAGAACACCGTCGAGGCGCTGTTCGACAGTGACGTTCTGCTGAGCACGGTCACCAGCATCTTCGACAACCTCACGAGCGCCAACACCAATCCGGCCCTCCAGAAGATCTCGGAGGAGATCAAGCCGCGGCTTTCGGGCCACGAGGACGCCATCACGCTCAATCCGCAACTGTTCGCGCGGATCAAGGCGGTCTACGAGCAGAAGGAGCGTTGGCATCTCGATCCTGCCCGGAGCTACCTGCTCGAGCGGCTGTACCGGTCGTTCGTGCTCGACGGAGCCCTGCTGCCGGCGGAGAAGCAGGAAGAGTTGCGCAACGCCAACCGGGAACTGGCCTCTCTGGCCGTCCAGTTCGACACCAACCTGCTGGCGGAGACCAATGCGTTCAAGCTGGTCATCGACAGCGAGGCTGATCTCGCCGGCCTGCCCGCGGACGTGATCGCCACGGCCGCCGAGGCCGCGGCGGCCGACAGCCTGCCGGGCAAGTGGTTGTTCACCACCCACAAGCCCAGCATGATCCCGTTCCTCCAGTACGCCCGCAACCGCGAGCTTCGCCGGCGGCTCTACGCCGCCTACACCAATCGGGGCAACAACGGCAACCCGCAGGACAACAACGCGGTCCTGGCGCGCATGGTGGAATTGCGCGCGGACAAGGGACAGCTGCTCGGTTTCCCGAACTATGCCGCCTACCGGCTCGAAACCAAGATGGCGCGGACGCCCGAGCGAGCCTTCGCGCTGCTGAACTCGCTGTGGGAGAAGTCCCTCAAGGTCGCCAAAACAGAAGCCTCCGAACTGCAGGCAATCATCGACCAGGAAGGGGGAGGGTTCAATCTGGCCTCCTGGGACTGGATGTACTACGCGGAGAAGCTCCACAAGGCGAAGTACGACCTCGACGAGAACGAGATCCGGCCCTACTTCCAGGTTGAGCAGGTGCGCGAGGGTCTGTTCACCGTGGCGAACCGGATGTACGGCCTGACCTTTACGCCGCTGCCCGACCTGCCCCGACCGCATCCCGATGCCCAGGCCTTCGCAGTGGAGGAGGCCGACGGCGCGCATCTGGGCGTCCTGTACCTCGATTTCTTCCCGCGCGAAAGCAAGGAGGGGGGCGCGTGGTGTCTCGAATACCGCGGGCACCACTTCCGCGACGGCAGGGAAATCACGCCGGTCACCTCGGTGGTCTGCAATCTTACGCGGCCCACGGAGGACACACCGGCCCTGCTGAGCATGGACGACACCGAGACCCTGTTCCACGAATTCGGCCACGCCCTGGAGAGCCTGCTCTCCAGGGTTCCCTATGCCACCTCCTATGTGGCCATGGATTTCGTGGAGCTGCCAAGCCAGATCATGGAGCACTGGGCCTTCCACCCCGAGGTCCTGAAGCTGTACGCCAGGCACTACCGGACGGGCGAGGCGATCCCGCAGAATCTGATCGACCGCATCAGGAACGCCACCCTGTTCAACCAGGGATTCGCCACCACGGAGTACCTCGCGGCCTCCCTGCTGGATCTGGCCTACCACAGCCTGCCCGCCGGCGAGAAGGTCGATGTGCCGGCATTCGAGCAGAAGCTGTTCGCCCGCTACGGCCTCATCCCCGAAATCGTTTCGCGGTACCGCAGCACCTACTTCGGGCACATCACGGGCAGCTACGACGCGGGCTACTACAGCTACATCTGGGCGGCGGTGCTCGACAACGACGCCTTCGATGTCTTCAGCGCCAACGGCATCTTCGACCAGGCGACGGCCGCTTCTTTCCGCAAGAACATCCTGGAGCGGGACGGTGTGGCTGACCCGATGGAGATGTTCGTGAGTTTCCGCGGACGGGAGCCGGCGGTGGAGCCGCTGCTGCGGGCCCGGGGACTGATGTAGTTCGACCGCGGTCCGGCGCCGGCAGGGGCGCCGCGCATCCGCTTGATTGACTGCTGGATCGCAACGAAGGAGATGCCGCCATGCGCAAACCGGTGCTGTTCGTGTCCCTGGCCGTCGCCGTTCTCCTGCTTCTGGGCCTTGCCGGAGTGCTCTATCAGAAACTCCAGCAGAAATCGAATGACTACGCCACGCTGCAGGCAGACGAGCAGGCGGCGCGCGACCGTTATGGAGAGGCCGTCAACGAGATTGCCGCCATCCAGGACAGCCTCAACGCCATCATGCTCGGCGAAGACGGCGCACAGGCGCTCGCCACCCAGCTCGAGGCCGAAAAGAGCCTGTCGCGGGATCGCGGCGACGAAGCAGTGGCGCGCATCGCCGTGATCAAGGCGGGCGTGCAGCGGGCCAAGGACCGGATCGTGGAGCTCGAGGCTCAGCTCCGGAAGAGCGGCATCCAGGTGGCCGGCCTCGAGAAGATGATCCGGACCCTCCGGACGACGGTGGCCGAGAAGGAGGCGATCATCGCCCAGCTCACGCAGCGGGTGGGTGAGCTCCAGACACAGGTCACCGGGCTGACGGCCGAGGTCCAGCAGGGCCAGGAGACGATCCAGGCCCACGTGGCGACGATCGAGGCTCAGAACCAGGCGATCGAAACCAAGCGCCGCGAACTGGCCACGGTCTACTACACGATCGGGTCGAAGAAAGAGCTGACCACCGACGGTGTCGTGGCTGCCACGGGCGGCTTCCTGGGTCTGGGCAAGACCCTCAAGCCGACCGGCCTGATCGACGAGACCAGATTCCTGTCCCTGGACACCGATCTGGAGACCCTGATCGTCATCCCGGCCGAGAAGGCCCGGGTCCTGAGCGCCCAGCCTCCGGCAAGCTACGAGTTGCAGAAGGTCGACGGGAAGGTGGAACTGAACATCCTCGATCCGCGGGCTTTCCGAGCCATCAAGCGGGTCATCATCATGACCGGCTGAGTTGGTCGGGTCGTGCGGTTCGACGGACGCCCCGATCGCATCGCGGTCGGGGCGTCCGTGCGAGGTTCATTGGGACGACAAAACAGGGGGGTGTTTCCGATGCGACGCTCGTTCGCGATCGTCATGTTCGGACTGGCCTTGCTGGCCGCGCCGGCCGTGGCCCAGGAGTGGGAGAAGTACGAATTTTCCGCGCGGCCGCTGGCCGAGGGGCTGACCTGGCTGCGCGGCCCGGGCGGCAACGTGGTGGCGTGCCACGGGCCGGACGGCGTCCTGCTCGTGGACGCCGATTACGAGCAGATGGCGGGCAAGTTGAAGGTGGCGGTCGCCGCGCTCGGCGCCGGGCCGGTAAAATTCGTCGTGAACACCCACTGGCATTTCGACCACACGGGCGGCAACGCAGCGCTCGCGCGAGACGGCGCCCTGATCCTCGCGCACCCGAATCTGCGCGCGCGGATGGAAAAGGGGCAGACCATCGCGGTCATCGACGAAACAATCGCGCCGGCGCCGGCCGGCGCGTTACCCCGGCTCACGTTCCCGGACTCGCTGACGCTGCATCTCAACGGCGAAACGGTCGAGATCCGGCACCCGCGTCGCACGCATACCGACGGCGACGCGGTCCTGCGTTTCCGCCGCGCCGACGTCATCCACACCGGCGACCTCTGGTTCCACGGCGGCTATCCGTTCGTGGACGTCTCGAGTGGCGGCGACATCGACGGCCTGATCGCCGCGATCGATGTCATCCTCGCCGCCGCCGGCGATTCGACGCAAATCGTGCCGGGCCACGGCCCCGTCGGCACGAAGGCCGACCTCGCCGCGCACCGCGCCATGCTGCAGGAGTTTCGCGACATCGTCGCCCGCGAGATCGCGGCGGGCAAGGACCTCGCCACGATCATCGCGGAGAAGCCCACGGCCCGGCTCGACGAGGTGTGGGGGAAACGCATGTTCCCGCCGGAGGCGTTCACGGAGATGGTGTACCGGTCGCTGAAGCGCGACTGACGGGCGGTCGGGCCGCTCGGCGCGCCCGGGCTACTTCCCCCGGCGGATGGCCTGGACCGCTTCGTCGAGGGCCTGGAGGAAGCGGGAGCGGTCGCGTTTCGCGAACGGGGCGGGGCCGCCCATCATGATCCCCTGATCGCGCAGCTGGGAGAGGAGTTGTCGGGTCGCGAGCGAGTCGCCGATGTTGTCCCGGTCGAAGGGGCGGCCGGTAAGGCCGATCGCGCGGGCCCCCTTCTCCAGGCAGCGCGAAGCGAGCGGGATGTCGCCGGAAATGAGGATGTCGTCCGCGCCGATGTGCTCGGCGATCCAGTCGTCCACCGCGTCCGGCTCCCGGCTGTCGACCAGCACGAACTCGAGCCAGGCCGCGTTCGGGGTCCGCATCCGGGAATTCGCCACCAGGATTACCTTCAGCCCGTAACGGACGGCCACCCGGTAGACCTCGTCCTTCACGGGGCAGGCGTCGGCGTCGATGTAGATGTCCAGCAACCGGGCCCTCCGCGTCCGCTACAGCACTCCGAACACGTGCACCAGCGTAAGATAGACGCCGACCCCGATGAACACCACGCCGGTGGCGCGCCGCGCCCAGCGCTCCAGGGCGGTCAGCCGGTCGAAGGCGCGGCCGACCCAGCGGGCCCCCAGCGCGATCAGGATGGCGAAGCCGATGACCGGCAGCCCGGTGCCGACGCCGTAGGCGGCGGGCAGGCCGAAGCTGGATCCGTGCCGCACCGCGAGCGGGATGAGGCTGCCGAAGAAGAGCGCGGCCGACACGGGGCAGAAGGTCAGCGCGCAGACGAAGCCGAGCAGCCCCGCGCCCCATAGCCCGCCGCGCTCGGCCCGCTTCCGGATGGCGTCTGAAACGCCGGCGCCGCCGCCGAACACGGGGCGGATCCATTCGAGCAGCAGCACGCCGGTCACGATCAGGAGCGGCCCGAGCGCCTTGTTCATGCTGCTCTGCAACGCGCGCGCCACCGCCGGGATTGACAGGGCGCTCGCCACGATCAGCATGCCGAGCGCGGCGTAGGCGACGACCCGGCCGAGCGTGTAGAGCGCGCCGGCCAGCAAAACGCGCGGCGGGCTGTCCAGCCGCCGCCCGATGAAGCTCACCGCCGCGATGTTCGCCGCCAGCGGGCACGGACTGATCGAGGTCAGGATGCCGAGCCAGAGCGCGGCAGGCACGCCCCAGAATTCGCTAGCCACGCTCGCTGACCCGCTTGCCGGTCAGGTGGCCGCGCACCTCGTCCTGGACGTACGCGAAAAACTTCTCCTGGCTGCCCGAGTACTCCCAGACCTTCTGGAGATTCTCCCAGTCCCGGCGGACGCCGTCCTTCAGGTCGATCACGATCAGCGACTTGGTGTAGAGCTCGTAGTCCTTCACGAAGTGCTCGTTGCCCTTCTCGTCGGTGTTCACCGGCAGGAACACCAGCGCGCTGTCGGCCAGCTCCGCCGCGAACGCCGTGCGCAGCGCCAGGTCGGACCACGCCTCGATCCGCCGGCAGGTGGGGCAGCGCTGCGTGGTGTGGAAGTAGTAGACCACCACGCGGTCGGGCGCCGAAATCTCGCCGTCGGCCGGCCTGGTCGCCGACATGCCCGGGGTCACCGGCGTGGGCGCGTTCGTCTTTATGTCCGCGGGGGCGGCCGCCAAAAGAGCCAGAAGTCCTGCGTAGAGGGCCACCAGACCGAGCATCGTGAAGCCTGACCGCTTCTTCATGTCTGCGACTCCTTGTCGAAATCGTTGATCAGTTGACTGCCCGCCGTCACTACGCGCGCGCCACTCCCGGCGGGGGTTCCTGTCCTTCAGACCAGCATTTTCTTGATCTCTTCCACGCTTGGCAGTTTGCCCGCACACTTGACCACGTCGTTGACCACCAACGCGGGGGTCATCATGACGCCATACCCCAGGATGGCCTGGATGTCGGTCACCTTGACCAGGTTGAAATCCAGCCCCAGCTCCCGGGCGGCCGTATCCGCGTGCTCGGCCAGCTTCTTGCACTTGGGGCAGCCGGTGCCCAGGATCAGAAGAGTGGTCACGGAAAACCTCCCCGACAATGCGCGGCCGCTCGCCGCGCCTTCCTCGACCGGGATCCGGTCACAGGACGAGGTTGAACAGGAAGCCCACGATCAGGATCCCGCCGCCCACCACGCCCGCGAAAGTCACTACGAGCGGAATCTTCAGGACCTTGCGCAGGATGACCATCTCGGGCAGCGAAAGCCCGATGACCGCCATCATGAACGCGAGCACGGTGCCGAGCGCCGCGCCCTTTTCGAGCAGGGCCTGCACGATGGGGATGATGCCGGCCGCGTTCGAATACATCGGGATGCCGATCAATACGGCGAGGGGGACGGACCACCAGACTCCCTTGCCCATGAAGGAAGCCATGAAATCCTGCGGGACGTAGCCGTGGATGCCGGCTCCGACGGCGATGCCGGCCAGCACATAGGGCCACACTTTGCCGACGATGTCCTTCACGGCGTCACGGCCGAAGCGTACCCGATCGCTCCAGGTCAGTGGTGTCTCGGCGCCGACCTGCCCCACGCCTGCCGTCGTCCCGTAGACCCACGCCTCGACCCAGCGTTCGAGGCGCAGACGACCGATGACCCACCCGGCCATGATCGCGATGACGAGGCCGGTCACCGCGTAAAGCGCGGCGACCTGCCAGCCGAACAGTCCGAACAGCAACACCAGCGCGACCTCGTTGATCATCGGCGCGGCGATGAGGAACGAGAACGTCACCCCGAGCGGGACCCCCGTGGTGACGAAACCGATGAACAGCGGCACCGCGGAGCAGGAGCAGAAAGGGGTCACCACGCCGAGCATGGCGGCCAGCACGTTGCCCAGCGTCTCCCGCCTGCCGGCGAGGATGCGCCGCGTCCGCTCCGGCGTGAAGAACGAGCGCACGATCCCCACCCCGAAGACGACCAGCGTCAACAGCATCAGGACCTTGGGCGCCTCAAAGACGAAGAACTCGATCGCCAGCGAGAGGCGGCTGCCCGCGTCCATCCCGAGCAGACCGTATGTGAACCACCTGGCGAACGGATCGAGCCTGCCGTACACCAGCCACCAGATGGCCGCCCCGATGAACAGGAGGGCCAGCCGCGACACGACCTGCCGCCGCCGGGGCCTGGCGATGGCCGCGAGCGGCTCCGGGGACTTCCGGATCGGTTCCAGGGGCTCTGGCATGGCTACCTCGTCACTTCGACAGCCTGCGCCGCGGTCGCCTGGAGCACGGCCTCCACGCAGCCGAAGAAGTTGAGCACGCACGGCACCCGCAGACTGTAGAAGACCTGCGCCCCGCGCTTGCTGTCCGTCAGGATGCCGGCCCCCTTGAGGAGGGTGAGATGCTTCGAGACCGTGCTCAGGTCCGCCCCTACCAGATCGCGCAGTTCGCAGACGCAGCGCTCGCCGCGCGAAAGCTCATCGACGATGAAGAGCCGGGTCGGGTGGGCGAGGGCCTTGATCACATGCGCCCTCGCTTCGTAGCGGGACAGGGTCTGCTGGTCCATGGCGAGGTCCTCCCCAGGACTGCTGTCTTGACTGTCTTGGCTACTTGGCAATATAACCAATTGTCCGACCGGGTCAAACCTGCTCTTGAGCGATCCAGCCATCGTGGGTCACGATCGCGGAGGTGGGCGAAGCTCTTGGCACCACGCCGGATCCTGCGGGAGCCGGGAAAGGAGAGGTCCGGTGACTCATGTCGTCGAGCGATCCACGCAGGGCGTCGCGCGCCGCCTGTCGTTTCTCGACCGTTTCCTCACGCTCTGGATCTTCCTCGCCATGGCTGTCGGTGTGGTCGCCGGGTCGCTGTTTCCCGGCGTGGTGCCGCTTTTGAACCGGTTCAATGCGGGTACGACCTCCATCCCGATCGCCGTCGGGCTGATCCTCATGATGTATCCGCCGCTGGCGAAGGTCCGCTACGAGAAGCTGGGGCCGGTCTTCCGCGATTTCCGGGTGCTCGGCCTGTCGCTGGTGCAGAACTGGATCGTCGGGCCGATCCTGATGTTCGCCCTGGCGATCCTGTTCCTGCGCGACCGGCCGGAGTATATGGTCGGGCTGATCATGATCGGTCTGGCGCGCTGCATCGCCATGGTGATCGTCTGGAACGACCTGGCGAAGGGCGACAGCGAGTATTGCGCGGGGCTCGTCGCCTTCAACTCGATCTTCCAGGTGCTGTTCTACTCGGTCTACGCCTGGGTGTTCATCACGGTGCTGCCGACCTGGTTCGGGCTGCGGGGAGTGGCGGTCAACGTGACCATCGGCGAGATCGCCAGGAGCGTGTTCATCTATCTGGGCATCCCGTTTCTGGCCGGCATCGCCACCCGGTTTTCGCTGATCAGGCTGAAGGGGCGGTGCTGGTACGACCGGAAGTTCATCCCGAGGATCAGCCCGCTCACGCTGGTGGCGCTGCTGTTCACCATCGTGGTGATGTTCTCGCTCAAGGGGGAATACATCGTCCGGCTGCCGCTGGACGTGGTGCGGATCGCGATTCCGCTGCTCATCTACTTCGTGCTGATGTTCTTCGTCTCGTTCTTCATGAGCCGGAGGGTGGGGGCGACCTACGGCCAGACGGCCACCCTCTCGTTCACGGCCGCGTCGAACAATTTCGAGCTGGCGATCGCCGTTGCCATCGCCACGTTCGGGATCGACAGCGGGGCGGCGTTCGCCGCAGTGATCGGGCCGTTGGTGGAGGTGCCGGCGCTGATCGGGCTGGTCAACGTGTCGCTCCGGCTGAAACGCCGGTATTTTGCCCGCGAGGAAATGGTCAGCCCAGCCGCCGGATGACCTCGATCACGGCACTGGCATCGTTCATCACGTAGAAGTGGATGCACGGGGCGCCGGCGGCGATCAGGCCCTGCACCTGCTCCGTCGCCCAGCGGATCCCGATCTCCTGGGCGTGCGTCGGGTTGGCGGCCACCTCGTCGGCCAGCGCCTCGGGGAAGTTGACGTGGAAGTCGCGGGAGAGCGTGGTGAGCTGGCGCGGCCGGGTCAGCACCTTGATGCCGGGGATGAGCGGCACGCCGATCCCCGTTTCGCGGCAGGAAGCCGCGAAACGGAGGAAGTGAGCGTTGTCGAAGAACATCTGCGTGACCACGTAGTCGGCGCCGGCGTCGATCTTGCTGCGGAGATGGCCCGCGTCGGTTTTCAGATTCGGCGCTTCCACGTGCTTCTCGGGATAGCCCCCCACGCCGATGCAGAGCGGCATCGGATCGCTGTTGGCGATGTCCTCGAGGTAGCGGCCGTGGCGCAGGCCGTCCAGTTGTTCCACCAGTTCGCCGGCCCAGATATTCGCGGTGCGGTGCGCCCCGATCATCTTGTGGTAGTTGGTTTCGTCGCCGCGGATGGCCAGCACGTTGTTGATCCCCAGGAAGGCGAGTTCGATCATCGCGTCCTCGGTCTCCTCGCGCGTGAAGCCGCGGCAGAGGAGGTGGGGGACGGTGTCGATCCCGTAGCGGTTCTGGATGATGCCGCAGATGCTGATCGTGCCGGGGCGCTTCTTGCGCACGCGTCGGCGGATCGTGCCGTCGCCGCTCTCCTCGTACGAAGCCTCGGCGGAGTGGCTGGTCACGTCGATGAACGGGGGGGCGTAGGGCCGGACCTGCTCGACGATGGCGAGGATCTCCTGGGCGCTGCGGCCCCGGGGCGGCGGGATGATCTCGTAGCTGAACAGGGTGCTGCTGGCGCGCGCCAGGTGCTCGGTGACAAACATGCCCGTTCCGTTCCTCCCCGATTCCGTTCGCGATCCGGCGGGGGAGCGCCCCTCCCGCCGCGGGAGCCGGCGGCTCCGCGAGGGGCCAGCATAGGGGTATTCGGGCCGTCTGTCACCGCGCACCGTGCAGGGGGGCGACAGCGAAACGGCTGCCTCATCCGGCCCGGCGTCTGCTAGAATGGGCGGCGGCGGGGATTCGCCCCCGCCATCTCGCCCCCACGGAGGTGGTGGCGCTGGTCACCGGATCGGTCTTCGACATCCGGCGTTTCGCCATCCACGACGGCCCGGGCATCCGCACGACCGTGTTCCTGAAGGGCTGTCCGCTGCTCTGCGCGTGGTGCCACAACCCGGAGGGGCTGGCGGACGAGCCGGAGCCGGTGTTGCGGGCCGGCCGCTGCCTGCGCTGCGGCGCCTGCGTGGACGCATGCGATCACGGGGCGGTCACCTGGCAGGAGGAGTCGCCGGCCACGGACCGGCAGCTCTGCGTCCGCTGCGGCGACTGCGTCGATTCCTGTCCCACCGGGGCGCGCGAGATCGCCGGTCGCACGATGACGGTGGACGACGTGCTGGCCGAGGTCGAGCGCGACCGCCCGTTCTACCTGGAGTCGCAGGGCGGCATGACCGTCTCGGGCGGCGAACCGCTGCACCAGCCGGAGTTCCTGCTCGCCCTGCTGCGCGAGGCCCGCGCCCGCGAACTGCACACCGCGCTCGACACCTCCGGCTACGGCCCCTGGGAGGCGCTCGATCGCGTGCGGCCGTTCGTCGACCTGTTCCTCTACGATCTCAAGCTGGTCGACGATGACCGCCACCGGCTATACACCGGCGTGAGCAATGCGTCGATCCTGGCGAACCTGCGGGCGCTGGCGGCCGCGGGCCATCGGATCGTGCTGCGGATGCCGGTCCTGCCCGGGGTGAACGACGACGACGACAACGTGAGCCGCGCGGCCCTCCTGGCCGCGGGTCTGCCGGGGCTGGAGCGGGTGGCGCTGCTGCCGTACCACCCGCTCGGCGCGGACAAGTATCCGCGCGTGGGGCGCGAGGCGACGGTGGTGCTGCGCACGCCCAGCCCGGAGCGCGTGCAGGAGATCGCCGCGATCCTGCGCGGTCACGGGCTGACCGTCGGCACGGGAGCGTGAGCGCATGGCGATGACCGGACGCGTGGAACGGCTGCGGGCGCGCAGCCTCGCGGCGGTGCCGAGCCTCTCCACGGAGCGGGCGGAAATCATCACGGAGTTCTATCGCGGCGGGGGCGGCGGCGCCGTGTCGGTGCCGGTGCAGCGGGCGCTCGCTTTCCACCACCTGGTGGAGCGGCGCACGATCTGGATCGGCGAGGACGAACTGATCGTGGGGGAGAAGGGACCCGCGCCGAAGGCCGCGCCGACCTATCCGGAGCTGTGCTGCCACAGTCTCGAGGATTTCGATCTCCTCGATTCGCGCGAGAAGATCCCGTTCCGGGTCGACCCGCGCGCCCGCGAGGTCCAGGCCCGCGACATCATCCCGTACTGGCGCGGCCGCTCGATGCGCGACCTCATCTTCGACGCCATGACCGACGGCTGGCGGGAGGCGTACGCGGCGGGGGTCTTCACGGAGTTCATGGAGCAGCGCGCGCCCGGCCATACCGTGCTCGACGACAAGATCTACCGCCGCGGCCTGCTCGATTTTGCCGACGACCTGCGGGGGCTGCTCGCCGCGCCCGATCCGCCGGGCGACGGGGCCGCCGCCGCCCGGAGGCAGCAGCGCGAGGCGATGCTGATCTGCGCCGAGGCGGTGGTGCTGCTCGCGCGGCGGCACGCCGAGCAGGCGCGCGTGCTGTCGGCCGCGGCGCCCGACGCGGCGCGTCGCGCCGAGCTGCTGCGGATCGTCGCGGTCTGCGAGCGGGTGCCGGCGCGCGCCCCGCGCGATTTCCACGAGGCGCTGCAGGCGTACTGGTTCTGCCACCTCGGCGTGACCATGGAGCTGAACACCTGGGATGCCTTCTGTCCCGGCCACCTCGACCAGCACCTCGAGCCGTTCTACGCGCGCGGCCTGGCCGACGGCACGCTCACGCGCGCCGCCGCCGAGGAGCTGCTCCAGTGCTTCTGGATCAAGTTCAACAATCAGCCGGCGCCGCCGAAGACCGGGGTCACGGCGGCCGAGAGCGGCACCTACAACGACTTCGCGCAGATCAACGTCGGGGGGCTGCGCCCCGACGGCGCCGACGCCGTGAGCGAGGTCTCGTACCTGCTGCTCGACGTGATCGAGGAGATGCGCCTGCTCCAGCCCGGCAGTTCGGCTCAGTTGAGCACGCTCACGCCCGACCGCTTCCTGGCCCGGGCGGCGCGCATCATCCGGACCGGTTTCGGACAGCCGTCGCTGTTCAACGCCGACCTGATCGTGCGGGAGCTGCTGCGCCAGGGCAAGACCCTCGCGGACGCTCGCGCCGGCGGTTCGAGCGGCTGCGTCGAGGTGGGGGCGTTCGGTCGCGAGAACTACAACCTGACGGGCTACTTCAATCTGCCCAAGGTGCTCGAGATCGCGCTCCACGATGGCCTCGACCCGCGCTCCGGCCGGCGGCTCGGTCCGTCCACCGGCGACCCGGACCGGTTCGTCTCGTTCGACGCGCTGTTCGCTGCCTTCACCACGCAGCTGCGCCACTTCACGGACCTGAAGATCGCCGGCAACACGGTCATCGAGCGGCTGTACGCCGCGCGGATGCCGGCCCCGTTCCTGTCGCTGCTGATCGACGACTGCATCGCCACCGGACGCGACTACCACGACGGCGGCGCGCGCTACAACACCTCGTACATCCAGGGGGTGGGGCTCGGCACGATCACCGACTCGCTCGTCGCGCTGCGCCACCAGGTCTGGACCCGGGGCGCGATGAGCATGGCGGACCTGCGCGCGGCGCTTGCCGCCGATTTTTCCGGGCGGGAGGCGCTGCGCCAGCGGCTGGTGAACCGCACGCCGAAGTACGGAAACGACGACGACACGGCCGACGACGTGATGCGGATGGTGTTCGAGGCGTACTTCGCGGCGATCGACGGGCGGCCCAACGCGCGCGGCGGCGCCTGCCACGTGAACCTGCTGCCGACCACGGTGCACGTCCACTTCGGCTCCGTGACCGGGGCCACGCCGGACGGGCGGCGCGCCGGGACTCCGCTGTCGGAGGGGATCTCGCCGGTGCAGGGGGCCGACCGCCACGGGCCGACGGCGGTCCTGCGCTCGGCGGCGAAGCTCGACCACGAGCGCACCGGAGGCACGCTGCTCAACCAGAAGTTCACGCCGCGCCTGCTTGCCGACGACGCCGGCCTGGCGGCGCTGGCGCGCCTCGTGCGCGGCTACTTCCGGCTTGGCGGACACCACGTCCAGTTCAACGTCGTCGATGGCGCCACCCTGCGCGCCGCGCGGGCGCGTCCGGAGGAGCACCGTGACCTGATCGTGCGGGTGGCCGGCTACAGCGATTACTTCTGCGACCTGGGCCCGGCGCTGCAGGACGAGATCATCGCCCGCACCGAGCACGGCGAGGCGGAGTGAGCGGGCGGCGCCGCCCGCCCGCTCAGTAGCGCGTCTTCGCCTCGATCGCCGCGCGGATCGCCGGCAGCGCCGCGCGCGCGGCCGCCTCGCCCGCCTCGATCAGGCGGCGCTTCTGCGAGAAGTCGTCGAAGTCGACCTTGCCGACCTCCGTGGCGATCACCACGTCGGCCTCGTCGGCGCGCAGGCGCCCGATTTCGGCCGCCATGATCGAGATGGAGTGGTAGGCCACGGAGACCTGGTTGCGCGAAGCCGGCTTGGGCGCCGGCGGCGGCACCGACATGGCGATGACCAGATCGGCGCCCAGCTCGCGGGCCACGCTCGCCGGGACCGGGTTGGTCACGCCGCCGTCGACGAAGGTGCGACCGGCGATGGTCACCGGCACGAAAACTCCGGGGATGGCGCACGAGGCGTGCACGGCGGAGGCGGCATCGCCCGTGCGGAACACCACGGTCTCGCCGGTGTCGAGATCGACCGCGACCGCCGCGAACGGCACGGCCATGTTCTGGATGAGGGGGTGCTTCAGGTTGCTCCGCAGGAACGCCTCAAGCTTCTTCCCCTTGACGAGGCCGCCCGAGAAGAGCGGGATCATCGTCTGGTCGAACAACTCCTCCTCGCCCACGGTCAGGGCGCTCAGCTCGGCGTCGAGCACCCGCCCCTGGTCGGCGTAGAGGGCGCCGACGAGGCTGCCCACCGAGGTGCCGACCACGAGGTCGATCGGGATCTTCTCCTGCTCGAGCACGCGCAGGGCGCCGATGTGGGCGAAGCCGCGCGCTCCGCCGCCCCCGAGGGCCAGGCCGATGCGCGGGCGGATGCCTTCACGGGGAGGCGCGGGGGGCTCGGGCGTGATCGCCGGGCGCGGGCCGGCGCAGCCGGCGGCCAGCAGCAGCGAACAGACGCCCAGGACGATCGCGGACACGACTTGCCGGCGCATGGCTCTCCTGACGTCGGGGGGTGCCCCGAATCTAGCACATGGGCACCCCCGCGCCAGCCCGGGAACCGGGGACCTGCCCGCGTCAGCGACCGCGGTTGATTTCGCCCACGCCGCTGACGCGCGTCTCCACCTTGGTCGGGTCGCCCAGGTAGGTGATCTCGCCCACTCCGGAGACGTTCGCGTCGAGGCTGCGCGCGGCGCGCACCGTCGCGTCGCCGGCGCCGCTGACCCGCACCTCGACGTCCTGCGCCGCCAGTTCCCCGGCCTCCACGTCACCGGCGCCGGACACCACCAGCTCGAGCTCGTCAATGCTGCCGGAGACCTCCATGTCCCCGGCGCCCGTGATGTTCAACTCCAGCCGCGCCCCGCGGACGCCGGTGATTTCGACGTCGCCGGCGCCGTTGACCGTGAAGCCCTGCAGATCCGGCAGGGTCACGTCGACGCGGCACTTGCGGCTCGGACGGCACGCCTTCGTCCAGTCGAGGCGCAGGGTCCCTTTCTCCACTTCCGCCGTGAAGAGGTCGGCGATGTTGTCATCGACCGTGGCGGTGACGTTGGTCGCGCCGCCGACCTTGACGTACACGTCGAAGCCTCCGTCCAGCGCGACCCGATCGAAACCGGAAACGTCGAACTGGCGGGTGACCAGGGTGCCGTTCCCCTTCTCGCCCCGGGAGAAGAGGCTCCCCTTGAACAGCGAATGCTCGTCGGCGGCGGTGATCGGGGCGGCGAAAAGCAACAGGGCGGCCGCGGCCGCCAGCAGTACGAATCGGGCGCGCATGGCATCCTCCACGGAACGGGGTCCGGAAGCGACAGACGGCCGTTAGACGCGCGCCGCGGCCGAAAGGTTGCTTCCCGCCCCCGCCGGACGCTACAGGCGCCGGGCCACGGTGCGGAAGTGGTGGCCGTAGATGGCCGCCGTGATGGCGAGGCCGAGGCTGGAGGGGTGATGCACCAGCGTGCTGCCGAGGAAGCGCCAGTAGGCGCGGCGCCCGCGGTGGATCAGGCCGTTCATCAGCAGCGACTTGAACAGGGCGCCCAGCTCCGCGGGCAGCAGGCGCGCCCGGGGGCCGCGCGCCTGGTAGTTCTCCAGGAACGCCCCCACGCGCCGGTAGTAGGCCCGCGGCTCGTAGAGCTGCTTCATGAGGCGACGGTACCCCTCCATGAGATACTCGCGGTCCAGCTTCGGCACGAAATTGAAGGCGGCGCTGGTGTTGTCGCCCGTGCTGTCGCCCAGCAGCCGGCCTTCTCCGGCCAGCCGTCTCCAGAGGCGGGTCTGCGGGAGGGCCGTCAGCAGGCCGACCATCGCGGTCGCCACGCCGGCCTTCTGGATGAATTCGAACTGGCGCTCGAAGATGTCGGGCTGATCGTTGTCGAAGCCGATGATGAAGCCCCCCATCACCTCCAGTCCGGCGGCCTGGATCACCCGCACGGCCGCCACGAGATCGCGCCCGGCATTCTGCGACTTGCGGCATTCGACGAGACTGTCGGCCACCGGCGTTTCGAGGCCCAGGAAGACCTTCTTGAAGCCCGCCTCCACCATCAGCCCCAGCAGTTCCGCGTCGTCCGCCAGATTCACCGAGGCTTCGGTCAAAAACGTAAAGGGGGAATGTGTGCGGCGGCGCCAAACGACGATCTCGCGGAGAATCTTCTTCACGCCGGCCTTGTTGCCGATAAAGTTGTCGTCCACGATGAAAACCGCGCCGCGCCAGCCGCGGGCGCGCAGCGCCTCCAGCTCGGCGATCATCCGCGCCGGCGTCTTGACGCGCGGCACGTGGCCGTTCATCACCACGATGTCGCAGAATTCGCAGTCGTAGGGACAGCCGCGCGAGGACTGCAGCGCGAGCGTGGCGTAATGGCGCGGCTTGATGAGGTCCCAGCGCGGGACCGGCGCGAGGGCCAGATCCGGGAAGCGCGGCGCGCGGTAAACCCGGCGCACCTGCCCCGCAGTCATGTCGTCGGCCAGCTCGCCGGCCAGCTCTTCCGCTTCGCCCAGGACGAAGTGGCCGATCTCCGGAAAACGTTCGTGGCCGGTCGTGAAGAGGGGGCCGCCGCCGATCACGGGGCGGCCGAGCGCGGCGCAGCGGCGGGCGATTTCCCGCACCGACTGTTCGTGCACGATCATCGCCGACACGAGCACCCAGTCTGCCCGGCGGATCTGCGCATCGCGCAGGCGGCCCACGTCGAGGTCGACGAGTTCCAGATGCCACGCCCGTGGCAGCAGGCCGGCCACGGTGAGCAGGCCGAGCGGAGGCAGCGAGGAGCGCTTCGACACGAACGGCAGCGCGTGCTTGAAGCTCCAGAAGGTGTCGGGATTGCGGGGGGAGATGAGCAGTACGTTCACGGCGCGATCCGATCGCCGTGGCGGCGGTCCCTGCGCCCGGCGCTCCGGAAGGTTTCCGGCGTGGCCGGCGCGGGCGGCCGCAGCCTGACCCATGAAATGTAGCCTCAGGCGCGGGGGGCGGCAACTGTCTTGCGGCGGGCGCGGAACCCCGGGGCCGGATCGCGCGTACTTATGTATCACGCCCCACGACTCGTCCGGCCTGGAGCACGGCACATGACAGACCTCAGCAGCCTGATCGCTGTCGCCCGCAATGCCCTCATCCACGTTCTCGGGCTCGCCCCCGACGACACGGTCCTGGTCGTCACGGACGAGAGCCGCCGCCGCATCGGCGAGGCGTTCCACGCCGCGGCCGCGGGGATCGGCTGCCCGGCGCGTCTCTACACGCTCCCGGAGTCGGCACGGCCGCTGCGCGAGACGCCACCCGAACTTGTCGGGCTCCTGGATGACGTCACGATCGTCGTCAACGCGCTGCAGGCCCGCAACGACGAGATCCCGTTCCGCGTGGCGTGGCTCCAGCGCATCGGGGCGACCGGACGCATCCGCTGCGGCCACAGTCCCGGCATCACCGAGGAGATGTTCGAGAACGGTCCGCTGGCGGTCGACTACGGCGCCATGGTCGAAACGGCCGATCGCCTGGTCGCCGCGTTCGAGGGCGCCATCTCGGCGCGCATCACGGCGCCGGGCGGCACCGACCTGTCCTTGGGGCTGTTCGGCCGCCCCTTCGTGCACGACTGCCGCGGTGGCGTCGGGGCCATGGTCAATCTGCCGTGCGGCGAGATCTACGCGGCGCCGGTGGAGTCGGACGCCGAGGGGATCCTGGTCGCCGACGGCTCGATCGGCGCGCTTGGACCGCCACCCCAGCCGGTGCGGGTCCACGTGCGGGGAGGGCGCATCGCGCGGATCGCGGGCGGAAACGACGAGCTGCAGCAGGAATTGGCAAGGCTCACGTCGCTCGATCCGTGGGCCGCGGTGATCGGCGAACTGGGGATCGGCATCAACCCCGGCGCGCGCATCGTGGGCCGCATGCTCGAAGACGAGAAGGCGCTGCACACCGCCCACGTGGCGTTCGGCAACAACGAGGACATGCCGGGCGGGCGCAATGTCTCCTGCACCCACCTCGACTTCCTCTTCCACCAGCCGACCCTCGTCGCCACGTACGCGGACGGCTCCACCCGCACGCTGCTCGCACGGGGGGATCTGAGCCTCTGACGCAACGGTGGGATCAGGGCGCGGAGATCAGCGTCTCCATGGCCGCCGGCGGTACGGGGAGCGTTTCCGCCGCATCCAGGTCGTAGAGATCCTCGCAGAAAACGATCACACCGTCCCCGCGGGGCCAGGCGGTCAGGTAGGTGATGATGACCGGGAGCGTGTGGGTGAGGTCCACGCGCGTCGATTTCTCCCCCTCCATCGCCCCGGCAATCTCCTGCCGCGTCCAGCCCGGCTCGCCCGCCAGCACGAACTCCGCCAGCGCCTCGGGATCCTCCACCCGCACGCAGCCGTGGCTGAAGTCGCGTCGCGTCCGCGCGAAGAGTGCGTACCCTGATGCCCCGTGCAGGTAGATCATGTGTCGGTTGGGGAACAGGAATTTCACCAGGCCGAGCGTGTTCCGCGGGCCGGGGCGCTGGCGCACGCGCGCGGTGCCGGCGCGCAGGCGCTCGAGATTTTCCGGCGTGAGCGGCAGGGCCGGCACCAGGTCGTTCGCCGAGGGGCAGAGCTCCATCTCGTGGGCGTCGAGATAGCCCGGATCCTGCTCGATGGCGGGCAGGATCTCACCGGTGATGATGCTGCGCGGCGGGTGCCAGAACGGGCGCAGGATGACGTAGCGCATCGTGTCCGCGAACACCGGTGTCGGCGTGGCGACCTTGCCGACGATCACCCCCATCTCGAGCGAGGGCGCGGTGTCGCCAACGGCGGAGGCGAAGCCGTACAGCCGGAACGCCGGGATGTTGACGACGATCGCCGGACCGGCGGGCGGCTCCGGCAGCCGGTCCAGGCGCGCCAGCGACAACTCGATCTGCCGGGCGCGGCCCGCCGGCGGAATGTCGAGCTGGCCGAAGGTGGCGCGGCCGATCACCCCGTCGGAAGCCAGACCGTGCCGTGCCTGGAAGCGGTGCACGGCAGACAGCAGCGGTTCGCCGTACAGGCTGTCCTCGGACGCGCTGTCGGCTGCCGCCGAAAGATCGCCCAGCACGCGCAAACGCCGCGCCACGTCCGCCAGACCGCAATACCGGTCGCCCGGATCGACCCGCGGCACGCGTGGCAGGGAGTCGCGCCAGGCGCTCCCGTCGAGCGCCCGCCAGCGGGAAAGGGCCTCGGCCAGGGGGCGATACTGCGGCCAGCGCGATCCGGCAGGGGCGCCGACCGCAGGCGGCGATGGTCACACCGATGGTGGAATCCGGCCGGTCCTCCGACGGGGCCGCTGCGGCCCGAACGGACACCGCTGCCGCCGCCAGCAGCAGCCAGCGGCAGACGATCGTGGGGGCGAGGGACAATGCGAGGCGATCGAACATGGCCGCCACAGTAACCGTCGAAGGAGCGAGTCTCAAGCCCCGTGCCGCGGAGAATACGGTCGCACCCGGCGCACCGGCTCGAAGCGGATGAGGCCCGGATTGCGGACGGAGAACATCAGAACATTATCTGGTATTCGGATTCCTGGCGATCTTTCAGCACGCCAAATAGTCCCCGTGGCGTGTAGTTCGACACCCGGCATCACCCGGCATATCAATGGTAGGCATATGGCTGTGAACGACGGGCTTCCGGTTCGAGTCCAGCCTGACGAGCCAACAACTTTCAGTGTAGCAACGACTTGCAGAGAAGTTGACGGTCG
Source organism: uncultured bacterium (assembly GCA_963732385.1). GTDB lineage: Bacteria > Krumholzibacteriota > Krumholzibacteriia > LZORAL124-64-63 > LZORAL124-64-63 > CAVSZB01. The sequence goes on along the minus strand of CAVSZB010000005.1, from coordinate 269,328 downwards.
CCCCGGTCTGGGTTGGATCGGGGCGTTTGTTTGTGGCGCAGTTGCAGCGGGTTACGAGGGCGGGTTTTGGGGTGCGGGGGTCGGTATTGGGGAGAGACGTGGAGAGAGAAATTGCCCGGGCGGTATGGACGCTGGAAGCTCTTTGATTCTCCAAAACGTGCTTTCTTCATTCTGGCTGGCACAAGTGAAAACTCAATTGGTTGTTGTTGCCGGTGGTGCCGGCCGCGCCCATTGACTCCGTCTCGGCGCTCCCCCCATAATTAGCCGAGGCCCAGAGGGGATGCTGCGACTCTTGAAAAACCTGACGGCCACTCTTCTGCTCGTTGTTCTCGTGATTGGAGCCCCCCTGCTGTCCGGGGCGCAGGTCGCGGATCTCATTGTTGGCTCATGGGAATGGGCAAGCACCGGATGTGACGATGGCAGCGTGGTCTCGACGCCTCAGACAGAGGGTTTCACTCTGCAGTGCCAGTATGGCGCAGCCGCCGACGGCGCGATCTACCGTACCTTCCGCAACGGCGTTCTGCAGGCGCAGGGCACGTACGTTCTCTCCCAGGTGCCGGGCCTTCTTGGCATCCCCGTTGACATGCTGGACACCACGATTGGAGAATCTACGACCAGGTATGCTTTCGTGCAGGTCGTTGTGTATCCCGACACCGGAGACAAGCACCTAAGCATGGACGACGGGCTTTGTGGCTACAGCTGGGTTTCTCGAGCCACCGTGGCCCAACAAGGCGCCAGTTGGGGTACGATTAAGGCTATCTATCGTTAGGTACAGCCCCCGCCCACCGACCTGCTCTCCCCACCACGAATCGACCAGCGCGGGGGTGACCTGGCTTTCTTCCCCTGGTTAACAGCGGCTGGTTGGGCGGCTAATTATGAAGGCCACTGCAGCAGCGGAGCAGATGTCCTCGACGCGATGATTGTACCTGAAGGCGGAGGGCAATCATGACTGGCATGAGCGATGCACATTTGCATGGCATGGTTTCAGCCCCCCTTGTGGCTCTGTCGGCCCCAGAACTCACGGGACGTGGGGGCGCGCTTTGGCCAGGAGCGACGGGGACGTGAGCATGCAGAAGCAGGCACGTACTGAAGCCTCGTGGCGCGGCTTCGAGGCGTTGGTGGTCGGGCGCGCCTGGGCGATCCCGATGGCCGTGCTGCCCGTCGCTGTCTTAGCCAGGATACCTGCCTTGGGGTCCTGGTGGTGCCTGGACGACTGGGGTCAGCTTGCCCGCGCTGCCGGTCGGATCGAGGTCCCTGCGGGATTCCCGGCTCGGTGGTTGAGTCAGCACGCCTGGTGGTCCATCACGTGGCCGTTGTTCGGCCTCGATGCGGCGGCGCACGCGTGGCTGCGCATTCTACTGCACGCGATCGCTGCGGTGACCGTTGTCGGGATTGCGCGGCGGGCATCGTTGGGGCCGCCGGCGCAGTTGCTGGCCGGACTGCTGTTCGCAGCCACACCGATCGCATTCACTCCGCTGTACTGGGCCTCGGGTATTCAGGAGCTACTGGGCGGAGTGCTGGCGTTGTTGGCCATCGAGAGATGGCTGGCTGTCGGGCGCGCCGATGTACTGCTTGCGGGCCTGCTGGGGATCGGCTCGATCCTGGCGAAGGAGTCGGCGCTCGCGCTGCCATTCTTCTTCATGGCGTCGCTGGTTGCGCGTCGCGCCTCGGGGGGCGTTGGCGTCCGTCTCCGTTGGAGCGTGGCGGTTCTTGTTGCCGGCGTTGCCGCGTGGGAGAGTGCGCTGATCCTCCGGCATTTCGCCACGGGGCCACGTGATCCGTATGCTCTTGGCGGGGCGCTGGTGATGCTGGGCAATCTGGGCAAGTTCGGCTGGTGGCTGCCCACGCCGGGCCCGGTCTTCACCGCGCAGGTGACCTGGACCCTGGCCGGGGTCGGCATCGCCCTCTTCGTGGCGTGGGGAGTGTACGGCGCGCAGGCCTGGCGTCGCGGACGGCAACTGCCGTTGACGGCCTGGGCCTGCGCCCTGCTGAGCCTTGGACCGGTGTTGCCGCTCGTCAACCAGGCCCGGCCCTACATGGGGTACTTGGCGGCTGCAGCCGGTTCTCTCACCCTGGCTAGCCTGGTGCCTGTCCGTTTGCGATTGAACGGTTTGACCGCCGCAGGGTTGGCAATCGGAACGATCTTCTGGGGCCAAGTCACAATGCGCGAATGGATATCGAGGCCGGAGGCGGATGGCCTTCCGGCCGATCCGGTGGTTTGCGCGTCACAGACAGCGCGCGAAGCTGCCAAGGCAATCCGCGAGTTCCTGCCGCCGGAATCCAGGAGTGGTCCATTCGATCTGTTCATCTTCCAGGCACAATTGACAACTCACGACGGTGATCGCGGTCCGGCCACTGCCAAGGCAGCCCTCGAGACCCCGCGGTACACCGCGCTCGCGGGACCGCTGGGGGTGGGACTGCTGCTGGGCCCGTTGGGTCGCGCCCAGTGGACGAACTCCTTGCTGGAGACGCCGGCCGATGCATTCGTGCTTTGCGAGAAGGGCCGTGGATTCCAAGTGTGGGGGACCACCCACGATGCACTGCTCTACGCTGCGGAGCTTCATGTCATCGCCGGAAACTACGAGCGGGCTGCTGCGCATCTGGCGCGGGCGCTTGCTCTGGATGCGACGCGGGAGCTGCAGATCCCCGATCGCGACGTCTTGGGCATCCCGCGATCCGCGCTGCGGGCGCGGGCCGAGGAGTTTCACGGTTGGCTTGAGGCCATGGTCATGAATGAACGAATGTCGAGCGAGAAGTACGGCCGGTATCGGCGGTTCCTTGCTGTGTGGTGATCGTCCCCCCCTGTGCCTTTCAATAATCCCACCCGTCCCTGTGCGGGGGCGCGAATTGGGGTGTGGGTGTCGGGGCGGAAATTCCGCCCGGAGAGAGGTCGCGGCCGCTCACGACGGGGTCGGAAGCCGTCTCTGCTGAGCCTCGGATCGGCGTTTCCCATTCTGATTGACATAACTCCCATTAATCCGATAGGTTTTAGTCGGTATTCAGGCGCCGCCCGCGTTCCGGCCGGACGCGGCAATCCTGACAGGGATCATCAACCGAATGGACTACCGCCATGCGCAGTTCCCTCACGCTCCTGCTGATTGCCACAGTCCTGCTTCCGGCCTGCGCGACGGCCCAGGCGTGAGTGAGCCATGGCTGCTCGGCGATCTTCTCCATCGCTGCCGAAACGGCCGTGGGCGAAGTCTGACGAACGGGCCAGCAAGAACCATCACTACTGGTGAACGTTTCCGAATGGGAGATCCGATGAAAGCCTCTGCCAATTTCCTGCGCGCCAGATTTCCCTGGGCCCTCATGGTGTGCCTGTGCGCCACGCCGTCTCTTGCCCAATGGTCCGGTGATCAGACGACAAACAATCCGATCTGCACTTCAACGGGCAATCAACGGCTTCCCTCGATTACAGGCGATAGCGCCGATGGTGCGATCATAGCCTGGCAGGACCACAGGAACGGCTACGCGGACATCTATGTCCAGCGGATGGATCGGACGGGTGCGGCGGAATGGGCGGTCAACGGCATCGCTCTGTCCATGGCGGCGCTTGCCCAGGAATATCCCATGCTCGTGGGCGACGGCGCCGGCGGAGCCATCGTCACGTGGGAGGATAACCGTCCCGGCGGTTTCAACCGTGACATCTACGCCCGTCGTGTCACCGCGTCCGGAACGGTGCAGTGGGCGGCCGACGGTCTCGGGATCTGCGTGCTGGCCGGAACCCAGGGCAAGCCGCAGATCGTCAGCGATGGCGGCGGGGGCGCGATCATCACCTGGGAGGATGGTCGCGGAACCAACTACGACATCTACGCCCAGCGGGTCGATTCCCTGGGCGTGGTGCAATGGACGCCCAACGGAGTCGCGGTCTGCACGGCCGTGACGGCCCAGCGACGGCCGATGATCGTCACCGACGGCGCCGGCGGCGCCATCATCACGTGGTACGACCAGCGCGGGGGCGACAACGACGTCTACGCCCAGCGCATCAGCAGTGCCGGCGTGGCGCAATGGACGCCCAACGGCGTGGCCATTTCGACGGAGAGCAGTTTCCAGATCTACCCCAACATCGTCAGTGACGGATCCGGCGGGGCGATCATCGCCTGGCAGGACTACCGCCGTGGCTCCAGCTCCGACATCTATGCGCAGAAGATCGACGGCGCAGGGGCCGCGCAGTGGACGGCCGGGGGGGACAGCGTCTGCGTGGCCGCGGACTATCAGGAGGCGCCCGTCCTGGCCGGCGACGGCAGCGGCGGGGCGATCATCGCCTGGAACGACAAGCGCTCCGGGGCCGGCTACGATGTCTACGCGCAGCGTCTCGACGCCGCGGGCGTCGGGCTGTGGGCTGCCGACGGGACGCTCGTCTCGGGGGCCGCCTACGATCAGGCCGTGGCGGCGATCGCGCGCGATGGCGCCGGCGGGGCGGTCATCACGTGGCAGGATCGCCGCACGGACGGCTACTACTATGACATCTTCGCCCAGCGCCTCGACACGACCGGCATCGGCCAGTGGGCGGCCAACGGAGTCGCCGTCTCGACCGCGGCTGACAGCCAGACCCTGCCGGCCATCCTCGGCGATGGTGCGGGCGGTGCCGTCGTCGTGTGGGAAGACTATCGCGTGAACCCGAGTTGGGACATCTACGCCAGCAGGATCGGCGCCGACGGCACGCTGGGGGCTCCCCTGGTGGTCGGCGTCGCGGACGGGAACCGGGCGGGGGACCTCGAACTTGCGATCAACGGGCCGAATCCTTCGGGCGGTGGGAGTGCGCTGCGCTTCGCGCTGGGCGCCGCCGCAAGCGCCAGGGTCGATCTGTACGACGTGCGGGGGCGACTCGTGCGAGCGCTTTTCAACGAGTCCGCGGCAGTCGGCGAGCACGTGCTGGGCTGGGACGGGCAAGATGCCGCGGGGCGACCAGTGCCCGCGGGCGTCTATTACGCACGGCTGACGGCGCGCGGTGAATCGCGAGTGGCGCGACTAGTCATCACCCGGTAGGAAAGATGACGGCAACCAGATGGCGCCGCCGGGCGGGAGCTAGTTCCCTCGGCCGGGAAAAATGGACGGCATGAAGACGTCGAGCAGGTTGGCGTGATCGTCGGTCCACACCGGGACCCGCGGCGACGGCGAGAGCCGGACCCAGTTGGGGTCCCGGGCGAGCGGGCCGAGGTCAGCGTCGGCGCGGGCGATCAGCACCCACCAGGAGGGGCGCTTCGCCCGGTCCCGATCGGCAGCCGTCAACTCCGAGTCATCGCGGAACCAGGCCACCATGCCGAGGTTCCTGGCGATCGCGGCGAGGACGGGGCGGAAATCGAAGAACTGGCTCGAGATGTGGAAGGCGAGAAGGCCGCCCGGCGCGAGGTGGTCGCGATAGACGAGCATTCCCTCGCGTGTGAGCAGGTGGATGGGGACGGCATCGCCCGAGAAGGCGTCGAGCACGATCAGGCCGTACGGGGAGCCGGTGTGGCGGGCGAGCGTCAGGCGGCCGTCGCCCATGACGACATTGACGGCCGCGCCGCGCCCGCGCGCATCGGCCAAATAGGTGAAGTAACGCCGGTCCGAGGCGATGCGGGCGACCTCGGGGTCGATTTCGTAGAAGTCGATCTCCTGCCCCCGAACAGCGTAAGCCGCCAGAGTGCCTGCCCCCAGCCCGGTCACGGCGACGCGGGCCAATTTGGGCTGCCCGCCGAAGACGCGGAAGACATCGCCGATCGGGCCGGACTCGTGGTAGTACGCGGTCGGCATCCGCCCCCAGTAGAAGCCTGTGCGGGGATCCGTCTGATGTGACTGCGTTCCGTGCAGGATCGTGCCGTTCATGAGGTCGTACCACTGGCCCCGATCCGCGAGGACCTTGTGCACGCCGAAGAATGTGCGCGAGCGCAGCAGGACCCGCACGCCTGGATCCACGTTGACGGCATGCTGCGCGACGAGGGCGAATCCCGCGGCGAGAAGGGGGACGGCAGCCGGTCGCCACCAGCGCAGTGTGCGGGCGACGGCGCGCGCCGCGCCGTTGCCCCGCTGCGGCCAGCCGCCGACCGGAGCGAGGAGGCAGGCCGCCAGAAGGGCGATCGGGTATTCCAGGACCGAGTCGAACAGGAGCGGGGCCGCGAAGGCGTTGAAAGCCCCGCCCACCACGCCTCCGAGCGCCATCGCGAAGTAGAAGCCGGTCAGGTGCGCGGGGTGCGGGCGCGTGCCGGCCAGCCGTCCGTGGCAGACGAGGGCGGCGACGGCGAGCGCCACCAGGTGCGCCAGGATGAGCGGCAACACCGGTTGATGCACCGCCAGAGCGAGCAGGACGCCCGCTCCGGGCGCGACGACCAGCAGGGCCACGCCCAGAGCGCGCAGCGGCAGTCGGATACGCGTCGAGAAAGCGGCCACGAAAGTCAGCAGGTAGACGAGCAGGGGCACGATCCACGCCAGCGGGATCGCGGTGAGGTCGGTCGAGATGTACTGGGTCACGCCGAGCGTCAGACTCGACGGCACGGCCGCCAGCACGAGCCACAGCAGGCGGCGGCTCCACGACGGGGCGGCGGCAGAACTGCCGCGCTTGCCGGCGCCTGTCGGGACGGGCGCGCCGCCGCCGCCGCCGCCCCGCACGTCGCGCAACATGAAGGCGGCGCAGCCGGCGAGACCCAGCGCGAGTCCCGCGAAGGCGATGGCCCAGGCGACCCCCTGGGCGCGCAGAGCCAGCGCCGGCTCGATCAGCAGCGGGTAGGCGAGCAGACCGATCACGCTGCCGAGGTTGCCCGCGGCATAGAGGAAGTAGGGGTCGTGGGCGCGCGGGTGGCGAGTGCGGGAGAACCAGTGCTGCAGGAGCGGAGCCGTGGTCGCGACCGCGAAGAAGGGCAGGCCGGCGGTGGCCGCGAGCAGGCCGAGCAGCCAGACGGCCGGCATGTCCGTTACGGGGGGGGTGGCGCCATTGGGCAACGCGAGCGGCAGCGAGACGAAGGCCGCCAGAACAACCAGCGCGTGCACCAGCGCCTGTGCGCGTGGCCGCAGCCGGCGGGTGGTCAGGTGCGTGTAGCCATAGCCGGCGAGCAGGACGATCTGGAAGAACACCACGCAGGTGTTCCAGACGGCGGGACTGCCTCCCAGCAGCGGCAATACGAATCGCCCCAGCATCGGTTCGACGGCGAACAGCAGCGCGGCGGAGAGAAAGCTGGTCAGGACGAAGAGGCCGAGCACGGGCTCCCTGCTTTCTGCAAAGCTCAGCGGTCCCCTGCGCGGAACCGATAGTCCTGTCCCTGCTGGAAGCTCCGTCGGTCCTGCGGGGATGGCAGCTACGGGTGACTGATCATAACATGGCGCTCGATGCTGAAACTACTCCTGTGCGCCGTGGTTTGCGCCGGGGCTCAGGATTCCGTGACCGAGAAACGGGTCGATGCGCATTCGGGGCCGCCAGTGCCGGAACCGGGGGAGGTGATGCGGGTGCCGCAGTTGTCGAATGTGCCGGCGGTCGGGATACCGGGGCTCGGGTAGTTCGAAGAGGCGCCGGAGGGGACGCGGCAGGCGGGGAACGCGGCGATGCGGTATCTGCGGCGGGGGGCGGTGGCGCTGCAGGAGGCGCTGGGACGGTTGGAGCAGGCCGGCGTCGAGGGGAATTCGATGGCGGTGTCGGCGGCGCGTCGGGACTGCCGGCTCCTCGTCGAGACGCTGCGCGAGAACAATCCGGCGGACATCCTGGTCGATGATCTCGACCTGCTCGGCGGTGCGCTTGCCGATCCGAATCAGGGCGACGCCGGGGTGGCGCTGGCGCGCCTGCAGCGCGCGGCCATGGAATTCCGCTTCCTCTACCCGTCCTGCGACCTGGAGCGGGAGGTGGCGACGATCGACCGGCTGGTCCGTGACCACATAACCGATGTGGCGCTGGCGGGGACGCATTCGCTGCGCCAGGTGGTCGCCGCGGGTCCTGGCGCCGCACCGTCCGCGTCGCTCGAGCAGGCCTTCGCCGAGGCGCAGCGGCTGCTCGACGCCAAACAGGCGGACGCGGCGCGCTGAGGCGCAGCGACCGTCGGGTTGTCCACGCCAATTCCCCAACCGTCGGTTGGAGAATTGGCGTGGTTTCGTTTCTGACTGCCATTTCTGGAGATATTGACCAGCCTGTCCGCTTTCCCTCGCGCCGGGCGCAGCGCCGACGGAGCCAGGGACCTGAGGCAATCGTCGACGGAAGTCCCTGCTGAATCAAGGTGTTCGGGACGGGCCGGCCGCGAACCGGCGGTGGCCGGCTCGACGCGCGGACTGCAACTGGGGTACAATTTTCCAACGACCTGGAGGGAGGTCGGCGGGGCAAGGGGGAGAGGACCGACAAGGCTTGCCATCCCCCCACATTGGCGCGGGGACCACCCGGATGATCCGGATCCCGGGCGACCGGCCCGGCGGGAGCCATCTGGGAACCGGCTCCCGTCAGTTGCGTGCCGAATCCATGGGGGGGTCATGAAAACCATTCCATCGACCAGATTGCTCTTTCTGCTCACGGCGTTGCTTTGCGCCGGCGCCGCCGCTGCGGGCCAGGTCCGCTACCTGGAGGACTTCTCCACCCGGCAGTACCGCGACCCGCTCAACACCACCGCCAGATGGGACACGGTGGCGTGCGAGCTGCGGCTGCCCCCGTTCGCGTTGACGGTCGCCGGGGCGTATGCAACCCCCGGCACCGCCGTCAAGGTCGCGTTCGCGGGGAATTACGCCTACGTGCTCGACACCGCCGCCGGGCTGCTGGTCGTGGACCTCTCCGACCCGGCGGCCCCCGCGCTCGTGGGAACCTGCAGCACGCCGGGCGGGCGCGAGGATGTCGCGGCCTGGGGGAATTTCGCCTGCGTGGCCGACGGCGGGCTCGGTCTGCAGGTGATCGACGTCTCCGACCCCGCGAATCCGGTGATCGTGGGGACCTACGATACTCCCGGCTCGGCCCAGGGCGTGGTCGTGGCCGGGCATCTCGCCTATGTGGCCGACGGCTTCTCCGGCCTCCAGGTGATCGACATCCGGAACCCCGCCAGCCCCACCTTCGCGTGGAGCTACGATACTCCGGGCAACGCCTTCAAGGTCGCCCTCTTCGGGCAGCTGATCTGCGTGGCGGACTGGAGCGGCGGCCTGCAGGTGCTCGAAGCGCCCCGGTGGACCCTCCAGACCAGCGGCACGAGCGAATACCTCACGGACGTGCATTTCAGGGACGCCAACACCGGCACGGCGGTGGGGCGGACCGGCACGATCCTGCGCACGATCGACGGCGGGGTCACCTGGACGCCCCAGACCAGTGGCACCGCGTTCCAGTTGAACGGCGTCTGGTTCTCGGACGCGAATACGGGCACCGCGGTGGGGGTGGGGGGCCTCATCCTGCGGACGACGGACGGCGGCGCCTCCTGGACGCCCCAGAACAGCGGCACTACCAAAGACCTGATGGATGTGTGGTTCGTCAACACATACACGGGAACCGCAGTGGGAGGGAGCGGCACGATCCTGCGGACAACGAATGGCGGGGCCTCCTGGGCGCCCCAGACCAGCGGCACGACCGAATTCCTCTACAGGCTCTCCTTCACCGATCTGAACACCGGCACGGCCGTGGGTAATATCGGCACGATCGTGCGGACGACGAACGGCGGCGCCACCTGGACGCCTCAGACCAGCGGCACGGCGGATGTGCTCTACGGGGTTTCGTTCGTGAACTCGACTGTCGGCACCGTCGTCGGGAACAACGGCCTGATCCTGCGGACGACCAACGGCGGGGCCTCGTGGGTGCCCCAGACCAGCGGCACCACCAACTGGCTCTACACCGTCGACTTCGCCGACGTAAACACGGGCACCGCCGTGGGCGCCTTAGGCTCGATCCTGCGGACGACCAACGGCGGGGCCGACTGGGTCCTGCAGGACAGCGGCACCGGCAATGCTCTGACGGGCGTTGATTTCTCCGACAAGAACACCGGTACGGTCGTGGGCTATAACGGCACGATCGTGCGCTCAGCCGTCAGGCTGGTCAGTTCGTACCCGGCGGGATTCGCCTCCGAAGTGGTCATGGCCGGGCACTACGCCCTCGTGGGAAGCCCCTTCATTGCCCTTTCCGGCTTCGAGATCATCGATCTGTCCGACCCCGGGAACCCCGCTCACGCGGGCAGCTACACCCTCCCCTACCCGTCGGTCGAGCGTGGGGTCGCCGTCGCGGGGCGCTACGCCTATGTGACGGTTCCCGGCTCGGGCCTGCAGGTCGTGGACATCGCCGATCCGGCGCACCCCGCCCTCTACGACACCTGCTCCCTGCCGGGCGAGGCGTTCGGCGTGGCGGTCGAGGGGGATGTCGCCGTCGTGGCAGGTGGCACTACCGGCCTGCAGGTGGTCAGGATCGCCAACCCGACGCCACCGGCTCCGGCCGGCAGCTACCCGACCTCCTCTTCCACCGCCGGCGTGACCGTCTCGGGCAATTACGCCTACGTGGCCGACTACGCCAACGGTCTCCAGGTGCTCGACGTGACCGATCCGTCGCAGCCCGTCCTGGCCGGGCATTGCGCCGTCCCCACCTTCGCCTACGGGGTGACGGTGGCGGGCAACCACGCGTACGTCGCCGGCTACACGTCCGGCCTTCTGGTGATCGATGTGGCGGATCCGGCGAACCCCACCCTGTCGGGAACCTACGATAGCCCGACCAACGCCCAGTGCGTTGCCGTCTCGGGAAAGTACGCCTTCGTCGCCGACATGTCTTCGGGCCTCCAGGTGGTCGATGTCTCGGACCCGGCGCATCCCGCCCTGGCCGGAACTTACAACACCCCGGGATCCGCCGTCGGCGTTGCCCTCGCCGGCCGCTTCGCCTACGTCGCGGACGGCTCCTCGGGCCTCCTGGTGATCGACGTCTCCGATCCCAAGCATCCTGCCCTGACCGGGACCTTCAATACTGCGGGAATCGCCAGGAAGGTGGCCGTCGCGGGCCGTTATGCGTACGTCGCGGACGAAGGGGGCGGGATCGTCGTGATCGACGTCTCCGATCCGGCCCTGCCGGTGTACGCTGGCAGCCACGCCACAGCCTCCTCGGCCTACGACATCACCGTCGCAGGAAGGTATGCTTTCGTGGCCTCCTCCTACGCGGGCCTGGAGGTCTTCGACATTTCCAACCCCCAGGATCCGATGTGGCTGGGGAGCTTCGACACGCCGGGCCAGGCGCTCGGCGTCGCGGTGTCGGGCGACCAGGCGTTCGTGGCGGATCAGCTGGGCGGGCTGCAGGTCGTGCAGGTGTTCCAGCGCCTCCTCGACACGAGCCGCGACACGGGGCGTTCGCTGGCCGTGAATCAACACGACCTGCCGATCGTTCGCGCTCGGCTTTCGACCGTGCAGACCGATTCGATCGCCTGGGCGCTCAGCGCGGACGACGGCGCCGACTGGCAGGCGTTCCTGCCCGACGGAGAGTGGCGGACATTCGACGCCTCCGGCACCTTCCTGCTCTGGCAGAGCAAGCATCGGTACCTGGATGCCGCCGCCATGGTCAATCCCACCTGCTCGCTGCTGGATCTGGAGTGGCTGCACGACAGCGCGGTCATCACCTCGGTCGCCGATCTGCCGGCCGACCAGGGGGGCGAGGTCCGGCTCACCTTCAGCCGCTCCGGGTACGATTTCGCCGACGAGGCCGCCTGGCCCATCCAGACCTACAACGTGTTGCGCCGCGTGGACGACCCGGCCTTGTTGAAAACGATCGGGGTGGCCGGGGTTGCCGGCGACAAGCTGCCGGCCGCCGTCGCGGAGGCGTCCACCGGGATGCCGGTGCTGCCGGTCGGCGAGCGGAAGTTTGTGGTCTCTGACCTCGCTCTCGAGGCGGCGGGGATCCCGCCCGGGACCTGGGAGGTGCTGGGCAGCCTGGCCGCGATGCAGCAGGACCGGTACCTCTTCCCCGCGCGGACCTTCGCCGACTCTTCGGCCGCCGGCCTCCCCTACGCCGTCTATCTGGTCACGGCCCACACGACCACGCCGGCGGTCTGGTTCGCCAGCCCGCCCGACAGCGGCTACTCGGTGGACAACATCGCGCCGGCCGTGCCGGGCGGGTTCCAGATGGACGCGAATTCGCTCCTGGTCTGGGCCTCCTCGCCCGAACCGGACTTCCAGTACTACACCGTCTACGGTTCGGCGGTCGACCACCTCGACGAAACCGCGGTCCTGATCGATCACACGATCGGCACCAGCCTGAACGTGGCGGAATTCCCGCACGGCTACTTCCTGCTGACGGCGTCCGACCATGCCGGCAACGAGAGCGCGGCGGCGGTGGTGGATCAGGTGACGGCAGTACCCGAAACCCTGCCGACGAATTTCGCGCTCCACCAGTGCGTGCCCAATCCGTTCAATCCGGTCACCACGATCCGCTACGATCTGCCTGCTCCGGCCAGGGTCAGCCTGAAGGTCTTCGACCTGTCGGGCCGGCTGCTGCGCACGCTCGTGAGCGGCGAATGGGCCGAGGCGGGCCGCCGGGAGAGTGTCTGGTCAGGTCGCGACGACACCGGCCGGAGCGTGGCGGCTGGCGTGTACTTCTGCCGGCTGGAAGCGGGGTCGTTCAACGACACGAAGCGCATGACGCTGGTGAAGTAGGCGCCGGCAGGCGCGCAGGAGTAGTTTCAGCATGGAGAACTGTTATGTTCAATTCACCGTAGCTGCCACGCGGGCAGGGTGAACGGGGATTCCGGGAGAAACAGGACGGAGTTTTCGGTTGTTGCGATTGGTTTGACCGCAGGGAGGCGCCCGCCGGTGAGGATCCTGACACGACCCGTTGTTTCCCCCGACCGCCTTGCACTCGTCGCCATGGGTTTTGCTGGTGCGCTGCTCTTCTATTGGCGGTTCGGCTGGAATGTCCTGAATCCTGCAAGCATTCAGTGGTGCTTCGGTGGCGGCGACACTGCCATGACCCAGCTCGCCTGGCGCTCCTTCCAGACCGAGCCTTGGGGTTTTCCGCTGGGCATGATCCGCGGCTACGGCGCGCCGCTGGGGTCGTCCATCCCGCTCGTGGACGGCATCCCGCTGGTAGCGATTCCCGCCAAGCTGCTCTTCGCATGGATCTCGCGGCCGTGGCAGTACCTCGGTGCGTGGCTCCTGGTTGCCCATGTTCTGCAGGCCGTTGCGGCCTGGCTTCTGCTGGGGCGGATCCTCCGCGATCGCGTCCAGCGCGGGCTCGGTTCATTGCTCTTTCTGCTGATGCCGGCGTTCTGCGACCGCTGGGCGCACATCGCTCTGTCCGCGCACGGCCTCCTGCTGCTGGCGCTGGCGCTCTACGCTGGTCCGTCGTCGCGCCGAAATTCGTTTCGGTGGGTGTTGCTGATCTTGGCAACGACCATGATTCATCCATATCTACTGGCCATGGTGCTGGTTGTTGCCGCGGCGTGGTCTGTCCGCGAGGTTCTCGTGACGCGCGCTATTATTTGGTGGCGTGCGTTGGTGGCTGTCGGCCTGTGCGCCGGCGGCGTACTGTTGGCATGGTGGATTTCCGGCATGTTCGTCTATGGCTCGGGCATCAACGAAGCGGTCGGCGGCTACGGTCTGTACTCGCTCAACCTGAACTCGCTCTTCAACCCCGCCGGTCGCAGCCGCTTCCTGAAGTCCCTGCCGTACGTCGACGGCGCCCAGTGGGAGGGCTTCGCCTATCTCGGACTGGGGCTGCTCAGTACCTGGGCGCTTGCGCTGTGCGCGCTATTCTCGAGCGGGGGTTGGTGGCTCCGCGCGAAGCGGCATTGGCCGCTGCTGGTGGTCGTGGTCGGTTGCGTCGTGTTCGCGCTCTCCAACAAGATCGCCTGGAGCGACCACTATCTGTTGAAGATGAACGTGCTGGCGCCAATCGGGCCGTTGAGCCGGGCGTTCCGTTCGAGTGGACGTTTCGTTTGGCCGCTGGTCTATGCAGGCACTGCGTTCGCTTTGTGGTCGCTGGCCCGCGCGATTCCAGCACGGATGCTGACGGCGTGGCTGGTTCTCGTCGTGGCGGTGCAACTGGCGGACATTTCGCCGTGGCTTGAACATCGCGCGGCGCTGTCCGCGCGCCACCACGTGTCCCGCCTGCGCGACCAGGCCTGGCAGGAGGCTTTCGCCGTGACCGCAGGCGTCTTCACCTATCCGCCGTTCCTGCACAGCACCCAGTACGCGGCCGATTTCGAGGATATCGCGCTACCGGCGGTGGAGGCGGGCAAGCCGGTCAGTGCCGTCTATGTGGCGCGCAGTCCCGGCGTGAGGGGGAACCAGGTCGCCGACATGTGGCGTCGCGATGTCGAGCGTGGCGAACTGGATCCGAATCTGCTCTACATCATTCGCGACAGCGAATTCCCGGTAATATTCAGTCACGTCGGACGGGAATTTCGCGGCTACAACCTCGATGGCTATCGGGTATGTCTGCACAGTTCCCACCCCCTGGCGGGCGCCGCCGCCTACTTAAATCCTCGCCAGTGCGAACTCACAACCTTCCTGGCCGAGCACCGCGCCGATGTCCTGGTGTTGGCCGTACGGGACGAGGCCACCGAGAAGTTTCCGGCGTCGGCACGGCAGCTGCTGAGTGACATGGGAGCGACCATCAATGAGCTTGCGTACCGCGGGTCGTACGCCGCCGTGTGCGTCGACGGTCGCGTCGTGTGGGACGAGGTGAACAACGGCGGGCCGGTCACGGCGAGCTTCGCAGCCGGCGCCCGCCTCGGCGAGGTCGCCTGTCCGCGCTCTCTCGAGGTCGCTTCCGCCGGCCTGTTCCATGGCAATTACGTGAGCATTCGCCTCGACGGACGCGACGAGGCGTTCACCTGCCGCGGCCTGAACGTTTTGGCGCTCTCGCGCGAGTGGCAGCCGCTCGCCATCGGGGTCTTCGACACCTACGCAGGCCTCCCCGGCCTGGTCATGGATATCACCCGCGGGCCGTGAGTCGTTGGTAACCCCGAACGTGGGCGCCATCGGAGGGGTTTCCGGGAGGGACACCCCCGAATACGCACCGCGAGGAGTCAGGATTGACAATCGTCGAGAACGTGGCATAATCAACGGCCTCATCCACGCATGAGCGTGTCATGTTGCCTGATTTCCTCGCCTATTCAACAAAATGAGGTTCAACATGCGTCGCTTGCTACCGATCCTCGCTTTTGCCGCTATTCTGGCGGCTTCCTCAGTGGTGTTTGCGGAGACCGAGATCCATACCGTCGCGGCCGGCGGATTGACGGATCTCCACGCCACCCTGGACATCCCGCAGTTCGACCCGGTAAAGGGTGTACTGCTGAATGTGACCATCCAGGTCGCCGCCACGCTGGACGGCTACTTCTACTATGAGAACCTGGGCACCGGCACGGGCGGCTACCGGATTCTCGAGAACAGCTGGACCTTCGCCGCCGCGCTGCAGGGCGTGAGCCTCGTCGGCGACGCGGGCACGATGAGCACGCCGTTCGTTGCGCGGACGGCCTTCGACGGCGTCGAGGACTACGCCGGCACTTCCGGCGCCACGGTGCCCTACAGCGATACGGCTTCGGCAGCGGAAACCTATCTTCCCGCCGACACCGGCTTCGCCGGCTTCCAGGGCACCTCCACCCTGCCCATGGACGTGGCGACCACGATCTGGACCAGCTACAGCGCCTACGGCGGCACGACCCACTCGGGTCTGCACACCGACGCCAGCTGGACCGTCACGGTGTGCTACGAGTACGTTCCCTCCGTGGTGGCCAGTGAGAATCTGACCTGGGGCGGCGTGAAGTCTCTCTTCCGCCGCTAAGACGGACGCCAGCCCGTAACGGGTCAGGATGGAATCGTCGAAGGCCCCGATCGCCATGCGGCCGGGGCTTTTTTCGCTCACAAATTGCAAGATCTGCGCAGCGCTTGCGGATGCCGGCCCGCGACTGGCGCCGCGAAACCCGTGCGGACCGGCCCGCGTAGAGCGTTGATTCCCTGGTCGCCGGGAGGTGCCTTCATGTTCACCGGTTCTGCCGCGGCGGTTCGGCGCGGCGGCGTTGTGGCCGCGTCGCTGTGGTTCCTCGTCCTCGGGTCGGCCGGCTCCGCTCGCGCGGCGTCGGTCACGAACTGGTCCTCGTCGCGGGCCTACCCTGCGGCCCGGGTCTCGCCGGTCGACTATCCGCGCTTCTACGCCGTGTTCCTGGCCGGGTGGCGGGATGTCGTGGCGCGCGATGATGGCTGGGTCGATCTGGCGGCTTTGCTCGACGCGGTCCCGGGCGACTCGCTCTGCGCCATGGTGCGCACGCTTGCCCAGGTCGATTCGGTTCAGGGACTGCGACTAGACCTGGCGGCAAGCGGCGCCCTGCGACTCTTCCTCAACGGTGTTCTCGTGCCGCCGGCGCGCGACCCGGGCGGCTACGACCTGTCGCTGCGGCCGGGGCGCAACGAGATCCTGCTGAAGGTCTGGTCGGCGCCGACCGGCTGGGGATTTCGGGTCGATGCCGATCGACCGTTGCCGTCGCCACATCGCACCGCCGGCGTCTGTCGGGCAACGTGGGAAACTCCCGCGATCTTCCTCACCCCCGAATCGGTGCTCCGCGACGCCGCGCGCGGCGTGCTCTACGTGAGCAGCTTCGACAACCAGTACGAGCAGCGCGACCTGCCGACCGGGTATATCTCACGGCTGGGGCTCGACGGGGTCCTGCTCGACGCGCAGTGGATCACGGGGCTGCGCGCCCCCTGCGGCATGGCCATCCGGGACGACCGTCTCTTTGTGGCCGTGCGTGAAGGGGTCGCGGAGATCGACATTTCGCGTGGCGTCGTCGCGGAGCTGCATCCCATTCCGGACGCCGTGTTTCTGAACGATGTGGCCATCGACGCGCAGGGTCGGGTCTATGTCTCAGACACCCGGCCGAGTCTCGCGCCGCCCGCGGTGTCGGTCTGGCGACTCTCGGGGCGGGACCTCACGCCCTGGCTGATCGCTTCTGACGTGGGCCGGGCCAACGGCCTGCTCGTGGACGGCGAAGATCTGTTGGTCGGCAGCACCCAGGGCGGGCGCCTCATGGCCGTGAACCTCGAGTCGAGGGCCGTGCGAACCGTGATCGGCCTGGGCGCCGGCGTGGTGGACGGCCTCCGCAGCGACGGTCGGGGCGGCGTGCTGGTGTCGCTCTGGGAAGGCCAGCTGTTCCATCTTGACGCCGACGGCCGCCTGACCGAGCTGCTGGACCTCCTGCCCGCGCAGCGCAACACCGCGGATTTCGAATACCTGCCGGATCGCCGGCTGCTGCTGATCCCGACCTTCCTGGCCAACACGGTCGCGGCCTACGAGATCTCGCCGTAGGGCGAGCTGTCGCTGGAACATCCTCCGCCTCCGGCCCGTATGGATCCACATTGTCAACTTCGGGTTGCGCGGTCCTGACGAAGCCGGCGCCAGGGGCCGCTTGCGGGGGATACCCACAAGGGGAGGATTCATCATGAAGGCGGGACTTGGTCTGGTAACTGCGGTGGCGTTGATTCTGCTGGCCTCGGGCGCCGTCGCCGAGGAGGTGGCGGGCCTGCCGGTGCATATCCAGAAGCTCGATCCGGGGGCGATTCGGGTCTGGGTCGGCGACTACATCTCCTCGACAGCCACGGTGGCCATCGCGACGGACAAGGGCATTCTCGTCATCGACACGACCGGAAATCCCAGGGTCGACGGCGAACTGCGCCGGATCATCGCCCGCGAACTGGGCCGCAACGACTTCAAGATCCTCATCAACACGCACGAGCACGGCGACCACACCGGGGGCAATTCGGTCTACGCCGACTGCACCATCGTCGGGCACGAACTCGTCGGTGCGGGCATGGCCGCCCAGGCCGGGGATCTCCCGCGCATGATGGAGTGGAACATCGCGCGCATTGCCGAGCTGGAGCGGGACCTCCAAAAGGAGCCGGACGAATCGCCCACGGCCGCGCGCCTGCGGGAGGAGCTGGCGCTGAGCCGCCTGAGCCTCGAGGTCAGACAGGCGGACGGGAAGAAATACCCCCCCACGAAGACGTTCGCGGATCGCCTGAAGCTGAACCTGGGCTCCACCGCGTTCGAACTGTACTACATCGGCGGCATGCATTCCCCGGACGACATCGCCGTCTTCGTGCCGAAGCACGGCCTGCTGATGACGGGCGACACGATGGCCGACGTCTGGCTCACCGACACGCCGGGCTGCCTGGCCTCCTTCATGGCCCGCCCCGGCATCCGCCACGATTTTCCGCTGTTGCTCGAGAACTGGGACCTCCTGCTGGCGAAGAAGGACGCCATCCGCAAGCTCGTGCCGGGCCACTGGAACGGCGAGCTGTCCTTCGCCGGCTTCGAGGCCAGGGTCAATTACGTCAGGACGCTCTGGGACGGGGTCAACAGAGGATTCAGAGAGGGCAAGAGCCTGGCGGACCTGCAGACGGAGTATCGCCTCGATACACGGTTCCCGGAACTGGCCACGAGCCCCGGCTTCAACCGGAACAACAATTACATGTCCATTCTCGGGATCTGGAGCGCCGTGACCGGGCAGGAATCCGCCGCGAGCCGGCTCTACGACCTGATCGACGAGGGAGCCGATGAGAGCGCGATCCGTCAGGTTCTCGCCGGGCGCGACGCTAAGCCGTCGAAGTACTACTTCATGGAGTCCGAGCTGAACGCCAGTGGCTATCGCTTCTTCCAGGCAGACAGGCTGCCGCAGGCCATCGCGCTGTTCAGGGTCAACGTGGAGCTGTTTCCCGAATCATGGAATGTCTACGATAGTCTTGGCGAGGCGTTGCTGAAGGCGGGCGACACCGCCGCCGCCGTCAGGATGTACGAGGAGTCGCTGCGGCTCAACCCCGAAAGTCCGAGCGGCAAGGAGGCGTTGGCGCGGATTCGGGAGCCGGCGTCGACGGAGTAGCGGGCCGGCAGTTCTCCCGGCGGTCGGAACTGGTGCGTGCGCCGTGGCCGGACCGGAGGTAACCTGTCAGCTTCCGGCTGATGAGATGCCAGACTGGTCAGGGAGCCGCGCGTGCACTGGAACCGACTCGATGGGCGCCACCAGGCGCGCGGGGCGATGCGGGGCGGCGCGGGGACGGGCGGAGCCGACACCAGGCGGCCGCGTCCCGGCGCCGCCGTCGTCTGGCGCGAGTCGCGCGCGCTGATCTGGACGCACCGGCGGCGGCTCGCGATCGGGTTCGGCCTCATGATCGTCAACCGGCTGGCCGGGATGGTGCTGCCGGCGACCTCGAAGTATCTCGTCGACGAGGTCGTGGGCAAGCACCGCGCCGATCTGCTCGGGACCCTGGCGCTCGCGGCGGGCGGGGCCACGCTGGTGCAGGCCGCGTCGTCGTTCACCCTGTCGCAGGTGCTGGGCGTGGCGGCGCAGCGGGCCATCACTGACATGCGCCGGACCGTCGAGACGCACGTGCTGCGGCTGCCGGTGAGCTTCTTCGACTCCACCCGGACCGGCGAACTGATCTCGCGCATCATGAGCGACGCCGAGGGTCTGCGCAACCTGGTCGGCACCGGCCTGGTGCAGCTGGCCGGCGGGCTCGTGACCGCGTCCCTCGCTCTGGTCGTGCTGTTCACTCTCAACTGGCGACTCACGAGCATCACCCTGACCGTGCTCGCGCTGTTCGGCGTCGGCATGTCGGTGGCGTTCACGCGCCTGCGGCCGCTGTTCCGCGAGCGCAGCCGGATCAACGCCGAGGTGACGGGTCGGCTGGCGGAGTCGCTGGGCGGGGTGCGCATCGTCAAGGCGTACACGGCCGAGCGGCGCGAGCGCCTGGTCTTCGCCCGCGGCGTGCACCGCCTGTTCCGCAGCATCGCCCGGACGATCACCGGGTTCTCGCTCATCACGGCCGGTTCGAGCGTGGTTGTCGGTTGCATCGGCGTGCTGATGATCGTGGTTGGAGGCCGGGCGATCCTGGCCGGGACCATGACCCTTGGCGATTTCATCATGTACATCTTCTTCACCGGGATGGTGGCGACGCCGCTGGTCCAGATCGCCGCCATCGGCACCCAGATCAGCGAGGCTTTCGCGGGGCTCGACCGCATCCGCGAGATCCGCGCCATGGCGACGGAGGACGCAGCGGACGGCGATCGCGTGCCGCTGCCGGTCCTGCGCGGCGAGGTGGAGTTCGCGGGCGTCGGCTTCGCGTACGTCGAGGGGACGCCGGTGTTGAAGCAGATGTCGTTCCGCGCGCCGGCCGGTTCGACCACGGCGCTCGTCGGCTCGAGCGGCTCAGGCAAGAGCACGCTGGTCGGGCTGGTGATGGCCTTCCACCGGCCGGAGCAGGGGCGGGTGCTGGTGGACGGGCGGGACCTGGCCACGATCCGCCTGCGCGATTATCGCGCGCATCTGGGCGTCGTGCTGCAGGACAATTTCCTCTTCGACGGTACGATCGCCGAGAACATCAGCTTCGCGCGGCCCGGCGCCACACCCGAAGAGATCCGCACCGTGAGCCGGATCGCGCACTGCGCCGAGTTCGTGGAGGCGTTCGCCGACGGCTATGACACGGTGGTGGGCGAGCGGGGCATCAAGCTGTCGGGCGGACAGCGGCAGCGCATCGCCATCGCGCGCGCCATCCTCGCCGACCCGCGTATCCTGATCCTGGACGAGGCCACGTCGAGTCTCGACAGCGAGAGCGAGGCGCTGATCCAGGACGGGCTGCACTCGTTGCGGCGGGGTCGCACCACCTTCGTGATCGCGCACCGGCTGTCGACGATCCGGAGCGCCGACCAGATCCTCGTACTGGAGCAGGGCGAGATCGTCGAGCGCGGCACGCACGCGGAGCTGCTGGCGCGCGGCGGCCGTTACCGCCAGCTGCACGACAAGCAGTACGGATTCGAGCGCAACCTCTTCATCAACCCCGGCGAGGACTTCACCCCCGAGCCGCCGCCGGTCGAATTCCCGCGTCCCGCGCCCGGCGAGGGGGGCGTGCCGCGGCCATGAAGCCTGGCCGCACTCCGCGAAGGCCGCTCACCGTGCAGCCCGGAAACCTTCTGCTCCCGCTTGGCCGGACCGTGACTGGTTGATATGCTCTGCGTTGCGCTCTCGAGCGGTGATCCCAACCTGGAGGCTCCTGAATCCGATGAAATACGTTATTGTCCTGCCCGACGGCGCGGCCGACGAAGCGCTCCCCGAGCTCGACGGCCGCACGCCGCTGCAAGCCGCCCGCATCCCCCACATGAATTGGGTCGCTGAACGCGGCCGCGCCGGGCGCATCATCACCATCCCCGCCGGCTTCACGCCCGGCACCGATGTGGGCACGCTCTCGGTGCTCGGTTACGACCCTCACCTCTACTACTCGGGGCGCGCGCCCATCGAGGCGGCGGCCAAAGGACTCTCTGCGCGGCCCGACCAGCTGATCTTCCGCTGCAACTTCGTCACCATCCTCGACGGGCTCATGAAGGACAACACCGCCGGCCACATCCGGCAGGAGGAGACGGACGCGCTGATCGCCGACCTCGACGCCGCGCTGGCGGCGGAGGGCTGCGAGTTCCACGCCGGTGTCACCTACCGCAATCTCCTGCTGCTCGCCGATGCCGCCGATCTGCAGCTTCACTGCGCCCCGCCGCACGACATAATCGACCAGCCGGTGGCGGCGCATCGACCGGAAGGAACGGGGGTGGACCGGATCGCGCGCATCACGGAGCGGGCGCGCGCCCTGCTCGCCGGCCACGCGGTGAACCACGCGCGACGCGCGCAGGGATTGTCTCCGGTCACGGACATCTGGTTGTGGGGACAGGGCCGCCCGGTCCATTTCGAGTCCTTCGCCGACCGCTTCGGACTGCGGGGGGCGGTCATCACCGGCGTGGACATCCTGCGCGGTTTCGCGCGGCTGATGGACATGCAGGTCATCGAGGTGCCGGGCGCGACCGGCTACATCGATACCAACTACGCGGGCAAGGGTGAGATGGCGGTGCGGGCGCTCGACGAGTTCGACCTGATAGTCGTCCACGTCGAAGCCGCCGACGAGTCGGCGCACATGGGAAACCCGTTCGAGAAGGTGAAGGCGCTCGAGCGCATCGATGAGCTGGTCGTCGGCCCCCTGCTGCGCAGGCTGCAGGCCGGCGGCGAGTGGCGGATGCTCGTGGCCGTGGACCATCCGACCCTGTGCGCGACCAGGGGCCACTCGGCCGAGCCCCCGTTGTTCGCCTTCGCGGGCACGGGGATCGTCGCCCGGGAGAAGGTTCCGTTCACGGAGGCGGCGGCTGATCGCGGCGGTTACTGGATCCGGGAGGGCCACCGGCTCATGGCGACGTTTCTCGAGACCTGAGCGCGCCCCCGCTATTTCTTCCGCAGCCCGGCCAGCGCCTGATCCAGGTCGGCGATGGTGTCGTCGGGGTGCTCGCCGCCGACGCACAGGCGCACCAGATTCGGCGCAATTTGCGCCAGCTTGCGGCCTTCCTCGCCCTGCTGCTGGTGGGTCGAGATGGCGGGGATCGTGGCCACGCTTTTGATGCGGCCCAGATCGGTCGCCCGCCAGATGCGCTGCAGACCATCGAAGAACTTCCGTGCCGGCTCCGCCCCGCCCTTGACGCAGAAGGACATCAGGTGGCCGTAGCGGTTGACCGGTTTGCCGTACATTTCGTCGTGCTCGGCGTCCACGAGCCACATGTACTTGCTGGCCAGATCGTGCAGCGGGTGGTTTTTGAGTCCGAGATAGGCGACGTTCTCGACGAAGGGGTGAGCGGACAGCCACTCCGCCACCTTCTGCGTGTTGCGGCTCATGAGGTCCATCTTCGAGCGCAACGTACGCATGTCATTGAGCGTCAGGATGGCCTGCATCGGGTGCAGGTTGGGGCCGTAGTCACGGTTGGGCAGGTACTTGATGTAGAGCGAGAAATCCTCCCTGAGCGCGTCGATCGGGACGTTCGTCGTCAGCCCTTTGCGGGCGATGACCGCACCACAGACGCCAAAGCCGCTCGACGAGAGGCTCTTCGTCGCCGACTGCACGACGATGTCGGCGCCATGGCAGATCGGCCTCAGCAGCGCCGGCGAAGCGACGGTGCTGTCGACGATCAGCGGCAGGTTGTGGGCGTGCGCCAGGTCGGCCACCGCGCGGATGTCGAAAAAGCCCTGCTGCGGGTTGCTCGGCAGCTCGCCGTACAGGAAGCGTGTGTTCTTGTCGATCCGCGATTCCCAGGCGTCAAGGTCCGTCGGGTTTTCGATCCAGCGGCACTCGATGTCGCGCTCCTGCTGCAGGCGGACGTTGAATTGCTGGAAGGTGCCTCCGTAGCACTGGGCGGTCGCCAGGAAGTTGCGCGGCTCGTAGACATTGCGATTCATGTGCATCAGGAACGGCTGCACGGCCGTCATGATGGCCGCCATCCCCGACGAGGTCGAGCAGCACGAAGTCTCGCCGTCGAAGCCGTACCCTTCGAGCAGGGCCAGCGCCCACTCGTAGTAGTAGGTGGACGGGTTGGCGATGCGCGAGTAGCACCAGGTCGGGATCAGGTAGGCCAGCGCCGCCGCCATCTCGTCGGAATCGCGGTAGGCCTGCGAGGTCGACAGGAAGATGGGCTCGATGATCGATCCTTGGTAGTCCTCGATGGCGTCCTGGACCGAATAGAGACCGTGGACCGCGATGGTGTCGAACTTCCACTTCTTGACGACGTTGCGGATGTACGCGGCGCGTCGGGCCAGGTATTCGTTGTTGCTGTCGATGTAACGCTGCATCCCGGGGGTGATCTGGACCTCTGCGCCGGACATGGGTGACCTCCGGAGGAAGAACACGGTTGGAAGCGCGGCCGCCGGCAGGATACACTGGGTTGGTGCGTGCGGAGAAGCGATTTACGAACTGCGTTTCCCCGCCGCCGCGGCACGGATCAGCCCAGGGAGCCCTCCGGACATGGATAACGAACCGATTCTCTTCTACAGCACCAACCGCGCCGTTCCGAGCGTGGACCTGCGGACGGCCCTCCTGCAGGGGCAGGCGGCCGACAAGGGGCTGTTCATGCCGGTCCGGGTGCCGCCTTTCGGCCCCGGCGACCTCGCCGCGCTCGCGGGAAAGACCTACCCGGAGATCGCCTGGTTCGTGCTGAGGCGCTTCACGGCCGGCGTCCTCGATGACGATCGGCTGCGCGCGCTGTGCGAGGACGCCTACGATTACGAGGTTCCGCTCGAGAGGGTGAGCGGGCGCCGCTGGCTGATGCGCCTCGACCGCGGGCCGACCGCGTCCTTCAAGGACTTCGCCGCCCGCATGATGGCCCGCTGGATGAGCGCCTTCATGGCGGACGTGCGCGGCGATCTGGTCATCCTCACCGCTACCTCCGGCGACACCGGCAGTGCGGTGGCTCACGCCTATCACGGCGTGCCCCGCGTGCGAAGTGTCGTGCTCTTCCCGGTGGCGGAGGTCTCCGCGCGCCAGCGCCGGCAGATGACCACGTTGGGCGGTAACGTTACCACCTTCGCGGTGGACGGCAAATTCGACGACTGCCAGGCGATGGTCAAACGCGCTTTCGCCGACCCCGAACTGGCGGGCATCCGCCTGAGCAGCGCGAACTCCATCAACATCGGTCGTCTATTGCCGCAGTCTGTCTACTACGTCTATGCCTACGTGCGGCTCGCCGATGCACACGCCCGCGAGCCGATCGTCTTCTCCGTGCCGTCCGGGAACTTCGGCGATCTGATGGGCGCGCAGCTGGCGGTGCGCATGGGGGTGCCGATCTCGCGCATCGTCATCGCCACGAATGCCAACGACGAAGTGCCCGGATTCTTCGCCAGCGGGCGGTACGAGAAGATCGTGCCGTCGCGCGTCTGCATCTCGAACGCGATGAACGTCGGTCACCCCTCGAACCTCGCGCGCCTGGTGGACGCCTACGGCGGTTGGATGGACGAGACCGGTGCGTTGCGCGAAGCGCCCGATATGGCCGCGCTGCGCCGCGACTTCCACGCGGTCAGCATTTCCGAGGACGAAACGCGCGCCACGATCCGGGAAACGTGGCAGAGGAACGGGACCCTGCTCGAGCCGCACGGCGCGGTCGGCTGGGCAGGTCTGGAACGCTTCCTCGCCGCTCCCGGGGCGCCGGTCGATCCGCTCGCGGTTGCGGTGGAGACGGCGCATCCGGCGAAGTTTCCGGAGGAGATCCAGGCTCTGCTCGGCATCAATCCCGAGCTGCCGCCCAGCCTCGCGGGGCTCGAGGCCAAGCCGGAAAAGTACGAGCACATGACGACGGAGTACGAGCCGTTTCGGGACCTGCTGAAGGAGCGCTTCCCCGCTGCATGAGGCGCCAGCCCCGGGAGGGGGATCGATGTCCGTCTTCAAGCCGTTTTGCGCCTACCGACCGCGCCCGGAACGGGCGCGTGACGTGGCGAGCTTCCCTTACGATGTGATCTCCTCGGAGGAGGCCCGCGAACTGGCGCGCGGGAATCCGTTTTCCTTCCTGCACGTCTGCAAGCCCGAGATCGACCTGGATCCGGCGATTTCCGTTCACGATGATCGGGTCTACGCCAGGGGGCGCGAGAATCTCCGGCGGCTCATTGCCGAAGGGACTCTCGTGCGCGATGAGTATCCGTGCCTCTATGTGTACCAGCAGCGGATGCGCGAGCATGTGCAGGTGGGCCTGGTCGGCCTGTGCAGCGTGTCAGAGTACGAGCAGGGCCTCATCAGGAAGCACGAGCACACGCGCCCGGACAAGGAGAACGATCGCGCGCGCCACGTCACCGAGGGGAACGCGAACGCCGAGCCGGTATTTCTCGCCTACCGTGCGCGTGGCGCGATCGATGCGCTCGTCAGCGCCGTGCTCTCCCGCCCCGCGACGTACGACTTCGTCGCCGACGACGGCATCGGTCACGCTCTGTGGGTCGTGTCCGACGCGACGGAGATCGGGGCGCTGTCGCGCGCGTTCGCCGAAGTGCCCTGCCTCTACGTGGCCGACGGCCACCATCGCACCGCCGCCGCCGTGCGCCATGGCCAGGCGATGCGTGCGCGCAACCCGCAGGCGCCTGGCGGCGGTCCGGCCGAGTACTTCATGGCCGTCGTCTTTCCCCACGATCAGCTGCAGATCCTCGCCTACAACCGTGTCGTCGAGGACCTGAACGGTCTGACCGTCGAGCGATTCAGGGAGCGCGTGGGGGAGCGGTTCACGGTGGCCCCGGCCGACACGGCGCGGCCGTCCGCGCCCCGCACCTTCGGCATGTATCTGGCGGGTCGCTGGCACCGTCTCGAGGCCCGACGGGGAACCTATGCCGCCGCCGATCCGGTCAAGGGGCTCGATGTCTCCATCCTCCAGGACAACCTGCTCGCCCCCCTGCTCGGGATCGCTGACCCGCGTACCGACCAGCGCCTCGATTTCGTCGGCGGCATCCGCGGCACCGCGGAGCTGGAAAAGCGCTGCGGCTCCGGCTGGGCCGTGGCTTTCGCGCTTTACCCCACCTCCCTCGACCAACTCATGCGCGTGGCTGATGCGGGAGAGGTCATGCCGCCGAAGTCCACCTGGTTCGAGCCCAAGCTGCGCAGCGGGCTGACGGTGAGACTGCTGGACGCTGGAGAGTGAGGATCCCTGGGTCCGGGTTCCCGGCCCCGGCCCCGCAAAAATCGGCCAAAACCGCGGATTTCTGTAAACACGCCGCGGCTCTTGCGCTATCATTCGCGCCGTTCACGGAAGCCATACGCTTCCATCCGTGCCAGCAAAGCAGGAGAGAGTGCCCATGGCTAAGAAACCGACTCGCAAGGCTGCGGCCAGGATCGTGTCGATCAAGCCGCCGACCAGGAACGAGGTCTATCGCGACATCGCCGCGAAGACCGGTTTTGCCCGGAAGGACGTCGTCGCCGTCTGTGACGCCCTGACCGACATCGGTGTCAAGTCCGTCAAGAAGTACGGGACCTTCAACCATCTGGGTCTGCTGAAGCTCACGCTGGTGAAGAAACCGGCGGTCGCGGGCGGGAAGCTCGTCCGCAACCCGTTCACCGGCGAGATGGTCAAGCAGAAGGCGCGGCCGGCCTCGCGCACGGTGCGCGTTCGTCCGCTTAAGGCCATCAAGGACATGCTCTAGCCGATCCTTGCGAGCAGCGGCCTGATCTGAACGACCCCCGGGCGCGTGTGCGCCGGGGGTCGTTCGCCTTCGGTGTGAATCCGGCAGCCGGAATCGCGGTCGAGGCGATCCCGGAGTTCTGCCCGACCGGCGCCACGCCAAAGCCTGACGAAAGGTCCGATTGCCATGATTCGGATGTTCTTCACTTGCTGCCTGTTCACGCTCCTGAACGGATCCGGCGCGGTGGCCCAGGAGATTCTCGACGCGGCCAGGGCCGGTGATCTGGCGCGGGTAAGGGCTCTGGTCGAAGCGGACTCCACCCAGATGGAAACGATGAACGTCAACAACAAGACCCCGCTGATCTATGCCGCTCAGGGGGGCCACCTGAAGGTCGTCGCCTACCTTGTCGGCATGGGCGCTGACCTGAACGCGCGGAATTCCGCCAACGAAACGTCACTCATTTACGCCGTGTACTTCGGCCACGCGGACGTTGTGGCGTACCTGCTCGATCACGGCGCGGATCCCAATATCACAAGCAGCGGCGGCGATACCGCCCTGGACCTGGCCGTCATGAATAAATCCGAGCGGATCATCGGTCTGCTCGCGGCCAGGGGGGCCGTGGAAACCCGGATCCCGGCGCCCGAGGTGCTCTCCCTGGCGGACGGGATCCACAAGATCGCGTTTTCCTACGGGGAGGCGCCGAACATCCTGGCCTGCGCCGGTCGTGACGGCCTGCTCCTGGTCGACACCGGCTGGCGAAGGACGCTGCCCGATTTGCGGAAGGAGCTCCGGAAGCTCGACGATCGCGAGATCGTTGCCATCATCAATACCCACGAGCATCCCGATCACATCGAAGGCAACGACATCGCTGGCGAAAAGACCCGGATCATCTCCCTGTCGCATCTCGAAGAACTGGTGGCCGGGGGGGTGATCCTCCCCGGCGACGGTCCGCTGTTTGGCCGCTCGGGGAGGTCGTTCGACAGGTACTACACGTTCGACTTCGGCGGCGAAGAGATCCGTCTGATCCCCGCCAGCGGCGTCCACACCGACGCCGACATGATCGTCCACTTTGCCGGATCGAACGTCGTGGACATGGGCGATCTGCTGATCCTGCAGTCCTTCCCCTCGGTAACGATAGCCGTCGATGAGTATCTGGAGATCCTGGCGAAGGTGATCGACGTTTTTCCCGAGGATGCGATTCTGGTTTGCGGCCACGGGAAGAGCGGCACGACCCGGGACGTCGCGCGTTACCGCCAGATGCTGGTCACGGTGCGGGAGACGGTTGCCGGCTGGATCGACGAGGGCCGGAGCAGGGAGGAGATCCTGAAGGATCCGACGCTGGCAAAATACGCTTCGTTTGGAACCTTCATCCCCATTCTGAACGTAGACTACTGGATCGAGGCCATCTGCAGGAGCCGCGGGCCGGGGCAGTAGACCGCACGGGACACGGGCGGACGTCAAAGAGCGGAATCTGAAGATCGTGAAGGAGGACTCGCGAGATGCGGAAATTCATGACAGCTCTCGGTTTGATCTGTGCGTGCGCGACCGTGGCCGCGGCCCGGCAGCCGGCGCCTGCCCGGACGGCTGTCCCGGCGGTCGCCGTCAACCCGTTCTTCGAGGAGTGGACGACGCCGTTCGGCATGCCGCCGTTCGCGCTCATCAAGGTCGAGCATTTCCTGCCGGCGTTCGAACGCGCCATCGCCGAGCGACGCCGGGAAGTGGAAACGATCGCCACCAGCGCCGAGCCACCGACATTCGCCAACACCATCGAGCCGCTCAACGAGGGCGGACAGCTTCTGGATAAGGTTTCCAATGTCTTTTTCAACCTTGCTTCAGCCAATACCAACGAGGCGATGCAGAAAATCCAGCAGGAGGTGTCGCCGCAGCTCGCCGCCCTGCGCGACGACGTGGCGCTGGACCCGCGACTGTTCGCCCGCGTCAAGGCCGTGTGGGCCGGGCGTGACCTCCTCGCGCTCGATCAGGAACAGCGCAAGCTGCTGGATGAGACGCACAAGGGGTTCGTGCGTGGCGGCGCCAACCTGGGCTCCGGGCAGCAGGAGCGGTTCCGGGAAATCAACCAGGAGCTGGCGGTGCTCTCCAGCTCGTTCGGCGAAAACCTTCTGGCCGAGACCAACGCGTTCAAGCTGGTGATAGAGAATCCGGAGGACCTCTCCGGCCTGTCGCCGCAGGCGATCGCGGCCGCCGCCGAGACGGCGAAGGGGGCCGGCCTCGAGGGGAAGTGGGTCTTCACCCTGCAGCCCTCCTCCGCGCGCCCATTCGTGACCTACGCCGACAACCGCGAACTGCGGCGCCAGCTCTGGACCGCGTACAGGACCCGCGCCGATCACGGTGACGCGCGCGACAACAATCGTATTGTCGCCCGCATCGCCGGCCTGCGCGCCGAACGGGCGCGGCTCCTCGGCTACCGGACCTTCGCCGACTTCCAGATCGAGGAGTACATGGCGAAGACACCGCAGAACGTGTACTCCCTCGTGAACCAGCTCTGGGCGCCGGCGGTTGCCAAAGCCGACGAGGACGCCAGGGTCCTGCAGACCATGCTCGACGAGCACGTCAAGGGCGGGCAGATCGAGCCGTGGGACTGGAGCTACTACTCCGAGAAGCTCAAGAAGGCTCGCTTCGACCTCGATGAGGAGGCGCTGCGTCCCTACTTCCCCCTCGAGCGGGTGCGGGCAGGCGCGTTTTCCGTCGCCACCAGGCTTTATGGGCTGACCTTCACCGAGTTGAAGGACGCGCCCAGATACCACCCCGACGTGCGCGTTTTCGAGGTGAAGGAGGCGGACGGGACCCACCTGGGCGTGCTGCTGATGGATCTGTTCCCGCGCGCGGGCAAGCGGGCCGGCGCGTGGTCGGGAGGTTACCGTGACGCCTGCGTGCGCAACGGCAAGGACATCCGGCCGATCGTAACCAACGTGGCGAGCTTCACGCCGCCCACCGGGGATGCTCCGGCCCTGCTCTCCCGCGGCGAGGCGCTGACCCTCTTCCACGAGTTGGGCCATGCCCTGCACTCCCTGCTCACCCGCGTGCACTACTCGGCGCTCGGCGGCGTGCCGTGGGACTTCGTCGAGCTGCCGTCCCAGATCATGGAACACTGGGCGCTGGAGCCGGAGGTCCTGAAGGTCTACGCCTGCCACTACAAGACGGGCGAGCCCCTGCCCGACGAGGTCATCGCGAAGATCAAGCAGGCCGAGACCTTCAATCAGGGGCTGGGCACCGTGGCGATGGTCTCCACCGTGCTGCTCGACCTCGACTGGCACACCCTGACCGCGCCGGACGAAGTGGATGCCGGGGCGTTCGAGAAGGCTTCGTTCGAGCGCATGGGGATGCCGCGCTACGCCGCCTCGATCCACCGCACGCCGAGCTACTACCACATTTTCAACGGTGGATACGCGGCCGGGTACTACTCGTACCTGTGGTCAGAGGTGCTGGACAACGATGCCTTCGAGGCATTCAGGGAGAAGGGGATCTTCGACCAGGCCACCGCCGCCTCTTTCCGGGCGAACATCCTGGAACGCGCCGGAACCGGCGACGTGGCGGAAGCGTATCGCCGTTTCCGGGGCAAGGATCCCTCGGTGGAACCGCTCCTGCGCAAACGGGGCCTGTTGCCAGAGACGCCGGCAATCCCGGAGTCACAGGCGCGTTAGCGGTCTTCAGCAGCAGCCGTTCCTCGTGGCGGGGTCAGCGGACCGTGCGGGCTTGCCACCCGGTCGTTGACCCCGCCCTGCGCCTGGCCTAAATTCCAGCTCAATCCTGATTGCCCGCTTGGGGTCCATTCGCCGGGCACTTTCTGAAGTTGCAGGTGGGCGACTCGCCGGGGAGTGTGGCCGTGCTTCCGGCCGCAGCCTCTCCGGGGCGGATACCCGACTACCCGGGAGACAGCGGCATGCCCATGCACGACACGGAACGAATGCGGAGCGCGCATTGCCTGCTCCAGGAGCTGGTCTACGACCCCGTCGAGCTTTACCGGGGCTATGCCGGTCGCTGGCTCCGGATCGATCTCGGCCGGAACGAGATCACCCTGCATCCGGTGACGGAGCAGATGAAGGAACTCTGGACCGGGGGCAAGGGCTTCGACCTTTGGATCACGCTCCAGGAGATCAGCGCGGACACGAAGTGGGATAGCCCGGAGAATCCGATCTGCCTGTGCTCCGGCCCGCTCGGCGGCACGACGTCGTTTCCCGGTTCGGGCAAGACGCTGGTCACGGCCATCTCTCCTCTGACCGACATCGTGATCGACTGCAATGTCGGGGGGTATTTCGGCCCTTTCCTGAAATTCGCAGGTTTCGATGCGCTGGCCATCGTCGGCAAGGCGTCGCAGGAGACCATCATCGCCATCGACGCGGCCGCCCGCCGGATCACGATCGAGGCCGCCCCGCTCGAGAGCGTCGACTCGCACATCCTGGCTGAGGAGCTGACCAGGATGTACGCCGCGGATGAACTCGACATGCGGAACATCGCCGTCGTCTCCGCCGGACGCGGCGCCGAGCACACGCGGATGGGGGTTTTGAACTTCTCCTTCTGGGACTGGCGCCGGCGCGTGGCGCGGCTCAAGCAGGCGGGGCGCGGCGGAATCGGCACGGTCTTCCGCGACAAGAAACTCAAGGCTCTCGTGATCAAGAATCCTGGCATCACCCCCGCCTGGCGCATCGCCGAGAACAAGGTGGCGGCCCAGATCACTCCGAAGCGCCTGTCTCTGCTGACCTGCGCGAACGAAGTGGAGGAGGTCCGGGCCATTGTCCGCAAGTGGAACAACGACCCGGAATACGTCATCGAGATGCTTCAGGATGTGCAGGAGCGGTTCCGGCACCTCCCGAAGACGGCCCTCGATGAGATCTGTCTCGAAACGGGCGTGCCGGCCGCTTACCTCTATCACATCGCCACCTTCTACAAGGCCTTCAGCCTCGAACCGCGGGGCGAGACGGTGATCCAGGTCTGCATGGGGACAGCCTGCCATGTCAAGGGCTCGGCCCTCATTCTGGCGGGCTTCGAGCGGGTGCTTGGGATCCAGGCCGGCGAGACCTCCGAAGACGGCAGGTACAGCCTCGAACCGGTGGCCTGTCTCGGCGCCTGCAGCCTCGCTCCGGTGGTGCGGTTCGGAAACGAGATCGTGGGAAACGTCAAAGCCAGAGACGTGGCCCGGCTGGTCAAGAAGATGGCGGCGAAAAGGGCTCCGGGGGGTGCGGACCATGCCTAGGCTCGACATCACGGACCTGGAACGGATCGCGGCCGAGCAGACCAAGCTCCAGGCGGGCTACAAGGCCATGCTCATGGTCTGCACCGGCACGGGCTGCCTCTCGGCCGGCGGGTACAGCGTGCGCGACGGGTTGAACGCCGAACTCCGCGAGCGGGGCCTGGAGCGGGACTACCTGGTGGTGCAGACCGGATGCAACGGGTTCTGCGCCATGGGCCCCATCGTGGTCGTGCAGCCGGAGGGTGTCTTCTACCAGAAGGTCGGTCCGCAGGACCTGAAGGAGATCGTCGATTCGCATCTAATGAACGGCCAGGTCGTCGAGCGCCTCCTGTACAGGGATCCGGTGAGTGGCGTCGTCAGCCGCCGGATGGACGAGATCGGATTCTTCGCCAAGCAGCAACTGATCGCCCTGCGGAACAAGGGACTCATCGACCCCGAGCAGATCGGGCACTACATAGCCCGCGGCGGATATCAGGCCTTTCGGAAGGTTCTGACCTCCCGGTCACCCGAGGAGGTCATCCGGGAGATCATCGCCTCGGGTCTGCGCGGGCGCGGAGGCGGCGGTTTTCCCGCGGGCGTCAAGTGGGAGTCCTGTCTCAAGGCGCGGCAGGAACGCGGCGAGGTCGCGTTCGTGATCTGCAACGGCGACGAAGGGGATCCGGGCGCCTTCATGGACCGCAGTATCATCGAGACCGATCCCCACTCGGTGATCGAGGGGATGCTGATCGGCGCCTTCGCCGTCGGGGCGCGGGAGGGTTTCATCTACATCCGCAAGGAGTATCCGCTCGCCATGGAGCGGCTCCACATCGCGCTCGGGCAGGCCCGTGAACAGGGACTTCTCGGGACGGGGATTCTGGGTTCCGGGTTCTCTTTCGACATCGCGGTGCACCGCGGCGCGGGGGCCTTCGTCTGCGGAGAATCGACGGCCCTGATGGCCTCGATGTCCGGCCGCGCGGGCGAGCCCAGGGCCAAGTATGTGCACAATGTCGAGTACGGTTTTCGCGACAAGCCGACCGTCCTGAACAATGTCGAAACCTGGGCCAACATTCCGGTCATCATCGAGAAGGGGGCCGCCTGGTTCGCCGCGATCGGCACCGGTGATGGGAGCGGGAACCCGTGGCACGGCTCCTCCGGCACCAAGGTCTTCTCCCTGGTGGGCGATATCCGCAACACGGGGCTCGTCGAAGTCCCGATGGGGATCAGGCTCCGGGAGATCATCTTCGACATCGGCGGCGGGATCCCCGAGGGGCGGACCTTCAAGGCGGTGCAGACGGGCGGTCCGTCGGGCGGCTGCCTGCCCGAGAGTCTCCTCGACATGCAGGTCGACTTCGATTCCCTGACGGAGGCGGGGTCGATGATGGGCTCGGGCGGGATGATCGTGATGGATGATCATACCTGCATGGTCGATGTGGCCCGGTACTTCATCGATTTCCTGGTCGATGAGTCGTGTGGCAAATGCACGCCCTGCCGCGAAGGTCTCTTCGCCCTGGCGGGCACGCTCGGACGTATCTGCAACGGCCAGGGGCGCGAGGGCGACCTCGAGTTCCTGGAGGAACTCTCCGCCACGATCCGCGACACGAGCCTCTGCCAGCTGGGCGGTTCCGCTCCGAACCCGGTCCTGAGCACGTTGCGCTATTTCCGGGACGAATACCTGGAGCACATCCGGGAAAAGCGCTGCCGGGGCGGGGTCTGCAGGGAGCTCATCACCTACGCGATCCTCCCGGAACTGTGTGACGGCTGCGCCGCCTGCGGACGCTCCTGCCCGACCGGCGCGATCGAGGGCGAGCCCCGCAAGACCCACTCCATACTGTACAGCAAGTGTATCAAGTGCGGCATCTGCGTCGAGACCTGCACCCGCGGCGCCGTGGAGGTACGGTGATGGCCGACCCCAAAATCAAGCTCACGGTCAACGGTGTCGAGATCGTCGCGGCCAGGGATTCTTACCTCCTCTCCGCCGTGGAAAAGGCCGGATTCAAGGTGCCGACCCTTTGCCACCACAAGGATCTCGTTCCCGGGGGAAACTGCCGGCTCTGCGTCTGCGAGGTGGAGGTGCGCGGGCGGAAGCGCCTGGTCACGGCCTGCAACTATCCCGTCCGGGGTGAAATGAAGGTCGAAACAGCTTCGGAGGGCGTGCAAAACCATCGGAAGGTGCTGGCCGAGATGTACCTCGGCCGCTGGCCGAATGTGCCGGTCATTCGCGAGGTCGCCGCGCAGTGCGGAGTCACCGAGTCGCGCTTTCGCAGCGAATGGACCGACGAAAATCCCCAGGCCTGCATCCTCTGCACGCACTGCGTCCGGGCCTGCGATGAATTCGTGCTGCAGCGCATCCTCGACTTTGCCGGTCGGGGCATCAAGCGCCACCTGACCATGCCGTTCAACGAGGTCGACCCGCACTGCATCGGCTGCACCTCGTGCGCCTATGTCTGTCCGACCGGAGCCATCGAGATCGTCGACGACCTGAACCGGCCGGCCAACCCGCAGCTGATCCGCGACCACGGCATGAAGATCAACGCCGAGATGGCGACCCTGGACAAGTCCCAGTGCTGCATGCGCGAGGTCGGCACGGCCAATATCGTCGGTGTCATGGACAAGTACGACCTGCTGCCGGTCATGAACTACCGTTTCGGCTCCCATCCCGAGACCTACCGGCTCGACAAGCAGGTCCTGAAGCAGGACTTCTTCACGCAGGGCACGGCCGACGGCTGCTGGCACGGCTGTTCGATGGCCTGCGCCAAGGCGGTCGACGGCTACCTCCTGCGGACCGGCCCCTACGCCGGGGAGCGGGTCATCGTGGACGGCCCCGAGTACGAAACGGCTGCCGGCTGCGCCAACATGGGCTGCTTCGACGCCGACCTCTGCGTGGAGTTCAACTTCTACTGCGACACCTACGGCCTCGACACGATCTCGATGGCGACCTGCATCGCCTTCGTGATGGAGTCTTTCGAAGCCGGCGTGATCGACGAGACCCGCACCGGCGGCCTGAAGCTCAACTTCGGCGCCGGCGACGCGGTGCTCGAACTCCTGCACCAGACGGCGCGCGGAGAGGGCTTCGGCGTCGACGTGGGGCAGGGAATCCGCTGGCTCAAGCGGAAGTGGGTGGCCGAGTACGGGGCCGATCCGGCGTTCCTGCAGGACATCGGGATGGAGGCGAAGGGGCTGGAGTACTCCGAGTACGTCTCCAAGGAGTCCCTCGCGCAGCAGGCCGGGTATACGCTGGCCATCAAGGGGCCCCAGCACGATGAGGCCTGGCTCATCTTCATGGATATGGTCAACAACCAGATTCCGACCTTCCAGGACAAGGCCGAGGCCCTGTATTACTTCCCCCTCTGGCGGACCTGGTTCGGGCTGCAGGGACTCTGCAAGATCATCTGGAATGACGTGGTCCCCGCCGACAACAAGACTTTGCCGCCCAAGCTGGCGGCCAAGATTCCCGGGCACGTCGAGAACTACTTCAGGTTTTTCGAAGGCATGACCGGACGCCCGCTCGACGAGGCGTCGATGCTGGCCCAGTCGGCCCGGGTGTACAATCTGCAGCGCTGCCTCTCGGTTCTGTTGGGCAAAGGGAAGCGCGAGGACGACATTCCACCGTACCGTGCCATGGGGCCGGTCACGCCGGAAGAGTACGAGTCCCGCGCCGAGCGCTACGACAAACAACTCCTCGAAATCCTCAAGGTCGATCCGGCGGGTCGAAGTACGGCCGAGAAGATGGCGATCCTCCGCCGGCACCGCGAGGACCAGTACCGGCAGGTGACCGACGCGGCTTACCAGGCCCGCGGCTGGACGCCGAACGGCGTGCCGTCTTTGGCGCGGCTGAAGGAACTCGGCATCGACCTGCCGGAGATCGTCCGGATCGTGGCAGGGCACCAGGAATCCTGAGGCGGTCGGAGTATCGGGGAGGGGCCGACCGGATGGGGATCTTCGATTGCAATGTCCCCGGTTCGACCGCGATCCTGCGCCGGTCGACGGTCGGAATTGCCGGCTGTGGCGGGCTGGGCAGCCAGGCCGCCCTGTCTCTGGTGCGGGCGGGAGTCGGGCGGCTCATCCTGGTCGACTTCGACCGGGTCGAGGAATCGAACCTGAACCGGCAGCAGTATTTCCTGGAGGACGTGGGCCGGCTCAAGACCGAGGCCCTCTCCGCCAGGCTCCGTTCGATCAATCCGGAGGTCCGGATCAGCGCGCGGGATCTGCGGCTGGAGCCGGCCGACGTCGCTGCGATCTTCGCCCAGGCCGAGGTCCTGATCGAGGCTTTCGACCGGGCCGAGAGCAAGCAATGGCTGATCGAGGCCTGGTGCCGGGCCTTTCCCGACCGTCCGGTAGTGGCGGCGAGCGGCGTGTCCGGCCTGGGAAACACCGAAGCGTTGCGCGTGCGGCGAAGCGGTATGATCGTCATGTGCGGCGACGGCGAATCGGATTCGAGCGAGGGATTGTGCGCCCCCCGCGTGGCCATTGCGGCCAACCTGCAGGCCAATGCGGCGGTGGAGTTCCTGGTCCGGCGGGGCCTGGAGGAGTGCGGCGGGTAAATGCTGATCGTCAATGATCGGGATCGGATCGAGTGGAGGGACGGGCTGACCGTCCAGGATGTGCTGGACATCCTCCGCTATGACTATGTCCTCATGACCGTGACCGTGGACGGCGTTCTGGTGCCCGAGGACGAATACTCCCTGCGGCTTTTGCCCGACGGGGCGAGCCTTGCGGTATTTCACCTGGCCCACGGAGGGTGACCGGTTATGAACCCGACGGCAATCACCATCGGTGTCGGCGCGCAACGGCGCGCCTCCCTTCAGGAATTCATCGACGCCGAGGCGCTGCCCTGGACGCTGGTCGACGCGCCCGGCGGACAGCTCAATCTCGTCGAGGCAGCGCAGCCCGCGGAGTGCGACCTTGAGCGCCTGGTCCCGGGCGGGCGCATCCTCTGCTCCATCGCCCTGGAAATGGCGGCGGTCTGCCACGCGCCGGCGGGCTCCATCGGCCGGCTCATGAACCTGCTCAAGATCAAGATCCATGACTGTCAGCTGGGGTGTTTCCGTTGACCGATGTCGGGTCGCCCCCCGGGAGGCCGCTGCTCTGGATCGTCTGCGGAGCTGGCCGCGGGGTCGGCAAGACGCAGGTGGCCCTGGCGCTCAGCCGCATCCTGCCGGGGGCGGTCTACGCCAAACAGGGGACGAGCCAGCGCCGACCCGGCAAAGCGGAGAGCTACTTCCGGACCGACGAAGAGATGGACGCGTTTCTCCGGCAGGCGGAGGGGGTGGGCCACCGCCACCTCGTGGTGGAAAGCAATGCGCTCGCCCGCCGCGGGAGGGGCGACATAATTATCTTTCTTGAAGATGAAGTTTCGGCCGGGGGCCACGGGTTTCAGCCCGGTGCGCGTCCCGACGCGGACCTGCTCCGTTCCCTGGCCCAGGTGGTGCTGGAGCGGGGAGGCCCCGGCCCGGATCCGGCCGCCTGGCAATTGACGCTGGCCCGGAAGGGACTTGAACCCGCAATGATAGGGCCAGTGCTCGAGGTGCTGGCGGCCCAGGCGGAATGGAACAGGAGGACACGCGCATGAAGAAGGAACATCTGCCGGCCATTCTTCTCTTCGGCGGTCTGTGGGGATTCAGCGAGGCGATCCTGGGGAATGCGCTCTACTCGGCCGCGGTTCCTTTCGCCTCGGTCTACCTGACAGTGATCGGGTTCTTCCTGCTGGCCGTGGCCGCGCAATTCGTTCCCCATCGCGGCGGCTCCACGGTCATCGCCTCCCTGGCTATGTTGTACAAATTTCTCAATGTGCCCTTCTTCGCCTGTCACCTCACCGGGATCGTGCTGCTGGGCCTGTCCTTCGACCTGGTTTTCGGCTGGGGGTCGCCCGCAACGCGCGCCGCGGCCGTCTCGATCCCGGGCAACCGCCAGTCCTTGCGTCTGGCCGGCCTGAAAGCTGCCCTTGCCTGTTACCTCGGCCATGTCCTGTTCTTTCTTGCC
Organism: uncultured bacterium; assembly: GCA_963732385.1. Lineage (GTDB taxonomy): Bacteria > Krumholzibacteriota > Krumholzibacteriia > LZORAL124-64-63 > LZORAL124-64-63 > CAVSZB01. The sequence continues at coordinate 231,336 of CAVSZB010000005.1, read as the reverse complement.
ATGATCTTCGTCTTCCGCTCCGAATTCTGGCGCGGGCAGGGGATCGGCGGCTTTTGGCAGCATGTCGGTGTGGGGGGGAGCCTGGCCGCGGCCGGGTGCGCGCTGGCGGTGCCCGTCGGCTTCGCTCTCGGCCGGAGCCTGCGCGAAAGAGTCTCCGGGTCCGCCCCCCTGCGTCTTGAGCCGCGTCTGGTCGGGACCTTCACGACCATTCTCACGGTCGGACTCTGGGCGTGGGGGATGGCGGCTAAATGGCGGAACGGATAGGCGGAACAGGCTCCGCACCGCGGCGACCGCAGTGACCTGGTCGATCGGGCGATTGGCTGGGGTCGGGATCAGTTGAGAAGAGGGTGGTGGAAGCGGGGTTTATGCACAAGTTGTCCACAGGGCAGGAGTTGCCGTTTCCTGCAGGACCATCCGGGCCGAGCCCATAAGCTGTTTCAATACAGGCATTTGCGGATTGTAATAATTGCAACATTTTTCACACATCATGAAAAGCTGAGTTTATCAACAACCATCGTCGTGATTTCCTCGGCGGGTCGCCGCCCCACGCGCTTTCACCGACGGCGGTGCTTGAAAAGCGCGGCTGCGCCACCCATCATTGAATTGTTGCGTGCCACGGGCGCGCAGGTGCGGAAATCGCTGTCCGGAAAGAGGTTGAGCCATGACCCGACGTGGGGAGGCGGGCCGCCGCGGCAAGGAGGTCCGGTCCGACTGCTGGATCGGAATCGACATCCGCGACGCCGGCGGGATCACGGTCGATCTGAAGAGCAAGGTTCAGGCGCTTTATGGGGCGGACATCCGCCGGCGTATCGAGGCGGGTTGCGACGCCCTCGGCGTCGCGCATGCAGCGATCGAGGTGGATGATCAGGGGGCCCTGCCGTTCGTTCTCGACGCCCGGCTCGAGGCGGCCGTGAAGCGTGCCTGGCCCGACTGCGCCGGCGTCTGGTTGCCGGCCGCGCGCGCCGACACCGCCGGCGGCAGCGAGCGCGAACGGCTGCGCCGCACGCGGCTCTACCTGCCGGGCAACGAGCCCAAGTTCATGGCCAACGCCGGTCTGCACCAGCCCGACGGATTGATTCTCGATCTTGAGGACTCGGTGGCGCCGCCCGAGAAGGACGCGGCCCGGGTGCTGGTGCGTAACGCGCTGCGCGTGGTCGATTTCCACGGCGCCGAGCGGATGGTACGCATCAACCAGGGCGAGCATGGGCTCGCCGACCTCGACTGGATCGTGCCGCACGGCGTGCAGCTCGTGCTGCTGCCCAAGGTCGAGGCTCCGGAACAGGTGGTCGCCGCGCGCGATCGCATCGACGCGCTGCGCGCAACGCACCATCGCGCCGCGCCGGTCTGGCTGATGCCGATCGTGGAGTCGGCTCGCGGCGCGTGGCTGGCGTACGAGATCGCGGGCGCGACCGACACTGTCGTGGGGCTCGCCATCGGTCTCGAGGACTACACCGCCGACATCGGCGCCGAGCGCACGCTCGAGGGGCACGAGTCGTTCTGGGCGCGCGCGCAGGTGCTCAACGGCGCCCGCGCGGCCGGCGTCCAGCCGATCGACACGGTCTTTTCCGACGTGGCCGACATGGACGCGCTGCGCAGGTCCGTGGAGGAGGCGCGGTCGCTCGGCTTCGTGGGCAAGGGCTGCATCCACCCGCGGCAGATTCCGGTGGTGCATGACGCCTTCGCGCCGCCGGCGGCGGCGATCGAGAAGGCGACGAAGATCGTGCGCGCCTTCGAGGTGGCGCAGGCGAGGGGGCTGGGCGTGGTTTCGCTTGGCAGCAAGATGATCGATCCGCCGGTGGTCAAGCGGGCGCAGGCGACCGTGGCGGCCGCCCTGGCGGCCGGCCGGCTGGCGGCCGACTGGCGCGAGCCGACCGCAGGCGGCGAGGGGGGAACGTCATGAGCAAGGCGATCCGCAAGGACGCGGCCGGCGTGCCGCTGCAGGAGAACGCCGCCGGGCGGCTGGTGCCGACGCTCATCAACGGCGAGGCGGCCATCCCGTACCAGGGGGTGGCGAAGCATGTGCCGCAGGGACGCCGGGCGGTGCCGCCGATTGCGCATTGCGGCCAGTACCCGCTGGACGGCAACAAGGTCGCGCCCGATCTCAAGGCGGCCCTGAAGAAGGCCGGCCTGCGCGACGGCATGACCATCGGCACGCACCACCACCTGCGCAACGGCGACCTCGTGGCCAACGCCGTGCTCAAGGCCGCCGCGGAGATGGGCGTCAAGGACATCCGCTGGTTTCCGAGCGCGTCGTTCCCGGTGCACGCCCCGGTGATCGATCTGCTGGAATCGGGCGTCGTGCGCTGGATCGAAGGGTCGATGAACGGCCCGCTCGGCGATTATTGCAGCCTTGGGAAAATGAAGGGGATGTGCGTGCTGCGCTCGCACGGCGGGCGCTACCAGGCGATCCAGGACGGCGAGGTGCACATCGACATCGCCGTCATTGCCGCGCCGACCGCCGACCCGTTCGGCAACGCCACCGGAGATCGCGGGCCGTCGGCCTGCGGCCTGATCGGCTTCGCGCTGGCCGACAGCGAGTACGCCGACCATGTCATCGTCGTCACCGACAACCTGGTGCCGTTCCCTTGCGTGCCGTGGCAGATCCAGGGCAACCACGTGGACCAGGTCGTGGTCATGGACAAGATCGGCGACCCTGCCAAGATCGTCTCCGGCACGACGCAGATCACCAAGTCGCCCGACCGCCTGCTGATCGCCGAGCTGACCGCGCGTTTCTGCGACGAGGCCGGCATCGTGCGCGACGGCTTCTCGTTCCAGGCCGGCGCCGGCGGCACCGCGCTGTCGTTCGCCCTGTTCCTGCGCGACATCATGCGCGAGCGTCGGATCAAGGCCCGTTTCGTGCGCGGTGGCTCCACGCAGTACCTCGTGCAGATGCTCGAGGAGGGGCTGACCGACTACATCCTCGACGGGCAGACGTTCGATCTCGAAGGGGTCCGCTCGATGCGCGAGAACCCCGGGCACGTCAACACCTCGCCGTTCACCAGCTACAACTGGCACGGCAAGGGGAACTTCGCGTCGATGGTGGATGCCACGGTGCTCGGCGCAACGGAGGTCGACGTCGACTTCAACGCCAACGTTGTGACCCACTCCGACGGCCGCCTGCTGCACGGCATCGGCGGCTGGCAGAACTGCCTCTTCGGCAGGTGCACGATCCTGCCGATCCCGTCGTTCCGCGACCGCATCCCGGTCCTCGTCGACCGGGTCACCACGCTGTGCGGTCCGGGCGAGCTGGTCGACGTGATCGTGACCGAGCGCGGCATCGCGATCAACCCGCGGCGCACGGATCTGCTGGCGAAGCTGCGCGGCTCCTCGCTGCCGATCCGGCCGCTGACCGAGATCAAGGCCGAGGTCGAGGCGCTGTGCGGCAAGCCCCAGCCGCCGGAAACGGTCGATCGCGTCGTGGCGGCCATCAAGTGGGTGGATGGCACCGTAATCGACAGTGTCTGGCAGCTGCCGGAGATCAAGGGACCGGCCCTGGGAGGCGGCGGGGAGTGAGGTCCGGGCGGGGGCCGGGCCCCGCCCGGCAGGTTCCGCCTTGAAAAAACGTGGGAAATAGCAAAATCTTGCATCCACTCCTGGCGATTTATACGCTATTTTCCAGTCTTCGGGATGGTGTGCGCTTCCATTCCAGCCAACAAGGAGGAGAGGCTACATGGCAAAGAAGCAGACCCGCAAGGCGCCGGCCAAGCCGGTGTCGATCAAGCCGCCGACACGCAACGAGGTCTACCGCGAGATCGCCACGAAGACCGGTCTCACCCGCAAGGACGTCGTCGCGACCTGTGACGCCCTGACCGATGTCATGGTCAAGTCGGTCAAGAAGCACGGCGCCTTCAACCAGCTCGGCCTGCTGAAGCTGACGCTGGTGAAGAAGCCCGCGGTGGCCGGCGGCAAGCTGGTCCGCAATCCGTTCACCGGCGACATGGTCAAGCAGAAGGCCCGTCCTGCGTCGCGCACCGTGCGCGTCCGTCCGCTGAAGGCGATGAAGGACATGCTCTAGCCGGACCCCGGAATTCCCGGATCCGACCTGAACGACCCCCGGCGCTCGCGCGTCCGGGGGTCGTTCGCTCGAGATGCCCGGGCGCGGGACGCCGGCTTCGGGTTCGGACGCCGGCGCCCCCGCGCCGTACGGCTGCTCACCGCGATCGGATCTTTTGCCTATCCGTCTCCGGTGTGCGCCTCGATCCAATCCATTATCGGTCGCCAGACCAGTTCCGGAGCGTTGTCCGCGATCCAGAGATCGATGTGGCCCATGTCGTAGAGCGCTGCGGACTCGGGAAGCAACTGCACGTTCAGGGTGGTGATGTCGGTGCTGCCGAGCAGGCTCAGGCAGTAACCGGTCGTCGGGCCGACCCCGCCGGCCGCGGCCAGGTTCAGCACCGGCACGGTGATCTCTCCGAAGTGGTCATCCCACGGCACGTCGACGGTCATGCATCCCCAGATGGAGTAGTCGAGCATGAACCGCACCGGCTCCCAGGGGGCGCCGGCGATCATGAAGTCGAGCCACTGGTCCACGGTCAGGTGCTCCAGGGCGACCGGCAGGCCGTCCTCCCAGATCCCCGCCAGATAGTGGATCGCGCCGACATTGAAGATCGGACCGGCCCCCAGATAGAGCGCGGCCTGGAGGTTGGTGAAGCCGGGAAACACCGGGGAATCCCCGTCCGGATCGTCGCGCGCCAGATTGCCCATGAAATCGAAGCCGACAAAGTAGCCGAACTGGCCGCTGTCGATCATCTGCTGGTAGATGGGAACGTAATTGCAGTTCTGGATCTCGTTCCACTCGAGATTGTCGGAAACCGGGCTGTAGTCCGCCGGAATCCAGCCGCCGACCTGGCGCAGCACGGCCGGCAGCTGTGCCTCAGCGTTGAGCAGCGCATAGCCGGTGGCCGAGCCGCTGCTGTAGCCCAGCAGGTTCATCTTGTCGTACCCGTTGCCGGTCAGCAGGCGGGTGAAGCGCGCGATCGCGATCGCGCTGCCGAGGTCGCGCGACTGCTTGTCGATCCCCCAGCCGGCCATGAAGGCGAAGTCGGTCGTCTCGGCCGGCACGAGGTTCCAGGCCTGGTCGATGCCCCAGACATCGACGTTGCTGCGGGCCCAGTAGACGGCGGCGCCGAAGTCGTCGGGTGTCGTGGCCGACAGCGTGCCCGGCAGGAACATGCCGGCGAAGTTCTTGGCGTCGCCGTGCTGCAGAAAGATCGCCTTGCGCGTGCGGATCGGGAGCAACGGCCGCTGTTCCTTCACGACGCGGTGCAGCGCGATCAGGTCGCGCGGATCGGCGCCGACCCGGATCGTCCAGACATAGTGCGCGATACCGGGCGCGACCACCGTGCGGGTGCAACTGGTGAGGAGGCCCACGGTTTTGGCAGCGTCGGTGTCCTTGGGCGGCGACTGGCCTTCCGCCAACTCCCATCCCGCCAGGACGAGGAGTTCGGCGGCGATCGCCTCTGGATTCAGGCCGCCGTCGGCGGAGATTTCGGTCGCCGGCCCGGGAGCCGCGACCCGATCCTCGCCACAGCCCGAGGCCAGCAGCAGGATCAGGAACAGGGTTGCGCAGACAGAGGCTCGTCTCATGAATATCCCCCCTTGTTCACCCCGATGATTCACCCGGACGCGCCGCAGGGCGGTCCCGGTGGGACCCGGACCCGTCGCGATCATTCACCTCCGGATTGCCGGCCACGCGGACGGGTCCCGTGTCGGCGGACAGCCGAAGACCATGGTTGCTGGCGGCGACCTGATGATTGAGCAGGCGGGGCGAATCCGCCGGGGCGATAGCCGTCACGACCCCCGTCATGGCGATGGCGCATCCTATCACGAAACCGTCCCGTTGGGAAGAGGCCGCCGGGGGTGTGTGAGGGCTGGCAAACGGGGGGCGCTTTCGGTAGTAATGGAGGGCTTGAAGCGAGGGAATATCCTGTTTTCGGGGAGGTCGCACACAATGCGGAAACGGCTTGCCGGACTTCATGATGCGCAAGTGGTCGTCCTGTTCGTGGTCGTCGCGCTGTCGGTCGCGGCGGGCGGAGTCGCCCGCGCCGCGGAGGCCGCCACGGCCGACAGCCTCGGCTGGCACAACGAGCTGATCGGGTCGTTCAACTTCACGCAGAACTCGTTCAGCAACTGGGCCGCGGGCGGCGAGGACAACGCCTCGTGGCTGCTCGGCGGGCGCGGGCGCTTCAAGCGGTACGGGGGGCGCGCCAACTGGTCGAACGTGCTGCGCCTGGAGTACGGCGAGGTGAAGCAGAAGAACCAGGACTCGCGCAAGGCGTACGACCTGATCTTCGCCGAGTCGATCGTCGACTTCAACACCAGCCGCCTGATCAAGCCGTACGCCCGCGCCTCCCTCAAGACGCAGTTCACCGGCGGCTATGACTATACGGTCGATCCGAAGGTGAAGGTGTCGGACTTCGCCGACCCGCTCTACCTGACGCAGGGCGCGGGCGTCGGCTTCCAGGTGAAACCCTACGCCATCACCCGCTTCGGTCTCGGCCTGCAGGAGACCTACGCCGACGAGTTCGCAGCCGTCTACACGGACGACCTCGACACCGCCGACGAAATCGAGACCAGCCGCATCGAAGGCGGCCTCGAGTCGGTGACCGAGCTCGACAAGACGCTCCACAAGCAGCTCAGCCTGAAGTCGCGCCTCGCCCTGTTCTGGGCCTTCAACAACAGCGACCAGGTCGACATCGACTGGATGACCGACATCAACCTGAAGGCCATGGGCGCCCTGGGCATGACCCTGAAGTTCGAGCTGCTCTACAACAAGGACGTCCTGGACAAGGTCCAGTGGCAGCAGGTGCTGGGCATCGGGGTGACGTACTCGTTCCTGTAGGCAAAGCGGCGCGAGAGCGGATGTGGGCGACGGGCGGGGGAGACCCCGCTCGTCGTCGTGCGTGGGGCAGATTCAGGGGGCCGGGTCGGCATCCCAGCGGATGCGATAGACAGCGTCATCTCCGTTGTCCAGCAGGCGTTCGAAGCGGGGATCGGCGTCGAGGCGTGCCCGGCTCAGCGGCGGCGCCACGCCCTCCAGGACCGTGTCTCCCACATAGACGTACCCCGTGCCCAGCTCTCGCAGCGCGCGCACTTCGGCTGGCCATGGCCGGTCGAGTAGTTGCGCGATCGCCGGCCGGTGGTGCAGACCCTCCCGTTCGCCGAGTGCCCAGGAGCACGGATCCAGAAAGCGCAGACCGCTGACGTGCATCGCCCAGAAACTGCCGTCGCCATACTGGTTCGCGATGACGGCGCCACCCGGCAGCACGCGCGCCATCTCGCTCGCGAGACGCGAGTCGGCGGGCGTGAAAGGCACGCCCCGTTTCTGGTACTCGAGATTGCGGTAGCTCCAATAGACGCCGGGATACAACACCCAGTGCACGAGCGCCACGAGCGGGACGAGGGGGAGCAGCCGCTTCCCGGGTCCGCGCCAGAGCCGGCCCGCGGCCCTCATCGTTGCCAGCACGGCGACGGCCATCAACGGCGGCAGCAGGTACATCTGCGGGTAGATCACGCGCGGGAACTGCCGGTAGTAGGGGCGCGAGAGCGCGAGACTGAGCGGATCCTGGAACTGTCGCACGCCGAAGTAGAGCAGCAAAAAGGCCAGCGACAGCAGTGCCAGACGGCGGCTTCGCCGCCAGATCAGGCCCGCCATCAGGCCCGGTACGACGAACCAGCGCAGGATCGGCACGTTGCCGCCGGCAAAGGTAAGGAAGTCGATTGAGGCCGCGCGCAGGCCGGATGGTGTCGGCAGCGTTTCGCTCGCGGTCCATCCCCGGTATACGCGCAGCGGCTCGAGCAGGGGCAAAAGCCCGACGAGCGCGAAGACCGCCACGGCCAGGGCGACCGATCGCGCCACGTTGCGCGCGTGGTTGTGGGATCCGGACACTCGTGGCAGGATGGCGGCAAGCAGCAACGGAGCGGTGAAGAGCTCGCTCGTGTGGATGTGCAGGATCGCCACCAGGGCCAGGCCCGCCAGGAGTCCCCCGGTCGCCGAAGGACGGAGAACGAGCCCTCTCAGGGCAAGTGCGACCCACGGCGCGAGCGACAGGCCGATGATCGCGCCGAACCCGCCCCAGGAAAAGATGTTCGTCGGCATGTAGAAATTGGCCGCCGCGAACGCGCCACCCAGCAGGACCACAGGTAATGGCAACGCCGCGGCGCGCCAGAAGAGCGTCAGGGCCGCCGGGGTCATCACACAGGCGAACACCGCCAGCCCCCAGGCGCTCACCCATGCCGGCACCCGACCGAGATCGGCAATCAGGGCCGCGCAGCCGTGCCAACCCGGCAGGTATGGAATCGCGGGCGCACCGAAGGGCGGCGCGAATACGCGCCCGGCAGCCAGACTGTGTATCGCGAGAACCCGTGAAGCCATGAAGGCGTGGTTGCTGGCGTCGTCCAGGTGGTTGGGTGCGGCGTAGTCGCGGAAAGCGACGAGCACGATGGCGGCCATGACTGCGCTGAGAGAGATGACCGCCAGGACCCCGCGGGCGTCGAGCGGTTCGATCCCGTCTGCCAAGCCGGCGGCGGTGTCGCGCCAGCGCCGGCTGCGGCCGAGCGCAAGCGCGATCACGATCCCAGAGGCTGTGACGCTCTCCGGAGTGTAGGGCACCTGGAGGGCCGCGAAGGCCGGCCCCAGCAGGGCAGTCAGCAGCAATCCGGCGCAGGTGGCGAGATATAGCCGCGCCGCACGATCGAGCGTCCGTATGTGCCGTCCGAGCAGCAGCCATCCGGGAAGAATCACGATCACACCGAAGGCAGTGAGCCAGCGTGCGCCGGCGGCCAGATCGGTCAGGGGACGGTCAGCGATCATGGGATTGGCACTCCCTGCGTGGCGCGGAACCCATCCGCGCCTGCGGTTCAATCACCCGAAGCCTTCAGCGCTCTCCGCACAGTGGGCCCGTTGTTCCTCCAACCGGTCCCGGGTTTTGCGGCATTACCGCACAAAGGAGTTTATGGGATGACCCCGGGGGGGGCACGGCGAATCTCGATCGAGCCAACCGGCAACTGATACTGGCCGGTTGCTCCGATGCTGGCAGAGCCGCGGCGTCTGATGACCAGCTTCAGCACGCCATTTGTCACGGGTCTTGACAAGGGGAAGACGAACTCCTGCATATCCCAATTCGCGCCGGCCACGCTGAAGTCGCCAAGTGGTTGCTCGTCGAGCAAAACCGCAACATCCACCGGTACGTTGACCTCCGGCCAAGGAGCTGCGCGGATGACAAGATCCGCCGGCAACCGGAGGCAAGTGACAATCGCCTTGGGCTCCGACGCGATGGCCCACCGCCCCCATTCCTCCGGTACCTGCCAGCCCTGGCTGAACGCAACCAGCGGGTACAGGCTTGCGTTAAGGCGGTGTTTTTCTGCGAGATGCGAGCCGAGTTCCGGCTCAGCACGGATTGCGAACAGGTCCGTGCCGATCGGGAACGCGTACAGGCCGGTTCTTTGCAGATCGTCCACGTGTTGGCGTTTCAGCGCATAGACATCGAGCTTGGGAAGAGCCTCACGGCGAATGTGTGGCATGTACAATGGGCGATTCTCAACCAGATAGCGATGCAGCTCATCCGGATTGAAATTGTGAACGACGAAGACATTATCCCGGTAGCGTTCTTCGCCGAGAAGCACGTACCAAAGCGCGTTGGATACCATCCAGTCCCCGGAAACCAGCAGGGCGTCGTGCTGTGCCGCAAGCAGGACGGCCTCGGTTCTTGAGGCGAGCTGCCGGTTGGCGCTCTGGTCGACAAGCGGGCGATTCATGACAAATAGCATTGACGGAAGGATGAAGTAAGCCGACGACGCCACGGCCGGCAGCCAACGTGGTCGCTTGAGGGCCGAGACGACCGCATCAACACCGGTACCGAGCCAGATCGCGGCGATAAGAAAACTGGGGATGAAATAGACGGAAATGTCCTCGATATTGTAGTTAACGCCGTAAAGAACGCATCCCAGGAATGCGGTCATAAGGAACAGGCCGGCCACGCGCCGGCAAAGCATGATCATTCCGATGACAATGAACGGAATGCCCCACAAGAATTGATCGCAGAACAGCTTCAGGTACATTGGCAGCCGATCGCCAACGACCTGCGCGAATGAGAATGCGAACATACGGTCGCGGAACTGTGCGCCGGTCACCAACTCCAGAAGATTACGCCAGGGGGTAACATCACTATACAGGAAAGGCGTTGCGGCGGAATGTGCCCTCCACGTCAGGAAAAGGTACTGGGATGCGCCGGAGATTACAAGCAGGCCGGCTCCCAGCATGATGCGTGGGCGCAGGACGATGGCTGGTTGAGTGGCGAGCACGATCAGCAGGGCCGCTGGCAACATGGTAATCATGGTCAGGTGGTTGCCGAATGAGCAGGCATAAACTCCGCATGCAATCAACAGATCGCGCGGGAGACGCGATCTGTGCCAGCGCACGAACGCCCATAGGACGAGACCCACAAAAACGGCATTGAGCGTGTAGACCTCCGCCACGACGGCCTGGGACCAGAATACCCTAGTCAGGCCGAACGAAAGGGCGCTCAACAGCGCAATCGAACGCCGAGGCACGAAGAGGCGAATGATATGGTACAGGATAGTGACGGCGAGGATGGCCAACAGCGCCGACAGGAGATTCGCCCGAAAGGCGAGGGAGCCGAGCCGGACAAGCCGCACGAAAAGACCGTTCAACACGACATAGGTCGGGTAGCCGGTCGGGTGCGGCACACCCAGAACTTTGCCGATAAACTGGAATTCCGCCGTGTCGCCGGAATTTCCGAGGCCGGGCAGGAGGCTGGAAACATAGACGACGCCCAAAAGCAGGACGAGCGCTGAGGCCAGGGAGATCCGGATGACGAGCGGCACGGCGTCATCGGTCTCGGCCAATTCCGTCTGTGGACGTTTCTCGATCAAGGGACAGCGCTCCAAGTGGCGTGGAGCCCGGCCCGCGCCCGGGCGCGGGCCGGCGGCGCGCGTCGGGCGGCAGGCGCATGGCCAACATGAGAGACTAGCGCCATCCCAACGGAGGGGGCAAGCGCGTCTCTGCGGGGGCAACTGCGGGCGTTCTCCGGAAGTCGCCACGGGAGCGCAAGGGTGCAGGGAGAGAAGAAGCGTCGTCAGGGACTTCGTGGCGTATCCTGACAGCGGTTGCTACGGGAGCAAAAAGTGCACGGGTGTCGGGACGGAGTCCCGGCCAGCCGTCTGAGGACTCTCGGCGTTCCCTGGCGAAACGGAGCGCTGCCGGAGCCCCGCAGGCCCTCGGCGCCCCTGCCCCCCTTTGTAAAGAGGGGATTCGGGGCCGGATTGACCGCGTACGGCCTGCGCACTTTTTGCTCCCGTAGCAATCGCTGTCAGGAAGGACTCCAACTCCACTGATCACCCACGGGTGGCGACCGCCAGCCCCGGCCCCGGCGGTCGCCGAGCGCCGCGGTATCCGGACTGTCGGTTCGCCCGGGCGCCTTGCGCCGTTCTCCCGCGCGGGTGTACAATATGACGAGCAATCTTCGTCCGGCGTCGTTGTCTCCCGCCGCCCGCGTTGCCGTCCGGGTATCCACATCAAGCGCACGGGGTCTGCCCATGAATCCGCATCTTCGCCCTGCTCTCCGGCTGGCCGTATTCTGCTGCGTCTGTCTGGGGGCGACTTCCGCCCGCGCCGTCCTGACCACTCCCGCCGCTTCCCTCCAGGAGGGGCCGGTGCCGGCCGAGGTGACGGCGCGGCAGTCGCGTTATCTCGAGTCGGTGGTCAAGGCGCGCGTGGCGAAGGGGCTGGCGAGCGCGCTGGCGAAGAGTACGCCCGCGCAGGATCTCTACGACGTCCACCACTACGACCTGAGGTTGAACCTCAACCCGACGACCCAGATCCTCGCCGGCACGGTCACGGTGACGGCCACGGTCACCGGGCTGACGCTCGCGGTGATGGACCTCGACCTGAAGGCGAACATGACCGTGAGCGGTTGTGTCGCGGGGGGCGTGCCGGCGACGTTCACCCGGAGCCTCGACGTGCTGAGCGTCAACCTCGACCGCGCGTACGCGATCGGCGAGACGGTCGTCGTGGCGGTCACCTACGCCGGCAATCCGGCGGGCGAGGCGTTCGGCTGGAACACCTACTCCACGCAGCCGCTCATCTGGACCCTGAGCGAGCCGTACGGCGCGCGCGACTGGTGGCCATGCAAGGACCTCACCACCGACAAGGCCGACTCGGTGGATGTCCGGGTGACGGTGCCGAGCACCCTGATCGTGGCGTCCAACGGCCTGCTGAAATCGGACATCATCGACGGCAGCAGCCGCACCGCGCACTGGCACGAGGGGTACCCGATCGCCACCTACCTCGTCTCGCTCGCCATCCACCCCTACGCCACGTTCTCGCACTGGTACACGCCTCTGGCCGGCGGCGACCCGATGGAGGTCAAGTACTACGTCGTGCAGAACCGGCTCAACCAGGCGCAGACCGGCTACGCACCGACGGTGAGCATGATCACGGCGTTCGCGCAGGGCTTCGGCGAGTATCCGTTCGTCGATGAGAAGTACGGGCACGCCCACTTCCCGTGGGGCGGCGGCATGGAGCACCAGACGCTCACCAGCCTGACGTACAACTCCTATTCGTCGGGCCTCATCGCGCACGAGCTGTCCCACCAGTGGTGGGGGGATTTCATCACCTGCGCGAATTTCCAGCACATCTGGCTGAACGAGGGGTTCGCCACCTGGAGCGAGGCCTACTGGCGCGAGCGCAGCGAGGGGATGGCCGCCTACCACGCCGAGATGGCGGCCGCGGTCTATCTCGGCGCGGGCTCCATCTTCGTGGAGGATCCGGCCGACTTCACGGCCATCTTCAACTACAACCTTTCGTACCTGAAGGCGTCGTGGATTGTGCACATGCTGCGGCACGTGCTCGGTGACGCCGACTTCTTCGCTTCGCTGACCGCCTACCGTGCCGCCTACGGCAACGGCAGCGCCACGACGGAGCAGTTCCGCGACCTCTGCGAGGGGGTGTCGGGGAAGGATCTCGACGCCTTCTTCCAGCAGTGGATCTACGGCCAGTACTACCCGCAGTACCAGTACTCCTGGTGGTTCGCGCCGGCGGGCGATTCCACGCGCGTCAACCTGCGGGTCCGGCAGACGCAGACGGTCACCGGGCTGTTCACGCTGCCGGTCGATGTTTTCGTGGACACGGATCGCGGGACTGAGGTGTGCGTGGTGCAGAACGACCAGGCGGAGCAGGTCTACACGCTGACGGTGCCGGGCATCGCCTCGAACGTCACGCTCGACCGCGACAACTGGATCCTCAAAACCGCGAGCGGCGCGGCGGTGACGGCGGTGCCGGCCACCCCGCCGACGGCTGTGGCGCGCCTCGGCGCGAACCGGCCGAATCCTTTCAACCCGGCCACGGTCATCCCATACGAGTTGCCTCGCGGGGGGCGCCTGCGCCTGACGCTGTACGACACGGCGGGGCGTCTCGTGCGGACGCTCGTGGATGGCGAGGCGGCGGCGGGCGCGCACGAGGCGCGCTGGGACGGCCGCGACGAGGCCGGTCGCCCGGTCGGTTCGGGCGCGTATTTCGCGCGCCTCTCGTTTGTGGGGGAGTCGCGGACGCGGTCGTTGTTGTTGGCCCGGTGATCCTTGTAATCGACAACTACGACTCGTTCACGTTCAACCTCGTGCAGATGCTCGGGGTGCTGCACCCCGCCATTGAAGTGCGGCGCAACGACGCCATCACCCCGGACGAGGCGCTGGCTCTGCGTCCCGACTATCTGGTGCTGTCGCCCGGCCCCGGCGAACCGTCGCGCGCCGGGCATCTTCTCGATTTCGTGCGGGTCTGCGGCACGCGCGTGCCGACCCTGGGGGTCTGCCTCGGGCACCAGGCCATCGCCGCGGCGTTCGGCGGCCGCATCGCGCGCTCGCCGCGTCTCATGCACGGCAAGAGCAGCCCCGTCCACCACGACGGGCAGGGACTGTTCGCCGGTCTGCCGAGCCCGTTCGCGGCCGGGCGTTACCACTCGCTCATCGTTGACGCCGCCACCCTGCCGCGGGAGCTGGTGCCGCTCGCCCACGGCGGGCACGGAGAGCTGATGGCGCTCCGTCACCGGCAGCTCCCGCTGTTCGGAGTGCAGTTCCACCCGGAATCGGTGCTCACCCCCGCCGGGGGTCAACTCCTAAACAATTTCCTCGGGTTCGGACGCAGATCATTTTCTGCCCTCGGGTCCTGAGGTTCTCCCCATCCTTGACAGGCCTCCGGCCCGTGGCTACTGTGCCTGGGGGCACGGTAGCCCACGCAAATACAACAACTTGCCGCAAGGATGCGCCTCATGACCACGCTGCGTTCGGACCGTCTCTCGCGGTCGCCCGCCGGTATTGACCGGCGGTTTGCCGTTTTCTGCGCTCTGGTCGCGGTCCTCGGTGCCGGCGGCGTCGGCGCCGCCCCAACGCCGATCCCGGTCGACGGCGACTTCGCCGCCGCCATCGTGGTCGATGCCGCCTCGGGCGAAGTTCTCATGGCGAAGAACTCCCACGATAAGCGTCCGCCCGCTTCCATGACCAAGATGATGACCGAGCTGGTCGTGCTGGAAATGGTTGATGCCGGCGAGCTCGCGCTGGCCGACCCGGTCACCGTTTCGGGGCACGCCGCGAGGATCGGGGGGTCGCAGGTCTATCTGAAGGACGGCGAGACCTTCACGGTCGAGGAGCTGCTGCAGGCGGTGACGATCCACTCGGCCAACGACGCTGCCGTCGCCCTGGCGGAGCGCGTGGCCGGCTCCTCCGAGGCGTTCACCGAGCTGATGAACGCGCGGGCTCAGGAGCTCGGCATGGAGGACACGGTCTTCCACTCCTGTCACGGCCTGCCGCCGGGACGCGGCCAGCTGTCGGACGAGAGCTCGGCGTTCGACATGGCGCTGCTGTGCAGGGCCCTGCTCGCGCACCCCGAGTCGACCCACTGGGCCTCGCAGGCGGAAGCGCCTTTCCGCGGCGGGGAATTCACCCTGCACAATCCTAACGGGCTCGTGGGCAAGTTCCCCGGACTCGACGGCATGAAGACCGGCTACACCGTGCCGGCGGGATTCTGTCTCACCGCCACTGCGCAGCAGCGGGGAGCCCGCCTGATCTCGGTCGTGATGGGCGCGAAATCTGGCAAGAGTCGCGCCGCCGAAACCGCGCGCCTGCTCACGCGGGGTTTTGCGCTGTACACCCAGGTAAAGCTGGTGGACTCGGCCAACAAGCCGCTCGAGGCGCATGTTCGGGTGAAGGGGGGGGCCGCGCGCGACGTCGTCGTGGCCTACGCCAAACCGCTATTCGTGCTCGTGCTCAAGGAGCGCGCCGGAAACGTGGTCCTCGAGAACCAGCTGCCGGACAGGGTGGCTGCCCCGCTCAAACCGGGACAGGTCGTCGGCAAAGCCGTGGCGAAGCTCGATGGCAAAGTGCTGGGTGAGGTGCCGATCATCGCCCTCGAGGCGGTCGACCGGGGATCGTTTCTCCAACGCCTGTTCGGCTGACCCGGGCGGCCGCGCCAGGCGCCGCTCCGTCACCCCGACCGGAAGGCATGGCCGTGGATCGTCGCCGCTTTCTGGCCTACTTCGCCTCCGCCGGCCTCGGCGCGACGCTCTTTCCCGCCGCGCTCTGGGCACAGGCCGCGGGCGAGCGCCGTATCACCCGCGAGATGCTCGCCGCCGCGGAGAAGGTCGCCGGGGTCTCCTTCAGCGACTCCGAACGCGATCTCATGCTCCAGGGTCTCGACGAGGCGCTCGACAGCTACGAAAAACTGCGCGCGGTGCCGCTCGACAACGCGGTGCCGCCCGCGTTCGGTTTCCAGACGGTGCGCGGGGGGGAAGTCGCTCCGCGCGACGGTTCGCCGAGCCGCTGGAGCCGGGTCGCGGCGCCCCCTGTGCCGTCCGACCTGGAGGATCTCGCCTTTCGGCCCGTGACCGAGCTGGCCGCGCTCCTGCGTGCGCGTCGGGTGACTTCGCTCGCGTTGACGGAGATGTACCTTGCGCGCCTGAAGCGATTCGATCCGTCCCTCCACTGCGTCATCACCCTGACCGAAGAGAGGGCGCGCGCGCAGGCCCGGGCCGCGGACGCCGAAATCGAGCGCGGCCGCTGGCGCGGTCCGCTGCACGGGATCCCCTGGGGCGTGAAGGATCTGCTGTCGGTGCGGGGCCACCCCACGACCTGGGGCGCCCGTCCGTATCGTGACCAGACCTTTGACCTCGACGCGACCGTGGTGCGGCGGCTGGACGACGCCGGCGCCGTGCTGCTGGCCAAGCTGTCGTGCGGCGCGCTCGCCTGGGGAGATGTCTGGTACGGCGGGACGACGCGCAACCCCTGGCAGCCCGATCACGGCTCCAGCGGTTCCTCGGCCGGTTCGGCGGCGGCGGTGGCCGCCGGCCTGGTCGGCTTCGCCATCGGCACGGAGACCTACGGCTCGATCGTCTCGCCCGCCACGCGCTGCGGCGCCACCGGCCTGCGCCCCACGTTCGGACGGGTCAGCCGTCACGGCTGCATGGCGCTCTCCTGGTCGCTCGACAAGATCGGCCCCCTGGCTCGCGCGGCCGAAGACTGTGCGCTCGTGTTCGACGCGATCCGCGGCGCCGATCCGCAGGATCCCGACGCGTCCGACGGTCCGTTCCATTTCGATGCCCGTCTCGATCCGCGCAGCCTGCGCGTCGGCTGGCTCGAGCGGGGCTTCGCCGAGACGGGGACGGCCGGGGAGGCGCGCGAGTGGCAGGCCCTGGACGTGGCGGCCCTCGACGCGCTGCGCGGCCTCGGCGTGACCCTGCGCCCGGTCGCCTGGCCCGCGTGGCCGGTCGAAGACATGATGATCCTGCTGACGGCCGAGGCGGGCGCCGCCTTCGACGCCTTCTCGCGCGGGCCGCAGGACGACGAGCTGGTGCGCCAGAGCACCGACGCCTGGCCGAACGTGTTGCGCCAGGCGCGGCTGATCCCGGCCGTCGAGTACATCGCGGCCAACCGGATCCGCACCCTGCTGCTGCGCGACATGGCGCGGTTCATGGCCGATTACGACGTGATCATTTCGCCGACCTTCGGCGCCGGCACACTCGCGTTGACGAACCTGTCCGGACACCCCGAAGTGGTCATGCCGTCCGGATTCCGGGCGGACGGCACGCCGGTCAGCATCACGCTGGTGGCCGGCCACGACCGCGAAGGGGCCGCGCTGGCGTTGGCGAAGGTATGGCAGGAGGCGACCGGCTGGCAGCGTCGATACCCGTCCGCCTTCGCGCCGGGCGCGCCCGCGCCGGCCCCGCTGACGCTGGTTCCGGAAAACGGCGACTAGCCGGAGGTCGGGCACAGCCCCACGCCCGGATCGAGGGGCCGGCGCCGTCCCTGCCGCGATCGCCCAGACCACAAAAATCAGGTAAGTTGTTTGTTTGCAGAGTGCTGCCGAATGAATACAGCCAAAATCGTCTATTGACAATGCGCGGCCAACTGCTATAGTCATCGGGCTCGTCGGAAGGTTCGCCCTCTCCCGCCGGCAACCTTGGACGGCTGGCAGGCTGCGCGTCGCCCCCCGGTTCTCTGCCGTCCTCTTTTTTTTCGCCCGGAGAGCAGAATCGCCCATTCGCTCCCGTCGTCGTACGACGGGCAAGTTGCTTGGCGTGAACATCTTTTAGGGATGCTCGAACCGGAGGTGGATGATGCGCAAGGTTATGGCTCTGTTATCCATGGTGTTGCTGCTCTCGCTGGTAGCGCCTGCTATGGCCACCTGTCCCAGCCTGATCGGTCCGTTCTCGACCATGGATGGCACGCTCCTGGGAGGTCGGGTCTCCGAGGCCTGGTGCACCGGCGTGGGGCCGGGCCAGCCGGGCAACATGGAGAACGCCCTGTCGTGGGACGGCGCGGCCCTCGGGACGCAGTGGAAGATCTGGGGGATGACGATCGATGCGTCCGGCGCGGTCATGGTCGGCTCGCGCACCGTCGGTTCCTATATGTACATCGACTACGTCACCGACTACGACGGCGGCGAATTCTGGCTGTCGCGCGACTTTGCCTGGTCCGACGGGAGCGGCGATCTGACCGGCGTCATCATGTCGTACCATGTCACGACCACGGTGACGCTGTACAACGGCGTTTTCAGGGGTCAGACCAGCAACGTCACCCTGACGGGGCAGTTCACGAACTGTCCGGAATTTCAGGACTGCATGATCGAGTTCGCCATCGCCAACGCCATCAAGGTGTGGGACAGCAGCTTCGCCACGCTGGCGCCGGAAAACTACCCGCCGCTGCTCTGCGACGCCACGACGGGCGAGTTGTTCGCTGCCTGCTGTATCGACATTTCGATCAACTGTGTCGTGGCCAAAGAGAACGACTCCTGGGGCGGCATCAAGTCGATGTATCGTTGATCATTGCTTGAGCCAGATTCAGGGGCCGCCTTCCCTCGGGAGGGCG
Source organism: uncultured bacterium (assembly GCA_963732385.1). Lineage (GTDB taxonomy): Bacteria > Krumholzibacteriota > Krumholzibacteriia > LZORAL124-64-63 > LZORAL124-64-63 > CAVSZB01. Next base: position 212,964 of record CAVSZB010000005.1, on the reverse strand, counting down.
GCCCTTCTCGTTGCGCCCGCCACGGACACCGCCCGCAGCCACGTCGGCCGGCCACCGGCGCGGCGTGCGCTACGGGGAGGGGTGGGGCCTGCGTCGGCTGCCCAGTGCCGCCCGGCCCGCGCGCGCGACCCTCAGCAGCGCCGGGCCGGCGTCCTCCGCCAGAGATGCGGTCGTCGGCAGCAGGACGGAGGTCAGGAAGGTGGAGACCGTCAGGCCGCCCATGATCACGAGGGCCATCGAGTAGTAGTAGACCCCGCCCAGCGAAGGTTTTTGGATCGCCATCGGCACCAGGCCGAACAGGGTGGTGAGGGCGGTCATGACGATGGGGCGCAGCCGCTCCCGGCCGCCCAGCACCATCGCCTCTTCGCGCGGCATGCCGCTACGGCGGTAGGTGTTGATGTGCTCGATCATCACGATGCCGTTGTTGACGACGATGCCGATCAGCAGCAGCAGGCCGACCGAGGCGGGCGAATCGAAATCGGTTCCGGTGAGGAAAAGTGTCCAGACGGCTCCCGCAAGCGCGAACGGGAGGGCCACCATGAGCGACACCGCCTGCGTCACCGACTCGAACAGCCCCGCCATCACCGCGAACACGAGCAGCAGCGCCAGCAGCAGGTTGATCAGGAACTCCTGCGACTTCTCCTGCTGCCGCTGCTGCCACTGGCCGAAGGTCCAGGAATAGCCAAGCGGCATGGCGATCGTGTTCATGGCGGCGGTGACTTTCGGGGTCCAGTCGTCGCGCGTGCCCACCTCGTAGCGGGCCCCCACCCAGACGCTGGTGAGGCGGTTGTCGCGCATGATGTGACGCGAGCCCGGCAGCTGGCGGAACGTGGCCACGGAGGCGAGCGGCACCTTGCTCCCGCCTTCCGTCCACATCGGCAGGTTGGCCAGCTGCGCCATGGTGGCGTCGCGCCGCTCGTCGAGGGTCAGGCGCATCTCACGCTCGCCGTCCTCGGCGCGGAACCGCGGCAGCCGTCGGCCGCGGTAGGTGAGGCCGACCGCCTCGGCCATGTCGGCCGGCGTCAGGCCGTAGCGGGCCGACAGGTCGCGGTCCAGCTCCACATGCAGTTCCTGCTGCCCTTCCTGGTCGCTGGCGAAGGCGTCGACGAGGCCCGGGATCTCACTCAACCGTTCCTTGGCCTGCGCGGCCAGATCCGCCAGCGTCTCGGAGTCCGGTCCGACCAGCTGGAACGCCACGCGCTTGCTGCGGTCCGGTCGCCAGAATTGCGCCGTCTCCTGGACCTCCAGCTTCACACCGGGGATCTCGGGCAGCACCTCGCGCAGCTTGCGCCGCACCTGGGACAGGTTCTCCTCCTTCGCCTCGCCCTCCTTCAGGTAGATGCGCGTCATCGCCCAGCGGTCGCTCCAGAAGCTGTAGATCGAGCGCGCCATGAGCTCGGCGCGGTGCGGCTCCAGCTGCTTTTCGACCGCCGAAACGACCGCCTCCTTGCGCTCGAGGCTCAGCTCCTCGCTGAAGTCGTAGTTTGCCTGCACGAACAGCTCGGTCTGGCTGGCGTCGAAGTTCTTGTCGATCTTCCCGAAGGGGTAGATCGCAGAGGCCACGGCCAGGAGGCCGATGATCGGCGTGAGCCAGCGATGGCGCAGGTTGAAGCGGAGCAGGGTCACGTAGTGTGTCTCGAGCCAGACCATGAGGCGCCCGCGCGGGCGCGGCTCGGAGCGGATGAACCAGGAGGTGGCGAGGGGAATCAGGGTCTGGCTGATGAACAGGCTGGCCAGGAGGGTCAGGCAGACCGTGATGCCGAGCTCCTTGAGGTAGATGTTCATCTCGCTGGGCTTGTTGAAGATCATCGGCAAAAAGACGATCACCGAGGTGAGCGTCGCCGCGGTCACGGCCACGGTCACTTCGCGCGAGCCGGTGAGGGCCGCCGTGCGCCGGTCGGCGCCCGCCTCCCGGTGGCGGAAGATGTTCTCGACCACCACCACCGCGTTGTCCACCAGCATGCCCACGCCCACGATCAGGCCGAGCAGGGTGAGCGTGTTCAGCGTCTTCCCCTGGGACCAGACGTAGCCGCAGGTGACGATCAGCGAGAACGGGATGCACGCCACGCAGACCAGCGTGGTCGAGGTCCGCCGCAGGAAGGCGAACAGCACCGCCGCGGCGAGGATCGCGCCGTAGATGCCGGTGAAAGTAAGATCCTTCAGCGTCTTGCGGATCTCGCGTCCCTGGCTGAACCAGACCAGGAAGTTCACCCCTTCGAGCTCCGGATCGTTGCTCATCCTCGCGATCCGCTCCTCGAGTTCGCGGCCCACCTCCACCGTGTTGGCCTTGGCCTCCTGCGTGACGGTGACGCCGATGGCGAAGTCGCCGTCGAGGTGACGGCCGTACTCGAGCGGCGGCTCCTCGTACAGGACGTCCGCCACGTCCCGCAGGCGCAGGCCGTCCGAGCGCAGCGGCAGGTCGCGCACCTCGTCCACTTTGGTGAACGCGCCGACCGTGCGCAGCGAATAGCGCGTGCCGCCGTCTTCGATCCGGCCCAGCGACTGCTCGACGTTGCTGCGGTAGAGCAGGCGCGCCACTTCCCGCACGTCGACGCGGTGGTGCTCGAGGTCGGCCGGTCGCAGGTTGATGCGCACCTCGCGGGGGCGCACCCCGTCGAGACGCACCCGCGCCACCCCGGCGATGCGTTCCAGCGGCCGGACGATCTTGCGGTCGAGCAGGTCGTAGCTCGCGCTCAGGTCACGCTTGCTGCTGAGGCGCCCCTCGAGGATGGGGATTTCCGACTCGCGCGCGTCGCCGTCGCTGCCGACCATGATGTCGCCCATGTCGTCGGGCAGGTCGCGCCGGATGCGGTCGAGCTTCTCCCACACCTCCACGCGCGCGAGCTGCATATTGGTGGCCCAGTCGAACTCCAGGCGCACGTTGCCGCCCGAATCGTCGCAGCCCGACCACATCCTGCGCAGTCCCTTTACGGAGCCTAGCGCGTCTTCGACCGGGCGCACGACCATGCGCTCGGTCTGCTCGGGGGAGGCGTTCGCCCACGGCAGGTTGACGAAGAGGAACGGCTGCTGCACCTCCGGCATGAACGCCAGCGGCAGCCGGATGAGCGCTACCGTGCCGAGCACGACCAGGCTCACCAGGATCATGAGCGTCGTGATGTGGCGCCTGATGGCGAGCTCGGGCAGGGTCATCATGTCGCGGCCCCCCTCAGGCCGTTTCCGGTCGGGCCGGAGACGGCCGCGCCGGCTCCGCCGGGCGCTCCTCGGCCTCCACCCGCGACGGCACCAGCATGTACGCCGCCGGGATCACCACCAGCGTCAGCAGCGTGGCCAGCGCCAGTCCGAACAGCACCGTGATCGCCAGCGGCGCCCGCAGTTCGGACCCCTCTCCCCAGGCGATCGCCATCGGCAGCAGGCCAAGCACCGTGGTCAGCGTGGTCATCAGGATGGGGCGCAGCCGGATGTGTCCCGCCCGCACCACCGCTTCCAGCTTGTCCATTCCCTCGCGCCTCAGGCGATTCACGCAGTCGATCAGGACGATCGCGTTATTCACGACGATGCCGGTCAGCATGATCACGCCAATGAGCACGATCACGGTGACCGTCGTGTGCGTGACGAGCAGGCCGAAGACCACGCCGATCAGCGCCAGCGGGATCGTGAACAGCACGATGAACGGATGGACCAGCGACTCGAACGTCGAGGCCATCACGAGGTAGACCATGAAGATGGCGAGGATCAGCGCGAAGCGCAGGCTGTTGAAGCTGACCTGCATTTCGCGGTTCTGGCCGCCGATCTCCGTGGTGATGCCGCGCGGCAAGGGGGTGCGGGCCAGCACCGACTCCACGTCGCGGACGGCGGCGCCAAGGCCGCGGTCCTGCAGGTTGGCGGTGATGACCGCGGCGCGCTGCTGTTGCAGGCGGTGGATCTCGGCCGGCCCGCGGTCCGGCTGCACGGTCGCCACGGAAAGCAGGCGGATCGGCCGGCCGTCCGGGCCGGGCAGGACCAGGTTGCGCACGTCCTCGAGGGTGCGGCGGTCCGGCTCGGCGTTGCGCACGCGGATGTCGATCTGGCGGTCGTCCTCCTTGAAACGGGTCGGCACGACCCCCTGCACCCGGTTCCTCAGGGTCTCGGAGAGCGTGCCGAGGTCGAGGCCGAGCGCCGCCAGGCGCTCGCGGTCGAAGATCACCTGCAGCTCCGGATTGCCCGCCTCGAGCGACGAGCGGATGTCCACGAGCCCCGGCACGCGCTCGAGCGCGCGCGCCAGTTCCAGCGAATAGTCCCGCAGCCCGCCGAGATCGTCGCCGTAGAGCACCACCTCGATCGGGGTGCGCAGGCTGAAGTAGGTCGGGCGGCCGAACCGCACGTCGAGGTCGGGGATCCGGGTGAACTGGGCGCGCAGCGATTCGATCGCGAGCGCCTCGACCTCGGCATCGCCGCGGTCCTTCATCACCAGGTTGAGCTGGGCCAGGTTCTCGGCCTTCGGATTGAGCGACATGCCGCCCGCGACCAGCCGGCTGCCGACCGAGGCGTAGCTGCGCTCGATGCCCGGCTCCGCGTCGGCGCGCTCCTCCATGAAGCGCACCGTGCGGTCGGTCGCCGCGAGCGACGAGCCCTCGGGCAGGCTCGCCTCGAAGAGGAACTCGCCCTCGCTCAGGGGCGGGATCAGTTCGGTGTCCAGCCAGCGCAACGAGAAGAGCGCGGCGGCGAACAGTCCGAACGCGAGGGCCAGCGTGAGGCCGCGACGCGCCACGGCGGCGCGCACCACCCCGTCGTACCAGCGCGAAAAGCGTCCCAGGGTCATGCGCGCGGCCGACTCGGGCGGTTCCGCGATCTCTAGCCCGGGCCCACCGGCGCGTCCGCGCCCGACCGCCGCGAGCATCGGGATCAAAGTCAGCGCGACGACCAGCGAGGCGAGCAGGCTGATGGTCACCGTCAGCGCCTGGTCCTTGAACAGCTGGCCCGCCACCCCCTCCACGAAGACGATCGGCACGAACACCGCCACGGTCGTCAGCGTGGAGGCGATCACGGCGGCTCCCACCTCGTGCGCGCCGGACACGGCGGCGGCGCGCAGCCCGAGCCCGGCCTGCCGCTTGCGGAAGATCGACTCCAGCACGACGATCGAATTGTCTACCAGCATGCCGATGCCGAGCGTCAGGCCGCCCAGCGACATCACGTTAAGGGAGAGGTCCAGGCGGTACATCATCACAAACGTGGCGATCACCGACAGCGGGATCGAGGTGGCGATGATGAGCGTGCTGCGCGCGTCGCGCAGGAATGCGTAGAGGACCATGATCGCCAGCAGTCCGCCCAGCAGGGCGGAACTGCGCACCTCGTCCAGCGCGCGCTTGATGAAATGAGATTGGTCGAACAGGATGGTCAGCTGGTGGCCTTCCGGCAGTTTGCCGCGCCACTGGTCCAGCCGCGCCTGGATGAGGCGCGCGGCAGTGACCGTGTTTGCGTCGCCCTCCTTGTAGATGGCGATCTCCACGGCCTCGCGACCGTTGACGCGGGTGATCTCCTCGCGCTCGCGCGCGCCGCGTCGCACGGCGGCCACCTCGCCGAGGCGGACCGTGGCTCCGTCACGCTCCTGGATGATCAGGCCGGCGATTTCCTCGATCGAGTCGAATTCGTTGACGGTGCGGATCAGGTACTGGCTGTCGCGACCGCGCAGGGCGCCGCCGGGCAGATTCACGTTCGAAACACCGACCACCTGGCGCACGCGGTCGAGCGGGATGCCCAGCGCCGCCAGCCGGTTCTGGTCGACGTCGATCTGGATCTCCTCTTCCAGGCCACCCTTCACTTTCGCCGCGGCGACCCCCTTCACGGTCTCGAGATCCTGCTTGATCTGCCGCTCGGCGAGGCGGCGCAGCGCGGTCAGGTCGCCGGGGCCGGAGAGGGCGACCCGGATGATCGGGTCGAGCGAGGGATCGAAGCGCAGGACGACCGGGCTCTCGGCCTCGACCGGCAGGATCAGGCGGTCGAGTTTTTCCCGCACCTCCATCGACAGCATGTCCATGTCCGAACCCCAGTCGAACTCCAGGGTCACCTCGGACAAGCCGGGACGCGACACGGAGTGGATCGACTGCAGTCCCCTCAGCACGCCCACCGTCTCCTCGACCGGCCGCGTGATCAGGTTCTCGACCTCGGGCGGCGCCGTGTCGGGGAACTCCGTCTGGACGGTGAGCGAGGGATAGGTGATGTCCGGGAACAGCTCGAGGGCCAGTCGCTTGTACCCCACGAGCCCGAAGGCGACGATGGCGAGCGCGGTCATCGCCACGCTCACCCGGCGCCGGACCGCGGTCTCGATCAGCCAGCGCATCAGGAGTCCGTCCGCAGCGTGACGGAGTCGGGCGCGGCGGCCGGCTCGTCGTCCAGAATCTTCAGGGGGGCCCCCTGCTTGAGCGAGCGCTGCCCCTTCACCACGACCAGTTCGCCCGGCTGCACGCCCGCCGTGATCTCGGCCAGTTCGTCGTCGGTGAAGCCGAGGGTCACCGAGCGGCGCTCGGCGAGGCCGTCCTTGGCCACGAAGAGGATGTCCTCGCCCTTCTCCGAGAAGACGGCCAGTTTGGGCACGAGCGTGGCGGCGGGCCGCTGGTCGGTAACGATGCGCACGCGCGCGAAGTCGCCGGGACGCGTGCCGGCCGGGTACGCGGCGATCTCCACCGTGACCTTGATCGTGCCGCTCTGCGGGTCGATGATCGGACTGACCAGCTTGATGCGCCCGGTGAAGCGCTCGTCGCTGCTGTCGAGCACCAGTTCGACCGGCTGGTCCGGCCGCAGCTTGCGGAACTCCTTCGACGGCACGTGCACGCGCGCCAGCAGCGGGTCCATGTCGGCCAGCCCGAACAGCGGCGCGCCGATGGCGAGGTTCTGGCCGACGTTCGCGAGGCGTCGCACCACCCGACCTGAGAATGGCGCGGTCACGGTCGTGTAGGAGTAGTTCAGACGCGCCAGCCCCTCGTCCGCCTCCGCGCCAGCCAGGTCGGCCTTCGCCTTCTGGAACTCCTCCTCGGTGACGAGCTGCTGCGCCATCATATCGCTGACCCGCGCGAAGCGGGCGGCCAGTTCGGCCCGCCGGGCGACCATCTGGTCGACCCGCAAACGGTACTCGTCGTTCTCGATCGCCAGCAGCGCCTGCCCCTCGCGCACGAAGTCGCCCTCCTCGCAGGCGAGCGACTTCACGACCCCGGCCACGCGCGCCAGCACCTCGGCCTCCTTTTCGGCCTCGAGCGTGGCGGTGGTGGCGTAGTGGCTGGCGATCGGGCCGATCGTGGCCGGCATCACAGCCACCGGCGCCGGTGGCTGGGCCGGGGCGCCATCGACGTTGCCGGCGCCCGCTGCCGGCTGCCCGGCGCCCTGCGTGGCGGAGGCGGCCTGGCCCTTGTTCCCGCCGCACCCCGGCAGGGTGAGTCCTGCCAGAAGAAGCAGCAAAAGCATCATCGTCAGAGCGATCGGTACAGGAAACCGCTGTCGGCGGCGTGCAGCGTCGGTTCGTGGCATACGTGGCGACCTTCCGCGTTTGTCGGCTGAATCGAGGCTGGGATGGTGAGGGACCGGGAACGGGAAGAACATACGGATTCATCTGCCCAATGTTCCCTCCACTATAAAGGTGCGCGAGGTCTGCCCGCCCGCCGCGTCGGCAGGCTGGCGCGGCAAGTCCGTCCGTGGCGTGGCGGAAACTTCCGGCAGGGGATGGTCCGCGCCGGCGGGCCAGGGCGTCTGGAGGCCAGTAAGATGTTCAATAACAACACCCTGTCCGCAACTGCACCCCGTCACCGTCGGGTGGGTGCTGGCCCTGGTCTTGCAAACGCCCGCTGACGGGTCACGGTCGGGGCGTCACCGTCGGGGCGGCGTCCGGGAGGCGAGCATGGGAGACAGGCTGGCGCGGGGATTCCTGGCGGCGCAGGAGGCGGGCGGAGAACGGGCCCGTCGGCGCCTGGCGCTCCGGCTCGGCCTGACCGCTGCGGCGGCCCGGGCCGCGCCCGATCACCCCGAGGAACTCGCCCGGATGCGCGAAGCGCTGCGCGCCGTCATCAAGCGGGAAGTGGCGCTCTAGGAGGACGACATGGCGGGGGAGCGGCTGGCCGGATTCGTCGTCGAGCAGACCCCGGAGGTGTCGCGCGGATCGGTCCGCGCCGACCTGACCGGAGCCGTCCTGCACCCCTATCACTACGCTCTCCTGTGCACCCAGCTCGCCCTGGACACGGCCCGTTGCGACGGCCCCCGGTTGCTGGGCGAGGCGGCCGAGAACGCCTTCTATCGGCAGCTCGACCGACACTGCCGGGAGCACGGAGCCCGCTCCACGGAGGAGCGGCTGGCGGTCGCCCGCGAGGCGTGGCGCCGCGCCGGCATGGGACGGGTGGAGTTCTCCGCAGTCGGGCCCGACCGCCTGACGGCGGTCATGGATCGCTCACTCGTGGACATCTGCTGGGTGCGCCGCTGGGGACGCCCAGACGCGCCGGTCAACCATATCGGACGTGGATTCGTGGCCGCGGTGGCGGCCCTGGTGAGTGACCTGCCGCCCGGTCTGTTTTCCGTCGAGGAGTGCGCCTCGCTGGCTTGCGGCGACGAGGCCTCGGTTTTCCAGGCCGCGATCAAGTAGGGGAGGGCGCATGAGCGACGATCGCAAACGCGTGGCGGCCGGGTTCACGCGGACCCAGGTCGGCGAGGATGAAGACGGCCTCATCGCCGCCTTCGGCATCCCGCTCACCCGCCTGCCGGCCGATCTCTGGCACGGCTTCGCCGCTCGTCTGCTCGACGCGGTCGGCGGGAATCTCGAAACGGACGCGGAAGAGCTGCTGGTCGGCTCGGCCCAGGAGTCGGGCTATCACCTCGGCTACGGCATCCTCACCTCGGACACCTGGCTGGAATCGGTGGCGCCGAACCTGGTTCGTCTGCCCGACGATCTGCTGGCGGGGGCGTGTGTCGTGTTCGCCGCCTGCGGCTGGCCGGAGGCGGAAATCGTGGCGTTCACCCCGCGCGAGCAGTTGTCCCTGCGCGCGTCGTGCGCTCCCGCGGGAGGCCCGGAGAAACGCGACGCCGATGTCCGTCCCCAGGCGGCGCTGTTGCGCGGCATGGCTGCGGCCCTGATGGATCTGACCTGTGCGGACCAGCCGTACCCCGACGGGCTCGGCACCTACCGCTGCGCGCCGGGCGTCCCGGTACCCGATGGCGCCTGCGTCGATTTCGTCGTCACGCGGGCCTGAACGGAGCGCTCACGCCAGCGGCGCCCGCCGCACAGGCAGCATAGTAATATGACAACCGGGTCGATCCAGGCGACGGAACGGGCGTTTTCCGGACGGCAGCTTCAGCAGACCACTTGCGCCGGCACAACTCTCACGACGACGTGATACTTGCGGCATCTTTGCTCACGGGGTTGCCTGCGGTTACTGCTCCAACTGCCGCCGCGATTTCCTGGTCGCCTTCTCGTGCCATTCATGCTGTACCAGAACATCCGCTTCAGCAATAACCTCCTTGACGTTTCATTGCCGATTCATGACACTCCCCTAATCCCCTCGCCTTACATTTCGATTACGCCCAGCGGTACTTGCCTTCAGGGAGCGCCACGTGGTCGTCGATCTGTTACCCCATACTGCTGCTTTGCCTGTTCTTGCCAGTCGCCTCGTGAAGATGCAGCAGAAATTTCAGCGGAGAACAGGCCCGTTTGCCGCCCCTCACTCGGCTCGGAGAACCGTTCGTTCTTTTTCATGCGATACGCACATCATATTCCCTGCAATATATCCCGATTGCGGAGATTTCAGCACCATCCTTATGGTGACGGCAGTCTCCAGAATTCCCGCGCTACGTTTCCGTGCCCGTGCTTTGCCAGATGAGCAAAAGAAATGTGTCGACAGTCCGCGCGCCCCTTCACGGCGCCTGCCAGGGAACAGATCGCCCAGCGACCGGACGGTCGCATTTGGCCGCGTCAGGCCGATATACAAGTCCCACGTCAGGACTTGCCAGCCATCTCGTACGCTGCCCCTCGTAATCCTCAAACCAGGGAGAATTCTATGACTACGCGAAGTCATGCTTCCAGAAACCGTCGGCCTGCTCCCCAGGACGAGATTCGGTTTCCCGCCCGTGCGCCGCACGAGACCCCTTGGTTCGCTATGTTGCACCAGTCATTAGCATTGCTTCTGTCTGTTGCCCTCATCATGCTCATGAATAATTGGACGAACGCCGCCCTCCCCATGCAAGCCAAAGGCATGGCTGGTTCGGGGTGGCTGCAGGGTGGATGTTTTCACCCGACCAATCACAATATCATGCTTGTCGGCGGGGACATGTGCGGCAGTATGTATCGTACCGATGACTTTGGTTTGACGTGGCGTCAGTGGAGCCAGGGCCTCCACAACAACGACTGGGAAAACACCCAGTATATCGACGACATCGAACCCGTCATTCTCAAGGACGGGTCGGTCAAGTTCTTCGCCGCTACAGCGGGCGGCGTATATGCACGACCTGATCTCGGCACCTCTTCCTGGAGCTGGTGCACGCAATACAGCTACGCCGACACTATGGCGGAGTTTCCTCTTGCCTACTTTACAACCGATTTTGCCTGGGTCCCCCATCGCCAGGCGATACCATTCGCGACTCTTGACTGGAATGGCGGAAACATTCTCTATGCCGGCGCAGGTCGCGTTCGCTATTCCGATGATTCTTATGAAACGACGTTCTTCCCAGGCTGTCCACTGGACACCACAAAGCCAGGATGCATCACCGCACCGCATTCCGTATGGGCATACAACGTAAACCAGTCCTCCGCTATTTGGACGCCTCTCGGCGACAGCAGCGCCTTTGGCGCCATTCGCGACATATCCGTAACTCGTATCAAAAATGTGGACTACGTTGTCGTCGCCGCGCGCAATGGTATCTATCTGTACAGCGCCAAAGCAAAATTGTGGCGCGCTCTTCACGACAACCCACTTACCGGAGCCGCACTGCCGTCTCTGAATTATGGTACGCCTGGCGCCGGGCTTCTATCCGCCTGGTCCGTTCACCTGACAAAGCGTGGCGACCTCTATGTGGCCATGCAAAAGCTGGGCACCGACTTGGCCGGCGGGGTGTATTGCATGCACGGAGCCATAAGTAATCCCGATGCGCAGTGGCAATATGCTGACGATGGCGCGAATATCCCTGAATTCGGCGAAAGCCTTTGGTCCGTAGCGATCGACGGGGCCCAGCCCTACTCTTTGGCCGTGCCACAACTCATATATATGACTGTCGAAGAACGCACTGACCGGGACATTATCTACGTCGGCGACCGGGGAGCTTCTTATGGTCTATTCAAAGGCGTTAACATGCTCGACCCCGAAGCCTTTGGTGCCGTATCATGGGAAAATCAAATTTACGGCAATAACAACTCATGGGTTCCCGCGAGCTTCGAGTCCGAATTAGGTTGGCTAAACTTCTGGGGTGCTACCGTTATATTCCATCCCATGCTGTACCCGGCCATATCGGGGTCGCCGACCTATCTGGGCATGCAGATGAATGCCCGGTTTCATGTGTCGCAGGATGGCGGCGAGAGTTGGATTAATGCCTATTGTGATGGGGGAGACGGTCACTGGACCAACCGCGGCTATAGCCAGCTATGTGTTGCGAACACTGCCTTTATGCCTGATGGGGTGTGCGTGTACACAGCTGCGGATGTGGGCATGTTCCGCACGACCAGCGCGACACAGGACTCTTCCGTGCTATTTATGCCGGAGGTAGATAACGCTGCCACCGCGACAGATATCAAGGCGGCTTCGCGCAATACATATGACGTAGCAGTGCGCCCATATTGGCACAGCAATATATATCATGCCATATTTGCCACTTTTACGCAATGGGCGACTACGCCGACCGCATTAAGCAAGCTTATGATGTACAAGGAGAGCGAATATATCACTCCGGAATGGGTCAATGTGTCTGCGCGGGCGCCTACAGAGGGAGCATACAAGTGGTACGGCATGGCATTTGTGAATGATGATACTTTGTTTGTCACATTCAAGCGCTTGGGCGACAATGCATGTGGAGTATATCGCGTTACTTACAACGCGCTCAAGGGCATTTGGGACTGGAATGATTTCACGGGGAATCTTGATAACGACATGGCCGGCGGGGACAACTTGCTGAAGGATCTTCCTCACGAATTGCTGTTTAATAGTTACGGAGGTAGAAGGCTATTTCTGGCAAGCGGGCTTGGCGGGACAAGCGGTGCCCCGAATGTCGGCGGTATCTGGATGCTGGAAGACTTTGTCAATCCAACTTGGGTAAGAGTATTCTTCGATAATATCGGCTTTCAAAGGAATGTGTGGTCTTTGGCGCAGTCTGCCGATGGCTCGCGGTTGTACGGCGGGGCAGGTGGCTACCAGGGCGGTTATGGCGGCGTCGTCAAGTGTCTTGATCCTTCCCAAGCGTCTGATCCCAGCCAGTGGCTGGTTCTGACTGAATCTACTGGATTCGCATGGGGCACGAACCCTCCCATCTGGCAAGCAGATGCGCCTTACTACGATTTTGCCAATCGAGGCATGGAGATGCGCGCGCTTGTGGTCGATCCGCATGATCCGGATCGGTTGTATGCGGGTCTTAGTGGATATGGCTATTCGCACAGCAAGGGCGTCTGGATTTGTAATGGCACGACATGGTCCTTTGCGTCCGAATCTGAGGATTACATCGGAATGAATGTGCTCAGCCTCAATTTTAACCCGTACGTCGATGGGCAATTGGTGATGGGGACTAGCGGCATCGGACTTTGGCGCAATGACGTAGTCCCGGCAACCATGGTCGCAAAGACCATGGATAGCGATGCGCTGAAGACAGCCGGGCCCACAATCATGTCCTTCAGCAAGGCTGGCCCGCGGTCCTTGCGATACAAATTGTCCAGGCAGGCAATAGTGGAAATGACGATTTACGATGTCCGCGGACGATCTGTGCGCAAAGTCAATTGTGGAGAGATGGCATGCGGCGAATACGTATGGCTGTGGGATGGTAGAAATGACGCAGGCCAGGGGGCTGCGTCAGGTGTCTACTTCGCCAGAATGCGGGCTGCGGGGGAGAACGCCGCCAGCAAGTTCATGCTGATCCGGTAGTAGCCGAGCCAGCACGCGCACTCACGGCGCCTCGCTGTACGGACCCTGAACGCGACGGCCGGGGCGATATGCCCCGGCCATCGCGGTGATGTCGAGTACCGATATGGCAGGCAACTGGTATCTCGCGTTCCCCGATCCGGCGCGGGCTCACGCCAGCGGCGCCCGCCGCACCGGCAGCGTCATGCAGCGGCAGCCGCCGCCGCCCCGCGCCAGTTCCGCTCCCTCGATCGTCACGGCGCATCGCCGCAACGTCGCCAGGTCCGTCCGGCCGTCGATTACGTCGCACGCCGGCACGATGGCGAAGCCGCGCCGGTCAAGTTCGGCCAGGGTGCGCGCGTTCCGGCCGTACACCAGCACCTTGCCTGGCGCGAAGGCGAAGGCATTCGCCCCGCTGTGCCACTGTTCCCGCTCCTGGGCGGCCGGATCGTCGCCGCCGCACGACACCGGCTCGAGGTCGAGCCCGAGCCGCCGCAGCACCGGCAGCAGCCCCGCCTCCTGCCGGATCGCCGTCACGCGGCCCCCCTCGACGGTGATATGCACGGTGGCCAGACGGCTCGGCTGCAGCACGACCGGGGTGTGCACCAGGCAGAGGTCGTGATCGAGCAGCGTGAAGACCATGTCGAGATGGATGAACGACTCGGGGGTCGTCGGCAGCTCCTGAACCACCACGTGACGGGTGCCGCCGTCGGCGCAGACGCGCGCGATCAGGAAATCGACCGCCTGCGGCGTGGTGCGGGCGCCGATACCGACGATCAGCACGTCCGACCGCGCCACCAGCACGTCGCCCCCCTCGATGGTGGCGCCGGGCGTGTCGAGCGGATCGATCACCGGCGCCCGGAAGAGGGGATGATGGGCGAAGACCGCCGCCATCAGCAGCGACTCGCGTTCGCGCACCGCGTTGGCCATGCGGCTCAGGAGCACGTGCCGGCCGACCACGGCCGCCGTGTCGCGCATGAAGAAGAGGTTGTGGAGCGGGCGCAGAGCGTGGATCCCCCGGCTCAGGAAGCTGGTGAGCGTGTCGCGGCGCAGCGGCACGCCGCCGATCAGCGCCGCCGTCAACGCAGCCGGGTCGAGCGCCGCCAGTTCGTCGCACAGCCCTTCGGCCGCCTCGTTGCGGCAGACCGCCGCGATCAGCTCGCGCCGCGTGGCCGGGTCGGCCAGGGTCTCGGTCAGCAGTTCGCCGGTTTCGAACACCCGGCAGACCCGCCGCAGCACTCCCGCGAGCTGGGCATACTCCGCCGTCGCCACGCCCAGATTCAGGATGTCGCTGTAGAGCGCCCGTTCCGCCTCGAGCGGGCTCATGTTCTCGATTTCCGGCCCCGGCGGGTGCAGGATGACCCCTTCAAGCGGACCGATTTCGGAGGAGATCAGCGGCGAGAGCGAAGCAGACATGGCGAAGCCTCCAGGGGGGGGCGGGGGGGCGAGACGGCGGAAAACCGGGCCAGCTTAGCTCTCGCGCGGCGAAATCGCGAATCAAAAACAACGGCCGGCCCGGTTTTTCGGTCGGTTTTGGCGAAACCTTTTGCCCCTCGCCGGGTATGGGTGTAGCGTAGCACAGGGTGGATGGGCAGGGCTCCCGGACGTTTCATTCACCGGCACGTCCCGGAGTCCCGAATCGATACTAATTCGTAGTGCAAGGAGGAACCATGGCTCGGAAGTGGATTATTGTCTCGCTTATGGCTGTGCTGGCGCTGTCGTTCAGCGCCTCCGCGTTCGCTCAGGCCCCGGCGCACACGATCGTGGGCGCCGAAAAGGGCTGCAAGATGTGCCATCAGGGCGTCGCAAAGGGGGACCAGTTCAAGATCTGGTCCGAGTCTTCGCATGCCAAGGCGTTCGCGGGCCTGGCCACGCCCGAAGCGATCGAGGTGGGCAAGAAGCTCGGCATCGCCGAGCCGCAGAAGGATCCCAAGTGCCTCGAGTGCCACACCACGAAGGCGTTCCTCAAGGCCGAGGCCGGCCCCGCGTACGTCGAAGCCGAAGGCGTGGGCTGCGAAGGCTGCCACGGCGCCGGTTCCGACTACAAGGCGATGGCGGTCATGAAGGACCGGGCCAAAGCTGTCGCGGCCGGGATGGTCGTGCCGGACGAGAAGACCTGTGTGAAGTGCCACAACGAGAAGAGCCCGACCTACAAGCCGTTCAATTTCGCCGAGGCTGTGAAGGTCATCGCGCACCCGAAGCCGGTCGCGCCGGCCGCCGGTGGCTGATCGCCGGCCGGTTCGTCGCTGACACCGGTTCTGCCCCGCCCTCCGCGAGGGGGGCGGGGTTTCTCATGACCGGTCCCGGTCGTTCGCCAGGGTAAGGCGACGCCGGAACCGGCTCTGGCCAGCCCGTCTCCCACCCGCTATGCTCGGCCAACTGCCCAGGTCTCGCCGCGCGCGCCGAAGGAGGAAGATCGTGAACGGACGGTTTCCGATCCGCTTCTATAATCCCATTTCATTGCTGGGAGTTGGACTGGCGCTGTTCGGGCTCGCCGCGATCCTGATCCTTTTCCTGCTCAGCAGCTTCGCGAAGGGGGGGAATCCGTACCTCGGGATCTTCACCTTTCTCGTCTTTCCCGGGGTCATGGTGTTTGGGCTGCTGCTGATCCCGCTGGGCATGTGGCGCGAGAAGCGGCGGATCGAGCGCGGCCGGACCACGACCCTGGTGTTCGACTTCGGCAACCCGAGGCACCGCAACGCGGCGGTGGTCTTCCTGGTCGGCACGAGCGTCTTTTTACTGGTGACGACGATCGGTCTGTATGAGGGCTACCACTACACGGAGTCGGTTCAGTTCTGCGGCGAGGTGTGTCACGAGGTGATGGCGCCGGAGCGGGTGGCCCATCGCGATTCTCCGCACGCGAAGGTCGACTGCGTGCAGTGCCACATCGGACCGGGTGCCGGCTGGTATGTGCAGAGCAAGATTTCCGGCGCCCGGCAGGTGTTCAAGACCGCGCTCGGCACCTACCCGCGTCCCATCCCGACGCCGGTTCGCAATCTGCGCCCCGCCCAGGAGGTCTGCGAGCAGTGCCACTGGCCGCAGAAGTTCTATGCCGCCACGCAGGTCACGCGCGACCACTACCTGGGCGATGAGGCCAACACCCACTGGCAGATCAGCATGCTGGTGAGGGTCGGGGGCGCCGCTGGCGCGCCGAAGGGGCACCCCGCGGGGATCCACTGGCACATCGACGAAGCCGCGCGCATGACGTACGTGGCGGCGGACGAAGCACGGCAGGCGTTCGAACGCGTGACCTGGCGCCAGGGAGACCGGGAGATCGTCTACACGCGCGGGGGGGCGCCGCTTCCGGATTCGACGCTGGCGACCGCCCGGCGCGAGGGGCGCGAGCGCACGCTCGACTGCATGGACTGCCACAACCGGCCCTCGCACATCTACAAACCGCCGATGACGGCCGTCAACGAGGCGCTGGCGCAGGGTCTGCTCGACGCGCGCGCGCCGTACATCAAGCGCGAAGTGGTCAGGGCGTTGTCGGCGTCGTACGCCACGGCGCAGGGGGCGCGCGACTCGATCCGGTCGTCGCTGGAGAAGTTCTACCGCGGTCGCGGCGAGGCGACGCCGGTCGGCGCCGTGGAAGCGTCGTGGGCGTTGTACGAGCGGAACGTGTTTCCGCTGATGAAGGCGCGCTGGGACGTCTATCCCGACAACCGCGGGCACTTCATTTTTCCCGGCTGCTTCCGCTGCCACGGTTCCGATCTCGCTACCGCGGACGGCCGGACCATCAGCAAGGACTGCAATCTCTGTCACCAGATCGTGGCGCAGGGACCGGCGGGCGCGAGCGGCGACACGCTGGTCACCACCGGTCTGCCGTTCCGGCATCCGGTGGACATTGGCGGTGCGGAGACCGAAACGCCGTGCTTCGAGTGTCACAAGGGTGACGCGTCTCTGTATTGAGTGGAGGGCGCGGCATGCGTGGACGGGGGACGCTCCCAGCGCTGTCGGCCGGCCTGCTGTTGATCGCGGGTTGCGCCGGCCTCGTTCCCGCACCGTGTGGCTATCCACGGGAGGTCTCGTTCGCCGGCGAGGCCGACTCCCTCGGGCTCGATGCCTTTCGCCTGCTGCCGGCCGTCGGACAGGCGCAGCGACACGAAGCGGCGTTGCGGTGGCGCGTGCAGGCCGGACACGCCCGGCGCGCCACGGAGAAGTGGCGGGCGCTGGCCGCCGCGGCCGGTCTTGCACCCGACGATGCGTCCACCTGGCTGGCCCTCGCCGAACTGGAACGCGAACTGGGAGACCGGGTTTCGGCCCGGAATTCGCTCGACCGCGCAGCTGCGGCGATCGACCTGGCGCCGCTCGCGAGCAGGCGGCTGCGGCTGGCTTTAGCCCGCGCCTGGTTGCATCGGGAACTGGCCGAGTGGTCCTGGGGGCTCGCCTGGGCCGATTCGGCGCTGGCACTCTTCCCGGCCGACCGTGAAGCGAAGCTCCTGCAGGGCCTGCTGCTGGGACAGCGGGGCGAGGAGTCGCGTGCGCTTGTCGTAGCCGACGAGATCGAGCGGATCGATCCGCTCGCCTCCGTCTGGATCTGGGTGCGCGGCGTGGCGGCGCTCGGCGCCGAAAGCCTGCCCGACGCGCTGCACTGGCTCGGCGGCAACACCCAGGCCTCGCTGCGTCACTATTTCGGCGTTCAGCCGCCCCAGCCTTCCGGACGCGCGGGAGATACATCCGCGATCGGTCGCCACGGCGCCACACCCGACATCCTCCACCGCGCCAACTATTGGCACGATCTGGCGCTGGTTTGCGAGCGGCTGGAACGATGGTCCGAAGCGGCGCGCGCTTACGAGGCGTCCATGAAGTCGCTCCCGCTGAGGGAGCCGATCTGCCTGCGACGCGTTGACCTGCCGGTGCAAGAGGATGACGCGGGCGGGCCGCGCCTGCCGGTGTGGCTGGCGTTCGACCGCTTCCGCGCCGCCGGCTCCTGGCGCGCATACGCGGTCGAGGCCACGCGCCGTTTCGAAGCCGCCGCCGATTCCGCCTCGCGCGCCTTGTGGAGCGACACGGCCGTGGGGGCGCTGGGCATCTGTATCCGGACGGGGCAGGCGTCGACGGCCTCGCGCGCGGCGCGCGGGCGCGTCTATGCACAACTCGGAGCCTACGGCCTGGCCGAGGCCGATCTCGTCCGGGCGCTGGCCGAGTTCCGCCAGTTGGGCCGGCCCGACGCAGCCACCCTGTACTGGCTCGGTTTCCTCAAGGTGAAGGGGGAAAAGTCCGGGGAGGCACTGCCGCTGCTGCGCGAGGCGGCCGCCATCGACCCCGGACGTGCGCCGGTCTGGAGCAGCCTCGGCTATGCTCTGATCATGACCGGCGATATCGAGGCGGCGCGCGCAGCGCTCGACCGTGCTCTCGCCCTCGACCCCCGTCAGACCGCCGCCTGGTACAACCGCGGTCTTCTGCATTTCAATTCCGGCCGCTGGGAGGACGCGGTGCTCGATCTGCGTCGCGCCGCCGAACTGGCCCCCGACAACGTCGAAGTCGGCAATCTCCTGCGCCGATCCTTCCTGCAGGTCCATAAGATCAGGCGCGAGGCGCCGGAGCCGTGAAGGCGCGCGGGGCTGCTCCGGAGCGTTGCCGCGGTGCGGGCAGGGAAGCGGAACCCCCGGCCTGCAAGTTTGTTGTCATGGGCGGCCGGCGCCGGCGGATGGCTGCAGTCCCGCCGTCGCCCGGATCAGGGTTGACGGGGGCACGGCAAAGGTTGACTTTGTCCGGGATCTCCAGCGCGGGTTCTCCACCCGGGAGTCCGCGTCGTCCGTGGGCCATCGCCGATCCGACGGCGCGGATTCCTGGTGACGAGACGACGACCGGCGCGTTTCCCGCTTGTTCCGACGCAGAGCGCTCGCCGCTCGGAAAGGTCCGGGTCCAGGCTTCATGACCGGGCACATTCCCATCACCCTCGATCGCAATGAGAACCGCTACGGTCCGGCGCCTGCATGCGGGGAGTTGTTGCGCGGGATCGAGCCCGTTCTGCTGCACGACTATCCCCGTGATTTCCAGAATGGCCACTACAGCCGGCTTTCCCAGCGACTCGCGGTGATGCACGGCGTCGAAGAACGGCGGATCATCCTGGGCTACGGCTGCGAAGACATCCTCAAAGAGTCTGTGCACCACTACGTGGGGGCAGGCGACGCCATCCTGGTTCCGAGCGCGTCGTGGTGGTACTACCGCGCGGTTGCCGACGAGGTCGGGGGCCTGACGGTCGAGTATCCGCTGGTCGAGACGCCGATGGCCTACCGTTACGATCTCGACACCCTGCTGGCGCTGCGCGAGCGCGTGCCGGTGAGGCTGCTGCTGATCGCCACGCCCAACAATCCGACCGGCAATGCGCTCGATCGCGCGTCGCTGCGGGACGTACTGGAATGCTACCGCGGCGTGCCGCTGCTGCTCGACCAGGCCTACTTCGGTTTCAACGAAGGGGAATGTGACGACTTCGGTTCGCTCACGCACGAGTATCCAGACCTGCTGGTGCTGCGCTCGTTCTCGAAACTGTACGCTCTGGCGGGGGCCCGCATCGGCTACGCGATCGCGGGGTCCGGACATGAGCGCCTCGTGAAGTTCTGCTCGCGCAATCTCGGATACAACCGCATTTCGGAGGGTCTGGCGCTCGCCGCGCTGGACAGCCACGATTACTATGGGCGCGTGCGGGGGCATATGGCGGCCGACCGGGAACTCTTCTACGCCCGGCTGCGCGCGCTCGCGGGGGTTCGCGTCTACGAATCAGAGGCCAACTTCGTGCTGGTCCGCTTTCCGGAGATGGTCGTGTCGCAACTCGACGCTGAACTGCGCCGGCGCGGTTTTATTGTGAAATTCTTCAGGGAGGATGGCTTCCTGAACTGCGCGCGCATGACCCTGGGGACGAGCGCGGAGAACGCCGCACTGCTGGACGTGCTGCAGGAAGTTCTGCCGGCGCTGCTGGTGCGGGCCGCGTGACGGCGCGTCTGCGGAATTGGCTGCGGAGCCTGCGCGACGGCTACCAGCAGACACTCAAGGCCCCCGAAACCGAGGAACCGCTCGACCTCGTCGTCTACCGCCCGCTCGCCTATCTTTGGGTTCGTCTCCTGGAGCACACGACGGTTACGCCGAACCAGATCACGGTCGCCAGCATCATCGTCGGTCTGGGCGCGGGCGGGCTTTTGGGACTGGGTACGCCCGCGTCTCTGCGCTGGGGCGCAGTCGCGGTGGTCGTTTTCAATGTGCTCGACTGTGTCGACGGCATGCTGGCCCGGGTGCGGGGCATGCGCTGCCCTTACGGCTACGTGCTGGACGGACTCGCGGGCTACGTCGGCACATTGGCCATCCTGCTGGGCCTGTTGCGGGCGGTCGTGATCCGGCACGGCGATCCTGCGGCCTGGTGGGCGATCGCCTTTGTCGCGGGGGTGTCGATGGCCTGGTGGTGCGCCGTCGTGGACGGATTGCGCCTGCAGTGGATGCGGCGGGTATACGGTCGTCGGCAGGACCGCGCCGCGGAGCTGGCTGAACTCACGGAAGCTGCCGCGATCTGGCGCCGGGAAGGAACGCACCGCGCGCAGCGCCTGCTGGTCGCCTGCTACACGCTCTACGCCCGTCTGTGGGAGGGACGCAGCGCGCGTGAGCGCCTGGCGCCGGCGCCCGAAGACGCGGTGCCGGTGGCGGAATGGGCAGCCGGCTATCGGCCGCTTCTGCGTCTGGCGGTGCTGGCCGGGCCGAGCATGCAGTTGACCGGTGTCGCGGTGGCGGCCGCCTGCCTGCGTCCGGAGTGGTTGTTCTTGGGCGCCCTGTTCGTGGGCAACGCCTGGGGCGCAGGTGTCTTCGTGGCGCGCTTCGTGGTGCGGCGCCGGCTGCTCGCGGTGCCGATCGAGGAGGTCTGACATCAGGGTCGTATTGCTCGCCGCCGGGCGCGGGGAACGCCTGCGTCCGCTCACCGATGCGCGGCCGAAGTGCCTGCTCGAGGTGGGAGGGGAGCCGTTGATCGTCCGGGCCGTAGACCTGCTGGGCGAGCGGGGGCTCACACGGTTCACCGTCGTGGATGGCTGGCTGGGCGACCAGGTGCGCGCGGCGCTGACCGCCCGCTTTCCGGTCGAGTGGTTCCGCTTCGTGCGCAATGCGGCGTGGGCCGAGACCAACAACGCCTACTCCCTCTGGCTCGCGCGGTACGAGAAGCCGGAGCCGTTGCTGCTGCTCGATGGTGATCTTGTCTTCGTCCCCGAAGTGCTCGACCTGCTTCTCGATGACCAGCGTCCCAACCGGCTGCTGCTGCGCTCGGAGGGCGAACTGGGCGAAGAGGAGATGAAGGTGCGACTCGGGCCCGAAGACACGGTAAGCGACCTTGGCAAGGAGCTGCCGCCGGTGGAGACGGCCGGGGAGTCGGTCGGTATCGAGATGTTCAGCCCCGGGTTCGCGGCGAAGCTGTTCGCGGAGCTGGAGCGCCGCGTGCACGCGGGACCCGGACGCCGCGAGTTCTACGAGGCGGCGTTCGTGGAGTTGATCCGCGCCGGCGAGACCGTGCATGCCGTGGACATCGGCGACCTGGCCTGCCTCGAAATCGATACCGCCGAGGATCTTGCCCTCGCGCGGCGGACCTTCGGACCGGAGTCGTGAACCCGGCCCTGCTCGGCTGCGCGCTCGGCTGGCTCGGCTCCATGCCGCTGGCCGGGCCGGTTTCAGCCCTGGTCATCAAGCGCGGCCTGACCGGACGCGCGCACCATGGCTTGGCGCTGGCAACGGGGGCCGCGCTCGCCGAGACCGGCTGGTGCGTCGGCGCGTTGCTGGGCTACGGTGTTCTGCTCGATCGCTGGGTCTGGCTGCGTCCGGCCGCCGGGGCGGTGGGCGGTGCGCTGGTGCTGATGCTCGGCCTGCGCCTGCTGCTGCGGCGTGACGGCTCGCCGCCGCCGTCCCATTTGCCTTCCGCGACGGGCCGCGGCTGGTTTGCGGAGATCGCCCTTGGTTTCTCGCTGGTCGTCGTCAATCCCGGGGTGCTGCTGAGCTGGGCCGGCGTGCTGGCGGCGTTGCACGCCGTGGGCCTCGAGCCGACCACTCGTGAGGCCCGGCTGCAGTTCGCCGCCGGAGTGCCGGCCGGAATCGTGGCGTGGTTCACGTTCCTGCTCTGGTTGTTGCGTCATACCGGTTCGCGGCTGGGTCGGACGCTGCTCCCCCGGGCGTTGCGGCTGCTCGGCGTGCTGCTCTGCATGGCGGGGTTGTGGGCGCTGACCGTGGCGATGCGTCGCCTGACCGGTTGACGGGCGGGGAGGTCGCGTCATGGAGAGGGAAGAGTTCCGCCGCCACGGCCACGCGCTCGTGGACTGGATCGCCGATTACCTCGACGGCGGGGTGCGCGCCTTTCCGGTGCGGGCGCAGGTCGCGCCGGGCCAGATCCGGGCGCGATTGCCCGAGTCCCCTCCCGAGGTGGGCGAACCGCTCGACGCGGCGCTCGCCGATTTCCACGCGCTGCTGATGCCGGGCGTCACCCACTGGCAGCATCCGCGATTCTTTGCCTACTTCCCCGCCAACACGAGCTATCCGTCGGTCCTGGGGGAGCTGCTGGCCGCCGGCCTGGGCGCGCAGGGCATGGTGTGGGAGACCTCGCCGGCCGCCACGGAGTTGGAAGAGGTGGTCATCGAGTGGCTGCGCCGCATGCTTGACCTGCCGGCCGGCTGGCGGGGGGTCATTCAGGACACGGCCTCCACGGCGACCCTCACCGCGCTGCTGTGCGCGCGGGAACGGGCTACCGACGGCCGCTTCAACCGGGAGGGGGCGGCGGCGGCCGGCGCGGACC
Source organism: uncultured bacterium (assembly GCA_963732385.1). Lineage (GTDB taxonomy): Bacteria > Krumholzibacteriota > Krumholzibacteriia > LZORAL124-64-63 > LZORAL124-64-63 > CAVSZB01. Next base: position 190,203 of record CAVSZB010000005.1, on the reverse strand, counting down.
GGCTGGTGGTGTACGCCTCGTCCGAGGCGCATTCGTCCCTGGAGAAGGGGGCGAAGATCGCCGGCTTCGGGCGTGACCGGGTGCGCAAGCTGCCGGTCGATGGCGACTGGGCGCTCGATTCCGGCGCGCTGGACGCGGCCGTGGCGGACGACCTCGCGGCGGGTCTGATCCCGGCCTGCGCCGTCGGCACGGTCGGCACGACCGGCTCGACCGCGCTCGATCCGCTGCGGGCGGTGGGCGAGATCTGCCGCCGTCACGGCATGTGGTTCCACGTTGACGGCGCGCTGGCCGGCACGGCCGCGATCGTGCCGGAGTTGCGCTGGATCCTCGACGGCGTCGAGCTGGCCGACTCGTTCGTGTTCAACCCGCACAAGTGGATGTTCACCAATTTCGACTGCTCCGCCTACTTCGTGCGCGACCCCGACTTCCTCGTGCGCACGCTGGCGGTGAACCCGGAGTACCTGCGCACCGCGCACGACGGCGGCGTGAGCAATTTCCGCGACTGGCACGTCCAGCTCGGTCGTCGGTTCCGCGCCTTGAAGCTCTGGTTCGTCATCCGGAGTTTCGGCGTGGATGGCATCCGCGAACGGGTGCGCCGGCACGTCGCCTGGGCGCAGGAGCTGAGCAACTGGATCGCCGCCGATCCCGATTTCGAGCTGCTGGCGCCGACCCCGCTGAATCTCGTCTGCTGGCGCTGGCGACCCCCGTTCGCCGCGCCGGCCGACCTCGACGCGCTCAACGAGCGGCTGCTGACCACCCTCAACGACGGCGGCGAGCTGTACCTCAGCCACACCCGCCTCGGCGGCGCCTACACGTTGCGTCTGTGCATCGGGCAGACCACGACGACACGGGACGACGTCGTGGCGGCGTGGGCGGCGATCCGCGCCGCCGCGGTGCGGCTGGCGGCGGACGCCGGCGCCTGAGCCGCGGCGCGCGCCGGTCCGTGAAACGCGCAACGCCCCGGACCGTTCCGGGGCGTTGCGTTTCCGTATCGCCGGGCGCGGTGGCGCGGCGCCGCTATTGCATCTTGTCGCGCGGATAGGCAGGACGCTCCGGCAGGCGCGACCCGCCCTTGTCGAGCTCCTTCAGCAGCACCTCCACCGCCTTTTCAAGCTGGGCGTCATGCCCCCGGTACTCCTCATCGGGCAGGTTGTCGATGTCGATGTCGGGCTCGGTGCCGTGGTTCTCCACGCCCCACTTGCCGTCGAGCATGTAGAAGCCGAACGACGGCATCGTGATGTAGCCGCCGTCCATCAGGGAGATGCCCCGGTCGATGCCGACCAGACCGCCCCAGGTGCGGGTGCCGATCACCGGCCCGATCTTCGCCTGCTGGAAGTACCACGGCAGCGCGTCGCCGCCGCTGCCGGCGTAGCCGTTGGTCAGCATCGCCTGCGGGCCGGCGAAAGCGGTGGGGGGCGTGACCTCGCTCTGCATGCCGGGCCGGCGGCCCCACATGTTGATCGGCTTCTGGCCGAGCACGAGCGTGAAAATGTCGGGGATGAAGCCGCCCCCGTTGTTGCGTTCGTCGATGATGATCGCGTCACGCTTGAGCTGCGGGTAGTACCCCTTGGTAAACTCCTGCACGCCGCCGACCGCCGTGTTCGGCATGTGGAAGTAGCCGATGCGCCCGTGTGACAGCTCGGCCACCTTGCGCCGGTTGTCGCCGACCCACTTCACGTAGCGCAGGCCGAGCTCCGAGCCGATCGGCTGCACCGTCACCTCGCGGGCGTTATTGCCCGATGTGTCGGCCGAGACCTTCAGGACGACCTGCCGGTCGACCTTGTTCTCGAACAGACTGTAGGGGCTGGTGGGCGCGCGCAGGTCGACGCCGTCGACGGTGAGCAAAAAGTCGCCCTCTTTCACGTCGATGCCGGGGCCGGCGAGCGGCGTGCGCTGGTCGGCATTCCAGTCGCGTTCGCGCAGGATGTCGACGATCCGGTAGCGGTCGGCGCCCGGTTCGAGCCGGAAGTCACAGCCGAGCAGCCCCGTGCCGATGCGCGGCACCTTCGGCAGGTCGCCCCCGCCGGCGTAGGTGTGGGAGCAGTTCAGCTCGCCGATCAGCTCGCCGACGAGGTACTCCAGGTCGGCGCGGTGCGCGGCGTAGGGGGCGAGTTGCCCGTAGCGGCGGCCCATCGCCTCCCAGTCGACGCCGTGCATGCCGGGGTCGTAGAAGAAATCGCGCTCGAGCCGCCAGACCTCGCGGAACATCTGCGCCCATTCGGCCCGCGGATCGACCTTCGCCTTCATCTCGCCGGTGCGCAGCGGCTTCTCGGCCGGCTTCTGGTCGGCCGCCGCCTCGACGATGCCGTACTTGGCTCCCATTGCGTAGAGGAGCTTCTTGCCGTCGGTCGACAGGTCGTACCCGGTCAGGCCCGGCAGGACATCTTTGGCCTCGCGTTTGTCCATGAGGAAGACCTTCAGCGTGCCGCCGCCGCCATCCTCTTCGTCGTCGCCGCCTTCGGGCAGCGCGGGGCGGTCGATGAAGAACAGCTTGCCTTCGGCCGCGCGCAGCGTCACGAAGTTGCCTGCCTCGACCGGGAGCGCCACGACCCGCTCGCCGATCCCGTCCAGATCGATCTCGACGGGCGCCGTCTTCGCGGCCTCCTTGTCGTCCTTCTTGTCCCCTTTCTTGTCGTCGCCCTTCTCCTTCTTCTTGTCCCTGGCGCCGTCGGCCGGCTTGTCCGCGTCCTTCACCGCGACCTCGTCGCTTTCCGGCGCGAACGGGTTGGCGTCGGCCGCCTTCAGCGTGACGAGGTAAAGGCCGTCCTGGCGGGTGAAGAACGGGCGCTGGTCGTAGCCGCCGAACGCCGGCTGGAAGTGCCGGGCCGAGGAAAAGAAGAGATACTTGCCGTCCGGGTCGAAGGCCGGGTTCGCGTCGTCGGTCAAATCGGACGTCACGCGGGTGATGCCCTGCGTTTTCGTGTCGTAGAGGAAGAGCGAGCGGAACTGGTTCGGCTCCGCCTTCGCGTAGGCGAGCCAGCGTCCGTCGGCGCTCCACGACAGGTCGTCGATCTCGCGCACCGGCGCGTGGTCGACCTTCGTCAGGGCGCCGCCGTCCGCCTCGACCAGCCAGAGATCGAAATCCGAATCGGAGAAGGCGAGGCGTTTTGAATCGGGCGACCAGCGCGGGTCGAACCGCCAGTTGCCGCCCCCCCGCGTGACCTGCTTCTCCGGCCCTTTGCCGTCGCCCGGCCGGAGGTAGACCTCGTACTCGCCGGTGCGGTCGCTCAGGTAGGCGATCCAGCGGCCGTCGGGCGACCAGGCGGCCCCGCGTTCGCGGATGCCGGGGGTCTGGGTGAGGTTGCGCACGTCGCCCTTGTCGGCCGGAACCGTGAAGATGTCGCCGCGGGCCACGAACACGGCGCGGTTCGCGTCGGGCGCGAGGCCGGCGGTCTCGATCCGGTCGCTCACGTCTCGGAACGACGGGCGGGCCAGGATGCGGTCGTCGTGCAGGGAGACGGTGACGCGGCGCGACTGGCCGGACGCCAGATCGAGCACCCAGAGCCAGCCGCCGTTCTCGTAGACGATGGAGTCGGTGCCGAGGCTCGGCCACTTGACGTCGTACTCCTCATGCTTCGTGATCTGGCGCTCCTGCCCCGATTTCATGTCGTGCGCCCAGATCTGGAGCCGGCCGGTGCGGTCACTGGTGAAGTAGATCGTGTCGCCCGCCCACATCGGGAAGTTGTCGGCGCCGACCCAATCGGTCAGCCGCGTGGTCCTGCCGTCCCTGAAGTCGTGGACCCAGATGTCCTGCGCCATGCCGCCCTTGTAGCGTTTCCAGTAGCGGTTCTCCACGATCTGGCGGTTGAACGCGAGCCGCCTGCCGTCGGGCGACCAGCTCGACAGTCCCCCCTCGGAGAACGGAAGCTGGGTTTCCAGTCCGCCGGCGACCGGCACCGTCCACAGGGGGACCGAGAAGCCGCCCCACTGCCGGCGCGGCGAAAGGAGCCGGATCGACTTGCCGTCGGGCTCCCAGTCGACCACCCGGTCCCAGGCCGGGTGGAAGGTGAGCCGCACCGGCTCGCCCCCGGCGGCCGGCATCACGTAGACGTCGGTGTTCCCGTCGTACTCGCCCGTGAAGGCGATCTGCGTCCCGTCCGGGGAGAACTTCGGCATCTGTTCGTAGCCGACGGCGCTGGTGAGCCGCCGGGCCTCGCCGCCCGCGGCCGGCACGATCCAGAGGTTCCCTCCGTGGACGAACACGATCCGGTCGCCGTGGATGTCGGGCTGGCGCAGCAGACGCATGTCCTCGAGGTTGGCCTGGTCGGAAATGACGGGCGGGGTGAGAGCGGAAGCGATTGCGGCGCCCAGACCCAGGGCCGTCAGCAGGCACGCGACGAACAGACGTCTCATCGTGGGATCCTTTCGGAGATCGGGGTCCGCCGCCCGGGGGGGGGCGCCGCGAAAAACGTGGACATGGTATCACGAAGTACGGCGGCCGGATGTTGCAGAAGCGACCTCCCGCTCACGCCATTTCCGGTCGCCCATCTCCTGCCGCGCCCCTCCCACTATAGGCCCGCAGCCGCCACCAGAGCAGCCAGAGGCAGGCGAGGCCGCCCGCCACGTTTCCCGCCGCCATGCCGATCCAGCCGCCGGTCAGACCGCGGGCGGCGTGGAGGCCGACGTAGACGCCGAGCGGTTCAAGGATGACGCGCATCAGGAAGTTGGGCCCCATGCCGGCAAGGCCCTGACCGCGGGCCTGGAACCAGTAGGCGGTGATGTTCACGAGGCTGAGCATCGGGCGGGCCGGGGTGACCCAGAGGACGAACGGGATGGCGAGGGCGATCACCGACGGTTCGTCGGTGAACAGGCCGATGGCGGCGCGGGGAAACAGCATGATCGGTACGGCGAGCGCGACGAGCAGAGTGATCGCGGCGCCGACGGCGGTCCAGGTGATGCGGAGCACGCGGTCGCGTCGGCCGGCGCCGTGGTTCTGGCCCACCATGATCAGCATGCTGAGCGAGATGCCGAGTGTCGGCAGGAAGACGAAGTTCAACAGGCGGCTGCCGGCGCCGAAGGCGGCGAGGGCGTCGGTGCCGAAGGGGGCGAGCTGGCGGTTGATCAGTTCGATCGAGAGCGGAGTGGCGAGGTTGGCCAGGAAGGCGGGGCCGGCCACGACGGCCAGACCGCGCAACAGTCCGGGGTCCCAGCGCCAGGCGGCGCGCGCGATGTGCATCCGGCGGTTCCGGTTGAACAGTTCGCGCGTTACCAGCAGCGAGGCGAGGCCGAAGCTCGCCACGGTGGTGAATGCGGCGCCAGCCACGCCCAGCTCGGGGAACGGGCCGAGGCCGAAGATGAAGAGCGGGTCGAGGATGATGTTGCACACCAGGGCGATGGCCATCGTCTTGAACGGCAGCATGGTGTCGCCCTCGGCGCGGAAGAGCGAATTCACGACCTGGGGGAAGAGGGCGAAAATGGCGCCCCAGTACGAGATGCGCGCGTAGGCGAGCGCGCCGGCCAGCACCGCCGGCTCGGCGTGGGCGGGAGCGAGCGCCTCGCGGAGGAAGAACTGGCCGAGCGGCATGATCAGCGCCGTCAGGCCGCCGACTACCGCGAGCAGGTGCAGCACCAGATTGCGGGCCTGCCGCTCGTCGCCGGCGCCGAGGAGGCGCGAGCCGAGCGACGTCGCCGCGGTGCCGAGCGCGCCGGCCAGCGCCATCAGCAGGTAGCTCACCGGGAAGGCGATCTGGATGGAGGCCATCGCCTCCTTGCTGTAGCGGCCGAGGTAGATCATGTCCACCAGACCGAACCCGGTCACGAGGAGCATCGCCAGGATCATCGGGACGCTCAGGCCGAGCAGGGTCCGGCGGACCGGACCCTCAAGGATGGCGTCCGGCTCGCCGGGGCCGGGGCGGCGGTGGCCGTGGCGCAGGCGCGCCATGAAACCGGTCATGCAGCTCCCTCCCTCACGGCGCCCGGGCCACGCGGTGCAGCGGTTCGGGATCCTCGGCCAGGGCCCAGGCGAGCGCAGCCACGGCGGCCACGTTCTTCGCCAGGTCGCGGGCGTCGATCTTGTCGAAGGTGTCGGCGGGGCTGTGGTGATACTCGAAGTAGCTAGCGCCATCGACCCGATGGCCGATGCCGGGCACCCCCTGCTCCACGATGAACGACACATCGACGCCGCTGCCGCCCGGCGTGACCTCGGCGGCGCCGATCGCAACCAGTGGGCGGGCCAGCGCGCTCACCTGCGCCACCGTGGCTGAGTCGCCCTGGACCGAGAAGCCCAGTGGCGCGAAGCCGCCCGAATCGCACTCGAGAGCCGCCACATGGCAGGCGATCTCGTCGGCGTGGGCGGTGGCGTACGCCTTGCCGCCGGTCTGCGCGTTTTCCTCGTCGGCGAAGAGGACGACCCGGACCGTGCGGCGCGGTGCGACAGGCAGCCGCGCCAGCAGGCGGGCCGCCTCCATCACGATAACGCAGCCGGCCCCGTCGTCGTGGGCTCCGGTGCCGACGTCCCACGAGTCGAGATGGGCGCTGATGACGACGATCTCCTCCGGCCGCTCGCGTCCGCGCACCTCGCCGACCACGTTCGCCGATCCGGTGTCGGGCAGGGTCCGCGCCCCGAGCGACAGGTGGATGCGCACTGCGTGTCCGGCGAGCGCCAGGCGGTGCAGCCGGCCGGCGTCTTCGACGGTGAGGGCGGCGGCGGGGATCTGCGGCACGTCGGCCCAGGCGGTGTCGGCGCGGTCGGCGTAGCGCATGATGCCGGTGTGGAGCGTGGCCAGGCTCACGTCGGTCACCGAGCGGATCAGGCAGGCCACCGCGCCGTGCTTCGCCGCGGCGTCGGCGCCGCAGGCGCGGTACTGGACGGTCTTGCCGTAGTCCTCCCATGGCGGGTCGAACAGCACGATCCTGCCGCGCACCTCGGTGGCGCGGGCTGCCAGTTCGTCGAAATCGCGCACGGCGAGCAGGTCCGCCTCGACCCCGCCGGGCGGGGTGCCGACGGTGCCGCCGAGGCCGAGCACCGGCAGGGCGAAACGGAGCGGCGCCAGACACTCGGCCGACTCGTCGCCCCGCACCCAGTGCGGCACCTGCACCGGTTCCGCGCGGACCGCCGTCAGACCGTCGTCCCGCATCCCGGTCAGCGCCCAGGCCACGGCGCGGGCCTGTCCGGCGGAGCCGTTCAGACGCGGTCCGACCAGGTCGCACAACTCGCCGAGCCGCGACCAGGCGTGGCTGTCGGCGAGGGCGGCGGCGAGCAGGCGCGGGACCGGGGACTCCGGCGCCGCGGTCGACGGGGGGGCGGCGGGGAGGGTGGCCGGAGCGACGAGCGCCGCCAGCGCCACGAAAAGCCGGAAACAGGCCATGTGCGCTCTCCCGGGTTTTCGGCGCCGCATCGCGCCGGTCGAAAGGGACGTTCCAAGATAGGAGATGATGACCGTTCTGTCGCCACGAAGGCCAAACAAGGGAAGTATGCCTCCCGGCGAAGGCGGCGGTAATGTCGCGTTGACGCCTCCCCCGGCGCTGCCTACATTTGGCCGGTCACGCAGCCATGCGCGTCGCGCGGATCCGCGGCAGTCGTCGCGGCCCGGCGGCCGCCCTTTCCGGACCCGGGAGAGCGGACGAGCCATGATTCTCAGCAAGCTTGCCAGCTCCATCGTCGAATCGCCCACCCTGCGCCTGAACGAGGAAGCCAGGATCCTGCGCGAGAAGGGCGAGTCGGTCATCCACCTCGGCATCGGCGAACCGAAGAACAAGGCGCCGATCACGGCGATCCTGGCAGCGGCGGCGCGGCTGTCCGGAGGCGAGATCAAGTATGCGCCGTCGGACGGCATCCCTTCGCTCAAGAAGGCGATCATCCGCTACACCGAGGAGAACTACGACAAGGTGGTGGCGCCCGAGAACGTGATCGTCTCGGCCGGCGCCAAGCTTTCGCTGTTCAACATCCTCTTCAGCATCCTCAACCCGCAGGACGAGGTGATTCTCCTCGCGCCCTACTGGGTCAGCTACCCCGAGATGATCAAGATGTGCTACGGGGTGCCGGTGGTGGTGACGCCGGAGGACGGCGGCTTCCAGCCGCGCCTGGAGGACATCAAGCGCGCGGTCGGCAGCTACACCCGCGCGATCGTCGTCAACAGCCCGAACAACCCGTCGGGGTGCATGTACCCGGAGTCGTTCCTCGCGGAGCTGATCGAGTTCTGCGAGAAGAAGGGCATCTGGGTCATCATGGACGACATCTACCACAAGCTCGTCTTCGACGGCAAAACCTGGCCGTCTCCGTACAAGTACGCGAAAAAGGACCTCGAGTCGACGATGGTCATCGTCATGAACGGGGTTTCAAAGTCGTACGGCATGACCGGCTTCCGGATCGGGTGGGTGGTGACCAACCGCAAGCTGGTCTCGGTCATCAACAACATCCAGGCCGCCACGACCTCGTGCGCCTCGACGGTGCTGCAGTCGGCTGCCGAGGGGGCGCTGACCGGCATGCAGAGCGTGGTGGAAGGTCTGCGGCTGACGATCGAGAACAACCGCAACGTCATCATGCAGGAGCTCAAGTCGTTCCGCGACGTCAAGTGCGTGCCGCCCGACGGCACCTTCTACTGCCTGCCGGACTTCCGCGCCTACACGCCGCGGTTCGGTGGCAAGTCGGTCGATCTCTCGAAGTTCCTGCTCGACAAGGCGCGCGTCGTTACCGTGCCCGGCAAGGAGTTCGGCATGGAAGGTCACCTCCGCCTCAGCTTCGCCGGCACGGTGAAGGACGTGACGGTGGGGATCGAACGGATGAAGTGGGCGCTCGACCCCAACTCGCCGAACGAGATCTATCTCGGCGACCGCAAGATGGTGAGGGATTGGCTGTGAACAACATTCTCGACATCAAGAGCCCGGCGGAGGGCCAGGCGGCGGCGCTCAGGAGCGACTTCGGCCTGGAGAACCACGGCCTGGTCGACCTGAACCGCGTCTACTGGAACCTGCCGACCGAGGCGCTCTACGAAGAGGCGGTCTTCCGCAACGAGGGGAAGATCACGCTCCACGGCGCGCTGGTGGTCAACACCGGCAAGCACACCGCCCGCGCGGCGAACGACAAGGTCGTCACCCGCGAGGCGAGCAGCGAAGGGCATGTCTGGTGGGGGCAGTACAACCGCCCCTACAGCCCGGAGAAGTTCCACGACCTGCTCATGCGGGTGCAGGGCTACCTGCAGGGGCGCGACGTCTTCATCCAGGACTGCTTCTGCGGCGCGGACGAGAACTTCCGCCTGCCGGTGCGCATCCTGACCGAATCGGCCTGGCACAGCATGTTCGCCCGGAACATGTTCATCACGCCGAAGACGAACGAGGAGTGCCGGCGGCACGTGCCGGAGTTCACCGTCATCGCGGCGCCCGGCTTCAAGGCGTTCCCGCAGATGGACGGCACTTCGTCGCCGACGGTCATCGCCATCAACTTCGCGCAGAAACTGTGCATCATCGGCGGCTCCGGCTACGCAGGCGAGATCAAGAAGTCGGTCTTCACGATCATGAACTACCTGCTGCCGCTGCAGGGCGTGATGACGATGCACTGCTCCGCCAACCGCGGCGCGCAGGGCGACACCGCGCTCTTCTTCGGCCTCTCCGGCACCGGCAAGACAACGTTGTCGGCCGACCCCAAGCGCGGTCTTATCGGCGACGACGAGCACGGCTGGAGCGACGACGGCATCTTCAACTTCGAGGCCGGCTGCTACGCGAAGGTCATCGCGCTCTCGCCCTCGGCCGAGCCGCAGATCTTCGCCGCCACCCGTCGCTTCGGCACGATCCTCGAGAACGTGGTCTTCGATCCGGTCACCCGCATGATCGACCTCGACGACGAGACGCGCACCGAGAACACGCGCGCCTCGTACCCGCTCGAGTTCATCGACAACGCGGTGCCCGAAATGGCGGGGGCGCACCCGAAGAACATCGTCTTTTTGACCTGCGACGCTTCGGGCGTCATGCCGCCGATCGCGAAGCTGTCGGTGCCGCAGGCGCTGTATCACTTCATCAGCGGCTACACCTCGAAGGTCGGTGGCACCGAGATCGGCCTGGGCGAGGAGCCGGAGATCACCTTCTCGACCTGCTTCGGCGGGCCGTTCATGGTGCACCGCCCCGCCTTCTACGCCGAGGTGCTGCGCCGCAAGATCGAGCGTCACGAAGTGAACTGCTGGCTGCTCAATACCGGCTGGGTGGGCGGTCCCTACGGCGTGGGCAAGCGTATCAGCATCAAGTACACGCGCACCATGCTCAACGCCACGCTCGACGGCAAGCTGCTCAACGTGGAGTACTTCACCGATCCGGTGTTCGGGTTCCAGGTGCCCAGGAGCTGCCCCGAGATCCCCGACGGCGTCATGAACCCGGCCGCCGCGTGGCCGGACAAGGCCGCCTACATGAAGCGCTACAAGGGGCTGGCCTCGCGCTTCATCGACAACTTCAAGAAGTTCGCCGACGACTGCCCGGACGACGTGAAGACTGCCGGGCCGAAGATCTAGGACAGTTCTTCACGCTGCGGGATGATCCGGGGGCCGGCGCCACGAGGCGCCGGCCCCTCGGTTTGTCCGGGCTTGCCGCGAATGACCGGGGCGGCTACGCTTGCGGGCGCCGGGATCGTCACGATCGCCGCCGCCCGGAGGACCATGCCGCGTTTCGTCCGCCACGCCGTCCGCTGGACCGGCATCCTGCTCGGGATCGCCATCGGCGCAACGTTCGCCCAGGTGCTCGCCCTGCGCTGGTTCGAGCCGCAGTCGACCGCCTGGATGCGGATGCGCGACCGCGAAGCGCACGAGCGCCAGGAGACCTACACCGTCCGCCATGTCTGGACGCCGCTGGCCAGGATCCCACGCGACCTGCGCCGGGCCGTCCTCGAGGCCGAGGACGGGAAGTTCTACCGCCACCACGGCTTCGACGCCGAGGCCATCAGGGCGGCGCGGGCGCGCAACGAGAAGGCCGACGAGGTCCGGCGGGGCGGCAGCACGATCACCCAGCAGCTCGCCAAGAACCTGTTTCTCTCCTCCGAGCGCACCTACGTGCGCAAGGGCCGCGAGGCGGCCATCGCCGCGGTGATGGAGCTGCTGCTGCCCAAGGACCGCATCCTCGAGATCTACCTCAACTCGATCGAGTTCGGCCCCGGCGTGTTCGGCGTGGCGGCCGCGTCGGAGCACCACTTCGGCGTCCCGCTGGCGAAGCTGTCGCGCGACCAGTGCTGCCGTCTCGCCGCGATCATCCCGGCCCCGCTGCGCTACCATGTCAACGGTGACTACGTGGGCCGGCGGGCGGCGCAGCTGGCGAAAATGATCGAGTAGCGGCTCAGGCGAGGATCTCCACCGGCGCGCCGACGCGCAACTCGCCGGTCCTGCTCCGCCAGCAGGTTCTGCCCGAACATGACCCCGTCCCCGACGCGCCGATAGCCGGCCAGCGTGCGCAGCGGCTCCGGCCCGTCCGGCTCGCCGGTCTCCTGGTCGACCGTGGTGACGGAGCAGCGGGCGCATGGCTTGACGATACGGAACACCGCCTCGCCGATCCGCAGCGTCCGCCAGCCGTCCTCGGCGTACGGGGCGCAACCACTCACGACGAGATTGGGGCGGAAACGGGCCATCGGCAGGGGACGGGGGAGGCGCGCGTTGAGATCGGCCAGCGACCCCTCGGAGATCAGCAGCCAGGGGAAGCCGTCCGCGAAGCTGACGACGTCGCCCGGCGCCGCGTAATCCGGATCGACCCCGCGCCGCGTGTCGTCCGGCATGAAGACGAGGCGGGCCGTCTCGCCGAGCAGTGCCCCGAACCAGTCCGCCGCCGCCGCGCCCGCGTCGCGCGCCGCCACCGTGTCGCGCCAGACGGTGACTTGCCCGGTGGCAACGACCCCGGCCGGCCCGCCGTCGGGTCCAAGAGGCACTACGAGCGCCTCGCGCCCCGGCACTCGCAGCATCAGCGCCCCGGCCGCCAGCTCCGGCGCCACGACCGCCAGCCGCGGCCGAGTCCGCTGCGAAACGAACCGTCCCGCGCCATCGACGACCATCCACCGCCGGTCGCCCTCCAGCCCTCGCGTCCCGGCCCACGCCGCCGCCGGCTCCAGCCCGCGACACCCCTTCACCGGATAGACGTGCAGCGCCACCAGCGTGACCGGCATCGCCCCCCCTTAGAACGCCTCGGTCGCCGTGAAGTACATCCCGGACGAGTCGTCACCGACGCCGTAGTCGAGCCGGAAGTTGATCCCCTCGCTCACGCTCAGCAGATAGCGCAGCCCCGCTCCGCCCGCCACGCGCAGATGCGCCAGCGAAAGCCCGGCGAGGTCGCGTGCCACCGTCCCGCCCGCCGCGAACAGCGCCAGCCCGAACCGCGATCCGAGCGGCCGCCGGTACTCCGCCTGCGCCGCCGCCAGATTGCGATCGCGGTCGCGCCCCTCGTAGTACCCGCGCAGCACGTTCTGCCCCCCGAGCAGCCCGAGTTGCGTGAACGGCGGCTCCCCGCGGTTGGACACCAGCAACCCCTGCAGCGCCACCGTATGCCTCGGCCCCAGCGGCAGATACCGCCGCAGATCGACCATCCGCCGCGTCCAGCTGAAGTCGCCCCCGAGCCCGCCGCCGAACGCCGTCACCGAAGCCTCGTGCAACTGCCCCCGCGTCGGAAAGAACACGTTGTCCCGCGTGTCGTACAGCACGACAAAGCCGGCCCCCAGCGCATCGCCCCCGCCGGCCCCCGGCACGTCACCCGCAGCCAGCAGCCCCCCGGCTTCGACCTCCGCCAGCCGCAACCGCTGATACTCGACCCGCGGCCCCGCCCGCAGCCCCGCCGCCACGCGTGGCAGCCCCTGCGCCTGCAACGCCAGCGTCCGCGGCGTGTAGTCCTCTTCGTTCCCCTCCGGCGTCTCCGCTCCGACCCCGTAGAACTTCGTCGGGAAGTAGCTCCACGCCGCCAGCCCGAGCCACCGCAACGCCTCGCCACGCCGGTACAGATCCGCCGCCACGATCACCAGCGCCTGCTTCTCCACCGTGCCAAGCAACCCCGCCGTCACACTGGAAGGCCGCGCCTCCCTGCCCGCCTCCCCGGCCCTGAACGTGCGAATAGCGAAGGCCCCCGCGCCAAACCGCGTCTCCGGCGCATAGAACAGCGCCGGCACCACCGAGAGGCTCCCGGACGCCGTCCTGACCGAATCGGCCGGGGCAGCAGCGGCGCGCGCATCGGCAGCGAACAGAGTGACGACCAGAGGCAGGGCCAGGCAGCGAAAGACTAAAGCGAGGGCAGCCATGCGATTCCTCTTTCTGCGCAGAAACAGCGAGTCCGGTTGCCGGCAGCGGGCCGCAAGAACAACAGAGGCGGCATTGCGGCCGCCCCTGTTCGCGATCGGTGCCTGCGCTGGTCCTCACCCGTCGATTTTACGGAACACCTTCTCCAGCCGACGCAGCGCCCAGCTCAGTTCCTTCTTCGTCACGCACAGCGGCGGGGCCAGACGGATCACGTTCTCGTGCGTCTCCTTGCAAAGCACGCCCTCTGCCATCAGCGCTTCACAGTACGGGCGGGCCTTGGTGTTCAGCACCAGGCCGATCCAGAGGCCGCGGCCGCGGGCGGTGACGATGCTCCTGCTCTTGATCTCGTTGAGTTTGGCCATGAACCAGGTGCCGAGTTCGTGGCTGCGCTCGACGAGCTTCTCGTCGACGATGACCTGCAGGGCTTCGCGCGCCACGGCGGCGCCGAGCGGGTTGCCGCCGAAGGTGGAGCCGTGGTCGCCGGGGTGGAAGACGTTCATCACTTCGTCGTCGGCGAGGAAGGCCGAGACGGGGTAGAAGCCGCCGGCGAGCGCCTTGCCGATGATCAGGCCGTCGGGGCGGACGCCGTCCCACTCGTAGGCGAACAGTTTGCCGGTGCGGCCGAGGCCGGACTGGATCTCGTCGCAGAGCAGCAGCACGCGGTTGGCCTTGCAGATCTCGGCGGCCTGCTTCAGGAAGCCGGCAGGTGGCACGACGATGCCGGCTTCGCCCTGGATCGGCTCGACCAGGAAGGCGCAGGTGTTCGGCGTGATCGCGGCGGCGAGGGCTTTGGTGTCTCCGTAGGGGATCGTCTTGAAGCCGGGCGTGAAGGGGCCGAAGCCGTCGCGGTACTGCTCGTCGGTGGAAAAGCTGACGATCGTCGTGGTGCGGCCGTGGAAGTTGCCGGCGCAGGTGATGATCTCGGCCTGGTTGTCGGGGATCCCCTTCACCTTGTGGCCCCACTTGCGCGCCGCCTTGACCGCCGTCTCCACCGCTTCGGCGCCGGAGTTCATCGGCAGCACCCGCCGGAAGCCGGTCATCTCGCTCAGCTCGCGGCACAACAGCGGCAACTGATCGTTGCGGAAGGCGCGGCTGGTCAGCGTGACCCGCGCGGCCTGGCGGCGGAACACCTTGAGCAGGCGCGGGTGGCAGTGTCCCTGGTTGACCGCCGAGTAGGCGGCCAGGAAATCGAGGTAGCGCTTCCCTTCGACGTCCTCCACCCAGACCCCTTCGGCCTTGCGGATGACGATGTCGAGCGGGTGGTAGTTGTGGGCGCCGTGCTGCTCCTCGAGCGCGATGAACTTCTCGGTCTTGCTCATATTGATTCGACTCCTCGCTGACAGGCTGGCCGGCGCGGCGACGACCCCCTCGGCGCCGCCGCGTGACGGTCGTTTCAAGATAGCGGGCGTCCCCGCGAAGTCCAGCCGGGTCGGCCTCTCCCCCGCCCCCAGGAATTCTAAAAAATAACTTGACAGAACAAAGCACTTTGAATTATAAAGTATGCGTGCCGGTCGCGGGCGCGGGACGCGCCGGATCGGCAGCCCGGATGACCGGCGTGAAAAGGTTCATCCCGTTGGACAGCGCCGGGTCCTGACGGAGCACCGGTTGCAGGCCGAGGACCCCCGCAAGGGGAAGGGGACGGAACCCCTACCGGCCGTTGTCGGGGGGCGGCTCACCCGGTTGCGGGAACCGCCCCCCCGTCGCCTCCTTCGCCCTCAGTGGCCGGCGAAGAGCGATATGGCGCTCCAGTACTGGCGGGATGAACCGCTCTCCGGGGGAGGCGCCGCCTTCTTCCGGGACCGGGGGCCACGGAAGGCCGCCGGCAGGGCAGGGAGGCCCCGCGGGCTTGAATGATTCCTCGGCGGCGCGTCCGCCGGCAGGCGCCCCTTTGCCCGAGCTGTTGCACAGCCGGGGGCGTCTGCTCATCCTCTGCCATCTGGTCCGCCTCGGAACGCTTCCGTTCACGGAGCTGCGCGCATTGGCCGGCATGACCGACGGCACACTGTCCGTGCACCTCTCCCGTCTGCAGGAGGGGGGAGTGGTGGAGATCGAGAAGGGTTTCGTCGGCCGGCGGCCGCGCACCATCGTCCGGCTGACCGGAGACGGTGCGCGGCGCTTCAAGGCATACGTGCAGGACCTGCGGCGCATCGTGCCGGGGCTGGCGGACTGACGCCGCTCCGGGCGCGGCTCAGCGCGTCGCCGTGGAAGCGTCGATCGGATGCGTCGCGCCCGGAACGGCTGGCGCTCCTTCGGTGTCCCACCAGCGCACGAGCCCCGTTTCGAACCGGCCCAGCAGCGTTCCCGCGCGGTGCGGCACGATGCGGATCGTGAAGCCACGCAGACCGGAACGGCGGCAGGGGATGTCGCCCGCATAGGTCAGCAGTCCGCCTGACGGCTGGCCGGCGGGGAGCATGGTCGTCGTCTCGCCCTGGACAATGACGCCGGTGGCGTCGAGCGGTCCGTGATAGATCTCCACGAGGACGTCGGTGGTGGGCAGACCGCCCAGCCGGACCTTGGCGGTGACCGGCAGGCGCGAGCCCATCGGGCGGGAGCGGTCGATCTCTGCGCGCACCTCCGTCACCTGCACATCCGGCCAGTGGGAGCCCATGTCGGCGCGCCACTGCGCCTGCGCACCGGCTCCGGCGTACTGATCCGACGCCAGGCGCTCCACCCCGTGGACGCAGGGGATGTAGAAGCGCTGGACGTACTCCTCGACCATGCGGTTGGTATTGAAGTTCGCGCAGACCCGACGCATCGAGTTCTTCATCACGCGCACCCACTCGCGCGGCACGCTGTCGTTGCCGCGCTCGTAGAACGCCGGCACGATCTCGGCCTCGAGCAGGTCGTAGAGGGCGAGCGCTTCCACCTCGTCCTGATACGCGGTGTCTTCGTACTCCTCGCCGGCGCCGATCGCCCAGCCGTTGTCGCCCTTGTATCCTTCGCACCACCAGCCGTCGAGAACGGAGAGGTTGATGCCGCCGTTGACCGGCACCTTCATGCCCGAAGTGCCGCTCGCTTCGAGGGGGCGGCGCGGATTGTTCAACCAGACATCCACGCCCTGAACCATGTAGCGCGCCACCTCGATGTCGTAGTTCTCGATGAACACGATGCGGCGGCGGAATTCCGGCTGCTGCGACAGGTGGATGATCTGGCGGATCAGTTCCTTGCCCGGATGGTCCTTCGGGTGCGCCTTGCCCGCGAAGATCAACTGCACGGGCCGGTCGGCATGGTTGAGGATGCGCGCGAGGCGCTGCGGGTCGCGCATGATCAGGTCCGCCCGCTTGTAGGTGGCGAAGCGACGCGCGAAGCCGATCGTCAGCGCCTCCGGATCGAGCACCTCCTCGGCGTCGGTGATCTGGGCCCGATTGACGCCCCGCCGCTGCAGCTGTGCCTGCAGCCGGCCGCGCACGAAGCCCACCAGACGCTCGCGCATCCGCTCGTGGCTGCGCCACAGTTCGGAGTCGGGAATGCGCGCCACGCGCTCCCAGACGAGCTGATTCGTCGGTTCTTCGTACCAGCGCGGGCCGAGGTACCGCTCGTAGAGCCGCGCGATCTCGGAACAGTTCCACGACTGGGTATGGATCCCGTTGGTGACGTGGGTGATCGGGATCTCTTCCTCGGGCACCCCGGGCCAGATGCGGCGCCACATCGCGCGCGAGACACGTCCGTGCAGCTCGCTCACGCCGTTGCTGAACTGGGCGAGCCGGAGAGCCAGCACCGTCATGCAGAACGGCTCCACGCGGTTGCCGGCATCCTGCCGGCCGAGGGCGAGGAACTGGTCCGTGTCGAGCCCGAGATCGCGCGCCACCGGTCCGAGGTAGTGCATGATCATGTCGGGGGGGAAGGCGTCGTTGCCTGCCGGCACGGGCGTGTGCGTCGTGAACACCGTGCTCGAGCGCACGACCTCGAACGCGGTGCGGTAGGGCAGCTTCTCGATCTGCATCAGCCGCCGGATCCGTTCGAGGCTCAGGAACGCCGAGTGGCCCTCGTTGAGATGGCAGACCGTCGGCTCGTAGCCGAGCTTCGCCAGCATGCGCAGTCCGCCGATGCCGAGCAGGATCTCCTGGCGGATGCGCAGGTCGAGATCGCCGCCATACAGGACGCTCGTGATCTCGCGATCCTCGGGGCGGTTGGCCGCCAGATTGGTGTCGAGCAGCAACAGGGGATTGCGGCCGACCTGCACCCGCCAGATCTGCGCCACGACCGTGCGGCCGGGGAACTCCACCTCGATCAGCACCGGCTGGCCCGCCTCGTCGCGCTCCTCGGTCATCGGCATATTGAAAAAGTCGTTCTCCCGGTACTCCTCCTGCTGCCAGCCGTCGTGGTTGAGGTACTGCCGGAAGTAGCCCCGCTGATAGGCGAGACCCACGCCGACGAGGGGAATGCCCAGGTCACTGGCCGACTTGAGATGATCGCCGGCCAGGATGCCCAGGCCGCCCGAGTAGAGCGGCAGGCTCTCGTGCAGGCCGAACTCGAGCGAGAAGTAGCCGATGCGGGCCTTCCTGTCGTCGGCGTGCTCGTGATCGAACCAGGTTTCGAAGGTCAGATACCGTTCCAGCTCGTCTCTCACCCGCTCCAGATTCGCGAGGAACGCCGTGTCGCGCAGCAGTTCGTCCACGCGCTCCGAAGTGAGGTTGCCGAGGAGGGCCACCGGATTGTGGGAATGCTTTTCCCACAGGTCGGAGTCGACCCGGCGCAACAGCTGTATCGCCTCGGGACTCCAGGTCCACCAGACGTTGTGGGCGATCTGCAGCAGCGGCTGCAGCTTCACTGGCAGGCTTGGCGTGACCACGAAACGTTTCACAATCGACATGCGGCACTCTCCATGACGGGGGAGCGAAGGCACGGTTCTGGTTTCCGGTTATCGGCGGGAGACGACGAGGGTGTAGGGTTGGTCTTCGCAGCCTCCAGCGCCAGCATAAATCAGGACGGTCATTGTATGCTACCTAAAGCGTGGCGCGGCGGCTCAGAACAGCCGCGGTTCCACGATCCGGGGCCTCTCACCCAGGGTATGGCCCTCGAGACGCAGGAGCTGCCCCTTGAGGGAAAGGCCGCCACCGAACCCCACCAGGTTGCCGCCGGAGCCGATCACGCGGTGGCAAGGCACGACGATGGCGACAGGGTTGTCGCCGATGGCCTGCCCCGCGGCGCGCGCCGCGCCGGGGCGGCCGATGTCCACGGCCACCTGCCGATAGGTGCGCAGCCGGCCGTAAGGTATGTTCAGCAGTTGACGCCAGACCTGCATCTGGAACAGGGTGCCGCGCAGGTCGAGGGCGAGATCGAAATTTTGCCTACGGCCGCAGAAATACTCGCCCAACTGGGCCGCCAGAGGGGCGAAGGCGGCGGGGTCCTCCACCGCCTCGACCTCCTCGCGCCGGTCCGGTGGGGATGGTTTTCGGGAGGGGGAGACGGCGTTGTCGTCGGGAGCCGGTTCGCTTGCGGCCGGCGGCGCGGCCTCTCCGGCGACGCGGCCGAATGAACGGGCTAGTGCGCGCGCGCGGAGGTGGTACTCGTGACGTTCATGCATGAACGTCAGGCATAGCAACCCGCGCTCGCTGGCGGCGGCAAGCAGCGGTCCGATGACGGTCAGCAGCAGCGTGTGGCGCAAAACCATGTTTCTCCCCGTCCGCCGGGACGCGGGATCGGATGACGGATTCTAGCAGATGCCGTGCGGCGCGCCTAGCGTGCGTCGTCGGCGCGGGGAGTAGTGGATGGACGACGCGCTGATCGAGGCGTCCGCGGCGCCGACGCACCCGGCCTGGCGGATCGGGAATCTGCTGGACGTGCGGCCCGCCGCCTCTTTCACGGCCGGGCACGTGGCGGGCGCCTTCAGCCGGCCGTTGCCCGCCCCCCCCTGGAGTGAGCAGGCGCTGACTGTGGCGCTGCCCGCGGTGCTGTTGCCATCGCGCCACGAGTCGCTGCTGATTCTGGCCGCTTCAGCGGCGGCGGCGCGGGCCGCGCGCGATTTCCTGCGGGCGCGTTGCCGGCTCTCCGTGGACGCCTGCCTCTTCGATGTGGAGGACCTGGCGCGGCTGCCGTCGGATGTCGTGACGACGGCACCCGGCGCGAAGGGACTCTGGCGCCCGCCTCTTTTCCTGCGTGAGCAGGCGGCGCTGCTGCCACCGCCCGCCGCCGGCCCGATCCTGGATCTCGGAGCCGGCAGCGGACGGGCGAGCGTCTGGCTGGCGGCGCGCGGCTATACGGTCACGGCCATCGATCACCTGCCCGACGCGCTCGAACTTGCGCGGGAGCTGATCCGGGCGGAGGGGGTCGATCCGGCGCGTGTCACCCTGCTGGCCCGCGACCTGTGCGACCCGGACGCGGTGCCCCCCGGCCCCTGGGCGGCGGCGCTGGCGTTCCGCTACCTGGAGCGTCCGTTGCTGCGCAGCCTGCCCGGAAAGCTGAGACCGGGCGGGGTGGCGATGGTCCGCACCTTCCGGCGCGCGGGGGCGCGCACGGCCGCCATGCGGCAGCGATTCCTGCTGGCGCCCGGGGAACTGCCGTTCCTGTTTCCCGATCCGCCGTTCGAAACGCTCGTCTACCGGGAGGACGACGATCCCGACGGGCGCCCGGCGGCCGGTATCGTGGCGCGCCTGAGGGGCTGAGCCACGGCGCGGCTTTGTTCCGGACGGCGGCCGGGGCATGCATTATATTGACGCGCGGCGCACGGGGCGGCGTCGCTTCCCCCGTTTCCGCCGGGAGGTTCGCGTGCAGATCGGCATCGTCGGGTTCCGCTATTCGGGCAAGACCACGCTCTACAACGCCATCACCGGAGCCGCGGCGCCGGTCGGCCAGGGGGGCGTGGAGCCGTTGCGGGCGATGGCGCCGGTGCCCGACCCCCGTCTCGACCTGCTGTCGGCCATGTTCCGGCCGCGCCGCACCGTCCCGGCCGCGGTGGAATGGGTCGATGTGCCGGGACTCGCCGGCGAGGGGGCGGCCGGGGCACGCGAAGGGGTGCGCTTCCTGGAGCACGGGCGGCGCATGGACGCCCTCGTGCAGGTGGCTCGCTGTTTCGACGAGGGTCTCGGGCCGTACGCGCCGCTGACGGAGCTGGACGACCTGGCCACCGAGCTGGCGCTGGCCGATCTGCAGGTCGTGGAGAATCGGCTGGAGCGGATCGCCACCGACCGACGCCGGGGGAACAAGCCGACCAGTCCGCTTGAGGCGGCGCTTCTGGAGCGTTTTCGCGCGCGACTGGAGAAGGGGGAGCCGCTGCGGCTCGAGGTGGTCTCCGCGGATGAGGCGCGTTCCGTGTCGGGCTTTGCGTTCCTGACGCTCAAGCCGTTGATCGTCGTGCTGAACGGGCCCGAAACGGGGGTGGATCCCGCCCTCATCGCGCAGGCCCGGGCGCGCGGCGGGGAGGTCGTGGACCTCTGCGCGCGTCTCGAGGCGGAGATCGCGCAGTTGCCGCCCGCGGAGCAGGGTGAATATCTGGCGGAGCTGGGGATCGCCGAACCGGCGCTGCCGCGCACGATCCGCGCCGCGTATCGCGCGCTCGGCGTGCACAGTTTCTTCACCGTCGGCGAGGACGAGTGCCGCGCGTGGACGGTGCAGCAGGGCGCCCTGGCGCCGGAGGCGGCGGGGGTCATCCACTCGGATCTGGAGCGCGGGTTCATCCGGGCCGAGGTCTGCGCCTGCGAGGATCTGCTGAAGGCCGGCGGACTGGCCGAGGCGAAGCGGGCCAACCAGGTTCGCCTCGAGGGGAAGGGGTACGAGGTGCGCGACGGCGATGTCCTGAACATCCGGTTCAGCGTTTGAGCTCGTGGCGTGGCCGGCACGGAGGCACGGCATGCGGGTGACGCGCGACCGTCGCCGGCTGGCGGCGTGGGGCCTGGGGCTGATCCTGCTGGCGCTCTTCTGGGGGGGGCTGTGGCGCAGTCTCGATCGCTCCATTCTTACCCGGATCCCGGTGCTCGACGAGGCCCACTATCTGCGTGAAGCGGCCGCCATCCAGGGGGGACGGCTGCTGCCGGACCAGCCGGCCGTGATGTCTCCACTCTATCCTTGGCTCGTGGCGGCGACCGGCAGCGGGCGTGAGCTCGACACGGATGGGGCGCGGATCGGACCGCCGCCCCACGGCGTGCGCATCCTGCAGGCGGTGCTCTGGCTCGGCGTTGTGCTGGCGCTGTTTTTCGCGGCGCGCCGTCTGCTGCCGGAGCGCTGGGCCTGCGTGCCGCCGCTGCTGTTCGCACTTTATCGTCCCGCCGCCGTATTCGTCACCACGCCGCTGCTGGAGATCCCCCTGACCTTCACGGTGACGCTCGCGCTCTGTCTGCTGCCGCTGCCGGCCACGGCGACCCGGCCGGGCGGCGCCGCACCCGGAGCCTGGCGGGCGGCGCTCCTGGGGGCGCTGATCGGCGTGGCCACGCTCCTGAGGGGAGTGGCGGTGGTGCTGGTTGTGCCGGCGGCGCTGGCGCTGATCCCGCCCGTGTCCGCGCGGGGGCGGTGGCGTGTCTCCCGCCGGCCGCTGCTGGCGCTCGCGGGGACCCTGCTGGCCGTGATCACCCCGGCCATCATCAGCAACAGTATTCTGTCCGGCCGGTTCGTCGGGCCGACGCTCAACGGCGGGCAGAATTTCTACATCGGACAGGGCAAGGACGCGAACGGGTTCTTCCGCACCTTTTCCGGTTTCGACTTCGAGCACGATCCGGCCGGCGTGGCGTTCCTGTCGGGGCGCATGGGGCGGCGGCTCACGGGCCCTGCGGAGGCCGACGCGCTTTGGCGCGAGCAGGCCCTGGCGTGGGCGAAGGACCATCCGGTCCGCTCGCTCGGTCTCTGGCTGAAGAAAATCTGGCTGCACTTCGCCGGCGTGGAGATCGATCAGGTCACGCCGCTGGCGGCCTGGACGCGCGACGCCCCACTCCTGCGGGGGCTGCCGGTGCCGTGGGCCGTGATCGCGGCCGGCGGGCTGGCCGGCCTCATGTTGCTGGGACGGGAGCGGGCGTGGCGCCCATGGGCGCTGGCGATCGTCCTGTACGTGGCGGCGCAGAGTCTTTTCTTCGTCGTCTCCCGCTACCGCCTGGCGCTGGTGCCGGCGCTTTGCCTGTTCGCCGGGGGGTGGGGGGCGGAGGTGGCGCGGCGTGGTGGCCGCGCCCGTCTGGCCGCCGCGGGGGTCGGATTGACGGCGGCGCTAATCATCTGGCCCTGGGGCCTCGGCGCTGCGCGCGACACCTGGCGAGCGACCGGACTGGCGAACGAGGCGCGTCGCTGGGCCCATTCCACCGCGGCGCCCGACCTGGCGCGGGCGGAGCGACTCTATCGCGAGGCGGTGGAAGTGGATCCCACCCAGTCGCTGGCCTGGCAGGGGCTGGCCCGGGTGTTGTTGGCGGCGGGGCGCCAGGTCGAGGCCGAGAGCGTACTGGCCGATGGCGCTCTGCGCGCGCAGCCCCCCGGCCTGCTGGACCGCGATCTGATCACCCTGCTGCTGCAGGACGGCCGGAGCGAAGCGGCGCTGCCCCGTCTGGAGTCGTACCTGCGCGACCGGCCGGAAGATCGGGAGATGCAGCACGCCCTGATCGTGGTGCTGGGGCGGACCGGGCGTCCGGAGCAGGCGCTCGAGGCGGCGCGGCGGTTCGTGGCGTCGGCGCCCGACGATCCGCAGGGCTATGTCGATCTGGGGGTGTTGCTGGCGCGCACCGGATTGCGGGACGAAGCGCGCGAGGTGTTCACCCGCGGCCTGCAGCGCCGGCCGTCCGATCCAAATCTGCGCCGCAACCTCGAGCTGCTCGGGCCTTCTCCGGTGGCTCTGCCTCCGCGGTGAAGTCCGCGCCGCGGTTCCACTCCCCCGGATTCCGCGGCGACATGGTGCGCAGGAAACCGCGCCTCCGGGCGTTGGGCTGATTGGTGAGGATGCTCGCGGTCGACGCGCCGGAGCGGCAATCCGAAGACAATGCCAAGGAAAGGACCCAGCATGAACGGCAAGCAGGTAACGATGCGGGGCGCGGCGCTGGTCGCCCTCTGTCTGGTGCTCGGCCTGGCGGCCGCGGCCGCGGCCCAGCCCGGTCACGGCCCTGGCGCCGGTCGCGGCGATGGTTTTGGCCGCGGCGAGCGGATGGGCAGACTCTGTGAACGGCTCGATCTCACTTCGGAACAGCGTGAACAGTTGGGCAAGCTGCGCGAGGCAGGTCGCGCCGAGGGGCTGGCCCTGCGTAAGGATCTGCTGCGGCTGCGTCACGAATTGCGCGGCGAGATGCTCAAGGATGCGCCCGAGGGCAAGGTTGTGGAGCAGTACGCCGCCCGGATCGGCGAGGCGCGGGGGAAACTTCAGGCGCACCACCTGCGCCAGCGCCTGGCCATGCGCGGCCTGCTGACGCCGGAGCAGCGCGATCGCCTGATGACGCTCGGTGCGTTGCGCGGACAGCGGAATGACGGTTCCGGCCCACGCGCCCGACACGGTGGTCGGCCGGGTCGCGCGGGGCGACATTTCGGCGGCGTCGGTCATGGCTCGGGCCGCGGTAACTTTCCCGGTTGCGCGGAGGGTCCGGGCGACGAGCCGTTCGCCGACTGTCACCTGGGTATCTGAGTCATGCCAGCGGCCCCGAGCGCAGGTCCGTCCGGAGACCGCGAGCCGAACGCTCGCGGTCTCCGGCCTGCTCTCCGGACGCTGGAGCCCGCGGATCCGGACGATGCCCTCATGGCGCGGGCCGCGGCCGGGCAGGAGAGCGCTTTCCGGGAACTGGTCGAGCGCTGGGAACGGCCTGTCTTCGGGTTTCTCTACCGGATGACCGGCTCGGCGGAGGAGGCTCTCGACCTGCGTCAGGAGACCTTTCTACGCGTGCACTCCCAGGTTGCGCGTTACCAGGGTGCCGGCCTGTTTCGCAGCTGGCTCTTCCGGATCGCCGGCAACCTGGCCCGCAGCGCCCTGCGGCGCCGAAGGGTGCTGAACTGGGTCCGGTTCGACATGACCAGGCACGACCGGGCTTCCGGGGGCGAGTCGGTGCAGGAGACGATCGAGCGGCGGGAGCGGTTACGGCAGGTGCGGATCGCGTTGGCGCGCCTGCCGGAACGACAACGGGCCGCGGTGGCGCTTCGGCAGGATGAAGGACTGAGCTATCGCGAGATCGCGGTCGTGCTCGGCACGACCGAATCCGCCGTGGAATCGCTGCTGACGCGGGCCATTGCCGCCCTGCGGCGGGATCTCGCACGGGAGGAGTGAGCGGGATGGATGACAACCGGCACGAACTTCATGTCCTCGCGCGACTGCAGGCCTGGCGCGATGGCGAGCTGCCTGTCGACGCGGCCGAGGCCGTGCGCGCACATCTTGCCGCCTGTCCCGACTGCACGCGCGCGGCGCAGGAGCTGGAGATGCTCTGGGACGCCATCGCGGCCGCGCAGCCGCCAATGGCGCCGCGTCCGGCCTGGCCCGGCCTGCGAGCGAGTTTCGCGGGACCGCGCCGCGCGTCCTTGCCTTGGGCGGCAGGTCTGGCCGCGGCTACGGCCGGCCTTCTGGTGGGGCTGCTCGTAGGAGAACCGGGCCGTGCCGGCACCCTGGCGTCGGCCGAGAGCGACGATGGCGTATCGGAGTGGGCCGGCGCGCAGACGCTGGTCGTGGCAGGCGCCGCGACGACGCTCGATGGCATCTACCTTGACACGATCGCTGACGCGGACGAAGCGCCAGATGCGGCGGGAGGCGCGCCATGAAACGGGGCTGGCTGTTGCTGCTGATTCTCTCGCTTGGCCTCAACGTCGGGCTGCTCTTCCGCCCGTTGCTGGGCGGACCGTCGCCGCGGCCGCGATTCGCCACCGCGTCCGGTGAACCGGGCGGCGCCCTGCCTGGCCGTCCACGCTGGGATCGTCTTGCCGAACGTCGGCTGGATCGCCTGGCCGGAAATCTCGGTCTCGACCCGGCCCAGCACGAGCATCTCGCGATGATCCGGCGCGCCGGCCTGGAGCCGATGGCGGGGCATCGCGAGGCGGTGCACCGCGCGCGAAAGGCGCTGCTGGCGGCCTATCGGGCAGATCCGACCGATACCGTGGCGGTGCGCACGCGATTGAAGGAACTGGGGGCGGCCCAGGCCCGGGTCGATTCGTTGGTGGCGGCGGTTATGCTGCGCGAGATCGCGGTCCTCACCCCGGCGCAGCGGGGAGCCTACCTGGAGGCCCTGCCGTGGGAGGGCGGGCATCCGCGTGATGGTACGGGCCGCGGTGCGGCGCGACGGGGGCGTAATTCCCGGTGAGTGACGCCACGGCCCCGGCGGCCGTGGCCGGTTTCGCTTGACAGCGCAATGGATGGGACACTATCTATTAACACAAGCGCTCCTGTTTGACGGGCGCAAAGGCACCGCTGCCCGCCCGGCGAGATCTTCCGGAGTGCTGGTCAAGACCCCACCGATAGCAGGGTAACCCAGGCGATGTCTGCCATGCCGTTCATCCAGTGCTAGGGGGAATCCGCATGACTCGGATGCGTTCGCTGTGTCTGTCAACGTTGCTGCTGTTGATGGCTCTGGCCGGGTGCCGTTCGGCGCAGACCACCAGCGCAATCCTCTACATGGAAGAGCAGAAGTACGACAAGGCCGTGAAGGTCCTGCACGAGGCCCTCGAGTACAATCCCGAGGAAGCGGACGCGTTCTACTACCTGGGCGAAGCGCACAGCAAGCTGGCGGAAGTGGCCATTTCGGAGAACAAGTTCACGGTTGCCCGGCAGAACTACGAGATGGCGTACGGATACTACAGCAAGGCCCGCACCCTTCGGCCCGAGCAGTTCAAGGAGAACGTCGAGCTGGCGCTGCTGCACAACTACACGCTGCGCAACAATGATGCGAAGACCGAATATGCGGGGCGCTTCTACGAAGCTGCGGAGGGTTTCTTCCATCTGGCCTACGCCTCGCTGCCCGACTCCATTGCGCCCATCAAGAATATCGCGGTCATGAAAATCAAGCAGGCGAACGAGAACAACAACGACCCCGCCATCCTGGAGACAGCGCTCGCGCTGCTCGATGATGTGCTCAAGCAGCGTCCCGGCGCCTATGATCTGCTCGCAGACAAGGCGAACGTGCTGGCCAAGCTGGGGCGCAGCGACGAAGCGACCCGGATCTTTGACGACCTGCTGCGGGAGCATGGCAGCGACGTGACTCTCCTGATCGACATGGCGAACCTCGCCGTGCAGGACGGCAAACTCGAGCGGGCCGCGGACCTGTCGATCCGGCTGATCGATGTGCTCGAAAACGACGGCAATCCCGAGAATGACACGGAAATCAAGGACCTGATGGTGCAGTCGGCCGGCTGGCTGGCGCAGAAGGACATCCATCGTTATCCCGAGGCCCTCGACCTTTACAAGCGCGCCCTGCAGCTGCAACTCCTGCCGGAGCAGGAGACGATGACGGGGCGCCTTCTGACGCACTACAGCTACGGTATCTCCCTCAAGCAGCAGGCGGCTGAAGCCGCTGATCCGTCGGCGCAGGCGGAACTGGAGAGTCAGGCCAGGGCCCAGTTCGACGAGGGCGTGAACGTGGGGAATGCGGCCGTGGACGCCTTCTTTGACTGCGTCAATTGCTACCTCATCCTGGCCCGGTGTCAGTTCGAAACTGGCGACAACAAGGCGTCAGAAGCCAATATGCTGAAGTTCAATGAATTGCAGGTCTCAGGCAGCGGAGGTCAGTAGCCTCGTCCCTGACCCGCGTCGGAAACGCGGCACGACAATTGCTTTAAACGAACGGCGAATGTCCAAGGGAAAACGCTCCCAGGAGAGCGGCGAGAACCTGGTCGAATCAGAGGGCGCTCACGACGCGCCCTCTTCCCGATAACAAGCTATCCCATCCCGGCCACCATTTTCCGCGCCTCGCGGCGAGGGAGTATCATGGACATCAAGGAGTTGCAGGAGAAGAACATCCACGAGCTGGTGGAGGTCGCCCGCGGGATGAACATCGAGGGCGTCAGCACCATGCGGAAGTCCGAGCTGATCTTCAAGATCCTCGAAGGTCAGACCGAGAAGAACGGACTAATCTACGCCGAGGGTGTCCTGCAGGTCCTGGCTGAGGGTTACGGTTTTCTCAGGTCGGCGAAGTACAATTATCTGCCAGGCCCGGACGACATCTACCTCTCCCCATCACAGATCAAGAAGTTCGACCTCAAGACAGGTGACACCGTGGCCGGCCAGGTGCGGCCGCCGAAGGATAACGAGCGCTACTTCGCGCTTCTGAAGGTGGAGACGGTCAATTACCAGGATCCGGAGACGGCCAAGAAGGTCACCCTGTTCGACAACCTTACGCCGCTGTATCCCAACGAGATGATCAATCTTGAAACGAACGGCGAAGAAATCACCTCGCGCATCATCAATCTGATGGCTCCGATCGGGAAGGGGCAGCGCGGCCTGATCGTGTCGCCTCCCCGGGCCGGCAAGACGGTGATCCTGCAGAAAATCGCGAACTCTATCACGCAGAATCACCCCGAGGTGCACCTCATCGTGCTGCTCATCGACGAGCGGCCCGAGGAGGTCACGGACATGGCGCGTTCGGTCAAGGGTGAGGTCATCAGCTCTACGTTCGACGAGCCGGCGGAGCGGCACGTGCAGGTCGCGAGCATGGTGCTGGCCAAGGCTCGCCGGCTGGTCGAGTGCGGGAAGGATGTGGTCATCCTGCTCGACTCGATCACCCGTCTCGCGCGCGCCCACAACACCGTGGTGCCGCACTCCGGCAAGATCCTCTCCGGCGGCGTCGACTCGAACGCACTGCAGAAGCCGAAGCGGTTCTTCGGCGCGGCGCGCAACATCGAGGAGGGCGGGTCGCTGACGATCATCGCCACGGCCCTGATCGAGACCGGCAGCCGCATGGACGAGGTGATCTTCGAGGAGTTCAAGGGGACCGGCAACATGGAGCTCGTGCTCGACCGGAAGATCGCCGACCGGCGCATCTACCCCGCCACGGACATCTTCAAGTCGGGCACGCGCAAGGAAGAGCTGCTGCTAGACAAGAAGGACATCAACAAGATCTGGGTGCTGCGCAAGTACCTGAACGACTACAGCCCGGTCGAGGCGATGGAGTTCCTGCTGGACAAGCTGGGCAAGACGAAGAACAACGCCCAGTTCCTTGGTGCGATGAACACCTGATCCCGATCCGGGGGGCATCAGGAAAATAGATCTTGCCCGGCGGCGATTCCCTGCTTTCTTTGGGGCGATCGCAACGCAGGCGAACGGACAGCGAAAGTTGTTGGAAATGAAGAAGGACGTTCATCCCAAGTATGTCGCCTGTGAAATCACGTGCCTCTGCGGCAACGTGATCCACACGCGTTCGTCATTGCCGAAAATCAACGTCGAGATCTGCTCGAGCTGCCACCCGTTTTTCACGGGCCAGCAGAAGATCGTCGATACGGCGGGCCGCGTGGAGCGCTTCCGCAGGCGCTACGCGGGGGCCGATTACGGCAAGAAGGCATGACCCGAGGCCCCGCGGCGCGGACCCGGTCCGCGCGACCGTGGGCGCCGTGACCGTTCGCGAGGGTGCCGGGCTGAGGCCTGTCGGCACCCTCTCTGTTTTTCCCCTCCTCGCCGGGCCGTTCCCCGCGGCGGCTGCGTGTGCGGCGCGCCGGGAGTCCGATCCGACGGGCGACCTCTCGAGAGCGATCCGATGCAGCTGAAATCAGCCCCCGCCTCCCCTGCCCCGTGCGACCCCCGCCAGCTGGATCTTGCGATCGGCGGGCAGGCGGTGATCGAGGGGGTCATGATGCGCTCGCCCACCGCCG
Source organism: uncultured bacterium (assembly GCA_963732385.1). Classification (GTDB taxonomy): domain Bacteria; phylum Krumholzibacteriota; class Krumholzibacteriia; order LZORAL124-64-63; family LZORAL124-64-63; genus CAVSZB01. The sequence goes on along the minus strand of CAVSZB010000005.1, from coordinate 161,347 downwards.
TGGCGACGGCTGTGCGCAACGCGGCCGGGCGGATCGTAGTGCGCAAGCGGCCGTTCCGCAGCATCGTGCGGCGCATGCCGGCGCTGGGCGTGCCGGTGCTGCGCGGGGGGGTGCACCTGGTGGAGTCGCTGGCGATCGGGCTGGGCGCGCTCACCTTCGCCGCGGATCAGGCGGCAGACGACGGGCCGGTCGCGCAGGCGCGGCCGCGCAAGACGGGCGAGACCCTGCTGATGGGGGGCACGCTGGTCCTGTCATTCGTGCTCGGGCTGGGGCTCTTCTTCTACCTGCCTCTGGTGCTGACGGGGCTGCTCGGCATCGAGCACTCGCTCTGGTTCAATCTCGTGGACGGGCTGTTCCGCATCGTCATATTCGTGGCCTACCTCTGGGGCATCTCCCGGCTGCCCGACATGGCGCGGGTGTTCCAGTATCACGGCGCCGAACATAAGACGATCCACGCCTTCGAGAACGGGCGGGAGCTCACGCCGGCGGGCGCGCGGCCGTTCCCGACCCTCCATCCCCGCTGCGGCACGAGCTTCCTCTTCTTCGTCATGATGATCTCGGTGGTGGTCTTCGTCTTCCTCGGCCGGCCCGATACCGTGGGGGCCCGACTGCTGCGGCTGGCTTTCGTGCCGCTGATCGGCGGGCTGGCCTACGAAGCGATCAAGTTTTCGGGCCGCTTCCGGGACGCGCCGGCGCTGAAGCCGCTCGTCTGGCCCGGCCTCATGCTGCAGCGCATCACCACCAATGAGCCGGATGACGCCCAGCTCGAGGTGGCGATGGCGGCCCTGCGCGCGGTGCTCGCGCCCGAGGAGGCCGATTTCCGGGAGACGACCTGGGAGGAGCCCGGCGAGGCCTCCGCGCCCCCCGCGAGTCCCGGACGGGAGGGGGCGCCGTGAGGGACATCATTGAGAATATGCAGACGCAGTCGCGCGAACTCGAAGGGCGGCTGGGCGATCCTGAGGTGCTCAAGGATCAGACCCAGTACCGCGTGCTGACCCGCGAGCACGCCCGTCTCAAGGGGATTCTCGCCATCGGGGAGCGCTGGCTGGCGCTGACCGACCGGGTGCAGGAAGACCGTCAGGTGCTGCAGACCGAACGTGACCCCGAGTTGATCCAGCTTGTCCGGGAGGAACTGCCCGACCTGGAGCGGGGTCTCGCGGAGGCGACGGCCGAACTGGAAGTGGCGCTGCTGCCGCACGACCCCATCGATGACCGCGATGTCATTCTTGAGGTGCGCGCCGGCACGGGCGGCGATGAAGCCGCTCTCTTCGCCGAGGAGATCGCCCGCATGTACGTGCGTCACGCGGAGCGGCGCGGCTGGAAAGTCGAGCCGCTGGAGGGGACGCCCGGGCAGGCGGGGGGGATGAAGGAGGTCATCTACGCCGTGCGTGGCGAGGGCGTCTACGGCATCCTCCGCTGGGAGAGCGGTGTGCATCGCGTGCAGAGAGTGCCGTTGACCGAGAGCCAGGGGCGTATCCACACGTCGGCGGTCACTGTGGCCGTTCTGCCGGAGGCGGACGAGGTCGACGTGCAGATCCGGCCCGAGGAGCTGCGCGTCGATGTTTTCCGCGCCCGCGGCCCGGGCGGGCAGTCGGTCAACACCACCGATTCGGCCGTGCGGGTGACACATCTGCCCACCGGCCTGGTGGTCAGCTGCCAGGACGAGAAGTCGCAGCACAAGAACAAGGCCAAGGCGATGCAGGTGCTGCGGGCCCGACTGCTGGAGAAGGCGATCAGCGAACAGGAGGCGGCCATCGCGGCGGAACGGCGATCGCAGGTCGGCAGCGGAGATCGCAGCGCGAAGATCCGCACTTACAACTTCCCGCAGGACCGGATGACCGACCACCGGATCGGCTTGACCGTTCACAACCTCGAAGCGATCATGGCGGGGGAACTCGATTCGATCGTGGCGGCGATCCAGACCTACCGCCGCGAACAGGCCCTGCAGACCAGGCGCACCGGGAGCTGACCGGGGCCGCCCCGGCGGCGCTCCTTTTCCCGCGGTCCGGCGGTCCGGCGGTCCCGGCCCGCGGCCCGCCCCGTTCGCCAATGCCCGAAGCCCTCAAGAGCGTCCGCGATCTGATGCCGGCCGCCGCCGGCTGGCTGGAGGGGAAGGGTGTGCCCTCCGCCCGGCTGAATGCCGAACGCCTGCTCGGGCATGTGCTCGGGCTCTCGCGGCTTGAGCTGTACCTGCACCATGACCGGCCGCTGACCAGCGGTGAGCTGGAACGTTTCCGGGAGCTGCTGCGTCGCCGCGGCGCGGGCGAGCCGCTGCAGACCCTGATCGGCGAGCAGGAATTCTATTCGCGCCCGTTCCGCGTCGAGCCGGGAGTGTTCATTCCACGCCCGGAAACGGAAGCGCTGGTCGAGCGGTGCGTGGCCCTGCTGACGGAGGGGACGAGCCGGTTGATCGCGCCGGTGGCGCTTGACCTGTGCTGCGGCAGCGGGGTGGTCGGCCTCTCCCTGGCCGCCGAGATCCCGGCGTTGAGCGTCTGGGCGACCGACATCAATCCGGCGGCGGTGCGCCTGACCGAGGCGAACGCGCACCGGCTGGGGGTGGCGCCGCGCGTCGTCTGCCTGGCCGGCCACCTGGCCGATCCGCTGCCGTCGCGTCTGGTGGGGCAGGTCGACCTGCTGGTCAGCAATCCGCCCTACGTCAGGCGGGACGAGATCGACAGCCTGCCGGTGGAGGTGTCGCGCCACGATCCGCGGGAGGCGCTCGACGGCGGACCGGACGGGCTGAGCTTCTACCGGGCCCTGGGCGCCCTGGGCCGGCGCTGGCTGCGGCCGGGGGGCTGGCTGGCGATGGAGATCGGGGCGGACCAGGACGCTGACGTGTGCGGGATTCTGGACCGCGGCGGCTGGGTGGGAGCGGCGATGACGCGCGACCTCGCCGGACGCCCGCGCGTGGTGACGGCGCGTCGCGCGCCGGAGGATGGCCCGCCGCCGCCGGGTGACGATACCCCTGTTCCGGGAAGGTGAGCATGGACCGCTTCGTGATCGAAGGACCGACCCGGCTCGAAGGCGAGGTCAGGATCGGTGGGGCGAAGAACGCGGTGCTGCCGCTGATGGCCGCGGCGCTGCTTGCCCGCGGCGAGTCTCTGATCGGGAACGTGCCCGATCTGCGCGACGTGCGCACCTTCATGCGTCTGCTCGAAATGCTTGGCGCGCGCTGCGAACTGGTCGGCGACGCACTGCGCATCGACACCTCGGCGGCCGCTGGCGTGGAGGCTCCCTACGAGCTGGTCAAGACGATGCGCGCGAGCGTGTACGTGCTCGGTCCGTTGCTCGCGGCGCACGGACAGGCCCGGGTCTCGCTGCCGGGCGGATGCGCCTGGGGGCCGCGTCCGGTCAACCTGCACCTCGATGGCCTGCGCGCGCTGGGCGCGGAGCTGGACCTCGAAGGGGGTTACATCGTCGGCCGCGCGCCGGCCGGCCTGCGTGGCGGGCGTTTCCGGTTCGAGCCCTCCTCGGTCGGCGCGACCGCGAACGTGCTGATGGCGGCCGTCCTGGCCGACGGCACGAGCGAGCTGCTCAATTGCGCCTGCGAGCCGGAGGTGACCCTGCTGGCGGAGGCGCTGGCCGGGGCCGGAGCGGGCATCGAGGGGATCGGCACGCCGACGCTGCTCGTGCGCGGCGTTTCCGCGCTGGCGCCGCTGCGTCACCAGGTCATTCCCGATCGGATCGAGGCCGGGACCTTCATGGCGGCGGCCGCCGTCACGGGGGGGCGGATCACGCTCACGCACTGCCGTCCGGATCATCTCGACGCTTGCACCGCGGCGCTCAAGGCGATGGGCTGCGCGGTGACTCCTGCCGGCGCTGGCGCCCTGACCGTCGAGGCGGGCGAGCGTCCGCGGGCGGTTGAGGTGGTGACGCGTCCCTACCCCGGTTTCCCGACCGACATGCAGGCGCAGGTAATGATGGTGGCGACGCTCGCCTCCGGCACCAGCTTCATCACAGACACGATCTACCCCGATCGTTTCACGCACGTGGCGGAATTGCGGCGGCTCGGCGCCGACATCCGGCTCGACGGCGCCAGCGCGATCGTTTTCGGCGTGGATCGGCTGCAGGGGGCGCCGGTGATGGCCACGGACCTGCGGGCGTCGGCGGCGCTGATCCTGGCCGGGGTGGCGGCGATCGGCACGACGACCGTCGATCGGATCTACCACATCGACCGGGGTTACGAGCGGATCGAGCAGAAGCTGGCGGCGCTCGGCGCCCGCATCCGGCGGGTGGCGAAATGAGTGCGCAGGCCCCCCGCCATCTCGTCCTGGGCACGGCCGGTCATGTCGATCACGGCAAGACGGCGCTCGTGAAGGCCCTTACCGGCATCGACACGGACCGGTTGAAGGAGGAGCAGCTGCGCGGCATCAGCATCGAGCTGGGCTTCGCGGAGCTGCGCCTGGGCGACGACATCGTGCTGGGGGTCGTCGATGTGCCGGGGCATGAGCGATTCGTCCGGCAGATGGTGGCGGGAGCCGGGGGGGTCGACCTGGCCGCGCTCATCGTGGCGGCGGACGAAGGGGTGATGCCGCAGACGGTGGAGCACCTGGAGATCCTCGCCTCGCTGGGCGTGAAGGGGGGGGTGATCGTCCTCACCAAGGCCGACCTCGTGGACGAGGTGATCGCCGCGGTGGTGGCGGAGGAGGTGCGCGACCTCGCGCGCGGCACGTTCCTGGAGACGGCGCCGTCCGTGGCCGTGTCGAGCGTGACCGGGGCCGGCCTGGAAGAGCTGCGGCGTGTCCTGCGCGAGGAAGCGAAGCGATTGCCGCCGCGCCTGCGGACCGGGCCGTTCCGCCTGCCGGTCGATCGCGTGTTCACCCTGCCGGGGGTGGGGGTGGTGGTCACCGGCACCTGCTGGAGCGGGGCGGTTGCGCCGGGCGACATCCTGGCCGCCGAGCCGGGAGGCCTGAAGGTGCGCGTGCGCGAGGTGCAGGCGCACGGCGCGGTGGTGCCCGAGGGCGGTTCCGGCCAGCGGCTGGCGCTGGCGCTGCACGGCGTCAAGAAGGACGACCTGACGCGCGGCGACCAGATCGTCACCCCGCAGGCGGTGATGCCGGGCTCGCGGCTCGACGCCCGCGTGACGCTGGTGCCCCACTGGCGGGGCGCGCTGCGCAACCGGCAGCGGTTGCACGTGCATCACGCCGGCCGCGAGGTGCTCGGTCGCGTGCTGCTGCTCGACAGCGACGAACTCGGCGGGGACGACACGGCCGCGCCGCGCGCGGGACTCGTCCAACTCGTGCTGGAGGCGCCGCTCGTGGCTCTGCCGGACGATCGTTTCGTGCTGCGTTTCTATTCGCCGGTGACGACCGTGGCGGGCGGCCGGATTCTGGGTGTCGACGCCCCCCCCCGGCGCCGGCACGATCCCGGCGCGATCGACGCGCTTTCGGTGCGTGAGCGGGGCGAACCGGAGGCCGTCTTCCGGCAGGCGCTGCGCGATGCCGGCGCGGCCGGTCTGGCGCGCGAAACGGTGGCGGCGCACGCCGGTGACGACGAGGCGGTGGTCGTGGTCGATCGTCTCTACCACCGCGACGTGCTGGCGGACCTCGCGGCTCGCATTGCCGCCCTCGTGGCCGATTACAACCGGCGCTTTCCTCTGCGACTGGGCATTCCGAAGGAGGAGGCGCGCCGGCGGGTCGATTTCCCCGGCGGACGGGCCGAGTGGGTCGCCCTGTGCGAGGTGCTGGCGCCGTTGGGCGGCTGGGTGGTGGCGGGGGATCGTATCGCTCCGACCGCGGAGGGGCCGCCGCTGGCATCTCAGCTCGCCCGGGCCGCGATCCGGCGCGAGGAGGCGCTGCGCGCGTTCGGTCTGCAGTGGCCCGGGCTGGAGGGGTTCCGGGAGGCGCTCGCGGCGGAAGCGGTGCCGGGGTTGTCCGAGGAGGAGTTCCTCAAACATCTCGTCGACCATGACCGTGCCGTGCAGGCGGGGTCCGACTACTATGTCGCGGCGCGCCCGTACGCGGAACTGATGACGGCGTTGCGGGCTCACTTCGGCGCCGAGCCGGAATTGACCTTTGCCCGGTTCCGGGAACTGAGCGGGTTGTCGCGCAAGCTGGGCATCCCCATGCTGGAGCACCTCGACCAGGTCGGGCTGACCGTTCGCATTGGCGACAACCGCCGCGCCGGTCCGGCCATGGACACGGAGATCTGAATGACGACTGACGCTCAGACCGGCGTGACCGCCCCCCGCCGCCCGACGCGGCAGGTGCGGGTCGGCGATGTGACGATCGGCGGCGGCGCTCCCGTGCGGGTGCAGTCGATGACCACCACCCGCACCGGCGATGCCGACGCCACGCTCGCGCAGATCCGCGAACTGGCCACGGCCGGAGCGGAGCTCGTGCGGGTCACGGTGAATGACGAAGCGGCGGCCGCCGCCCTGCCGCGCATCGTGTCCGAGGCGCGGATGCCGCTGGTGGCCGACATCCACTTCCAGCACACTCTGGCGCTGGCGGCGGTGAAGGCCGGCATCGCCAAGCTGCGCATCAACCCCGGCAACATCGGCTCGGCCGACAAGGTGCGCGAGGTGGCCGCGGCGGCCGCCGATCGCGGCGTGCCGATCCGCATCGGCGTGAACCGCGGCAGCCTGCACACCCGTTACCAGGAGCTGGCGAAGCGCGATCCTGCCGGCGCCCTCGTGCAGAGCGGTCTGGACGAGGTCGAGGCCCTGGCGGCGGTTGGCTTCCACGACGTCGTGGTCAGCGTCAAGAGCAGCGACTGCGGCGAGGTGATCGAGGCCTGCCGGCGGTTCGCGCAGGTCTGTGATGTGCCGCTGCATCTCGGCGTGACGGAGGCCGGTACCCTGAGGGCGGGGACGGTGCGTTCGGTGGCGGCGCTGTCGGTCCTGCTCGCCGAGGGGATCGGCGACACCCTGCGCATCTCGCTCGCCGCGGATCCGGTCGAGGAGGTCATCGCGGCATGGCACATGCTCGCCGCGCTCGGCCTGCGCCAGCGCTACGCGCGCGTGGTGGCGTGTCCGACCTGCGGCCGCGTCGAGGTGGACGTCATGGCCCTGGCCGCCCGCGTCGAGGAACTGGCGCGTGATCTCCCGGCCGACCGGGTGATCGCCGTCATGGGCTGTATTGTGAACGGTCCGGGCGAAGCGAAGGCGGCCGACCTGGGCATCGCCGCCGGTCGGAGCAAGGTCGCGATCTATCGTCACGGCCGGATCGCGCGCAACGTGGCCAGGGAGGATCTGGAGCAGGCGCTCAGCGAGGAGATCGAGCGTCTGCGCTAGGGCGCCGGCCGCGCCGCCCCGCGGGCGACTGCCTTAGTGGTCAAGTTCATCCGCCGGCCGCCGATCCTGACATTCGATCAAGTCGTCGCCGGCGCGGTCAATGGGGTCCGGGCGGTGCGGCGGAGTGGTCGCAAGCCGATGAACCAGTTACTGACGCAGCTCCCCGATCAGGCCGACTTGTCCGTGCCCGTGGAGGAAGCGCGCCCCCGCCGCGCCGCGGGCCGCCCGCTCGCCGGCCAGCGACCCGGCGCCACGCCGGTGGCCGAACGGCCCGAACCGCCGAGCGGCTTCGCCGCGAAGCTCGCCGCCATGCAGGAGCTGAATGGTCGCCTGACCTTCATGCGCGAGGCTGACAGCGTGTTCCAGGAGGTCATGACCGCCGCGCTGAGCATCCTCGGCTACGACATCTGCGCCGTGCTGATCCACGAACCGCGCGATCGCACGCTGCGCATCCGGGCCTGGCGGGGGTACGCGGATTCCGTCGAGGGAGTGGCCGTGCCGCTCGACCGGGAACTGGGGCTGTGCCGCCTGGCGTTCCATGAGGAGCGGCCGATCTACGCGCCCGATGTGCTTGCCGATCACAACTATTTTCTTGCCGATCCGGAACTACGCAGTGAGCTGGTGATCCCGATCCGCACGCGCAGCGGCCCGCTGGGCGTGTTCGATTTCGCGAGCCGTCAACTCAGCGCCTTCGCCGACGAGGACGTCCGGCTCTGCTGCATGCTCGTCGACCAGATGGCGACCTGCCTCGAGAACATCAGGCTGTTCGACGAACTGGCGGCCACGCGCGACGCCATCATTCTCGGCATGGCGCGCCTGGCCGAGTCGCGCGACGGCGCCATGGCCGGCCACCTCGACCGGATCTGCGCCTACGCGCGTCTTTTGGCGGGCGAGCTCTCGCGCGACGAACGTTACGCCGGTCTCATCGACGAGGAGTACATCGAAACGCTCACCCGCTCGTCCGCGCTGCACGACATCGGCAAGGTGGGCATCCCCGACAGCATCCTGCTCAAGCCGGGGCGACTCACGCGGGACGAATTCGACGTCATGAAGACGCACGCCGGCATCGGGGGCGGCACGATCGAGGAGATGATCCAGCGCCACGGATCACTCTTCATGCTGAAGATGGGGGCCGACATCGCCTGGTCGCATCACGAGCGCTGGGACGGCGGCGGCTATCCGCGCGGTCTCGCCGGGGAGACCATTCCGCTGTCGGCGCGCATCGTCGCGATCTGCGACGTCTACGATGCCCTCACGTCACAACGCATCTACAAGGCCGCCATCGCGCACGACAAGGCGAGCGGGATCGTGTTCGGAGACGCGGGCACCCACTTCGACCCGCGGATCGTGTTCCTGTTCGCCCGTCTGACGTCCGAGTTCCGGCGCATCCACCACCGACATCGCAACTGAGCGGCGCGTTCACGCCGGCTCGACCCCCTCCGGCACCCCCGGCGGGGCGAACAGCGTCTTCTCGCGCTGGCACGTCGCCGTGCCGGGCGGCGAGCGGCGCGGCTTGCGCACGTACTTGCGCAGGGTGTGGATCACCGGCACGAGCGCGCTGTGCCGCGCGCGACTGTGGAGGGCGGTCAGCGCGGCGGCCTTCTCGAGGACCTGACGCGGCACCGTTTCGGGACGGCCGCCCGTGCGCAGCACGGCATGGCTGCCCGTCACTCCCTGCGCGTGCAGCCAGATGTCGTCCGGCGCGGCCGTGTCGTGCGTGAGCAGGTCGTTCTCGACGTTGTTGCGCCCGACCCACAACTCCCAGCGCCCTTCGATCAGGTAGCGGCGGAACGATCGCGCTGGAACGGGCGCCTCGCGCGTGACGCCGCCGCCGGTCGTCGTGCGCAGGCCGAGCAGGGAGGCGTGCGCGCGGCGCCAGGCGAGGCAGGCCGCGATCATCCCGTCGGTCAGCGCCGTGGTCGCCGCCAGTTCCGCGCGCGCCGCGTCCAGGGCGACGGCGCGGCGGTCCGCTTCCGCGAGACGTTCGGCGATCAGCGCGCGGCCCCGCTCCGCCTTCCGGGCGCGGCGGAAGTATTCCTCCATGTTCCCGGACGGTGAGCGCGCGGGATCCATCGGCACCGCGAGCGGGGGTCCGCCGGCGGGATCGGCCACCTCCACGCAAGAGACGCCGCGTGGCACGGTCGGCAGCGCGACGGCGAGCGCTTCGGCGGCGCGCCGCAGGTCGTCGCCCCGCGCCGCCTCGGCCAGGTCGCGCGCCAGGTTCATGCGAAGGCGATCGGTCGCCTCGGCGGCGGTCCTCAGGGCGCGGGCGCTGCCGCCGGCGAGGTCGGCGGCGAGCTGGGTGTCCAGCCGGAGACGCGCGGCGGCACGGAAGTCCGCGCCGACGGCGGCAGCGGGCGTTGTGGCGTCGGCCGCGGTGAGTTCGGGCGCCGTGGCATGGCCCGCCGTGCCGGCCGTCGGATCGGCCAGCAGCGCCAGCGTGGCGCCGGGGTAGAGCGCCCAGACGAGGCTCCCGGCGGCGTCCACCAGCAGCAGGTTGCCGCGGCTGCCGTGGAGCTGGAGCACGACGCGCAGCGGCGCGCCTCCGCCGCGTGGCGCGAAGAAGAGGGCGATCGCCAGATCGGCGGGGAACGGGCGTGCGTCGAGCAGCCGGGCGCCGGCGAGGCGATCCGCCGGCGGGCCGCGTCGCGCCTCGCCCAGCGCCTCGCGCAGCGCCGGGTCGGGCGGCGCTTCTTCGTCGCACAGCAGCACCGCGCCGGGCCGGGCGCACAGGAAGAGATAGGCGGCCGGCGCGCCGGGAGCGATCAGGGTGAGTCGCAGCCAGCCGGTTCCCGCGACGGCGCGCGCCACCGTCCGCCCCGTGAAATCGCGCCGCCAGGCGGTAAGCAGGGCTTGCAGGGCGTCCGGACGCCGCCAGGGCGGCAGGTCGGTCACGATGCCCCCTAGAAGAAAGTCAGGCCGGCGGTGACTTTCACGTCGGGGGTGTCTTCGAGGCCGACCTTGACCTCGGCGAAGAACTTGTGCCCGAGTTTCAGCAGCTTCGAAATGCCGACGAGCGCGCTCAGGCCGACGTCGGAGCGGCTGTCGTCGAAGTCGGCCGGGGCATCGGGCCGGTCGAAGCTGACGATGAAGATGCCGAGCCCCCCGCCGACGTAGGGGCGCCACCCGCGCCAGTCGCCGCGGTCGATGGCCCAGGTCAGCTCGCCGTTCAGGGCCCAGACGGTCTGGTCGTCGCCAAAGCCCACTTCGACATTGGGCAGGAAAACCAGGCCGGGACTGAGTTCGAGCACCTCGGCGTGCGCTCCGAGATGGATCTGATCCGGGCCGCTCGTAAAGCCGGCGCGGGCGCCGAAATTGGGCAGGGCGAGGGTGGGCGTGGCGACTGCGAGCAGGGCTGCGGCGGCGAACGCGGTCAGGCGCTTCATCGGGCCTCCTTGGCGTGGGTGGCGCAGGGGAGCAGTGATGGTAATCGCTGGCGGTCGCGCCGACAACCATGGCCTGAACAGCCATATCGACCTTGCCGCTCCGACGCTTGCGGCCTATGCTTGCACGCTTCGGCCGATCGGCCGGACGGGCCGCTCACAGCCGGGAAGGGGATCGCGCGTGCGCAGCATGACAGGTTTCGGCGCGGGGGAGGGGACGGTCGGCGGCGTGACCATCGCGGTCGAGCTGCGCTCCGTAAACCACCGTTTTCTCGACGTGGCGCTCAAGCTGCCCAACGCCCTGGCGCCCTACGAGTTCGAAATCCGCAACCTGCTCCGGGAGCGCGTGGCGCGCGGCCGGGTCACCTGCTCCGCGCAGTTTTTGGGGGACCTGGCGGTCGGCGCGGCCGGTATCGACCAGGAGCGCCTGGAGCAGGGGCTGGCTCTGCTGCAGCTGCTGGCCGATCGGGTGGAGCGCGAGACACGACGCCGGCCGACGCTCGAGTTGTCGCATGTGCTGGCCATTCCCGACCTGTTCGGCGGCGCGGAGGCCGGGGTCGATCAGGAGTCGGTGCTCGGCGCATTGCGCGCGGCCCTCGAGGCGGCCACCACCGCCCTGCAGATCATGCGCGACCGGGAGGGGGCCGAGCTGGCGGCCGAACTGGCGGGGCGCGCCGCCCGGCTGCGGTCTCAGCTGGCGGAGGTGGAGCGGCTCACGCCGACCGTGGCGCGCGAAACGCTCGACCGTCTGAATGCGCGCCTGACACAGCTCGTCACCGACGGCATCGACCCGCAGCGGCTGGCCCAGGAGGCCGCCATCCTGGCCGATCGCGCCAGCATCGGTGAGGAGTGCGAACGACTCGCCAGCCATCTCGAGCAGTTCGAGCAGACGCTGGCCGAGACGGGGCAGGTGGCCAAGCGGCTCAATTTTCTCCTGCAGGAGATGCACCGCGAGGTCAACACCATGGGGGCCAAGACCAGCCTGCTGACGCTCACCCAGCTCGTGATCGGGATGAAGGAAGAGATCGAGAACCTGCGCGAGCAGGTGCAGAATCTGGAGTAGCCGATGCTGGTCCTGATCTCGGGGCCTTCCGGCGCCGGCAAGAGCACGTTCGTGCAGGCCCTGCTTGCCGCCGAGCCGGGGCTCAGCTTCTCGGTGTCCACGACGACCCGGCCGTCCCGCCGCGGCGAAACCGACGGCGTGCAGTACCACTTCGTGGACGACGCCGAATTCGACCGCCTCATCGCCGCCGACGCCTTCGTGGAGTGGGCGGAGGTGCACCAACGCCGCTACGGCACCCGCCGCGAACACATCCGGGCGATGCTCGACCGCGGCCTGACTCCGTTGCTCGATCTCGACGTGCAGGGGGGCTTGCGCGTGATCGATCTGTTCGGGCCGGAAGTGGTTTCGGTGTTCGTTTTCCCCCCGTCCTGGGAGGCCCTCGAGGCTCGCCTGCGTTCCCGGGCCACTGACGACGATGCGGTCATCCGCACGCGTCTGGCCAACGCCCGCTGGGAGATCGGCTTCGCGGCGCGCTACGACTACTACATCGTGAACGACACGCTTGCCGACGCGCTCGCCCGCATGAGGGCCATCGTCACCGCGGAACGCTGCCGCCGCGTCCGCCGGGCCGCGCCGCCGCTGGCCGCCGAATGATGTCCGGATCGCGGATGGGCCCGAGGCGCCAGGGCGAAGCCAAGTTATTTGATGGCAACAGATAACGCACGATCTCGACGGCGACGGCCGAAGCGGGAGGGGCTGCGGTTGAAAATACGGCAAAGTGTGCTATATTAAACGGTTTGCAGAACGGTTCGTCGGGTCGCCGCTGGCGGCACGGCCCTCCGCTGTCTCCTGCCCCTTTGTCCGAGGCGGTAACCGATGACTTACATTCCGCGCCACCGGGTGACCGATCTGATCCCGAACAAGTTTCAGGCGATCAAAGTGGCGGCGCTTGAAGCGCGCCGGCTCAACGGGCGGGCACACAACCTCGGCCTGAGTCTGCCGGGGAAGATCACCAGCATCGCCATCCGGCGGCTGCTCGGCGGGCAGGTGCAGTACTACGACGAGAAGGAGCGCTGGGCCCAGCTCCAGCGGGAGCGCGAGGCGGCCAAGGCCGCGGAGGAGTAGGCGCGATGGCCGGCGGCCGTGTCCTGCTGCTCGTGACCGGCGGCATCGCCGCCTACAAGGCCTGTTCCCTGACCCGCCTGCTCGTGCAGGCGGGTTCTTCCGTCCGGGTGGGGATGACCGCCGCCGCCCGGCGCTTCGTCACCCCGATGACCTTCCAGGTCCTGTCGCAGCAACCGGTGGCGACCGATCTCTGGGGCGACGGCGACACCGATCCTCTCGACCACATCGAACTGGTGCGGGCGGCCGACGTCGTCGTGGTGGCGCCGGCCACCGCGAACATCCTGGCGAAGGCGGCCCACGGCCTGGCCGACGACCTCGTGTCGACCCTGCTGCTCGCTTCGGATCGGCCGCTTTTGCTAGCCCCGGCGATGAACGACGTCATGTGGGGCCAGCCGGCGACGCAGGCGAATCTCGCTCTGCTGCGCGAACGCGGCGCCCGGGTGATCGAACCGGGGAGCGGTTTTTTGGCCTGCGGCGTGGAGGCGGTCGGCCGGATGGCGGAGCCGGAGGAGATCGCGGCGGCGGTGTCGGCGCTGCTGGCCGTTCTGCCGCCACGCCCGGCGGACGCACCGGTGGCGGCTCCCGCGGTGGTCGCCGCGGGGGCGCGGTCCGCCCGGCCCGATCCCGCGTGGGCGGGGCGGCGCGTGGTCGTCACGGCCGGACCGACCTGGGAGCCGATCGACGCGGTGCGTTTCATCGCGAACCGTTCGTCGGGCGTGTTCGGCTTCGCGGTGGCGGCGGAGGCGGCGGCGCGTGGCGCGGCGGTGACCCTGATCGCCGGGCCGACGACCCTGCCGGTCCCGCCGGCGGTGGCCGGTTCCGTGCGCGTCGAGACCTGTGCGCAGATGGCGGTCGCGGTGCGCGATGCGCTCGCCGCCGGCGCCGACTGGCTCTTCATGGCCGCGGCCGTGGCCGACTTCACGCCGGAGCAGGTGGAGGGCGGGAAACTGCCGAAGGAGAGCCTCGGCACCTCCTGGAATCTGGCCCTGCGCCGCACGGATGACATCCTCGGTGAGGTGGTCGCGCCAGCGCGTGAATCGCGGCTGCGGGTCGTCGGCTTCGCCCTCGAGACGGGCGACCTGCTCGCGCGCGCCGCGAAGAAACTGCGCGCCAAGGGGATGGATTTCATCGTGGCCAACGACCCGACCGCTCCCGGATCCGGATTCGGCGACGGCCTGCACCGGGTCTTCCTGCTCGGGCCGGACGGCCTGATCTGGGACAGCGGCTCCCATACCAAGCGCGACCTTGCGCGCGGACTGCTCGATCACCTCGGCGACGTGGCCGCGGCTCGGGCATGAGTTCTTCCGCCGATGATCTGGGCCGCCTCGCCGCCGACCTTCGCCTCTACGTGCGCCAGCAGCGGGACTCCGGCGTGGATTGGTTCATCGATCCGGTCGCCGAGGAGGCTTCCGCGGCCGTTGCCGCGCCCGAACCGGCGGGGGCCCCTCCGGTGACCGTGAAGCCCGCGGCCGCGAGGCCGGAGAAACCGTCGCGGGCCGTTGCGCCCCCTGCGCCCGCAGCGCCGAAGGACGACCCCTCCGCCGCCGCCCGCGCCGCCTTCGTTAAAGACACGCTCGAACTGCTGGCCCGTCGCCGCGAGGCGACGCCGCCGGCCGATATCTTCAACGTCCCGGCGGCTGCTCCGGTCCGGCTCACGCCGGCGCAGAAGGGCGAAGCGCTCGACGCGATCGCCCGCGAAGTCGCGCCGTGCACGCAGTGCAAGCTGGCGCGCACCCGCACTCAGACCGTTTTTGGCACGGGCAGTCCCGATGCCGGCGTGGTGTTCGTGGGGGAGGCGCCGGGCCGCGAGGAGGACGAGCGGGGCGAGCCGTTCGTCGGACGCGCGGGGCAGCTGCTCAACGACATCCTGAAGGCGATCGGGCTGCGGCGCGAAGACGTCTACATCTGCAACATCCTCAAGTGCCGTCCCCCCGAGAACCGCGATCCGGAGGGGGATGAGGTCGAGGCGTGCGAGCCGTACCTGAAACGGCAGCTCGAGATCATCGACCCGTCCGTGATCTGCTGTCTCGGCCGCCACGCCGCGCACACCCTGTTGCGCACCAACGCCACCCTCGGCGCGCTGCGCGAGCATGTCCATTTCTATGGCAATGTCCCGGTCGTCGTGACCTACCACCCTGCCGCGCTCCTGCGCAACCCGCACTGGAAACGCCCCGCCTGGGACGACGTGCGCAAGCTGCGCTCGCTCTACGACGCCCTGCAGGCGGGAAGGTGAGCGATGACATCGCGGCAACGTTGCCAGGCCCCTCTCCTCGCGCTGACTCTTCTGGCGCTTGCGTCCGGCTGCGCGACGTACCGGGAGGTGCCGGCACGCCAGTGGGGGGAGGTCGGCAAGGCGGAGGAGCCGTCGCGCGCGGCGGACGGCGCCCTCGCTCCGGGCGATCGCGTGCTGATCCGATTGCGCGACGGGTGCGAGTTCGAGGGGCGCCTGGCGCAAGTGGGGCAGGATTCGCTCGTCGTGACCGCCGTGCGCGAACTGCCGCTGCGGGACACGGAGTTCGTGTCGGACACGGACCGAGCGCCGTGCCTGCTGTCCGCCGGCCGCGCCGTCACGGTCGCCGTGGCCGACATCGTCGCGGTCCAACGACCGTACCCCAACCCTACACAGACGGTTCTGATGGGCCTGGGGATAGTCTCGATCGCGTTGATGATCGTCTTAGCCTCGTGGACGATCCAGCTGGCTGGGATGGGGAACTGACACGCCCAGGGAGCTGTGCATGACCGCCACCCTGACCTTCCACGGAGCCGCCGGCACGGTGACCGGCTCGAAGTACCTGCTCGAGGTCGCCGGGCGGCGCATCCTCATCGACTGCGGGATGTTCCAGGGGCTGAAGGCGCTGCGCGAACTCAACTGGAAGAAGCCGGCGTTCGACCCTGCGTCGGTGGACCACGTGCTGCTGACGCACGTGCACATCGACCACCTCGGCTATCTGCCGCGCCTCGTGCGGGAGGGGTACGCCGGGCCGGTGCACTGCACGCCGGCCAGCGCCGACCTGGCGCCGCTGATGCTGCTCGACGCCGCG
Organism: uncultured bacterium; assembly: GCA_963732385.1. Classification (GTDB taxonomy): domain Bacteria; phylum Krumholzibacteriota; class Krumholzibacteriia; order LZORAL124-64-63; family LZORAL124-64-63; genus CAVSZB01. The sequence goes on along the minus strand of CAVSZB010000005.1, from coordinate 145,561 downwards.
AAGCTGCAGGAAGAGGACGCCGCGTACGCGAACCGGCGGGGCTTCAGCAAGCACGAGACGGCGCTGCCGCTGTTCGACGAGGCGGACGCGCGGCGGGCGCTGGCGCTGCTGCACGCCGTGGACTACGGCGCCTGGCTCGACCTTGGCGGCGGCGCGCGGGCCCGCTTCCACAACGCCGGGCACATCCTCGGCTCAGCCTCGGCGGAGGTGCGCTTTCCGCTGGACGGGCGCGAGGCGGGCATCCTGTTCAGTGGCGATGTCGGGCGGTACGACGCGCCGCTGCACGTCGACCCGGAGGCGCGGCCGGTCAGCGACGCGCTCGTCATCGAGTCCACGTACGGCGACCGCGAGCACGACCCCGAGTCGATGATCGACCAGATCCGGACGGCGTTCCGCGAGACCTTTGCGCGGCGCGGCACCGTGCTGATCCCGGCCTTCGCGCTCGGGCGCACGCAGCAGGTGGCGCTGATCCTGCGCGACCTGATGCGCTCCGGCGAACTGCCGAACACGCCGATCCACGTGGACAGCCCGATGGCTGCCGAGGCGACGCGCATCTACGGGCGCCACCTGCACGACGGCAATCTCGACGAGGGGATCTCCGAGGACGGCACGCACCTGTTCCCGCGCAAGGTGAAGTTCCATCGCACGACCGACGAGTCGAAGCACCTGAACGACCTGCCGGGACCGCGCGTGATCATCTCGGCCAGCGGCATGCTCACCGGCGGACGCGTGCTGCATCACCTTGAACGCAAGGCGCCCGATCCCGACTGCCTGATCTGCCTGATGGGTTACCAGGCCGCCGGCACCCGCGGGCGCGTGCTGCTCGAGGGGGCCGCCTCGGTGCGACTGCACGGCCAGGACATTCCAGTGCGCGCGCGGGTGCTGGCGGTGCACGGGCTGTCGGGGCACGCCGGGCGGAGCGAGCTGCTGCGCTGGGCGCGCACGGCCGCGGCGCCGCGCGTCGTTTTCGTCACGCACGGCGAGCCGGAGTCGGCGCGCGCTTTGGCGGGGGAGCTGCAGGCAGGCTGGGGCGTGACGCCGATCATACCGGCGCTGGGCGACTCCGCCGATCTGGGGGCGCTCCTGGCGCGGTGAGTACGGCCGGGGCGCGCGGGCGGGTGGCCCGTCGGTGGTCCCTTTGCGTGCTTCCTTACAGAGACTGCTACACGTGCAAAAAGTGCGCGGACCGGTCCCGTGGGCGGAACGGTCCGCGCGGCGCCCTTTCGGGCTGCGCACTTTTTGCACGTGTAGCAGTCCCCACAAGAGCCAGCCGCGCCCCGCCATGACACCCCCGCGAGAGGGGCCCGCCGGCGCCGGTCGCGGGGGCGCGTCAGGGGCGCCGGGCGGTCAGCATGGCGAATTCGAACCGCTCACTCACGCCGGTGATCGGCGGGTGGAAGACCGGGCGCTCGAGACCGGCCGCGCGGCAGGCCGCCACCAGTTCGCGGTCGCGCCAGGCCCGCCCTGACTGGGCGTAGCGGGTCAGGGCGCCCGATTCAGCGTCGATCACCCAGTGGACGTTGATTTCCGACTGCTGCCGCTCGTCCCAGTGGTACTCCTGCAGCCAGAGGTGGGGGCGGTCGCTGAGCGGCGAGCGGTCGCAGGCGCGCCATTCCTGCAGGTCCTCCCGCGGATACAGCTCGTACGGCTGGTACTCCAGCACGAACAGTCCGCCCGGCACGAGCAGTGAGGCGAGCTGCGCCAGGAAGCGGCGCGCGACCTCGGGCGGGAACGAGTGGAACTCGCCGAACCAGAAGGTGATGACCTCCACGGGGCCGATCTCGGCCAGCTGTGCGTCGTCGAGCCGCGTGAGGTCGGCCGCGAGGAAGCGGCAGGCGAGTCCCTCGCGCGCGGCGACCTCGCGCGCCCAGGCGAGCGGCGCGGGGGCGAAATCGAAACCGGTCGCGGGGTGCCCCAGCCGCGCCAGTTCGTGGCAGTAGAGGCCGGGGCCGCACGCCACGTCGAGGACGCGCGCCGTCGGCGCCGCCGCGCCGGGCGTTTCACGCATGCGCTCGCGCAGCCACGCCACATGCCGCGCGATCACCTCGCGCGAACGGCTGGCCATGTGCGTGGACTGATCGAGGTGGATGTCGAGCATCCGCTCGCTGAAGGCGGGATCGTGCCACGGGATCTGCGCGCCGTCGCGCCATGGCACGGGGGGGTGGGGGGCCGCGGCGATGGCGGCGAGGGTGGCGCGCAGCTGGTCAGGCGGCATGGCGGTTGTCCACAGGTTGCGCCTCGCGGGAGACGGGGTGGAGCGGCCACTTGGGCCGCCGGAGCCGGCACGGGCCGGAAGTTGTCCACGGGATATCGTCGTTGTCCACTGACAGGGTCCGCTTGTCCACGGATTGTCCCCCGGTCCGGAGGCGGTTGTCCACAGGTTGCGCACCTGTTGTCACCAGCTATTTTGCGCGCCGGCGCGCTTCCCCGCCGCGGCTGCGCGGGTCGTGTGCTACATTCCGTCGGGCCGTACCGCTCCCGTTCCCCATCCCCCGCGAGGTCGCCGTGGATTCCTCCTCTGCCCCCGTCCACCCGGGCGCCGCCGGCGCCGGAAGCGCTGAACGGCTGCCGCCCCAGAACGGGGACGCCGAGCGCGCCATCCTCGGCGCCATCATGCTCGAGCGCGATGCCCTCGGCCTGGCGATCGAAAAGGTGTCGGCCGACGACTTCTATCGCAAGGAGCACCGGCTCATCTTCGCCGCGATGCGCGAGCTTTATGACCGCGATCAGGCCATCGATACCGTGACCGTGGCGGAGATCCTGCAGCGGCGCAACGATCTCGAGACGGTGGGCGGCACCGATTATCTCGCCTACCTTCTCGCGACCGTCGCCACCGCCGCGAACGTGACTTATCACGCCGGCATCGTGCAGGAAAAGGCGATGCTGCGCGCGCTGATCAGCACCGCCACGGCCATCGCCGGCGAGGGGTACGAGGGGGCGGAGTCGGCCGCCACCATCCTCGATCGCGCGCAGTCGAACATCTACAAGATCGCCGAGAGCACGCGCAAGGGCGGCTTCGAGCTGGTCAAGTCGGTCGTGCCGGTCACCTTCCGCACGATCGAGGAGGCCTTCCGAAACAAGAGCGACGTGACCGGCCTGCGCACCGGTTTCGCCGACTTCGACCGCCTGACCGCCGGGTTGCAGAAATCCGACCTGATCATCCTGGCGGCCCGCCCGTCGATGGGCAAGACCGCGCTGGCGCTGAATCTCGCCTACAACGCCGCGGTGAAGGAACAGGTGCCGGTGGCGGTCTTCAGCCTGGAGATGGCCAAGGAGCAGCTCGTCATGCGCATGCTCTGCGCCAGCGGCGGCTTCAACAACCACGACATCCGGCGGGGCCAGATCCAGCCGCAGGACTGGCCGCGGCTGACCGCCGCCTGCGAACGTCTCGCCGCCGCGCCGATCTACATCGACGACACGAGCAGCCTGTCGGCGCTCGAGATGAAAGCCAAGGCGCGCCTGCTGAAAAAACAGGCGAACATCGGCCTGGTGGTGGTCGACTACCTGCAGCTGATGACCGGCCAGGGCCGCAGCGAGAACCGCCAGCAGGAGATCTCCGACATCAGCCGCAACCTGAAGGCGCTCGCCAAGGATCTCGGCGTGCCGGTGCTGGCGCTGAGCCAGCTTTCGCGCGCCGTCGAATCGCGCGGCGACAACAAGCCGAAGTTGTCGGACCTGAGGGAGTCGGGCGCGATCGAGCAGGACGCCGACCTGGTCCTCTTCATCTACCGCGAGGAGATGTACAACCCCGAGGACGAATCGGTGCGCAACCTCGCCACCGTGATCATCGGCAAGCAGCGCAACGGCCCGACCGGCCAGTTCGACCTGATGTTCAACAAGAACTTCACCCGCTTCGACAACCTGCAGCGCCAGCAACAACAGCAGAACTAGGCCGACCGGCCGCCCGGAGCCACGCATGGCCCTCGACCTGATCGACCTCGACCAGCGCCTGCCAGGCCAGCGGGAATTCATCAGTTGTTGGCTGGAGCAACGCCCGGGGCTCACGTTCATTGTCGACCCGGGGCCGCGCTCCACCGCGCAGCAGCTCGTGGCGCAGCTGCGCGCGCGCCGCGTGACGCGGCTCGACTGGATCCTGCTCACGCACATCCATCTCGATCACGCCGGCGGCGCCGCCGAGGTGGCGGCCGCCTTCCCCGAGGCGAGAATAGTCTGCCACGAAAATGGCCGTGGACACCTGGTCGAGCCGGAGCGGTTGTGGGAGGGCTCGCGCACGGTGCTCGGTGCCGCCGCCGAAGTCTACGGCGAGCCGTCACCAGTGCCGGCCGACCGCTTCGCCGCCCGCATGGAACTGACCGGAGTAGCGTTCGCTCGCGCCGCCATCACGATCATCCCGACCCCCGGCCACGCCCCGCACCATCTCTGCTTCCGCCACGACGGCACCCTGTTCGTCGGCGAGGCCGCCGGCACCTACGCCGCCCTGCCCGACGGCGGTCGCTATCTGCGTCCGGCCACGCCGCCGCGATTCTATCTTGGAGTGGCGCTGGATTCGCTCGACCGTCTGCTCGCGCTCAACCCGTCGCCGGCCCGGCTCGCGTTCGCCCACCACGGTCTGGCCAAAGGGCGGACCCGCGAACTGCTCAACGACGCCCGCCACCAGCTCGAACGCTGGCTGAATGTCCTGCGCCACGAGCGGCGGCCGGAAGAGCAGCTGGGCGACGGCGACCCCGGCAGCCTGCTGGCCCGCGTGCAGCAGCGTCTGCTGGCCGAGGACCCTTGCTACGCCAGATGGACGGAGTTGTCGCACGACATCCGCGCGCGGGAACTGGCCTTCACGCGTCAGTCGTTGACGGGGATGCTGGGGTTCCTCGACGGCGACAGCCGGGCGTGATGCCCCGGCCGGAATCCGGTCACTCGCGCGGAGTCAACACGACCCGAAACAGCTTGTCCGGCGCATCGATCGCGTAGTGGATCAGCGAACCGTCGGGCTGGAAGTGCACCGTCCCGGGTACGATGCCGTCCCAGGGCGGGCCCTCCTCGCGGTTCATCACCAGTCTCTCATCGCCCTTGTCCTTGTGCGACGCGATGTACGCGACCTCGTTGCCGTCGGGGCTGAGGCGAACTCCCAGGGCGCTCTTGTAGAGCGGCCCCTCGTCGCCGTCGATGATGACGCGGTCGCCTTTTTTGGGGACGATGAGGCGGAAGGCGTAGTGCTCGCCGTCGTTGCCCCATTCGACCGGATCGGCCAGGAATCCCGACCACTGCTCCCCTTCGACCACCACGTTGAAGGTCCACTCGTCCACCCGCCAGCCGTAGGCCATGCGGCTGCCGTCGGGCGGGGTGTTCAGCCAGAGCCCGGACACCGAGCCCGTCCCTTTGGCCAGGGGGAGGGAGGCGAAGCTGCCTGACATCTCCGGCAGCCGGCGGTTCTCGACGAAGAACACGCGCCGGGTGCCGGTGGAGTCGAGGTAGGCGTCGTAGAAGAGCAGGCCGTGCTCGGTAAACCTGGGCCCGGCCGCCGAGGGCAGAATCGGTCCGGCCGTCGAGTCGACGACCACGCAGGACCCTTCGGGCGGCCGGCTGGCCCAATAGGCCAGACGGCGGCCATCGGGGCTGAAGACCGGCCCGCGAACCCTGTAATACCGCCGGCCCAACGGCCGGTGGTTGAAAGCGACGTAGCCCTGCTCGTCTTCGTTCACGCAGTAGGCCAGGTCGTTCGAGACGGGCGAGAAGACCGGGTCGCAGACCCAGGGGAAGGGGCCGTGCAGGGAATCGTCGTGGGCCAGGTACCAGTCCTCCCCGCGGACCCCGACGTAGGCCAGGTGCTCGCCGTCGGCCGACCAGACCGGATCTCCGGCGGTGTGGTCGAAAGAGGGGCCGATGCGGCCGTCGACGACCGCAAAATACTGATCACCCCTCCTGGCGAACATCAACCAGTGAGCCCCGCCAGGGCTGAAGCGGAGCAGGGGCCCCTGCTTGGGGCCGGTCACATTGTCGAAGGACTCGCCTGCGGTACCGTCGATGACCGCCCGCACGGACTTGATCTGGTTCTTCTTGAGTTCGGCCGCCAGAAAACCGTAACGGCTGCCGTCGGAGCTGAAAGGAACGGTTTTTCCTGGCACAGAGTCGTACTTCCCGGTGTCGACCCCATCGACCACGACATGCACCTTGCCGCCGCTGGTCGCGAGGTAGGCGAGGCGGCGGCTGTCGGGGCTCCATTCGACGGCGATCACGTAATCCCACAGCGGGCTCTGGCCCTGCCCCTCGACCCAGACGTAGCCCTGGGCGTTGTTGCCGACGAAAACGGCGGCGACCCGCCTGCGGTCCGGACTGGGGTAGACGGTCTCAAGTTTGTAGCCCCGGTCTGCATCGTGGAGTTGCTCGGTGGTGACGAGGTAGCGGCCCAGGAACTGGGGCTCGGCCGTCGCGGCGTCCGACCCGGCGGCCGGGTCTGCCAGAACGAGGCCAAGCAGCAGGAGAGGGGCAACCTGGAATATCTTCATCGGGCCACCCTTGCTTCCCGGTCGATTCCGTCCGCCTCCGGGAGCGGCAGGGAGGCGGACATGTCTCGCTGGACCCTCCGGAGCGGAGGATAGGCCGATATGAAAATGGATTCAATGTCGATTCCGCACCGGCTGTGTCCGTCTAGCGGACGGTCAGCTGCTCCCTGAACCAGGCCACCACTTCGCGCGCGGCCCGTTCCCCGTTCTCCGGCTGATACCCGGCGGGGCCGCGGAATTCGTGTCCGGTGCCGGGGATCGCGATGCGGCGGCAGGCGACGCCGGCCCGGGTCAGGGAGGCGCACAGCGAGTCGCTGGGCTCGGTAATGAACGGGGCGTCGGTGGTTCCGAAGATGATCAGACAGGGCGGATCGTCGGGCGAGACGTAGTGGCGCAGCGACAGCGAATCGAGGACCGCCGCGCCGATCTGCAGGGCGGGCAGGTTGGCGAGCAGCTCCGGGAAGCGCACCGTGTCGCCCGCCAGGTCGAAGCCGGCCGGGTAGTACACGGCCACCGCGCGGACCCGGCCGGGGCCGGCATCGTCGGCGAGGGCGGCCTCGAGCGCGAGGTATCCTCCGGCGCTCGCGCCCCACAGACCGATCCGGTCGGCGTCGATGTCCAGATGCGTGGCGTTGTCCCGGATGAAACGGACCGCCTGGCGAACGTCGCTGACGATGTCCGGGAGCTTGAAGCTTGAACTGTAGCCGTGCCGGACGTCGAACACGGTGAACCCCGCGTCGAGCAGGGGGCCGAAGCTGAACTGCGCCAGCACGGGCAGGGCCACCGGTACGCCTGCGATGCGCAGCTCGGCGGCCGGCACGAAGCGCCATACGCCCCACCCCGTGCTCTCGCACTGGCGGAGCTGTCCCGACACGAACCCCCCGCTGTTGATGAAGATCACCGCGGCGCCGTTGGCCGTCGCCGGACGGAAGAGGTCAAAGGTGAGAGCCATCCCCGCCTTGTGCCCGTAGACCACATCGGGCGTGACCGTGACGCCGTCAGCCGCCCCGGCATCAGCCGGCGAGCCGGCGCACAGGGCGAACGCGAGAATCAGGCCGGCCGACTTCCACATGAATGAACCTCCTGCATTCATCACAGAGACCCTGCGCGCCTGACAGGCGCGCCGCAATCGGACAGTCTGTAGCCATGCACCCTGAGAGCCGCTCGCGAACCGCATTATTTCTAAACTGAGCCTCGCTGACAACGGAGAAATATTACCACATGGCATGGCCTCGGCCAACACGATCATGTTTATAGCGCAATTGATTTGACCGGATATATTAATGCATTCGAGTCAACATTTCTCGCACACGGCAACATAAATATAATCGAGAATACATTCTTGACTGACCGCAGTCGATTTGAAAAAGTAACATGCGTGCCTCGGGAATGGTTCTCGAGGCAATAGTGTTTCCCACTGATAGTATGGAGGACATCATGTTCAAGCGGATTCCTGACGAAAGACTGAATGAAGTTTCCGGCGCCGGCAACACTCGGTGCAAGTGCGTGTGCCCCGAGATCTGCGCTTGTGACGCAGAACTCAACAACGGCGCGACAAACTACGTCGTTATGGTGGATCAGGCTGCCGCCACGGTCAGCGCCACCAACTTCCATGCCTAGTCGAACCTCGTGAATCGCTAGGTGTAAGTCCTGACGCGCACTTGCGGCCACGAGGGTGACCAGGCAGGTGCGCAGACGCTGCCGGCCCGGCGTTCACGCCGGGCCGGCTGGCTGCCTGACGCAAAACTGACACATCCATACCGCGGAATCCCCCTGCGGACGGTGAAGGGCGCAGACATCTCGGGACAATGGGCGAGCCCTGACACGGATCAATCCACATGCAGCAGGATGGCGATCATGCGGTCGCCACCGAAGAAGCGGAGCAACGATGGGACATGAGACCGTATTGTGCCACACCTTCGAACACGACGGCCGGTGGTTCTGCTTCGACACCGCGACCAGCCACATCTATGAATGCGATGAAGTGTCGGCCGATCTGGCTCCTGTCTGGAACAAGGTCACCGATGGACCCGAGCGCCAGGCAGCTGACCGGAAATGGGGCCGTGAGCGGGTGCAGGCCGCGCTCGAGGAGATCAGGGAGCTGAACGCCGCCGAACAGGCGCTTGCGCCCAGGGATCTGACAATCATCCACGAATGTGCCTGCTGCAGCGGTTCCGGTCTTTACGAGTCCGCCATCGAGCACCTGCAGATGACTCTCACCGAGCAGTGCAATCTCCGCTGTGAATACTGCCCCTACACCAGGAACAAGACCGGAACCAGAGCCCATAACGACGCCAGCATGACGCAGGAAACGGCCCTGGACGCCATCGAGTTCTTCATGGCCCGCAATGGAGAGAAGAAAGTCCCGGTCGTGTCCTTCTACGGCGGGGAGCCGCTTCTGCGCTTTGACCTCATCCGGGAAATCGTGGCTCGCCTGCGTTCACTGCAGGGGGATCGGGAGGTTCAGCTCCACCTGGACACCAATGGCGTGCTGATCGACGACGCGGTCGCGGCCTACCTTGCCGAGGAAAAATTCTATGTTCAGATCAGCCTGGACGGCCCCCGGCATATCCATGACCGGTACCGCAGGACCCGGGGCGGCCAGGACAGCTTCGATCAGGTGATCGCCGGCCTGGAGCGGCTGCTCGGCCAGGATCCCGGTTTCCACAGGCGGATTCGCTTCAACGCCGTGATGGCGCCTCCTTATGAGGTGAAGGAAACCGTGGCCTTCTTCGCGGACTTTCCCGTCTACAAGAAATGGAACATTACGGAGCCGCCTGCCGTCGGCTTGCAGTTTGCCGACGTTGCGGGGATTGATTTCAAGCCCAGGGATATGGACGAAAACAGCAATCACAAATTCCAGACCGAATTCGCGGAGCTTCGCCGTCAGTATCTGAATGCCTCCATCGCCGGCAAGCACCAAAAGCTGACCCGGCCCGTGCGGGCCATGTTCGATAAGGAACTCACGCTGTATCATAACCGGTCGCGCACATTGCTGCCCGACGAGGTTTTCCCCACGGGATGCTGCCGCCCCGGCCAGCGGAAGGTGCACGTCAAGGTCGATGGCTCCCTGATGCCGTGCGAGCGCTGTGGCGACAACATGATTATCGGCCATCTCGATTCCGGGTTCGACATGCCGATGATCCACAATCTCTACGAGAAGCTCGTGGACTCGCTGGCCGAACGCTGCAGGAAGTGCTGGGCCGTTCGCCATTGCGGTCTTTGCTTCGTGCACATGGCCGACCACTGGCAGGCCGATGGAACCGCCGATATCGTTATCTCCGAACAGATGTGCGAACAGACCCGCGCGAGAATGGACCAGGTCTTCAAGGATTACCTGACCATGAAAAACGCCGGCCCCGAGGGCCTGGACTGGCTCAGGAATATGCAATTGGTTTGACAGGGGTCATGGCGGCGGGTCAGGCCCTGCTGATCGTCTCTCCCGACGACTGAGCCAGCACGAGCTGGGCGTACAGGCCGTTCGCTCGCATCAGTTCGGCGTGCGTGCCCTGTTCGACGAGCTGGCCCTTTTCCAGTACGAGGATGAGGCTCGCGTCCCGCACCGTGCTGAGACGATGCGCCACCACGATGCGGGTGCAGCCCGCCCCGGCCAGGGAGGCCTGGATCTTCGCCTCGATCTGGGCGTCGAGAGAACTCGTGGCTTCATCCAGGAACAAAATGGCCGGATTGCGGGCCAGCGCCCGCGCCAGGGCGATCCGCTGGCGCTGGCCGCCCGACAGCGACAGCCCTCCCTCGGAGAGGATCGTGTCGTAGCCCAGCGGCATGGCCATGATTTCCTCATGGATGTGGGCCAGTCTGGCGGCGGCCTCAATCTCATCGCGGGAAAGTTCCGGATCCGCCAGGGCGATGTTCTCCTGGATGGATCCGCCGAACAGGTGTGTGTGCTGCGTGACGACGCCCAGCTGCGATCGGACACTGCGGGCCTCCAGGCCGGTCAGATCAATGCCATCGTAGAGGACGCGTCCCTGGGTCGGCCGGTACAGCCCGAGCATGAGATTGGCAAGAGTGGTCTTGCCCGCCGCGGAGCGCCCGACGATGGCGACCATTTGCCCCGGCGCCACCTCCAGCGAGATGTCGTCGATGGCGAGCGGGCTGTTGACCGCGTACTTGAAGATCACATTCTCGCAACGGATACCGCCCCGGATCCGTGGCGCGCTCACGACCTTGTCGGGATCCTGCTCCCTGGGCGTAGCCAGGACGTCGTCGAGACGGTCGACGTAGCTGCCCAGCTGCTGGAAGGACAAGGCGGTGCTGACCAGCGAGGAAAGAGGGGTCAGGAAGCCCAGGGCGAGGGCGTTGAGGGCCAGCATGGTCCCCAGGCTCAAATCTCCCCGAATCACCAGCCAGCCACCCGTGAGCATGATCACGAGCGGCGACGCAAAGCCCAGGCTGCCGACGACGGACTGGACCAGCGCGTCGAGGCGTCCGCGTTTGATGTTGACGTTGAGAACGTCGACGAACAGATGCGACCAATGATTCAGCGCGCGGGGCTCCGCGCCAGCCGCCTTGAGCGTCTCGATCCCCATGAACATCTGCACCTGGTAGCCGTGGGACCGGGCCTCCTTGGCCAGGTTCTCGGTCATCAGATTCCTGATCCTGTGGCGGGTGGCCAGGAAGACCGCCACTCTCAGGGAGCCCAGCAGCAGCACGAGTCCGCCCAGCAGCGGGCAGATCAGCAGCAGCAGCACCAGGTAGGACAGGAGCAGGACACTGTCCAGGGCTCCCGACAGAGCGCTGGAGGTGATGATCTCCCGCACCACGGAGTTGCTGTTCAGGCGCATGATCAGGTCGCCCGCGGACCGCGTCTGGAAGAAGGGATAGGGCAGGTCGAACATGTGATCGAGGAAATCGAGCGTCATGCGCGCATCGAGTTCGGTGCGCAGCTGCAGCAGGAGGAAGGCGCGCAGGCAGGACAGTAGGAAATTGAAGACCAGCAGTCCGGCGAACCCGGCCGCCAGGATCTGCATCAGCCCGAGGTCTCCCCGGGGGATGACCCTGTCCACCAGCGTGCCGGTCAGGATGGGCAGCCCCAGCCCTATGATCTGGGCCATGGCGGTCAGAAGGACGATTCTGGTCAACAGTCCCGAGCGCGTCAGCACGCGGCGCACATAACCCCAGACCGGGCGTTCGGCGTCCCGACCGGTGGCAAAGGTCTCCAGCGGCTCGAATATCAATGCCACGCCGGTGAAGTCCTGGCCGAATTCCTCGTAGGAGACGCGGCGAGGTCCCAGGGCGGGGTCCACCAGCCGGATGCCCTGCTTGTCGCGGCCTTCGTAGACGACGAAATGATCGAAGCTCCAGTGCAGGATCGACGCGGGAGGCACTCGGTCCAGATCCGCGAGATCCAACGTGACGCCGCGGCCCCGCAGGTCGTAACGACGCGCGGCCCGGACCAGGTCCAGCGCGTTGGCGCCGTCACGCCCGGCGCCCACGCTGTCGCGCACCACGTCGAGCCGCACCTTTCGCCCGTGGTAGGCCAGCACCATCGCCAGGCAGGCCGATCCGCAATCGGCGGCGGTGTTCTGCTGGATGTAGGGAATCCTGCCGCGGTTCCTGCCGCGCGGCAGACGCAGCAGGGCCGGAAAACGCCCCGGCAGGCGGCGCCGGCGGCGTGGGGGCGTTTCATTCGGCGACGCCACGGTTGCCCACCTCCCAGAAGCCGCGCAGACCCGGGACAAGATTCAGGATGATGGGGATGGAGCGGACCCGGAACTGCGCCTGGCCCTGCATGCCGTCCGCGAAATTGTATCGTTGTCCGTCGACGGTGAATGATTCCGCATCGAGTGAGGCCTCCGCCAGCACGACCGGGCCGCCGGCCGTGGTGGCGTTCGCCATGTCCCGGCCCAGATAGCGGGCGGCCGCGGTCGGGCCGACAAGATCATCGGCGATCCCGCTCAGAACCACGGACTGGTACAGGCGGGTGTAGCCGGCAACCTCGAACCGTCCCGGCTGGCCGATCGCCAGCTGCGGCCGGAAATCCCCGGGCAGCATGACGATCAGGGTCAGCTGGCTGTCCGGCCCCGAGAGGGTCACCAGCGGCTGGCCTGACGTGACCGACTGGCCGGGGCGGACGCGCACGTCCCGGATCACACCGTCCGTCGGGGCCGTGACCTGCCCTGCGTCACCCAGGCGCACCAGGAGTTGTCCGGCCCTGACTCTTGTCCCCGGAATCACCGGGACTTCCTGCACGAGGGCCGAAACCGGGCTGGTCACTTCGGTCATGAACCTGCACCGGACGACGGCGGGACCGGTGGCGTACTCGTCCATTCGACCCAGACAGAGGAACAGCACGGCCGCCACGAAGAAGCCCAGCATGAGGCGGTAGGTCCAGCCCATCCAGCCGGGTGACAGACGCAAAAGATCGCCCTGCCGCCGGCCGCCCAGGCGTCGGTGCGCGAGGGCTTCGGTGCGGAAGATGTTTTCCGAATCTGTGGTCTCTTCAGCCGCCAAGGCGATGTCACCTCGCGCCGAGATCCGGTCTGCCGACACGCGTATCGGGAGAATATTACGGCTGGTTGTCCCGCTGCGGCATCGATGTCAGCCGAACTCATTGGCACTGTCTGCGCAAAGCGCGCCCTCAACCGCGAGGTCGATATTGAGGGGCAGGCTGTCGTGATCGTCGCGGAATCGGGCCAGCGTGTCAACCGCGACGCAGCGCCGCGCTCTCCAGGGGTCCCCTGCACCCGGGCTCTTCTGCCGGCGGAGACGGTCGCGCCGGGCGGCGCCATTACCGCGATATCTGCACCAAGCCTCCGCGCCGATGACCACCCGCAGTGAGACGGACGAGCGTAGACGCCGGCGGCGACCGGGGCGCCGGTGTCGTTGCGCCCGTCCCAGGTGGCGGTGTGCGGACCGGCAGGCAGCGGGCGGCCGTCGAGCAGGCGGCGGACGCGGCGGCCGGCGAGGTCGTGGATGGTCAGCGTGACCGGGGCGGGTTTGCCGAGGGTGAAGCGGATCGTGGTGGTGGCGACGGCGGGGTTGGGGGCGGCGGGGGCCAGGATCAGGACGGCGTCGGGGCGGGGGGCGTTGGCGGGGTCGCCGGGATCGGCGGGGTCTGTGGGGTCGATGGCGATGATGGGGTTGAAGTCGAGCCAGAGCGGGTTGGTGAAGGCGCGGTGGCCGGCGGCGTTGTCGGCGGTGGTCAGTTCGGCGCGCAGGGCGACCGGGCCGGTCAGGCCGCGGGACGTCAGCAGGACGGTGGCGGAGCCGGCGCAGGCCTGGCCGGTGAGGCGGGGGTCGCGGGTGTCGAGTTCGCACAGGCCGGTAGGGGTGATGGCGAGGAGGCGGACCAGGGCGACGGGGCCGAACTCCGGCAGGGAGGCCCAGCGCAGCAGGAGCGGGGGGCAGGTGGCGGGGTTGACGCGGGTGGCGTCGCCGGGGTGGAGGTCGGTGGGGCCGTCGGGGGAGTTGTCGCGGTCGGTGTCGAGGGCGAGTTCGAGGAACGGTCCGTCGGTGACGAGCGAATGGCCGTCGCGCAGGGCGGCGAGGAGGTCGGCGGCGGGGGGGGCGTTGCCGGGGCCCCAGGGGCCAGGAACGCGCAGCACGGTCTGGACCCTGCCGAGGGCGTTGTCGTCGGCCCAGTCGTCGAGGCCGAGGTGGGTGGCGTAGTCGAAGTCGCCGTGGGCGTCGCTGCCGGCGGCGAGGAACAGGCGGCGCTGCGGCCAGCCGGTAAGGCCGGTGCGCACGCAGGGCGTCGTAGAGCGCGAGGCCGGCCAGCAGTGGGGCGGGGTAGGGGTTCGCGGCGGGGAGGCCGGCGCCGAAGTCGGCCCAGGGATCGTTTTCGTCGTCCGAGCGGACGAGGGTGCGGGTGTTGAACAGCTCCACGCCGCGGAAGACAGTCGCGCGGCAGGGCGGCGGCGAAATCGCCGGCGCCCCAGACGGCGCCGTTGACGCCGAGGTCGACGCCTGCCCATTCGCTGGCGAGGTCGTCCCACGGATGGGCGGCGAAGGCGAAGCCGCCGGCGGCGGCGAGGGCGTCGAGGCCGGCCGGCACCGTGGGGAAGACGGGGCGCTCGCCCGGCGCACCGCTCAACGGCGAGGCGAGGTAGCCGGCGTCGAGGAACAGGGCGTGCAGCGTACGGCCGACGGTGGCGGGATCGACCGAGGCGAGGTTGAACTCCACCCCGCGCAGCAGCCGCAGCCCGGGGCCGTCCGCCAACGCGATCTCCGCGGTGAGGCCGCCCCAGGTCGTGCCGTCGTTGGCGAACACGTCGCGCGTGAAAGTCTGCTCGCCGGCCGGCGTCTGCACGGTGTACTGCCACTCCCGAGTGACATAGGACCACGGGCCGTCAACCGTCTGGTCCAGGTCGCAGGAGTGGTCGGTGACGGCGACCCAGCCCAGGCCGATCGCCGTCGCCGCGGCGCGCAACGCCGGCAGCGGGGCGCCCCATTCGGCGATGTTGTTCGTGAACATGGAATGGGTGTGGAGATCGCCGCCGTGCCAGCCGGACGGCCAGGGGAACGGGCCGTCGCCCACGCGCACGCGCAGGATGCGAGTGGCGGTCTCGTCCCACAAAAGGTTGTCGCGGAAGCGGATCGACATCTCCAGGGTGATGGTGTCGCCCGCCCGGTAGCCGAGATTCGCCGGCGTGAGCGGCGTGCCGTCGGGCAGCGCCGGATGGCCCTCGGTGACCGTGGTGAGCCAGGCGCAGCAGTCACGCTCGGGCGGGTCGTCGCCGATCCGCTCGTCTTCCCCGTCGTGCAGCCAGAGGGTGACGGCGGCGCCGCCGGTCAGGTCGCGGCAGCGCAGCCAGCGCAGGGCGGCGATCTCGTCCGCCTCGCAGTCCTTGAGGACGACCAGGAGCGGGATCGGCGTGGTTGCGTTGACGACGCGCCAGGGGGCGTCCATCACGAAGTCCTTGGCCCAGGTGTTCTGGTAGCGCTGGGCGACGTCCGACGGTGACGGCGGCGCGGCTCCCGGGAGCGCCAGCGCGACGACGACCGCGGTCGCCAGACGCGCGGCGCGCGGGGGGTGGCGCCGGGCCGGCAAAGTGGCGGGGCGGGGCGGGGTGACGAAGCGGGATGTCATGGCGCCTCCTCGCGGGCCGGGGAAGGCCGCGCCCCACGCAACCGTCGTGCCGCGCCTGTCCGCCCCGGTGGACACCCCCGCGCCCCCCGGTTATATTCGGCGGACCATGTTCCCCCTGTCCCGCGCTGTCGGCAGACATTCCCTGGAGGCCCTGGCCGGCACCGGTCGTGGCTTTACCCTGTTGCGCGACATCATCAGGCAGCTCCCGTCGGTGTGGCGGATGCGCCGGGAAGTGCTGGCGCAGATGTACGTCGTGGCCATCGGCTCGCTGCCGCTGGTGCTGACGACGTCCATCTTCGTCGGCGCGGTGACGGCGGTGCAGGGCGTCTACCAGATGCAGGCCTACGTCCCGATGAAGTTTTTGGGCACGGTGATCTCCAAGTCGGTTTTCATCGAGCTCGGTCCGGTGATCACGGCGCTCGTGGTGGGCGGCCGGCTCTGCGCGAACTACGCCGCGGAACTCGGCACGATGAAGGTCACCGAGCAGCTCGACGCCATGGAGATGCTGGCGGTCGATCCGGTGCGCTATCTGGCGATGCCGCGTTTCGTGGCGGCGGTGCTGATGCTGCCGGTGATCACGGTATTCTCGGACGCGATCGCCGTCGTGGCCGCGTTCCTCGTCTCGGTGGCGACGCTGGACGTGACGAGCGGCACCTTCCGGGAAGGGCTGCTCATGTTCTTCAAGTCGTCCGATCTGCTGAGCGGCCTGATGAAGTCTTTCTTCTTCGGCGGCATCATCGCGCTGTCGGGGATCTTCTACGGGTTCAACACGGAGGGGGGCGCCGAGGGGGTGGGCGACGCGACCATGAAAGCGGTCGTGGCGAGCTGCCTGTCCATTCTCGTCGCCGACTACATGCTGGCCACGGTCCTCTTCCAGGTGATTTTCGAGACATGACCAACACCGCCGACACCCGCCCGCTGCCCGATTTCCGCCTGGCCGACCCGGCATCGCACGCCGGCATCGCCATCCAGGGCGTGACGAAATCGTTCGGCGGCCGGAAGGTGGTCGACGGTCTCGATTTCCTGATCCGCCGCGGCGAGACCGTGGTCATCATCGGGCGCAGCGGCGAGGGGAAGTCGGTCCTGCTCAAGCTCATGGTCCGGCTGCTCGAGCCGGACGCCGGCCGGGTCTGGGTGGACGGCGCCGAGATCACGGGCGCCGAGCGGCCGGAGCTGTTCGAGCTGCGCAAGCGCTTCGGCATGCTGTTCCAGGGCGCCGCGCTGTTCGACTCGATGACCATTGGCGAAAACCTCGGCTTCGGTCTGAAGGAACACACGGCGATGACCCCCGGCGAGATCCGCGACCGCGTGCGCGAGTGTCTCGAGATGGTGGGGCTGGCGGGCGTGGAGGCCAAGATTCCCTCGGAGCTGTCGGGCGGCATGCGCAAGCGCGCCGGGCTCGCCCGCGCGATCGCCATGCAGCCGCAGTACATCCTGTACGACGAGCCGACGACGGGACTCGATCCGATCACGGGCGACGCCATCAACGACCTGATCCTCAAGCTGCAGCGGGAGCTGAAGGTGACCTCGATCGCGGTGACGCACGACATGGCGAGCGCCTTCAAGATCGGCGACCGCATCGCCATGCTGAGTCGCGGGAGGATCATTCACGCCGACACGGTCGATAATACCCGCCACACCGACCATCCGGCGGTGCGGCAGTTCATCGAAGGCAGCGCCCAGGGCCCCCTGGGACTGTTCTGAGCCCTGACGCGCGGACGCGGGTCCGCCACGGAGGCCGCCATGATGCAGCGCCGGAAAGAGATCCAGGTCGGAGTCTGCGTGCTGCTCTCCACCCTGGTGTTCGTGTTCGGATTGCTCTGGTTCAAGCAGTTCCGCTTCGCCGGGAGCATGGTGCGCTACCAGGTGGAGTTCCCCGCGGTGGACGGCCTGCAGGTGAGCGACCGGGTCCAGGTGCGCGGCATGCGCATGGGCAAGGTGATGGGCTTCGAGATGGTGGAGGATGTGGTGCGCGTGACGGTGCTGCTGGACCAGACCATCACGCTGCGCGACGACGCGCAGTTCCGCCTCGCCACGGTCGGCATCGTCGGCGAGAAGATCGTGGAGGTGTCGCCGGGCAAGGGTAGCACCGTGAGGCCGGGGCATGTCTTCCAGGGCATCGCCGAGCCTTCGCTCACCGCGATGACCGCCACGGCCGGCGAGACGATGGCCGGCCTCAACGACCTGATGGGCGATCTGCGCATCCTGGTGCAGGAGCTGCAGCGGGAGGGACGTCTCGCGGGCACGGTCGACGCCGCCCGGTCAACGCTGCAGAACGTGGACGGCGCCCTGGGCGAGAACCGCCAGGACCTGCGGGTGCTCGTGCAGGAGCTGCGCACGACGGCCACGGCTCTGCGCGAGGCGGTTACGGCGCCCGACAGCGGCGCGGCCGGCACGCTGGCCCGGGCGTCCCGCACGCTGGCGCATTCCGACTCGACGCTCGCCCTGGTCGAGCGCACCGCCGATTCCCTGCTCTCGCTCATGGCCCGGCTCGAGGCGGGCCAGGGAACGGCCGGCAAGCTGCTCACCGACGACCGTCTCTACGAGGAGACGACGCAGACGCTGAGCGAGGTGCGCGAGCTCCTCAAGGATTTCCGACGCAATCCCAAGCGTTATTTCCGTTTCAACGTGATCGACTTTTAACCCGCCGGCCGCGGTTCGCGGCGCGGGGCGGAGGAGGACCGGATGGACGCGAAGCAGCAGCGGATGCTCGACGCGGTGAAGACCGCCCTCATGACCGAGATCAAGGGTCAGCAGCTCTATTCGCACGCCGTGACCCAGACCCCCGATCCGGACGCGAAGGCGATGTTCGCCGCGCTCGCCCGCGACGAAGAGGAGCACGTGGCGATTCTCAAGGCGCAGTACCGGAGCCTGATGGAGCACGGGCGGATGGACCTGTCGGTGGTGCATCCCGCCGAGGTTGACCACGGCGCCGCGCCGATCATCGACGACGTGTTCCGCGCCTCGGTCAAGCGCGGTACGTTCGAGATGGCGGTCATCGGCATTGGTTGCGATCTTGAGAACAAGGCGATCAGCTTCTATCGCGCCGGGGCGGAGAAGACCGAGGATCCGGATCTGAAGAAGATCTTCGGCTGGCTCGCCGAGTGGGAAGTCGGGCACCTGAACCAGCTGATGGAGATCGAGAAGGTCATGCAGGACGCCTACTGGGCCGACCAGGGCTTTTCGCCGATGTAGGGGCGCGTCAGACACGCAGGGAGAGTCAACATGCGAAGCGCCGGGCCTCTGCTGAAGATGATCCTGCCGGCGTGGCTCGGACTGGCCGGCGGCGCGGGGGCCGCGACGGCGGGCGCTGCGGCGGATCTTGGGCCGCGCCTCGAACGGGCGCTCGTTGATCCGGCAGCTTTCCCGCGCGACGGACAGGGTCGGCTGGCGGTCTGGGTGTTCTTCCGGGACAAGGGGTTGCAGGGCGAGGCGCTCGCGACGGCGCTCACGGAGGCGCAGGCGGCGCTCCCGGCCCACGCGGCGTGGCGACGGGAGAAGATGCGGGCCGCCGACGCGGGCGTCGGCAGGCGCGGCGCCGACGGTCGCGCGCGCCTGGTGGATGTGGGCGACCTGCCGGTCGCGCCACGCGGGATCGACGCGGTGACGGCCACCGGCGCCGCGCCGCGCCGGCTCAGCCGCTGGCTGAACGCGGCCAGCTTCGACGCCACGCCGGACCAGGTGCGCCGCATCGCGGCGTTGCCGGCGGTGGCGCGCGTGGACCTGGTGGCGAAGTTCCGGCGCACGCCGCCGCCGCCGCCGCCGGACGACGGGTGGCCGGCGAAGTCGGCGCCGGCCGCGGTGACGCCCGCCGGCGCCGCCGTCATCGATACTGTCGCCTACGGCGCCAGCTTCGCCGCACTCGCCCAGATCAACGTCCCGGCCGTCCACGCCGCCGGCTATACCGGCGCCGGCGTCATCATCGGCATGCTCGACACCGGCTTCAGGACGACCCACGAGGCGCTCGACCAGATCCCGGTGCTGGGACGCTGGGACTTCGTCAACAACGATCCGGTGGTGCAGGACGAGCCGGGCGATCCGATCGGGGAGCAGAATCACGGCACGTACACGCTCTCCGCGCTGATGGGGCGCGAGCCGGGAGAACTGACTGGGCCGGCGTATGACGCCGTCGTGGCGCTGGCGAAGACCGAGGACATCTCCGTCGAGGTGCCGGCCGAGGAGGACAACTGGGTCGCCGGGATCGAGTGGCTCGACACCTTCGGCGTGGACGTCGTTTCCAGTTCGCTCGGCTATTCCGACTGGTACACCTTCGATGATCTCGATGGCGACACCGCGGTCACCACGCGAGCGGCCGACCTGGCGGCAGCCCGTGGCATCGTCGTCTGTGCGTCGGCCGGCAACGAGCGGACCACTGCCTGGGGGCACATCCTCGTCCCCGCCGACGGCGATTCCGTGCTGACGGTCGGCGCCGTGCGTCTCGACGGCGCCATCGCGAGTTTCTCGTCGCCCGGCCCCACGGCCGACGGTCGCGTCAAGCCGGACTTCTGCGCGCTCGGCGTGGCGGTGCCGGCGGCATCGCCGACCGTCGACACCGGGTATGTCACGGTCTCGGGGACTTCGCTCTCCTGCCCGCTGGCGGCGGGGGTGGCGGCGCTGCTGCTGCAGCGCGCGCCCGGCCTGACGCCGTGGCAGGTCCGCGAGGCGCTGCGCGAAACCGCTTCGCGCGCGACGCTGCCCGACATCGATTTCGGCTGGGGGATCCTCGACGCGGTGGCCGCGCTCGACTACTACGGGCCGCACATCACGCATGTCGCGCTGGCCGACACCCTGCCGCCGGCGTTCGGCTATCCGGTCGGCTGCCTGATCGGCGACCGCCTGCCGCTCGTCCCGGCCACGCTGCAGCTGCACTGGCGCGCCGACGGTGGCGCCTGGCAGGCGCTCCCCCTGGCGGCCTCCGGCCCGGACTCGTTCTTCGCCGCGCTGCCGGCGGCCGTCGACGGCACGACGCTGGAGTACTATCTCGCCGCCGCCGACACGGCCGGCATTGCCGCCCTGCATCCGGCGACCGGCCCCGCGTCGCCGCTGCGGGTCGTCGTCGCGGGCGATCCGACCGGCGCCGACGATCTCCCCGTCGCCCGCAGCGCCCTGCTGGCCATCCTGCCCAACCCGTTCAATCCGCGCGCCGAGATCCGCTACACTCTGGCGCGCGCGGGCCGCGCCACCGTGCGGGTGCACGATGCGCGCGGCGCCGTCATCCGCACGCTGCTCGCCGCCGACCTGCCGGCCGGCGCGGGCGCCGTCGTCTGGGATGGCCGCGACGACGCCGGCAATCCCGTCGCCAGCGGTGTCTACGTCTGCCGACTCGCGACGAACGGGCTCACGCACACGCGCCGGCTTACCCTCGTGCGTTGAAAGCGGCGGCCCGCGCCGCCGCCTGCGCTGCTTCTCCTACCTGACCAGCGTCATGCGGCGCTGCCGCACCTCGTTGCCCGCCTGCAGACGATACAGGTACACGCCGCTGGCGACGGCGCCCCCGCCGGCCGCACGGCCGTCCCACAGCACCGTATGCTCGCCCGCGGGCTCGACCCCGTCGACCAGCGTCTGCACCAGACGCCCGCGCAGGTCGAAAACGCGCAGGTTCACATCGCTGTCGCGCGGCAGCGCGTACCGGATGGTCGTGGCGGGATTGAAGGGATTCGGGGTGTTCTGGGCGAGCGCGACCACGCGGGCAGCCGGCCCGTTCGGCACGTCGGTGGGGCTGCCGACCTGGATCTCCAGGTTGTCGACGATCCAGCCCCAGCCGTTCACCGAGGAGTCGGCGTAGAGTCGCAGGCGCAGCAGGATCGTCTCGTTCCAGACGAAGACGTTTTGCAGGTCGAACACGTGATGGCGCAGCAGGGCGGAGCTGCCGGGGGTGTTGCTGTACCAGGCGGTTTCCCAGTCCGGATCGCGCCGGCAGTCGTAGCCCGGCTCGATCGGCAGCCAGGTCACGCCGTCGCGGCTGCCCTCCACGATGACGTAGTCCCAGAAGCTGTTGTCGCCGAACACGGTGCCCGGATCGCCCGGCTCGACCAGCGCGACCTCGTCGAACGAAACGTAGGCGCTGCTCTGCGCCACCCGGATCGGGACCGTGAGCAGATAAGTGGACGTGACGTTGTCGGGGTAGTCGTGGGCGGAGTTGATCGCGCTGCCGGTGAACCTGGCGGTCCCGCCGATCGTGAAGCCGCTGCCGACGAAGTCGTCGGTGGGCGTTTCGAAGTCATTCACGTAAGTGAACACGGGTGTCTGCAGCGCGTAGACGGCGAGCGTGCGGGTGACCGAATCGTACGCAATGCCGTCGCGGTGCCCGCGCGCGAACACGCTCTTCGTGCCGGCCGCGAGCACGGGCGCCTGCACGAAGGCGCTCTGCTGGAAAGTGTTGGCCGGCAGGACGGTCAGCGGAGCTCCGTCCAGGAAAACCGTCGTCGAATCGTACTCCGAGCGCAGGTTGAGAGCGATGCTCAGCAGGCCGTCGGGGCCCTGGTAGAGACCGTCGATCAGCGGCCGGAAGGTCTGACCCGCCACCAGCGACGGCATCTTCACGCTCCAGATGCCGCGGCCGTGCGTGCCGACGACCACTTCGTCTTCGACCTCGGCCAGGTTCCAGATCGCCACCGCCGGCAGTCCGTTGTCGGCGAGCGCCCAGGAGGCGCCGCCGTCGAGCGATTCGACCAGGCCGATCTCGGTGCCGGCCCACAGGTGGTTCGGGTTGTCCGAGAACACGAGCAGGTCGTAGACGGCGACGTCGGGGAAGCCGTTGGTGCTCGGGCTGCCGCCGACGAAGCCGGTGAGGTCGGTCCAGGTGGAGCCAAAGTCGGTCGTGCGCAGGATCTTGGGACGGCCGGCGAAGCTGAACAGCACGTAGGCGGTGGAGGCGTCGGTGGGATGGGTGGCCAGGCCGGAGATGCCGCCCATGGTGACGGCGCTGTAGCTGGGGACGGGGGCGAAAGTGACGCCGCCGTCGGTCGAGAGGTGGATCTTTACGGTGGCGTCCATGCGCGAGCCGCCCCAGACGACGGCGGGGTCGGCGCGCGAGATCTTCACGTCGTGGAAGCTGCTGACCGCGCCCCAGGTGGTCGACGAGATGGCGGAGAGGGCCCAGCTGCCGCCGAAGTTCGTCGAGCGCCAGACGCCGTCGCGGCCGACGGCGAAGAGCAGCTCGGGCGCCTGGCGGCTCTTGGCGATCTTGGTGACGAACGGCGCGCGGGCCGAACCGAGGTCGAGCAGGCCGCTCGTGGCGCCGTTCCAGGTGGCGCCGCCGTCGAGCGAGCGCTGCAGCCCGTTGTACTGGTAGCCGCCGATCATCTTCAGCGGATCGTCGAAGTGCCACGACGTCTCATAACCGTCGCCGCCGATGGCGAAGGTCCACGGCGTCAGCGCGTCGGAGCCGGGCGGCGAGAACCAGGTGCCGTTGTCCTGCATGCCGCCGAAGTAGGCGCTGGCGCCGGGGCGCTTGTCGACCCCGTAGAACTGCGTGGTGGTCATGCCGTCGATCGGCGCGGTCCAGCCGGAGGCGGAGGCCGACGACAGGCCAATGCCGCCGTCGTTCGTGTTGAGCAGGCGCCAGGCGCCGCCGCCGTCCTGCAGGACCACGAGGCCGTGCTGGTCCACGTGCACGGGTCCGGTGGTGAGCAGGCTCGATGTGCGGCTGGTGCCGCTGAGGGTGATCTGCCAGAGCTGGATCCCGCCCACGTAGACGATGTTGGTGTTCGTCGGGTGGCAGACAATCGTATTGTCGTACCAGCCCTGGGCGCCGAGCCAGTTCGGCTCGGTTCCGCTCTCGAAGGTTTCCGACCAGTTGGCGCCGCCGTTGGTCGAGATCCAGAGTTCGGCGTGGCTGGCCCCCTCCGCCGAAGCGTACAACCGGTTGTGATCGACCGGCGAGATCGCCAGCTCGAACCGGCCCGTGAAGTTGGTGATGCCGGTGTTGGCCCAGGCCCAGGTGGCGCCGGCGTTGGTGGACTTGAGAATGCCCGCTTCATCGACGGTGGCGTAGAGCACGTTGAAGTCGGTCGGGTCGGCCACGATCTGCTGGATCTTCTTCGCCGTTCCGGAAGTGCCGAGGTCGGTGATCGCGTACACCTCCAGCCAGCTGGCGCCGCCGTCGGTCGACTTGTAGATGCTCGAACGCTGGAGGATCAAAGCCTTGTAACGGCCCACGGTCGTCGTGGCCAGCACGATGTCCGCGTTGGCGGGGTCGACCACCAGGCGCGAGACATTGTTGAAGGCCGGGTCGTCGACGGTCGTCGCCAGGTGGGTCCAGGTCAGGCCGCGGTCGGTGGTTTTGAGGATCCCGTTACCGTTGATGGTGTCGATATTGAAGAAACTCTCGCCCGTGCCGACGTACATCACGTCGTGGTTGCTCGCGGCCATGGCCAGCGACTGGCACGACAGGACCGGGAACCCGTCGGTGAGCGGCGCCCAGGCGGCGCCGGAGTCGACGGTCTTCCAGACGCCGCCGCTGGCGGTGCCGATGTACCAGGTGCTGTTCGTCGGGTCGTCGGGATCGACGATGATCGCGCGGGCGCGGCCGGCCACGTTGCCCGGTCCGCGGCTTTCCCAGGCCAGCGGCGTGCCGAGCGCCTTGAGCGCCTGGCGCGCCACGCTCAGCTCGCGCACCCGGTAGCCGGCGTCGTACTCCGACTCCTGGCGGTCGGCCGGGATCCGCATCTCGTTGAGCAGGCGGGCGAACTGGTCCGGCTCGTCGAAGGCCGGTTTCCCGGCGCGCTGGCGCTCGAGCCGGTCGATCCGGCGCTCGATCTTGAAACGCTCCGCGCTGCCGGGCCGGGCATGCTCGCGCCAGCGTTCGAGGCGGGCCAGGTCGCGGGCGCCTGGGTCGTCGTTGCCGATGCCGACCAGGCGGGGGAGCTGCAGCGCCAGCAGCCCGAAACAGGCCACCATCAGGGCGCGGGGCAGGATGTGCCTTGTGCTGAATAAATTGTTTTTCCTCATTTGAGCCCGCCTTTTTGATCTTGTGGCATGCGAGGGGCGACCGCGCCAGCCCTGGCGTCAGCGAAAATTCAGGCCGGAAGCAAATTCCGCGGCAGCATCGAAATATCAGGATAGGCCTCTGGAATACCAATAATAACAGAAGGTGGGTCCGGGCGGCAACAGGCTGAGGCGAAGTCGCCCCGCCCTTTGACCCTGCGGCCCACAACGCGTAAGCTGGCGTGGCATGTCGGCTGCTCGGCCGGTGTACGGCCCGAAACGGCGATCTCCCTCCCGGAAAGCGAGCGCTGTATGGCGCGCGATACGACGAAATTCCTCTGTCAGAGCTGTGGCCACGAGGAGGTCCGCTGGATGGGGCGCTGCCCCGGGTGCGGAGAGTGGAATTCGTTCACCGAGGTCAAGATCCCCGGCGCCGCGGGGGGGGGCGAGGGGAAGGGAGCGCGCGGCTATGGCTCGCACCGCGCCTCCGGCCGTCCTGGCCAGGGCGCCGCCGGCGAGGGGGTCGGTCAGCCCGGCTTCGCGCCGAGCCGCGGCGAGGGGCCGCTGCGGGCGGTGCCGCTGGCGGAGATCTCGTCGGCGCAGGCGAAGCGCCTGGCGGTGGAGCCGGAAGAGGTTTCCCGGGTGCTCGGCGGCGGGCTGGTCGAGGGGTCGGTGGTGCTGCTGGGCGGGGAACCGGGCGTGGGCAAGTCGACGCTGCTGACCGGGCTCGCCCTGCGCTGGGTGCGGGCCGGCGTGCGGGTCCTGTACATCGCCGGCGAGGAGTCGCCGGCGCAGATCCGGATGAGGGGGGAGCGGCTCGGGTTCGACAGCAAACGCGAGCCGGGATTCCTCATCCTCGACGACGTGCAGCTCGAACGTCTGCTGTACGCCCTCTACGACGATCGTGCCGCCCACCCCGACACGCCGTGCGTGGTCATCGCCGATTCGGTGCAGACGCTGCACAGCGAGGCGATCGACGGCTGGCCCGGCAGCGTCAGCCAGATCCGCTACTGCGGCGGCGTGCTGGCCGATTTCGCGCGGCAGACCGGCTGTCCGGTGTTCCTGGTCGGGCACGTGACCAAGTCGGGCGAGCTGGCGGGGCCGAAGCTGCTCGAGCACATGGTCGATACGGTGCTCTACTTCGAGGGATCCGAGGGGGGCGCCGTGCGCATGGTGCGCGCGTTCAAGAACCGCTTCGGCGCCACCGGCGAGCTGGCCATCCTCGAGATGCGGGGCGACGGCCTGCAGCCGGTCGACGAGGCCGGGGCGCTGTTTCTGAGCGGACGGCGCGGCGTGGAGCCGGGCGCGGCGGTGTGCGCCGTGCGCAACGGATCGCGCATCTTCCTGGTCGAGGTGCAGGCGCTGGTGTCGCCCACGCGTTACGGCACCCCGCAGCGGGTGGTGCAGGGGGTGGACTCGAAACGGGTCGCCCTGCTGGCCGCCATCCTCGAAAAACGGGCCGGTATGGATATCGCCGGCTGCGACATCTTCGTGAAGGTTGCGGGCGGCGCGCGGCTCGACGACCCGGCCGCCGACCTGGCGATTCTGGCGGCGCTCGCCTCGTCGCTGCGCGAGGTGCCGATCCCGGTCGACACGCTCGTGCTTGGCGAGGTGGGGCTGACCGGCGAGCTGCGCGACGTGTCCGACCGCGCCAGCCGGCTGCGCGAGGCGGCGCGGCACGGGTTCACCCGCGTGGTGACGGCGCGGGCCAAGCGGCACCGCACCCGGGAAGAGGGGCTGACCATCGACGCGGCGGTCAGCGTGGAGGAGGCGGTGGCCATGGCGCTGGCGCCGACGCGGACGGCGCCGGCGCCGGTTCGCCATGCCGCCCCGCGGGAGGGATGAAGCGATGGTCGCGCCCCACGTGCGTCCCCTGCACCTGCTGGTGATGGCTGGCGGCCTGGGCGTGCGCGCACGCCGCGCCGACGCCGAGCCGCCCAAACAGTTCCGGCAGGTCAGCGGAGCCTCGCTCATGCTGTGGGGAATCCGCGAACTGGCCGAGGCGCCCGGCGTGGTGACCGTAACGGTGTCCGTGCCCGGGCCATGGCTGGCGATCGCCCGCGGCGAGTTGGCGGCGGCGCTGCTCCCGTGCGCCTGGCAGGTGACCCCCGGCGGCGAGACGCGCACCGGCTCGACCTGGTGTGCGCTCGAGGCGCTGCTTGCGGGTCGTCCCGTCAGCGACGACGACCTGATCGCGGTGCACGACGCGGCGCGCCCGTTCGCATCGCGCCAGCTGCTGGCGCGCGTGGCGGCCGTGGCGGGGGAGCACGGCGCCGCGGTGCCGGGTGTGGCGGTGACGGACACGATCGTGGAGATCGTCCCGTCCGTTGGCGCGCGCGAGGCGGAGGCAGCTGACGCGCAGCCGGTCGCGCGCTACCTCGAACGTGGCGCGTTGCGCGCCCTGCAGACGCCGCAGGTCTTCCGGGGGGGGCTCCTCCTCGCCGCGCATCG
Source organism: uncultured bacterium (assembly GCA_963732385.1). Lineage (GTDB taxonomy): Bacteria > Krumholzibacteriota > Krumholzibacteriia > LZORAL124-64-63 > LZORAL124-64-63 > CAVSZB01. The sequence goes on along the minus strand of CAVSZB010000005.1, from coordinate 118,675 downwards.
CTGGGCGCGCGAACGGGGTCTCGATTTCACCGACGATGGCGGGCTGCTGGCGGCGCAGGGGCGCGCTCCGGTCATCGTCTGGGGGGAGCCGGAGAACTGGAAAGTCACCACCGACGCGGATCTCGCGCGGGCCGAAGCGCTCCTGCGCGCGCGGGCCGGGCCGCCCGGGGACACAGGGCTGCCGGATGCCGGCCCGTCCGGGGCTACTTCATCCTCACCCGCATCGCCACGAAGGCCGTGATCCGCTCGGCCACGCCGGGGGCGAACTCCGGCTTGAGCGTGGCGTACTCGTCCGCCTCGCCGGTTTTCGCCAGCTGGAACAGGTGGTTCACGCCGCGCGCCGGCACGAACGACACGGTCGGATTGCCGCTCGCCTTGAGCAGATCGCGCACCGCCGTGCCGTGGGCGAGCGGGAGCTGGGTATCGAGTTCGCCGTGCAGGACCAGGGTCGGCACCTTGAGTTTCTCCAGCCAGGGACCGGGCTCATAGGCCAGGAAGGAGCGCAGCCACGGCGCCTCGAGCGTCGCCTTCTGCATCTCGAGGTTCTGCGCCTCCTCGCTGTCGGCCAGCGCGGCGACCGTTTCCCAGCCGGCCCTGCCCTCGACCCAGGCCAGCACCTGCTCCTGCAGCGCGCGCTGGGCGGTCGCCTTTTCGGGCGTGGCCCCCTGCTGCGCGAGCGCGTGCTCGAACTGTTCCATGATGATCTGATGACCGTTCGCCGTGGAGCCGGCCAGCAGGATCGCGCACCAGAGCACCTGTCCCGACTGCTGCTCGGTCAGCGCCGCGATCTGCGCCGCCAGCAGGGCCCCTTCGCTGTGGCCGAGCAGTCCCACGCGCGCGGAGTCGATCTCAGGGCGGCTCCGCAGGGCGGCGGTGGCCGCGGCGGCGTCGGCCGCGAGGATGTCCATCGTCACCAGCCCGTAATCGCCGCCGCTCTCCTCGATGCCGCGGTCGTCGTAGCGGAGCGAGGCGCAGCCCGCGGCGGCGAGCTTCTCGGCGAGCACCCGGAAGACAGGGAAGCCGGCCACGTACTCGTCGCGCATGGAGGGACCTGACCCGGAGACGAACACGATCGCCGGCGGCTTTGCCGTCCGCGTCGGATCGACCTCCGGCAGCATGAGCGTGCCGGCCAGCGTGTCGGCCCCCGATACGAAGCGCACGGCGACTTCAGGGAAGACCCTGGGCGCCTCTTCCAGCCTGGCGTCCGAAGGGAAGGGGTAGGCCCGCATTTTCTGGGCGGCGACCTCGATACCGAAGAAGCGGCCGTCGGGGTACTGCCAGAGGACGACTTCCTGGGTGGCGCCCCGCGGCAACTGACGGCTGGCCGGGATTTTCGCCGTCAGGAGGAACGCGCGCACCTCGGTTGATCCGCCGCCCGACTGCACCGTCTGGCGGCCCAGTCCGGTCACCTCGATGTCGGCCAGCAGTGGCGGCATGTAGCCCTTCACGGAGCCCTTGAAGGTGGCGGCGTCGCGACTGGCGAGCCAGTCCGAGAGGACGGCGAAGGCGCAGGCCACCTTCCCTGGCAACACGAAGGTGATTCCTTCGAGGCGCGTCTCGGGGACCGGCATCTTCTGGCCGCTGACCTTCGCCGACGTGACCGCCTTGCCCCCGGCGTACGTGGAGGTGAATTCGATCGGCTGGCCCTGCGCGCTCATCTTCAGGAAAGAACTGACGGGGACGAAATCGGGCCCGACCACGACCTCGAAGCGCTTGATCTTGAAGGCGTCCGATTTCGCGCCGCTGCCGCGGTAGACCAGCTGTCCCTGGGGATTCGTGGTGCGGCCCACCGCGAACCAGCCGGTGCCGCGGCCGTCCTCCTCGACATAGTAGCGGGTGCTGTCGGACGGAGCGGCGGCGCCGCGGGCCGGGCCGGGCGAAAGCGTGCAAAGGAGCGCAACGCACGCGAAACCGCGAACGGTCGAGAAAACGTGCTGCATGGTCGACGCCTCCACCGTGAGGGTCCGGGACGGGCCGGCGCGCCCGGTCAGACTCAGTATTGAGCGACCGGCGGCCGGCGACAAGCCCCGCCTTTCCTGGGGGGGGCTGCGGGGACGGCACAGGGGTGGCCGCCGTCGCCGAAAACAACTATTAAGTTGCTCCTGATTGATGCGCCGCCGCGGACCTCCGCCCCAAGGAGCAAGTGATGAGCGACCACCTCGACCCGACCATCCACCCCGACGCCGGCCGCGAAGCCGAGATCCTGGCTTCCGAACACGAGATCCACCACCCCTCGCCTGAAACCGTGGCGGCGGCCCTGGTGCCGGACTATCTGCAGGTCCGGGAGCGCGCGGCGGCCGATCCGATCGCGTTCTGGGATGCCCAGGCCCGCGAACTGCTCGACTGGCACGAGCCGTACACGCAGACGCTCGATGAGAGCGGGGCGCCGTTCTTCAAGTGGTTCGTCGGCGGGCGCACGAACATCGTGCACAACGCGCTCGACCGGCACGCGCTCACCTGGCGCCGCAACAAGCTCGCCCTGATCTGGGTCGGCGAGAAGCCGGGCGAGCAGCGCACGTTCAGCTTCCATCGGTTGTGGCAGGAGGTGAACCGTTTTGCGAACGTCCTGCGCAGCATGGGCGTGAAGAAGGGCGATACGGTCACGATCTACATGGGGCGCGTGCCCGAGCTGCCGATCGCCATGCTCGCCACGGCGAAGATCGGCGCTGTGCACAGCGTGATCTACGGCGGCTTCTCCTGGCAGGCGGTGGCCGACCGTATCGCCGATGCGCAGAGTCGGATCGTGGTGACCTGCGACGGCGCCTGGCTGCGCGGCAAGGTGGTCCCGCTCAAGGAGGTGGTCGACGAGGCGGTCCGGCGCAGCCCGGTCGTGGAGACCGTGATCGTGCTGCGACGCACCGGACAGGGCGTCCACATGGAGGAGGGACGCGACTTCTGGTGGCACGACCTGATGGCCCTGCCGATCGCCAGCCCCCGCTGCGAGACGGTGGTTATGGATGCCGAGGATCCGCTCTTCATCCTCTACACCAGCGGCACGACCGGCAAGCCGAAGGGGCTGCTGCACACGCACGGCGGCTACGGCGTGCACGTCGCGACCACGCTGAAACACGTGTTCGATCTCCGGGACGACGATCGCTACTGGTGCGCCGCCGACCCGGGCTGGATCACCGGGCACAGCTACATCGTGTACGGCCCGCTCATCCTCGGCGCGACGAGCTTCATGTACGAAGGGGCGCCCGGCTATCCTTATCCGAACCGCTGGTGGCAGCTGGTGGAGCACTACGCCATCACGGTGCTCTACACCGCGCCCACCGCCATCCGCGGCCTCATGCGCTTCGGCGACGCCTGGGCCACCCGGCACGACTTGTCGAGTCTGCGCCTCCTCGGCACGGTGGGCGAGCCGATAAACCCCGCGGCGTGGCGCTGGTATCACCGCGTGATCGGACGGGGACGCTGTCCGATCATGGACACCTGGTGGCAGACCGAGACCGGCGGTTTCATGATCACGCCGACGCCGGTCGTGCCGCTCAAGCCCGGCAGCGCCACGCTGGCGTTCGCGGGCATCGCGGCCGAGGTGGTGCGCGAGGACGGCACGACCTGCGACCCCAACGAGGACGGCTACCTGGTCATCAAGCGGCCATGGCCCGGCATGGCGCGCACCGTGTGGGGCGACGCCGAACGCTACGTGTCGCAGTACTGGTCGGAATTCGCGAAGCAGGGATGGTATTTCACCGGCGACAGCGCGCGTCGCGACGCCGACGGCTACCTCTGGATCATCGGCCGCATGGACGACGTCATCAAGGTGAGCGGATACCGGCTCGGCACGGCGGAGGTGGAGAGTGCGCTGGTGAGCCACCCGGCCGTGTCGGAGGCGGGCGTGGTCGGCGTGCCGGACGAGCTGCGCGGCAACGTCATCCACGCCTTCTGCATCCTGGGCGATCGCTTCGAGGCGAAGCCGGGGCTCGCCGAGCAGCTGCAGGACCACGTGCGGCGCGAAGTGGGGCCGATCGCCGTCCCGACGTCGATCCAGTTCGTGGACAAGCTGCCCAAGACCCGCAGCGGCAAGATCATGCGGAGGGTGTTGAAGGCGCAGATCCTCGGCCAGTCGCCCGGCGACGTCAGCACGCTGGAGGAGTGACCTCCGGCGCGCCGTACAGCTTGACCTGGCGGTAGAGCTTCACGCGGGCGCGCCCGGCGGCCACGTCGGCGCCGAGACGGTCGAGGCAGCCGAGCAGGTCGTGCCACTGCTCGCCGAGCAGGGCGAGGCGGTCGGCGTCGCGTGCGTGCGCCCGCTTGAGGGCCAGCACCGTCAGGCGGTCGACGATGCTGCCGGGCGATTCGCTGGCGAGCGGCGCGGCCGGATCAAGCAGGCCGGCCCGCTCCAGCCCGTCGATTACCTGGACGTCGAGCGCCTCCACGGCGCGCACCCGCCGGCCGTTGGAGGCGTCGATCGAGCGCTTGACCGCCGCCAGCGCGGCGTCGCCCGCCGCTGGATCGCGGCTGCGGTCCTCTTCCCGCCACTGGAACGCGTTGATGAGCTGGAGGCGGGCCGCGTGCGGGCGCCAGCCGGCGTCCGTCGGCGGGAAGGCGCGCTCGGCCGCCTCCCAGGCGGGCAGGGTCGCCGCGCGTGCGAGCCACGCCGCGACGATTCCCGCGCAGAGCTCCGCCAGCTCCGCCCCGTCCGGCCAGATGTCCGTCAGTCCGCCGCCGGTGTCCCTCCCCCATTCCGTCATGTCGCCTCCCCGCCGGACAGGAGCGCCCGGCGCCCGGGAGGGTAGCCGAGTGCGGGGCCGGGGGCAAGGCGGGGAGGGCGGATGTGTCTGGCGCCGGAACGACGCAGTTCGCCGGGTGACCCCGCGCGCGCGGTGTCATATATTGCCGGCATGAGTAGTCCGGGAGCACGCAGTCGCCCAATCCGCCGCCGGGCCGTCTCGGGTCCGGGGCCCGTCGTGGCCGGTGTGGTGGCGCTGTTCGCCGCGCTGGCGGCAGGCGCGGCGGTCGGTCGGGCGGAGGCCGACGCGCTGGTTGCGATCCATCCGGCCATCGGCGACACGCTCGACGCCGGGGAGGCGGCCCGCTTCGGCCTGTTCGCCGACGAGCCGGGGCTGCGGGCGGCGGTGCTGCTGCCGGCGCCGTGGGGCGGCTATCTGGCCCGGCTCAGCCTCGATACTCCCGCGGGACCGGTCACGCGCGAGCGCAACGTGCCGACCGCCGTGCTGCGTGAATGGCGGGAACGGGTGACGCGGCTGCTCGAGGCTCCGGCGGCAACGGCGACGGTGGCCGTAGCGGTCGCTGCGGTCGACACGACAGCCGTCCCGTCGGCCGGCGCGGCGCCCGCCGGCGATGACAGTCTGACCGTGGCCGCCGACTCGCTTGCCGCGTCGGCTCCGGCGCCAGCCCGGTTTGCGCGTCCGCGGGTCTGGCCGGAGGTGCCGCTGCCGGCATCGCGTCCCGCGCCCCCGGGGCTGGGGATCGTCCCGCCCGGCGCGAAGTCCCCGGTCGCCGCGCGCTGGCTGGTGACGACCGGGCTCGGCTATCGCCACTGCGGTTCCGATTTCAACCAATTCTTCACCGACATGGGGCAGATCGAGATCGCGGTGACGCACCGGATCGGGCGCACGTTCCAGCCTTACGCCGCGTTCGTGTATGGGTTCGGCGACATCCAGGATGACTTCGAGGCGGTGTCGGAGAACGGACGCAGCGCTCTCTACGCCCTGGAGATGGGGCTGCTTGCGCGCGCGCCGGTGTCGCGCCGGGCCCACGCTTACTGCGGTCTCGGCGGCGGGTACTACATGCGGTCGCTACGCTGGGGGGGCGAGCAGTTTCTCGGCTCCGACGGTTACATGTACGGTGGCACGGTCGTGCTCGAGTTGCAGGACTGGGGAGGCTCGGCGAGAGTGGGGCTGCAGCTCGCCCTGCCGGCCTCCGGCAAGGAGAAGAAGGAGCGGCTGCTCGACTTCCAGTTGCGCCTGGAGGAGTATGCCCGCTCGAGTTTCGAGCCGTTCGGCGCCGACAGCGATTTCAGAGCGGTGGGACGGGACCGGTGGATCGCCCTCTCGGTGAGCCTGCTCACGGGGCTGTAGCGCCCGTCACGACGCAAGGAGCGGCGATGATCGTCCACGACCACTCCGACGCCGGACTGCTCTGCCTGCAGATCCATCTCGGGGGCGATCGCAATTTCTGCTACCTGTTCGTTGATCGCGCCACCGGCGAGGGGGTCGCGATCGATCCCGGCTTCGCCCCGGATCGCCTCGGGGCGATGGCCAGGGAGCGGAAGGTACGGTTGCGGTCCGTGCTGGTCACGCATGGCCACGGCGACCACGTGGCCGGCGCCGCGGCGCTGGCGGCGGCGACCGGGGCGGCCATCCACGCCGGTTCCCAGGAGCGGGTCGCGGGAGCGCAGCCGGTGGAGGAGGGGGAGGTGTTCGCGCTCGGCGCCCAGCGCCTGATCGCCTTCCACACGCCGGGCCATACGCCGGGACACCTCTGCTTTCTCGGCAACGGCCGACTGTTCACGGGCGACCTGCTGTTCTGTGGCAAGGTGGGTGGCACCGGAAAGGCGTTTCCGGGCTCGTCGGCCGAGGCCGAGTGGACCTCGTTGCGACATCTGCTGACGCTGCCGGACGAGACCGTCGTTCTGCCGGGGCACGACTACTGGGGAGGCGAAGGAGCGCGGCCGTTCTCCACCATCGGGTTCGAGCGCGCGCACAACCCGTTCCTGCTCTGCCCCGATCTGGATGCGTTCAATGACCTGAAGGCGAACTGGGTGCGGTACAAACGGGAGCACGGGGTCCGTTGAAGTTGCTGCGGCGCAGATCGCGGCCCGCCCGCATGGCCCCGCTCCCGGACCGGCCGGTGCCGGAATGGCGCGCCGTCTCTCCGCTCAACGCGCCGGTCTGGCGGCTGGCTCTCGGCGCCGCGGCCGGCTGCACCCTGGCGTTCCTGTTCGCGCGCGTGGTCGGCCCGAAGCACGCCGCCGGGGCCTGGCTCGCCGCGGTGCCGGCGCTGGCGGCCTGGCTGGCGGCGGTGCGGCTGCTGCTCCTCGACACCCGCGGGCGCCGCTTCTGGATCATCTGGCTCGCCGGGAGCGCGCTGTTCGTGCCGCTGCTCGGCGCCCGGGGGCAGGGGTGGCCGGCGTCGGTGGCGCTGGCGACGGTGTTCCTGTTCCTGCGTCGCTTCCGTCCGCTGCGCCACCTCACCTCCCGCCGCCGCGCCTGGCTGTTCCTGGTGGCGATCGTCGCCGCCGTCCTGACGACGGCCGGCTGGGACTTCCGTCCCAGCGAGGAGCTCGGCGGGTTCCACGCGCTGGGCCAGGCGACGCTGCGCTACGCGCTCGGCTCGCTGCTCTGCTTCTGGCTCCTGACCGGCGCGCACCTCGTGTTCGGAATGCGGCTGCACTTCATGCGGCTCAGGCCGAAGCTCGCCACGAGCGCCGTCTTCATCGCGGTGGTGCCGCTGCTGCTGGTCATCGGCCTGTGGATGACGATCCTGCTCACGGTGATCGGCGCGGGCCGCGCCAGCGTCGCGCGCGATCTGCTGCGCGACTGGGCGGAGCTGGCGGTGCGCGACCCGGCGGCGGGCCCGGCGCTGTTCCCCGCCTCGTTCATGGCGCGGGAGGACGCGCCGCCGCCCGCGACGGCGCCGGCCTGGTTGCCGGAGCTCTGGCGGGCGCTGCGCGCCCCTGTCCCGGCTCCGGCGACGACGCCCGACGGCGCGGCGCCGCCTGACAGCGCGTCGACGCCGCCGACTCCGCCGGCCGACCGGGGCATGGTCTTCACCATCGGGGGGAATAGCACCGAGATAGGCGGGAGCGGACGGCGTTGGGCGCCGGTCGACAGCAGCCTGTTCCTGCGCACGGACGACGAGCTGTGGGCCGTAAGCCTGCGCCGCGAGGGAACGCCGCCGGCCTGGACGGCCACGGGTCGCCGCGTGGACGCCGGCGTGCTCGATCACCTGTCGGCGGTGACCGGTGTTCGGGTCGACCTGTACAGCGACCGCGGCCGGGCCGTCGGCGCCGCGGACTCGCTCGGTGGAGGCGCGGCCCCGGGCGACTCGATCCGCGCGATGTTCGTCGTGCGCGGCACATACGCCGCCGCCGACTCCACCGCGGACCTCTGGAGGCGCCCGCTCAAGTTCGGTGCCGCCATCCTGGACGTCGTGCGGCTGTCGCCCGCCGGGCTGGATCGCACCTCGGTGATGCTGCGCGTGGAAACGGCCCTTTCCGAGCTCGTGCGCGAGTTCTGGTCGAGCGGCAACGAATTCAACAAGGTGATCCTGCTCGCTCTGCTGTCGCTGGCGATCCTGCTGCTGCTGATCGAGGCGTTCGCGGTCTTCCTCGGCATGCGGATCGCGACCGGCATCACCTCGGCGGTGCGGACGCTGCACCAGGGGACGGTGCGCCTGGCGCGCGGCGATCTCGACACGCACATCGAAGTGCCCAATGAGGACGAATTCGGCGACCTGGCCGCCTCGTTCAACGAAATGACCGAAGCGGTGAAGCTCGGTCGGGAGCAGGCGATCGCGCGCGAGCGGCTCGAGCGCGAGCTGCGCACCGCGCGCGAGATCCAGGAGCGGCTGCTGCCGCACGCCATGCCGGACCTGCCGGGCTGGGAGATCACCGGCGTCAGCGTGCCGAGTCTCCAGGTCGGGGGCGACTATTTCGATTTCCTCGCCCTGCCCGACGGGCGGCTGGGTTTGGCGATCGCCGACGTGTCGGGCAAGGGGATCCCGGCGGCGCTCCTGATGGCCAACCTGCAGGCGCTGTTGCAGGGGCAGGTCATCCACCTTGCGGAGGTGGCGGCCGTCGTCGCGCACATGAACGATCTGCTGACCCGTTCCACCGACATCGGACGCTTCGCCACCTTCTTCTACGGCGCGCTCGACAGCGCCACCGGCAATTTCACCTCCACCAACGCCGGGCACAACCCGCCGCTGCTGCTGCGGGCCGACGGACGTCTCGAGGAGCTGAAGGACGGGGGGCTGCTGATCGGCATGCTGGAGGGCCAGGCCTACCGGCAGCAGACCGTGACGATCGATCCGGGCGACCTGCTGGTGCTGTTCAGTGACGGCATCACCGAGGCCGAGGGGCCGCCGCTGCCGGCGGGCGTGACGGACGCGGCGCCGCGAGGCAGGCTCGGCGATGCCACCTGGGACGGGCGGGAACCGTCCGGCACCGATGACGGTGACGAAGACGATGACCTCGACGCCGAGGACCAGGTCAATCTGTTCGGCGACGACCGGCTGCACGCCGTGCTGCGGGCCACGGCGGGGCAGGGGGCCGGGGAGGTCCGCGCCGCCATCCTCGACGCGGTGGCGCGCCACGCCGCCGGCGTGCCGCCGTCCGATGACGTCACGCTGGTGGTCGTGAGGCGGCTCGGCTGAGCACCCGCCCTTCGCGCTGTTCCCGGCGCGGCGGCTGCGCTATCATCCGCTCGTGCTGACCCGGCCGGCCCGTCCCCGATTTCCGCGGACGGTCGCCCGGCGGGCCTGGGGAGTGCCAGATGTCCTCGGAAGCCGTGGCGTTCAGCCACACCGCCGCGTTCCGCCGCCGGCGCATCCTGAACTGGCTGCCGCTGGGGCTGACCTACTCCTTTCTCTATATGGGGCGCTACAACCTCACCGTGGCCAAGAACGCGTTCGGCGATTTGATGCCGAAGGAGGCGTTCGGCATCATCTCCGCGGCCGGGACGATCACCTACGCCATCTCCTTCCTGATCAACGGACCGCTGACGGACCGCATCGGCGGGCGCCGCACGATCATGATCGCGGCCGTGGGCGCGGCCGTGATGAACCTGGCCCTGGCGGCCTTCACCTACACGCGCCCCTCCGTGAACCTGGTGCTCGTCTTCTCGCTGCTCTACGCGGCCAACATGTATTTCCAGAGTTTCGGCGCGGTGAGCATCGTCAAGGTGAACAGCTCCTGGTTCCACGTGCGCGAACGCGGCGTGTTCGGCGGGATCTTCGGCGTGCTGATCTCGGCGGGGATCTACTTCGCGTTCGACTGGGGCTATTTCATCGTCGAGAAGCTGCACACGACGATCGGCGCCGACGGGCAGGCGGTGGTCAGCCCGCCCTACTGGGTCTTCGCGATCCCGGCGTTCATCCTGCTGTTCTGGGCCATCGTCGACTACTTCCTGGTCTTCGATCGGCCGGGCGATGTGGGGCTCACGAACTTCGACACCGCCGACGCCTCCAGCGGCGAGGACGAGCGCCCCGATCCGCTGCGCGTGATCCTCAGGAAGGTCGTGACCAATCCGATCGTCCTGACGATCGGCGCTATCGAGTTCTGCACCGGCGTGCTGCGCAACGGCGTCATGCACTGGTACACGATCTACGGCAAGGAGATGGGCTACTACGCCAGCTTCTTCATCACCCGCAACTGGGGCCTGATGCTGTTCATCGCCGGCGCCACCGGCGGTCTGACCGCGGGGTGGATGTCGGACAAGCTGTTCGGGTCGCGACGCGCCCCGGTGGCGGGACTGCTGTACGGGTTGATGCTGGTGGCTGTCTGCGTGATGGCCTTCTCCCTGAACAACATGTGGCTGCTCGGCATCTCGGTGATGGTGATCTCGTTCTGCGTGATCGGCACGCACGGCATGCTCAGCGGCACCGCCACGATGGACTTCGGCGGTCGCAAGAACGCCGGCACGGCCGTGGGGTTGATCGACGGACTGGTCTACCTCGGCACCGGCACGCAGTTCCTCAGCCTCGGCTTCCTGACGGAGAGGAGCTGGGGGTACTGGCCGCCGTTCCTGATTCCGTTCGCCGTGATCGGGCTGGTGCTGGCGATCCGGATCCGGCACGCCATCCCGAAGGGGCGCGGCGGGCACTGATCGGCGCCGCGACACGGCGTGGGCAGGGCGTGCCGAAGCGCCGTTTACAGGGGCACCAAACGACGAGGGCGCCCGCCGTGCGCGGACGCCCTCTTCTGTCCCGCCGGATGACCGGAGAGGCTACTTCTTCTTCGCCGTCAGCTTCTCCACCTCGGACAGGGTCCGCTCGAAGGTGCGCATCGCGGCGGCGATGGCGTCGGGCTTCGTCAGGTCGACCCCCGCCTTCTGCAGCAGCGTGAGCGGCGCCTGGGAGCTGCCCCCCTTGAGCATGCCGAGATAGGCGTCGATGGCCGGAGCGCCGAGCTCGCGCACCCGGTCGGCGATGGCGATGCCGCTGCACAGCCCCGTCGCGTAGACGTAGACGTAGTACTTGTAATAGAAGTGCGGGATGTAGGCCCATTCCATGCCGTCGTTGGCGTCGATCCTGTAGTCGGGGCCGTAGTAGCGGCGGACCAGGTCGGTGTAGGTGGAGTCGAGCAGCGTGGCCGTAACCGGTACGCCCTGCTCCACGTAGCCGTGCACCGTGCGTTCGAAATGCGCGAACATCGTCTGCCGGAAGATGGTCGTGCGGATGTCCTCGAGGCGCCCCACCAGCAGGTAGGCCTTCTGCGCGTCGTCCGGCGCGCGCGCCACCAGGTAGTCGTTCAGCAGCGCCTCGTTGCAGGTCGAGGCGATCTCGGCCAGGAAGTTCGTGTAGCGGTAGTCAGGGTACGACTGCGCCTTCATGGCGAGGTCGCTGTGCAGGGCGTGGCCGTACTCGTGCGCCAGGGTGGACATGTCGTCGAGCGAGTTCTGGTAGTTCATCTTCACGTACGGATGCTTCCCGTAGACGCTCGAAGAATAGGCGCCGCTCTCCTTGTCCATGTGCGGATAGAGGTCGAGCCAGCCGCTGCGCGGGTCGAGCCCCTCGGCGAGCACCATGCCGTATGCCGGGCCGAGCGGCTTGAGCGCCTCGATGATGGTCTGCCGCGCCTGCGCGAACGGGATGTCGGCCTCTACCCCCGCCGCCAGCGGGATGTAGAGGTCGTACAGGCGCACGTCGGGCAGCCCGAGCGCCTGCTTGCGCAGCGCCACGTAGCGGTGCAGCAGCGGCAGGTTGGCCTCCACGGTGGAGAGCAGGTTGTCGTACACCGCCGTCGGGACGTTGTCCTTGTCGGTGTAGGCGGCCAGCGCAGTGTCGTAGCCGCGCGCGCGAGCGTAGTCCACGTCCAGCTTGAACTGCCCGCTGAGCGACGCCGCCAGCGCGTGCTGGTACTGCCGCAGCGTGGCCAGGAACGCGTTGACGGCCCCCTCGCGCACGGCGCGATCGGGCGACTGGCGGAACACGCTGTAGTTGGCCAGGGTGAGCTGGACGTTGCGGCCCTGCTCGTCTTTCACCATCGGCCAGGGGATGTCGTTGAGGATGCCGTTGAAGCATTCCTCGAGCGGCGACGGCATCTCGTTCAGGTCGATCTCCGCCCAGAGGTTGTCGCCCAGCAGCGCCAGGGCGCGCTCAGCGTCGGGGCTCAGCACGCGCGAGGCGCGACGCCGCAGGCCCTCGAGATACGCCCGGTACGGGTCGAGGCGCGGCTGAGCGTCGAAGATCATCGACACCTTGTCGGCCGACAGCGCGAGTACCTCGCGGCGGATGAACGAGGCGGCCATCATCAGCTCGTTCATCGCGTCCTGTGCCTGCTGCCGCATGCCGCCCGCCTTGTCGTCGGACTGCGCCGTCGTCAGCTTCATGTTGGCGTACAGCGTCACGCAGTTGGCGTCGCCGTGGAGCCGGAAGTAGTGGTCGAGGCAGTCCGCGAGCACCTTCGGGTCGCCGAGCCTGCCCTGGTACCTGGCCAGCGCCGGGATATCCGCCAGCAGCTTCACGCGCCCCTTGTCCCACGCCCCGTCCGATGGGAACAATGGCGCCATGTTCCACTTGTAGACATCGGGCACTGCGCTGCGCTGCACCGTGGCGTCGGGTGTGCAGGCGGGCAGGTCGCCGGCGGACGACGCGCCGACGAGCGCGGCGCAGAACATCACAGACAGCGCGAGGCCGGCGATCGCACGCGTGGCGCGCTGCCCGGCACGAAGCGAAGGCATGGACATGGTAGGCATCTCCCTTGGCAGGCACCCGGGAACGGGTGGCGTTGTGACGTCGGGGTATGGGCGCGAATCTAGCCGATCCGGCCCCGGTCGGTCAATGCAGGCGAGGCAACAGCCTGCAGCGCACCTGGGCCACCGGTGGGAAGTGGCCGGTCAGGCCGGGTTCTTCCGGGCGATCGGCAGGCGGAAGCCGAAGGTCATGCCGCCTTCCGGGTGAGGGGCGGCCCACGCCTGGCCGCCGTGCGCCTCGACGAGCGAACGGCTCAGTGACAGTCCCAGGCCGAGTCCGTCAGGCTTGGTCGTGAAGAACGGCTCGAACAGCATCTCCTGCACGTGCGGCGCCAGGACCGGCCCGGTGTCGCTGACGGTGACCGCGACCGTGTCGCCTTCCTCGCGCTGGCTGCGCACGGTCACCTGGCGCTCGGACGGAGGGACCTGGCGCACCGCGTCGAAGGCGTTGACGATCAGATTCAGCAGCACCTGCTGCAGCGCCACGCGGTCGCCGCAGACGAGCGGCAGATTGAGCGCGAGGTGGGCGATCGTCATGATGTCGCGCGACGCGGCCTCGGCGCGGACGAGGCGCAGCACGTCACGGATCGCCTGGCTCAGATCCACCAGCTCGTGCGGGGCCTCCTTGCGGCCGATGTAATTGCGCAGGCGCTGGATGACCTCGCCTGCATGGCGGTCCGCGCGTTCGATGTCGGCCAGTGCGTGCCGCACCTCCCCGAGATCGACCGGGTCGCGGTCAAGAAAGTTCCGGGCGGCCTGGGCATTGCTGAGGATCGTCGTGAGCGGCTGGTTGAGTTCGTGCGCGATGGAGGAGCCAAGCTCGCCGAGCGTGAGCGTGCGCCCCACGTGCGCCAGTTCCTGCCGGAGCTGCCGCAACTCCTCATCTGTCCGCCTGCGCTCGCTGATGTCGAGGCCGATGCCGGTGACGTATTGCCGCCCGTCGATGACCAGGGGTACGGCAGTGAAGAGGAAGGGCACCTGCCGGCCGTCTTTCGTTTTCAGGTTCGCCTCGACGCTCGTGTGCCTGTCATGTCCGCCGCGCAAAATGCCCCGCGCGACCTGCGCCCTGTCCTCGCCTTCGAACCAGTCGAGCAGGTACCGGTCGCGCAGTTCCTCGCCCGAGTAGCCGGTCATCTCCTCGTGCCGCCGGTTCCAGCGGACCAGCCGACCCTTCTCATCGTACAGGTAGAGCAGGCCGGGCACGCTGTCGAGCACCGCATTGGTGAAGAGCCGCTCGCGAGCCAGCGCCTCCTCGGTCTGCTTGCGCTGCGTGATGTCGCGCACCAGGGCCAGCAGTCGCGGTTGCCCGGCGATTTGAGCGCTCTTGAGGGACACCTCCACCCAGAACAGCTCGCCGCTCTTCTTCCGGGACAGCCACTCGAATCGCTGCGGGCCCTCCGTGGCGGCCTTCACCAGCCACTGCTCGCCCTCCACCGCCGAGTAGGGACTGGTGCCGAGGCTGACTTCATCGAGGTTCAAGCCCGAAATATCCCCGTCGCCGAATCCGAACATGATGCGCATCGAGGCGTTGGCGTCGATGATGGCGCCGGTGACTGAGTCGTGCACGTAGATGGCGTCGTCCGCACCGTTGAAGATCTCCCGGTAGCTGCGCTCGCTGGCCTGCAGCGCCGCCAGGGTCTGGTCGCGGGCGATGGCCTGGCTGACCTGGCCGGCGATGGCCTCGAGGGCGGCGCGGGAGAATTCCGGCACGCTTTCGTGGACGTGCGAGGCGAGGTTGAGCGAACCGATGACCTGGTTGTGCTGCCGGATGGGACAGATGGCGAGGGCCTTGAGACCTTCGCGCAACCCCGACGCGGCCGCGGGCGGGGGGAGTTCGCGGAAGTTGGCATAGAATGCTTGCCCCTCCCGGAAAAGCCGGGCCTGGTTTGCGTCGGGTTCGTAGTGGCGCGCGGTCCGCGCAAAGGCTTCGGAACAGCCGTGGTGATAGGCCAGCTCGAACAGGCCGGTGGCCCGGTTCACCAGATAGACGCCGCCGCATTCCAGGCCGGACGTGGCGATTCCCGCCTCGGCGCAGAGCCGCACCGTTTCGGCCAGGTCGCGGGAGTTGCCCAGGGCGAGGCCGAGATCGCGCTGCAGGATCAACTGGTGTTCCGCGCGCTTGCGCTCTGTGATGTCGCGGGCCACGGCGTAGATCAGCCTGCCCTGATAGGGGGTCGCGCGCCACTCGATCCAGCGGTAGCTGCCGTCCTGGCCGCGATATCGATTGCTGAAGTCGACAACATCCCGGCCCGCGGACAGGGCGGCGATCGCCTGGAGCGTCGGTTGGACATCATCGGGGTGGATGAACTCGAGGAACTTCCGCCCCTGCATCTGCTGCAGATCATGGCCGAGCATCAGTTTCCAGGAATGGTTCACGCGCAGGAGGTGGCCGTCCATGTCGGCGATGCACATCAGATCGAGCGTGAGGCCGAAGAAGCGCTCCAGTTCCTCGTGCTTCTCCTGCAACACCTCCGCGGTGCGCTTGCGCTCGCTGATGTCGCGCACGAGCGCCAGCACGCGTTGCTGACCGTCAAGTTCGGCGCATTTCAGGGCGGTTTCGACCCAGAACAGCTCGCCGCTCTTCTTCCTGGCCAGCCACTCGAACAGCTGGGGTCCCTCGGCGATCGCCCTGGCCATCCACTGTCTCGCCTCGACCGCCGAATAGGGGCTGACGCCGAGGTTGGCCGCGTCGGGAGTCAGGTTCAGAGCTTCCGCCCGGTCGACCTCGAACAGGCGCAGTGCGGCGTCGTTGACGTCGAGAATGGTCCCGGTCGCGGCGTCGTGCACGAAGATGGCGTCCGTGGCGGCATTGAAAATGCCCCGATAGCTGCGTGCGCTCTGGCGCAGCGCATCCTCCGCCAGTTTGCGTTCGGTGACGTCGCGGGCGATGACCTGCAGGCCCCCGAACCGTTTGTCGGCCTGGAACGGCGTGGCCTCCAGATCCAGCCAGGCCCAGGTCCCGTCCTTGCGCTTGAAGCGGATTTCCAGTCGCTCGATGTCTGAGACGGCCCCGGTCAGGATCCTCTCCCGGAGGGCCTTGAAGTCCGGTTGGCTCTCCGCGTGGATGAAAGCGGACGGGTTGCGCCAGGCGAGGATCTCCTGCGGTTCGTATCCCAGCACGCGGGTGACCGAAGGCGAGACGTAGGTGATGCGCGACCGTTCGTCCCAGACGGAGACGACGTCGGAAATCCGCTCGGCGATGTGGCGGAAACGTTCCTCTCTGGCGTACAGGGCGGTTTCGGTGCGGTGACGCCTGATCAATTCGACCCGCAGGAGAGCAAAGATGAAGAGCGCACTGCCGAGCACGAAGACCCAGCCCTCCCAGCTATGCACGCGCGCAAACGCCACGGGATCGCGGCTCATAGAGAGTAAGAGGCGGTCCGAGAAGAGGATCCACGCGCCGCCGAGCAGCGCGTAGAGCAGAGAGGAGCGCAGGTCGATGCCGGGTCGGGACGGTATCATGGTCCGATCCCTCCGGCCCGCACGATCAGCATTGGAAGCCCGGTCTGGCGCTGCGGGCGTGCAGCAGCCGAGCGAGGCTCATGCCTTCCCCCGCATCTACACTTTGGCCGACCATGGTCGACCGACGGATCATTATAGAGCAGAGGGGTCCCGGAGTCATCCGTTGTGTTGCGTGCGCTGGGGAGCGGGAACGGCGGCTGCCCGCCGGCCGGCGTCACACCATCCGGAGCAGGGCCGCGCACTCCACGATGCGCGGCACGTGCCCGCGGTCTCCTTGGAGCGGGTTTCGATTACGCCGCCGAGCGTGAGGACGGCCTCCTTCTGGGGCTCGACGATCTCGTGGCTGAGACGTAGATTCTCCAGCGACACCGCCAACTGGCTGGCGAAGACGCGGATGAGTTCCCGGTCGATCGCGGCGAATCCGCGCGGATCCTCGAGCACATCGGCGAACCAACCAGGCCATCCGCGGGAGATGGAAGTCTGCCGCCGGGAGAGAGATGCAAGCACCGAAAGACGTTGTTCGCGCGTGGGTCGATGCTTTCAATCGCGCCGATGTTGCGGGCCTCGCCGCACTCTACGAGGATGACGCGATCAACCACCAGGTCATGTGGGAGCCCACCGCAGGGCGGGCCGCCATCGCGGCCATGTTTCAGCGCGAATTCGCGCGGGCGGAGATGGTGTGCATCGTGGAGAATCTCTTCGCGGACGGCGACTGGGCGATTCTCGAATGGCGGGACCCCGGGGGACTTCGGGGATGCGGATTCTTCCACGTCGTTGGTGGTCGCATCCGTTTCCAGCGCGGGTATTGGGACCAGCTTTCCTTTCTGCGGCAGCACGAGCTGCCGACTTCGGATCGGCCGACACCGGAGTCATAGGGACGGCCCGGCGCCGGTCGCCCTCCCGGGCTGGCGCGAATGCCGGGCATCCCGTACGTTTTGGCGGGGGAATCTTCAGGGGGATCCTTGTCCCCCGGACCGCCGTGGAGCGGGCGTCGCCCAGCCTGGTGCGCGGCATCGCAGAGGGAGATGCCATGAATTACCGACCGATATTCACCCTCGTCCTCCTCGTCCTCATCGGCGCTCTGCTGGCCGCAGGCTGCGACAGCACCCCCACCGGAACCACGCCCCCCGACATCACCGGCACGATCGAGATGCCCGCTCCGCTTGCTTCTCCCGAAGGCACGACCGTGTACCTGCTGCCGCTCATCTCGTGGTTCGCTCCGTACGTGACCGTTATCGACAGCACCCTCGCCGATTTTCGCGGTCGTTTTGCGTTCGGCGGTCTCAATGGCGGATCTTATACGCTTTACGCTGCGCGTCCCTCCTATGTCAGCCCGTGCTCGGCGCCGGTGACGGTCGACGGAAAGATCGCTGGAGATCTGTGTCTGCGGCTGCAGGCGATCGATGTGGCCGGAGAGGTCGGCGGGACGGCGATGCAAGGGATCACCGGAGAGCCGGCCGGGCAGGCCAGCGTGAAACTCCATCGCCTCGCCGGCGCGCGTTTCGTGGCCACCGACAGCACGCTGGCGGCGGCTGACGGTGCGTATGCCTTCACGACGGTGGCCACGGGCAACTACTGTGTGTCGGCCACGCTGGCGACCGGGGAGACCGGACCCGCGTTCGTGTCGGCGGAGAGCGACGTTTTCTTCTGCGACGGTCTTTCGGCCGCGGGACTAGACACGCTCTGGCTGCAGGACATCAATGTCGACAAGCCGGCCATCTACATCTATCCGGAGACGGCCGGCCGCTTTCAGGTCTGTCTCGCCCTGCACCAGGGGACGCGCCTGACCAGGAGCATTCCCGACTACGGCCAGGGCTGGGTCGTGCAGGTCGAGCCGACCGGGCGCATCAACGACCGGTACGACTATCTCTTCTACGAGGCCTCCCTGTCGCGTCTGCCGGCCCTGTCCCGGGGGTGGTGCCTGGCCGCGGCCGACCTGGAGCCGGGTCTGGACGCTCTGCTGACCCGATACGGTCTCACCGCGGCCGAGCGGCGCGATTTCCTCGTCTACTGGCTCGAGAGGCTCGGCCAGCGGCCCTTCTATCGGGTGCATCCCCTCGTGGGGGCGGACCTGGATCCCTGGGTCGAACTCGCCATCACGCCGACGCCCGCTTCGCTGCTGCGGCTGTGGTTCGTTTTCCAGGGGTGCGATACGCGCGAGACGCTGCCGGAGCCGCCGGTGAATACGTTCGTGAGAAACGGCGCGACGGTCGTCGAATGGGGCGGAACGCTGCTGCCCTGAGGCGGACACCGTCCGAAGTGCGGAGGGGGGCGGCGGCGGACGCCGCCCCCGTTCGTTTGTCCGGGCTGGCGTTGCCCCGGGCCGTCGTTCGCGCTACTCTACACGTAACGGCCTCCGTCGCGCCCTCTCCCGGGCGATTCCGAACGGAGCCCTCGTCGCCGGCTCCTCACCGGCAAGCGCACAGGAGAGATGCCCGATGCCGATCCCCGGCACCGACCGCGCGACCTTCCTCGCGGAGGCCGCCCCTCTGCTCGTCCGCATTGCCGACTGCGCCACATCGGCCACGGCCCGCCGCCGCCTGTACGTTCTGGTGACCCGACTCCAGCATGATGTCATGGAAGCGAGCGCCGGCCACGAGAGCCTGCGCTACGTGCGGGCGCGCGACTGCGCCCGCGCCCTGCGCGGCATGCTGACGGAGAACTCCGAAAAACTCTCGGGCTTCAGCGTGGCCGGGGCCCTGTGGGATCTGGCGCGCGGCCGGCCGCGCCCCGATCTCACCCCGGGCTTCTACGCCGAGATGCTCGCCCTGGCGCGTGGTCTGGCGGCCTGGCTGAACCAGGCTCCGCCCGAGCCGGAGCCGCGGCCGCCGCTGGCCGGCCGCGAGGCATCGCGCGCACGTTCCGACGATCTCGATCTGCTCTGGGACCGGGTCGAGACCACGATGGCGCGGTACGCCGACGGACTGGCGGCGGAGGCGATCGCGCGCCGCGCCGCCCGACGTGAGAAGGTGCTGCAGGCGCTCGGCGGCAGCGCGGCCGACTGGTCCGACTGGCGCTGGCACCTCGCCAACGTGATCGTCGAACCGGACCAGCTTGCGCGCGCGGCCACCCTGAGCGCGGAGGAGCTGGCGAGCGCGCGCGCGGCCCGCGCGGCGGCATTGCCGTTCGGCGTCACCCCCTTCTACGCCGCGCTTCTGGACGACGATCCGGAGGCAGGACGCGACCGGTCCCTGCGCGCGCAGGTGCTGCCGCCCCGCGATTACGTGCGCGAGATGACCGCGCACCGCGGCGCCCAGGATCAGGCGTGCGACTTCATGCTCGAGCGCGACACCTCGCCCATCGATCTCGTCACACGTCGCTATCCCGCCGTGGCGATCCTCAAGCCGTTCAACACCTGCCCGCAGATCTGCGTCTATTGCCAGCGCAACTGGGAGATCGACGAGGCGATGGCGCCGGACGCGTTCCCGTCCGCCCGGACCCTGGAGGAGGCCTGCCGCTGGCTCGAAACGCATCCCTCCGTGCGCGAGGTGCTCGTGACGGGCGGCGACCCGCTGGCCATGCCGGACGAGGCGATCGCGGCCCTGCTCGAGCGGCTGGATCGCGTGCCGAGCCTCGATCTGATCCGGATCGGCAGCCGTGTTCCGGTCACCCTGCCGCTGAGGATCACCGACAAGCTGGCGCGGATCATCGGCTCGGCGCGGCGGCCGGGACGGCGCGAAGTCTGCCTCGTGACCCACGTGCAGCACCCGTACGAGATCACGCCGGAGCTGGTGGCCGCCGTGGACCGCCTGCGGCGCCAGGGGGTCGGCATCTACAATCAGCTGGTGTTCACATTTTTCGTCTCACGCCGTTTCGAGGCGGCCCGCCTGCGCATGCTCCTGCGCCGCTGCGGCATCGATCCCTATTACACGTTCGCGCCCAAGGGGAAGGAGGAGACCAGGACGTATCGCGTGCCGATCGCGCGCCTCGTGCAGGAACAGAAGGAGGAGGCCCGGCTCCTGCCGGGCCTGCGCCGCACCGACGAGCCGGTCTTCAACCTGCCCGGCCTCGGCAAGAACTACCTGCGCTCCAGCCAGGATCGTGATCTCATCTCGGTGCTGCCCGACGGCGCCCGCGTCTACGAGTACCACTCCTGGGAGAAGGGCATTACGGAGTTCAACTCCTACGTCGGCGCCGATGTCCCGATCCTCGGCTATCTGGAACGCCTGGATGCCCTCGGCGAGAACCTGGAGGAGTACGCCTCGATCTGGTACTACTACTGAACTACGTGCCGGCCGGGGCCGGCGGAGTCTCAGCGCGTGCGGGTGCGGCCGCTGGGGGCGACCCGTTCAGGAGTGCTTTCCGGCTCGGGACGCGGAACCCGGACCCGGACTTCCGGCCGCAATTCGCGGGTCCCGGTTGCGGAGTCGGACGTGATCTGGCCGTGAGCGAGGGGGGTGTCCCGCTGCGTCGGCTGCGAGGTCCCCGTGGCCGACGGTCTGCCGTGGGGCGGCCGGGACGGCGGGCACGGATAGACGTCGGGCCCCGGCGCGAAGACCACGACTTCAGCGTCGTAATACGGCATGGGCGCGCAACCCCCGCAGATGGCGACCAGCACGGTCCCGGCCAGCAAAAGGACTCTGAACTTGAGGGTCTGCATTTCGTCCTCCCCCCAGAACGGACCGAAGATCGCGGCGCGTCGTCGTTCCGGTCCCGGTGATCCGCTCCAGGCGCGTCGGCGGCAGCGTCCCGACCGGTGCCATCAGACAACAACGCGCAGGAGCCGGTTCTCCTGCGCGGCATGACGGGTCGCATCGCGCTCGCGTCACGGATTCCGGGCTGTGCGAGCGCGGTCGACTGAAGACAGGGGTCGGCTGTCGGCCGGTCCCGCCCTATAATCCGCTCCGGACCCCGACCCGGTTGCCCGGCGCGAAAGAAGCGACATGACCCGTCTGATCGCCCGTCACGGCACGGCGGTATTCCTCGTGCTGACGTACGCGTTGTCGTGGCCTCTCTGGCTGCTGTCGGGGGCGCTGGGGCGCCCGAACATCCGGACGCCGGACCTCCACTGGCTGGTGGCGCAGGTCGGGGTGTTCGCGCCGGCCTTCGCCGGCCTGATCGTCGCCGCGTGGAGCGAGGCGGGGGCAGCGCGGCGCGCCTGGCGCACGCTGGCGCTCGTCTAC
Source organism: uncultured bacterium (assembly GCA_963732385.1). GTDB lineage: Bacteria > Krumholzibacteriota > Krumholzibacteriia > LZORAL124-64-63 > LZORAL124-64-63 > CAVSZB01. Next base: position 97,209 of record CAVSZB010000005.1, on the reverse strand, counting down.
CTGCCGGCCGTGGGGCTGGGCGCGCTGATCGCGACGCGGGGATTCCCGTCGCTGGCGGAGATCGGGCCGCGGTGGACGGCGGCGCTCGTTGCGTTCGGTGCCTGGGTCCTGTTCCATTTCGCGCGCGGCGGCAACCGGCTCGTGCCGTGGCCGGATGGATCGGCGCGGGCGCGGACAGTGGCGGTCTGGGCGGCGGGCGGCGCACTCGCCTGCGCCGGCTGCGCCTGGCTGTCGTGGCTGCTGGCGGCCGACGGCGGGGCCGGCTCGGCGCCGATCGCCGGCGTGGCCGTGTCGCCGCTGGCCGCGGGGGCGATCGTCACCTCGCTCGCCGTGAATCTGCTGTACGGCGGCTCGCTCGGCGAGGAGCTGGGGTGGCGCGGCGTCTGGCTGCCGCGCCTGCTGCGCACGCGCAGTCCGTTCGAGGCGAGCCTCATCATCAGCTTCTGGTGGGCGTTCTGGCACGCGCCGATCGACCTGACGGCGGACCCCCGCTGGGGAGGACTCGGCGCGGTGATCCTGCGACAGGCGTGGACGCTGCCGGTCACAGTGCTGTTCACCTGGATCACCATCCGCGGCGGCGGCAGCCTGCTCGTGCCGATCGCCGTCCACACGACGCTCAACGCCGTGCCCGATTTCGCGATGTGCGATCCGGCCCGCTACCTGCGGTCGGTTGGCATCCTCCTGCTGCTCATGGCGCTGGCGGCCGTTGTCGTCCTGTTCACGGACCGCAGGCTGCGGCCGCGGCCCGACCGCGACGAAGCCGACCCGCCTGCCGCCGGGGGCGCGGGTGGAGCATGAGTTCGTAAGCTTCCGGCCCGACGCCCCCGTTTCTACGTCAGCGACCCGCCCTGATCTTCTCCGGCCGCCACCTCGCCACCGCCACATGCCGGTCGCGGTCGGGAGGGGTTCAAATCGCGGGGAGATTTGTCGCGCCCTCGTCATCCGTGCTACACTCGTGCCTGGATCTCGCCTCCGGCGACCCTGTCCGTCCGGCCGCGTTTCGGCCACACGCGCGTCTGCAAAGGAGTCGCGCCATGCAGCCGGTGCGTTTCCGCGCCTCCCTCCTGTCGACCTTCGCAGGCGTGGCGTCTCTCTTCCTGCTCATCATCGCTGTCCTGCCGCGGGGCGCCGGGGCGGATCCTGGAGATCAGGAGCCGAATCCTGCGGCCGGAGCTACGGCGGACGACCGCCTGCAGAGCCCGCTGGCCACGCTCATGCCGATGGAGCCGCCGCCGCCGCCGCGCCGCGCGCCCGGCGCGCCGGAGGACGAGAGCCGCATCCTGACGCTGGATCGCGCCACCGGTCTCGTCAGGGAGCGGAGCGTCGACGGCCTGAAGGGGCTGATCGAGCCCTACACCCGCGCAGGGTTCGGCATCGACCAGCTGCTCGACGACCCCGAGGGGGTGGCCAAGAACTTCTCCACCTGGAGCGAAGTGGCCAATCCCGCGATCGGATATTACCCGCGGCGGGTCAAGCTGTTCCTCTACTATGGCGGCAACACATCCGGGGGCCATTGCTCCGGCACCCTGATCGACCCCCAGCACGTCCTCACGGCGGCGCACTGCGTCTACAAACAGGATCTCTCCGCCTTCATCGACTCGGTCCAGGTGATTCCGGGCTACGAGCAGGGGCAGAGGCCGTTCGGCACCGCGAGGGAAGCCCAGATCCATGTCTGGACGCTCTGGACCGAGGACTACGACTACGACCACGACGTGGCGGTCATCGACCTCGACCACCCCATCGGCGCCCTGACCGGCTGGTGGGGCTGGGGCTACGACAACGACTGCGACTCCTGGGAAAGCAGTATCTGGCGGCACGAGGGGTACCCGGCCGAGGCTCCCTACACCGGCGAGCTGATGTACGAGAACGCCGGCTCCTTCGACGACTGCAGCCAGGACGGCTGGGACAACCGCGCGAGCTGGGACGGTCCCACCTGGGGCGGCACGAGCGGCTCGGGAGCCCTGAAGACGACGACGGGGGCCATCTACGCCGTCCTCTCGACGAGCGATCGTTCCACGGTCACGGTCGACTGCAAGGTGACCGAAACCAAGTTCGCCCAGATCGGGCAGATGATCGCCGAGGACACGCCGCCGGAGCCGGATCTCATCGTCATGGACGCCAACGGTCCGGAGGAGATCGAGTCCGGCAACCGCATGGCCTGGCTCGATTTCGCGGTCTTCAACTACTCGTCCGCGGCAGTCAGCGGGACCTGGACGTATCGCGCCTACCTGTCCACCGATGACAGCTGGTCGATGGACGACGTCGACATGGGACCCGGCAGTTTCGTGCGCACCTTCGCGCCGCAGAGCGGGGCGAGGATCACGGCCGACGTGCCGCCGCTGATCCCCCCCGTCACGCAAAGCGGCACCTACTTCGTCATCGTGAGCCTGGTGGCTCCGGACTGGAACAACGCCAACAACACCGGCAACGGCTGGAACGCCCACCAAATCGTCGTGATCTGCCCTCCTGCCTGGCCGCCGGCCCTCGGCATGCCGATCGACGGGCAGATCTGCGTCGCGCCGGACGTGCTGTTCACCTGGAATCCCGTGGCGCCGTACGCCGACTACCAGCTCCAGGTGGGCGAGTCCTGCGACGGGGGGACGGTCGTCGAAACCTCGATGACTTCCCACAGCTGGTACGGGCTATCGCTCGGGACGACCTACTACTGGCGCGTGCGCACGCGCGCCGACTGTGGCGACTGGGGCGTCTGGAGCGCGTGCCGTTCCTTCCGCACGGCGCCCAATCCCGCGGTGGTCAGTACGGTGGTCAGCCCGGATGACGGCGAGCATTGCCAGGGCGGATCGCGCTTCGTTCTCGACTGGTCGCCCCTGCCCGACGCGGCCACCTACGACCTCCAGCTCAGCCCGGTCTATTGCTATGAGGGGAGCATCACCACGGGAATCACCGGCACGACTCTGGCCATGCCGGGTCTGCTGCCCAACACCACCTACTACTGGCGCGTGCGGGCCCACACCGTCTGCGGGCAGACGACCGACTGGAGCAGCACGCCCGGCTTCTGCTGGACGTTCAAGACCGCACCCGTGCTCGTCGCGGCCCCTGTCCGCATCGGCCCTGGCGACGGCACGGCCTGCGGATCGTCAAGTACCGTTCTGAGCTGGAACCATATCGACGACTGGGACCACTACGAGGTACAGATCGGCACGAGCTGCGGGGTCGGCAGTGTCGGCACAACCACGTCCAACACCTATACGCCGTCCGGGCTGCAGTCGGGCCTCGTCTACTACTGGCGGGTCCGCGCTTTCCACGAGTGCGGCCTGGTCAGCGACTGGACCTCCTGCTGGAGCTTCAGCCTCGACCTCGAGCCGCCCACGAATCCCACGAGCCTGACCAGCAGCTCGCACACGGTGGGGGTCTGGTCGACCACCGACAACACGGTCAGCGCGCAGTGGAACTGGGGCTACGACAACTGCGCCGGTTCCTGGCCGCAGTACGCCACCCTGTGGGACCGGTCAGCGGCGACCGCGCCGACGGTCGTGACGACCTACGGCGAGTTCACTGCGGAGACGAGCCCGCCGCTGCCCGACGGGAACGACCACTGGTTCCACGTGCGGACCGTCGACTACGCGGGCAACTACGCCGCGGAAACCCTGCACCTGGGTCCGTTCTGGATCGACATGGCGCCGCCGACGGCGCCAGGCTATGACTACGCGACGCTCGACGGCGGCCAGACGCTGGGCCCGACGCAGCTGTCGATCGACTGGCTGCCCTCGACCGACGCCACCAGCGGGGTCGCCGGCTACTCCTACCTGGTCGGCGGGGGCGCCACGCCGCCGGTCACCCTCGACAACACCGTCGAGACCACGGACCTGACGGCCACCAGCACCCTTGGCAAGGAGGGGGCCAACTACTTCCACGTGCGGGGCGTGGACGTGGCCGGACTGGGCAGCACGGTTCTCACCCACGGCCCGATCACGATCGATCCCAGCCTTTTCGGCATCTACTTCCTGGCCCCCCTCCGCGGCAACGTGCTGGTGGAGGGGACGGTCTATTCGATCCGCTGGGAGCTGTACGACGGCGGACCGCCGGCGGCCCAGAGCGGCCGGCTCGACTACTCGCTCGACGCCGGCGCGACCTACGTCCCGATCGACACCGATCTGACCCCGGAGGAGATCAAGGGTGAGCGGTACTTCTGGACCGTCCCGATGGCGTCCTCTGAGGAGGCGGTCCTGCGCCTGCGGGTCATCGATACCGCAGGCCACGTGGTATACGTCCGCAGCCAGCGCTTCACCCTGCAGAAGGTGACCGCGGCGCCGGACCGCCCGGCTCCCGACGGCCTCGTGCTCGAGACGGCGCGCCCCAACCCGTTCAATCCCCTGACGACGATCTGTTTCACGCTGCCCCGGACCGGACCGGTTCGGCTGGCCGTATATGACCTGAGTGGCCATCTGGTCCGCGTGCTCATGAACGAGGTGAGGGCCGCCGGGAGTCACGAGATCCAATGGGACGGGACGGGCGACCACGGGCAGCAGGTGGCCTCGGGCGTGTACGTCTGCCGTATGGAGGCCGACTCGTTCGGCGAGACGAGGCGCATGACTTTGGTCAAATGATGGCGGCGGCGAGGCCGGGGCACGTGGCGGTATTGCGCAACCGGCGGGCTGGCCGCCGCTCTCTCTCGCTCTGCCCTGTCGCGCACGGAGCCTCGGCCGAGGATCCCCGTGCTAGGAGGCAGGCGCGTCGCCGTCCGGCCGCGCCGTAAAGATGCGCACCCTTTTCCACTTCCCCGATCTGACCCGCCACCACAGCCCCGCCGCCTGCAGCAGGTAGATCACGGCGCCGCCGAGCCAGGCGGCGCGCACGTCTCCCCCCTGGCGGACGATGATCCACCAGGTCAGCGGCAGGAAGAGGCCCCACAGCACGAACAGGCTCTGGATCATGGGGAAGCGGGTGTCGCCGGCGCCGTTGAGGAGGCCGCCGCCGATCATGCGCAGGCCGTCGCCGAACTGGAAGGCGGCGGCCACGAGGGCGAGACCGGAGCCGAGGGCGATCACGGCGGGGTCGGGGGTGAAGACGCGGAACAGCTGGCCGCGCAGCAGCACGAGCAGGGCGCCCAGGGCGAGGGTGTAGTAGACGCCCAGCTTGTAGACCTGCCGTCCGTAGCGCTCGGCGGCTTCGGGGTTGCCGGCGCCGATCCAGTTGCCGACCAGCACGGAGCCGGCGATCGTCAGGCCCCAGATCGGCATGAACGAGAACGACAGCAGGTTGATCGTGATCTGGCTGGCGGCGAGCTGGGCGGCTCCGGCCCGGCCGATCAGGGAGCTGAAGACCACGAACGACGCCATGTCGATGAAGTTCTCGCCGGCGGAGGGGCTGCCCACGCGCACCAGGTCGCGGATCTCGCGGGGGCGGGGACGGCGCGGCACATGGATCCGGTAGCGCAGGCGGTGCATCCGGGGTAGCCAGAGCCAGGCGGCCAGGATCGCGGCGTTGGCGAAGATGCTCACGCTCGTGGCGATGGCGGCGCCCGCCACGCCGTGCGGCGCCATGGCGAGCCAGCGGTGGCCGCCCAGCTCGAAGCCGGACCAGCCGAAGATCAGCCAGAGGTCGAGCACCAGGTTCATCACGTTGGCCACGACGCCGGCCCACATCGGCACGTGCACGTCGCGGCGACCCTGGAAGAAGCCCATCAGGGCGAACGAGAGCTGCGTGCCGACGGCGCTGGCCGAGCGCCACTTGATGTAGGTGTAGGCGAGCGTCTGCACCTCGGCCGGGTTGCGGGTCAGCGGCAGGCCGAGGTAGCTGAAATAACCGATCGCCTGCAGGACGAGGCCGCCGGTCAGCGCCAGCCAGATCCCCTGCCAGACGTAGTCGCCGACCGCCTCGTCGTCCCCCTTGCCGTGCGCCTGCGCCACGAACGTGCCGGTGATGCGGCTGAGCTGGTTGCAGAGGCTGTAGCCGGCCCAGGTGATCATCCCGCCCAGGCCCGCGGCCGCCAGCGCCGTGCTCGACACGCGGCCGAGCAGCGCCGTGTCGATCGTCCACATGAGGGTCTGCGAGAGCATCGTGAGGATGGTCGGGTACGCCAGGCGCGAGATTTCGCGTCCGTGGTGGACGGTCAGGAGCGACCGCACGGTGGGGCGGCTGGCCGGATGTGCGTATTCACTGGACATGGACGCAGGAGGATAGGACAGGCGCGGGGGATGCACAAGGCTGCCGGGGCGCGATTTGAAGGCTCCTGAACGGCGCCAAGCCGCGGGTTGACTCATGGTATCGAGGCGGCTAAGCTGCGCGGCACAAGGGGGGTGCCGGCGGGTCGTCCGAGCGCCACGTCGCGGTTTGTGCTGCGCCGACCGCGTCAGGTAAAGGGTGCACGACAAGATCCGGCCGTTCCGCCATGGTTGATCTCGAGAGTTTCCTGCTGCCCATTTCCGCCGAGCATCCGGCCGGCGTCGATCTGCGCCTGATCGCGGGCGACACGACCTTCCGCCGCCTCGCGGAGCTGCGCCGGGAAGTCGATGCGACGACCGATCCCGAGGGGCAGGGCCGCAACGCCGACTGGCCGGCCGTGCTGCGCGAGAGCACCGCCGCCCTGCGCGAGCGGAGCAAGGACCTGGAGCTTGCCGCCACGCTCACCCTGGCGCTGGCGCGCACGGAGGGGTTCCCGGGGCTGGCCGCGGGGTTGCGGCTGATCCGGGAGCTGATCGACCGCTTCTGGGACACCCTCTATCCGGGCTGCGACGAGGACGGGATCGACCTGGCGATCCGGGCCCGGCCGCTGGCCTGGCTCGGCGCCTCGCGCGACTTCCTGACCGCGGTCCGTCAGATCCCCCTGGCCGGAGCGCCGGGGGACTCGCCGCGCAGCCTGTTCGACTTCGAGCAGTCGCGTCGGGTCGAAGAGGCGGCACGGCGGTCCGACCGTCAGCAGTACCAGGAGATGATCGACGCCGGCCTGATCACCGGCGAGCAGTGGCGCACGGCGCTGGGCCGGACGCCGCCTGTCCGGCTGGCGGCGCTGCGCGAGGCGATCGCGGCCTGCGCCGCCGAACTGACGGCTCTTGGCGACGCCTGCGAGTCGAAATTCGGACCCGAGGCGCCGCACCTGCTCGACCTGCGCAATCTGCTCGAGGCGTGCCAGGCGCAGCTGGATCAGGCTGGCAGCGGCGACCAGCCGGTCGACGGAGCCGCTGCCGCGATGTCGGCCGGGGCATCGCCCGGCGCGTCGTCGCCCGGCGGGGGCGGGGGCGGGGTCGCAACCGCCGCGGGGCCGATCGCCACGCGCGAGCAGGCCTATCGGCAGTTGCGCGTCGTGGCCGAATTTCTGCGCCGCACCGAGCCGCACAGCCCGGTCGCTCTGCTGATCGAGCGCGCCGTCAAGTGGGGAGATCTGCCGTTCGAGTCGCTGTTCAGGGATTTCGTCAAGAACGAGGACGTGCGGGGCCAGGTGCAGGACCTGCTGGGCCTGCAGCCCCCCGGGGACGCCTGAGAGGGAGGGACCAAGATGGGTGAGAGCATCTACAAGAAGAAGGAGCGGGTGCGGCCGCCGCGTGTGCACATCTCCTACGAGGTGGAGCTTAACGGCGTGCCGACGATGAAGGAGCTGCCCTTCGTCGTCGGGGTGATGTCCGACCTTTCAGGGCAGCCCAGGACCCCGTTGGCCAAGCCGAAGGATCGCAAGTTCGTCGATGTCGATCCCGACAATTTCGATTCGGTCCTCAAGAGCATGCAGCCGCGGCTCGCCTACAAGGTCCCGAACCAGCTGGCCGACGACGGCAGCGAGCTGTCGGTGGAGCTGAACTTCGAGAAGATGGCGGACTTCCAGCCCGAGAACGTCGTGCGGCAGGTGAAGCCGCTCAACGATCTTCTCGAGATCCGCACGCAGCTCAAGGCCTTGCTGAGCAAGACCGAGGGGAATGACCGGCTCGAGGAGCTGCTCGAGACGATCATGGACAACAAGGAACTGCGCGAGAAGCTCCGGGGCGCGCTGGACGCCGGGCAGCCGGGCGGCGCCGGCGACGGGGAGGCGAAGTAACATGGCAGAGTCCAGGAAATCGAAGCCGATCCCGGCCAAAGAGCTCGTCCAGCTCGATGGCGCGGATGTCCTGAAGGAGATCCTCGCCACCGGCATCAAGCCGCGCGACGAGACCGCGCGGGAGTACGGCGAGCAGCTCATCAAGACGCTCGTCGGCCAGCTCCTCGATCCCGGTACGGTGGTGGCCAAGGGGGTCACCCGGACGGTCAACCAGCGTATCGCCGCCATCGACGCGCTGATTTCGCAGCAGCTCAACGAGATCATCCACGCCGAGCCGTTCCAGAAACTCGAAGCGTCGTGGCGCGGGCTGCACCAGATGGTGCACAAGAGCGAAACCAGCGAGACCCTCAAGGTCCGGGTGCTGAACATCTCGAAGAAGGACCTGTTGCGTGACTTCCAGGCGGCGCCCGAGTTCACCGAGAGCGCGCTCTGGAAGAAGGTCTACGAGTACGAGTTCGGCCTCTATGGCGGCGACCCGTACGGCCTGCTCGTGGGGGACTACGAGTTTGGCAAGGGCCCGCAGGACATGGAGTTGCTCGAGAACGTCTCGCATGTCGCCGCTGCGGCGCATGCGCCGTTCATCTCGGCGGCCGGCGCGGAGATGTTCGGCCTCGAGAGCTACTCCCAGCTGCCCGACCCGCGCGACCTGGCCAAGATCTTCGACAAGAGCAACCCTGAAAACACGAAGTGGCTGTCGTTCCGCGACTCCGAGGACGCCCGCTTCGTGGCGCTGACCCTGCCCCACACGCTCGCGCGCCTCCCCTACGGGCGCGCCACGACCCCGGTCGACGCGTTCGACTTCGAGGAGGACGTGGACGGGGCCGACCATGACAAGTACCTGTGGAGCAATGCGTCCTACGCCATGGCGGGGCGCATGACCGAGGCGTTTTCCCGTCACCACTGGTGCGTGGCGATCCGCGGACCGGAGGGTGGCGGCCTGGTCGAGGGGCTGCCGATCCACGTCTTCAAGACGCGCGAGGGCGACGTCGGCAGCAAGTGCCCGACCGAGGTGCTGATCCCCGACACGCGCGACAAGGAGCTGTCCGACCTCGGCTTCATCGGCCTGGTCAACTGCAAGAACACCGACTATGCGGCGTTCTTCAGCGGCTACACCGCGCAGCGGCCCAAGACCTACCAGGACGCGGCGGCCTCGGCCAACGCGGATCTGTCGCGGCGCCTGCCGTACCTGATGGCCACCTCGCGCATCGCGCACTATCTGAAGGCGATCTGCCGGGACAAGATCGGCGCCTTCGCGTCGCGTTCGCAGGTGCAGACGTTCCTGAACAACTGGATCAGCCACTACGTGCTCGACCAGGACGACGCCACGCAGGAGCAGAAGGCCAAGTTCCCGCTGCGCGAGGCGAGCATCGAGGTGGTCGAGGACAAGGCGCGGCCCGGCTGCTACCGGGCCGTGGCGCATCTGCGACCGCACTTCCAGCTCGAGGAGTTGAATGTTTCGCTGCGGCTGGTGGCGGACCTGCCCGCGGCGGCCAAGTAAGGGGCGGCGGGCAGGGCCCGTCGTCCACGGCGTGATGGAGGAGGGCGGTGCGTCCTGAGGGCGCCCGCCGTGCCGAAAGGATGTAACGTCATGACCGATGCGTATCTGAAGATCGAGGGCATTCCGGGGGAGAGCACCGCCGCCAATTTCAAGGACTGGATCGAGATCCTGTCGTTCTCGCACGGCGTCAGCCAGCCGGCTGCCGCCTCGGCCAGCACCGCGGGCGGCGCCTCGGTCGGTCGTTGCGAGCACGGCGATTTCACGATCACCAAGGAGCTCGACAAGGCGTCGCCCATCCTGGCCCAGAAGTGCAGTGAGGGGGCGCACCTGAAGCAGATCACGCTCACGCTCTGCCGTTCCACCGAGGGCGGGCAGGTCCAGTACATGGAGTACAAGCTGACCAACGCCATCATCTCGAACGTCTCCGTGGGCGGGTCGAGCCAGGGCCTGCCGATCGAGAACGTCGGCTTCAATTACGGCAAGATCGAGTGGAAGTACACGATCCAGAAGCGCGAAGGCGGCGGCGGCGGCGGCAACACCGCCGGCTCCTGGAACCTGCAGACCAACGCCACCAAGTAAGGCCGGCAAGGGGGCGGTGGGTGATGGCGGGATCCGACGCCCGGACATTGCTGCAGGCCGGCCGTCTCGCCGAGGCCGTCGCGGCGCAGCAGGCGGCGGTCAAGACACGGCCGCTCGACGCGGGGGAGCGTTACCTGCTGTTCGGCCTGCTCTGTTTTGCTGGCGAGTGGGACCGCGCCGCTCGCCAGCTTGACGTTCTGGTCCACCAGGACCCCCAGCTGACCACGTCGGCAGGGGTCTACGGCGGACTGCTGGCGGCGGAACGCCACCGGGTGGCGGTCTTCGGCGGGGAGGAGGCGCCCCTGCTTCCTCCCGACGCGCCGGCGCATGCACGGGAGCGCCAGGCGGCGCTGGCTGCCTGGCGTGGCGGCAATGCGGCCGAGGCCGGTCGCCGCCTCGAGGCGGCGGTCGCCGCGCAGCCCGCGCTGGTCGGGCGGCTCGACGGCCGCGAGTTCGCGGGGCTGCGGGATCTGGACGATCTGCTCGGCTCCGTGCTCGAGGTTTTCGCGGGCGGTCGCTACCTCTGGCTGCCATTCGAGCGGATCGGCCGGCTGACGATCGACGAACCGGGGCATCTGCTGGACCTGCTCTGGCTGCCGGCCCGCCTGGAGGGGATCGACGGGGAGACGGCCGCGGTGCATCTGCCCGTGCTCTACGCCGGGTCGGCCGCGGCGCCCGACGAGCAGCTTTGCCTGGGTCGGCAGACCGACTGGCAGGACGAAGGGCCGTTCTTCCGCGGCCTCGGCCAGCGGTTGCTGGCCTGCGTGGGTCTTGACGGAGAAGAGCGCGATGCGGGCCTGCTCGCGGTGCGCTCGCTGGAATTCGGCCCGGCCGCCTAGCGCCGGGTGTCGGCGCAAGGGGACGGCGATGGCGGACTCGCGGCCCAGGGATGTTCTGCGTCACTCCGTGCTCGATCGGCTGGTGTCGACCGGCGGCGGGCGCCGTCAGGGCGATCTGCGCATCGGCGTGGAGGAACTGAAGCAGTCGGTGCGCCGTGACATCGAGTGGCTGCTCAATTCGCGCCAGCCGCTGCTGGATCTGTCGGACCTGCCCGAGGCCCGCAGTTCGATCCTCGCCTACGGGATACCCGACCTGACCCTCTTTTCCAGCAGCCATGCGGACCGTCAGCGCATCTGCGTGCACATCGAAGAGGCGCTGCGCACGTTCGAGCCCCGGCTGCTGCCGCGCTCGATCAAGGTGGAGTCCGTGTCGGGGCGCGAAGAGGGGCACGCGCGCCTGAAGTTCAGCATCCACGCGCTGCTCAACGTCGATCCGGTGCGCGAACCGATCTCCTTCGATACGAGCGTCGAAACGGCCAGCGGCGCGGTCCAGGTCACGACGGGGGATTGATGTCCGACGAATTGCAGCAGTACTACGAGCGCGAACTGCGTTTCATCCGGCGCCTGGCGGCGGAGTTCGCCGCCAAGCATCCCGGCATCGCCAGCCAGCTCCTCCTGGAGCCCGACCGGTGCGAGGATCCGCACGTGGAGCGGATGATCGAGGCGTTCGCGGTCCTGACGGCGCGCGTGCAGCTGCGCCTCGACGACGAGTTCCCCGAGATCACCAATGCATTTCTGGGCGCGCTCTACCCGCAGCTGCTCGCGCCGGTGCCCTCGCTCACCATCGCGCAGTTCACGCCCGACGCCAGCCGCGCCGAGGCGACGACCGGCATCCGGTTGCCGCGCCACTCCCTGCTGCACACCCGCCCCGTCGGCGGGGTGCGCTGCCGGTTCCGCACCTGCTACCCGGTCACGCTCTGGCCGATCCAGGTGACCGGCGTGGACGTCGCGCCCCTGGATCGCGGTCACCCCGGCGCTCCCGCCGGGGCGGCGGGCGCGATCCGCATCAGGCTGCGCACGATCGGCGCGCAGAATTTCGCGCAACTGCCGCTGGGCTCCCTGCGCTTCTTCGTGGACGGATCGCCCGACATCGCCCACCAGCTCTACGGCCAGTTGATGCGGAATCCTCTGGGCGTGCTGGTGCAGAACGGCCAGGCCACGAACGCTCCGGCCGGGCGCCGTACGCCGGGCCGTTTCCTGCCGCCCGACCGGCTGCAGGCCGTCGGCTTCGGCCCGGACGAGATGCTGCTCGAAAGCACGCCCGCGTCGCAGGTCGGCTACGGCCTGCTGCAGGACTATTTCTGTTTCCCCGACAAGTTCCTGTTCGTCGACATCGCCGGTCTGACTCCCGACGTGCTCGCCGGTTGCGGACCGGATCTCGAGCTGCTGGTCCTGCTCGAACAGCCGCCGCTCGCTTTGGCCAGCGCGCTCGGTCCCGAGAGCCTGCGGCTCGGCTGCGCGCCCGCCGTCAACCTGTTCCCCTACCAGGCCGAGCCGATCCGGCTGACCCACGCCGTGTCGGAGTACGCGGTCGTTCCCGACCTGCACGCCGCTCACGCCTACGAGGTCATCGCGGTGCAGGATGTGGAGTCGGTGGAGCCGGGTACGGGCGCGGTCACGAGCTACCGCCCCTTCTACTCGTTGCGTCACGGCGACCCGCGCGGGCACGAGCCGGCCTTCTGGAGCGCCACGCGACGCCCGTCGCCGCGGGAGGGCGACCCGGGCACGGACCTGTTCCTGATGCTGGCGGACCGCAACGGGCGTCCGCTGCAGGAGATGCCGAGCGAGACCCTGATGGTCCGCGCCGTCTGCAGCAACCGCGACGTGCCGGCCGGCCTGCTCCTGGGTGACGAGCGCGGCGATTTCCAGATCGAAGGGCAGCCCGGCGTGACGCGGGTCCGCGCCCTGCGCAAGCCGACGCCCACCTTGCGCCTGCCGCTGCGGCGCGAGGGACACTGGCGTCTGGTGTCGATGCTCCAGCTCAACCATCTCTCGCTGTCCGGTCTGGCGCCCGAGGCCACGACCGAGGAGGAGGGCGGCGCGTCATCCGCCACGCCCGCCAGCGATCCGGTCGCGCTGCGGGAGCTGCTTTCGCTGCTCGACTACGTCAACTCCGAGGCGACCCGCAAACGTATTTCCGGCCTGGTCGGCGTGCGCGCGCAGCGCGCGCTGAGGCGCGTGGCGACGGGCAGCGGACGCCTGTTCGTGCGGGGCCTGGAGGTCACGCTGGAGTTCGACGAGGCGAAGTACGCCGGCAGCAGCGCGTTCCTCTTCGCGTCGGTCCTGGAGCGCTTCTTCGGGCTCTACACGACGGTGAACTCGTTCACCCAGACGGTGGCCGTCGGCCGCCAGGCGGAAGGGGTGATGAAGCGGTGGCCGCCTCGCGCCGGACAAGTCACGCTGACCTGAGCGAACTGCTGTTCGCGCACGGATACCGCTTCGAGTTCTTCCAGGCGGTGCGCCTGCTGCAGCTCGGGGCGTCGGCAGCCGTGCCTGTCGGCGAAGGGGACGATCCGCGTCGCGAGACGGTTCGCTTCCTCTCCGATGTCTCGCTGGCCTTCCCGCCAAGCGACGTCAGGTCCGTGACCGCTCCGACCGGCGAGGGGCCGGCGCAGCTCACGGTCGCCTTCATGGGCCTCGCCACCCCCGCCAGCTTCGGCAGCCTGCCGACGCCGTACGTGGAGCTGCTGCTGACCCGGCTGCGTGAGCGCGACACGGCGCTGCGCGACTTCTTCGACCTGTTCAACCATCGGCTGGTCTCGCTCTTCTACCGCGCCTGGGCCAAGTACCGCTTTCCGATCACCTACGAACGGGATGACAGCGACAAGCCGGGCGTGTTCGAGCGCGCTCTGCTCTCGCTGCTCGGTCTGGGTGCGCCCGACACGGGGCACGAGCTGCCGTTCGACGCGCGCGCCCTGCTGGCGCGGGCGTCGGCGTTCCGGCGCGGTCGCGTCACCGCCGTCGGGCTGGCGGACCTGCTGGAGAGCTATTTCGGCGTGCCGGTCGCCGTGGAGCAGTTCGTTCCCGAGTGGTATGTCATCGGTGAGGAGGAGCGCAGCCGGCTCGGCCGGTACGCGAACCAGCTGGGCTGCGATCTGACGCTCGGCGGCCGCGTGCAGGTGGCGCAGGCGCGCTTCCGGCTGCGCCTCGGCCCGCTCGACTGGCCGGCGTTCCAGGAGCTGCTGCCCACCGGCCAGGCCTTCCGGCCGCTGGTCGAGATGGTGCGGCTGGGCGCCGGCGCGGAGCACGATTTCGACCTGCAGCTCGTGCTGCGGCCCGAGGCGGTGCCCGGCCTGCGCCTGGGCGTGGCCGACGCGCACGGCGCGCCCTGGCTCGGCTGGTCCACCTGGCTCCAGTCGGCGCGGACGCGGGAGGCGTCGGCGGAAATCCTCATCGACGCGCAGGCGCCGGCAAGCGCCGTGGCCTGAGCGCAACGATCCCGGATGCGAGGAGGGGATTCGTGAGTCTGAACCTGAAGTCGCTGGTCGGGAAGCTGACGGACAATGCCCGGCGCGGGCTGGAGGGCGCGGCGGGGCTCTGTCTTTCACGCACCCACTACGAGGTGGAGCTCGAGCACTGGTTCATGAAGCTGGGCGAGGGGACCGGCGGCGATTTCGACCGCATCCTGCGCCGGTTCGAGATCGAGCCTGACCGCTTCCTGCGCGACCTCGAGCGGTCGCTCGACCAGTACAAGACCGGCAATGGCGGCCGGCCCCAGCTCTCGCCGAGCCTGGAGGACGTGATGCGGGAGGGGTGGGTGCTTTCGTCGATCAATCTCGGCACCGCCCGGGTGCGCTCGGGAGCCCTGCTGCTGGGGGCGCTCGGCGATCGGCAGCTGCAGCGCCGCCTGCTCGACGCCTCGCCCGACCTGCGTCGCATCAAGCTCGAGACGCTCGAGCACGAGTTCGCCGCGATCGTGGCGGGCTCGCCCGAGGATCGCGAGGTGTTCGCGCTCGGCGCGGGCGCGCCGGTCGGCGGCGCCGGTGCGGCCGGCGGGGCCGCCGGCGCGGTGGCCGGGGCCGGCACGCCGGCCCTGGACCAGTTCACGATCGACCTCACGGCCGAAGCGCAGGCCGGACGCGTCGACCCGGTCCTGGGGCGCGACGCGGAGATCCGCCAGATCATCGACATCCTCACGCGTCGCCGCCAGAACAACCCGATTTTGACCGGCGAGGCCGGCGTGGGCAAAACGGCCGTCGTGGAGGGGTTCGCGCTGCGCATCGCGGCGGGCGACGTGCCGCCGATCCTGCAGGGCGTGGCGCTGCGCACGCTCGATCTCGGGCTGCTGCAGGCCGGGGCCGGGGTCAAGGGCGAGTTCGAGAACCGGCTCAAGCAGGTCATCTCCGAGGTCAAAACGTCGCCGCGGCCGATCATCCTGTTCATCGACGAGGCGCACACCATGATCGGCGCCGGCGGCCAGGAGGGGCAGAATGACGCCGCGAACCTGCTCAAGCCGGCCCTCGCGCGCGGCGAGCTGCGCACGATCGCCGCCACCACCTGGGCGGAGTACAAACGCTATTTCGAGAAGGACCCCGCGCTGTCGCGGCGGTTCCAGGTGGTCAAGGTGGACGAGCCGACCGAAAGCTCCGCCGTGGAGATGATGCGCGGTCTCTCGCCGAAGCTCGAGAAGCACCACGGGGTGCGCATTTTGGACGGCGCGGTGTCCGCCTCCGTGAAGCTGTCGCACCGCTACATCCCGGCCCGCCAGCTGCCCGACAAGTCGGTCAGCGTGCTCGACACGGCCTGCGCGCGGGTGGCCATCGGCCGCAGCGCCACGCCGGCGCCGGTGGAGGATCTCCACCGGCGGCTCGACGCGCTCGACACCGAGACGCGCATCCTCCAGCGCGAGAGCGCCCTGGGCGTCGACCATGCGGAGCGGCTGGCCGAGATCGCCGCCGCCCGCGCCGACAGCGCCACGCGCCTGGCCGAGATGGAGACGCGCTGGAAGCAGGAGCTGGAGCTGGTGGACAAGCTCGTGGCCGTCCGCACCCGGCTGGAGGGGGAGGAGGGGAGCGAGCCGCTCAAGGCCGCCGAGCAGAAGAAGCTGCGCGCCGAGCTGGACAAGCTGCGCGGCCAGCTCGCCAGGCTCCAGGGGGAGCAGCCGCTCGTCGGCTGCGAGGTCAGCGACCAGACCATCGCCGAGGTGATCTCCGGCTGGACCGGCATCCCGACCGGCCGCATGGTGGCCGACGAGATCCAGACCGTGCTCAATCTCGGCGACCGGCTGCGCGAGCGGGTGATCGGCCAGGACCACGGCCTCGAGGCGGTGGCGCGCCGGATCCGCACCGCGCGCGCCGGCCTCGACAACCCGTCGCGGCCGGTGGGGGTCTTCCTGCTCGTCGGTCCGAGCGGCGTGGGCAAGACCGAAACCGCCCTGGCGCTGGCCGAGGCGCTCTACGGCGGCGAGCGCAATCTGATCACGATCAACATGTCGGAGTACCAGGAGGCGCACACGGTTTCGAGCCTGAAGGGGGCGCCGCCCGGCTACGTCGGCTACGGCGAGGGGGGCGTGCTCACCGAGGCGGTGCGTCGGCGTCCGTACGCCGTGGTCCTGCTCGACGAGGTGGAGAAGGCCCACCCCGACGTGATGGAGCTGTTCTACCAGGTGTTCGACAAGGGGATGCTCGAAGACGGCCAGGGGCGGGAGATCGACTTCAAGAACACCGTGATCCTGCTCACCTCCAACGTCGGTTCGGATACGATCATGAAGCTGTGCGCCGACCCGGAGACCTGCCCGGAGCCGGCAGGGCTGGCCGACGCGATCCGCCCCGAGCTGCTGCGGCAGTTCCCGGCCGCGCTGCTCGGACGCATGGTCGTCGTGCCGTACTATCCGATCCAGGGCGAGCCGCTGCGGCGCATCATCAGCCTGCAGCTCGGGCGGATCGCCCGCCGCGTGCGGCAGAACCACCGGGTCGACTTCGTCTATGGCGACGACCTGCTCGAGGCGATCGCCGCGCGCTGCACCGAGGCGGAAAGCGGGGCCCGGGCCATCGATCACATCCTCACCCAGACGCTGTTGCCGCAGATCTCGGTGGAGTTTCTGACGCGGATGGCGGCGAGCGAGCCGTTCTCGCGCGTCGAGGTGCTCGTGGACCAGGGGACGTTCCAGTACCGGATGACCTGACGATCCAGCGACAGGAGCCACCATGTTTTTCCAGCAGGAAGGCCGGATCTGTAACATCAGCACGCCGCTGGGCGAGGACAAGCTGCTGGTGCGGCGGCTGACGGGCTGGGAAGGCGTTTCGCGTCCGTTCCAGTTCCAGCTCGAGCTGCTGGCCGAGGACGACGCCATCGATTTCAAGGCCCTCATCGGCCAGCCGGCGCTGATCGAGATCGCGCTCGCCGACGGCGGCAAGCGCCGCATCCATGGCCTGATCTCGCGCTTCGCGCAGGCCGGTTCGGACCGCCGTCTGACGGTCTATCACGCGGAGCTCGTGCCGTGGCCGTGGCTGCTCACGCGGCGCACGGACTGCCGCATCTTCCAGAATGAGACCGTGCCCGACATCGTCAAGAAGGTGTTCACCGGGCTCAAGCTCAACGATTTCGAGCTGCGGCTCGACGGGACCTACGAGCCGTGGGTCTACTGCGTCCAGTACCGCGAGTCGGACTTCAGCTTCGTGTCGCGGCTGCTCGAGGAGGAGGGGATCTTCTACTTCTTCGAGCACGGCCCGTCGATGCACAAGCTGGTGCTGGCCGACGCGCCGGGCCGCAATCCCCCCTGTCCCGACCAGCCGATCGCCAGCTTCGACCCGGGGGCCGACCGGCACGAGAACACCGACTCGGTGCGGGCCTGGACGGCCGAGCACACGCTGCAGCCCGGCGCCTACAGCCTGTGCGATTTCAACTTCCTGGATCCCGGCACGAGCCTGCTGGTTTCGGCCAACAGCACCGTGCCCGAGGGGGGCGACCGGCGGCTGGAGATCTTCGACTACCCCGGCGCCTACGCCACGCTGGGGTCCGAGCAGGCCGGCAAGCTCAACCTCGGCGAGGCCCGGCTCAAGCTGCGCCGCCAGGAGGGCGACCAGCTGGCCGTCCAGGTGCGGGGCGAGAGCGACTGCCGCGCCTTCCTGCCGGGCCACCGCTTCGACCTGGCGGAGCATCCCCGCGCCGACTTCGCGCAGAGCTACCTGCTGACGGAGGTGCGGCACGAGCTGACCCAGGAGGCGGTGTTCGAGAGCGGCGGCGCCATCGATCGCTGGACCAGCAAGTACGAGAACCGCTTCGTCTGCATGCCCCACGCGGTGCCGTACCGGCCGGCGCGCCTGACGCCCAAGCCGCGCGTGCCCGGGCCGCAGACCGCCTTCGTGGTCGGCCCCAAGGGGGAGGAGATCCACGTCGACAAGCACGGCCGCGTGATGGTGCAGTTCCACTGGGACCGGCAGGGCCAGGCCGACGAGACCAGCTCGTGCTGGATCCGCGTCGCCCAGCCGTGGGCCGGCAAGCAGTGGGGCGGGCTGTTCATCCCGCGCATCGGACACGAGGTGGTGGTCGAATTCCTGGAAGGGGATCCGGACCGCCCGCTCATCACCGGCGGGGTCTACAACAGCGCCGCCATGCCGCCGTACGACCTGCCGGCCAACGCCACGATGTCGGCCCTCAAGAGCCTGTCCAGCAAGGGCGGGGGCGGTTTCAACGAGATCCGCTTCGAGGACAAGAAGGGCGCCGAGCAGCTGTTCGTGCGCGCCGAGCGGGACGAGGATCTGCGCGTCGGCAACGACGCCCGCGAGTGGATCGGCAACGACCGTCACCTGTACGTCAAGAAGGACCAGATCGAGCAGGTCGACAACAACCGCCAGGAGAAGGTGGGCGCCGACCACGTCGAGGAGATCGGCAAGGACCGCCACCGCAAGGTCGTCGGCAAGGAGGCGATCGAGATCGGCGGCAGCCGCTCGCTGAAGGTCAAGGGCGACGTGAGCGAGGCCTACAACGCGAACTATTTCGCCGAGGTGGGGCAGAACCTGCACCTGAAGGCGATGGGCATCGTCGTGGAGGGGATGACGAAGATCACCCTGAAGTGCGGCGGCAACAGCGTGGTCATCGATCCGGCCGGCGTGACGCTGAAGGGCTCGGTCGTCACCATCGACGGCGGGATGACCAAGATCAACTCGGGTCCCGGCTCCGCGGCCGACGCCATCAGCGCGCTCGGCCTGGTGCCGCCGGCGGTGCCGATCGCGGCGGTCGTCGCGGGCGACGCGGTGGCCGGCGCCATGACGCAGGTCACGCCGCACAAGCCGCCCAAGACGTCCGAGGAGAAGGCGCGCAAGACGAGCTGGATCGAGATCGAACTGGTGGATGACGACAACCAGCCGGTGCCGGGCGAGCGCTACCGGATCGAGCTGCCCGACGGCTCCACGGCCGAGGGCACGCTCGACGAGAAGGGGCTCGCGCGGGTGGAGGGGATCGAGCCGGGCAACTGCCAGATCACCTTCCCCGACCTGGACCAGGACACCTGGGAGAAGGCCTAGATGGCCGACGGCGCGACGGCGAAACCGGTGGGCGGCGGGAATTACGTCGTGAAGCAGGGCGAGTGCATCGAGAGCATCGCCCTGGCGCACGGCTACCTGCCCGACACCCTCTGGAACCACCCCGACAACGCGCAGCTCAAGCGGGAGCGCAAGGACCCGTCGCTGCTGCTGCCGGGCGACCGCGTGCAGGTTCCCGACCCGCGCCCGAAGCAGGAGCCCGGGGCCGACGGCCGCAAGCACCGCTTCCACCGCAAGGGGCTGCCGTCGAAGCTGCGCGTGCGGATCCTGCGCGATGGCGAGCCGCGCAAGAACGAGCCGTACACGCTCAACATCGACGGCAGGCTGAGTCAGGGCAGCACCGACGGCGATGGCGTGGTCGAGGTGCCGGTGCCGCCGAACGCGCAGCGCGGCACCCTGGTCGTGGGGCAGGACGAGCAGGACCAGCAGACGTTCGAGCTGCGGCTGAGCGGGCTCGATCCGGTCGAGTCGCTTACCGGCGTTCAGCAGCGGCTCGAGAACCTGGGCTATCCGTGCCCGGCGTCGGGCGCGCTGGACGAGCCGACGCGCGCCGCGCTCGGCGACTTCCAGCGGGCCTGCGATCTCGAGGCGACGGGCGAGCCGGACCAGAAGACGCGCGACAAATTGGCCGCGGAGCACGGATCCTGAGGCGGACGATCGCCGCCGGTGGCAGGAAGGGCCCATGCCTGACATTCCCAATGGCTACGGCGAGACCATTCCGGACGACGTCACGGCCGAGTTGACGTTCACCGAGACGGGCCACCTCTCCCGGTGCGACGCGCCGGTCGGAGACTGGCCCGACACGTGGCAGGGCGTGATCGCCACGGTCTGGACCGAGCTGACCTACCAGGGCGAGGTGTGCGTGGCGCGGGGCCGCACCGACGCGCAGGTCGTCAACACCCTCATCACCTCGCCGCCGGTGCTGGCGTTCATGGATGTCGGCCGCTGGGGCGACGGGTCCAACCCCCAGCGGAGCTTCGGGCTCGTCTGGGGACAGTGGGTCGCGCTCTGCGAATTCCGCAGCCGCGCCGGCGGCGCGCCGCCGACCGTGGCCGTCAATGCCCGTCCCATGAACGACGTGATCGCGGCCCTCTGCGGGCCGCACAGCTCCGTCCGCCTCGTCAAGCGCGTCTGGTCGCCGTCCCGGGCCCCCGTGAGCTGGGACCAGGTCCATGTCATCCTGGGCGACCTGCACCTGCCGCTCGTCGACTGCCGCCCCGCCACGCAGGAGCACTGGGGCGAACGGGGCGGCCAGTTCGTGGCCTGGCAGGAACTGGTCGAGCCGGAGTACCGGATGGGGCGCTTCGATTTCGACCCGAACCGCACCGGCAGCGTCCTGACCTGGTACGACCGCTACCTTGCCGGGGACATCTTCGGCGGCGCGGGGGCGGACCTGGCGCTCTTCGCCCGGCTGCTCGGCGCCTCCGGCGTGCGCGACCGCATCCACTTCGTCCAGGCCGGTGACATGTACGACCTGTGGATCGGCCTCGACCGGTTCTTCCAGGAGCGCGACGCCCACGAGGTGCGGCTGCAGGACCTGCGCGCCCGGGGCGGCGAGGTGGTCCTCGGGGCGGTCGAGTTCATCGACTACTGGATGCGCCGGACGGCGGCGGTGAACCCCGAGGCCATCACGGGGCTGCACTCCCTCGCGGTCGGCCACAAGTCGTGGCTGTGGGGGAACCACGACTGCTACCTGGCCGCGCACGTGCCGCCCGGCGTGCCGGCGCGCCGGCGCGAGTACCGCGCGGATGGCGTGTA
This sequence comes from uncultured bacterium, assembly GCA_963732385.1. Taxonomy (GTDB): domain Bacteria; phylum Krumholzibacteriota; class Krumholzibacteriia; order LZORAL124-64-63; family LZORAL124-64-63; genus CAVSZB01. Next base: position 76,065 of record CAVSZB010000005.1, on the reverse strand, counting down.
CATCGAGCACGGCCACCGCTGCGACAGCGCCAACCGCGACGGGGCCGTCAGCGGCCAGTCGATCACGAACCGCGTGTTCACGACCCCGAGCATACGCCAGTGGGATCCGAGCCGGCGCGACTACTACCTGACCACCGCCGCGCTGGCCTACGTCGCCAATCCTAACTTCGCCGTCTACGTGATCGGCCACACGCACAGCCCGTTCCTGACCCGGCTGACGATCCGGGCCTCCATCGCGCCGCCCGAGCCCGATGTGATGTACGACTTCTGAGGAGCCGTCGATGACCGGCAATTCCGCGCCCGGCGCCGCTTCACCGCCCCCGTCCGGCCCGGTGGGGCAGGGGGACTACGTCGTCGAGGCGGGCGACTGCCTCGACAGCATCGCCGCGAGCCACGGCTTCTTCTGGCGGACCCTGTGGGACCTGCCGGAGAACGCCGAGCTGAAGCGGGTGCGCGGGAACCCGCACGTCCTGCTGGCGGGCGACCGGATCACGATACCGGAGCCGCGACCGAAACAGGAGACGGGCCCGGCCGGCAGCCTGCACCGCTTCAGGCGGCGCGGCGAGACCGGCATGCTCCGCTTCCAGCTCAGGGACCCCGCGGCGGCCGCGTCAGGCGGAACCGGCGCCGCCGCGTCCGCCCCGGCCGCGCCGTCGCCCCGCGCCAACGTGCCGTACGTGCTGGAGGTCGACGGGATCCTCACCGACGGCACCACCGACGGCGACGGCCGCATCGAATGCCGCATCCCGCCCGGCGCGCGCCGGGGGCGGCTGGTCGTGCGGCCCGGCACGAGCCGGCAGGAGGTCTTCGCGCTGAGGCTGGGGGACATGGACCCGGTCGACCAGATCGCCGGCGTGTGCAAGCGCCTCGAGAACCTCGGCTATCGCTGCGGCCGGAGCGACGAGATGACACCGGAACTGCGGGCCGCCCTGAGGGAGTTCCAGGAGCGCAACGGGCTCGAGGCCAGCGGCGAGATCGACCAGGCCGTCCGCGACAAGCTCGTCGAGCTGCACGGCTGCTGAGGCGGCCGCGCGCCGCGCGGCTCAGCGGGGCGTGGCCAGCACTTCCTTCGCCTGCCGGATCTCCTCCGGCGAGTACTGCTTCGTGAACTCCACCGGGAACGGGAACGGGTGCGCGAGCAGCGCGTCGAGCGTGCGCACCGTGACGTCGCACAGGCGGACAAAACGGGCGTGGCCTCCGGGCGCCACGTTCTCGGCCGGCCGCTCGTCGTCGAGCAGCGGCAGCAGGCGCGACGCCTGCGTCCGGTCGCCCAGGTAGGCGAAGTCCCGCAGCGCCCGGTAACGGACCTCCACGCTGGCGTCGGCGAGGGCCGCGTGGATGTCGCGACGCTCCTGGCCGTCCTCCAGACGGGCCAGGGCCAGCCGGTGCTTGTCGCGCGCTTCCGGGTCGGGCTCGTGGGGCAGGCGCGCCCGCAGCAGCGGCGTGGCCTCCCGGTCGCCCATCTCCGCGAGGATCAGCGCCAGCTCGCCGCGCACGTACGGATCGGGCTCGTCGCGCAGCAGCCGCAGCAGTTCGGGGCCCTGCGACGGGGTGTGGTGGCGGTGCAGGAAGAGGCAGGCCCGGTAGCGGACGGTGTCCACCGTGTCGCGCAGCGCGGCGGCGAACACGGCCGGCGCCTCGGGGCCGCCCGCCTCGTTGAGGCAGTAGAGGGCCAGTTCGCGCACCTCGGGGTCGGCGTCGCTTGTCAGGGGGATGAGGTCCCGCGTGATGCCGGGGCCGAGCGGGGCGACCTCGTCGATGACGGAGCCGTCCCCCTGCCGGATGCGCTCGATGATCTGTGCCTGTTGCATGGCTGTTCCCTTCGGGCTTGCCGACGTCGCCGCGTCGCCTTTCGTGTCGCGCCGATCCGCGTGATCGCGGTTCCCCCCGCAGGAGAGGACCAGCAGCGCCAGGGCCGCGACCGCCAGTTCACCGCTTCGCAAGCGTTTCTGCATCCGTTTCCACCGTCTGCGCGCGGCCCGGCGCCGCGCGCCCTCTCCGCCGCTCAGTAGGGGTTGGCGGCCCGACTGCGCGCCCGCTGGCACTCGCCGTCGCTGGCCTCACGCGGCAGGTCTTTCAGGGAGATCACCGCCCCGTAGCGGTTGGGACCGTAGCCGACGTCGTGCCTGTGCGCCGGGGTCGCCGGGGGCCAGACGCTGTACATGAGACGCCGGATGTTCCACATGTCGCGACGGACGATCGCGCCCGTGGCGTTCTCGTCCGAGTGGCGGTCGAGGTTCAGGAAGTGCCCGAGCTCGTGCGCCGTGTCCGTGGCGGAGGCCGCGTCGGCGATCGCGATGCCGTAGCCGTTGGGCCGCGGGATGTCGTGATCGTACGTCAGGCCGTTCCACTCGGGCGCCGCGCCGACGAAGTAGACGTTCACCGCGTTGGCCGCCGGGTAGATCTGCAGCAGGGTGGAGAATTCCTCCCAGTGCGAGGCGCCGAGGTTCGTGGTGACCGTGCCGGCGGCGGCGTAGCTGCCGCCCGGGCCGAGCGGTGCCGGCAGGGCGGCCATGGTGCCGTCCCGGCGCCGGTACCGCGTGCCGGTGATCCGCTCGGTGACGGTCGCGGCCTTCACGTAGATGAACTGCACCCCGCACGGGCGCCAGATGTCGTTCACCTGCCGGAAGTGCGCCACGAGCGAATCCGCGGTGCGGGTGGTCGCCGTGCCGTCGATCGTCACCAGGTGGGCGAGCACCCGCACCCAGCGCAGCGCGAAGACGTGCGGCTCCAGCTCGCCGAGCACCGGCCCGGTCGCGGAACCGAGCCGCGCCTGGATCTTGGCCGGCGCGTTGGCCGGCTTGTCGGCCGCCTTGATCGTGAACTCGCCGTCGGCCCCGACGGGGGTGCCCGCGACAGGGGAGGTGACGGTCACCACGCCCGGCTCGCTGCTGGTGATGTGGATGGGGGCGTCGGCGCTGATGTCCTCGCGCAGGACCTTCAGCGTGACCTCGTCGCCGGCGGTCAGGCCGAGCATCGGGCCGCGCGCGTCGGACTTCTGCCACGATCCCGGCCGGTGGCCCATGGCGAAGCCGCGGTCGTCGGGATCGGGGCGGTCCCGCCGCGGGTTGCCGGTGGCCGCGCGCGCGAAGCGCACCGGCGCCACGACCTGCAGCTTCCGGAAGACCCTGACGGAGATCGTGTCCATCGCTTCAGGCCCCCGCTTCCTTCACCAGGCGCTTCTGCGTGTTGTTCCCGACGGCCGCGTCCGCGGCGAGCCCGTGGTCGACCTGGAAATCGAGGATCGAGCGCTCGGTCGCCCCGCCGGTGACGCCGTCCACGCCGCTCCCGTCGGCTCCGGCGTGCCCGATCTGGTAGCCGAGCAGCCGCAGGCGCCGCTGCCGTCCCTCCAGGGTGGCGGCCGCCTCCAGCGGGTCGTCGGTCCAGGTCAGCTTGTAGCTCGCGACGGTCCTGCCCCCCGCGCGCAGGTCGAGCGTGATCTCCGGGCCCGTGGCCGTCACCTTGATCAGCCCGTCCTTGCCGGTCTTGCCGGTCTGCGTTGTCTTGCCGCCGATGCGGACCTCGTATTCAAGGTCGGCGATGCCCTGGTCGGGTGCCAGGCCCCGGCCCGGCGACTTCTGGAAGAACACTTCGATCACCGGTGCGTCGAGCGCGCCGTGCGCCTTCCCTTTCGGCACCGTCTTGCCGAGCGGCAGGTCGTTCATCGCCCGTAACGCTCCTTGAGTCTGGCCTGCATGGCGCCGTCGGCCTGGCCCGACTCGGTCAGCCCCTCGGCCGCCTGGAAGGCCCGGATCGCGCCGGCCGCTTCCTCGCCCACGGCGTAGCCGAGGCAGGCCAGCCGCTGGCGGACGCCCGAGTCGGTGTCGAGCGGGTCGAGGTGCCCGAGCCGGAAGTGGTAGATGTCCTGCCGGTCGGCCGGGCCGATGTGGATGGCGCCGCCTTGCGCGGCCGGCGGCACCTTGAGCTCGGCCATCCCGTCCGGGCCGGTCGTCCCCTCCTGCCAGGCCCCGTCGATCACGGCGCGGAACTTCTCGTTCGCCCACGCCTCGCCCCCCTTGAGCAGGCGCACCCGCAGCAGCGGAGCGGCCCCCTTGCGCCGGAAGCGATGCCGGGTGTCGGAGCCGCCCGATTCCTGCTTCAGCTGCGGATCGGGCACGATCACGACGTCGCCCGGCAGCAGGGCGTTGGGATCCCCGCGCCGCGACTTGAGGTCGGCGTTGTCCGGATGGTCCCAGATGGCCTCCCACGGCACCCCGTGCCGTGCCGCGAGACTGGAGATGCAGTCGCCCTGATCGATTTCGATGCGTGCCATTGTCCGCCGCCTAGGTCCAGCTCTTCATGTCGAGCGAGTATTCCGCATCCGCCAGGGCCGTGATCCTGGCCCGGTCGTCCTGGTCGTTGACCTTCGAGGCCTCGCCGATCTCCAGCGGGACCGACTGCCCCGCGCCGACGGTGACGGTCCGCACGACCTCCCACGTCGACCAGACGGCCCGCGCCAGCTCCACCCGCAGCGAGCCGCTGACGCAGGTCACGGTCAGCTTGCTGCCGTCGCAGTCGTCGTGCACGTAGTCGCGCTGCCAGCCGGCCTTGAGCTTCACCCTGTCGGCGCGCAGCCGGAACTTCTCTTCGGCCCGCGCGCGCGCGCCGTTGGTGTAGTAGCCGATGAAGAAGCCGTAGACCTGCTTGGCGAACAGCGCGGCCGGCACCTCGAGCGTGGAGCGGTGGCCCCAGGTCCAGAAGCTCATCCGCACGTGGGTGATCTTGTCGCCGTCGTACTTGAACTCGAGCGGCTGGAGCAGGCGCACGTACATCCGGTCGCCCAGGATGTGCTTCACGTCGTACGGGGTCAGCACGCCGGGGTAGAGCGGGTAGGCGCGGTCGCGCCTGAGCTGCAGCCACGGGTTGTCGGTCACGCGGCTGATCCAGTACTTCGGGTCGCCCAGGTCGCGGTTGGCCACGCCCTTGTCGCGCTCGACCGCCGCGTCGTCGCGCTGCAGCAGCAGCGCCGTGCCGATCTTGACCGCGCCGAACACCGTGTGCGGCTTCGTCGGCGCGCCGGTGCCCAGCAGCAGGCTCGCCTTCTGCGCCTCCTTCAGCTCGCCGTAGCTCTCGCAGCTCAGGTGGGTGACGCCGCCCTGGCAGGGGATGGTCTTCTTGAGGTGCCGCACCATGTCGCCGTTGGAGCAGACCGTGGCCGTGGTCTCGGACACGGAGCCCTGGTAGTCGAGCACCCAGTTGGCGCTGTCGGTGAGCGCGCCGCCGACCATCCAGTCGACCTCGAGGATCGGGTGCTCGGATTCGACGGCGAACTCGACCAGCTCCTGCGGCCGCACCAGGACCGGCACGTCGTGCAGGTGGGGGTTGGGCATTTGCAGGCGCACGTCGCACGCCTTGTCGACGCCGGTCTTGTAGAGATTGGCCACCAGCTTCTCGTACCGCGACGGATCGCGCTCGAGCAGCATGTGCACGGCCGTGAGCGGGCCGCTCAGGTTGTAGTAGGTCTGGTGGATGGCGTCGGGGTCGGCCACGCGCGCCTTCACCTGGTGCTGGATCTGCGCCCACTTGAGGTGGCGCCACACCCCCTGGTTGGGCGCGGCGGCGGCCTTGGGGGAGGAGGGGTAGTAGAGCAGGTTGTAGTGCGCGCGCCTGGCGCTCGTCGTGTTGAACGCCTGCTCCTTCGCCTGCTTGTGGAACAGGTCGGCGCCGGTCTTGTAGTCGGCCACGTTCCCTTCGGCCACCCCGAGGTGCTCGGCCCAGAGCTTCTTGCGCAGCTGTTTGACGAGCGAGCCGTCGTCCCGTTCGTCGAGCACGATGGCCGACAGCTCCGTGTCGGGCTCGCTCGTCGTGCCCAGGCCGGTCAGCGAGATGCCGCCGGCGTTGGCCGAGCCGAGCAGCGCCCAGCAGTCGTCCACGATCAGCAGCTTGGAGTGCACGTACATGTAGTCCCAGACGCACTCCGGCACCTGCGTCTGATCGCGCACCGGGTCCTGGTGGGCCGCCGGCTGCAAAATGCTGAACAGGCCGAAGTTCTCCGGCCGCCCCTTGGCCTTGAAGATGCGGGCGAGCTTCTCCACGTACGGGTTGAGGTCGATCGTCTGCTCGCTGCCGAAGCCGGCCGCGGCCAGGAACTTCTTGGGCAGGACGACGAGCAGCCGGAAGTCGGCCTCGGCGCCATGCTTCTCGGCGGCGGCGAACAGCGCGGCCCAGATCCTGTCGTCGGCCACCCACTGGTTCTCGAGGTAGATGAACTTCTCGGCGGCGGCGATCCCCTTGAGGTAGGCGTCGCGCGCGGAGTGCTCGAACGCGGGGTTGACGTACTGCGGCGGGAAATCCGGGTCGGGCTGCACCGCGACCCGCAGCTCGTTCCAGAGCGGATGCTGGTTGCGGGCGTAGTTGCCGCCGGCGCCCGCCGGCATGGAGCGGACCACCTGGACGAGCGGCCACGCCAGCACGTTCTGCTTCTGGTAGCGCTCGCGCTGCCGCGGGTAGTACCAATGCTTCTTCGGCACGTAGTCTTGCGCGGTCTTGCCGCCGGGCGGCGACAGCCTGGGGAAGCCGCTCTCCTGCTTCGCCTCGAGCACGCCCTGCCCGTTGCGCCACGGCGTGTAGAGGTAGCCGTGGTTGTAGCGCGCCAGGAAGTTGGCGTAGACGTAGTCGACGGCGCTGACTTTGGCGCCCTGCGGCTTGACGGCCCGCATCTGCAGGTCGTGCCAGTTGCGCTCGGGCTTGTCGAAGTTGCGCAGCTTGTTGCCCGGCGTATGGGCGGCGGCGTCCCAACGGTCGCCGTCGATGTCGGTCAGGTCGATGCCGCCCCAGAAGGCGGTTTTGCGGTCGACGATGATCGTCTTCTGGTGGTTGCTGTGGAAGATGTAGCCCTGGTGGATGTCGGTGTAGCAGTGGATCTTCGCCGCGTTGCCGTGGTCTTTGAGGTACTTGAAGAAGGCGAACGTCCGCTCCAGGTAGTCGGGAATCCCGCCCGAGGCCATGATCGTGCCGCGGATCGCGCTGGGCATCTTCCAGAGCAGCTTGTCGAGATCCCGGTAGGCGCGCCAGTAGTTGGCGGCGAGCTTCCCTTCGTCCGGCCAGAACTGGTTCACCAGCAGATAGATCTCGCAGCCGGCCTTGCTGCGGGCCGCCAGGATCTCCTGCAGCGTGTCGGGATCGTCCTGCTTCAGGGGATCGCAGCCGCCCGGCCGCTTGAGGTGGAAGTGGCCGCTGAAGTGCAGGCCGGTCAGGCAGATCTCCTGCGCGGCCCCGGTGAGGGCGGCGTGCAGGTCGGTGGCATAGCTCTCGCCGTCGACGTAGTAGGTGAGTTCGTCGCCGCCGCACAGCGGCAGGTAGTCGACGAACCAGCGGTCCCGGGGGGGCGGGTCGAGGACGTTCTGCCCGGTGAGGTGGACCTCGTTCGCCATCGCTCAACTCCGTGCCGCGAAACGGCGGACGGCCGGCACGCCGGGCGCGTCACGCCAGCCAGACGCCGATCTCCGCCACTTCGCGCGCCGCAGGGTCGGCCAGCGGGAAGACGCCCCGCCAGACCTGATAGAAACGCATCTCTTCGGGGTCGAACACGAGCGTGTCGAGATTCAGCGCGACCCGCTCGCCGGCCGACGAGCCCGGCGTCGGCTCGTCGACGACCTGCTCTTCGCCGTCGCGCGGGATGGGCGGCGGCGGTTCGTCGACCTTCTCGTCGTCTTTTCGCGCGAGCACCGGATCGACCGCCGCGCCGTGACGCAGCACCGCGCAGACCGGCGTCACCGCCGGCAGCAAAAAGCGCAGGCGCGGCTCCGGCGTGAGGTGGACCAGCTCCACGTCCTCGTCGCCGCGCAGGTATTCCTTCACCTGCAGGTCGGGATGCGCGCCGTTGTACGCCTCGAAGCGGAAGTCCTCCGGCGGCGCCGGCGCCCGCTCCTTGCGCCACCGTTCGTCGTAGGTGCCGAGGTAGCGCAGGCGGGGCAGCCAGCCGCGGCCGGTGAAGCCGAAACCGGCGGGGCGCGGACGGCTGTCCCACTTCCTGATCAGGTGGCGCGGGTCTTCCACGTTCGGCAGCGGCGTGCCGTCGACCGCGCTCTTGCTCTTCTTGGCCATGTAGCCGCGGCCGATGGGGTTGTAGCGGCAGTAGCCGCCCCCCTTCTGGTCGATGCCACCGAAGGCGCGCGCGTAGACCAGGTCCATGCTCTTGAACGGCTCCGCCGCCGAGAACGCGGCCGGCAGCAGGCGTCCGCCGCAGGTCCAGTGGCGGTCGCCGATCACCCGCACGACCTTCTTCACCTTGCCCACGCGCAGCGCCGCGTCGAGCGCCCGCGCCAGCTTGCGCGGCGGCGCGTGCGCCTTGCCCACCAGCACGATGTCGGCGCGCGGCTTGAACGGGACGACGTCGGCCTCGAACCGGGCGCCCAGCGCCGGGTTCTCCGGGTCGAGCGGCGCGTCGGCGAACAGGATCGGCAGCTGCTCGATCGCCGGCTCGGCCGGCTCATCCGGACGGATCGTGAACGTCCCCTTGAGGATGATCGTCAGCGCGGCCCGTCCGTCCGGCCAGACAAACGGCAGCGCCTCGGCGATGAACGGCGTCTCGTTGACGATCTTCATGTCGCTGCGACCCTCCGCCGGTCGCTCACACGAACACCCCGGGCGTGGGGATGACGGTGCCGGCCAGCACCGGACCCACCGGCACGAACGGCGGCGCGAACGTCGGCACCGGCCCGGTGCCGAGCACATTCTGCACGATGGTCGTCGACTTGAACATCTGGAACACCATGCCGAACGCCTGCGCCAGCGCGTCGAACAGCTCGGGCGCGTGCTGCGCCGTCGGATTGCCCAGCATCCCGACCATCGAGGCCTGCAGCGTGGCGGGGGAGAGCATCGCCTCGCCGGCCGACGGGAAGGTCACCAGCGGCATCGGCACGTTGGGCATCGGCGGCGCCACCGGCGACGGCACCGCCGCGAATGCCGGATAGCTCAGCATCCCGGTCAGCCCCGTCTGCCACGCCTGCCAGGCCGAACTGAACGCGTTGGCGATCGCCAGCGAGTACTGCGTCTCGAGCGGCGTCGTCCTGGGCGCCTGCCCCAAAATGAGCGGCAGCAGAGGCGGCCCCACGACCCCGCCCGGCAGCAGCGTCCCGACCGGCCCGTTGATGAGCGCCCCGGCGACCATCGCGGTCTGCATCCAGTTGCCGATCGCCCCGCAGATCGCCCCGCAGACCCCGTCGATGTAGGTGCCGAGCCTGTCGCTCATGCCGCTGGCGGCATCGACATGGTATTTGTTGAGGGTGGCCGCATGGAACAGCTCGGTGGGCGACCCTGGCGCGACCTGCCGCTCCGCCGGCGCGAACGCGTCGGGGAACTGCTCGCCCGGCGGCGCCCAGTCCAGCGGAATCAGAATGCCCTTCGCGCTGAAATTCGTGCGGGTGAGCTGGGAAAACATCTGCGCATTCGGTGCCGGCATGGCCCCCCCGTCTCAGCCCCCGACGATCACGTCCGGACTGCCCTCGATGAGGGTCCCGGGCCCGCCGCAATGCTGGTCCTGGTCACCCATCCGATGCGCCGGCAGGTTGTTGATCATGACCGTGGCGCTGCCGGCGGTCGCGGTCCAGGTGTTCGGCCCGCAGCAGACGGCATGGATCCCCTTGTCCCCGACCCGCAGCGCCGGCATCCCGTTCACCATGACGTTCGGCGACCCGACGATGGCCGGCCCGATCACCGGATGCGGACAGGCCGGGCACCCGTGCACATCGACCGGAGCCTGCGACTTGTCGCCTAAACGGCCCATGGGTGGCATGGGGAGGTCCTTTTCAGATAGGGCGGTCAACGTGTTGCGCCGGCCGTCGACGGGCGGTGGGGCACACCCCGAACGGAGCGGGCATCCTAACGCCGGACACGCCAAGGATCAAGCGCAGGACGGAACGGTCCAGGCGCCGCCGTTGGATTGTGCTGGTCAGCGTTTTTCGCCGGCCCCGCCCGCGAAGCGGGTCAGCAGGCTGTCGGCGGCGATTCCGTAGGCCAGGAAGATCATGGCCGCCACGGCGAGCGTCAGCAGTGAGACCGGCGAGCCGAAATCGATGCGGCCCTTCGCCCCGAAAGCAAGCACCGAGCACAGGAACAATGTGACGCCGACGATCCGGCCAGGCGCCAGGTCCCTGATGCGCCGCATCCTTCTGCAGGCCAGAAGCAGCAGTCCGCCAAGGATGCCCAGCAACGTCCCGGCGGCGGCCACCTCGAGCAGGCCCCGCAGGCTCGGATTGAGAGCGTTCCCGGTGACGAGCGCCACGGCCGCCATGGCGGCCCGCCCGACCAGCCCCAGAACGCAAGCCCCGGCCGCCGCCCCGGCCAGGATCGACAGCGTCGCCTCGCGAGCGAAACTCATCTTTCCCCTCCTGTCTTTCTGGGCGTGGTCCTCTCGGGTGCCCACGGGCGAGTCGCGGGCGGGCCACCGGCTAGCGAGCAGGTTTTCGCGGCGCCATCGCCGGCAGCCGCTCCCCCCGGGCCGCATGCTCGGCGAGCTTCTCCAGCCGCTTCAACCGCGTCTCTTCCCGTTTCGCGCTGACCACCCACCAGCAGACCGCCTTGCGATACGAGGCCGGCTGCGCCCGGAAGAACTCCCACGCCGCCCGGTCCCGCTTCAGGAGCCGATCGTAGGGGGGAGGCAGCTCCACGCCGCGCTGATCGTAGGAGTAGACGCCCGACCGGTTCTCTTTCCTGACGGCATAGGCTGCCAGCCCCGTCGCCCGCATCCGCCCCTGCGCGATGAGCGCCTCGGCCCGCGCGATGTTGACGCTGCTCCAGATGCTCCCGGTCCTGCGCGGCGTGAACCGGATCGAGTAGCTGACCTCGTCGATGCTCCGCCGGATCCCGTCGATCCACCCGAAGCAGAGCGCCTCGTCGACCGACTCCGGCCAGGTGATGCTCGGCTTGCCCGAGCCCTTCTTGTAGAAGCCGACCAGCAGCTCGCCGGTCGAGGCGTGATGCGATTCGAGCCACGCCCGGAAGGCGGCGGGGGTGGGGAAGAAGCGAGGTTTCAGGCCGGCCATGGCGCTCCGCTCACGGGGTCTTGACGCCCGCCGCCGCCGGCGCGGCCGCCGCGAACGTAGTGGATGTCGTCCTGCCTTGCCGCGATCGTCCGCCGCCGCGCTAACCCCGCCCCATCCCCGGCAACCGCGTCATCCCATGGCGGGAGAGCTCCGCCAGCATGATGCGGTCGAGCTCTGCCGCGAGCGGATCCGGCGCGGCAGAGTCCGGCGCTTGCGCGAGTCGGCGCGCCACTTCCGCCCGCGCCCGCGCGGCCGCGTCGAGGGTCCCTTTCGCTTCCCAGTCGGCCCAGGTGTCGCGGTCGATCACGGCCGAGGGCACGGTCAGTTCCGACTTCCAGTTGGCCCGCGTGTGCGGATGCGAGAGGAACTCTCCGGTCCGCACCAGGTCGGCGAAGAGGGCGAGCATGTCGACCGGGTTCGTCGCCACGCCGCGCACCAGCCGCAGCGCCATCCCGCAGGCCTCATGGTCGAGCACGAGCTTCTCGGGCGACTGGGTGAGGATGTAGTCGAGGATTCCCGGTCCCGAGACGAGGTTGATTCCGGCCAGCGCGGCCAGCACCGCTCCCATGCCGGTCTCCATGCCGGCCTGGTAGTCGGGAGTCTTGGCGTCGGAGAGGGCGAGGTACCCGTGGACCGGCAGGCCGAGGTGCTTGCCGACCTGGGCGTTGGCGAGGTTCAGGAGCATCGTCTCCATCGACCCCATGGGGGTCGTCCCGTGGCGCATGTCGAACGCCGCCGGTGCGCCGCCCCACGAGATCGGCGCGCCGGGCGCCGCCAGCTGGTGGAGGACGATCCCCGAGAGGCTCTCGGCCGCATGCTGCACCACCGACTCGCGCAGCGTCACCGGCGCGGTGGCGCCGGCCAGCGGCATCGAGATCAGGTTGGCCGGGATCCCCGCGCGCGCGCAGTCGAGCAGCGCCTGGCAGGTGAGATCGCTCCAGGCCAGAGGCGGGCTCGGGCAGCAGTCGAAGATGGCCAGCGGACGCTCGGCCAGCGCGGACGCGCCGCCCCGCGCCGCCACGAGCAGGTCGCGCATCGGCGCGAAGCCGTCGGTCCGGAAGGTGCCGGTCACGATCGGCTTGCGGCCGTTGCCGCAGGGCCAGGTAGAGCCGGTAGCGGTCGGCCACCTCCGCGGGGACGTCGGCGGCGAGGAGGGCCGTCGACTGGATCGCGTAGTGGGGGAGGCCGTCGACGAGACGCACCAGGTCCACGACGTCGGCGGTGACGGCTGCGCGTCGCTGCCCGGTGCGCGGGTCGAGCACCTGGATCGCCGCCGAGCCCGGGTCGAAATGCACCCGGTCCCCGGACAGATCGGCGGCCTCGCGCCCGTCGCGGTCGAACAGATGGATCGCGTGCGGGACCGTGGCCAGCGCCTGCCGTACCAGCGTTTCGGGAATCAGCACCCGGTCGCCGTCGGCCGTAGCCCCGGCGTCCAGGAGCAGGGTCCGCCCGGCCTCGCTGTCGACGCGCACGCCGATGATCTCGAGCACGGCGATCGCCTCGTCGACGATGCGCGACGGCTCCTCAGGATCGAGAACGCGGACGAGGGGACGATACGCGGAGTTCATGCCGGTTTTCCTCTCTGCCGTGCATCCTGCCGCGGACAGTGATCCAGCGGGCAGCACGAGCAGCCGCGCAGGTCGCCGAGGGCGTGTCCGGCGGCGTCGAACCAGAGGGCGAAGGTGATCGATTTGCGTGGCGTCATGAGCAGCGAGGGGAGGAGCCGCACGCCGAGTTCCTCGTGGGGGAGACGCGCGAAGATCGCCTCCTGCGCAAACAGCGGCCAGTCCCCGTAGCCGGGACTGACGCGGCAGGGGGAAAGCGCCAGCTCCCCGACACCGCCGGCCGCCGTCCCGCCCGCGATGAGGCTGCCGAGCGCATCGGCCGCCGCCTCGGCCGCCGCCGATCCGATCGCGTCGAGCAACAGGGCGCCGCTCGTGTCGCCCGCGCGCAGCATGGCGGCGGCGCGCGTCTCGACCCCCGGGCCGATCGTGACCAGCCCGAGCGCAAATTCCCCCAAAGCGCTCGCGGGCCCCGGCCGGGTCAGCTGCACGGCGTCGGCCTCGGCCACGGGAAACCGCGCGTGGGCCCCGCGCGCCTCGATCAGGCTCCGGCTCTCCGCCAGGAGCGCCTCCAGCCGCGACCGCACGCGCTCCGGCACGACGCGTCCCGCGGGGTATCCCAGCAGGCGATGCACCTCCGCCAGCGGGGTCTCGATGGACAGGGCGTCGATCATGGAGGCGGCGCCCCGGAAATCCGGCCACGCAGCGCCGCGATGAAACGGGCGTCGCAGCCGCAGCAACCGCCCACCGCCGCGATCCGCCCGCCGCCGTCCGCGGGCAGGGACAGGACCGCGGCCAGGTCGTCGGCGAACGCCTCGGGCGCCTGCCGGTAGACCACGCGCCCCGCCACCACCTCGGGCTGCCCGGCGTTCGGCTGGAGGACGATCGGCAACCCGGCCGAGAGCGCCTCCGCCGCCAGCGCCTGGAAATCGTCGCTGCCGAGCGTGCAGTTGGCCCCGACCACGTCGGCCCCGGCTTCACGCAGCGCCTGCAGGGCGGGAACGAGCCGGTCGCCCATGACCGTGAAGAACCCCCGCTTCTTGCGTTCGAAGGTGAGCGAGGCCAGGAGCGGGAGGTCGGTCGAGAGTGAGCGCACCGCGGCGATGCCGATCCGCGCCTCGCGCAGATCGCTCATCGTCTCGAGATGGATGCCGTCCACCCCGGCAGCGACGAGCGCTTTCGCCTGCTCCAGGGAGGACGCGGCCCAGGCCTCGGGATCCCCGGCGCCGACCGGGGGCAGATACTCCCCGGTGGGGCCGAGGTCGCCGATCACGAACGCCGCGCCCGCCCCGCGCGCCAGCGCCACCGCCGCCGCGTTGACCTCCGCCAGCCGCCCGGCCAGCCCGGCGCGCGCCAGCCTGATCCGGTTGCCGCCGAAGGTATTCGAGTGGATCGCCTCGCTCCCCGCCTCGACGAAGGAGCGATGCACCGCCGCGACATCGTCCGGCCGCTCGAGGTTCCAGGCATCGGGGGCCATCCCGGCCGTCAACCCCCGCTCGATCAACGACGACCCGAGCCCCCCATCGAGCAGCAGCACCGGCCCCGCCCGCAGACGGTCGCCCAGTCCGCTCCGCCCCGCCCGGCCACTCACGCGACCAACCCCTCCGCCACCGCCACCGCCCGCAGCGCATTCTCCGCATGCGCCGCCCCGATCTCCGCCGCCCACGCCGCCGAAGTCGGCGCTCCCCCCACCAGCACCCGCACCCGGGGCGCCAGCCCCGCCTCCGCGATCGCGCGCACGAGATCCCGCTGCGCCGTCATCGTCGTCGTCAACAGCGCCGAAGCGGCCACGATCCTGGCCCCCGTCTCCCCGGCCCGCGCCACGAACGCCTCGATCGGCACATCGCTCCCCAGATCGTAAACCTCGAACCCATGCGCCGACAAAAGCGTGGCAACCAGCCCCTTCCCAATATCGTGAAGATCCCCCCGCACCGTCCCAATGACCACCCCGGCCCGCGCCGGCGCCGCTCCGCGCCCCGCCACCAACGCCGGATTAAGGATCTCCATGGCCGCCTTCATCGCCTCCGCCCCCTGCACCAGCTCCGGCAGGAAGTACTCGCCCTCCTCCCAGAGCTCCCCGACCCGACGGATCCCGGCGGCGAAACCGTGCTCCACCGCCGCCAAGAGATCCCCCCGCGCCTCCACGATCCCCAGCGCAAGCGCCCGGGCCCGCCCCGCGTCCCCGTCCACCACCGCCTGGCACATCGCCTCATGCTCACTGGCCTGCATCGCTTCCTCCCGGTGCGAGAGTTGTTCCCTGAGTCTAACGCCTTCCGCCCCGAATCGACCAGCGCCAGACGCTTTGTGCGATCCATCCGCTGTGAATCGCGGGCTGGTGGCCCCCTCGACGCACGGGGGCGAGCGGATTCTGAAAATGAGCTATACTATTCATATAACAATATTCATACATTGACGTTAGATCATAAGCCGCTTATGATATATTCCATGAAGACTCCAGTCCGCAGGTACCTCGCTCAGATCGGCAGCCGGGGCGGCCGCAACAGCCGCCGTGAACTTGCGCCGGCGCAAGCCCGGGCCATGGTCCGGGTACGCGAGGCGCGCCGGGCCTATCGCACCTATCACGCCCGTTGCTTCTGGTCCTGTCCGCCTGATCTCGAGATCGGCGCCGCCGACGTGGCCTGGGTCGCCGAGCAACTGATGCGGCACGGCGGCCGCCACGCCTGGGAGAAAGGGGCTCAGCTGTGCCGCTGACTGATTTCCAGGCCCGGCTGGGACGCCTGCTCGCGACGAACCGCAGTGAGCACAGCTATCTCGCCGGTGCGGCGGCCATTCTGGTGGCCCCCAACACCCACCGATTCAGCCACGACCTCGACTACTTCCACGACAGCGCCGTCCGCGTGGCCTCGGCCTTCGCGGCTGATCACGGCACCCTCGTGGCGAACGGCTACAATGTGGAAACGGAGATCAGCCAGCCGGGCCATATCCGAGCCATCGTCTGCCAGGGCGAGACCGCGACGAAAATCGAGTGGGCCCAGGACTCGGCCTGGCGTTTCATGCCGGTCATGCGCAGTGACGAGTTCGGTTACCAGCTCCACCCGATCGATCTGGCGACCAACAAGGTCCTGGCCCTCGCCGGGCGCGACGAACCGCGGGACCTGCTCGACACCGTCTATCTGCACGAAAACGTCCTGCCGCTCGGAGCCCTGGTGTGGGCCGCCGTGGGCAAGGACCCCGGCTACGCGCCGCTCTCGTTGCTGGAGATGCTCCGACGACGGGGCAGGGTCCGGCCGGAGGACCTGGCGCACCTCGATCTGGCGGTCCCGATCGACCTCGTCCAGCTCAAGGCGACCTGGATCGCTGCGCTGCAGGAGGCCGAGGCCTTCGTGCGGAGTCGCCCGCCGGCCGAATCCGGATGCCTGTACTTCTCAGCTTCGAAACGAAATTTCGTGAGCCCCGACCCGGTGGATGGAGGCGACACCGTTCCCCACTTCGGCCGCCCCGGAGGCGTGCTGCCCCGAATGATCCCGGAGTGATCGCCGGATCAGGGGCGGGCGTGGGGGAGCGGACCACGGGGATCACCTAGTCGCGCCCGCCCCGCCTGTGGAACTCTTTGACCGCCCGGCCAAAGACCTTCGACTTGCGCTTCTCTTCCGAGCGCAGCCGTACGTCCGTTTTCGCCGCCGCGAGCTGCGCCTCCCGCACCAGCTTGTGGTAGCTCGCCAGTCGCTCGGCCGACAGCGCGCCCGACTCGACGGCTGCCCGGACGGCGCAGTCCGGCTCATCACCGTGCGCACAGTCGCGGAACCGGCACGCCTGCGCGGCCGCCTCAATCTCAGGGAAGGCCGCCGCGATCCCTTCCTCCGACCCGGTCAGCCCAAGCTCACGCAGCCCCGGCGTGTCGATGAGCACGCCGCCCCCCGGCAGCTCGATCAGCTCGCGCGCCACCGTCGCGTGGCGTCCCCGCCCGTCGCTCAGCCGCACCTCGCGCGTGGTCTGCCGTCGCTCGCCGAGCAGCGCGTTGACCAGCGTCGACTTCCCCGCGCCCGACGGCCCGATCAGAACGGCGGTGCGATGCCCCGAGACATAGGCGAGAAGGGGCTCAACGCCCTCTCCGGCCAGCGCATTCAGCGCATGCACGTCCGCCCCCGGCGCGATCGCCTCGACCGCCGCCCGCGCCCCCTCCGGATCGTCCGACAGGTCCGCCTTGGTGAGCACCACCACCGGCAGCGCCCCCGACTCCCACGCCACGGACAGCTCGCGCTCGATGCGGCGCAGATTCGGCGCCCCGGCGATCGGCTGCACGACAAACACGATGTCGATGTTCGCGACCAGCACCTGGACGTTGGACGTCTTCCCCGGATCCCCGCGCGTGATGGCGCTCGCCCGCTCGAGCACCACGTCGATGAGCGCCGCATCCAGGTCCCCCGGAGCCAGCACGGCGACCCAATCGCCCACCGCCGGCAGATCCGCCGGGCCTCCCGCCGCCTTCTGAAGCCGGGTGGACAGCCTCGCCCGCAGAATCCCGCCCACCGTCGCGACCAGCACGCCCCCACGATCGCAGCGAATGACACGCGCGGCCGTCAGCCCCCCCGCGACATGAGGCGCGAAAAGCGCCTGCCAGCGCGGTGAATAGCCGATCCGTTCAAGTGCGGACAGGTCGGACAACACGGAACCTCCCGTCTCTGTAGCGGCTGGGGCAGCGCCTCATCGATTCCTGGCGGTGCGGGTAAAGCCGATGTTCAAGTGCTCAGGGAATCAACCTGCTGCGAGCCACGTTGGGGGGCCGCGCCCTGGGCGTCGATCATTGCCAAGACTGACACGATCGTTCTCGATCGCAGAAATCGTCGACTGCGGAATTCCAGAAAGCTCTGCCAGCTCATTCTGGCTCAGCTCCTGCAACTCCCGAATGATACGTACCGATTCCCCGACCGAGACCTCGATGCTCTTCTGCGCCTTATGGAATCCCTTGCGTGCCATGTCCCGCTGCCTACTCGAGTTCGAACACGGCGTAGATCCGTCCCCGGATCTCGATCCCGTCCGGCTCGGGGCCGCGGAACGGCACTCCGCGCAGAAAGGCCACGGTGTCGATGTCGCGATCCGTCGGATTGGGCTTGAACTCGCTGATCGAAATCGCCCGCCCGACCTTGGCTCCCACGACCGCCGCCAGCGCCTCCGCCTTCCGTCTGGCCGACCGCAGTGCCTCGATCATCATGTCGTTCTTCGCCGACTCCGCCCCGCTCGCCTCGAACTCTTGATTCACCTGCAACCCCGGCACTCCCAGGAGCACCTCCCGAAACTCATCGTACCGCGCCACATCCTCCTCGATGAACTTGAGCTGCTGCGAGATCTCATAGTGGCTGAACTTCCGCGAATACTCCCCACCCTTCGCCTCGTACCGCATGGCCATCGTCACCCGCCCGATCCGCATCTGCTCCTTCGCCAGCCCAAGCGACTCCCCGATAGTCACCGCCTGGGACAGCAGCCCATCAGCCTGCGCCGTCGCCTGCTCCAGCTTCGTGTCCTTCGTCGTCACCGACAGCTTCCAGATGACGCGGTCCGCGCCGACCACCGTCGACGCGTCGCCCATGACGGTGATGGTCCCGGCGCTCGAAGCCAGAGTCGGGGCTGTCACGATGCACGCCAGCAGAATCAGGAATGACAGGGATCGCATGGCGATTCTCCTTTGGGCGAGGAGGTGCGTCCAAATGCGCGCTCGCCCATTGCGCCGCATTGTCGACTTCGTGCGTTTTCAATGCACGCGTGCGTTTCTGTGCCACGATGTGTGTTTTCATCGTGCCTTCAGCCCGTAGCGGACGGCCCGCCCCCGAGAGCCCAGCCGAGACAGAAGTTCTTTCTTTGCAAGCCGTTGGAGCAATCGATAGGCCTGCGGAGGGGTGAGCCGGCAAAGCTCGGCCACCTGGGCGCGGCTGATGGAACCGTGCTTTTCCACGAATTGCTGCACCATCTGCTCCTGCTGGAGCGGTTCGAATCCGCGCTGGCGGACGTAGGCGCCAGGCTCCCCAAGGCGCCGGTAGGCGGGAGCCGAGAGGTGCCAGGTCCGGCCCTTGCGCTCGCCGCGCGCTTCGACGAGTCCCGCTTCGACCAGGCGCTGAAGGCGGGTCCGCGCCTCCGCCTCGGGTTTCTGTATCAGCACTGCGGACTCGGTCGTACTCAGGCGGCGCTCCAGCCAGAGGTGGTTGAGGAGCAACAGGTCATCCAAGGACAGGGGGCGGGCGGCCTGGCTCTCTTCGGCGACGAGACGCGCGAAGGCCAGATTGGCCTTGCCACCCGGCAGGACAAGCACGACCCCGCTCTCGTTGCTGCGCCCGTAGTTCGGCGCCGGACGGCCGTTGCGAAGCTGCTCGTGGAAGATGGTGTCGATGCCACGAGCGGTGCGCTCGACGATGCCGGCGCGCTTGAACGCATCGGCCAGGAGGGGATTGCGGGGCCGCGGCTGGGTGACCAGCAGATTGTCGAGGCGGACCCCCTCCGGGAAGCCTCCGGGATTGGCGATCTCGATGCTGTCCTCGCGCCACTGCACATGCACGGCGCCGAGCCGAGTGTAGTCGCGGTGGATCAGGGCGTTCGCAGCCCCCTCCCGAAAGGCAGCGGGGGCGTAATCGGGCACGGCGATCCGCAGCATGCCGACCAGCAGTTCTTCCTCCCGATTGCGAGCCCGGAATCGCGCCAGCAGCTCATCCACGACACGCAGCAGCGGCCAGCGGAAGAAGTCGTTGACCTCCACCTTCTGGCCCGACAGAACCTGGAAGGCGACCTCATGAGTCGGCAGCAGCCGGCGCAGCGCCTCTTCGCGGCCGAAGAGCAGCAGGCCAAGCACGTGCACGGCAGACACGTCATGGTTGGCCTGCACGGCGCCCAGCGCCTTGGCAAGCTCGATATCCGCCAACTCCACGAGGCTCGCATCGCCTCGGCCCTGACTCTCGCGCACGAAGCGGCGAAAACGCTCGAATTCGAGCGGGTCGAGATCCTGCCAGCGAGCGTCCGGCAGCGCGAGCGCGGAATGATCGAGCAGGCCGCGATCGGCCTGGTGCGATTGCATCTCGTGAAAGTGCATGGGCACGCATGCCGGTCGACCGTCGCCGCCCAGCGCCCGGCGCACGTACTTGCCATCCGTCGTCCCGACCGGCGAGCGGGCGAAAGGCACGTCGATGACAACGACTTGCTTGCCCTCGATATCGATCACGTCAACTCGCACCGACAGCGCCGGCCTCGTCCGGTTCGCCACAAGTGCCTGCAGCCTATTGGGATCGGTGCGGTCGGCATGTCGCCGGCGCGCGCCCGTCACGCGGCCGTCGTCCTCGACGCCGACGAGCAACCATGCTGCATCGGCACCACCCGGCCTGTTGGCGAGGCAGACAACCGTCTCCACCAGTTCGGCATCCGAGAGGCCCTCACGCTCCTCGCCCTTGAACTCGATCGCAAGCGTTTCGCCGGCCTCGATCAGCCTCGCGAGCTCCTCGGCGGTCATGCCGTGCCCTCCTTGGAATGTCCGCCGTCCGCTCCTGCCGGCAAGATCACCAGATCGGGCAGCGACGCCGCCCGCTGCCTACTCGAGTTCGAACACGGCGTAGATCCGCCCCCGGATCTCGATCCCGTCCGGCTCGGGGCCGCGGAACGGCACTCCGCGCAGAAAGGCCACGGTGTCGATGTCGCGATCCGTCGGATTGGGCTTGAACTCGCTGATCGAAATCGCCCGCCCGACATTGGCTCCCACGACCGCCGCCAGCGCCTCCGCCTTCCGTCTGGCCGACCGCAGTGCCTCGATCATCATGTCGTTCTTCGCCGACTCCGCCCCGCTCGCCTCGAACTCTTGATTCACCTGCAACCCCGGCACTCCCAGGAGCACCTCCCGAAACTCATCGTACCGCGCCACATCCTCCTCGATGAACTTGAGCTGCTGCGAGATCTCATAGTGGCTGAACTTCCGCGAATACTCCCCACCCTTCGCCTCGTACCGCATGGCCACCGTCACCCGCCCGATCCGCATCTGCCTTGCCGTCAGCCCCAGCGACTGCCCGATCGTCTGGTTCGTTTCAAGCAGGCCTCCAGAGAGATCTTATGCCGCGAGGACACGGTTCCACCTCAGGAGCCGATCGTAGAGTGAGGCAGCTCCTCGCACCACGTGTGGGGGCTTTCTCCGCTATAAAGCCAGTAGCTCGCGCATGGTGGAGTCAGCAACTTGTTTGATTTCTCCAGGTATGGAGATCGCAGAGTCATAAAACGTCGCGAAGATCGCGATTGGAAGATGAGAAACGTCGGCCTCGAGTATCCCTCGCTTCTTAGCGTACTCGCGAACCATTCTTCTAGGCTTTGGCTTGCGAAGCCTGTTGAGAAAGTCCCGAACAGTAGATACACCGACCGCTCGAAGCGATTCGATGAGCACGAGCTCATAACTGCGGAAGAAGACATTCTTCTGCGGATCGGGACTCCAAGTGCTGCGACTAGGATATTCCCGCATCAGCACGGCGATAAACCAAGCCCTATCTAGGGGAGCACCAAGATTGCCAGAAATGACTAACGACCTATCCACCGCCATTTGAAATTCAAAGTCGCGAAGGCTGTCGAACTCGCGCTCGACTATTTCCAGTGCGGCCGCAGAGGCAGCAAATCTTCTTCGGATAGCGTCTGGAGGTTCCGTACCGGACTTGTAGACCAGTTCGTGCTCTATCTCAGCCCATCCATGTTCAAGGACGGATCGGATCTGAAGCTCGAACATCATCCCTTCCGGAATTAGAGACTTCAATCGAAGGTCGGGAAACCGCTCGCGCAGAGAACATACCAAGTGTCTGGATGTGTAGCCGAACTTGTTGAATTCAAGATCATCTGACTTGTTCTTGGAGTGTTCCTCGTGAACATCAAAATAGTCTCTGATAACTGATTCCACTTGGGTGGCGTCCGGTCGAAAATAGGTAAAGATTCTCCCAGCGATCAAGTCCATCATCTGTTGCCAGGGATCGCTGTACTTCTTCTTGCTGATTTTGCGCAGCGCCGACTCGAGAGTCTTCACGCGTACAGAAACCGCAAGAAAGAGAATGCGGTGATCTCTTAGAGCAGTCTTTAACTGCTCCTCAAGACGAGGGGCTGCCCTTTCCAAGCGGTCTCTGGTTTCTTCGTAACGATTGATGAAGTCTTGCACGACATCTACTCAACGAATGCAGATCGAATCACGCGCTCAAGGACCTCGATGCACGCAGTGCGAGGCCGAACATTGTCGGTCTGCTGGCTGATGGAACGACGAAATATCCCTGCGTCAGTGCGGCGGGCTTTCGCTTCCTCTGTGAGGTCTGCCGGTGGAACCGCACCATCCTTAGCGACGTCATCTGCCAAGTCGGACAATTCTTCCAGTGCATCATATGCTTCCGTTAGTGACGCATCTAGCCTCTTCGCATCGTCCTCGTCTGATCGAATATTGTAGATTGCGCCGACCAGCCCATAAAACACAGGTAGGCGAATTAGAGTTGAAGGGGGGCTTGCTCCTAGCAACTGGTGAATCGTCTCGGCCGTTCCGATAAGGTCATCTTGGAGGTCGTCGCCAGAAAATTGATCGGGCACTGCTGCGTAATAGAGATCGAGTGAGCCCTTCTTGTCTTGCGGCCCATCGAGAAGAAGAATCGCCAACTCAGCGATGAACTCCTTGTCGCGCTTCCGGTCGCGATTCTTGCCAGTGAAAATGCCGACCTTGTTCCAGATGTCACGCTGCGAACACTGGTCGATGAAGTGCCTAAAGGGGCCTGGTGCCTTTGCGTCCCGCAACTCCTGGGGATTGAGGCGCACTACATACTTGTTGATTCGAACAAATATGTCCCGCAACTCCTCATCCGTGAATCCGCTTAGCTCAGATACAACGAAGCTGTACCCAATGAAGCGCTCCTTGAGCGCTTCAGAGAGATTGCGGAACCGGACGCGCTTGAACTTGGTGCCGTTGGGGCGCTGAAGGTTATATTGATTTGGTATCGGGAACCTATTGTGAAGAAAAGCCATGGCGGCACGAATTCTTTGTTGCCCGTCAATCACACGGTATCGAAGGCGATTGGAATTGGTGTCCTTCTCTCGAGTGAGGAAGAGGAGGGGGATTGGCATGTCGTTGAGGATGGTGTCGACAAGATATGCTTTAGCCGGGCCAGGCCAGACGGAGTTTCTCTGAAAGTCCGGCGTTAGGTCGAGGCGCCCGTTGTCGAACAATTCGGTTAGTTCGTCGATAGTTTTTGTGGTGGGAGTCAGTTTCTTTGCGATCTCCACTCAGCATGCTCCTTGAATGGTGCCTGTTGGATTGCGGGATTCCATCCAACTTGGTGGCTGCCGCCGTAATTTGCGATGTCAGCACTTACATTCGCGAAGGGCGGTTGTGGTACTCTGCTTGTTCTGACCTACGTAGCGAATGGCTCGCAAGAAAGGCTTGCGAAGCCGGATTGGCGCTGGCCTGGCGCAGGTCAATCGCCTGGCGGTGCCTTCGGTTCGTTGATGCTGCTATTCTCGGCCACTACCACCCTCCTGCAAGTTCGGCCCTAAGTCCGATATGAGCGCCTGACAACATCTCGGTGGCCTGCTTCAGCGACAATGACAGTTCCTGGAGCGGAAGTCCTTCGTGCGCGCAAGCAAGCCGCACGCATTCGTCCTCGCCCATGAGAATGAAGAGCCCAGTAGGGCTACGACCTGGCCTGCTCAGCCGTGCATCGATGTCTTCCGGATGCACCTCGCGCCATGCGGACTTGTCTGTCACGGCGGCACGGTTGGGCGGCTCAGGATAGCGGAAGAAAGTACTTGATGCGTCTGCTCGTTCAATCGCGGCTATCCAGCCGGCGAGCTCGCTCGGAACTTTAGCCCAGTCCGTCTTGTCGGCATCCAGAAATCGATCTCGGTTAGACGTAGCCAACTGCATAAAGTAGTCGAAAAGCGCCTGGATACGATGGATGCGTGACAGGGGTGTCGACCGACCATCGACCTGTATTTCCGGCATTGCATCTCCGTCGCGCTCGTCTTGCGGATCGCTCAAGCAACGATGCAGCACCATAATCATCGATTTGAGGAAGAGCTCGATCGCATGCCGGCGCAAAAAGTTCACCGGCAAGTGGCCATTCGGGTTCGCTAAGGAAGCGGGTTCATCCAGGTTGTCGGCGGCGCGCTTGTAGGCGTCTCCGATGGCGCCGAAGCCCCCGTCGACATGTCGGGAAAGCGGCGACATCATCCAATGAAACACTGCCCACTCCCACGGTGGTTAACATGAATCAGGTGACTGCAACGGAGCCCGCTGGCCCCCCTGGCCCACAAGGCTGAACCAGCATAGTCTAAGCGCATGGCAGTGTAAATCTATAGGGCTGGCTGCAATCAACTGCCCTCGTAGGTTGGCTGGGGCTTTGCGTTCCGCAGATGTTCCGGCTCGACATGAGCACGGCCATCAGCGTGTTGAAGTGCTTGCGGACGGGTGACTCGAAGCCATCTCGGCAATCCTAGCAGCGTCCTGGGCAATAAATGGCGAGAGCACGCTGCCCGCCGGCCTTACGATCGAAGCTGGGTTGGGAACAAGTCCTCCGCCCAGTAAGTTGACAATCCCCGCACCCCCGTTGGTAGACTGCCCCGAACCCTTCTCAAGCCACAAAGTTAGCTGGCTTGGCCGTCCTGCGGGGGAGATGGGGG
The DNA here is from genome assembly GCA_963732385.1 of uncultured bacterium. Taxonomy (GTDB): domain Bacteria; phylum Krumholzibacteriota; class Krumholzibacteriia; order LZORAL124-64-63; family LZORAL124-64-63; genus CAVSZB01. The sequence continues at coordinate 51,902 of CAVSZB010000005.1, read as the reverse complement.
AGCATGCTGTTCGGGAAGCGGAAGAACAAGGTGCGGCATTGTGCGAACGGGCATCTCCTGGATCCGTCTTGGGATAGCTGTCCTTATTGTGAGGGGGGGAGCGATCTTAGCGGGGATTTCATCCCTGTAGATGACGAGCGGGGGAGTTCGGCGGCGGGGCGGGGGGCTCGGGCGGCGGAGCCGATGCCGCCGGCGCCTCATGCGGGGGCTGGGGCTCCTGCCTATACGTCTCCTGCCGCCGGCGGCGGGGCCGCCGACTTGGCCGGCTGCTCCTGCTGTCCGGCTGCTCCTGCTGCGCCTCCTCCCTTGGCGCGGTGCCGCCTGCTCCTCAACCTTTTCAGCGGGCGCCGGAGCCGGTGCGGCGGATCGAGCATGCGCCGGTGGCGCGGCCGGTTTCCGAACCGATCCGTCGGGTGCCGACGGGGCCGGGGGTGGGGGGACCCGGTGGGGGCGGGGATGACATCACGGTGATCGGGGCGCGGCCGGTCATTCCGCCGGCGGCTCCTGCTGCGCCTGCTGGCTCCTCCGGCCTATGTGCCGCCTGCGCCTCCTGCTGCTCCTCCTCCTGTGGTGCCGGTGGCGGCGCCGGGGGCGATGACGGTGGACGATCTCGACAAGACGGCTGTCCTCATGAGTCCGGTGGGGCGGCAGGAGTTGGTGGCGTGGCTCGTGGCTGTCAGTGGGGCGCAGCGGGGGCGGGACTTTCGGTTGACGGCCGGGACCCTTCGCTTCGGGTCGGTGGCGGGGTGCGATGTCATCATCGGGGATGATCGGTTCCTTTCCAGTCGGCATGCGGAGGTGGTGTTCGGGGGGGGGCAGTACGTGCTGCGGGACCTCAACTCCACCAACGGGACGCTCGTGAACGACGTGCGGATTACCGAGCAGGCGCTGCGCGATGGTGACCGGGTGCAGATGGGGGGCACGCGGTTCCTCTTCCGGTGTTTCCCGCTGCCTGCGGCGACGTGATCATGGCTGACACTTCCGGCGGACTTAGAGCGGGGGGGCGCGCGGGGGCGCGGCCGGCCTGCGGGGCGCGGGTGCGTCCGCGGGCGGGCGGGGCCGACGTGTGCGTGCCGGCCGGGGGGCGGCTGCTGATCGGGCGGGATGCGGGGTGCGATCTCTGTATCGACGATGCGGCGCTCAGTCGGCGGCATGCGCAGCTGGTGCAGGAGGGGGCGGTCTGGTTCGTCGAGGACCAGGGGAGCGCCAACGGGACCTTTGTCGACGGGGAGCGGGTGGGGCGGGCGCCGTTGCGGGACGGCGCGGTGCTGCGGCTGGGGCCGGAGCGGGAGTTCGTGTTCTCGCTCGAGCGGCCGGTGCGGGCGCGGGGGGCGGGGCGGCGGCTGCCTGATCCGGCGGGGCTGCTCTGTCTGCGGCTGGTGTCGCGCGATACGCGGGCGGGCGGAGCCTCGCTGCTGCTGGCGCGCAAGCTGAGCGTGATCGGGCGGGACGAGGGGGCCGATCTGCTGCTGCCGCTGGCGCAGATCTCGGGGGTGCATGCGCGGATCGAGCGGCGGGGGGACCGGCTGCTGCTCACCGATGCCGGGAGCAGGAACGGCACTTCCGTCAACGGGGAGGCGGTCAAGGAGCGGGTACTGCGGGTGGGGGACCGGGTCGGGTTCGCCGATGTCGTCTTCACCGTGCAGTTGTGTCCCGTGCCTTCGGTGCATGGGGCGATGGTGCTGGGGATCGCGGCGCTGGTGCTGGTGGGGGTGCTGCTGCTGCCGTCGCTGCGGCCGGCGGGCGAGCGGGTGGAGCGGCTCTGGACGAAAGACATGTACGTCGAGCAGGCGCGGCGCAGCCTCGACGACGCGCTCGTGGCCTACGACGCTTCGCCGCCCAACGACACCGTGGCCAAGGCGCAGTTCGAGATCGCCATCCGCTCGCTGATCGCGGCCGACCGGCTGCCGCCCGACCGGCAGAGCGACGACGAAGTGCGGGAGGCGCTGCGCGAGACCGCCAAGCGGATCGACCGGGATCGGCTGCGGGACCGCGATCCGTTCGCGCTGCTGCAGGAGCTGCGCGAGGGGCGGCGGCCGCCGCCGCCTCCGCCGCCGGAACCCGAGGTGACCGCGGCCGAGGAGACGGCGCCGGCCGTCCCGCCGCCGCCGGCCTTCAGCCTGGAAGAGGAGCTGTCGCGGATCTTCGCCCAGTTCGGGGTCGACACGCGGCTGGACGCGCTGCCGGGCACGATGGTGGCGGAGGTGGAAGGCGCCGTGCGGATGTGGACGGTCGACCGGCGCGACTACACCCTGCGCACGCTCCGCCGGGCGCGGCCGCACCTGGACATGCTGCGCTCGCAGCTCGAGGCGCAGGGGATCCCGCAGGCCTTCTGCTACCTTCCGTTCATCGAGAGCGGCTACCAGGCCGAGATCGAGAGTCCGGCCGGGGCGATGGGGATGTGGCAGCTCATGCGCGGCACCGCCCGCGACTACGGCCTGCGGGTCGACGACACCGTCGACGAGCGCAAGGACCCGGTGCGGGCCACGACCGCGGCCTGCCAGTACCTGCAGGACCTGATGATCGCCTACGGTTCCAACGACTGCATGTGCGCGGTGGCCGCCTACAACAAGGGCGACAACGGGCTGCGCGCCTGCCTGCGGCGCATGAACATCGACTGGTGGTCGCGCTGGAAGTTCTGGGACCTCGTGCGCAAGGACGCGCCGTGTCTGCCGCAGGAGACGCGGGAGTACGTGTCGCGCTTCCTGGCCGCGGCCGTGGTGATGCGCTGCCCACAGCAGTTCGATCTGCCGGTCGACTAGCGATTGCGATGCCCGCCGCCGCGCCTTAGACTCCGCCACGCGGGTCGGGATTCTCCCGCCGGCGCACCTGGTCGTACCGTGGGGAGGGGCGGCGCGGACATGCTTTCACGCCGCGGATTCCGGTCGCTGCGGGCGGCGGCCGTCGTGATTGCGCTGCTGGCGCCGGGGGGCGGCGCGCGGGCCCAGGGGGTTGCGGCCGAGCTGCGGCTCGAGCCGGGCGTGCCGCTGACGGGCGGGCAGTACCAGCTCCCGTTCACGCTGGTCGACGCCGGCGGTCTGCCGCTGGCGGTGCCGGCCGCGGCGCTGACGCTCGCGGCGGGCGGCGGGCCGGTGGGCGCGCCGACGCTGCTGCCGTTCGCCCCCGCTCCGGGCGGCGCGCCGTCGGCGGTGGCGGTGCTGGCCGATCTGCGCGGCCTGCCCGCCGACGCCGTGGCGGCCTGCGGCGAGGCGCTGGCGGCGTTCGCGGGGCAGGCCGCGCCCGACGCCTGGCGCGGACTCTATGCGACGGGGTCGCGTCCGCGGGCGCTGCGGCGGCTGGCGCCGGGCGGTGGCGGCGGCGCGGGAGCGGCCCGCCCGCCGGCCGCGGCCGACCTCGCCGGCGACACGCCGGTCCCGTTGTGGGACAATGTGAAGGACGCGCTGGCCGTGCTGGCCTTTCCGGAGCTGCCGGCGCGGCGGACGCTCATCGTGGTGACGAGCGGCCGGCAGGGGCAGGGCAGCCGCTACTCGTCGGTGAGCTGCCTGGCGGCCGCCGACTCGGCCCGGGTGGCGGTGTACGTCGTCCTGCTCGGCGATACCGACGCGGCGGGCGCCGAGGCGGCGCGGCTGCGGCGCCTGGCCGACGGCAGCGGCGGCCGGCTGCTGACCGCCGGCGCCGGCGAGGCCGGGATGGCGGTGCGGCGGCTGGTGGCCGTCGTCGACGGCGCGCTGGCGGCGCGGTTTGCCGCGCCGGGCGTGGGGCTGCCGGCCGACGTGACGCTGCGCGTGACGCGCGCCGACGGCGAGCTCGCGGCCGACGGCACGCTGCGCGCCCGCCGGGCGCTCGCCGAGCGCGGCATCGGCCGCTGGCCGGCGCTGCTGCTGGCGGCCCTGGTGCTGATCGTCGCGGCGGTCGTGCTGGCGCGGCTGCGCTTCGCCTCGGCCGGCGAACTGGTCGTGACGGCCGGCGGACGCCAGACCGTGCACCGCCTGCCGCGCTCGGGCGCCACGATCGGCTCGGCGGCCGGCAACACGATCGTCGTGGCGGAGCCGCGGGTCTCCCGCCAGCACGCGGTGCTGCGGGTGCGGCGGGGCGCGGTCATCATCACCGATCTGCGCTCGACGAACGGGACGCAGGTCAACGAACGGCCGGTGCGGACGGCCACCATCGGCGAAGGCGATCGCGTGCTCCTGGGCGGCGCGGTCGGGCTCGTCTATCGCAGGACAACGCGTCCGGCGGGCCTCGCGCTCCCGGGTCGCAGAGGAGGCTCATGAACCACGACAGCCCGCCGACGTCACCGGCCACCGGCCTGCGACTCCTGCACGCCAGCCTCAGCGACATCGGCTGCCGGCGCGAGAAGAACGAAGACGCGGTCGGCATCTTCACCTGCGACACCGCGCCCGGGGCGCTGCTGCTCGTCGTGGCCGACGGCGTGGGCGGCAACGCGGCGGGCGAGGTGGCGAGCCGGATCGCGGTGCAGACCTTCGGCGAGCGTTTCTTCGCCGCCGGCGTGCCGACCGACCTGCGGGCGGCCCTCTACGAGACGCTGCTCGAGGCCAACCGGGCCATCCTCGCCGATGCGGCCGCCAGTCCGCTGCGCGCCAACATGGCCACGACCTGCACGGCCGCCGTGGTCCGCGGGCAGGAGCTGGTGATCGGCCACATCGGCGACTGCCGCGCCTATCTCGCGCACGACGGGCAGCTCTTCCCGCTGACCGAAGACCACTCGCTCGGCGGCGAGTACCGGCGCCAGGGCCAGACGCTGCCGCCCGACAAGCAGAGCCTGTCGAACGTCCTGACGCGCTGGCTCGGCAACGAGGAGGGCGTGGAGCCGGACATCGGCAACCCGGTCATCTTCGCCGAGGGGGCCACGCTGGTGCTCTGCTCGGACGGCCTGATCAAAGTGATTCACGACCCCGAAATCCTGCGCATCGTCTCGATGCACCTGCCCCAGCGCGCCTGCCAGCTCCTCGTGGAGCGGGCGCGCAAGGAGGGCGGCCCCGACAACATCACGGTCGTGGTGGCCCGGCAGAGTCGGACCTGAGCCGGACGAAAAGGGAGGCGGCGTGGCTACAGCGTTTCACGGCTTCGAAGTGCACGAGAAGATCGGCGCGGGCGGGATGTCGACCGTCTACAAGGGGGTCCACACGACGCTGGGCTATCCCGTCGCGGTCAAGATCCTCCACCCCGGCCTCGCCGGCGACACGCAGTTCATCGCGCGCTTCGAACGGGAGGCCAAGGCGGCCTCGGCGCTGCGCAGCGTCAATATCACCTCGGTCATCGACTTCGGCAGCGAGGATGACTGCTACTTCATCGTGATGGAGTTCATCGACGGGCCCGACCTGGCCAAGGTGTTCGAGATGCTGCGCGCCGAGAGCGGCGCGGCCCAGCCGCTGCCGCCCGAGATCGCCCTGCTGATCCTCGAAGAGGTGGCGTACGCGCTGCGCGAGGCGCATGCCGAGGGGGTCGTCCACCGCGACATCAAGCCGAGCAACATCCTGATCGACCGGCGCGGCGAGGTGAAGCTGGCCGACTTCGGTCTCGCGCGCAACACGGGCGACCAGGCGCGGATGGCCTCGGACGACCTGACGCGCCCGGGCATGATCGTCGGCACCCCCTCGTACATGTCGCCGGAGCAGGCGGTCGGCCGGGACGACGTCGATCACCGCAGCGACATCTTCTCGCTCGGCGTCATGGCCTACCAGTTCCTCGCCGGCGAGAAGCCGTTCCAGGGCGACAGCCCGACCGAGGTGCAGGAGCGCATCATCAACGCCTCGCCCCGTCCGCTGGCCGAGACCTCGTGCCCGCTCCTGACGAACGAGATGGAGGAGATGGTCAGCAAGATGCTGGCCAAGGATCCCGGCAAGCGGTACCAGTCGATGGACCAGGTGCTGCACGCGCTGCGGGAGTGCATGGACAGCATCGACTCGTCGGGCGGGCTGGTGAAGCTGCGGCGCGACCTGCTCCAGCGCTTCGCCCGGGACCCGGCCGCCACCGCCAATGATCTGCGCCACCAGGCCATCAACTCGCACCTGCGGCTCGGCTTCCACTTCAAGAACCTCGGCCTGGCCAGCATGTCCGACGCGCTGCGCGAATTCCGTCACGTCATGCGCCTCGACCCGCGCAACCCGAAGGCTTCGCAGGCCCTGGCCGAACTGCGCAAGCGGGCCGAGGATTCAGGGGTCACGATGCGCGCCGCGCCCCCGCCCACGGGCGCCGGTCCGCTCGGCGCGCACGAGCCCGACGATGTCGATGCCGCCGACCCGGTGGAGTCGGGACGCACCATGGTCATGCCGGCGGCCGGCCCGCCACGGCGCGCCGCCGAGCCGGTCGCGGCGCCCGCGCCGGAGCCGGCTGCGGCTGCGCCGCCGCCGCCGCGTGCGCCGCGTGTGCCGCGGGAGCCGCGTCAGCCGCGCAAGGCGCGGCCGGATCGCGCCGCCGCGTCGCCCGTGGCCGGTATTCTGGAGGGGCTGCGCCGGCGACGGGGCATGGTGGCGATGGCGCTCGGAGCGGTGGTGATCGTGGCGGTGGCCGCGGTCCTGCTCACGCGGCGCGGCCCGACCGCGCCGCCGGCCACGGCGATCGTACAGGTGGCCAGCGAGCCGGCAGGGGCGCAGGTCTGGATGCGGCGGGCCGGCACCGCCGATTTCACCCCGACCGGTCGCCAGACCGCCTGCGTGCTGGCGGACCTGGCGGTCGGCGCCTGGGAGTTCCGGCTGTCGCTGGCGGGGTACGCGGACACGGTGCTCGCCGTGACGGCGGCGGGGAGTGAAACGACCTCCGTGGGCGGACAGCTGCGCGCGCTCGTTCCGGAGGGAGAGGGCGAAACGCCCGCTGTCGCGGCCACCGGCGCGCCCGGGACCGCGGCTGCCGTGCCGGCGCCGGCCACGATCGCCGAGACCCCGAGCGAGGCCGCGGCCGCGCCGGCGGTGAGCTCCAGCGGCCGGATCCGCGTGCGCGTCACGCCCGACGGCGCCACCGTGCTGGTGCGCCAGGCCGGGGAGCCGTGGCGGCCGGTCGGCACCGCTCCGGTGGTCACCGAACTGACCGCGGCGGACAACTGGGAGGTGCGGGCCGAGAAGCCGGGTTACGCGCCGGTCATGAAGAAGGTGAGGATCAGCGGCGGGCAGACCCTGGGCGTGCGGCTGGAGATGGTGCTCAGTGGCGGAGAGGTGGCTATCGAGGCGACCGATCCGGTCCCGCTGGACATCGATCAGGAGCGGGTCGGCAACACGCCGTGGACGGGCCGTCTCGAGCCAGGCGAGCATACGCTGACGGTCCGCAGCGACGACTTCACCGTGCAGACCGCGTCGCAGGTGGCCGCCGACGGCAGCCAGAAACAGCTCCCGCCGCTCAGCTCCGGCGGCAAGTACACCTCCTTCCGCGTGACGATCGCGCAGGGGGACCGGTTGAAGATCGACCTGCAGTTGAAGCGGAAACCGCGGACCTGACAGCACGGCGTCCGCACAGGGGGGAGGGAGCGACGTGGGGGCGACGTTCCACGGCTACGAGATCAAGGAGAAGATCGGCTCCGGCGGCATGTCCACGGTCTACCGGGGACTGCACGGAACGCTGCACTATTCGGTCGCCGTCAAGGTCCTGCACCCCGGCCTGGCCGGAGACGAAAGCTTCATCGCCCGCTTCGAGCGTGAGGCGCGGGCCGCCTCCTCGCTGCAGAACAACAACATCGCCCGCGTGATCGACTTCGGCTCCGAAGACGACATGTACTTCATCGTCATGGAGTACATCGAAGGCCCCGATCTGCAGAAGCTGTTCGCCGATTTCCAGAAGGCCGCCGGCCGCTCGCGGCCGCTGCCCGCCGAGATCGCGCTGCTGATCCTCGAAGAGGTGGCCTACGGCCTGAAGGCCGCCCACACGACCGGCATCATCCACCGCGACATGAAGCCGAACAACGTGCTGCTGAGCAACGACGGCGAGATCAAGATCGCCGACTTCGGCCTCGCCCGCGACACCCGCGACTTCGCGCGCCTGACCGCCCAGAACCTGACGCTGCCGGGGATGGTCGTCGGCACGCCGTCGTACATGTCGCCGGAGCAGGCGGCGGGCCGGGACGACCTCGACCATCGCACGGACATCTTCTCGCTCGGCGTGATGGCCTACCAGCTCCTGTCCGGGGAGAAGCCGTTCAAGGGGGACACGCCGACATCCGTGCAGGAGTCGATCATCAACGACGCGCCGGCGCCGCTGACCCGCGAAGCCTGCCCGCTGCTGACCGCGGAGCTCTCGTCCCTGATGGAGAAGATGCTCGCGAAGGACCCGGCGAAGCGCTACCAGAACATGGACCAGGTGCTGCTGGCGCTCAAGGAGTGCATGGAGAGCATCGACCGGTCGGGCGCCCTGATCAAGTACCGCCGCGATTACCTGGCCCGTTTCGCCAAGGAGCCGATGGCGTTCGCCGAGGAGCTGCGGCACCAGAACATCAAGGCCCACCTCAACGCCGGCTTCCATTTCAAGAACATGGGGCTCGAGAACATCGGCGATGCGATCCGCGAGTTCCACTACGTCCTCTCGCTCGACCCGCAGAACAGCAAGGCCAGCGAGGCGATCAGCGAACTGAAGCGCAGGGCGGAGGAATCGGGCCAGAGCCTCGCCGTCGCCGCCCGCCCGGCCCGCGCCGACGAGGACGCCACCGGCCGCACGCTCGTCATGCCCAAGGCCTCCGCAGCCCCCGCCTCCCGCACCGCTGGCAGGGCGCGCCCGCCCGAACCGAAGGCGGCGGCGCCGAAGGCCGGCCGCACGGCCGGCGCCGGGTCCGGCAGCAGCCTCCGCTCATGGTTCGCCTCGCCCGGCTCGCGCTGGGCGGCCGCGGCCGTGCTGGTGGTCGTGGCCGCCGCGGCGATCATGATCGGCGGCCGCCTGCTCTCTCCCGTGCCGCGGTTCGCGCGCACGGGCGTGACGCCGGACACCGTGGCGGTTTCGACGCCGGCGCCCGCAGCGCCGGTCGACGCGCCGCTGTCGACGCCGCCGCCGGCTGCGTCGACCCCGCCGACCACAGCGCCGACCACAGCGCCGACGACAGCGCCCACGACAGCGCCCACGACAGCGCCGGCGCAACAACGACCGGTGGCCGCCCCCCCTGCCGCTTCCGCCACGGTCGCGGCGACGCCGGGCCGCGGTTACGCGCGGGTGGTGATCTCTCCGTACGCGGACGTCTATCTGGACGGGAAGCTGGTCAAGGAGGGGGCGAAGGTCGCCGTGATGGCCGCCAACGCCGGGCGTCACGCCGTCTCTTTGCGGTACCGACCGTCGTACGGGCGCCTCGACCTGCCGGCTTTCCAGATCGCGGCCGGCGAGACGCTCGCGCTGGGGCACCACCGCTTCCTCGAGCGGACCGGCTCACTGCGCGTGGCCGCCACCCCGGCCGCGTTCGTGACGATCGACGGGATCGACACCGGCCAGCAGACCCCCTTCCTGCAGGTGAAGCTGGAGGCGGGCGAGCACACGATCGGCGCGCGCTGCCCCGGCTACGTGGTGACCGGCGCCCAGAACGCGGGCGATGGCGGCGCGCTGACTTTCAGCCGCGGCGCGGGGGGGAGGGGCGGGTGAAGGTCAGGCTGGCCGAGAACCAGGAGATCCGGATCCGCTTCGAACTGTCGGCGCCCTGACCGTTGCGCCGCCCAAATTTTCCTTGAGCCGTGCGGGCGATTGTCAGATGCTGCGTTCCGGACTGCAGATCGTCATCAGGAGGGGGGACCGGAGATGATGGGCAATTACCGTCGCCACAACGCTTTTCGGGTTCTGGGCCTGGCGACCCTGATCGCCTTTCTGGCCACCGTGGCTCCGGGCGGGCTCTGGATCGGGGCCGCGCTCGCGGCCGGGACTCCGGCACTCGCTCAGGCCCAGGATCTGTATGATTTCGCGGACTTCCAGAAGGCGCTCGACATCTGCAACGAGTTCATCAGTGGCGGCACGCTCGAAGGTGCGGCCCTGCGCGACGCCTACGTGCTGAAGGCGCGTTGTCTGGTGAACCTGGGCAATCACAGCATCGCGCGCGACATGTTCTGCGAGGCGCTCCGGATCGACGCCGGCTGGCGTCCGGAGGCCGACGTGCTGCCCAGGGACGAGCAGGTGGACTTCGATCAGGCCGCGGCGGGCTGCCGCAGCGAGTCGGCGCCGGCGACCGTGTCGCCCGCGACGCCCGCTCCCGCGCCGCAGCCGACCTGGCAGCCGACGCCGGTGCAGACCGGAAAGGGCGGCAAGTCGTTCTTCGCCAAGCCGCTGGGCATCGCGCTGATCGTCGGCGTGGTCGGCGGTCTGGCCATGAGTCTCGGTGGCGGCGGCGGCGACGGCGAAACGACGCCGGCCGGACCGTTGCCGGGCTTCCCGCCACCGCCCGGCATCGCAGGCCGCTGAGTCTGGCGCGGCGAGGCCGCGCCGGTCATACGGACCGCGCGCCGGCCCTTCCCGCAGCGGCTGCGCACGAAGGAGTCGAAGATGTCGGTCAGAATCGGTAGGGCGCTGGCGCTGGGGACGCTCCTGGGCCTGGCCGTGGGCGTCAGCGGATGCAGCATGCTGGGGCTGGGCGGCGCCGCCAGGGATGCCTTCAGCGTGGTGGGGGCGGCCCGCCTGAACTCGTGCGACGATCCGGCCGATCATGCCGTGGTCGTGCGCATCTACAGCCTGCGCGACGCGGAGGCGTTCGGCGAAGCGGCCTTCGACCGGCTCTGGGACGACCGGGGCCGGGCATTGGGCGAGGCCGTGGCGTCGGTCAGGGAGCTGACCGTCATGCCGGGCGAGCCGGCGCAGATCTTCGAGCTGGCGCGCGGCAAGGGGGTGACGGCCGTCGGCGTGGTGGCGGATTTCTGCGATCACCGTTCGGGGTGCTGGAAAAAGGTGGTCAGGCTCGAGGGCGGTTCCGCCCGGATCGCCATCCGCCTGGAGAAGCTCTGCCTGACCGCGGACAAGTCGTGAGCGGGCGGACAACGAAGGGGCCGCAGCGATCATGAGCCGTCACAACCGCGTCGTCTGGCAGGAGGGCATGTTTCTCGGCCCTCAGCATTTCCAGCAGGCGGATCGCGCCCTGCTCGGCGAGATCCAGTTCCGGCAGGACGCCCTGATCCCGTTCGCCTGGGGCGTCCGCTCGCTGCAGATCGATACCGAGGCGCTGGGCAACGGCCGCCTGACCCTGCTGGAGGTGGACGCCGTCCTGCCCGACGGCGGCATCGTGCGCGCGCCCGCCGTCGACCCGCTGCCGCCCAGTCGGCCGCTCAACGAGGCGTTCGGTCCCGACCAGACGCGGTTCGAGGTGTTCCTGGCCACGCCCGAGGAGCGGGCCGGCGTGCCGCTCTGCCGCCTGCCCGAGCGCACCGGCGCCGCGGAAACGCGCCAGCTCGGCGATGTGGTGCGGGTCATCGACGAGAACGACCCCGGCAAGCAGGTCGAGATCGTCGTTTCGCGCCTGAATCTGAAGCTCGCCTTCGGCGGCGAGAACCTGGCCGGTCACGTCGTGCTGAAGATCGCCGAGATCGAACGCGCCAGCGACGGCCGGTTCATCCTCGCGCGCGACTATGCGCCGCCGAGCCTGACGATCGCGGCAGCCGGTCCGCTGCCCGGCATCATGCGCTTCCTGCTCGAGACGCTGGTGACCAAGAGCGCCTACCTGAGCGAGGGGACGCGGCAGCGCGGGGGCGGGCTGGTCGATTTCGGCACCGCCGACGTGGGTCACTTCTGGCTGCTGCACACCGCGAACTCGTTCGTCCCTCTGCTGGCGCACCACCAGCGCAATCCGCGCGGCCACCCGCTGCCGGCGTACCTCACGCTGGCGCAGCTGGCGGGCGCGCTCTGCACGTTCGTGGTCGACCGGAGCCCCCGCGAACTGCCGGCCTACCAGCACGAGAACCTCGGCCCGGTGTTCGGCGAACTGGAGCGGACCATCCGCGAACTGCTCGAGAAGGGCATTCCCCAGCTCGTCACCGCCATCCCGCTCGCCCCGCGCGACGAGTGGGTGCTCGTGGGCACCTGCGCCGACGAGCGTCTGTTCGAGCCGTCGGTCCAGTGGTTCCTGGGCGTGAGCGGCGAACTGTCGGAGGCGCGTGTCCGCGACGAGGTCCCGGTGCAGGTGATCGTCGGCAGCCCGCACAACATCGACTTCCTGGTGCGGACCGCCACGCCCGGCGTGGTGCCGGTCCACGTGCCGGTGCCGCCGCGGAATTTCCCGCTGAAGGTTGGACGCACGTACTTCAAGCTCGAGTCCCGGGGCGAGATCTGGGACACGATCGTGGAGGGGCGCTCGCTGGCCATCTACACCGGCAGCCACGACCTGTGCGGCCTCACCTACGAACTCGTCGTCATGCAGTAAGAGAAGCCAGGGGGGTGGCGGCATGGAACGGGCGCAGCAGGTCCGACCGCGGCGCAGTCTGCAGGACCTCGCCACCGGTTTGTTCGGCGTCATCCTCTCTTTGCGCGACAGCAGCAACTACGGCAGCGAGGATGCGCTGCGCCAGAGCATCAGGAGCCACCTGGCCGGCCTCGAGCGCGAGGGGCTCGAAGCCGGTTTCGGGCGCGACGACATCGAGGCCGTGAAGTACCCGCTGGTGGCCTTCATCGACGAGACGATCCTCGGCTCGAACTGGGACCACCGCGAACTGTGGCGCGCCAATCCGCTGCAGCATCAGCTGTTCGGCGACAGGCTCGCCGGCACGCGCTTCTTCACGAACCTCGCCGAGGTGCGCCGCGGCGGCGACGCGAAGCACGACCTGCTCGAGATCTACCACCTCTGCCTGACGCTCGGCTTCGAGGGGCAGTACCGGGTGGCGGGGCGCGAGCAGTTGCGGCCGCTGGTCGACGAGATCCGCCGCGAGCTGGGCTACGACCCGCGCGACCGGCGGGAGATCAGGCTCGCGCCCAACGGCAAGCGACGCGACAACCCGGCGGGGGGCGCAGCGGGCGGCTTCCCGCTCTGGTGGGCGGTGGCCGGCGGCGCGGGCGGGCTGCTGGTCCTGTACGTGATCCTGCGCCTGATGATCGGCGGCGCGGCGCACAAGGCGCTCGCGCTGCTGCGCTGAGAGGGCGCGACGCGGCGCGCAGGCGGCGCCGCGCGGTCGCAGCGGACGTCCCGGGGCGTGGCGGAGGGCCATGAACATCATCGCCAAGATCTTCAAGATCCTGTTCCACCCGCAGAGCGTGGTCCTGCTCGTGGCGGCGGCGCTGGTGGCGCTGCTGCTGCGCCTGGGCGGCCGCTTCGGCATCACCGGCCATCTGCGCCTCTATCTCATCATCGGGATCGTGGTCGTGGCGCTGGCGGTGGAGCTCGTGCTGATCCTGCGCCGGCGGAAGCAGTCCGAGCAGGTCGAGGTGTCGCTGATCCGCGAGGCGGACGCCAGCGTGGCCGACGCCGGCGACGACCAGAAGCGTTCGCGCGAGGCGGCCCGCCAGGAACTGCTGGCGGCGCTCGCCGCGCTGAAGCGGAGCTCCGTGGCCGGCGGCGTGGCCGGCGGCGCGGCCCTGCATGCCCTGCCCTGGATCATGGTGCTGGGCGCCGACGGCGCGGGCAAGAGCACGCTCGTGCGCCATTCCGGCCTGCGCGTGCCGGGTCGGCAGGCGGGCGACATGAAGGCGATCGGCAGCTCGCGCCACTGCGAGTGGTGGTTCACGAACCAGGCCGTCGTGCTGGAGGCGGATCACCGCTTCGCCGATCCCGCGCAGGACAAGGCCACGGAGCGGGACTGGAGCGCCTTTCTCGAACAGCTCCGCAAGATTCGCCAGCCGGCCCTCAACGGCGTCGTCGTGACGATCTCCGCCGAGGAGCTCAGCCAGGGCCACGGCGCGCGGCTGGAGGCGCAGATCCAGCTGTTGCGCCGGCGCCTCGACGACCTCAGCCGCGACCTGCGCCTGGTCTTCCCCGTCTATGTCGTGGTGACGAAGATCGACCTGATCCGCGGCTTCGGGGAGTTCTTCGGCGATCTGTCGGGGGCGGCGCGCGACCAGATCTGGGGCGCGACGCTCAGCGGCGCCCTGATGGCGCAGACCACGCCGGAAAAGCTGTTCGACCAGGAGTTCCAGCTCCTGTACCACACTCTCCTGAAGCGGCGGATGCCGCGGCTCGTGCGCGAGCTGCGCCCGGAGCCGCTGGGCGGCATCTACCTCTTCCCGCTGGAGTTCCACGCGCTGCGGGACCGCCTGCGGCACTGCGTGAAGGGGCTGTTCGCCACCGGCAGCTTCGAGCACGGCCCGCTGCTGCGCGGGCTCTACTTCGCCAGCGGCGGCGGCGGCGGGCCCGTCGCCGGCGCGGGCCAGACCCCTCCGAGCTTCCTGGCGAACCTGTTCCTGAACGTGATCATCCCCGATCGCGCGATCGCCCGCCCCACCGCCGGCGCGACGCAGCGGGGCCGGAGGATGCACCTGCTGGGCGCCGCCGCCGCCGGCCTGGGGCTGCTGCTGTGCGGCGTCTGGATGCTGTCGTCGTTCGTGGGCAATCGCCGGCTGTTGCGCGAAACGCAGCGCGTGGCGCTCGACTACCGGGCCGATCCGGTCACGCCGCGCTCGCCCGGAGATCTGCGCGTCCAGCTGCAGCAGCTCGACCCGTTGCGCCGGCAGCTGGAGCTGCTCGACGCGCGCGACGCGCGCGCCGGCTTCCGCCTCGGACTCGGCCTCTACCAGGGGCGCGAACTCAACCGGCAGGCCCGCCGTCGCTACGTCGACGGTCTGGCGCGGGCGCTGCTGGTGCCCAGTCGCGACGAGCTCGAACGCCGGCTCGCCGCGCCGGAGTCACGGTCAGCATGGGACGCCTTCTACGAGCCGTATGTCGCCTACCGGATGCTTTGCGATCCCTCCCTCGGCGAGGCGCCGCTGCTGGCCGGCCAGCTCGGGCGTCTGTGGACCGGCCGCGGCGGCGGGGAGGGCGGCGAACTGCTGACGCTGATCCAGCAGCACGTCGCCTACACCTGGACCCACAAGGAGGATCTGGCGGCCTGGCGCACGGCGCCGTCGAGCGACCTGGCCTATCGCCTCCGGGGTCTCTGGGAGGCGTCGTCGCGCGAGGACCGGCTGTTCTCGGCGTTGATCGATGCCGCCAGTCACGAGGCCGGCCCGTTCACGCTGGCCTCGGTGCCGGGGGCGCCGCTGCTGCTGGTCGCGGCCGACGGTGCGTCGGAGGGACCGCGGGTGGAGGGGGCTTTCACCCTCGGCGGCTGGGAGCGGATCCGGGCCTCGCTGGCCAGGACGGGCAACCAGCCGCTGCCGGCCTGGCTGATGGCGGACCTGCGGGGAGCCGGACGCGATGCTGCCGATCCGTCCAGTTTCCTCTCCTGGTACGCGCGCGAGTACGTCGAGCGCTGGAACCGTTTCCTGAGCGCCGTGGCCGTGTCGCGCCAGGGCGGTCTCATGGAGACGGTCGACCGCCTCGAGGATCTGGCGCGGGACGATTCGCCGTTCTACCGCCTGCTGCAGGAGGTCGAACGCAACGTCTACTTCGACAGCCAGCTCAAGGGCGACGACCGCGTCACGTACTCCCGTCTGCTCGACATCGACGCCGCTTTCGCCACGCTGCGCGCCTTCGTGAAGAAGGCGGGCGACGTCGGACCGGAGGGGAGCCGGGCGGGCGACTACCGCGAAATGTTCACCAAGCTGGCGGCCAAGCTCGCCGAGCTGCGCGGGGCCGGCGACACCGGGCGGCGGGCGCTCGAGATGACGCGCGAGATCGACCAGAAGCCCGAGAGCGAGGACCACGTCTTCGGGCACCTGCAGGGGATCGCCAACCGGTTCTGCGGGTCGTCGCGCCGGGGCGAGACGGCCAGCAACGAGGCGCTCCGGGCGTACCTGCGCGGCCCGGCGCAGATCGCCCTGCGGGCCTGCCGGGGCGAGTCGTTCAGCCGGCTCGACGAATCGTGGCAGCGGCAGGTCCTCGAGCCGTACCGGTCGCTGGCGTCGAAGTATCCCTTCGACCGCACGAGCCGGGTCGACGTGACGGTCGACGAGTTCGGGCGCTTCTTCGGCGGGGTCAAGGGGACGCTCAAGACGTTCGTGGACCGCGAACTGCCCCAGTACGCGGCGTCGGGCAGCGGCGGCGCGGGCGGCGGGGACGCCGGACTCGGCGCCGAGTTGAAGCTGGCCCTCGACGCGGCGGCGGCGATCCGCCGCGCCTTCGGCCTCGAGAACGCCGACGAACCGCGGCTCGCCTTCGACATCCGGCCGCGCCAGGTCACGCCGCCGGCCCAGTACTCGAGCCTCAAGATCGGCAACAGCGCCTCGCTCGAGTACTCCAGCGGCAGCGGCGGGCGCAAGTGGTGGCCGTACCAGTGGCCGGACCTGGGGGGCGTGCAGGCGGCCCGCATCGCCCTGCACCTGAGCGACGGTTCGGAGCCCGAGAACGCACAGGAAGGGGTGTGGTCCCTCTTCCGCCTGCTGGATGCGGCCACGGTCACGCCCCAGGACGGCGGCCTCTACCGGCTGGAGTGGGCGCTCGAGGACGGCAGCGGCCACAGCCAGCCGGCCAGCTACGACCTGCAGCCGCGCTCCCGCGACAACCCGTTCGCCCCCGGCTTCTTCGCGCAGTTCAGGCTGCCGGCCAATATGGGGCAGTAGCCTGCCTTCGCCGGTCGGGTTCGCGCGCCCGCGGCGCCCCGGCAACAAGAGAGGGCCTCCTGCGCAGGAGGCCCTCTTTCCGTGCTATCCGTGGCAGCGAGCGCGTCGCTATTTCAGCATCGTCAACGGACGGGTCAGCATGACGTTGCCCGCGGTCAGGCGATAGAAATACGCCCCGCTGGCCTGCGTCCGCCCGCGGTCGTCGCGTCCGTCCCACGTGGCGACGTGGCGGCCGCCCGGCGTCTGCTCGTTCACCAGGGTCGTCACGCGCCGCCCGGCCAGGTCGAAGATCTCCAGCCGGACGTAGGTCGGCCCGGTCAGATCGAAAGCGATCTTCGTGCTCGGGTTGAACGGGTTGGGGTAGTTCGGCAGCAGCGCGGTGCGTTTGGGCATGGTCGTCGTTTCGCCCACCTCGCCGCGCAGCCACGCCTCCGATCCGACCACCAGATCGTAGCGGGTCCCGGCCGCCGACGGCACCAGCGGCAGGATGAGGCCGTCGTCTTCGCGCAGGTCGTACGCCTGGCCGGTGCTCAGGTCGACGAGCGCGACCACGTACTCCGGCGGCAGGTCGGGCAGGCCGGTCAGCCGCAGCGTGGCCGCCATCCCGACGTTGCCCTGAACGAGGAGCGGGAAGCGCCAGCCCTCGGCGTCGGGCGAGCGGAAGTCGCCGGCCAGGCGCACCGGGCGCGCGCCGACCTGCGTCAGCACCGAACTGACGGCGAGGTAACGGCCCGGCGGGCAGGGCGGCTTGCCGTAGTCCGCGACGTCGTAGCCGTCGCTCGCATCGACCGCCAGACCGACTTCGGTCGTGGTGTCGGTGGCGTCGCCGGCGGCCAGTTGCAGGCCGAGGCGCCAGAGGTCGGCGCGCGCGGTCGTCGCCGCGACCGCCTTCGCCTCGGTCAACGACGTCTCGGCGTACGGCAACAGCAGCATCCGCGGGGCGGCCTGCGTGTTGTTCACCCAGTAGCCGACGAACGGCCATAGCGTCGTGGACTGCACATAGCCGCTGCCGTTCCAGGACCAGAGCGCGGCATCGACGCCGCCGCCCGGCACGAGACGCCCCTCCCAGTCCACCAGGAAGGCGCACGGATTGGCGATCTGGTTCCAGCCCGCCTGCAGGACGATCTTGGTGTAGCGCTGCGTGCCCACGACGGTGTCAGGGGCTGTCGAGGTACCGCTGGCGCCCACGCCGCGGTCGCCCCGGACGATGACCCAGTAACCGCGCCCCCGGTTGATCGGGCCGACTTCGTAATAGCTGTCGTACTTCTGCTCCGCGTCGTTCCAACGCCCCAGTTTCCACTGCGTCTGGTTGGTGTCGCCCAGGTCGTCCACGAAGACGTCCGCCAGGCCGCTGGGGTTGACGTTGTGCGAGAAGCCGATCAGCCGGTATTGGGCGTCGGGCTGGGTCGTGTACGCGAAGTTGACGAGGTTCACCGTCAGCGGCTGGGGGTTCGACCGCGTGGACGGCGTGATCCCTCCATACTGGCTCCCGAAGACGTGGTACTCGAGTCCGCGAACGGTGACGGCGGTCGGCGGGATCTGGGCGGAGAAGGTCGTTCCGTTGCTGCTGGTCATCGGCACGGCCACGCCGCTGTCTTCACCGCCCTGGCGGTAGCGGAGCGTCAGGCCCAGGGTGCCACCCGACCCGCTGGAGGCCACGGCCGTGACGGTCACGCCGAGGCCCCGGATCGGCGAAGCCACCGGGGAGACGGTGAAGGCCGGACCCGAGGGCGCTCCCGCCATGTTCCCCGCGACGACCGTGTAGCTGGCCGAGGTCGCGCGGCCGCCGACCACGCCGAACGTGCCGCCCACGAGCTGGAGGCCGCCCGGCGTCAAGGTGTACCCCGTGCCGCCGCCGACGACGAAGCCGCCGGGCTTCACGGCGCCCTGGGCCCAGGCCGGCGATGCGCCGGCCCCAAGCGCGATCAGGACGCCAAGGATGAGGGAGGCTCTGCGCATGATGGCCTCCTATCGTGCCAGCGTGGACTGGAGGATGCCGGGCGGCAGGTCAGCCACTCTGCTGTCCGACTTCATGCCGGGGAAATCGTAGACGATGAAGCAGCAGAGAAACTGGGAAACGGTGCCGTCGTGGAGACGGGGGCAGATGAGCAGGTGGTTGCTGACGCCGTCGGTCATGTACATCCGGGCCGTGGCGTAGCCCATGCCCTGCACGAAGGCCAGGTCTGAGAAGAGATTGAAGCTGAACCCCGAGATGGCGACTTCATAGCCGTTGACCGACGCGTTCCAGGTGACGGTCCAGTTTGCGCTGCCGTCGTTGTTGATGGTGCCGTTAGAGTTGATGACGCCGTAGGCGATCGGATGCATGCCTCCCATCGCCGTGCCCAGGGTGATGGTGTTCGCGGCGTCGCTGCCCGTCACCGACAGGCCGGCGCCCGCGATCAGGTCGATGTTGCCGCCGTTGTTGGCCACCCCTTCGATCGACGCCGGCGCCGCCGCCGCGCCCGAGCGCAGGGCGTACGGCACCGCCGAGAGCGCCTGACGCGGCGTCATCTCCGCGTCGGCGCCCGCCTGGAGACCCAGGTAGCGCACGGTGCCGTCGAAGATCGTGGTGGTCAGGGGCGTGGTCGCGCCCAGATCGATGGTGAAGACGCCGTTGGCGTCGGGCGTGACGCTGCGCGTTTCGGTCCAGAGGGCCGTGCCGCCGGAGGCCGCCGCGTAGATGCGGAAGGCGACGCTCGTCGCGGCCGTGACGGGCGCTCCCGTCGCCGCCAGCAGGCGGCCCTGGTACGCCATGGTCGTGGGCGCCTGGGCTCCGGCCCAGCTGCTCCACAGCAGGGCGAGGGCCAGACAGCCGAGGAACAAAACGCGGGCATGCTTCATCATGGGAACGCCTCCTGTTGGTGGCCGCGGACGCGGCAGCGTTGATGCCGCAATGTATTGTCATTACATCGGTTGAAGTGACAGCGCTTGGTTGCTGCGCGGCTTGGAATGCGAATTCTGACCCCAGGAAGACCGTTAGCACATGGGCAAGAGGAGCGTCAATCCGAAATGCGAGCGGCGCCCCGGTCGCTTGACCCCCGGGGGCGGCTCTGCTAGTCCTGGCACCTCGGCACGACGGCCGCCACGGTTCCGCCCCGCCAACGCCACGAGGTCGCCATGCGCAGGCTCGTTCCTTCGGTCGGACCGCTGCGTGGAAGCGTGCGCGTGCCCGGCGACAAGTCGATCTCCCACCGGGTCGCCCTGCTGGCGCCTTTGGCGACGGGCCCCTGCCGCGCGCACGGCTGGCTCGATGCCGCCGACACGCGGCGGTCGCTCGACGCCGTGCGGGCGCTCGGCGCCGTGGTCGACCATGTCGACGGCGTCGTGACGGTGGCGCCGGGAGGCTTTCCGGGGTCGGCGCGAGCCGTGGGCGCGGTGGCGCACGCGGCGTCTGCGCCGCCCGCGCCGGCGGTGTCGATCGACTGCGGCAACAGCGGCACGACCGCCCGCCTGCTGCTGGGGCTGCTGGCTGGGCGGCGCGTGACGGCGCGGCTGGACGGCGATGCCTCCCTGCGCGCGCGGCCGATGGCGCGGGTGACCGATCCGCTCGCGGAACTGGGGGCGGGCGTGACCTGGCTGGGCGAGCCGGGGCGCCTGCCGCTGCGGCTGGAGGGGCGGGCGCTGGCGGGCGGCGCCTTGCGCCTGCCGGTCGCCTCGGCGCAGGTGAAGTCGGCGCTGCTGCTGGCGGCGCTGTCGGCGGCGGGGCCGGTCACGCTGACCGGCTGCGGCGCCACGCGCGATCACACCGAGTGGCTGCTGCGCGCGATGGGCGCACCGCTCGACGCAGCCGACCGTGGCGCCACGCTGACGGCGGGTCCGGCCGGCCCGCTGCGCCCCTTCGACCTGACGGTGCCGGGCGATCCGTCGTCGGCCGCGTTCCTGCTGGCGGCGGCGCTGCTCGTGCCCGGCTCCGCGGTCACGGTCGAGGATGTCCTGCTCAACCCGACCCGCGCCGGCTTCCTGAACGTGATCCGGCGGATGGGCGCCGACCTCACCATCCGCCCGCGCCCCGACGACGGCTGGGAGCCGGTCGGCGGGATCACGGTGCGGCACCGTCCGCTGCGCCCCTTCGCCATCGCGCCCGACGAGGTGCCGTCGCTGATCGACGAGCTGCCGATCCTCGCGGTGCTGGCCGCCCATGCCGACGGCGAATCGACCGTCGCCGGCGCCGCCGAGCTGCGCGTGAAGGAGTCGGACCGGCTGGCCGCCATGGGCGTGGCGCTGCGCGCCTTCGGCGTGCCGTTCGTGGAGCGGCCCGACGGTTTCGCCGTGCGCGGCCCCTGTGCGTTGCGCGCTCCCGGCGTTGCGCTCGCCACTTGCGGCGACCACCGCGTCGCCATGTCGCTGGCCGTGGCGGCGCTCGTGGCCGACGGGCCGGTGACCCTGGATGACGACGCCTGCGTGGGCATCTCCTTCCCGGACTTCTTCGCGGCGCTGGCGCGGCTGCAGGGGTGAGGGCACGGCCGGGTGCTGCAATGACCCGGGTGGGGGGCCATCCTTACAGAGACTGCTACGGTAGCAATGAGTGCGCAGCGTCGGCGCCCCGGCCCGGGCGACGATCGGGGGCGCAAACTCGTTGCTACCGTAGCAGTCTCTGTAAGGAAGGAGTCTGCAAGCCCTCCCCACCCGCCTGCCGCGGGCCGGAAAACGGTCGCTGCGGCGGTCGCGCGCTGGACGGCGCCGCCGGTCGGACCTTATTGTTCGCACGCGACAAGCGGGCGGCGTCGGCGCCGCCGCGCGCCCATCCCCCGACCAGGAGTCGAAACGCATGCGCTACCTGCTAGCGGGCGAGAGCCACGGACCGGCGCTGGTCGGCGTGGTGGAGGGTTTCCCGGCCGGCCTGGCGATTCCGCAGGCGGATATCGACGCGGAGATGGCGCGGCGGCTGGAGGGGCACGGGCGGGGGCCGCGGGCGCGCGGCATCGAGACCGATCGCGTCAGCTTCCTGGCCGGCTTCTGGAACGGGGTGACGCTCGGTTCGCCGCTCGCCTTCGTGATCGAGAACCGCGATTTCGCGCGGGGCGCCGGCAAAGCGGCGCCGCGCTGGACGTCGCCGCGGCCCGGACACGCCGACTTCGCGGGGCTCGTGAAGTACGGCTTCGACGAGTGCGGGCCGGTGGCGGAGCGGGCGAGCGCCCGCTCGACGGCCGGCCTCGTCGCGGTGGGGGCGTGCGCGAAGCTGCTGCTGGCCGAGCTCGGGGTGACGGTGTTGAGCCACGTGGTCGCGCTCGGCGGCGTCGAGGCGGCGCCGGGCGCGGTGACCGCGGCGCGGTTGCGGCGGATCCGCGCCGGGACGCCGGTGCGCTGCCTCGACCGGGCGGCGGCGGCGCGCATGGTGGCGGCGATCGATGCCGCCGCGGCGACCGGCACCACCCTGGGCGGCGTGTTCGAGGTGGTCGCCTTCGGTCTGCCGCTCGGTCTCGGCGCCTACGTCCATCCGGACCGGCGGCTCGATGCGCTGCTGGCGGCCGAGGTCATGGCCATTCCGGGCGTGAAGGGGGTCGAGGTGGGCGACGGCGTGGCGGGCGCCGCGCGGACCGGACACGAGGCGCACGATGCGCTGCGGCCCGACCGGGCGGGGGCGCGCGGCGTCGGGCGGGACACCAACCGGGCCGGCGGCCTCGAGGGGGGCGTGACCAACGGCGAGCCGCTGCGCGTGCGTGGTTACGCCAAGCCGATCTCCACCGTGCGCGACGGTCTGGCGAGTGTCGACCTGGCCACCGGGAAGGCGTCGCGCGCGCCGTGGGTCCGCTCCGACACCTGCGTCGTGCCGGCGGCCGGCGTGGTGGGGGAGGCGGTGGTGGCGTGGCGGCTGGCCTGCGCGCTCGTGGAGGCGCTGGGCGGGGATCGCCTGGACGTGATGCGAACGCGCTGCCGCGAATCGAGGCGCGAGCAGGCGCGCAAGCCGACGAAGGGACGGACCAGATGACCGACCACGCGAACGCGATCGACACCCTGCCGCGCGACGCCTTCTTCGACGAAATGCGCTGGCGCGGCTTCGCGCAGCAGTGCACCGGCGAGGCGCCGCTGCGCGAGCTGCTGGCCCGCGAGACGGTGACCGCCTACATCGGCTTCGATCCCACGGCCGACTCGCTGCACGTGGGCAGCCTGCTGCCGATCATGGGGCTCGTCCACCTGCAGCGCCACGGTCACCGCCCGATCGCCATCGCCGGCGGTGGGACGGCGCTCGTGGGCGATCCGAGCGGCAAGTGCGAGATGCGCGACCTGCTTACGCGCGAGAAGATCGCCGCCAACCTCGACGGCATCCGCGCCCAGCTCGCGCGCTTCCTCCGCTTCGGCGACGGACCGCGCGACGGCCTGCTGCTCGACAACGCCGTCTGGCTCGAGCCGTGGCGCTACGTGGACTTCCTGCGCGACATCGGTCGCCACTTCCGCATCAACGAGATGCTCAAACAGGACTCCGTGAAGCTGCGTCTCGAGCAGGAGCAGGGGCTGTCGTTCCTCGAGTTCAATTACATGCTGCTGCAGGCCTATGACTTCCTGGAGCTGAACCGTCGTTACGGCTGTCGCCTGCAGATGGGCGGCAACGATCAGTGGGGCAACATCTGCGCCGGCGTCGACCTGACCCGCACCGTTGCGCACGCGGAGGTCTACGGCCTCACCTTCCCGCTGCTGACCACCGCCGGAGGCGCCAAGATGGGCAAGACCGCCGAAGGGGCGGTCTGGCTCGACGCCCGTCGCACCAGTCCCTACGATTTCTTCCAGTACTGGATCAACGTCGACGACCGCGACGTGTCGCGGTTCCTGCGGCTTTACACGCTGCTGGGCCACGCCGAGATCGAGGCTTTCGAGCGGCTCGAGGGGGCTGACGTCCGCGAGGCCAAGCGGGCGCTGGCGCGCGCCGTGACGACGCTCGTGCATGGACCGGAGGAGGCTGCGAAGGCGGAAGGGGCGGCGGCGGCGTTGTTCGGCGGGGGTGGCGACGCGGCGGGGATTCCGTCGAGCGTGCGGGAGGCGGATGAATTTGGCGGGGATGGGTTGGCGCTAGTCGATGCGCTCGTGGCGTCGGGACTGTGCGGGAGCAAGGGAGAGGCGCGGCGGATGGTGCGGCAGGGGGGGGTGCGGGTGAATGGGGAGAGCGTGGGGGACGAGATGCGGCGGTTGGTGATGGCGGATGTGCGGGAGGGGGTCGTGGCGCTGCAGGTGGGGAAGAAGGGGCATCATCATATTCGGGTGGGGTGAAGAGGGGGGCGGTTGTGGTGTGAGGGGGAAAAGCGAGGGGGGAGCCTGATGGCTCCCCCCTCGGTTGTTTGGGGCAGAGGGCTGGCATCGCGGGCGGTTGGGCGCTTCGATGTTGAGCGCGCTCTCGCGCGCTGTGCTCGCGCGCG
Organism: uncultured bacterium; assembly: GCA_963732385.1. GTDB lineage: Bacteria > Krumholzibacteriota > Krumholzibacteriia > LZORAL124-64-63 > LZORAL124-64-63 > CAVSZB01. The sequence continues at coordinate 28,050 of CAVSZB010000005.1, read as the reverse complement.
GCTACTCCATGCGATGGATTTCCACGCGGCGGTTGAGGGCGCGGCCGCGGGGGGTGAGGTTGTCGGCGATGGGGTAGTCCTCGCCGTAGCCGACGGCGGAGAGACGATTGGCGGAGATGCCGAGCTTGACCAGGTAGTTGCGCACCGACAGGGCGCGGCGCTGCGACAGGTCGCGGTTGGTCTCGGCGGGACCGGCGTCGTCGGTGTGGCCGCGGATCTCGATGGTCACGTCGGGCCAGGACCGGAGGGACTCGGCCACCTTGTTCAGGATTTCCAGCGAGGCCGGCGTGAGATCGGCGCTGCCGGAGAGGAAATTGACGCCGTCGAGGATCAGGTCGCCCTTGATCTCCTCCGGTCTCGGCACGATCGGGGCAGGCGCGGGGGCGGCGCGAACGATCGGGCAGCCCTGGCTGTCGACCTCGGTGCCGGTCGGCGTGTCGGGGCAGCGATCGTAGGCGTCGAGCACGTTGTCGCCGTCGTTGTCGGGGTCGGGGCAGCCGTCGTCGTCCTGGAAGCCGTCCACGTCTTCGGCGGCGTCGGGGCACTTGTCGGACGCGTCGAGGATGCCGTCGCTGTCGTTGTCGGGGTCGGGGCAGCCGTCGCCGTCCTGGAACCCGTCGCGGTCCTCGGCGGCGTCGGGGCACTTGTCACGAGTGTCGAGGATGCCGTCGTCGTCATTGTCGGGGTCGGGGCAGCCGTCGCTGTCCTGGCAGCCGTCGCGGTCCTCGGGCAGTTCGGGGCAGCGGTCGCGGCGGTCGGTGATGCCGTCCTGATCGCGGTCGGGGCTGCCAAACCAGAGCCGGGCGCCGAGGAACGCCTCCATCAGGCCGTTATTGGCGTCGACGTATTCCGAGCCGGCGTAGTTGTAGGCGTCGCTGTAGCCGATGTTGTCCACATTGTTGCCGGGGAACGCGTGGTAGCGAACCCCCAGCGAGAAGGCCAGGTTCGTCGAGGCGAACAGGTCGAGGCCGAGGGCCGCCGAGGCGGTGGGGTCGTTGCCGACCAGCGTCTGGGGGTTGCCGTCCTCGTCGTAGCCCTGCACGGTCGTGCCGCCGGGGTTGAGGCCGGCGCTCTCGCCCTGCAGGTCCTTCACGCGCCAGCTCGTCAGACCGGCCGAGAGGCCGAAAAATGGCGACACGCGATGCGTCGGCGCCGCGTGCCAGATCACGCCCAGGCGCGGCTGCCAGATCACGGTGTAGAGCGATGTGACCGAGGTCGTGGTGAAGCCGGACTCCGCGCCGGGACGCACCCAGCCGTACTTGAGGGCGAAGTCGAGCGACCAGTGCGGGGAAAGGCCGTGGCGCAGGTCGAGGTCGAGGAACGGGTGGGCGTTGCTGTAATCCTTTTCTCCGCCGGTCAGCGCCATGAGGCCGGACTCGAAGCCCACGGCTGTCCGCCCGGAGACGTCGTCGGCGCGGACGCCCGCCGGGATCGCGAGGCAGGCAAGGGCGATTGCCGTAAGGCTCGCCAGGAATAGGGAGCGGCGCATGGCATTCTCCTCAATGGTCTGGATCCACCGCGGTCTGGGCGCGGACGGCCGGGGGCCGGAGCCGGGCGCGGTCTGGCGGGAAGTCTAGGGTGGGATCGGCGGGCTGACAAGGCCGGTTTGCAATCGCCGTACCAGCCCCGGAACTCGCGCTATCAGCCGCCGCAGCGCATTATTGAGGCGCAGCAGCCGGGAGGCGCCATGAACGTCCACAATCTCGACCGGATCTTCAAGCCGCGGCGGATCGCGCTGATCGGCGTCACCGCCAATCCCAACAGCGTGGGGGGCACGGTCCTGCGCAATCTGGTCGGGGCCGGCTTCGCCGGGGTGGTCTACCCGGTGAATCCCGATTACGAGGCGGTGCTGGGCATTCCGTGCTATCGGGGCCTGGGCGACCTGCCGCATCCGCCCGACCAGGCGGTGATCTGCGCGCCGGCGGCGCAGGTGCCGGACCTGGTGCGCGCCTGCGGCGAGGCCGGCATCCTGGGCGTGGTGATCGTGTCGGCCGGCTTCCGCGAGGCGGGGCCGGAGGGACAGGAGCTCGAGCGGCGTATTCGCGTGGAGCAGCGCCGGTTCGACGGCATGCGCATCGTCGGTCCGAACTGCCTGGGGGTGATCGCGCCGCACCAGCGGCTCAACGCCAGCTTCGCCGCCGGCATGCCGAAGGCGGGGCGCGTGGCGTTCATCTCGCAGTCGGGGGCGCTCTGCACGTCGGTGCTTGACTGGGCGCTGGCGCGCAACGTCGGCTTCTCCTACTTCGTTTCGGTCGGCAACATGCTCGACGTCGAGTTCGGCGATCTCGTGGACTATTTCGGCGAGGACGAGCTGACCGAGTCGATCATCATGTACATCGAGTCGATCGGCGATGCACGCCGCTTCATGACCGCCACCCGCGCCTTCGCCCGCACGAAGCCGATCGTGGCCTACAAGGCGGGACGCTTCGCCGAGTCGGCGCGGGCGGCCGCTTCGCACACCGGGGCGCTGGCGTCCGAGGACGCGGTCTACGACGCGGCCTTTGCCCGCGCCGGCATTGCGCGGGTGTTCGAGATCGGCGAGATCTTCGACGTGGCCGAGCTGGTGGCCCGCCACCGCGCGCCGGGGGGGCCGCGCCTGGGCATCGTCACCAACGCCGGCGGACCGGGCGTGATGGCGGTGGACGCCCTGATCGGCTGCAACGGCACGCTGGCCGAGCTCGCGCCGACCACGGTGGCGGCGCTCGACGAATCGCTGCCGCCGATGTGGTCGCGCGGCAATCCGGTGGACGTGCTGGGAGACGCGCGCTCGAAGCGGTTCGCGCGCGCCACGGAAATCGTTCTGACCGACCCCGGGGTGGACGCGGTCCTGGTGATCCTCACGCCGCAGGCGATGACCAACCCGACCGCCGCCGCGCGCGCGGTGGCGGAGCTGGCGGGCCGCTCGGCCAAACCGGTGCTGGCCGCCTGGATCGGGGGGGCGAGCGTGCGCGAGGGGCTCGCACTGCTGGTCGAGGCGGGCGTGCCGGCCTACGGCACCCCCGAGCAGGCGGTGCGGGCCTTCATGACGCTGGTGCGCTACGCGCGCAACCTGGACGCGCTGTTCGAGACCCCGCGCGACATTCCGGTGGCGTTCACGCCGGACCGCGAGGAGGTGAGGCGGCGCCTGGCCGCGGTGCCGCCCGACGCCGGCGACATCCTCGACGAAGCGTCCGCCAAGGAACTGCTGGCGGCCTACGGCATCCCGGTGACCCGGCCCGAGCCGGCGGCGACGGCCGGCGAGGCGGTGGCGATCGCGCGGAGGATCGGCTTCCCGGTCGTGCTGAAGGTGCTCTCGCCCGACATCACCCACAAGACCGACGCGGGTGGCGTGGCGCTCGACCTGGTCGACGAGGCCGCCGTGCGGGACGCGTTCGCCCGCGTGACCCTGGCCGCGGCGCGGCGCCGTCCCGACGCCCGCCTGCTCGGCGTCACGGTGCAGCCGATGGCGCGCGCGCGCGACTCCGTGGAGCTCATCCTGGGGGCCAAACGCGATCCCACCTTCGGCGCCGTCATCCTGGCGGGCCTCGGCGGCACGGCGGCCGAGGTGCTGCGCGACCGCGCGCTGGGGCTGCCGCCGCTGAACGAGCGGCTCGCGCGCCGCCTGCTCGAGTCGCTGCGGGCCTGGCCGCTGCTGACCGGCTGGCGCGGGCGACCGCCGGTCGATCTCGACCGTCTGATCGAAATGCTGATGCGGCTGTCGTACCTGGTGGCCGACTGCCCGGCCATCCGCGAACTGGACGTCAACCCGCTGCTCGTCTGGCCCGACGGGGCGCTCGCTCTCGATGCCCGGGTGATCGTCGATCGCGGCCCGCTCGTCTGGTCGGGTCGCTCCTACGCCCACCTCGTGCTGCGGCCGTACCCTGAAGAACTGGCGCGCGAGTCGATTTTGCCCGACGGCACGCGCCTGCTCCTGCGTCCGATCAAGCCGGAGGACGAGCCGCTCTGGAAGGCGATGCTCGAGAGCTGCTCGCGCGAGACGATCTACTCGCGCTTCCGCTATTTCTGCCAGTGGTCAGAGCATGCGGTGGCCACCCGCTACTGCTTCAACGACTACGACCGCGAGATCGCGATGGTCGCCGAAACGAGCGAGGGGGGCACGCGGCGCCTGGTCGGCGTGGGGCGGCTCGTGGCCGACCCCGATCACGAGGCGGTCGAGTATGCCGTGCTGGTGGAGGACGCCTGGCAGAGCCGCGGACTCGGCGGCGCGCTGACCGACGCCTGTCTGGAAATCGCGCGGCAGTGGCATCCGCAGCGGATCGTGGCGGAGACCACCACCGACAACGAGCGCATGATCGCGGTCTTCCGGCGGCGCGGTTTCGCGGTGGAGATCGACCCCGACGGGCGCGTGGTGCACTGCGTCCTCGCCGTCGTTCCGGACGGCTGACGCCTCGGCCGCCGGTTTGCTATTGCCGACGACCGGCCCGGAACTATATGGTTACGCTGACCCAGGGAGGGGGGTGCGCCATGGACCGTCTGGAGGCCCTGATCGCCAGCATTGTCGAGGAGGACCGGTGTCTGAGGGCGCTTGTGGGCCGGCTGGCGCCGGAGGTACGGGAGTGCGCGGAATCGACCAGGATGACAAACGCGAAGGAGACTCTCGGTCATCTCGCCTTCTGGGACGGATTCACCGTGCGCTTTTTCGAGGATCGTCTCAACAACCGGCGGACCGGCTCGGGGCTTGCCGATTTCGAGGCCCGTGACCGGCAGGAGCGCAAACGCCTGCGGGGGTGCCCTTTCGCCGAGGTGCTGGCGACCTATGACGAGGCCACCACGGGGCTGGTCGCCTTCCTGCGCCACCACTGGCAGGACCTGTCCGATCGCGAGCATGCCGACCTGATCACGCCGCTGCGCCACCGCCGCCACCATCGCCTGCTTCTCGATCGCGCGCTTGGCGCCGCCCCGCCGCCGGAGGCCGGGCCGTCTGCGCGCAAGCAGAGCGGCCAGGCCTGACCCGACCGCCGCGGGCGCCCTCTGCGGGCGCTCCCCGCTGTCGGTGTCGTCCGTTGCCCTCAGCGCCGGCCGGAACGCACGGAGGGCGCCTTGCGGCGCCCTCCGGCTTCTTCTTGACCGCGGTTTGTGGCGCGCTCTAGTCGCCGAACGGGTCGAGCGCGATCAGCCGGTCGCGGCTCCAGTAGACACGCAGCTCGGAATCTCTGGTCTCGGTGCCGGAGCTGAACGCCTGGATGATGCCCAGCCCGGGCGCCCACCAGAGCGTGTCGGCGCCGGTGGAGACGCCATCGCCGAAGGAGTGGTTGAGGATCGTCTTCCAGCACTTCTCCACGACGAGCGAGAGGTCCGACTCCACGTTTTCGAATTGCAGTACCTCCTGGCCCACGATGCGCCCGTCGAAGGCGATCGACATGTCGCCCGCGGTGGACGTGCCGCTCCAGGTGCGCGCCTGGAACGGCAGCACCACGTAGTCGACGGCGGGGGTGAACCAGATTTCGGCGGCCGCATTGAAGTCGTAGAAGCCGCGCACCACGAGGGCGGGATCGGTGAGCTGGAAGTGCATGCGGTCGTCGATCACCGTGAAGCCGGGGCCGTAGGAGCGGACCCGGTCGAAGCGGCCGTCGATCTGCAGGTTCTCGTGCCGCACCCAGACGGTGTCGCGCCCGGCCGCGTGCCCCTCGAGGTCGGTGTCCTCCCACCTCCGCGTGAACTGGTACCAGGCATTCGGCACGACCGGCAGGTAGTCGATCGCGTCGGCCACCGTGAAGGAGAGCGAATCGGCGGTGACGTTCGGGTTGCCGGCGTCGTCGCGGAAGTCGCCGGGATTGAAAACGGCGAAGAACCGCACGCCGGTCGGCAGCGGGGTGCGGAAGAACAGGGAGACGGAGCGCCGGTCCACGCTCCACTGCGGTTCGTTGGCGATCCAGATGAAGACGTGCGCTCCGAGGCGCGTCGGATCGAACTGGTTCGGGTCGATCGGCTCGCTGAAGGTGATGATCGCCTGGTTCGTCGCGGTCGCCACGCCCGACGTGCCGCGCGCCGGCAGGGTCGAAACGATGTACGGCGGGGTCGTGTCGGCAGTGGTGCCGGTGGTGAAGGTGATGGTCACGGGAGCCGCGAGGTACTGATAGGGGGTGTAGAGGGTTATGGCGCTCGTCGCGATGGTCAGCGTGTACTCGGTGCCGGGCGCCCAGCCCGACGGGGAGCCGACCCGGAACTCGTTCTCGCTGATCGTCTGCGTGTAGCGATCGTCGATCGTCGGCGAGATCGTGATGGCGTCGTGCACGCTCGACGCGTTCATCGCGTGGGAGAAGTGCAGGATCACGCCGGCGTTCGTCTCCAGGCCGACCGCGCCGGAATCGGGGTCGCTGCTCAGCAGTCGCACCTGCGAGGTCCAGGTCCAGAAGCCGCAGGTGTAGACGGCGGGCAGGACGTTGCCGCTCGTGTCGGCGAGGCCGGCGCCCAGGGTCAGCGTGATTTCGGTGCCCTCCGGCCAGCTGTCGTGGCTGATCTCGAGCGTGTCGTCGTCGACCCAGGTCAGGTTGACGTTGTCGCCGGGCGTCAGGGTGACATTGCCGGTCGTCGTCGCCGGGTCCATCGCTTCGGAGAACACGACGCGGATGACGTGGCCCAGGGCCACCCCCTCCTCGCCGTTGTGAGGGGAGGTGCCGATGACGAGCGGCGCCGTCGTATCGCCCTCCGGCGTGGTGCTGCCGTCGCCGCTACTTGAACAGGACGCCGTCAGCAGCAACGGCAGCAACGCCATCGCCGTGAGTCCGCTGATTCGCAACCAGCTTCTGTGCATCTCGATCATCCTTCCCGGGCCCAGGCCCGTCTTTCCCGCTCCAGGACTGCAACGCCTCGGCGAAGCCCGGAGCATCCGGGTGCTGCGCAAGGAACGCTGCGTAGAGCCGCACCGCGTCGTCGTGTCGGCCGAGCGCCGACAGGAATTGTCCGAGGTTCCACGCCGCGTCCCGGTCGGAAGCGTCGTGGGCGAGGATCGTGCACAGCACGGACAGGGCCTCGTCTCCCTGGCCGAGTTGCCACAGTGCGCAGGCGAGGTCGTTGCCGGCCCGTGCGTGGGTGGGGTCGCTGGCGAGGGCCGCGCGGAAGGCGGACGCCGCGGGGACGAAGAGGCCCGCCGCAAAGAGCTCCTCGCCCCGCGCCACCTGGGCGGCCGCAGTCGCCGGCGCGGAGTCGGCAAGGCCCGCCAGCGGGATCCGGTCGCGCGCCGGCTCGAACCGGCGCCGCACATACTGTCCGACCTTCACCGGCTGGCCATATGGCGCCGTCGCCGGCAGGCCCCACTTCGCTTTGAAGATCTCCCAGTTCGTCGCCAGGCTGGTGGCCAGATCGATGCCGGCCGCGGCGAAACTGCGCCCGCCGTCGTGGTGCACGAAGCAGTCGCCGGCGATCCAGCTCTCGAAGCCGCCGAGGCGCGCGCGCAGCGCATAGTCGTCGTCTTCGAAGTTGCCGCGTCCGAAACGGGGATCGAGGCCGCCGATGGTCTCGAGCAGCGCGCGGCGGATCAGGACGCAGAAGCCGACGGCGCGCCAGTGCGGCGAAGCCTGGCCGGCATGCCCGGCGGCGAAACGCGCCGCCCAGTCGTCGAGGCCGGCGAGCGAGTCCTGGTCGTACTCGACGTTCGCCACCTGCTGGGGACCGGAGATGCGGTTGGTGCACGGGCCGACCAGTCCGGCCCGTGGATGGGCGTCGGCGCAGGCGAGCAGCCGCTCGAACCAGCCGGGCGTGACGACCACGTCGCTGTTGACCAGCACCACGTCGCGTCCGCGCGCCGCGGCGAGGCCAAGGTTGTTGCCGGCGGCGAAGCCGAGATTCTCCGCGTTGAGGAGCAGGCGGCAGGCGGGGTGGGCGGCGGCGGTTTCGCGCAGGAACGCCACGGTGTCGGCGGCGCTGCCGTTGTCGACCAGGATCAGCTCATGCGACGGACCGGTGTGGGCGCGCAGGGCCGCCACGCAGCGGCGCGTGGCGGCGAGCGCGTTGTGGGTCAGCACGATGATCGAGACGTCCGGCGCCGGGGTTTCGGTGGCGCAAGCGCACTCCCCTGTCAACTCGGCACCTCCCCGGGCGTGGATCATCCACCCACCCCGACTGTCCAGGTTCCCGCCAACCGGGGCGATTTCGACCGTCGAATGGTCCGTTCCTGCCCCTGGCCCGCCGGGCGCCACAACCTGTCACGCGATGCAATTGCAACGGCTTGAAGCGCCAGAGAGGCGGAAGCCACCGGTTCCGGGAGAAGCTCGATCGCAAAGGATGTGCCAGCGGACACGAACGCCGGGCACGCCGCTTGACAGCGCGGCTTTCCGGAGCGTGTTTGTCGAAACGGTCCGTGAACGCATAAGTTGTTTTGTGACAATACCGTGACACACCATGGGGGCCCTTCGGCGACAATATTCCCTGTGACTTGGTGGGGAATTGGCCGGGCCACAGCGAGGCGGTGTCCGGAGGGGCCCGCCACCGGCTGCAGCGCCGCGAACCTGAGGAGTGACGCGTGGAACGGTTTGGGCTGTTCGGCACCTCCATACACAATGGCGGGACTGCGGATCTCGGCTACTACACCGTGCCGGCCGACCGTATCGAAGAGACGCTGCCCCGTCTGAGGGACTGGTGCGGATTCGCCGAGATGGTCTACCTGGGCACCTGTAATCGCGTCGAAGTGGTTTTCACGAGCCGCGGGGGGCGCAGTCCGAAGGAGCAGTTGTCGCGCTTCTTCGAATTCTTCGAACGGGAGAACCGCGCGCACGGCGGCAGGGAGGTCAGCCACGCGCCGCGGCCCAGCTTCTACTTCCGCCAGGGGGAACAGGCGGTCTGGCACCTCGCCGAGGTGGCCGCCAGCCTCGACTCCCTGGTCCTGGGCGAGAGCCAGATCATCGCGCAGGTGAAGGCCGCCTACGAGCAGTGCTTCGCGCTCGGCCTCGCGCGCGCCGATCTGAGCCGCCTCTTCAACTGGACGCTCCACACCGCCAAGGAGGTGCGCACCGGGACCGGCATCGCCGAGGGGCGGGTCTCGATGGCCGGCCTGATGCAGGCGAAGATCTCGGCGCACCTGGCCGGCGCCGCCGCGCCGGTGGTCGGCATTGTCGGCTCCGGTCCGATGGGGGAGAAGGTGGCGCAGGCCGTGCGCGACCTGCCGGGACTGCGGTTCCTCTGGATCAACCGCACGGTGTCCCGGGCCGAGGCGCTGGCTGCAACCTGGGGCGGCCGCGCCGTCGCGCTGGCCGACTTCCTGGCCGCGCCCGACGGTTGCGATGTGCTGGTCACCGCCACGAGCGCGCCCACGGCCCTCTTCGACGCCGCCCGGCTGGTCGCCGTGCGTCGCCCCGGAGGACGGTTGCTGGTGGCCGATCTGGCGGTGCCGCGCGACACTGCGCCCGACGCCGCCACGGCCGACGGCGTCGAGGTGATCACGATCGACGACCTGCGTCGTCAGACGGAGCAGAATCGCCAGACCCGCCTCGAGGAGCGCCGCAAGGCGCTGCCGATCATCTCCGAGCACATCAAGGAGCTGCGCAACGAGCTGGTGGAGCGCTCGGTGCTGCCGGTGCTGCTGGAGTACCGCGAGAATTTCCTGGACCAGAACCGCCAGGAGATGGACACCCTTTTCGAGGGTCCGCTGCGCAACCTCAGCCCCGAGGACCGGCGGCAGGTGGAGAAGCGCATCAACCAGATCGTCCGGCGCAACGCCCACATGCTGATCGCCGGGCTGAAGGAGATGGCCTCAGGCTGCAAGGCGGAACAGGGCGCGCTCTGCTGCCTGGGCGGGATCCAGGCGCTCGGCGAGACCTTTGCCGCCGACGCCGCCGGCACCAACGGCCATCCCGGCGGCCACCCCGGCGGACCGCCGGCCGGCCATCCGGCACTGGTCGCGGCCGGCCACCCTCCGCGCGAGACGCGGGGAAGGGACGGACGCCTTTCATGATCGTCATCGGCAGCCGTGGCAGCGACCTGGCGCTGTGGCAGGCGAAGCATGTCCAGGGCCTGCTGGCCGCGCGCGCCGGCCTCGCCGCGGAGATCCGCATCATCCAGACCTCCGGCGACCTCATCCAGGACGTCCAGCTGGCCAGCCTCGATGGGAAGGGGTTCTTCACGAAGGAGATCGAGGCGGCCCTGCTGGCCGGCGAGATCGATCTCGCGGTGCATTCGCACAAGGATCTGCCGACCGAATCGCCACCTGGCCTGACCGTGGCCGCGGTGCCGGAACGCGGACCGGTCGAGGAGTGCCTGCTCGTTCGCACCGAGGCGTGGGACGAAGCGGCGCCGGCGCTGCCGCTGCGCGCGAAGGCCGTCGTCGGGACCGGCTCGCTGCGGCGCAGCAGCCAGGTGCTGGCCCTGCGCCCCGATCTGCAGATCGCGGACCTGCGCGGCAACGTGCCGACCCGGCTGCGCAAGGCGTGCGACGGGCGCTACGACGCCATCCTGCTCGCCCGCGCCGGGCTGGTGCGCCTCGGTCTGGATCCCGCGCCGCTGCGCCTGCACGTTTTCACCCCCGCTGAATTCGTGCCGGCGCCGGCCCAGGGGGCCCTGGCCGTGCAGATCCGCGCGGAGGGGGCGCGGCGCCCGCAGGATGACGCCGTGGCCGCGGCCGTGGCCCGGCTGCACGACGCGCCGACCGCGCGCGCGGTGGCGGCCGAGCGTCTCCTGCTTGCCGCCTGCGAGGGAGGCTGTAATCTCCCCCTGGGGGCCTGGGCGGTGCTGGCGGGGGACGAGATCATCCTGACCGCCACGCTCGGGCAGCCCGACGGATCCGTGCGTCGCTGCGCAGTGCGCGCCGCCGATCCCACGACGGCGGCGCGCCTGGCGCACCGCGAACTGACCGCCTGATTTTCCGCTCGCGGCGCCCTTCCGGACCGTGGTCCGTGGCGGCGTCGCGCCGTAGCGCACCCGCCGAGGAGGAAACGCGATGAGCCACCACCACGAGCATGAGCACGGACCCGACCACGAGTGCGATTGCGAAGAGGGCCTGTTGATGATCGATCGCCCCCGCCGCCTGCGCGGCCGGGCGGTCCTGCGCGAGGTGGTGGCCGAGACCCGCCTGCACCGCGACATGCTCGTGCAACCGCACTTCGTCCTGCCGGGCAAGGACCGCCACGAAGAGATCCCGTCGATGCCCGGCATCGCGCGCGAGAGCGTGGACCGGCTGCTGAAGACCGTCGCGGCCGACCTGAAGCTCGGCCTGCGGCACGTGCTGTTGTTCGGGCTGCCGGAGACGAAATCGCCCCACGCCGACGACGCTGTCGCCGCCGACGGCGTGATCCCGCAGGCGGTGCGCGCGCTGAAGAAGCGGTTCGGCGCCGACCTGCTGGTCACCACCGATGTCTGTGTCTGCGCCTACACCGACCACGGCCATTGCGGTGTCGTGCGCGATGGCGAGATCCTCAACGACGAGAGTCTGACGCTGATCGCCGGCATGGCGCTGGCGCACGCGGCGGCCGGAGCCGACATCGTGGCGCCGTCCGACATGATGGACGGGCGCGTCGGCGCCATTCGCCAGACGCTCGATCTGAACGGACTGTCGGGCACGCCGATCATGTCGTACTCGGCCAAGTACGCCTCAGGCTACTACGGACCGTTCCGCGAGGCGGCCGACAGCGCGCCGGCGTTCGGCGACCGTCGTTCCTACCAGATGGACCCGCGCAACGCGCGCGAAGCGGTGCGGGAGGTGCTGCTCGACGTCGATGAGGGGGCCGACATCGTCATGGTCAAGCCGGCGCTGGCCTACCTCGACGTGATCCGCCGCGTGCGCGAGCAGGTCAGGCTGCCGGTGGCGTGCTACAACGTCAGCGGCGAGTTCTCCATGGTGAAGGCGGCGGCGCGGGCCGGCTGGGTGGACGAGGCGCGGATCGTGCGCGAGAATCTCTGGGGGATGGCGCGCGCCGGGGCGGACATCATTATCACTTACCACGGGCGAGACGCCCTGCGGGAGGGCTGGCTGTGAGCGACGGGCCGGTGCGCGACAAGTCGCGCGAACTGTATCGCCGGGCGTGCGGATTGATGCCGGCCGGCGTGAATTCGCCGGTGCGGGCGTTCCTCTCGGTGGGCGGAGACCCGCTCTACATCCGGCGGGGCGTCGGCGCGCACCTCGAGGACGAGGACGGCAACGTCTATCTCGACTGTTGCGGTTCCTGGGGGCCGCTGATCCTCGGCCACGGCCATCCGGAGGTGCTGTCCGCCGTGGAGAACGCCATGGCCGACGGCCTCACCTACGGCGCGCCGCACCGCGGCGAGATCGAGTTGGCCGAGGCGGTAGTGGCGGCCTGTCCGGCGGTCGAGATGATCCGTTTCGTCAGCAGTGGCACCGAGGCGGTGATGGCGGCAGTGCGCCTGGCGCGCGGCTTCACCGGCCGGGACCGGATCGTCAAGTTCACCGGCTGCTATCACGGCCACGCCGATCCGCTGCTGGTGGAGGCGGGCAGCGGCCTGGCGACGTTCGGCATCGCCTCGTCGGCGGGGGTGCCGGCCGGCGCCGTGGCCGACACGCTGGTCCTGCCGCTCGACGACGAACAGGCGGTGGACGAGCTGTTCGCGCGCGAGGGCGACCGCATCGCCGCGGTGCTGATCGAGCCGGTGCCGGCCAACTGCGGGCTGCTGCTGCAGCGCCCGGAGTACCTGCGCCACCTGCGTGCCGTGACCGAGCGGCACGGCGCCCTGCTGATTTTCGACGAGGTGATCAGCGGCTTCCGGGTCGGCATGGGGGGGGCCGCGGCGCACTACGCGATCCGGCCCGACCTGGCCACCTACGGCAAGATCATCGGCGGCGGACTGCCGGTGGGAGCCTTCGGCGGCCGGCGTGAGATCATGGCGAAGCTGGCGCCGCTGGGGCCGGTGTACCAGGCCGGCACGCTGTCGGGCAATCCGGCGGCGATGGCGGCCGGCGCGGCCACGCTGCGCGTTCTCGTCGCGGAGCGGGTGCACGAGCGACTGGAGGCACTGGGCGCGCGGCTGGAAGCGATCGTGGCGCCGGCCGCCTTCGCCGCCGGGGCGACCTTCATGCGGCTCGGTTCGATCTTCTGGCTGGTGGCGCAGATCGGGGCGCCGGCCGCCTTCGCCGCGGTCGATGGCGCCGCGATCCGTCGCTATGCGCCGCTGCACGCGCGTCTGTTGGCCGAGGGGGTCTATCTTGCTCCGTCCGGGTGGGAGGTGGCGTTCCTGAGCCACGCCATGAACGATACGGACGTGGATCGTCTCGGTGTCACGCTGGCGGCGGCGCTGGCCGCCGGCCGCGCGGGCTGAGCGGCCGTGCGGCGCCCGGCGGGACATCGCGCGGCTGTCCTGTTCGCGCTGCTGGTCCTGGTCTGCTATGGCCAGGTCGTCTGGTGGTTCCTCTATCAGCTCGATCGCACGCGTGAGGCGGAGCGGCTGCAGGTCGAACTGCTCGTCGCCAGGGCTGCGGCGTCCGGCGATCCGGCGGCCGGCGCCGGGCTCGCCGCGCGCGCGGAGGCGCTGCACGCCCGCACGCGGCAGCGTACGCGGATGTTCATCGCGGAGGGAACGTTCTTTCTCGCCGTCATCACGGTCGGCACCGGTCTTTTGCACCTCGCCCACCGGCGCGAACGGCGGCTCTGGCGTCGCCAGGACGAATTGATCAAGGCGGTGAGCCACGAATTCAACACGCCGTTGCAGGCGCTGCGTCTCTCGATCGAGACGATGACCGCCCGCGACCTGCCGCCCGACCGACGCGAGCGCTACCTGCAGCGCATGAGCGGCGACGTGGACCGTCTCGCGGCCATGGTGGACGAGCTGCTCGAGGTGCAGCGTCTCGAGTCGATGGCGCCGACGCCGCCGGAGCCGTGTGCCCTGGCCGATGCGGTGGCGACGGCGCTGACGGGCCTCGAACCGCGCCTGCGGGCGGCGGGGATGGAGGTCGAGGTGACCGCCGAAGGGCCGTCGGAGGTGCTGGGGCGGCCGGGCGAGCTGACCAGGGCGGTGGGCGTGCTGCTCGATAACGCGCTGAAGTATGCCGCCGCGGGCGGTCTGGTCACTGTGACCCACGGCGCCCGCGGGGGGCGCCGCGCGTTCCTCGCCGTGACCGACGCCGGCCCCGGCCTGACGCACGACGACCAGCGGGTCATCTTCGCCCGCTTCGGTCGCGGCACGGCGGCGCGCCGCGGCACCGTGCCGGGCACCGGACTTGGCCTGGCGATCGCGCGCCGCATCGTCATGGAGCATGGCGGCACGCTCACCGCGACGAGCCGCGGTCCGGGGCAGGGCGCGCGGTTCGAAATCGTGCTGCCGGCGGCGCCGCGCCGCGGGGACGGCGCGCTGCGGGCAGAGGAGCCGCGGTCGTGAAGGGGCGTATCCTGATCGTCGAAGACGAAGAGCACATCGCCGAGATCGTGCAGGACAACCTGCGCGACGAGGGTTACGAGGTCGCCTGGGTCGCCGACGGCGAGGACGGGCTCGAGTTGCTGCGCGGCGGGAGCTGGGATCTCGTCCTGCTCGACGTGCGCCTGCCGGGCATCGATGGCTTCGAGGTGTGCCGGCGCCTGCGGGTCCGCAACGACACCACGCCGGTGCTCTTCCTCACCGCCCTGGGCGATCCCGACAGCCGTGTGCGGGGCCTGGAGATCGGCGGCGACGACTATCTGGCGAAGCCGTACCACCTGGCCGAACTGCTGGCGCGGGTGCGCGGCATGCTGCGCCGGCGCGCCTGGTACGCGCGGCTGCCGGTGGCCCCGGTGGCGCGGGTGGGGGGGGCCGAGGTGGATCTGCGGGCGCACGAGGTGCGCCGCGCCGGCGAGACCTTCCGGCTCTCCGAGAAGGAGACGATGATCCTGCGGCTCCTGCTCGAACGGCGGGGGGAGGCGGTCACGCGCGACCAGATCCTCGACACGGTGTGGGGCTACGACGCCACCCCGACGCCGCGAACGATCGACAACTTCATCGTACGTCTGCGCAAGGCGGTCGAGCCCGATCCCGATCGTCCCGTCCATCTGTTGACGGTGCGCGGCGCCGGTTACGTTCTGCAGTCCGGGGAGGACCATTGAGCGAATCATTGCCGAACCTCACGAAGCGCGACCGTTTCCTGCGCGCCTGCCGCGGCCAGCCGTGTGACCGTCCGCCGGTCTGGTTCATGCGCCAGGCGGGGCGCTTCCTGCCGGAGTACCGCGAGGTGCGGGCGAAGGTGGATTTCCTCACGTTGTGCAAGACCCCGGATCTGGCGGCGGAGGTCACCTTCCAGCCGTTGCGGCGGTTCGGCTTCGACGCGGCGATCCTGTTCTCCGACATCCTCGTCGTGCCCGAGGCGATGGGGCTGAAACTGAGTTTCGGCGCCGGCGAGGGGCCGCGCTTCGCCGACCCCGTGCGCACGCGCGACGACCTGGCGCGGCTGCGCCCCGTCGATCCGGGTCGTGACCTCGCCTACGTGCCGGCCGCCATCCGCGCGATCAGGGCCGGTCTGCCCGACGGCGAGGCGCTGATCGGCTTCGCCGGCGCGCCGTTCACGCTCGCCTGCTACATGGTCGAGGGCGAGGGCTCGGCCAGCTTCGCCCGCGTGCGCACCATGATGCACGCCGACCGCGAGACCTACGACGCGCTGATGCGGCGCCTCGCCGACACCGTGGCCGACTACCTGCTGGCGCAGGTCGAGGCGGGCGCCGACGCGGTGCAGCTGTTCGACACCTGGGCCGGCCTGCTCGACGGCCCCACCTGGGCCGCGCGCGTGGCGCCCCACGTGCGGACGGTGCTCGAGCGGCTCGCCAAAGCGGGGGTGCCTCGCATCTACTTCGCCGCCGGCGGGGCGCACCTGCTGCCGCATCTCGCCACTCTTGGCATGGAGGTGGCCGGGGTCGACTGGCGCTCGCCGCTCACGGTCGCGCGCGAGCTTTTGCCGCCCGGCACCGCGGTGCAGGGCAACCTCGACCCCGTGCTGCTGCTCGGTCCGGCCGACACGGCCGTGGCGCGGGCGCGGGAAATCCTCGTCGAGGGCGATGCCGCCCCCGGCCACATCTTCAACCTGGGTCACGGCGTGCTGCCGGACACCCCGCCCGCGACCGTGTCGGCCGTCGTCGAGGCTGCGCGCGGGTTCCGGTCGCGGCACTGGACATAGAGGAGGGCGCGATGGACGAGCGCCTGTTCGATCTGGTGCAGAAGTACGACCGGCCCGGGCCGCGCTACACCAGCTACCCGACCGCCCCCGAGTGGCGCGACGATTTCGGTTCCGCCGGCCATGCCGCCGCGCTGGCCGACGCCGCCGCCGCTGTCTGACCGGCCGCTGGCGCTCTACGTGCACGTCCCGTTCTGCGAGGAACGGTGCACTTTCTGCGGCTGCAACGTGGTCATCACGCGACGGCGCGCAACCGCCGACCCGTATCTCGATCGGCTGGAGCGGGAGATCGACCTGGTCGCCGACCGGCTCGGCCCGCGTCGGCGCGTCACCCAGTTGCACTGGGGCGGCGGCACGCCCAACTACCTCGACGAGCCGCGCCTGCGCCGCCTGATGGCGATGCTGCGCGCGCGTTTCAGCCTCGCGCCCGACGCCGAGGTCGCCCTCGAGATCGACCCCGTGGTCTCCTCGCCCGACCAGGTGCGGCTGCTGCGCGAGCTCGGTTTCAACCGCATCAGTCTCGGCGTGCAGGACCTGGATTGGACGGTCCTGCAGGCGGTCAACCGGCGCCAGCCGGAGGAGCTGACCCGCCGCATCTACGGCGCCTGCCGGGAGGCCGGTTTCGCCGGCGTGAACCTCGACCTCATCTACGGCCTGCCGCACCAGCGTCCCGACAACTTCCGCGTGACGGTGGCGAAGATCATCGCCATGCAGCCCGACCGCGTGGCGCTCTTCAGCTACGCGCACGTGCCGTGGCTGAAGAAGCACCAGGCGGCGCTCGACGAGGCGTCCCTGCCCGACCCGCGCACGAAGTTCACGCTGTTCCACGACGCGCGCAGCCTGTTCCTCGCGGCCGGCTACGAGCAGGTCGGCATGGACCACTTCGCCCGCCCCGGCGACGAGCTGGCCGTGGCGCTGCGCGAACGGCGCGTGCACCGCAACTTCATGGGCTATACCGTGTTGCCGGCCGACGACCTGATCGGCTTCGGCATCACCGCCATCTCCGGCGTGGCCGGCCGCTTCGCGCAGAACGAGTCGCATCTCGCGCAGTACTACCGGACGCTCGACGCCGGTCGCCTGCCGGCGGTCAGGGGGATCATCCTCGACGACGACGACAAGCTGCGTTCCCACGTCATCTCGACCCTGATGTGCAACTTCGAGCTGCGCTTCGCCGAGGTGGAGGCGCGTTTCGGCCTCGATTTCGCCGCGACGTTCGCCGTCGAGCTGGCCGAGCTCGCGCCGCTGGCCGCCGACGGCCTGATCGAAATCACAGACGACGCCCTGCGCGCGACCGATACCGGACGCCTGTTCATCCGCAACGTCTGCATGCCGTTCGACGCCTGGCTGCGTCGCCGCCGCGCCGCCCCGGACGGGGACGCGCCGCGGTTCAGTCGCACGGTCTGAGCGCGGACCTGAGGAAGCTGGAGGTCATGATCCCGCCCGACGATCGCGACGGCGCCCTGGGCGTCCTGCTGCTGCACATGGGAGGCCCGCGCGACCAGCGCGAGGTGCGCCCCTTCCTGTACCGCCTCTTCGCCGACCCCGACATGATCCGCCTGCCGGCGCCGGTGCGTCTGCCGCTGGCGGCTTTGATCTCCCTGTCCCGCGCCCGCGCCGCCCGCGAGCGCTACGCGCTGATGGGGGGCGGTTCGCCGTCGGTGCCGCAGGTGACGGCGCTGGCGCAGCGGGTCGAGACGGCGCTGCGCGAGGCGGGAGAGGACGCCGTGGCGGAGCCGGCCTTCCTCTACTGCGGCCAGAACGCCGACGCGGCGCTGGCGCGCCTCGTGGCGCGCGGCGCCCGCCGCTTCGCCGCGGTGCCGGAGTACCCGCAGTACTCCGCAACGACCACCGGCGCCTCGCTGCGCGCCCTCGCGCGGGCCCTGTGCCGCGCGCAGCCCCCGGTGCCGCGCACGCTGGCGGACTTCCCGGTCGTTCGCACCTGGCACGACGCGCCGCTGCTCGTGGAGATGTGGGCGGACGCCATCGGTCGCGCCCTGGCGGACGGTTTCCCGCCCGGCGCGCAACCGTACCTGCTGTTCTCGGCCCACGGCCTGCCGGAAAGCTACGTGCGACGCGGCGATCCGTACGAGCGCGAGGTGCGCGCTGCGGTGGCGGCCATCGCCGCGCGCTTCCCGCAACTGGACCACGGGCTCGCCTTCCAGAGCCGCGTCGGCCCGGTGAAGTGGCTGGGACCGAACGTGGTGAAGGAGTCGGCGCGGCTGGCGGCGGCCGGGCGGCGGGAGATCCTGCTCGTGGCGATCAGCTTCCTTACCGACCACGTGGAGACGCTGGTCGAACTGGACGTGGAGCTGGCGCGCGACGCGGCGAAGGCCGGCGTGACGCGCCTCGTGCGCGCCCCGGCGCCGGCGACCTCCCCGCTGGCGGCCCGTGCGCTGGCCGCGGCGGTCCTGGCGGCCGACGGTGTGCGCCGGGAGGTGGCGCGATGACGCGGCTGGTGATCATCGGCGGCGGCGTGGCGGGACTGGCGACGGCGTTCCAGGTCCGCCGGCGGATCGACGCCGGCGAACTCCCGGGCTGGACCCCCGACGACATCACGGTGCTCGAGGCGGCGCCCCGCTTCGGCGGCTTCTGCGTCACCGAGAACGTGGACGGGTACCTCCTCGACTGGGGGCCCAACGGGTTCCTCGACAACGAGCCGGCCACGCTGCGCCTGGTCGATGAGCTCGGTCTGCGCGACCGCCTGCGCCGCGCCAGCGACGCCGCCGCCAGCCGCTACCTCTTCCTTGGCGGCCGGCTGCGGCCGATCGCGGCGAAGCCGGGCCCGTTCCTGCGCAGCGGCCTGCTGAGCTGGCGCGGCCTGCTGCGCCTGGCGATCGAGCCGTTGGTGCCGCCGCGCCGCGACGGCCGCGACGAGTCGGTGGCCTCGTTCGCCCGCCGCCGCGTCGGCCCGGAGTTCGTGACCAATCTGCTCGACCCGATGATCAGTGGCGTCTACGCCGGCGACGTGGAGCGCCTCTCGCTGCACGGCGCACTCCCGAAGATGGCGGCGCTCGAGCGCGAGCACGGCTCGCTGGTCCGGGGGATGATCGCGCGCAAGCGCGCCGGCGGCGGCGCCGGTCCGGCGGGACCGGGCGGCGTCCTGCACACTTTCGCCGGCGGCATCGGCGAACTGACCGCTCGTCTGGCCGCGGCGTGCGGCGCGCGCCTGCGCCCCGGCTGCCGCGTGACCGCGGTGCGCCCCGACCCCGCCGGCGGCTGGCGCGTGGAGTTCGCCGAGGGGGAGGTCGCGCCGGTCGGCACGCGCGACACCACGCCGGGCCGCGCCCCGCTGCCGGTCGCGACCGGGGCGCTGACCGCCGCGCAGGTCGTGTTCGCCTGCCCGGCGCGCGAGACGGCGCAGATCCTCGCGGCCTGGGATCCGGCTCTGGCCGCCCCGCTGCGCGAGGTGAAGCCGGCCCCGATCGCGGTGGTCTCCTTGGGCTATGACGCCGCTGCCTTCGCCCGCCCCGTCGACGGCTTCGGCTTCCTGATTCCGCGCAAGGAAAAGGTGCGCTCGCTCGGCGTCCTCTGGACCTCCAGCTTCTTCCCGTTCCAGGCCCCCCCCGGCAAGGTCCTGCTGCGGGTGATGATCGGCGGCGCCCGCGATCCCGGCGTGGCCGGTCTCTCCGATGCCGAGGTGCAGGCGATCGCCCTCGCCGACCTCGCCCGCACGATGGCTCCGCGCACCGCTCCGGAACTGGTCCGCCTGTTCCGCTATCGCGAGGGGATCCCGCAGTACGCCGTCGGTCACCGCGAGCGCCTCGCCGACGTGACGCAGCGCCTCGCCGCGCTACCCGGCCTGCACCTGACCGGCAACTCGCTCTACGGCATCTCGGTGAATCACTGCGCGAAGGAGGCGTACGCCGTCGTCGAAGCAGTGGTCGCGGCGGCAGTCCGGCCGGAGGACCCCCGCTGATGCCCTCGCGCTTGTGGGCAGACGCGAGATCGTCCACTATGCGCGCATGATGACCGACCACGCGGTTCTGCCCAACCTTGCCGCCGGGCGCCCCGCGCAGCAGGATGATCTTCTGCTCGCCCGGCGCTACCGGATCGTGCAGCCGCATCTGCCCGGGAGCGGTGGCGTGCTGCTCGACTTCGGCTGTGGCAATGGCGCGCAGACGTTCTGCTTCTCGCCTCATTTCGACACGGTTCTCGGACTGGATATCGATCGTCGCTACCTTGGCGAGCTTGCGACCGACCAGGCGCGGCGGTCGATCGTCCCGCGCGCCTGGCCCGTCTGCTTCGATGGCGGCGAACTGCCGGTCCGGACGGCGAGCGTGGACTTCGTGATCAGCTTTGAAGTCCTTGAACACGTCATGAACGAACACCTGGCGCTCGCTGAACTGCACAGGATCCTCAGGCCGGGAGGCGTACTCGCGATCTCCGTGCCCAACCGCTGGTGGATCTTCGAGACGCATGGCGCCGACCTGCCGCTGCTGCGCTGGAACCGGGTCCCGCTCTTCAGCTGGCTGCCGAAGCGTCTGCACGACCGCTTCGCGCGCGCCCGGATCTACCGGCGACGCGAATTACGCAGGTTGCTGGAGGCTGCCGGCTTCGAGATCCGGCAGGAATCCTACGTCACCGCCCCCATGGATGTCGTCCGCTGGGCGCCGCTGCAGCGCCTCCTGCGCCGGCTGGTCTTCGGCCGGGACCGCACGTCCCTGCCGGTACTGGCGACCGCCTGCCTCGCCGTCGCCAGGAAGAGTGGTACGGTCAACGACAGGAACGCGCGCGCGGACGAGCCCGGATCGTGAACCGCAAAGTGAGCCCGTTCATGATCACGCGGACTCTCGCTCTGCTGGCCCTTCTCGCGATGGGGGTATCCTGTCCGTCGCTTGCGCGTGCAGATCCTCAGGCTACGCGTCTCTTCGCCTCTATGGGGTTCGGCGTCAGCAATGTCCGGTTCTCGGTGCCTGTCATTGCCGGGCTGTCGAGGGGGCCATTCTGGATCGGGGGCTCGGCCATCGGCGGCGGCCTTTTCGGCTCCACGCGGGAGGAATACGCGGCTCTGGCGGGGTACGGGCGGAACGGGAATCGGGGTGGGCTGCGCTGCGGGGTAGGAGTGGCCCGACTGTCGGGCGTGAAGTCCGATGGCTTCATGTCGCCGGTGGAGGAGTCGTGGGCGGCGACGGGGCCGGCTGTTCAGGTCGGAGGCTGGCTGTCCCAGAGCTCATGGTCCCGGTTGGGTGTTCTTGCCCACGGCTCCTGGACGGAGCACGGGAGCTTCGTCGGAGTCGCCATCACGTGGGGATTCGATTTCAAGGTTCACCAGTAGCGCCGTGCCGCGCGCGGGCTCAGGCCGGGATCTTCACGACCACCACGGTGACGTTATCCCGCCCGCCCGCGGCCAGCGCCGCGTCGACCAGGGCGCGGCAGGTGTCGGCGGGGGGAGCGTCGAGGGCGAGGATGGCGGCGATGCCGGGGTCGGGGACCATGTCGGTGAGACCGTCGCTGCAGAGCAGGTAAAGGTCGCCGGGGTGGAGGTCGGTGCGGCTGAAGTCGATTGCGGTCCGGCCGTCGCCGATGCCGATGGCGCGGGTGATGATGTTGCTGCGGCGGCCGTCCGGGCGGTAGCCGATTTCGGCCTCCGGGGTGTGATCGCGCGTGAGACGCGACAGGGCGGTTGCGCGCAGGCGGTAGGCCCGGCTGTCTCCGGCGTGCGCGACGGTGACGGCGGCCACGGTGGGGTCGAGGTGAATCGCCACGACGGTTGCGCCCATGCCGGTGAGCGCGTCGCGGGCCTGTTCGCGCACGGCGGCGTCGGCCCGGGCCAGGATGGCGCCCAGTTCCTGCGCGGGGTCGGACCAGGCCGCCGCGCCGGGCGCGGCGGCGGCCAGCGTGTCGACCACCAGGCCCGATGCTACCTCGCCGGCGGCGTGGCCGCCCAGCCCGTCGGCGATCACGAAAAGGCGGCCCTGAGGATCGACGAAGAAGGCATCTTCGTTGTTGGCGCGGGCCAGACCGCGGTCGGTCAGGCCGGCAGGTCGGGTGTGGGCCACGGGCAGCTCCCCTGAGCGCGGCTGGGCCGGAATAGAGCGAGCCGGGCGGGGTGCGGACGTCTCAGTCATGTTCGCCCCGGGGGGGCTATTTCAGTGGTCGCCACGGTGGTCAGGATACGAGAGGCTGTCTCAAGATTAAAGACCGCGCAGCAGGTCGCGCGCCGCCAGGTCACCCAGGCAGGCTTCGAGATCGGCGCTCAGCACGTCCGGCTCGACCTCGTAGGCTTCGAGCAGCAGGGCGTTGATGTCGGTCACGCTGTTCGTGCCGTCGCAGGCCCGCCAGATGTCGGCCGCCACTTCGCGCAGCGTGTGCATGCTCTCGCCGTCCGGCGCACAGACGAAAATCTCGTCCTCGACCTCGCGCCAGACCGCCTCATTGTTGCGTCTGGGAATGGTCTGCGGCCCCCATCGATCCATGACCCGCCTCCCGGTTCGCGAATCCCGTGTGCAACAAGAAATCCTGCCAGCCCTAAAGAGACCGGCAGGATTCCACGTGTCCCGTCAAACGATGCAGTCTAGAAGCGGTGCACGCTGTCGCCGCGACCGGAGATACTGGGGCGACCCTGGTCGCTTCCCGGCCCGTTACTGTTACTGCCACCGATTTTCTGGTCGAGGCTGTAGTCTCCATAGACGCCCGGCTTTAATTTTCGTGAGTCCACAGTGGGCTTGCGGTAGGGCTTTTTCAGGCCGCTGTCCTGCCCGCTGCCGCTGATATTCATGATTTATCCTCGCATTATGCTCTGGGTTGAAATGCACCCAACTTCACATACTAAGGATCATTATATAACCCAATCCCCAGAACCGTCAAGGGGGGGGGCAGTGGATATTTTTACTCATCATTCCGGCCGGCCGTGTTCCCCCCGATCCAGTTCCCTGCCGGTCAAAGTCAGCGCGGTCCAGATGACCGAACGCAGCGGTGCGCCCGGCCCATAGCGCCCTCCGGCCCAGAGGGTGAGTCCGCCCGGTCCCTGGACCTGGTGGCCGGCCATGCCAAGAGTCCCGGCGTCGGGCCAGACCATCCGGCGCAGCTGCGCCAGCCGGCCGGACCAGTCGTCCCGGCGCAGCAGCGTCGCCGCATTCCCACCGGCGGAGGAGTGCACCAGACTCTGTCGCAGGACGATTTCGGGTCTGCAGGATCCGCCGCAATAGCTTGCCGTGCCACGGTCGGGGCCGGGCGGCGAGCAGGCGATCCGCCCCCTCCCCGCCGAAGAGCCGCGCGAGGTTGAGGCTGGTTGCCAACGGCACCGCGAGCCGGCCGATCTGCGCCGCGCGCCAGAGGTCGCCGGCCGCGAGCCTGGCCGGATCGGTGTCGGCGAGGGTGGCCACGTCGCGGATCAGGCCGAGTCTGGCGAAACCGTTCAGCCCGGCGTGCAGGGCCAGCAAAAGAAGCGCGTCGCCCGGCGACGGGACGAGGATCTCCAGATCGTCGCGCCCGGCGAGGACCGCCCGCCGGCGCAGGCCGTCGGCGTTGAACGTCACATCCATGACCGGCAGGGAGAGGTCCCAGTGGATTTCGAAGCAGAGCCAGGGGCGCGCGGCGTGCCGGAAGATGAGGTGATAGTGGTGAGCGCGGTAGAACGATTCCGGCTGATACGCTTCGTCCAGCCGGTAGTCGAGTCGCCGCATGATCGCGGCGGCGGCCTCGAGTTCTTCAGGCCGCACCAGCAGATCCATGTCGCCGAACGGCCGCTCGGCGGGATCGTTGTACACGGTCAGCAGCAGCGCGCCCCCCTTGAGCAGCACCGGCGCGAGACCGTCCCCGCGCAGCGCCGCGGCCACCCGCGTCAACTCGGTGTGGAAGCGGGTGTTGCGCAGTGAGTTCTCGACGTACCAGCGGCGCGCCTTTGCGCGGGCCGCGGCGGGCCAGTCCGCCCGCAATGTCGCCGCGCGACGCACGTGCAGGAACTCGCCCAGCCGGTGCCGCGCGGCCAGGTCGAGCACGCGGGCCCAGAACGTCTCGTCGGCCGCCGGAGGCAGGGGGGGGTGGGGCTCTGCCAGCAGCGCCAGGAAGTAGCGTTCGGCGGCGTCAAGCGGGGGGATGCGGCGCAGGCGCATGGCCGTCACTGTCCGTTCGCCCGGGGGCCAGGCGCGGCGTCGCGCCCGTGCTGGATGCGGTACAGATCGGCGTAGAGCCCGTCACGCGCGAGCAGCTCGGCGTGGCTCCCCTCCTCCACGAGACAGCCTTGCGACAGGACCAGCAGCCGGTCGAGGTCGCGCACGGTCGAAAGGCGGTGCGCGATCACGATTGCGGTGCGCCCCGCCATCAGGGCCTGCAGCGCCGCGTGCACGGCGTCCTCGGCGCGCGCGTCGAGCGCGGAGGTCGGTTCGTCGAGGATGAGGATGCGCGGATTGCGCAGGAAGGCGCGGGCCAGGGTGATGCGCTGGCGCTCGCCGCCGCTGAGCCGCTGTCCCCGTTCGCCGCAGCGGGTGTCGAACCGTTCCGGCAGCTGCTCGATGAACTCCAGGGCGTGCGCGCGCTGCGCGGCCAGACGCACCTCTTCGTCGGTGGCGTCGACGAGGCCGAAGCGGATGTTGTCGCCGATCGACAGGTCGTAGAGCACCGGATCCTGCGAAACGTAGGCGATCTGCCCGCGCAGGTCGGTCAGGTCGTAGGTGTCGAAGGGGCGCCCGTCGAGCAGCAGGCATCCCGCGGAGGGATCGAACAGCCGCAACAGCAGGCCGGTGAGGGTGGTCTTGCCGGCGCCCGAAGGGCCGACCACGCCGATCCACTCGCCGGCCGCGATGCGGGTGCTGATGTCGTGCAGGACCGGCCGCTCGCCGTAGGCGAAGGAGACCTGATCGAGAGCCAGTTCCCCGCGACAGGCGAACTGCGGGCGGGGCGAACCGGCGCGGCGCTGCTCGGCCGGCACGGCCAGGATGCCGTCGAGCCGTCCGGCCGCCGCCACCGCTCCCTGCGCGGAGGCGTAGAGCGAGGTCAGGGCCGACACCGGCATCGCCACGCGGTACGCCAGCAGGAAGAACGCCACCAACTCGCCCTGGGTCGTCACGCCGCGCGTCATCTGCGCGAAGCCGTACACCACCACCACGATCAGCGCGATCCACAGGAGTACCTGCGAGGCTGATTCGAGGGCTGCCGACAGGATGGCGCGCCGCAGCCCCGCCTGACGGTAGCTGTCCACCAGACGGTCGAAGCGCGACGCCTCGTGGGCCTGGCTGTTGTAGCTCTTGATGACCCGGATCGCGCCCGACACCTCCTGCACGTGATTGCTGATCCGGCCGAGCTCCTCGTACATCCGGCGTGAGAGCCGGTGGAGACGGTGGCCGAACGAGTGCACGAGGAGCATGGTCGCCGGCACCACCGACACGATGACGAGCGTCAGGCCGGCATCGAGGCGCAGCATCAGCCAGACCGCGCCGATCAGGGTGATCGCGGCGCGGGCGAGGGTGACCATGCCGCTGGTGGCGATGTAGGTGACGCTCCCCACGTCTGATGTGACCCGCGTGGAGAGATCGCCCCCCTGCTGGTCGCCGTAGTAGAGGCTCGGCAGTTCCAGCAGATGCGCGAAGAGCCGTTTGCGCAGCCGGGAGATGTAGTCGAGGTGGAGCCGCTCGGCCACGATCGTGGAGATGAACGTGCCGGCGAGCTGCGCGGCAAGCAGGGCGCAGACGATGACCAGCGTGGACAGGCGCGCGTCGGGCGGGAAGCGTCCCGCGAGCACGTCCACGAAGCGCCCCGCCTGCAGGGGGATGGCCAGGCTGAACGCGGTCGAGGCGAGCATCACCAGGTGGACGAGCGCCACCTCGCGCCGGTGGTGGCGCAGCCGCCCGATGTACGGCCCGAGCGTGCGCAGCCCGGTGCGGACGGTTGATGCGCTGGAGTGGGCGCTGGCTCCGGAAGGGGCGGCGGTGGTGGACGTCGACACGGGCATCCTCTCCAGGCGGCGACAGGCTCAGGCCGGCTCGATCAGGGGCCAGAAACCGGGGTCGGGCAGCAGGCACAGTCTGCGCACCACGCCGCCGGCGTACAATAGCAGGGCTCGGTCCAGGGCGCGGGCCATGCCGCGCGCCAGGCTGGTTTCGAGCAAACCGAGCGGCAGCATGATCTCCGCCGTGATCCGCGGCACCGCCTCCGCGCGCCCGATCGGCTGGAGAGCGTGCGCCGGCGCCTTCTCGATCAGGTAGAGGCCGGCGAGCGGACCGGCGCCGGGACGCCGCGCGACGCAGAACGGGTTGACCGGGCTGCCGGCGGCGCGCATTCCGCCGGCGCCCGGCGAGAAGACCACGCACTCGTCGGTCAGCACCGTGTGGGCGCATTGGTGACCGGCGGCGGTCGATTTGCCGCTCTCGGACGGCCCGCAGAACACGTGCGCGCCGCGGGGGGACAGCACCGCCGAGCCGTGCAGCAAAAACGGCGCGAGCGCCTCCGCGTCCGCGGCCGCCAGGGCCGTCTGGTAGAACAGCAGGTAGAAGAACTGCTCCAGCACCCGCAGACCGACGCCGCGCAGCAGGATCGGATGGATCACGCAGCGGCACAGGTCGGTGCGCACGAGCGTGCCGCGCACCAGCCCGTCGCCCAGGTCGAAGTCCCGCCCGCTGACCCGCCGGGCGCGGTAGAGCGAGGAGGGGAGGCGGGGCGCCGGGGGCTCGTCGTCGAGATCCCCGGCCAGCGCGGCTTCGACGACCAGAT
Source organism: uncultured bacterium (assembly GCA_963732385.1). GTDB lineage: Bacteria > Krumholzibacteriota > Krumholzibacteriia > LZORAL124-64-63 > LZORAL124-64-63 > CAVSZB01. The sequence goes on along the minus strand of CAVSZB010000005.1, from coordinate 1,391 downwards.
CGCCGGGCGCCGCGTCGAGCCAGGGGGCGTAGGCGGCCTGGAACGGGCGCCAACGCGGGTCGTCCGCATCGAAACGCCAGGCCAGCGCCACCGGTCCGAAGTGCAGGGTCTGCGACATCACGCTCCGCGCGGACGGGCGCCCTTCCCGCGGGCGCACGGTCAATCCCTGAGCTATCGCTCGATATCACAGGCATCTTGAGGCAGAATCAACAGGAGTTTGCGGGGGGGGCATGGAGTGGGCCCCTATTGGACGGAGAAGCAGGCCGGGAATGTTGAAGATTGTCGTCATCATCGGCACGCGGCCGGAGGCCATCAAGATGGCCCCCGTGGTCCGCATGCTGGAGGACCACCCCGAGGTGTTCTCGGTTTACACCTGCGCCACGGCCCAGCACCGCGCCATGCTCGATCAGGTCGTGGCCCACTTCGGCATCCGGATCGCGCACGACCTCGACATCATGACTCCCGGCCAGGGCCTGGCCCGCGTTACCGCCCGCGCGGTGGAGGGGGTGCAGGCTTTTCTTGACCGGATCGCGCCGGACTGGGTCCTGGTGCAGGGCGACACGACCACGACCTTCGCTGCGGCGCTGGCGGCTTTCTACGGTCGCGTGCCGGTCGGGCATGTGGAGGCCGGCCTGCGCACCGGGGATCCGCACAGCCCCTACCCCGAGGAGATGAACCGGCGGCTGACCGGTGCGCTGGCGACCCTGCACTTCGCCCCGACCCCCGCCGGGCGCGACAATCTGCTTCGCGAGAACGTCCGGCGCGAGGACATCCGGGTGACCGGCAACACCGCCATCGATGCCCTGCAGATGGTCCTGTCCCAGCCGCGACCGGCGGCGCTGCCGCGGCTGTTTCCGGCGGACCGCCGCGGAATCCTGGTGACGGCGCACCGGCGCGAGAGCTTCGGCGTCGGCCTGCGGTCGATCTGCGCCGCGCTGAGGCGTCTGGCCGCGCGGCCCGATGTCCATCTCGTCTATTCCCTGCATCCGAATCCGAATGTCCGCGCGGTCGCGATCGACGCACTGTCCGGGCTGACCAACGTCACGTTGACGGAGCCGCTCGATTACCGGTCGTTCGTGTGGGCGATGGAGGAGAGCGCGCTTATTCTCACCGACTCGGGGGGCATCCAGGAGGAGGCGCCCAGTCTGGGCAAGCCGGTGTTGGTCCTGCGCGATTGCACCGAGCGCCCGGAAGCGATCGTCGCCGGCGTGGCGCGGCTGGTCGGCACGGACGAAGCGTGTATCGTGCGGGAGACGGAGCGTTTGCTCGACGACGAAGCGGCGTACGCGGCGATGGCCAGGGCCGTGAATCCCTATGGCGATGGTCAGGCCGCGGCGCGCATCGGGGCCGAGTTGCTGAGGAGGGCGGGGGCCTGGTCCGGGGCCTGGCCG
>CAVSZB010000004.1:0-232988 GCA_963732385.1 uncultured bacterium | reverse complement strand
GGACGAGGTGCAGATCACGTCGCTGACGCCTTGGTGTGCGGCCGGAAGCAGTTGATGTAGCTGATACCCGGTGACCAGGGTGCCGCGCCACGAAGGGCGACAGAAGGCTCGGCCGGACAGCCATCCGCCGGAGCTGGAGCCGGCCGTCGCGCAGGTCGGCAGCAGGACCTGTCGGTCCGGATCAGGACTTTGGCCGTCTCGGCCACGAAATGGACCCCGGCGAACACGATGACGTCGGCCCCGGTCGCCGCGGCCTGCCGGGCCAGCGCCAGGCTGTCGCCGATGAAGTCGGCCACGTCCTGGATGTCCGGCTCCTGGTAGTAGTGCGCCAGGATGACCGCGTTGAGGCGGCGCCGCAGATCGTCAATACCGGCGAACAGATCGAAACCTGGCCCCAGGACCGAGGTCACGGGAACGGCCATGACGACTCCCCGCGCAGCGGACACCGCCGGGCCCCGGGCGGGGGCTGGTGATCGATTCGCAATTTCGCCCCGGGAGGCGGTGGCGGCAAGCGCCGCTTCCGGTCCGCCCCCCCCCCAGCCAAGGGTGGACTTTCCCCGCGCCCGGTCATACATTCATCAGTCGGATGGCCGCCCCTGGCGGGCGGCTGCCGCACCCCGGGGCCGGCCGGCCGGCGCCGGGATGGAAGCGGAACGGAAACCCCCACGCCTTCCCCGAAGGGTTCTGGCAGACATGCACGAGGGAGAATTGGCCATGACCGGTCGCCATCCCGGCCGCCACGGACGACTGCTCGCCTGCGGCGCCGCCCTCCTGACGGGCCTTCTGCTGCTCGGCCTGGTCGGCTGCGGCGAGAAGACGAAGTCCTTCACCTACGACCCGCCGCCGGAGACGACCAGCCTGCCCTGGCTGCTCGACATCTGGGGCAGCGGGCCGGACGATATCTACATCGTCGGCCGACCCGGCGTCCTGCTCCACTGGAACGGGACGGAGTGGGCTCTGCAGTCCCTCGGCACCAGCGAAACCCTCACCGCCGTGTGGGGCACCGGACCGACGGACGTCTTTGTGGTCGGCCACAAGGGGCTCGTGTACCACTTCAACGGCTCCGGCTGGTCGCAGATGGGCAGCGGCACGAGCCGCAACCGTCTACTCCGTCGGCGCGGCCCCGGCAATGCGATCTACATCGCGGCGAAAAGGCGGTCGCTGTTCCGTCTCGACGGCGGGAACTGGGTGGCCACGCCCGACACGGCCATGCTCTACAACGCGGCCGGCACCGCCCCTGAAGACACGCTCCTGCGCAGCCGCTTCCAGATCGTGGCGCTCACCTCCGTGACGCCCTACGCCATCAGCGGCAGCGACGGCGTGGCTCTGATGACCGACACCAAGCCCACCCGCTGGCGCCGCGGCCACATCGACAGCGGAGACTGGATCAACACCGGCTGGGGCGGCGCGAACATCCCGGACAACTGGCTGGCCAGCGACACCGGCAGGCTGTACCGTACTGCAACCGGAGCTGTCGTGGCTCGAGGTGAGCAGCCCCTCCACCATCGCCGTGGACGACATGTGGGGCACACCCGACGCGTTGACCTACTACTTCGTGACCCGCGACGGGGACATCGTGCGGCGCAGCGCGGACGGCACGAGCACGGCGCTCGTCTACGACGGAGGCTTCTGGCTCTCCGGCATCTGGGGCAGCGCTGCCGATGACATCTACGCCGTCGGATACGACGGTGCGCTGGTGCACTGGGACGGCAGCGTCTGGTCGACCCTCACCGTGCCACTGCCGGCGGCGAAGACGCTCCCGGTCGACGCCGTCGAGACCGACAGGTTTGGCCGGCCGCTGCGTTGAGCGCGTCGCCTCGCGCCGCGCGATCGCTATTTCTCCGGACCCGGCCCCCTTCAGGGCCGGGTCTGTTTTCGATCACCCCAGAGTCCGGTTCGGGAGGTTCCGCATGAACTGTTCTCGACACCTCAGCCGTGTATTCGCCGGTCTGACGCTCGCCCTGGGCGTTTTGGCCGCCGGCGCCGCCCTGGCCTACGATCCCGATCCCTCGGCTCCCCGCGCCTCCGTGCCGGGCAGTTTCCAGTGGCAGCCGGGCCATCTCTTCCCCACCGTCGAGGCGTGGGAGCAGGAGTTCGCGGCGGCGAGCGCCGAACTGCCCTCCCTCGATCAGTGGCGCGGCAAACTGGGCGAATCCCCGAGGCGATCTACGACTGCCTCGAAACCCTCTACCGTCTGCGCGACCGGCTCTACACGCTCTACCTGTACGCCGACAGCCGCTTCAACGGCGACCAGAGCGTCGACGAGAACAAGGTGCGGACCGGCCGCATCCAGATGCTGTTGCCCGCCTTCGGGCAGGCGATCTCCTACGTCGAGCCCGAACTGCTGGCCATCGATCAGGGGGTGCTCGACGGCTTCCAGGCCCGGCACGCGGGCCTGGGCGGGACCTATCGCTTCTACCTGCAGAATGTGCGCCGCCTCAAGGCCCACACGCTGTCGTCCGGGCGAGGAAAAGATCCTCGCACTGACCGGCAACCTGGCCGAGGTGCCGGCCGCGATGCACGAGGCGATGCTGAACCTCGACGTCGAGTTCCCCCAGCTGGTCGACGAACAGGGCCGCTCGGTCCCGCTCACCCTCACCGGCTTCAGCCGCTACCGCTCCTCCCCCGTCTACAACGTGCGCCGGCAGGCGGCCGATTCGTTCTTCGCCACCCTCCGCCAGTACGAGAACACGCTGGCCACCTCGCTCGACGGCGCGGTCAAGGCCCACATCATGAACAAGGACGCGCGCGGTTACGCCTCCTGCCTCGAGGCGGCGCTGACCCCCGACGCACATCTCCCCCGCCGCCTACAACATGCTGGTGGAGACGATCGGCGCGAACCTCGGCCGCTCGCTGCACAAGTACGTCGCCCTGCGCCGCAAGGTGCTCGACCTCGACGGCCCGGTCACCTTCGCGAACCTCTACAATCCGCTCGTGGATGAGGTGGAGGAGAACTACCCCTACGCCCAGGCGCAGGAGATGATCGTGGCCGGCCTCAAGCCGCTCGGCCCCGACTACCTCGCGCAGCTGCGCGCCGGTCTCGACCCCGCCCACGGCTGGGTCGACGTCTACCCGAACGAGGGCAAGCGAGGCGGCGCCTACAGCAACGGCAGCGCGCGCTCGTCGCACCCGTTCATCCTGCTGAACTACGACAACAGCCTCGACGCGGTCTCGACCACGGCGCACGAATCGGTCACGCCATCCATTCCGTCTACAGCAACCGCAACCAGCCGGCGGTCTACTCCGGCTACACCGACCTTCCTGGCCGAAGTCGCCTCCACCTGCAACGAGGCGCTGCTGCTCGACCACATGCTGGCCCGCACGACCGACATCCCGCAGCGATTGAACCTGCTCAACCAGCGCCTCGAGAGCATCCGCCTCACCATCTTCCGCCAGACGCTGTTCGCCGATTTCGAGCAGCGCTTCCACGCGCACGCCGAGCAGGGCGAGCCGCTCACGGCCGCCTTCCTCGACGCGACGTACAGGGAACTGATCCAGAAATACTACGGCCCGGACTACGCGATGGGCGAGAACGATGAGGTGGAGTGGGCCTTCATCCCCCACTTCTATTACAACTTCTACGTCTTCTCCTACGCGACCGGCCTCACGAGCGGCCTCTCGCTCGCCACGCAGATCACCGCCGGCGGCCAGCCCGCAGCCGACCGCTACATCAACGGTCTGCTCAAGCAGGGCGCCTCCGCCCCCCCCCTGACCCTGCTGCGCAACGCCGGCGTCGACCTCGAAACGCCGCGCCCCATCCTCGACATGCTCGACCTGTTCGAAAAGACCGTCGCCGAATTCGACCGCACCTGGACCCAGCTCCAGCAGCAGCGGGCGGCGGCGGGCAAACCGGGCAAGGGGGGCAAGGGCGGAAAGGCCTGACCAGGCACGACCGTCGTGAAATCGGAAGGCCGCGGCCCCACGGGATCGCGGCCTTCCCGCTTATGCCGTAGCTCAGGCCAGCGCTCCGTCCCAGAGCTGCGCGCAGAACAGTCGCCAGGGCAGGATCTCGATCCCGTCGTCGGTGGTGCGGGGTTCATCCGTGCGCGCGACGATGATCGCCCGACCGACCCGATGTTCCTCCTTCAGCGCCCTGAGCCCCCGGAAATCGGCGGCTCGGACATGGCGGCCCGACTTGATTTCGATGGCCGCCTCGAGGTCGCCGACGATGAGGTCGACTTCGTAGCCCGAGTGGGTCCGCCAGAACGTCAGCGGACGGTCATCTCGATGGTAGGCAAGGTACGCACGCACTTCATTCAGCAGAAAGTGTTCGAAGGCGCGGCCGTACAGATCCGAGCCCTCGACCACCACGGTCGCCTCCGGGTGCAGAGCGCGCGCGACGCCCACATCGAACAGGTAGTACTTCGCGGTCTCGACGAGACGGCGCCGTGAGCTTTTCCGCCACGGCTCCAGCGTGTATCCCAGCAGCGTGTCATCGAGGATCTGGAAGTAGTTGCGGACCGTGCTCGGCGAGACCCCCGTTTCGCGCGCGATATTCGCGTAGTTGAGCTGCTGGGCATGCATCAGCGCGACAACCTGGAGGAAGCGGGCGAAGGCGGGAACATTGCGCGTCGCCGATTCGCCGATGATCTCCTCGCGGATGTACGCGTTCACGTAGGCCTTCAGCCGGGGGGACGGCTCGTCAACCAGATAATGGACGGGCAGACCGCCGTGGTGGAGGTACCGGTCCAGATCGAGGTCGGGGATCTCGCGGCTCGTCAGCGGCAGCAGATGATGTTCGACCGCCCGTCCACCCAGCAGATTGCGGGCGCGCCGCCGCAGCGTGCGCGCGCTGGACCCGCACAGCAGGAAGCGCGTGGCGGTGTTTTCGAGCAGCCAGTGCACCTCTTCCAGCAGGGCCGGCACTTTCTGGATTTCATCCACCACGACGACCGGCGGTCGGGTAGCGAGGATCTGCTCCCGCAACAACTTCGGCGTAACGCTCAGCTCGGCGCTCAACGTGGTGTCCAGCAGGTCGTAGAAGCGGGCCGTAGGGAAGCGCTGGTGCAACAGCGTGGTCTTGCCTGACTGGCGAGGCCCCCACAGAAATGCCGCAGCCGAACCCGTGACGGGGTTGAGAGACCACGGCAAGACCAGCAATCTATGGAAGTTGACTGGCGGTTCGCTCAAGTGGTGATTATCGCGAAATACAGCAACATTGCCAACGATTTTCACAAGGCGTCGGGATGGATAATCGATCAACCAGCAGACTGAAGTTTCTGTACTTTAGGTATCCGAGTCGGTGATCTGAGGCGGAGGCATCACCCACGACGGCTCTCGCCCAAAAACCATCGCAAACGACACCCCCGCCCCACGAGCGCTATCCTGGCTAACGGCACGGAGGCGATCAATCGCATCGGCTGGAATCGGCTGGAAAACATGTGAATCCCGATGTAGAATGAGACGCATATCCAATTGGATCCGCCGCAGTCATCAATCATCTGAAGGGTGTGCCATTGACCGCCGGCATTGTCGAACTTCCCGACGATTTTCCTGAGCGCCTGCGTAACTTGCGAGAACATAGGTATTTGACTCAAACCGACCTCGCCTTCCGCGCCGAGATCTCTCCCCGTTCCGTCCACGAACTCGAGTCCGGCCGGCGCGACCGGGCACAAGTCCAGACGATCATGCTCCTGGCCAAGGTGCTTGAAGTGACCTATGCCGATCTCTTGAACGGGAAGACTTCTGCACCTGTTTCGGGCGATCCGGCCGAGAACGACCGCGGGCAGATCCCGGTGGCAGACTCCGCAAAGACTGCACCTGCAACGCCTTCACCCCCCACGTCCCAGTTTCCAGCGACCTCGCCGCCTCCACCGGCGCCCACCGTCGCCTCGAGACACCGTCCCGGCCGGATCGCCCTCGCCGCCGCCGCCCTGTTGCTGACGGCGAGCGTGCTCCTGGTCGTGGCCGGCGGTCCCGGCCGAAAATTCCAGGTGCGTGAGTCCGACGGCATCGTCGAAGTCCACGACGCCCTGCTGGGGCGCCTTCTCTGGCGGCAGGATTTCGCCAATGCCATTCAGTGCTGGCGCGTATCTCCCTGGGACGACGACATCCTGCTCGTCGGGCTTGCCGCCCAGAGGGCCGGAGGTGGCCAGCTGCTGGCGCTGGATCTCAAGAGCGGCAAGACGCTCTGGGACATCGAACCCGATCTTGCTCCGCTGGCGCAGGCTTTCGATCCGCAGTTCGTCTACAGCGGTGCGTTCCACTGCCGGGACATCCTGGAAGCCGATCTTGACGGCGACGACCGGCGGGAAATCGTCGTCAATTTCATCCACAACAAGTGGTTCCCCAGCGTCGTCTGCGTCGTCGGCCGCGACGGCGCGATCGAATCCCAGTATGCCAACCGGGGCCACGTCTACGACATCCACATCGCGGACACGGATTCCGACGGGAAAGACGAGATCATCTGCGCCGGCACCAACAACGCGCCGGCCTACAACGGGGCCACCATCTTCATCCTCGATGACGAGCACCGCACCGGTGCCGCCATCGATCCGCTGACCTCGCCCGGGTGCGGAACCCCGGATTCGTCGCTCGTGCGGATCGTCATCCCGATCTGGCCGGAGGAGGCGCTCCGAGCTATCGGCACCCGGGATCGCATCGAGGCCTTCGAAGCCCGAACGTTCAACAGGCAAGACGGCACCGTGGGCATCCAGGCCAGCATCGGCCATCAGAAAGACGATTACTACAGTGTGGATTTCGACGCGGAGCTGCGTCCGACTTTCCTGGGAATCAGCGACCACCTGCTCACGAAATTCACCCAGGGGGGCGCAAGCGAACACCTGTGGGACCGCGCCTGGCTGAACGGGCACCTGCGCTTCGAGCAGGGCATCCTGGTCGAGTCATCGCCTTTGCCCTGAGCTCCCTGTTCCCCTCCCGGGCGATCCGCCGAGCGCCCGGAATCATCTGGCAGACCACGGCGGGCGGGGGCTACCGGGAGGGGCCGGTACGGGCTGCCGACACCAACTCGGGCGCCGCGGGCAGCACATCCCAGCGTCCAGCCTCGCCGAGCACCTGCCGGGTCGCGCCGACGATCAGCGGATCGGGACCGCTCACGATCGCGCGATCCTTGTTCGGGTACGGGAGCGTGGCGAGAAAGTGCTGGAGGCAGCTGATCCTCGCCCGTTTCTTGTCGTCGGACTTGACGATGGTCCAGGGGGCATCGGCGGTGTCCGTGTAGAAGAACGTCGCCTCCTTGGCCTCGGTGTAATCATCCCACTTGTCGAGCGAGGCGAGGTCGATGGGCGAGAGTTTCCACTGCTTGAGCGGGTCCTTCATGCGCTGCGCGAACCGGCGCCGCTGCTCCTCCTGGGTCACCGAGAACCAGTATTTGAGCAGGATGATGCCGGAGCGGACGAGCATCCGCTCGAACTCGGGGCACTGCCGCATGAACTCGAGGTACTCGTTGGGCGTGCAGAAGCCCATGACCCGCTCCACGCCGGCGCGGTTGTACCAGGAGCGGTCGAACAGGCACAGCTCGCCCGCCGCCGGCAGCTGGCTGATGTAGCGCTGGAAGTACCACTGCGACGCTTCGCGTTCGGTCGGCTTGGCCAGGGCCACCACGCGCGCCGTGCGCGGATTCAGATGCTCCATGAAGCGCTTGATCGTACCGCCCTTGCCCGCCGCGTCCCGCCCCTCGAACAGCGCCACGACCCGCTGCCCCGTCTCCTCGATCCAGCGCTGCGCCTTCATCAGCTCCTGCTGGAGCCTCACCTTCTCCTCGTCATAGAGCTCGCGCTTCATGTGGCGGGAGTAGGGGAACTTTCCCGTCTCGAAGCTCTGGTGCGGTTTCGCCGGGGCCGGTTTCCGCTCCCTTACGCGCTCCTCGGCCGGTCCGAGCGACGACGGCGCGCCGGCCTTGGTCTCGGGCCGCCCCTCCGGAGCGTCGAGCAGCGCGGTCTGACCGTGAGTGGAGCGTCCGTGTGGCTTCATTGCCGCCCTCCCGGCGAATAGCGATCCAGGATACCCGACACGTATTCACCCGGTATCGGTACGAAAGGGCCCGACCTGAGCCGGGAGGGCGACGCGGCGGGGGGCTCGTGCGTCTTCAACCTGGCCGCGCTCGCAGGGCGGCAAACAAGAAGGGCCCGCCCACCGGGCAAGCCCTTGTCCCACTTGAAGTTGTTGGTAGGCCGCTCCGGACTCGAACCGGACACCATCTCCTTAAAAGGGAGATGCTCTGCCTGATGAGCTAGCGGCCCACCGAAGGATAAGGGGCATGATAGACGACCCGCGCGGGGGTGTCAAAGCTGACCGCGGAAGCGCGGGTCAGACGTCCACGCCGTCAGGGGTCCAGATGATCGCTTCGCGGGCGCGGCCGACCGACACGGCCTTGATCGGGGCGCCCAGGGCCGCCTGCAGGAACGACAGGTAGCTGCGGGCGGCGGCGGGCAGATCCGCCAGGCTCCGGCAGTCGACGGTCGGCTGCTGCCAGCCGGGGAGTTCGCGGTAGACGGGGCGGCAGCGCGCCAGGCGATCGGCCCGCAGCGGGAAGATCTCCGTGGTCTTGCCGTCGATTTCGTAGGCGGTCGCCACCTTCACGGTGGCCTGGGAATCGAGCACGTCCAGCTTGGTGATGTAGACGCCGGTCATGCCGCTCAGTTCGACCGCGTAGCGGGCGGCGACCATATCGAACCAGCCGCAACGGCGCGGCCGGCCGGTGGTGGCGCCGAATTCGCCGCCCAGCTTGCGCAGGCACTCCCCCTCCTCCGCCAGCAGCTCCGAGGGGAAGGGGCCGTTGCCCACCCGCGTGCAGTACGCCTTGAACACCCCTTCGATCTCGCCCAGGCAGCGCGGCGGCAGGCCGGTGCCGGCGATAGCGCCGCCGACCGAGCAGTTGCTCGAGGTCACGAAGGGGTAGGTGCCGTGGTCCCAGTCGAGCATGGTGCCCTGCGCCCCTTCGAACAGGGCGCTTTCCTCGCCTCGCCGCACGCCGGCCAGCGCCTCGTGCGGGTTGACGATCATCGCCCCCAGGCTCTTGGCCAGCACGACGAGCTCCTCGGCAATGACCGGGGCCGGCAGCGGATCAGACTTGTAGAACTCCGACAGCACCTCGTTCGAGTCGAGCACCTTCTCGATCACCTTGCGCTCGAGATTCTCCTTGGGCAGCAGCAGGTCGCCCATGCGCAGACCGGCCCGCATCGCCTTGTCGGCGTAGGCCGGCCCGATGCCGCGACCGGTCGTGCCGAGACTGCGCCGCTTCAGCTTCACCTCGCGCAGCTCGTCCACGCGCTTGTGATAGGGCAGGATCAGGTGGGCGGCGGCGGAGATGAACAACCGCCCCCGCGCTTTCACTCCCCGCTCCTCGAGCGCCACGATCTCGTCGCGCAACTCCCAGGGATCGACGACCATGCCGCTGCCGAGGAAGCAGCGGGCGTGCTCGTGGAACACCCCGGAGGGAATCAGGTGCAGCACGTGCTCCTGTCCGCCGGTGCTGATGGTGTGACCGGCGTTCGCGCCGCCCTGGTAGCGCAGGACCCAGTCGATCCCCTCACTAAGGGCATCGATGATCTTGCCTTTGCCCTCGTCGCCCCACTGCCCGCCGATGACCACGCGATTCAACACGCGTCGCTCCCCCTGATTCGCGGCTGCCGCGCCGCTCCCGGCTCACCGCCGTCACCCGCAAAAAAAAAGCCTCTGCACCAGAGACTGCCGTTGAGGCCGCCGGTACCGGTGAGGCTTACTTGTTACTGTTGAAGAGGCTCTTCAGGGCGCCCCAGGTCTGTTCATCAATCGAACTCGGATGGCAGTCACCGCTACTGCCCGGATTGCTGGTCTGCCGGGTCTGGTTCCCGTCCGGCTCACCGTTGCCGTCGGAATCGCCCAGTTCGACACCGTTCGTGCATCCGTCCTGGTCGGCGTTGCCGTTCGCCAGAGTTTGATTCCAGACTTTGCCGTTGTTCTTGAAGGCCAGGCCGAACGAATTCAACTCGACGCTGGGCGCCTCCGTGGCAGTCCCGCCTACGTGACAATTTGCGCAACCCAGCGTAGCGGACGCCGGCAATTGCGCCATGTGGGTGGGATTCGCATTGACCGCCGCCACCAGCGCCACGACGGCGATGACCACGGCGATCGTTGTGAGGCTGCGCGCCAGCAGACGTTCCATGTTCCTGTCTTCGCGAGAGTTAGCCAATCGTCCCCGCGATCCTCCCCGTCGGGCCCCGCACCCCGGACGATCCAACCTCAACAATTATGACATAGCGACAAGGGCGCTGCAAGGGAAATTCAACTTGTGGACCGAGCCCGGCGTCGCAGGTACCGGCATAGAATAGTCCACTTTCCCTCCCCGTCAACCAGCGGTCGCGGCGATCGCCAACCGCGCCTCGATCCAGGCCGCCATTTCGCCCCGCCCCTGGCCACGGGTGGCGGAGGTCGGGATGAAGGGGGTTCCCGGCGGCAGCTCGAGCGCCGCGATGATTCGCCGCAGGTGGGTCGCCAGCTTCGTGCTGCCGACCTTGTCCACCTTGGTGACGGCGATCGCGAACGGCACCCCCGCCTCGCGCAGCCAGAGCGACATCTCAGCATCCTCGGCACTCGGGTCGTGACGGGCATCGAGCAGGTGGAAGAGCGCCAGCGAACGGTCCCCCGCGGCCAGGTACGCCCTCACGAGCGTCGTCCATTCGGCGCGCTGCGCCTGACTGACGCGAGCGTAGCCGTAGCCAGGCAGGTCGACGATGTAGTAGCGCTCGTCGATCAGGAAATAGTTCAGCAGCCGGGTCTTGCCCGGCTGGCGACTGGTCAGCGCCAGCTTCGATCGCCCCAGGAAATGGTTGATCAACGACGACTTGCCGCAGTTGCTGCGGCCGACGAAGGCGAACTCCGGCAACGGCGGCTGCGGTCGGCCGGCAAGCGAGGCGGCGCTGGTTACGAAACGGGCAAGCACGCCGTCTCCCTATCCGGCAGCAGGGCGATGGCGAGCACCTCATCCATGGTCTCGGCCAGATGCACATCGAGCTGTTTGCGCACGAGCTGCGGCAGTTCGAGGTACTCTCCCTCGTTCTCCTTGGGGATGATCAGCACCCGCGCGCCGACGCGGATCGCTGCGACCGCCTTCTCCGGCAGGCCGCCGATCGGCAGCACCTTGCCACGCAGCGTGACCTCGCCCGTCATGGCGACGTCGCGCCGCACCGGGCGCTGTTCCAGGAGCGAGACGAACGCGGTGGCGATGGCGATGCCGGCGCTCGGGCCGTCCTTGGGGATCGCCCCCTCCGGAACGTGCAGATGGATGTCGTGCTCCTTCATATACTCGCGGGGCACGTTGCGGCAGTGCGACCGCGCGAAACTGAGCGCGGTCTCGGCCGATTCCTTCATGACCTCCTTGAGATTGCCGGTGATCATCAGCTTGCCGGCGCCCGCCATCGACAGCACCTCGATCGGCAGGATCTCGCCGCCCGCCGTGGTCCAGGCCAGTCCGGTCACGGTACCGATCTCCGGCTCCCGATCCACAACCTGCCGGTGGAACCGGCGCGCTCCGAGATAGCGCGGGAGGCCGCGCGGCGTGACCGCAGGCGGCAGGTGCCCCGTCGCGGCGCGGTGCTTGGCCGCCTTGCGGCAGATCGCGGCGATCTCCCGCTCCAGATTGCGCACCCCCGCCTCGCGCGTCCAACCGTCGGCGATGGCCTCGAGGGTCCGCGGGGGCAGCGCGCGCCGCCAGCCCGGCACGCCGTTGCGCTTGAGCTGCCGCGGCACCAGGTACTTCTCGGCGATCCGCAGCTTCTCGTGCTCCAGGTACCCCGGAAGCCTGATGATCTCCATCCGGTCCTCGAGCGCGATCGGGATGGAATGCAGTGAGTTCGCGGTCGTGATGAACATGACCTCGCTCAGATCGAAGTCCACTTCGAGATAGTGGTCGCTGAAATGCGAATTCTGCTCGGGGTCGAGGACCTCCAGCAGGGCAGCCGACGGATCGCCGCGGTAGTCCGCGCCCAGCTTGTCGATCTCGTCCAGCAGAAACACCGGGTTCTTGGTGCCGGCCTTGCGCAGCGATTCGATCACCCGGCCCGGCTTGCTGCCGATGTACGTGCGCCGGTGTCCCCGGATCTCCGCCTCGTCCCGCACGCCACCCAGGGAGATGCGCACGAAACGTCGTCCCATCGAGTCCGCGATCGACCGTCCGAGACTCGTCTTGCCCACGCCGGGCGGACCGACGAGACAGAGGATCGAGCCCTGCATCTTCTTCGTCAGCTTGTAGACGGCGAGAAACTCGACGATGCGGTCCTTCACCTTTTCCAGTCCGTAGTGGTCGGCATCGAGCTTCGCCCGGACGCGGCGCGTGTCGAGACGGTCGCGCGAGCGCTTGTTCCACGGCAGGCCGAGCAGGGTGTCGAGATAGTTGCGCACGACGGTCGCCTCGGGCGACATCCCGGGCATCCGGGCGAGGCGGCCCACCTCGCGCTTGGCCACCTCGACCGCCTCGGGCGTGAGATCGGCCTCGGCCAGGCGCTGTTGGTACTCATCGACCTCGCTGTCCTCGTCCGAGGTATAGCCGAGCTCCTTGCGGATCGCGCGCAACTGCTCGTTGAGATAGAACTCCCGCTGGTTCTTCTGGACCTGGCTCTGCACCTCGGTGTCGATGCGCTGTTCGATCTCCAGGATTTCCAGCTCGTCGGCGAGCACCTGGTTGATGCGCCGCATGCGCTGCGCCAGGCTCGTCTCCTCCAGCAGCTGCTGCTTCAGCGGCACCTTGCCGAGGATGTAGGCGCTGATCGAATCGACCATGCGGTCGATCTCCTCGAGGTTCAGCACCGACAGGAGAATCTCGTCCGGCAGACGCTTGTTCAGGCGGACATATTCCTTGAACCGATCCTTGATCGAGCGGCTGAGGGCCTCCAGCTCGGGGCCCTCCTCCACGATCTCGGCGAGCGGGGAGACGAGGACCTCCTGGTAATCCTCGTTGGGCAGGAACTGCTCGATGTGGACCCGCGCGACCCCCTCCACGAGGATCTTGAGCGTTTCGTCTGGAGTGCGGATGATCTGCAGGATCTTGATGATCGTGCCGACCTCGTACAGATCCTCCGGCCCCGGCTCCTCCTCTTCCGACTCCTTCTGCGCCGTCACCACGATGTGCTTGTCGCGCTCGACCGCCGCCTCCAGGGCCGCGATCGAGCGGGGGCGTCCCACCAGGAGCGGGGTCACCATGTAGGGAAACATGACCACGTCCCGCAGCGGCAGCAGCGGCAATTGCGTCGGCAGGAGCACCGGCTCCCCGTCGCGCTGGATAGTGAATTCGTTGTCACCCATGCTATTCCTTCATCATTAGGCCGCCGGGCGCACAACGGCCGCGGACCGCCGCGCGGCCCGCAACCGCGGCCCGCGGCCGCTTGCGATCAGGCTTCCTTGGCGCGGATGGAATCGCCCGTGATGACCTCGGGCTCCTGGTGCTGCTCGATGGTCTGCCGGGAGATGACCACCTGCCGCACGTCTTCCAGGGACGGAATTTCAAACATGACGTTGCGCATCACCGTCTCCATGATGGAGCGCAGTCCGCGCGCGCCGGTCTTGCGCTTGATGGCCAGATCGGCGATCGCCTCCAGGGCCTCGGGCGCGAAGACCAGCTCGACCCCCTCCATGTCCAGCAATTTGGCGTACTGCTTCGTGAGCGCGTTGCGCGGTTCGCGCAGGATCCGGACCATGGCGCCCTTGTCCAGGTCCTCGAGCGCCGACACGACCGGCAACCGGCCGACCAGTTCCGGGATCAGGCCGTACTTCATCAGGTCCTCGGGCTCCGCCAGCGCCAGCGAATTGTCGCGGCGCCGGAAGACACTGCGCTCCTCGTCCCGGCCGAAACCGAGGATGTTCTTGCCGATCCGCCGTTCGACGACCTTGTCGAGCCCCTCAAAAGCGCCCCCGCAGATGAAGAGGATGTTGCGGGTGTTCACCTCCAGGTACTTCTGCTGCGGATGCTTCCGTCCCCCCTGCGGCGGGACGTTGGCAACCGTGCCCTCGAGGATCTTCAGCAGCGCCTGCTGCACCCCTTCGCCAGAAACGTCGCGCGTGATCGACGGATTGCCGCTCTTGCGCGCGATCTTGTCGATCTCGTCGATGTACACGATGCCCTGCTCGGCCGCCGGGATGTTGTAGTCGGCCGCCTGCAGCAGGCGCACCAGGATGTTCTCCACATCCTCGCCCACGTATCCCGCTTCGGTCAGCGCCGTGGCGTCGGCGATGGCGAACGGCACGTTCAGGAACCGGGCCAGTGTCTGCGCCAGGAGAGTCTTGCCCGTGCCGGTCGAGCCCAGGAGCAGGATGTTGCTCTTGTCGATCTCGACATCCTCGCCCACGTGGCGCTGGTGGATCCGTTTGTAGTGGTTGTAGACCGCGACGGCGAGACTGATCTTGGCGTCCCGTTGCCCGATCACGTACTCGTCCAGATGGGTCTGGATCTCGCGCGGCTTGGGGAATTTCGGCGGCGCGAGCGTCGTCTCGTCGAGCAGTTCGCCCTCGAGGATGTCGTTGCAGAGCTTGATGCACTCGCTGCAGATATAGACGGAGGAAGGTCCGGCCACCAGTTTGGCGACCTCGTCCTGTCCGCGTCCGCAAAAGGAACACTTGATCATTGTAGGCGTGCCGGGCTGGCGACGCTTCATCTCCCCTCCCACAGGTCTGGGCCGCCGGGTCGCCGTTGCGACAGCCGGCACCGGCTACGCCGGCCCGGCTCAGTCCCGGCCCTTTTCCTTGATCACTTCGGAACGACGCTCGATCACACGGTCGACGATGCCGTATTCCCGGGCACCCTCGGCCGACATGAAAAAGTCCCGGT
Organism: uncultured bacterium; assembly: GCA_963732385.1. GTDB lineage: Bacteria > Krumholzibacteriota > Krumholzibacteriia > LZORAL124-64-63 > LZORAL124-64-63 > CAVSZB01. The sequence continues at coordinate 218,230 of CAVSZB010000004.1, read as the reverse complement.
CGCTGTCCCTGGCGATCTTCTCGAACGACTGACCGGTATGCTTGGCGACAATATCGTACAGGCGGTCCCGAAGATAGAGAATCTCCTTGGCGTAGATCTCGATCATGCTGGCCTGGCCCTGGCTGCCGCCAAGCGGCTGGTGGATCATCACCCGCGAGTGAGGCAGGGCCGAACGCTTGCCGGCCGAGCCGGCCGCCAGCAGGACAGCGGCCATGCTCGCCGCCTGTCCCATGCAGATCGTCACCACATCGTTACTAAGGTATTGCATAGTATCATAGATAGCAAGGCCTGCGGAAATACTGCCACCGGGCGAGTTCAGGTAAAGGTAGATGTCGCGCTCCGGATCCTCGGACTGCAGGAACAGCATCTGGGCGATGACGATGTTAGCGACCGTGTCGTCGATCGGCACGCCCAGAAAAACGATGCGGTCCTTCAGCAACCGGGAAAAAATGTCGTAGGCCCGCTCGCCATGGCTGGTCTGATCAACCACATACGGAATCAGCATCTCGACTCCTTCGCTCAGGATCCTGGCTACATCCCTGTCGATGCTGCAATTGCCAACAAGGATCGGGGAAGATTCGTTTCCACACTTTTGTCGCCGCCACTGCCGTGGCAGGAAGCGTACCCGTTGCCGGTCAGGCCTCCCCCGCCTCAGCGGCCTGTGCTTCGGTAACCACGGCGCGAGAGATCAGGAAATCGAACGTCCTGCGCTCCTCGAGCGTGCGGCTGATCCTCTCCCGTTCCGTGCCCTGATCGGCGTAGGCACGATATTTCTCCAGTTCGAACCCGTACTCGCGGGCGATCTCCTCGATCCGGGCGTCGACCTCCGCCTCCGTGACCGTGAGGCCCTCCTGCCGGCGCACCGCTTCAAGCAGGAAGATGGTCCGGATGATCCGCTCGGCGAGCGGCCGCGTCAACTCGCGGTAGCGGGCGTCCTCCTCGGGGCCATTGGGCCGTCCATGCCGTTCGTTCTGGGAGTGCAGGTCCTTCAGCCCCGCCTCGAGGTACTGCCCGACCAGCGAGGGGGGCACCGGAATGTCATTGGTGACGAGCAGCGCATCCACCAGTTGCTCCTCCATCTCCCGGCGCGTCGTCTCCTCATCCTGGCGGCGCAGGTCCGCGCGGATGGCGCCGCGCAGGCTCAGAAGCGTCTCGCCCGGCTTGACCCGCTCCGCGAAGGCATCGTTCAGTTCGGGCAGGAGTTTCTGGCGCACTTCCTTCACCACGATCCGGTAGACGACCGTGGTTCCGCGCAGGCGTTCATTGCCATGGTCCGCGGCGTAGGTCACGCTGACCTCGCGCGTATCGCCCGACCGGGCACCGGCGAGTCCTTCGTCGAACGCCTTGATGTTATCCGGCTCGCCGAGCGAGAAGACGTATTCCGGGACTCGGCGCGCCTCCTCCGGCTGTCCGTCGGCGCCGAGCGGCACGAGGTCGATCTGCAGTTCATCGCCCGTTTCCGCCGACCGGTCCACCCGCTCCGGGATGGCCTGCGATTCGCGCAAACGGAGCACCACGCCGTCGACTTCGGCATCGGTCACGCGGGCCGCGCGGCGGGTCAGCGGCAACTGATCGTAGCCGCTGATCGTGACGGGAGGACGCACCTCGAAGACGATTTCGAACGTGACCGGCTGTCCCGCCTCCTCGAAGCGAAGGTTGGTCACGCTCGGATCGTTCACCGGCACCAATTCGTGGGTCGCAACCGCATCGCGGTAGGCCTGTTCGATCACCGTCTCGACCGTCTGCACCCGCAACTCGTCACGGAGTTCCTTCTCGATGACCGCCACCGGCACGCGGCCGGGGCGGAAACCGGGACGCACGGCGCGCTTGCGCGCCGATTGGAGTCGTCGCGCATACTCCTGATCGAAGGAATCGCGGGCCACCTCGACCCGGAGCACGCGGCGCCACGGCTCCGGCGCTTCCAGGGTCGAGTTGAAAGCGAGCGGGGTCGCGTTGCGGTCAGGGGAATCGGTCATGGGAACGTCCTCGCTGGGGTGGATCGTCACGGCCGCAGGAGCCGACGGCAGGATTGGTGCGAGAGGGGGGACTCGAACCCCCACGGTTTGCACCACGGGATCCTAAATCCCGCGCGTCTACCAGTTCCGCCACTCTCGCGCCTCAAGGGGCATCGCCATGGGCGGATGGCCCGCCTAAGTCCTTGAAAACAAAGGGCGGACGGATTCCGCCGACCGGGCACCCAATATAGCAGCGCCGCGCGAAGGGGTCAAGCCAAGTCGCTCGGACCGTCCCCTATTTGACCTTGCGATAGATAGTGCGGCTGGCGATGCCGAGAATGTTGGCCGCGGTCTCCCTGTCGCCGCCGCAACTGGCGAGGGTAGCCCGGATCAGCTTCAGTTCGGCATCCCTGAGCGTCGTGCCGATCGGCAGCGACACCGATTCATACCACTTCCGGCCCGCCACTACCGAGGGGGAGAGGGCGTCGACATCGACGAAGGGCCCCTTGCTCAAAACCACCGCCCGCTCGATGCAGTTCTCCAGTTCCCGCACGTTGCCGGGCCAGGAATAGCGGGTCAGGACGTCCACGGTCGGTCGGGTGAATCCCGCCAGATCCTTGTGGTTTTTCTCGTTGTAGATCTTCAGGAAGTAGTTGGCGAGCAGGATCACATCTTCGGACCGTCCACGCAGAGCCGGCAGTTCGAGCTTGATCACGTTCAGCCGGTAGTAGAGGTCCTCGCGGAAGGTGCCCCCCTCGACCATCTTGTCGAGATCGGCGTTCGTGGCGGCGATGATCCGCACGTCGGCGTCGATCGGCTCGTTGCCGCCGAGCCGCTCGAAGGTTCCCTCCTGCAGGACCCGCAGCAGCTTGACCTGGATGGAGAGCGCCATCTCCCCCACCTCGTCCAGGAACAGAGTGCCCCGGTGGGCCGCCTCGAAACGCCCCTTGCGCCGCGTCACGGCGCCGGTGAACGACCCCTTCTCGTAGCCGAACAGTTCCGCCTCGAGCAGGGTTTCCGGCAGCGCCGCACACGACACCTTCACCAGCGGCCACTTGGCGCGATCGCTCCAGCGGTGGATGGCGTTGGCGAAAATCTCCTTGCCGGTGCCGCTCTCGCCGGTCAGCAGCACCGTGGCCGAACTGCCGGCCACCTGCTGCGCGGTCTCCACCGTCGCCCGCATCACTTCGCTGGTGCCGATGATGTCGTGCTGCCCCCGGATCTCTTCGAGCTGCCGGCGCAGTTCGAGGTTCTCCGCCATCAGCTGCTGCTTCTCGAGCGCCTTGCGCACCACGTTCAGGGTGGTCGCGGTGGTGAACGGCTTCTCGATAAAGTCGTAGGCCCCCTGCTTCATCGCCCCCACGGCCGTTTCGATGGTGCCGTGGCCGGTGATGATGATCACTTCGCTGGCGGGCGAGACCACCTGGGCGGCCTTGAGCAGGTCGAGCCCGCCGAGGCGCGGCATGATCAGATCGGTGAGCACGACGTGCACCTCGTGGCGCCGCAGCGTCTCCAGACCCTCCTCCCCGTTGATCGCGGTGAGAACCTGGTAGCCGTTACGGCGGAGCAGTTTCGACAACGCGAGGCAGAGCTCCGGCTCGTCGTCCACAACCAGGATGGTGGCCGGGTCGGCCGCGGTGACCGGTGCGTCCGCGCGGGGAGGGGGAAAATTCTCGGGTATGCTCATGCGGTCCTCCGACGAAACGGTGCCGCCACGAAGCCGGCACCGGCGCCGTTGGACATTTTGTCGACAAGATGACGAAATGTCAACCGGGGTGGACTACCTGGCGCGGTCGCCCCGGTTTCAGGCGTCCGACGGCCCTGGACCGAAGCCGGGCACGGGCCGCCCGAACAGCCCCCGCTCCCGGGCGGCTCGCGTGAGATCGTCACGGAACCGGGGGTCGGCCACCTCGATGAGGGCAGCGGCACGCTGGCGGACATTCCGGCCGCGCAGCCGCGCCACGCCGAACTCCGTGACGACGACATTGACGTCGGCCCTCGTCACCACCACTCCCGCGCCGGAGTCGAGCACCGGGATGATCCGCGAAAGAGTCCCTTCTTTCGCCGTGGCCGGCAGGGCCGTGACCGCCTGCCCCCCCCGTGACATGGCGGCCCCGCGCATGAAGTCAACCTGACCGCCGAATCCCGAATAGAAGGAAGTGCCGAGCGAATCGGCGCACACCTGTCCGGTGAGATCGACCTGCAGCGCGCCGTTGACCGCGATCATGCGGTCGTTGCGGGCGATGTTGAAGGGGTTGTTGACATAGTCGGAGGGGTGGAATTCGATCTGGGCGTTATCGTGCGCGAAATCGTACAGCTCGCGGCTGCCGAGGAGAAATCCGGCCACCACCTTGCCAGGATGGAAGTTCTTGCGCTCGCCGGTGACCACGCCGCGCTCGATCAGTCGCTGCAGCCCGTCGCTGAACATCTCGGTATGCACGCCAAGATCGCGCCGTTCGTCCAGATATTCGAGCACCGCGCCGGGGATACCGCCGATGCCGACCTGCAGGCAGGCGCCATCCTCGACCAGCCCCGCCACGTATTCACCGATCTGTTTCTCGGTGGGATTCGGTTCCGCCGGCCGCCAGGTGTCGAGCGCGCGATCGACCTCCACGAAGGCATCGATCTTGGAGACATGGATGAAGCTGTCGCCCAGGGTGCGCGGCATGTGGCGGTTCACCTCGGCCACGATCCGCCGCGCCGCCAGGGCGGCCGGCTTCGTCACCGCGACCTCGATGCCGAAGCTGCAGAACCCGTGTTCGTCCGGCGGCGACACCACCACGAAGGCGTGGTCGAGCGGCAGGCTGCCGTCGCGCAGCAGTTCCGGCGCCTGATGCAGATGCACCGGCACATAATCGGCACGGCCCTCGTTGACCGCCTCGCGCACGTTCGGTCCGATGAACAGGGCGTTGCAGCGGAAGTGATCCGCCAGTTCGCGCGCCGTGTACGGCGCCGGGCCGATGGTCAGCACCTGCAGGATCTCCACGCCGGCCAGGTCGGCAGCGCGCGCCGTCAGCGCCTCCACCAGCGCGTGGGGCACCGCGCAGCCGGAGCCGAGGTAGACCCGCTCGCCCGAGCCCACGGCGCGGACCGCTTCCGCCGCCGTCGTGCGCCTGGCGCGATAGTCGTCCAGCCAGCCCATGCGTTGCTCCTCAGCGGGACAGGAGCCCCTCCAGGGGCTCGTGGGGACAGCGGTGGGCCGCAGCGACCCGCTCGTGGACGACCCGGCCCCGGAAGACGTTCACGCCCCGCCGCAGCCCGGCGTCGCGGCGCAGCGCCTCGCCCGCCGGTTCGGCCGCGAGGGCGGCGAGGTACGGCAGGGCAAGATTGCCCAAAGCGTGCGTGGCAGTGCGGGCCACCAGGCTCGGCAGGTTCGGCGCGCAGAAGTGGGTGATGCCGTCAATCACGTAGGTGGGATCGCTGAGCCGGGTCGGGCGACTGCTTTCGAAACAGCCTCCCTGGTCGATGGCGATGTCGAAGACGACGGCGCGGTCCTTGAGCAGCCCCAGCGCCTGCCGGGTGACCAGATGAGGCGTGCGGGCGCCGGGGATCAGCACCGCGCCGATCACCACGTCGGCGTACTTCAGCACTTTCGGCAGCGTCGACTCGGTGGCTACGAACGTGGTGAGCCGCCCGTCGAACCGCCAGTCCAGCTCCCGCAGGCACTCGTAATCCGTGTCGAGCACCGTCACGCGCGCGCCGCAGCCAACAAACGCGCGCGCGGCGTTGCGCCCCACCACGCCACCACCGAGGATGACCACTTCGGCGGGCGGCACGGCCGGCAGACCGCCGAGCAGAATGCCCCGGCCACCGTGGTCGCTCTGCAGGTAGCGTCCCGCCAGTTGCGCCACGATGCGGCCGGCGATCTGCGACATGGGCCGCAGCACCGGCAAACCCCCGTCCGCGTCTTCGATGGTGGCGAGATCGATGGCGGTGGCGCCCCCCTGACGCAGCGTTTCGAGCAGACGCGGCGGCTGAGCCGCCAGGTGCAACAGAGCGACCAGGGTCTGCTCCGGCTGGAGGAGCTCGTATTCGGAGGGGTCGGGCGCGATCACCTTCACCAGCAGCGCGGCGCGGCGGTAGACCTCGTCGGCGCCGTGCACGATCTGCGCACCCACCGCGGCGAAGGCCTCATCTGCGAAGCCGCTGCCGGCCCCGGCGCCCCGCTCCACGAAGACCTGATGCCCCTGGCGGACGAGGCTCAGCACGGCGCTCGGCGGCAGGCCGACCCGGTTCTCATCCGCCGCGATTTCGCGCGGAATCCCGATGATCATCGCTCACTCCTCGCTGCGGGCGCCGCGAGGGGGGGCCGCTCAGGCGCCACGCCCCTCCGTCACCCAGGCGTAGCCCTTCTGGAAGGCCTGCAGGTTCAGGTCCACGAGATTACGCTTCTTGATCACCTCGCGCAGCGTCTGCTCGGCGAGCGCGGGCTGGAAAGCGCCGGTGGCCGCGCAGAGCGCGCCCAGGAGGACCACGTTGGCGATCTTCGGCGTGCCGACCTGGTCGGCGATTCGGGTCGCCGGGAGCAGGACCGTGCGCGCGTTCAGGTTCGCCACCTCGCCCTGCACGATCGACGTGTCAACGATCAGCAGACCGCCTTCGGCCACCTCGCTGGCGAAGGCGTCGAGCGACGGCTGGTTCATGACCACCATGACATTGGGACGTTCAACGATCGGCGTGCCGATGCGCCGGCCCGAAACGCTGACCTGGCAGTTGGCCGTGCCGCCCCGCATCTCCGGGCCGTAGGACGGGATCCACGACACCTGCAGGCCGGCGCGCATGCCGATCTGCGCCGTGAACAGTCCGAGTGAAAGAATGCCCTGTCCGCCGAAGCCGGCAAACTTGCAGTGCAGATCCTCCTTCAGGGTCACCGGACCGTCCGCCCCCGCGGCTTCGGTGCGGTCTCCCGCGCCGAAATAACGGGACACCGCGTCGGTATCGAACGGCGTGACCGTGCGGTGCCACTGCCCCTCGCGCGTGTCCCCCTCGTCCTTGAAAACACCGAGCGGGAACACCCTGGTCATCTCGGCGAGCATCCACTCGCGGGCGTCCACCGGATCCATCTTCCAACCGGTCGGACAGGGGGCAAGGATCTCGACGAAACTGTAGCCCCGCCCCTCGACCTGGTTCTGCAGCGCCTTGCGGATCGCCTTGCGCGCCTTCTGGGTGTGTTTCGCCTCGCCGATCGCCACGCGCTCGATGTAGGTCGGCGCGGGCAGCGTGGCCAGCAGTTCGCAAACGCGGATCGGATTGCCATGCAGCGCACCGACGCGGCCCAGCGGCGTGGTGGCGGTCTTCTGGTTGATGAGCGTGGTCGGCGCCATCTGCCCGCCGGTCATGCCATAGATGGCGTTGTTGACGAAGAAGACCGAGATGTTTTCGCCGCGATTGGCGGCGTGGATCGTCTCGGCCGTGCCGATGGCCGCCAGATCGCCGTCGCCCTGGTAGGAAATGACGATCGCACCGGGGTTGGCCCGCTTGATCCCGGTCGCCACGGCCGGCGCCCGTCCGTGCGCCGCCTGGATGTTGCCCACGTCGAAGTAGTAGTAGGCGAACACGCTGCAGCCGACCGGCGATACCAGGACCGTGCGCTCGGCGATGCCCAGATCCGTCAGCGCCTCGGCCATCATCTTGTGGATGTTTCCGTGCCCGCAGCCGGGACAGTAGTGCGTGGCCTGCCGGGCCGGCCCGGTCTTGCGTTCGAACACATCGTAGAACGCCGGGGCTTTCTCAGTGACCTTCATGGCGGGCCCCCTTCAGGATCTGTTCGTATTGCGCCACGATCTCGTCACCGGTCGGGACCATGCCGCCGCAGCGGCCGTAGAAGTGCACGGGGCGGCGGCCGTTGACGGCGAGCCGCACGTCTTCGACCATCTGGCCGGTGCTCAACTCGACCGAGAGGAAGGCTTTGGCGTGCCCGGCCAGTTCCGCCAGGCGCGCCGTCGGGAACGGCCAGAGGGTGATCGGACGCAGCAGGCCGACCTTCAGGCCGCGCGAACGGGCCTCGTCGACCGTCGAGTAGACGATGCGCGAGACGATGCCGTAGGCCACCACGACCAGATCGGCGTCGGCGGTCTGGTACTCCTCGAAGCGCACCTCTTTGGCCGCGCATTCCCGGTACTTGCCCGCCAGCTTCAGGTTGTGCCGCTCGAGCTCGGCCGGATCGAGCACGATGGAGCTGACCAGATTCGCGCGGGTGGCGGCGTCACCGCGCACGCACCAGGCGGTGTGGTCGTACGGCACCGGTTTCGCCTGGGGCAGTTCGACCGCTTCCATCATCTGGCCGATGAAACCGTCCGCCAACACGCAGGCCGGATTGCGATAGCGATCGGCCAGGTCGAAGGCGAGCATCGTCAGGTCGCACATCTCCTGGGCGCTGTTGGGAGCCAGCACGAGCAGCCGATAGTTGCCATGCCCGCCCCCCTTGACCGCCTGGAAGTAGTCGCCCTGCTCGGGGGCGATGTTGCCCAGGCCGGGACCGGCGCGGTTGACGTTCACCATCACCACCGGCAGTTCCGCGCCCGCGCAGTAGGAGAGCCCCTCCTGCTTCAGGCTGACACCGGGGCTCGAGGAGGCGGTCATGACCCGGATCCCCATGCCCGCAGTGCCATAACACATATTGATGGCGGCCACTTCGCTCTCGGCCTGGATGAACGTCCCGCCAAGCGCGGGGAAATGGAGGGCGGCGGCATGGGCGATCTCGCTGGCGGGGGTGATCGGGTAGCCGTAGTAGGCCCGGCAACCAGCAGTGAGCGCCCCCACGATGATCGCGTCGTTGCCCTTCATGAACACTTTATTGGCCATCTCCGGACTCCTGGGTTCGGGGAACGTGCCTAAGGCTTCACCACGCGGATGGCTCCCGGCTCGGGGCACGCGTAGAAGCAGAGCGCACAGCCGGTGCAAGCCTGGCCCAGGTAGTAGGCCGGGTGATAGCTGGCGCTGTTGAGCTTCTCGCCGATGGCGATGACTTCCTTGGGACAGATCGGGATGCACAGTTTGCACCCCTTGCAGAGCTCCGGGTCGATCTCGATGAACGGCTCGGCGGGAGAGGCAGCTTTCTCCATGCGCGTCACCTCGGTGTGAGGGGTGGCGGAGGATTCCTTGACAAACATAACCGGTGGCCCGCCGGGGACGAAAAGAATTGTTGCCGGTCCGGCCCCGGGGCCGGACCGGCGGGCGGGAAGAGGGTTTCAGCGATCCGCAAACTTCGGCGACCGCTTCTCCAGGAAGGCGCGGCACCCCTCGCCGGCGTCGGCCGTGGCGCCGACGACGCCGAACAGGGCCGCTTCGAGCCGACAGGCGGCGTCGAGACCGCAATTGGCCCCCTCGTGAACCGCCTTGAGGGCCAGACGGAGCGTTACGGCGGAGCGGGCGGCTATCCGACCGGCCGTCTGACGAACCGCCGGCATCAGTTCCTCCTGCGGCATCACGCGATTCACCAGCCCCACGTCCAGCGCCTCGATCGCGGTGAGCGGTTCGCCGGTCAGGATCAGTTCAAGGGCGCGGCCCGATCCGATCAACCGCGGCAGCCGTTGCGTCCCGCCATAACCAGGGATCAGACCAAGACCGACCTCCGGCAACCCCAGACGCGCGTTGGTCGAGGCGTAGCGGAACGTACAGGCCAGCGCCAGTTCGCAGCCACCGCCAAGCGCGTAGCCGTTCACCGCCGCCAGCACCGGCTTGCCCAGGTTTTCGATCTTCCACATCAGCGCCTGACCCTTCGCGGCAAAGCGCTCCGCTTCGCCACCGCCCAGCGCCGCCAGCTCAGCAATGTCGGCGCCGGCCACGAACGCCTTCTCTCCCGCCCCGGTCAGGACGATCACCCGCGCCGCCGGATCGGCGCCCAGGGCGCTGAAGCAGGCGTGCAGTTCGTCGACCACCGCCGCGTTGAGGGCATTCAGCTTTTCCGGGCGGTTGATGGTGACCTCAGCCACCCCTCCGGCACAAGTGACCAGCAGATTCCGATACTCCATGTCTCGTCTCCCTTTCCGCGCTCGATTCCCGGGGCGGCCGGGGCATCGGCCCTGGGCAGGATAGCAGATGGTGCCGACCCGGACCATGCCCGAGACCGGAGATCCGGGCTCCGCTGCCGCCTTGACCCCCCCCGCGGCGCTGCCTTAGGATCCCCCCCCGCCGGTGCGCCCTGCGAAGCTGGCGCCACCCGGCCGGAAGGAGCGACATGTCTGAGGATTTCACCGCCAGGCTCAAACATCTTCACGACCTGCGCGCCGAGGCGTTGCTCGGGGGGGGCCAGGCCCGGATCGACCGGATCCACGCCGGCGGCCGCCTGACCGCGCGGGAGCGGGTCCATCTCCTGCTCGACGAGGGGAGTTTCCAGGAGACCGGCGTGTTCGTGACCCATCGCTGCTCCGAGCTCGGCATGGAGCTGCAGAAGCCGGTGGGCGACGGCATGATCACCGGCATCGGCCGCATCGAGAACCGGCAGGTGTACGTCTTCGCCCAGGACTTCACTGTCTTCGGCGGCTCGATGAGCGAGGCGAATGCCCTGAAGGTCTGCCGGCTGATGGACCAGGCGCTCGAGAACGGCTGCCCGGTGATCGGCCTGAACGACAGCGGCGGCGCGCGGATCCAGGAGGGGGTGAAGTCGCTGGCCGGGTACGCCGAGATCTTCTGGCGCAACACGCAGTGCTCCGGGGTCATCCCCCAGATCTCCGCCGTGATGGGCCCCTGCGCGGGCGGCGCCGTCTACTCCCCCGCCATCACCGATTTCACGCTGATGGTCGAGGGGACCAGCTACATGTTCGTGACCGGGCCGAACGTGATCCGGATGGTGACGAACGAGGAGGTCACCTCGGAGCAGCTGGGCGGGGCCGAGACCCACAACACGCGCAGCGGCGTGGCCCACTTCATGACCCCGACCGACCACGACTGCCTGCTGCTGATCCGCCGCCTGCTGTCGTTCCTGCCCCAGAACAACCTGGAGGAACCGCCCCGCCGCCAGCCTGTCGACCGGCCCGACCGGATCGATCCGCGCCTGAACGCCGTCGTTCCGGACGATCCCCGCCGCCCGTACGACATGCACGACGTGATCCGCCCCGTCGTGGACGAAGGGGACTTCTTCGAGGTGCAGTCGCGCTACGCCACCAACATCATCTGCGGGTTCGCGCGCCTGGACGGCCTGCCGGTCGGCATCGTGGCGAACCAGCCGCGGGTCAACGCCGGCGTGCTCGACATCAACTCTTCGCTGAAGGCGGCCCGCTTCATCCGCACCTGCGACTGCTTCAACGTGCCGCTGGTGACGTTCGAGGATGTGCCCGGCTTCCTGCCCGGCACCGACCAGGAATACGGCGGCATCATCAAGCACGGCGCCAAGCTGCTGTACGCCTACTGCGAGGCGACCGTGCCGAAGCTGACGGTCATCACCCGCAAGGCCTACGGCGGCGCCTACGACGTGATGAGCAGCAAGCACATCCGCGGCGACTGGAACGTGGCCTGGCCGACGGCCGAACTGGCCGTGATGGGTCCCGAAGGGGCCGTGAATATACTCTATCGCGACGATCTGGCGAAGGCGACCGACCCGGAGGCGCTGCGGCGGCGGCTGATCGAGGAATACAACACCACCTACGCCAACCCGTACGTGGCGGCCGGTCTCGGCTATCTTGACGACGTCATCGAGCCGGCGCAGACGCGCCCGCTGCTGATCCAGGCGCTGCACAACCTGCGCAACAAGAAGCAGGTCGCGCCGCCGAAGAAGCATGGCAATATCCCCCTCTAGGCGGGGTGCGGAGGCGATCATGACGGTGGCGGGCAGGCTCCCCTTCGCGAAGGTCCTCGTGGCGAACCGCGGCGAGATCGCGGTGCGCGTGATCCGCGGCCTGCGCGAGCTGGGGCTGCATACGGTGGCGGTCTACTCGGAGGTGGACCGCACGGCGGCCCACGTGCTGCTCGCCCACGAGGCGTATCCGATCGGTCCGGCGCCCGCGGCCGAGAGCTATCTGCGCGGCGAGCGGCTGATCGAGGTGGCCAGACGCGCCGGCGCCGGCGCCATCCATCCCGGCTACGGTTTTCTTTCCGAGAACGCAGGCTTCGCGCGGATGTGCGAGGAGGCGGGCCTCGTCTTCATCGGACCGCGCCCCGACACGATCGAGTTGATGGGCAACAAACTGGCGGCGCGGCGGCGGATGCGCGCCAGCGGCGTGCCGGTGATCCCCGGTACCGACGAGGCGGTGCGCGACGCCGAAACCGCACGGCGCGCGGCGGCGGAGATCGGCTATCCGGTCCTGCTGAAGGCGGCCGCCGGGGGCGGCGGCAAGGGGATGCGCGTGGTGCGCGACCCGGCAGGCCTCGCCGCTGCGCTCCGCCAGACCATGGGCGAGGCGAAGTCGGCCTTCGGCGACGATTCCGTCTTCCTCGAGCGCTACGTGGAGGATCCCAAGCACATCGAAGTGCAGGTGCTCGGCGACGGCGAGGGGCGGGCGCTCCACCTCTTCGAGCGCGAGTGCTCAGTGCAGCGCCGGCACCAGAAGCTGATCGAGGAGTCCCCCTCCCCCTGTCTGACACCGGAACTGCGGACGGCGATCTGCGCCGCCGCGGTGCGCACCGCCGAGTCGGTGAATTACCGCGGCGCCGGCACCGTGGAGTTCGTGCTCAGTCCGGCGGGGGAATTCTTCTTTCTCGAGATGAACACGCGCCTGCAGGTCGAACACCCGGTGACGGAGATGGTGACCGGCGTCGATCTGGTGCGCGCGCAGCTCGATGTGGCCGGCGGGCGCGGGCTGCGCCTGCGCCAGGAGGAGATCACGCAGCGCGGCTGGGCGATCGAGTTCCGGATCTGCGCCGAGAACCCCCGCCGCAATTTCGCCCCGGCGATCGGCGAGATCACCGCGCTCATGGAGCCGGCCGGCCCCGGCGTGCGGGTGGACAGCGGCATCGCCGAGGGGTGCCGGGTGCCGATCCATTACGATCCGCTGCTGGCCAAGCTGATCGTCTGGGGGGAGGACCGGGCGCGCGCCCTGGCGCGGGGCCGCCGGGCGCTCGAGGAGTACATCCTGCACGGACCGATCCACAACATCCCGTTCCACCTCTGGGCGCTCGACCAGCCGTCGTTCCGCGACGGCAGCTACACGACCCGTTTCATCGAGGCGTGCTTCGACCCCGCGACCTTCGCGCCGCCCCTGGCGCCGGACGACCAGGAGGCGCTGCTGTCGGCGGGCGCGCTGTTCGAAGCGGCGCGCCGGATGGCCGGCACGCTGGCCGGCGGCCCGGACTACGTGGCCGGGGCCCCCGGGCGCGAGTGCGCCATGACCAACTGGCGGCGCGCCGCGCTGCGCCGCATGACCGGCCGCGACTGACGCCGCCCTCGGAGGCCTGACGACCGTGTGGATGAAAAAGCGCTATCTGCTGCGGGCTCCTGACGGCGAGCACCGGGCCGTGGTGGCCCGCCAGGGCGACCAGCTCACCGTGCAGCTCGACGACGCCCCGCCACGCGACGTCGACGCGGCCGTGGTCCACAACGGCCGCGCCCTCTCCCTGCGCATCGGCAACCGCGTGCACCTGATCCACCTCTCGACGTCCGGGCCGCGCGGGGAGGTCACCGCGACCCTGCTCGGCCAGCCGCTGGAGCTGACCGTGCTGGACGAACTGCACGCCCTCGCCCTCGTCGCCGCCGGCACTGTGGCCGGCAGCGGCATCGTGGCGGCCGAGATTCCCGGGCTGGTGGTCGAGATCCGGGTGCGGGAAGGGCAGGCGGTGAAACGCGGCGAACCGGTCGTCGTGCTCGAGGCGATGAAGATGCAGAACGAACTGGCCGCGCCGTGCGACGGCGTGGTGGCGAGCGTGCCGGGGCAGGCCGGCCGCACCGTTAACGCCGGCGACACGCTGGTGGTCATCACGCCGGCCGCCGGCTGACGCCACGCGGCGCCGGTCAGGCCAGCGAATCGAACAGGTATTTCGCGGCCAGGAACAACATCAGGGCGGTCAGGACCAGCTTGATCAGCCGCGCCGGCAGGAAGCGCTGCCACGACGCCCCCAGGTACATGCCGAACAGCCCCCCCACGCCGAACAGCAGGCCGAGCGCCCAGTCCGGGCCGACCACCGCCCCGGGCCCCGCCAGCCGCGGACCGCACCAGGCGTAGAACAGCGCCCCCGCCAGCGAGGCGGTGAACGTTCCGGCGAGGTTGGCCCCCGCGGTGGCGTGGACCGGCAGGCGGAACAGCGAGATCATCAGCGGCGCCATCAGCGCGCCGCCGCCGATGCCGTAGGCCCCCCCGACCGCGCCGACGGCCAGCGCCAGTCCCGCCATGGCGACCGGCGGGTAGGCGTACTCCTGCGGCCCGAGCCGCGCCGTGACCCGCCGCCACGAGCGCGACACCGCTACCACCCGCGCCCCCTCCGGCATCCGGTCCGTCCCGCCCCCGCCGTTGGCCGCTCCGGCGCGCAGCGTCGCCGCGAGCCGTGCCGCGAGCAGCAACAGCACCCCCGCCACGAACAGCCTGAAACGGCCCGGATCGGTCAACACCCGCACCCGCAGCAGCATGCCCAGGAACGCGCCCGGCACCAGACCGAGCGCGAGCAGCGCCGCGAGCGTCCGGTCGAGCCGCCCCTCCCGCAGGTAGCGCGCCACCCCGCCCGGAATCCCGAACACGTTGTAGAGCAGGTTCGTGGGGGTGACCGCCGGCGCGGTGAAACCGAGCACGCTCATCTGGAACGGCAGCAGCAGGAACGCCCCCGACACCCCGGCCGACGCACAGACCGCCCCGATGACGAAGGTCACCAGCGGCGGCAGCCAGAGCGGCAGTTCACAGCCTGAAACGGGGAAGATCACCGGCGGCGCTCCCGCCGGCGCGCGTCCCTGCGGACGCCGCGCCAGCGTCTAGAACCAGAAGATGAATTTCAACCGGGACCATTCGAAGCCGCCATACGAGGAGAAGGAATGACTCGGGTTGTCGATCGAGAAGAGCTGGATCCTGGGATCGAAATCGTACCAGATGTCCTCGCGGGCCGTTCTCGTCCAGGTCTCGAAAGCCATCCCGGCCTCGAATTCCACGGTCAGCCGGGCTGTCGCTGACCAGGAAGGGCGCAGACCGAGCGCGCAGCGCCAGAGATCGGTCCGTGAATTCTTGCGGTAGTTACGGTAGTCCGAGTCGGCGGTCTGGGTTGAGACCGGCCAGCGGTCGGACCACTGCTCATTGCTCCAACTGTAGGTGAGGCCCGCCAGAGCGGCGGCGGCGAAGGGGCCGTCCCGCCAGAAACACCGCGCGGCGGTGACGCGGACCCAGCCCGATTCCCGGCGGTAGCCGTACACGTCGTGCGTCTCGACCGGAGCCGGCAGGTCGCTCGAATCCCAATCGAGGCGATCTTCATCATACTTGCTGTCGTCGGGACCGGCCGCCAGACCGACCTCCCACCCCCGGCCCAGCCGGTGGCGCAGGGTCAGACCTCTGCCGGACCCATCGCCCGGATCCCAGCCGAAGCCCCAGCGCGGCGCCGACTCCCTGGCGGCAGCGGCGGCGACGGACAGGCCGAGAACGACGAACAGGCCGAGCGTCGCCGCGGTGATCGCCGCCGCGCGCCTCACGCCAACTCCTCCGGATTCAGCCCCTGCAGTTCGGGCAGGGTGAACAGGCCGTCGCGACGTATGACGACGCCGTCGAAGACGATCTCACCGCCACCCCAGGCAGGAGTCTGGATGTTGACGAGGTCCCAGTGGACGGTCGAGCGGTTGCCGTTGTCAGCCTTGTCATAGGCCTTGCCCGGCGTGAGGTGGAAGGAACCAGAGATCTTTTCGTCGAACAGGGTGTCGTTCAGCGGCGCGGTGATATGGGGATTGAGCCCGAGCGCGAATTCGCCGAAATAGCGCGCTCCCTCGTCGGTGTCGAGGATGCGGTTCAGCTTCGCGGGATCGCCGTCGCAGGTCGCTTCGACGATACGCCCCCGCTCCACAGTGAAGCGGATGTTGCGGAACAGCGTGCCCTTGTTCAGGCTCGGCGCATTGTAGGTGATCACGCCCTCCATCGATTCGCGCACCGGCGCCGTGTAGATCTCGCCGTCGGGAATGTTGCGGCGGCCGTCGCACTTGACGGCCGGAATGTCCTTGATGCTGAACGTCAGCTCCGTGCCGGGTCCGCGCAGTTCGACCCGATCGGTCCGTTCGAGCAGCGCCTTGAGGGGATCCATCGCCAGCGACAGGCGGGCATAGTCGAGCAGGCAGACCTTGAAGTAGAAATCGGCGAACGCCTCGGTCGGCTGCTGCGCGAGGACCGCCATGCTCGGGTTGGGATAGCGCAGCACGCACCATTTCTTCTTCAGGCGCACACCGAGGTGGACCTGCTGCCAATAGGCCAGGTCGTGCCATTTCATCCGCTCGGGATCGACATCGCCGAAATCGAACGGGTTGGCGGACCCGCGAATGGCAATGTAGGCGTCGACCTGCTCCATGATGCCGCGGTGGAAGGCGCCCCACGCCTCGAACTGCGCCTCGCCGGCGTGACGGACGAACGGCCGCGCGAGATCCTCGTCGTTGTAGTACCAGAACGGCACGGCGCCGCGCTGCGTGGCGGCGCGGACCAGCTCGCGACCGAGCGCCAGCGCCTCCACCCCCTTGATCTCGAGGTAGATCTTCTCGCCCGGCTGGACATCGACACTGTACGAAACGAGCTGATCGGCCAGGGTGGCCAGGCGCGGGTCGTGCATCGCTCCTCCTCGGTCGTGTCCGGCGAAATACAGCCGGGAAAGGATAGCCGTTCGGGCCGGTGTGAAAAAGCGGTTTCCGGCGCGGGCCGGGGTTTCCTATCTTGGCGTCGACGCCCGGCGCATCCTGCCGGACCTGACCGGGCAAAGGCTTCCGCCCGGGGAAAGGACCCGACCATGGCCGACGACCGCAACCGCCTCACCGACGCCGTGCACGCCTGGGAACAGGACGCGGTGGCGCCCGTGCTGAAGCGCTTTCCGGAGCGTCATGAACGCTTCGCCACCTCTTCGGATCTCGAAGTGAAGCGGATCTATACCCCGCTGGACCTCCCCGAAGATGACTATCTGGCCCGCCTCGGCCTGCCGGGCGCGGCCCCCTTCACCCGCGGCATCCAGCCGACGATGTACCGCGGCCGCGCCTGGACCATGCGCCAGTACGCCGGTTTCGGTTCCTGCCTCGAGACCAACCAGCGTTTCCGCTACCTGCTCGGCCAGGGTCAGACGGGGCTGTCGGTCGCCTTCGACCTGCCGACGCAGATGGGTTACGACTCCGATGACCCGCTCGCCGAGGGCGAGGTCGGGCGCACCGGCGTGGCCATCGACACGCTGCAGGACATGGAGGATCTGCTCGCCGGCATCCCGCTCGACAAGGTGAGCGTCTCGATGACGATCAACGCGCCGGCCGCCATGCTGCTGCTGATGGTGGTGGCCGCGGCCGAGCGGCAGGGGGTCGACCCGAAACTCCTGACCGGGACGATCCAGAACGACGTGCTCAAGGAGTACATGGCGCGCGGCACATACATCCACCCCCCGCAGCCGTCCATGAAGATCATCACCGACATCTTCGCCTGGTGCCGCGACAACCTCCCCCGCTGGAATACCATCTCGATCAGCGGCTACCATATCCGCGAAGCCGGATCGACGGCCGTCCAGGAGCTGGCGTTCACTTTCGCGGACGCGATCGCCTACTGCGAGGCGGCCGTCACCGCGGGACTTGAATTCGACAAATTCGCGCCGCGACTCTCCTTTTTCTTCAACGTGCACAACCACTTCCTCGAGGAGGTGGCCAAGTTCCGCGCCGCGCGCCGCATCTGGGAGCGGATCTGCCGCGAGCGCTTCGGGGCGCGGAACCCGGAGTCGGGCAAGCTGCGCTTCCACACCCAGACGGCCGGCTCCACCCTCACGGCCCAGGAGCCGGCGAACAACGTCGTGCGCGTGGCGATCCAGGCGCTGGCCGCCGTGCTGGGCGGGACACAGTCGCTGCACACGAACAGCTTCGACGAAGCCCTCTCCCTGCCGACGGCCGACGCGGCGCGCCTGGCCCTGCGCACGCAGCAGATCATCGCCGAGGAGACCGGGGTCTGCGACACGGTCGATCCGCTCGGGGGCAGCTTCGCGGTGGAGTCGCTCACCGACGCCATGGAGGCGGCGGTCTGGGAAGAGCTGCGCCGCATCGACGACCTGGGCGGAATGGTCAAGGCGATCGAGGAGGGGTACCCGCAGCGGCGGATCGAGGCGAGCGCCTACGCCGCTCAGCAGGCCATCGACGCGCGGCGCACCGTGCTCGTCGGCGTGAACAAGTACGCCGACGCGCAGCCGGAGCCGGCCCGGGGCGGATTCCAGCTGCGTCCCGAGGTCGAGGCGGAGCAGAAGCAGCGCCTGGCCGCCGTGCGCGCCCGCCGCGACGCGGCCGCAGTCACCGCTGCACTGGCCGACCTGGAGGCGACGGCGCGGTCCGGCGGCAACCTGATGCCGTCGCTGCTGGCGTGCGTGCGCGCCTACGGCTCGGTCGGCGAGATGTGCAACGTCCTGCGCGGCGTCTACGGCATGCACCACGAGACCCACTGACCGCGCCGACGGCGCGGAAAGGACCGGCGACCATGAAGTTTCCGGAGACCACCGGCGCGGCGGCAGCCCTCCCCCCGGGCACGGCCGGCACCGTCGATCACATCGGCATCGCAGTGACGGACCTCGAGGCCGGCGTGCGCCTCTACCGCGACCTGCTCGGCCTCGAACTGGAACGGATCGAAGAGGTGCCGACGGAGAAGGTGCGGGTGGCGATGCTGAAACTCGACCGCGCCGGCGCCCTCGGACATCTCGAACTTCTGCAACCGACGGTGTCCGAGGGGGCGATCGCGAAGTTCATCGAGAAGCGCGGCCCCGGCCTGCACCACCTCGCCGTGGCGGTGATTGATATCGAGGCGGTCATGGCGGCCTGCGCCGCGGCCGGGCTCGAACTGCTCGACCGGACCCCGCGTACCGGCGCCGGCGGCAGGCGGGTGGCGTTCGTCCACCCGAAATCGACCGGCGGCGTGCTGATCGAACTCTGCGCCCCCGCCCCGGCCCCCGGCGGAAACGCCTGAACCGCAGCGCCGATGTGAAGACAAGGCCGCCTGGCCCGGAGCTCCGCGTGATGGGATCAACTGCCGGTGCTGGCGTAGCGACGCGCGCCCCGGCTCCAGATGACGTAGGCCAGTCCGAACACTGCCGCGCCGACCAGCGGCGTCAGCAGGGCGAGGCCCCGCACCTCCGGACTGCCGATGAACCAGGTCGCGGGGTAGAAGGCGACCCAGGCGAACGGCAGCACGAAGGTCAGGAGCAGCCGCACCAGGGGACTGAAGATCGTCATGGGGTAGCGACTGAACCGGATGATGTTGTAAACCGGAGGCGCCAGCCCCAGGCGGTCCTCGAACCAGAATGATACCGAAGTAAGACCGAGAAAAATCCCGGTGAAAACCAGGGCCGACGACACCGCCAGCAGCAGGAGCAGGGTCAGATCGAGGAAACTCCAGGCGAGTCCCAGCCGCATCCCCGCGTGCGCCATCACGCCGATCCCCACCGCGATCTCGTTCACCCCGGCAATATTGAACTCCTCGAACATGATCTGGGCGAGCGGATTGATCGGGCGCAGCAGCACCCGGTCGAAGTGTCCCTCGATCACATAGCGCTCGCCGAACCGGTAGAGATTGATGCTGACGATGTTGAACAGCCCGAGCGGAAGCAGACTGAACCCGTAGATGAACAGCACCTGCTCGTAGGTCCAGCCGCGCAGCGACGGCACCCTGGCGAAGAGAACCGCCAGGATCACGATCTGAACGCCGGCCTGGACGAGGTTGGCGAAGAGATCGATGGCGAAGTCGACCCGGTAGGCGAGTCGCATCTTGAGGAACTGGGCAAAGTAGGCGGCGAAGATACCCCCCTGACGGCGCAGCGTCCGCCAGGCCCCGTCCCCCCGCGTCGTCGCGATGCCGCCGCTCGCTGCGTTCATGGCGCCCCGCTTCCGGCGGCGCCGCGCGGCGGCGGCCAGCCCGCGGCCGCCAGCCAGGCGGCCGGCAGTTCGGCGCAGGCCACGACCCGATAGTGCGGCGCCCATGTCCGCGCGAAGGTCGCGCCATGGTGCACCGCCGGCCAGCCGGCCGCCGCGACCTCGGCGGTGAACGCGGCGCGCAGCGAGGAATCGGCCGCGGCGGGCCAGAGCGCCCGGTCGGCGAGCGCGCGGCTCCAGAGGTCCCGCAGCCGGCCGGCGTCGCCGTGCCAGACCGCCGCCGTGCGTACGAACGCCTCTGCGAGCGCGCTCCAGGCCGCCCGCCGCGCCTCGTCTCCATCCGGCCCCGTCGTCGTGAGGACCGCGAGGGGACGCAGATGTACGCGCACCAGCAGGCTGTCGGGCCGGATCGGCTCGATCAGCGGCCAGGCGACCGCGGGCGGGTCGGCCGTCGCGGCCATTGCGCGCCACTCGTCGTCGAGCCAGGCGAGCGCCGAGGACGCTGACGGCACGGCGTGCGCCGGCCCCATCACCCCCTGGTGAATCAGTTTGTACAGGTCGGACGGGTCGTCGCCCTGGCCGGCACGGACCGCCCGCGCCAGCAGCGGGCGCCACGCCGCGTAGAGAGAGTCGGTCCCGCCGGCAGGGCCGACCGCGGACGCGCCGTCGGCGACCGTCGCCAGCAGCAGCAGACAAAGCGCCAGCGCGTGCGCCGTCCTCACGATCATCCTCCCTGCAGCGTCACCTGACGCACCGCGCGGTTCCAGATCCAGCGGCCCAGCAGCAGCAGGCCGGCCGCCCACGCCGCCTGCACGAGCAGGCCGCGCGCGAGCGCATCGCCGGAACGCCGACCGAGGTAGGTCATGACCGGGATATAGTTGATCGCCTGGAACGGCAGCCACGACATCACTTTCTGCACCCACTCCGGGAACAGCGTGAACGGCACCAGCACGCCGGTGAGGAGTTCCATGATCACGAGCTTGGCGCGGATCACCCCGAGGATGTTATGGAGATAGAAGGCAAGGCAGCCGACCAGAAAATTCACCTGGGCGTTGACCAGAAAGGCGAGCAGGAAGCTGAGCAGCGTCCAGCCGTAGAGCGACGGGCGGGGCGGCGGCAGCAGGTGGAAAACCGGCCCCACCACGACGATGATCGGCAGCGTGAAGAGCAACAGCCGGAACGCCGCCTCGCCCAGGGCCTGGAACATCAGCATGGTCTGGGCGTGCACCGGCTTGATCAGCAGCATCGCCACCTGACCCTCGCGGATCTGTCCCGAAAGATCGCGATCGATGTTGTTGAAGTAGAAACTGCGGCCGATCCAGCTCAGCCCGATGTAGGTGATCATCTCGCCCAGCGTCAGCCCGCCCATCGTCGCCACGCCGCCGGCCGCGACGGGACGGCTGGCGAACAACGCGGTATACAGGAAGTAGTTGCCGGCCACGAAGACGGTGTAGGTGACGACCCCGGTGTAATACCGCAGGCGGTAGGCGAGGAATTCCAGGAACGACAGGCGCACGAAGTGCAGGTAGAGACCCAGCGTCGCGCCTGGACGCCGCCGCCAGGGAATCAGCGCGACGGCCTCAGCCACGGTCCGCCTCCCGGCCGTTGTCCTCCACCGCGCCGGCACGGTAGATGCGGCGCACGACCTCCTCGATCGTCGGTTCGACGATGCGCACGTCGTGCACGCGGCAGCCGTTGACGACGCGGCGGATCACCTCGGCCGCGGTCACGTCGCGGCGGCTGAAGGCGACCGCGTGCTCGTGCCCGTCGGGCCGGTCGAGGCTGTCCCACGCCACCGGCAGGCCGTCGGTGCAGGCGGCCAGCGCCCGCACGGGCGCCGGGTCGTAGAGCTCGACCAGCACCCGCACCTGATCCCCCAGCCGCAGCCGCAGATCAGCCAACGCGCCGTCGAACAGCAGCCGTCCGTGATCGATGATCAGGATGCGTCGGCACAGTTCCTGGATGTCGCCCAGATCGTGCGTGGTGAGGATGACCGTGGTGCCGAGCCGGTCGCGGGCCTCCTTGAGGAAGCCACGCACGTTCTGCTTCGCCACGACATCGAGGCCGATCGTCGGCTCGTCGAGGAACAGGATGCGGGGGCGGTGCAGCAGCGCCGCTGCGAGATCGCAGCGCATGCGCTGGCCGAGCGACAGCTTGCGCACCGGCTGGTTGAGCAGCTCGCGGATCTGCAGCAGCTCGTCGAACAGGTCGAGCTGCGCCGCGTAGACGGCGTCGTCCACCTCGTAGATCTTCTTGAGCAGCCGCAGCGACTCCACGACCGCCAGGTCCCACCAGAGTTGCGTGCGCTGCCCGAACACCACGCCGATGTGCCGCGTATAGCGCTGCCGCTCGCGGTACGGCACCAGTCCCCCCACGCGCACGGTCCCGGCGGTCGGCGTGAGGATGCCGGTCAGCACCTTGATGGTCGTGGACTTGCCGGCGCCGTTGGCGCCGATGTAGCCCACCATCTCCCCCTCGTCGATGGCGAAGGAGACTTCGTCGACCGCCCGCACGATCCGCCGGCGCGGACGCACCAGGTCGATCAGCCCCCCCCGCACCCCCTCGCGGCGATGGCTGCTCACGTAGTCCTTGACGAGATGTTCGACGCGGATCAGGCCGGCCATGGCGTCAGAACGGCAGCCGGGAATCGCCGGCATCACCGGTCGGCCCGCCATCCGCCGGCGCGCCCGGCTCCGGCGTCTGCAACGCATCGACGTAGGCGCGCACCTCGGTTTCGGTAGCGGCCAGCTTGCTCCGGCAGAGGCCGATCAGCTCGACCGCCCGCCGGACTTCGCGCGCCAGGTCGTCGATGTCGACCTGCTCCGCCTCCAGACGCGCCAGAATCCGCTCGACCTCTTCCACCGCCGCGCCGAAAGCCGGCTGCCCGGCCGCTCCGGCGCCGGCGCCCCCCCGGGGCTTCCGCTTCACCTGCTCCGCCATGTCACTCCTTCCGGTCCGACGCTTCCGCATCGTCACGGGCCGCCGCGGCAGCCCTCTCGATCCGCTCCACGATGCTGCCGACCGTGCCATCGCGAAAGCGCGTGGTCAAACGATCGCCCGGCGCCAGGCCGGACGCCGCGGCGAGCGGACGTCCGGCGGCGTCGCAGGTCAGGGTGTAACCGCGCGCGAGCTGCCGCTGCGGATCGAGCAGCCGCGCCTGGTCCGACGCCGCGCCGAGTCGTCTTCCGGCGACGGCAAGGGTGGCGGCGACCAGACGGTCGAGACGCCCCCCGGCACGCGAGAGCTCCCGCAACCGGCCGGGCCAGCCGGCCAGCAGGCGCGCGGGGCGCAACGCGTGCGCCGCGAGGTCGAGCCGGACCCGGGCCGCCGCGGTCGCCGCCGGCGCCCCCCGCCCCAACCGTCTCTCCCGGTCCTCTTGTCGCGCCCGTTCGCGCGCGAGGCGCCCGCGCGCCGCCGCCGCCAGCCGCGCCTGACGGTCCGCCAGGCCTACCCGCGCGTCGCGCACCCGGCACGCCACCTGGCGCTCCAGTCCCATGGCGCCGCGCTGCAGCCGGTCGCGCGCCCCCGTGAGCCGCGCCGGCCCCGCCGCCGCCAGCCGCTCGGCCGCCTTCGCCACGCGCGCGGCCGCCGTGGCCACGCGATCGACCAGCAACTGCGCCGCCGCCGTGGGGGTCTTGCAACGGGTGTGCGCGACCAGGTCGGCAATGGCGGTGTCGATCTCGTGCCCGATGGCGGTCACGACCGGCACGGGACAGAGCGCGATGGCGGTGGCCAGCCCGAGCTGGTCGAACCAGGAGAGGTCGGCCCGCGAGCCGCCGCCCCGCGTGATGACGATCACGTCCAGGCCGAGCGCCGCCAGGCCGCGCAGCGCCGCCACGACCTGCGGCTCCACGCTCTCCCCCTGCATCCGGCAATCCGCCCGCCACACGGTAAAGCCGCGTCCGGAGGCCGCCAGCCCGCTGAGGAAGTCGCGCTCGGCGGCGCTGCCCGCCGCGGTGATCAGACCGACGCGCAGCGGCAGCTCCGCCAGCGGCAGGGCGCCGTTGCGCTCGAGCAGCCCCGCCGTCTTCAGCCGCGCGAGCACTTCTTGCCGCCGCGCTTCGAGACGTCCGAGCGTGAACTCCCGGTCCACGCCGATCACCTTGAGCGACAGCTTGCCGTACGGCGGGTAGAAGTCGACCACGCACTCCAGGCAGACCTCCAGCCGGTCGGCGAGACGCAGGTCGGGATCGCTGCCGTCGAGGTAACGGCCGAGGCCGAACCGCTGCCGGTCCCAGCCGAGGATCGCGGCGGGGATCTGGAACCCGGCCACGGCGCCGGAAGCGCCGGCCTGGTGCAGCTCGAAGTAGACGTGCTGGCGGCGAGCCGCGTCGATCGGCAGACGCTGCACCTCGCCCCGCACCCAGACCGGCCCCGGGAACGCATCGTGCAGCGCGGCCTGGATGGTCTGGTTCAGCTCGGCCACCGTGAACACCCGGCGGTCGGCAGAGGGCGTGGCGTCGTCACGCATGCGCGTCCTGCCGCGTCATAGACGAATCTCCCGCCAACTCCCCTTGAGCCACCACGCCGTCATCCCGAAGGCATAGAGACAGATCCACAGCAGCACGCCCCACCAGGCCCCCAGCAGGCCTCCCCGCCACACGATGCCGAACAGCCAGGTGGCCGGCAGGAAGAGACACCAGCCGCAGACGATGTCGATGACCATCACCGCGTGTGTCGCCCCGGCTCCGCGCAGCGCTCCCCCCAGCGTGAGGCCGAGGGCGGCGACCAGTTGAACCAGACCCAGAAGCCGCAGGATCGGCCGCCCCTCGTGCGCCAGCGCCTCGCTGGGGGAGAACAGGCGCAGCAGGGCGCCCGGCGCGAGCAGAAACAGCAGGCCGAACGCGCCCATGAAGATCATCGCCACCGCCACGCCGGTCCAGCCGGCCCGCACCGCCGCGCGCAGGTCGCGTCGGCCGAGCGCCTGCCCGACGATCGTCTGTGTCGCCACCGCCACCCCCACGCCCGGCATGATCGACAGGGAGGCGATGCGCAGCGCCACGTTGCCGGCCGCCACCGCCAGGGTCGAGATGCGCCCAAGGATCCCGAAGAAGACCAGCAGGGCGACGATCAGACCAAACGACTGCAGCGCGGGGGGCCAGGCCAGGCGCAGGAACGGGAGCATCAGCTTCACGTCCAGGTTGCGCCGGCGGACGAGACCGAAGGCGCGACGCACCGGCCGCCGCAGCGCCCAGGCAACCACCACGGCCGCGGCCAGCAGGCTGGCCAGCGTGCTCGCCAACGCCGCCCCGCCCACCCCCAGCCGCGGCGCCCCGAAATGGCCAAAGATGAGGATCCAGTTGAGCACGACGTTCGCCGCGATCATCACGATCACCGCGACCATGCCGATCCGGGTGGCGCCGATCCCGTCGAACGTCGCGCGGAACATGCAGAACACGAGCCACGGCAGCAGCCCGGGATAGCGCCAGCGCAGGTAATCGGCGCCCAGGACACGCACCGCGGGGTCGTTCGTGACGAGGTCCATCAACGCTTCCGGACGCCACATCCCGAGCCCGGTGAACAGCGCGCCGGCGACCAGAGCCACCGTGACCGCGGTCGCCAGCACCGTGCCGACTTCGGCGCGGCGCCCCGCGCCGACCCGCTGCGCGGTGAAGGTCTGCACCGCCACGTCGATCGCTTTGAGGGAGCTGGCCAGCATCGAGAAGTAGAGCGTGGCCACGCCGACCGCGGCAATCGACGCCTCGCCCAGCCGGCCGACCATGAGCGTGTCCACCAGCCCCATCAGGGTCTGGGCGAGGTTGGCCACCATCACCGGCACGGCGAGGCGTGTCAGGCGCACCGGCAGCGACTCGTGGACGTTCCTGCGCTGCCAGCCGGACATGGTGGATCCTCGGCAGGGAAAAAGGCGGACACCGGCGCGATGATGCGCCGAACGAGCACCGGCCTAGGATACCAGCAGTTGCACCGCCCGCGCCAGCAGGCGGGCGCCATAGCCGGTGGCCCCCTTCGGCCCGAGCGGCCCGGCCGTGTCAGTCCAGACCGGGCCCGCCATGTCGATATGCGCCCACGGAATCGCCTCGTCCACGAAGAAGGAAAGGAACGCCCCTGCGGTGAGGATGCTGCCGTCGCGCGGGCCGATGTTTTTGCAGTCGGCCACGTCGCTGCGCAACGAACGGCGGTGCTCATCGAGCAGCGGCAGCGGCCAGACCCGTTCGCAGGTGTCACCGCCGGCGCGGTCGAGCACGGCGAGCAGGCGGGCGTCACTGCCCATCAGGCCGGCGAACTGTTCGCCCAGGGCGACCGCGCAGGCGCCGGTGAGGGTGGCGGCGTCGATCAGCCAGTCGGGGCGCGCGCCGCACGCGTGATGCAGGGCATCGCCGAGCACGAGCCGCCCCTCGGCATCGGTGTTCATGACCTCGACCGTGCGTCCGGACGCCATGGTGATGACATCCCCGGGACGCAGCGCATCGCCGCCGGGCAGGTTCTCAGCCGCGGGGATCACCACGAGCAGCCGCACCGGCAACTTCAGGCGCGCCACGATCAGCGCCGCCCCGAGCACCGCGGCAGCGCCCCCCATGTCGTCCTTCATCTGTTCCATGCGGGCCGCGGCCTTGAGGGAAAGGCCGCCCGAATCAAAGGTGAGCCCCTTGCCAACGAGAGCCACCAGGGGCGTGCGCCGGCGCCGGCCGCCGGCGGGCCCCGGCCGCGATCCGAGGAGAATGAGCCGGGGCTCCTGCCGACTGCCCCGCGCCACGCCGAGCAGGCCGCCCATGCCGAGCTTCGCGATCCCGGCCGGACCGAGCACCCGGCAGTCATACCCCTGTACGCGGGCTAAACCGCGCGCCTCGTCAGCCAGACGCGACGGGGTAAGCACATTCGGCGGCAGATTGACCAGGCGACGGGCGAACAGGCACCCCGCCGCATAGGCCTGCCCCTCCGCGAGCCCCCTCGTCAGCGCGGCGATCCGCCGGCGCCCTGGCTCGACGAGTCGCCAGGCATCGGGGAGGAAGACCGCGTCGGCCTCGTCGTCGGCGGTGCGAGGACGCCGGTCACCCGGCCCGCCCGCGGGGACGCCGCGCAGCCGTTCCACGGCGCCCAGGGCAAGCTCCGTCCCCTCCACCCAGGCGCGCGCCACGGCCTGCGGATCGAACCCGCCAAGTGAGTCGTCCGGCAAAAGCAGCGCGCAGCGCCGCGCCTTCAGCCGGCGGGCCTGGGCGGCCGCCGTGCCGGCGCAGCGCCGCAGGCGCTCGAGGGTGAGATCTCCGGGACGGCCAAGACCTGCCAGCAGCACCCACGGCGCTGCGCAACCCCGGCCCGGGAGCACCGCGCTCGTCTCCTTGCGTCCGGCGAAGACGCGACCGTCGGCCAGCGCGCCCAGCCCCCCGTCGCATGCGCTGTCGAGACTCTCGAGCCCGCTGAAATCAGGCCCGGATCGCCCCTCCGGCACCGCCACCACAAGCAGATCGGCCACCACAGTGGTCGCCTTCCCCACGCCAACGCTCCACTCCATTGCGACGTTCCCTCCGCCGTTATTGCAGACCGTCACGACATGTCCGGCCACACCGGCGATCTTACCACCGTCGCGGTGCAGGGGAAGAGAGGATGTGGAGAGAGATGTGGAGACGCGGCACCGGCCGGCACGACGCACCGCTTGCAGGCCGTCGCGCCGTGTGCGAAGCTCGGCAACCGTAACAGCGGACCTGCGTAGTCATCCTTACGCGCAGCTATTTCGGGGGCGTTGTCCGGCCGCGGGAGGCCACGTGCAGATCGACGGCGAACAGTACGCATCCGCACCGCCGCCGGGGCCCGCCCCGGCACTGCCGCCGTGGGAAGAGCGCTGGCGCTACGGTTTTCTGAACGCCCTTTACCTCACGACCCGCGACGTTCTGGGCGCTCCGGAGCGCTTTTTCGCGCGGGTGCCGGTGCGCGGCGGGCTGTGGCAGCCCCTGCTGTTCGCGCTCGTGGTGGGGACACTGAGCGCCTTTCTCGACTGGATGTGGACCCTGGCCGCCTCCTCGCTGCGCATCCTGATCGAGGAGGATGTGGCGCGCCTCCTGCGGGGGCAGCTCTCCTCCGGATTCTTTTTCATAATGAGCCCCGGCATCGCGTTCGTGACCGTCTTCGTGCAGGCCGGGATTGTCCACCTCTGCCTGCTCCTCGTGGCCGGAACGCACCGCGGGTTCGAAGCGACCTTCCGCGCCGTAGCGTACGCCCAGGCGGTCTGGATCCTGGCCGCCGTGCCTTTTTGCGGTAATACCGTGGCCCTGTTCTGGGGGGCAGTGGTGACCATCATCGGCCTGCGCCGGTTGCATGGCGCGACGACGGGGAGCGCGGTGCTGGCCGTCACCCTGCCGATGATCATCTGCCTGGCGAGTTGCGGAGGACTCGCCCTGCTGGGTATCACCAAGGGCCTGCTCCACTGACGCCGGCCATGCACCTCCGCCCGGAAACCGACCCCCTGCCGCGCCTGCTGGCGCTCGTCTATCTCGCGATCGCCGCGCTGGGCTGGGCCGCCCTGCGCTGGTGGGGCGATGGGATCGCGCGCGCCGCACGCTGCCCCCTGTTCGAGTTCACCGGCCTTCCCTGCCCGACCTGCGGCGGCACACGCGCGGCGCTCGCCCTGGCGCGCCTGGATCCGGGCGCCGCACTGCAGGCGAACCCGCTGGTAACAGTGGGGGCGCTGGCCCTGGGACTGTGGGGCGCCTGGGGCGCGGCAGCGACAGCGGCGCCGCGGTTGCGCGCCACGGTGGAATTCGGGCCCGCGGAGCGGCGCTTCTGGCGCCTCGGTGCCGCGGTCGCGCTGACGGCCGCCTGGGGCTACCAGATTCTCCACTGCCGCTGATGATGATGGAGTGTTGCCGGGGTCAGGGACCGGCTTCCCGCGGGGGGAGAGCGGCCATCCGCGCAAATCAACTCTCGGCCAGCAGCCGCCGGGCGATGACGAGACGCTGGATTTCGCTCGTGCCCTCGTAGATGCGGGTAACGCGGACATCGCGATAATAGCGCTCGACCGCGTAATCCTTGACGTAGCCGTAGCCGCCGTGGATCTGCAGAGCCGCGTCGGCCGCCCGGCAGGCGGCCTCGGTGCCGTACAGCTTCGCCATGGCCGCCTCTTTGGTGCACGACCGGCCATGGTCCTTCAGCCAGGCAGCGTGAAAGCCGAGCAGGCGGCCCGCCTGCAGTTCGGTCGCCATGTCGGCCAGCAGATTGCGCACGGACGGCTGGTCTGCCAGGGGACGCCCGAACTGCTCCCGGACCTTCGCGTAGCCGATCGCCTCATCGAGACAGGCCAGGCCGATGCCCAGCGCCTGGAACGCCACGCCGATGCGCCCCCCGTCGAGCGCCGACATGGCGATCCGGAATCCGTCCCCTTCGCGCCCGAGCAGCTGGGAAGCCGGCACGCGCGCATCGGTCAGGTCGAGAGCGACGGTGTCGGAGGCCCGCAGGCCCATCTTGTCTTCCTTCTTGGCGATCGTCAGGCCCGGGGTCCCCCGCTCCACCAGGAACGCGTGCACCTCCTGGTGTCCGCTGCTGCCGGGGCTGCGGGCGAGGATCACGTAGAAGGCGGCCTTCGCGCCGTTGGTCACGAACAGCTTGCTGCCGTTGAGCACGTACGTATCGCCTTCGCGGCGGGCCGTGCTCGCCAACGCCGCGGCATCGCTGCCGGCGCCCGGCTCGGTGACGCAGAACGCCGCGATCTCACCCGCCGCCATGCGCGGCAGGAAACGCTGCTTGATCTCCTCGCTGCCGAACATCGCCAGCGGGTAGGAACCGACGCTGTTGTGCACCGTCACCATGATCGCCACGCCGGCGCTGGCGCGGCTGAGTTCTTCGATAATCAGGGCGTAGGTGACCGTGTCCACAGCCAGCCCGCCGTAGGCTTCGGGGAAGGAGAGGCCGAAGAAGCCGTGCTCGCGCATTTTCGCCAGGAGCGCGTCGGGGATCTCCTGGCGCTCGTCCATCTCGCGCGCCAGCGGAGCGATCTCGCGGCGCGCGAAATCGCGCACCATGTCGCGCATCATGAGCTGGTTCTCGGTGAATGCGAAGTCCATCGCGCCGCCTACTTCAACTGGGACGCGGCGATCACCAGGCGCTGCGCCTCGCTCGTGCCTTCATAGATCTCGGTGATCTTCGCGTCGCGGAAGTGACGCTCGACCGGGAACTCCTTACTGTAGCCGTTGCCGCCGAAGATCTGCACCGCCTCGTTCACGATGAAGCCGGCCGCCTCGCTGGCCGCGAGCTTGGCCATGGCCGATTCCTCCGTGTGCCGCACCTTCTGGTCCTTCAGCCAGGCCGCGCGGTAGGTGAGCAGGCGCGCCGACTCCAGCCGCATCCACATGTCGGCGATTTTCCACTGGATGGCCTGGAAACCGGCGATCGGGCGGCCGAACTGCTCCCTCTGGCGGGCGTAGGCGCGCGCGGCCTCGTAGGCGGCCTGCGCGATGCCAAGCGCCTGCGCAGCGATCCCGATGCGTCCGCCGTCG
Organism: uncultured bacterium; assembly: GCA_963732385.1. Classification (GTDB taxonomy): domain Bacteria; phylum Krumholzibacteriota; class Krumholzibacteriia; order LZORAL124-64-63; family LZORAL124-64-63; genus CAVSZB01. The sequence continues at coordinate 187,916 of CAVSZB010000004.1, read as the reverse complement.
AGCGTCGACATGGCGATACGGAAGCCGTCGCCAGGCCGGGCGAGCAGATGGCCGGCGGGGATCCGCACGTTGTCGAAGGCGAGTTGAGCGGTGTCCGAGGCGCGAATGCCCAGCTTCTTCTCCTTCGCGATCACCGCGAATCCGGGGCGGTCGGTCTCGACGATGAAGGCGTTGATCCCCTTGTGCTTCTGGTCCGGCTCGGCCATCGCGAACACGATCAGCAGGTCGGCGTGGGCGCCGTTGGTGATGAAGTTCTTCATCCCGTTGAGCACCCATTCGTCGCCGTCGCGCACGGCGCGGGTCTGCTGGTTGGCGGCGTCGGTGCCGGCGTTGGGCTCGCTCAGGCAGAAGGCGCCGAGCTTCTCCCCCTTCGCCAGCGGCGCGAGGAAGTCGCGTTTCTGCGCCTCGTCCCCGTACGTTTCCAGCGGCCAGCAGACCAGGCTGTTGTTCACCGACATGATCACGCCGGTGCTGGCGCAGGCCTTCGAGACCTCCTCCATCGCGACCACGTAGCTGATCGTGTCGAGCCCGGCGCCGCCGTACTCGGGCGCCACGTTCATCCCCATGAAGCCGAGCTCGCCGAGCCGTTTCACCACCGCCGTGGGGAAGCGCTCCTCGCGGTCGATCGCGGCGGCGATCGGCGCCACCTCGCGGGCGGCGAAATCGGCGGCCAGCTGCTTGATCGTCCGTTGCTGTTCGGTCAGGCTGAAATCCACGGCCCTCTCCCCGCGTCAGGCGTAGTCGTAGAAGCCCCGGCCGCTCTTGCGGCCGAGGTGACCGGCGTCCACCAGGCGACGCAGCAGCGGGCAGGGACGGTACTTGTCGTCCCCGAGCCCGTCGTGCAGCACCTCCATGATGTCGAGGCAGACGTCCAGGCCGATGAAGTCGGCCAGCGTGAGCGGCCCCATCGGGTGGTTCATGCCGAGTTTCATGACGGTGTCGATCGCTTCGCGATCGGCAACCCCTTCCATCAGGCAGAAGACCGCCTCGTTGATCATCGGCATCAGCACGCGATTGCTGATGAAGCCGGGAAAGTCCTGCACCGCCACCGGCGTCTTGCCGAGGTCGCGGGCCAGTTGCAGGACCTGGTCGCGGGTGGCGGGCGAAGTGGCCTGCCCGCAGATCACCTCGACCAGCTTCATCAGCGGCACCGGGTTCATGAAGTGCATCCCGATGACCTGGGTCGGGCGCTGCGTCACCGCCGCGATCTTCGTGATGGAGATCGAGGAGGTGTTGCTGGCCAGGATCGCCTCCGGGGGGCAGGACGCATCCAGTTGCGTGAAGATCTCCCGTTTCACCGCGAAATCCTCGAAGACCGCCTCCACGGCGAGCCCGGCGCCGTGGGCCGCCGACAAATCGGTCGCCGGGCTGATCCGCGCCAGCGTCGCCTGCGCGTCAGCCGCGGTGAGGGTCTCCTTCTTCACCTGACGCTCGAGATTGCCCTGGATCCTGGCCAGCGCCTTGTCGGCCCGATCCGACGTCGTCTCGATCAACGCCACCTCGTGCCCGTGCTGGGCGAAGACGTGGGCGATGCCGTTGCCCATCGTCCCTCCGCCGATCACCGCGATCTTCATGCCCTTCCCTTCGCGTTGTGGTGACTGTCGATGCGCGCGGTCACGGACGTGCGATCGCCAGGGCGACCGCATCGCCACCGCCGAGACAGAGCGCGGCGATGCCGCGCTTGACGTCCCGGTCCTCCATGGCGTGCAGCAGCGTGACCAGGATGCGCGCGCCGGAAGCGCCGATCGGATGCCCGAGAGCGATCGAACCGCCGCGCACATTGACCAGCGCGGGATCGAGTCCCGCCTCCCGCGAGACGGCCACCGCCTGCGCCGCGAACGCCTCATTCAATTCGAACAGGCCGAAATCGGCCAGCGGACGCCCCACGCGTCCGAGCAGGTTCCGCAGCGCGCGCACCGGCGCCATCATCACCCACTGCGGTTCCACGCCGCCGGTGGCGTAACCCTCGATCACGGCGCGCACCTTCAGGCCGTGCGACCGCGCGAACGACTGACCGCAGACCAGCAGCGCCGCCGCGCCGTCGTTGATGGTGGAGGCGTTGCCGGCCGTGACCGTGCCGCCGTCGCGCTTGAACGCCGGCTTGAGTTTCGCCAGCGCCGCCACAGTGTTTTCAGCGCGTGGACCCTCGTCCTGCGTCACCTTCACCGGATCGCCCTTGCGCTGCGGCACCTCGACCGGGACGATTTCACGCGCGAATTCGCCGGCGTCGCGCGCGGCCACGGCGCGCCGCTGCGATTCGGCCGCAAAAGCGTCCTGCTCCTCGCGCGTGATCCCGTACTTCTCGACGACCAGCTCCGCGGTCATCCCCATGTGGTAGTCGTTGTACACGTCCCACAGGCCGTCGTGAACCAGCAGATCGGTGACCTGCCCGTGGCCGAGACGCAGTCCGTCGCGCGCGCCCAGCAACGCGTACGGGATGCGGCTCATGTTCTCCATGCCCCCCGCCAAGACGCAGCTCGCGTCGCCGGCGCGGATAGCCTGCGCCGCCAGCGCCACCGCTTTGAGCCCCGAGCCGCAGACCTTGTTGATGGTCAGGGCGCTGACGCTCGGCGGCACGCCGCCGTGGATGGCCGCCTGCCGCGCGGGGTTCTGGCCGAGCCCCGCCTGCACGACGTTCCCCATGATGACCTCGTCGATCAGTTCGGGATCGAGACCACAGCGCTCGAGCACGGCGCGCACGGCAACCGCGCCCAGGCGCGGCGCCGGCAGATCGGCAAGGCCGCCCTGGAAGCGGCCGATCGGGGTGCGCAGGGCTTCAACGATGACCGGCTTGTCGCTCACGACGGGTCCTCCTTCTCAGTCGTCCTCGAGCAGGGCTCGGGCGATGACGAGACGCTGGATCTCGCTCGTCCCCTCGCCGATCGTGCAGAGTTTCGCGTCGCGGTAGAACCGCTCCACCGGGTAGTCCCTGGTGAAGCCGTAGCCCCCCAGGATCTGGATGGCCCGGTCGGTGACGAACATTGCGGTTTCGCTGGCGTACAGCTTCGCCATGCCGGCCTCGCGTCCGTGCGTCCGACCGGCATCCTTAAGCCGGGCCGCCTCCCAGGTGAGCAGGCGGGAAGCCTCGATGCGGGTCGCCATGTCGGCGAGCATGAACTGCACGGCCTGGTTGGCGGCGATCGGTCGTCCGAACTGCACCCTGGTCTTCGCGTAGGACCGCGCCGCCTCGAAGGCGCCGACCGCCAGGCCGAGCGCCATGGCGGCGATCGAGATCCGCCCGCCGTCGAGAATCTGCATGAAGGCCCGGAATCCCTGCCCCTCGGCGCCGAGCAGGGCGTCCGCCGGCAGGCGAACATCCACGAGGGTCAGCGGAGAGGTGTCGGAGGCGCGCACCCCGAGCTTGTCCTCCTTGCGCTCGACCGTGAAACCGGCGGTCCCGGTCGGGACGATGAAGGCGCTGATGCCGTGGCCGGCGCCGCCCGCCTGGCCGGTCACCGCCGTGATGATCACCGCGCCCGCCTGGTGCGCGTTGGTGATCCACATCTTGCTGCCGTTGACGAGCCAGCCATCGCCGTCGCGCACGGCGGTCGTGCGGGTGCCGCCGGCGTCGCTGCCGGCGCCCGCCTCGGTCAGGCCGAAGGCGAGCAGGTATTCGCCGCGGGCGGCCCCCGGCAACCAGCGGTCTTTCTGGTCGGACGAGCCGAAGTTGACGATCGGCCCGCAGCCGAGACTGTTATGCGCGGCGCAGATCAGGGCGTGACTGCCGCAGACCTTCGCCAGCTCCTCCACCACCAGCGCGTAGGAAAGCGTGTCGGCGCCGACCCCGCCGAACTCCTCGGGCACGGTCAGGCCGAGCAGTCCGAGTTCGCCCATCTCCCGCACGGTGGCCACGGGAAAATCGCCGCTCTCGTCGCAGGCGGCGGCGATCGGCCGGACCTTGTCCTGCGCGAAACTGCGGGCAAGGTCGCGGATCATCTTCTGGTTTTCGGTGAACCCCATCGATCCTCCTCGGCGCGAACGGCGGACCCGCGCCACGCCGCCCGACGGGGCGGCGCGCTTCGCGAGCGTCGACCGAGGGGAGACCGGTCAGCCCGCGGGTCCGTCAACTCCCTGCCCGTCGGCCGGGCGGCCCGGCAGGGCGCGGATGTAGGCGACAATCTCGGCCATGGTGCTGCCGGGGCCGAACAGGCGCCCCACACCCAGGGTCTGCAGGGCCTGTCGGTCCGCCTCGGGAATGATCCCGCCGCCAGTGACGGCGATCTGGTCGCCGCCACCGTCACGCAACAGCTGCATCACCCGCGGGAACACCGTCATGTGGGCTCCCGACAGGACGCTCAGCGCGATCACATCGACGTCTTCCTGCAGCGCGGCCTGGACGATCATCTCCGGCGTCTGATGCAGCCCGGTGTAGATCACTTCCATGCCGGCGTCGCGCAGGGCGTTGGCTACCACCTTGGCCCCCCGGTCGTGGCCATCCAGACCAGGCTTGGCGACCAGCACGCGCTTGACGGACATCCTCGAGCCTCCCACGCTCGTCCCGCCACGCGCGCCAGGCCGGCGCGAAGCGGAAGCAGGTTAACCGAACAAATCCTGCATGCACAGACTTTTCATCCGGAATGACCGGTCGGACGCCCCCGGAACCGGTCAAGGACCTCGGCCAGCAGCGCCCCGAAGGGCGTTTCGCCACGCCGTACGGCCGCCAGACGCGGCGCCAACGCCGGTTCGGCCGCGAGCGCGCCACGCAACTCCCGCACGATGGCCGTTTCCGCCAGACGGGCGAACCTCTCGCGCCAGAACGCATCGTCGTCTCGCGCCCGCGTGCCCGCCGCCGCGACCACGGCGCGGTGACGATCGAGGGCCGCGGCCAACTCCACAGTTCCGGCCCCGTCGGCGGCGCAGGTGCCGATGACGGGAGGGTCCCACGCGGCAGCGCCTCCGGCCTCCACCAGGCCGTGCCCGGGCAGTCCGGGGGCGCGACCGCCGCGCGCGGCGAGTTGCCTCAGCATGTCCGCGGCTCCGGGACGGTCCGCCTTGTTGACCACCAGCACGTCGGCCAGCTCCAGGATCCCGGCCTTCATGGTCTGGACCCCGTCACCCGACTCCGGCACCATGACGACAGCGGTGGTGTCGGCCTCCAGCCGCACATCTCCCCCTACCTGACCCATGCCGACCGTCTCGATCAGGACAACGTCGGCGCCCCAGGCATCGAGTACGTCGGCGACCCGTCCGGTCGCCAGGCTCAGGCCGCCGAGCGAACCGCGGGTCGCCAAAGAGCGAATGAAAACGCCGGGGTCGGTGGCGACATCCCGCAGCCGGATGCGGTCGCCCAGCAGCGCGCCCCCCGTAAGCGGCGAGGTGGGATCGACAGCGATGACACCGACCCGCCAGCCGCGATCCCTCCAGATCCGCGCCAGGCGCAGCGCCAGTGTGCTCTTGCCGGCCCCGGGCGGACCGGCCACACCCACGCGCCAGGCCCGGCCCAGCCGCGGGAACAGGAGCGCCAGCAGCGCGTCAGACCGTGCGTCGAGCGCTTCGACGTAGGTGATCGCGCGCGCGCAGGCCAGGTTGTCGCCCGCGCAGAGCCGCGCGACGAGGGCTTCGGGGTCATACGACGCTTGCGTCACGCGGCCTCCCCGCGCCGGCGGCACCGGCGCCGGGGAAACGATAACACCGGCACCGCCTTTGCGGAAGTCGCGCGGCAGCCGGCGTCCGGGTAGCGGGGTCCCAGACGCCGGCGGCGCGCTGGCACGGTGCCGGGCGGCGCGACGGCACCGACCGCAGAAATATCAGCGGTAGTCGCTCTTGAGCCCCCCCCAGCTCGACCGCTCGTCGGCGACATTGCCTTCGCAGACGTTCACGGCGCCGGGCGAAGGGGCGCAGCCACTGCCGCCCGGTGTCAGCGCGCCGGTGTACGGCAGGTAGTAGTCGAACAGGATCCAGGTGCCATCCGCCTGACGGGCGCTCGAACGATCGTCCTCCGCCTCATGGTCGCGATAGATGTAGACGTCGACCAGTTGCGAACCGGGCTCGCCCGGAACGCCGCGGTGCAATTCGACGGTGTCGCCGGCGTTGTTGAGCGAGAGCCCGGTGAGAGTCAGTTCCTGCGCCGTCTGCCAGGCTACCGCGTCGCTGCCGTGGAAGACGCGCACCTCCCCCGCCGCCAGCAGGCCGGACAGACGCAGATGCGGCTCGGTCCCCAGCGCATCGCGCAGATAGTATTCCGCGAGATCGACCGGGTCGGGACCGGTGTTGAGCACTTCGACCCATTCGTCGTCACGGCTGTCGACGGCACCGCTGCCGTTCCAGTCGCGGGCCGGGTCGCCGAGGATTTCAGACAGCACGACCGCCGCTGCGACCGGGGATGACGAAGTCACTCCGAGCGCGGCGGCACACAACAGGCAGACGGAGAACGGGGCGCGATGGCGCTTCGACATGGAACCACTCCGATCCGGGAGGAGATGGAAGGCGGCGCAGGACCGCCCGGGTCACGGAGCCGTGCTGCCAGAGTCGCGCCAGCCTCGCTTCAGGGCGAGAGGCGGGACGTCAAATGCGTGGACAACTGCGATCGCGACTTCATGCACTACGTGATACATCCTTGACAAACCATTGCAAGGGCGTGCTTTAAATATCATTCAACGTCGCCCGACATGGGCGTTACGTCATTTGACTCTGCGATTGCGCAGGCGTACAGTCACGAGGTATTCCTCCCCGCCGCCTCGGTGTCGGGCCCTCGCCCGGAAAGGAATCCACGATCATGAAGCACAGACTGTCGTGTTTGACGTGGGGGGCGCTGCCCCTGCTGGCGTGGGCGCTGAGCGGCTGCAGCAGCCAGGATGTCAACGCGGTCGGCATCCAGCAGAGCGAGACCATTGTGATCGCCTGGAATGACCTCGGCATGCACTGCCTCAATCCGACCTACGACGAAGCGGTCATCCTGCCGCCGTACAACACGATCTGGGCCCAGGTGATCCGGCGCGGCGCACCGCCCCATGTCGTCACGAGCGGAGTGACGGTGGAATACCGGATCGTGGGCAACACCTCCTCCTCCGGAAAAACGGACAGCCACGGCGGGATCTTCGCCCAGTTCTGGACGCACGCGCAGCAGCTCTTCGGGGTGTCGCTCGCCGTTGACACCGGGCTGAACCTGGCGGAACCGGCGGTCCACAACGGCTTGTCGGGCGCGCTGACGTTGCGCGGCGACCACTTCACGGTCGACGGCGTGCCGCTGGTGCCGGTGCTCGATGACAACAGCTGGAACCCCTACCAGGTGGCCGAAATCACCGTCCGCAGCGCCGGACAGGTCATCGCGCAGACCCGCTGCACGGTGCCCACCTCCGACGAGATCGACTGCGCGAAGTGCCACGCGCAGGGCGGCACCGGTACGGTGAGCCTGACCGGCGGCGGCGGCGTGAGCCCGTTCAACAATATCCTGCTGGCGCACGACGTCCTGCACGGGACCAGCCACGTCGATAACAAACCGATCCTGTGCGCATCATGCCACGCCAGCCCCGCCCTGGGCAGCGCCACCCCGGACGACCCGGAAAACTACCTGTCGCGCGTGATCCACGGCTCGCATGCCGCGCGGGGCGCCGCCTGCTACGACTGCCATCCCGGCGCGGTGACGAAGTGCACGCGCAGCCTGGCCCATACGGCCGATGACGGGCACTGCGTGGCGTGCCACGGGGACCTGGCGCAGGTCGCCTCCAGCATCGCGACAGGCGGACGCGTCCCCTGGGTGAGCGAGCCAAAATGTGTGACCTGCCACGGCGGCGTGCAGGAGGTCGATACCGGCGCCGTCCTGTACCGGAACGCGAAAGGGCACGGCGGCGTCTACTGCGCCGGTTGCCACGGCAGCCCTCACGCGATGGTGCCGAGCCGCGAGGCGAGCGACAACTACCAGTCGATCCAGTACCAGTCGCGTGCGAAGAGCCTCGGTTCCTGTGCGGTCTGCCACGACAACTCGCACGGCGGCGGCGCGGGCGATTTCGGCGAAGAACACGGCGGCTCCGGCGCGCAGCCGTCGGCCTGCAACATCTGCCACACATCGGTGCCGTCCAACACCGCGGCCTGGCCGCACCAGTTCACCTGGGCGGCGCGCCCCTGATGGCGACACCGCTGCGTGTCGGCGTCATCGGCGCCGGCGTTCACGGGGGGCGCTACCTCCGGCACGCGCTCGGCGACGTGCCGGGGCTGCGCCCCACCGCCCTCTGCCGGCGCGACCGCGCAGCCGGCGAGGCGCTCGCGCGGGAAACCGGCGTTCGCTACGAGGCCGACGCGGCGCGCCTGATCGACGCCGCCGACGTCGATGGTGTAATCGTGGCCACGCCCCCCTCCTCGCACTTCGAACTCGCGCGCGCGGTGCTGGCGGCCGGCAAGCCGCTGCTGCTCGAAAAGCCGCTCACCGCCACCCTCGACGAGGCGCGCGCCCTCGCGCGGCTCGACGCCGACGGCACGGCGAGCGGCGCCCCGCCCCTCATGCTCGCCCAGACCCTGCGCTGGAATCCGGTGGTGCGGCGCGCGCGACAGCTCTGGCCGACGCTCGGCCCGGTGCGTCTCGTGCGCCTGGCGCAACGGCTCGAGCCGACAGCGCTCGCCTGGCAGCAGGATCCGGCGACGGCGGGCGGCGGCTCGGTCCTGCTGACCGGCGTGCACATCTTCGATCTGGCGCGGTTCCTCACCGGCCGTGAAGTGGTCGCCGTGGACTCCCGCCAGCGAAGCTGGCGCAACCACGCCTGCGAGGATCTCTTCCTTGCCCGCGCCGAACTCGACGATGGCACGCTGGTCTCCTTCGAGGTGAGCAAGTTCGGCCGTACGCGCGGCTGTCTGCTCGAAGCGGTCGGCGAGGAGGGTCAGCTTCTGGCCGACTACCAGTTCGGCGGTCTGCGCGTCATCCGGGGGCGCGAGATAACGACGGACGACGTGTCGGCCGCCTCCCCCACCCTGCCGCTCGTGCTGGGCGACTGGCTCGCCAACGCGCGCGACCTGCGGCGCCCCGCGCCGCCGGTCACGGCGCAGGACGGCCTGCGCACCCTGGAAATCGTCGCCGCCTGCTACCGATCCCACCGCCAACGGCGCGAAATCGCGATCGCCGACCTATAGACGAGAAAATGTGCGGGCGATGGAAGAGCGTCAGTCGATGAGCGCGCGCAGGGCCGCCTCGCGGTCGTGGGCAAGCTGGGCGACGAGAGCGTCGACGCCGGGGAATCGGCGCTCGTCGCGCAGACGGGCGATCCAATCGATGCGCACGGTGCGTCCGCGCAGGTCGCCCGCGAAGTCGAACAGGTGCGCCTCGACCCGGGGACGATCGAGACCGCCGGCGTGGAAGGTCGGAGCACAGCCGTAATTCAGCATGCCGGGCAGGCTGCGCCAGGCGGTCGCGGGACCGACAACGTACTCGTCACCCGCCGCCGTGGAGGGGGGGGTCGCGCGTACAACGGAGTCGGCCCCCCACGCCGCGCCGCGAGCCGCGAGATCAGCCGGCACCAGCACCCGGACGGCGTAGACTCCGGGCGCCGGCAGGAGTTTTTGCGCTTCGAACGGAGTGATGTTGGCGGTTGGGAAACCGATGGTGTCGCCACGACCGTCGCCGGGACCCACCTCGCCCCAGAGCGCGTAAGGGCGACCGAGCAGGACGGCTGCGTCCGCCACGTCGCCGGCGGCAAGACAGCGGCGGATGACGGAACTGCTGACGACCCGCCCGTCCACCTCGAGGACCGGCACCTCCTCGAAGCCGTAGCCGAGCACCGGACCGAGCGCCGCCAGGGTGGCGGCGTTACCGCCCCGTCCGGCGCCGAGATGCACGTCGTGGCCCGCCACCATGTAACGCAGGCCAAGATGCCCCACGAGAAACAGGCGCACGAAGTCGTCGTACGGCGTGCGCGCGAGGGCGGGACAGAAGTCGGCGGCAACCAGGAGATCGAGACCGAGCCCGTCCAGCAGCGCCAGCCGCTCGCGCCACGGCGTCAACAGCGCCGGCGCCCCGTCCGGATCGAGCAACTGCCGTGGGTGATGGCGGAAAGTGAACAGCGCGCTGACCGGCAGACCGAGCCGCGCCTGCGCCTCGCGCACCGTTGCGATCAGCCGCCGGTGGCCGAGGTGCAGGCCGTCGAACGCGCCGAGCGAGAGGGCACAGGGGGCGGCGTCGGGATGCCGACCATCGAGCCGGCCGCCGAGCAGTTCGTCGATCGTCGTCCCGGTCAGGTGGATCAGCTTCACGCCGCCCTCCCCCGATCCGGAGCACCGGCTGCGGCAAACACCGCCGCCAGGCGCAGAGCCCCGCCGCTGGCGCGACGCGTGACGACCGCCGCCAACTCTCCCGCCTCGTCCAGCAGCGTGAAGAACTGGTCGCCGCTCTTGGGATCCTCCCACGGCGCCCGCCCCAACCGCGCCAGCCAGGCCGGCTCGGGCGCCGCGCCGTGGCGCACCGCCCGCGCCTCTTCCACGCGCAGTCGCACCTCCGGCAGGTGCGCTATCCCGGCGGCCGGAGCGCGCAGACCACCGACCAGCGCCGCGGCGTCGCGCAGCGCGTCGGGCGGGACGGCGTCGGTCACAACGAACGGGCCCACCCGCTCCCGGCGCAGGCGGCGTACGTGCCCGAGCGTGCCGAGGAAGGCGGCAAGGTCGCGCACGAGGGCCCGCACATAGGTACCGCTGGTGCAATCGACCACGAGATCGGCCTCGTAAATCAGGCAGTCAGACGGCCGCGGCAAACCGGCGTCCATCTCGGCAGAGACGGCAGGCAACGCCGGAGCGGGCGGCGCGTCCACCCGGTCAGGTGTGACGCCCCAGCGCGTCGCCAGCAAGTCCAGCCGGTCGATCCGCACCCGCCGTGGCGTCAATTCCGGCAATTCGCGTCCCTCACGCGCCAGCTTGTACAGGCGTTCGCCGTCCCGTTTGAGCGCCGAATAGGCCGGCGGCACCTGGTCGATCCCGCCGCGGAAGCGGGCCAGGGCGGCGGTCAGCGCCTCCGGGCCGCGGTCGACCGGCAGACGCCCGGTCACGGCTCCGTCGGCATCGAGCGTATCGGTGCCGACACCGAAGCGGGCGGTCAGGAGATAGGTTTTGTCGAGCCCCATGAGCCAGGGCGACAGGCGGGTCGCGGCGCCGACCATCACCAAGAGCAGCCCGGTGGCGAGCGGATCGAGGCTGCCGGCATGCCCGACACGCGGCCGCGGTCCGCCCCAGGCGGCCCTGAGCACCCCGCGCGCGATCGCCACGGTCTGGAAGGAGGTCGGGCCGGCCGGCTTGTCCAGCAGCAGGACACCGTCGCGTAATGCCACCTACAACTGCTCCAGGAGAGCGTCCACCAGTTCGCGCTCCAGGGCGTCCGGTTCGCCGACCAGCGTGCAGCCGGCCGCCGCCCGGTGTCCGCCGCCGCCGAAGCGGGCGGCGGCAATCTGCACGTCGCCACCGCCGGGGGCACGCAGGGAGGCGCGCCAGCGATCCGCTTCGATCTGCTTGAGGAAGACCACGAACGCCACCCCCTCGACGGCGCTTGCCAGCATGAGCATCCCCTCGGTGTCGGCCGCCACGGCCCCCGTCTCGGCCAGCATCGCGAGATCCGCGCGCAGGGTGAGAACCCGGCCGCGGGCGTGGTACGTGTAGCTGGCGAGCACCTTCTGCAGCAGGGCGGTGGCCGCGCGGGAGCGACGATGCAGGGTCGCCTCGGTCACGGCGGCGGTGTCCACCCCGGCACGGGCGAGGGTATGGGCGAGTTCGAAGGTGAGCGGCAGGGTGCTCGGGAAGCGGAAACCTCCGGTGTCGTTCACGATCCCCGCGTAGATGTTCGTCAGCATGCCGGGATCGGGCGTGAAGCCGCCGTCACCCGCCGCATCGCCGCGCGCCAGCTCCTCGATCACCCGGTAGACCAGAGTGCAGGTCGAATCCGCCACCGGCTCGATCCAGCCCGGCAGCGCCTGCCGCCGTCCGCTCGTGAGGTGGTGGTCGATGGTCCAGGCGTTTGCCACGTGCGCGAGCACGTCGGCCAGCGGTTCGGCCCGCTCACGCCGGTGGCAGTCGAGCATCAGCAGCGTGTCGGGCGGAGCGGACAGCAGCAGACCGGCGGCCTCCGCGGCCGGTGTGGTCCGCCGGGGATGGCCCGGCAGCGCGGCGAACCCTGCCGGCGGATCGGGGTAGGAGAACACCCGCACCTCCTTGCCCAGGGCGTGCAGAGCGCCGGCGAGGGCGAGGCAGGCCCCCATCGCATCAGGATCGGGGTTCCAGTGGGGCACGAGCCAGAGCCGCTCCGCCCGGCGCAGCGCGGCGAGCAGGTCGGCGGGCGGGACCAGATCGGCCAGCACGAGCCGACGTCGACGAGCCGCCTCGTCTTCGAACTCGCCCCGGGTGGCCAGTTCGCGCAGCACCTCGTCCACGCCCAGGCTGCGATCGAGCGTTTCGTCCGGGTAGAAGCGCAGTTCGGGGGTCTCGCGCAGCCGGAGGATGTCGCCGAGGCGGCTCTGCAGGAAACCGCGCGCCCGCCTCAGGGCCTTCGCGCAGGCTTCGCGCTCACCGTCGGCGCCGAGAGTGGACCAGAATACCTTGGCCACCGAACGGTCCCGGTTCAGCTCCACGCTGACGATCGAGACCATTTCGAGTCGCGGGTCCTTGGCCGACTGCTGCAACAGCTCGGCCAGGGTCTTGTGGATCGAGGCGTTGAGTTTCACGCCTTTGTAAGGACTCGTCGTCATGGCCGCCCCCGCCTACAACTCGGTGCGGACGATCTCCTCGATGCGGTAGGTCTCGATGACGTCCCCGGGCTGCAGGTCGTGGAAGTTCTCGAGTCCGATACCGCACTCGAAGCCGGTCTGGACTTCGCGCGCGTCGTCCTTGAACCGCTTCAGCGAGTTGATCTTGCCCTCGAAGATCATGACCTCGCTGCGCACCAGTCGCGCCCGAGAGTTGCGCAGGATCGAACCGTTGGTGACGTACGAGCCGGCGATCTGGCCGGTCTTCGGGATGGTGAAGACCATACGGACCTCCGCCGAGCCGGTGGGCACCTCGCGCTCGATCGTGCCGAGCAGGCCGGCCATCGCCTTCTTCAGGGTGTCGACGGCCTCGTAGATGATGTCGAAGACCTCGATCGTCACCCCCTCCTGCTTCGCCTTCTCGCGCACGGTCGAGCCGGGACGCAGATGGAACCCGACGATCATCGCGCCCGTGTTCGCGGCCAGCAGGACATCCGATTCCGTGACCGCGCCCACCGCCTTGTGGACGATCTTGATCTGGACCTCTTCCGTGTTCAGCTGCATCAACTGATCGCAGAGGGCCTCCACGGAACCGGCCACATCGCCCTTGACGATGATGGGCAATTCCTTGAGCGCCTGGCTGCTGATCATGGCGGCGAGGTTGTCCAGGTTGACCTGACGCTTGGGCCGCGCCTGCTGTTGCTGCCGTTGCAGGGTGCGGCGCCGCGTGGCGATGTCCCGGGCCTCGCGCTCGCTCTCGACAACATTGAAACGGTCGCCGGCCTCAGGCACATCGTTGGCGCCCATGATGACCGCCGGCTCACCCGGACCGACCTCCTGCAGGGCGTCACCGCGCTCGTCATGCAGCGCACGCACCTTGCCGTCCTGCATCCCGGACACGAAATTGTCCCCGACCTTCAGCGTGCCCTTGTCGATCAGCACAGTGAAGAGGACGCCGCGACCCGGTTCCTTGGAAGCCTCCACGACCGTGCCGCGCGCGTGGCCCTTGGGACTCGCCCTGAGTTCGAGCACATCCGCCTGCAGGTGCACGAGATCGAGCAGCTTGTCCACGTTGATGTTCTTCTTGGCCGAGATCTCGGCGCTGAGCGCCTGGCCGCCGAAGTCCTCCAGGACAATGCCGTGCTGCAGCAGGTCCTGCTTCACGAGCTCGGGGCGCGCCGACGGCAGGTCGATCTTGTTGATGGCGACGATAAGCGGCACCCCGGCAGCCTTGGCATGATTGATCGCCTCGACCGTCTGCGGCATAATCCGGTCGTCGGCCGCCACCACCAGGATGACGATATCGGTCACCTGGGCGCCGCGGGCGCGCATCGCGGTGAAGGCCTCGTGGCCCGGCGTGTCGAGGAAGGTGATCGGCCCGCCCGGTGTTTCCACGCGGTAGGCGCCAATGTGCTGCGTGATGCCGCCCACCTCGCCGGCGATCACGTTGGTACGACGGATGGTGTCGAGCAACGACGTCTTGCCGTGGTCGACGTGCCCCATGACCGTCACTACCGGTGCGCGGTGAACCAGATCCTCGGGCTGGATCTCCTCCTCCGCCAGGATCTCGTCATCCTCGCCGAGAAACTCGACGTCGCGTTCGAACTCCGACGCCACCAGCTCGATCTGGTCGTGGTCAAGCCGCTGGTTGATCGTGGCCATTATGCCGAGCGCGAACAGCTTGCCGATCACGTCGCGAGCCTGCACCTCCAGCTTCTCGGCCATCTGCTGGACAGTGATGAACTCGGTCACGCGCAACAGATCTCCCTCTTCAACCGTCTCTTCCGCCTGATCCGACCGGCGAGCCCGATGGCGACGCCCCGGACCGGTCTCGATCTGCGCCAGCGTCTGCTTGACGTTCTTGGCGACCTCGGCCTCGTCGATCTTCTTGCGGCGATGCCGGACCCGCTTGCGCAGGACCTGCTCCGCCTCTTCCTGGGCCTTGGCATCCTTCCGCTTGCGGATGGCAGCCTTGACCGATTCCTTCACGGAATCCTTGGCGTCCTTGCCCAACCCGGCCGCGGCAACCTCGCCCGGCACCGGCAATTCACCCGACACGCCCGGATCGATCAACGCCGCCCGCGGGTGGCTGTACGTCGTCTTGGTGGGCGCCCCAGGGCCGAGGCGGACGATCCGGGCGCCGCGTCGGACCGGAGTCGCCGGCTTGGCCGGCTCGGCCGGAACGTCCGTCGGCGCGGTCGCAACCGACTCATCGCCGACCGCAGGCGTCTCGGACGCGGCGACTTCGGGCGCGGCCTCGACCGGCGGCGCGAACGGGGCCTCCGGATCCACCGGCATGTCCGGCGCCGCGGCGACGGTCGTCGCCTCGGACGCCGGGGCCGGCGAATCAGGGACCACGGCGATCTCGGGAGGCGCCGGCGTGGGAGGCGGTGGAGGCGGATCCAGCGAACGTCGCACCAGTTTCTTGACGACCTTCGTATCGCGCGCCGCCGACCGCTCGGCAGCCGACGTCTCGTCACGCTCGCGAGCCTTGGCCTTCGCCAGCGTCACGGCCGTGCGCGTGCCTGCCTTCTTGATGATGACGATCTTGTTCTTCGCGGGCGCCTTCCGGGCCGGCGCCTTCCTGGCTGTCGGGGGCGCCTTCTCCTCCTGCACGGCCGGCTCCGGTCGCGGCAACTCGCGCAGGCTGGCCACATGCTTCAGTTTCTCGGGATCCAGCCCGTGGGCCCGGGCATAGTTGAGCCGCGCCAGCTCTCGCTCGCGTTGGAAGCGGGCGTGGATGCGATCCACCGCGTCATCTTCGACGACGCTCATGTGGCTCTTCGCCTCGGCCTTCATCTGGCGCAGGATGGCCATGATGGTCGGGCTTTCCACGCCGTAGTGCTTCGCGAGTTCGTAAACTCTGAGCTTCCTCGCCAAGACGGCTCACCTCCGGCCGCCGGCCTCCCCGGCCAGCCGCTCGATCCCCTGCACGAAGTCCGGGTCGCTCACGGCGACCACCGTCAATTCCTTGCGTCCCAGCGCCATCGCCAGATCGTCCCTGCTCACGACATCCGCGAGCACCGCCCGCACCGGCGCAAGGCGCAGTAACCGCGCCCGCGGTCCCTCCCCGGCGTCGCTCGCGATGATCAGCAGCGGCCGCCGACCCTCGTGGATCATCCGCTCCACCGCCGAGGTCCCCACGGCGAGCTTCCCCGCCCGCCGTGCCAGGCCCAACAGGCCGAGCAGCCGGGGCCCGATTCCGTCCGTCACGGCCGCGCGCTCAATCGTCCAGGCCCGATCCGGCGAACGGATCGACCTTGGGCGCCGGCGGCTCGTCGGCCGGGCGCTCACCCTCGGGATCGACCAGCTCATCGAACCCCGCGAAGATATTCCCCTCGGGCATCGGGACATCCTCCGGGCCGGTCGGCTCGGCCGGAGTGCCATCCGGGACGACCTCGTTCCCGCTGAAGACGCTCTCGTCGAAGAGCGGTTTCTCCTCGGCTGCCAGCCGGGCCAGCTCCTCCTTCACGGTCGCCTCGATCTGCTGCTGCAGTTCGTCCAGCGTGGCGCGGGCCGTGCCGGCGAGCGCTTCGGCCGTCTTGGGGCCGATGCCGGGTATAGCCTCGAGCTGCCCGATGGTCGCCTCCGCCAACTCCGCGATCGTGGAGATGCCGGCCTCGCCCAGCAGCCCGGAGATGCGGGCGGTCACGCCCGACATCTCCTCAAGCTCCATCGACATCTCCTGCGTGATCCGCTGGCGCAGGTGATGCTCGCGGGCCGAGACGAGGTTGATCTTCCACTCCGTAAGCTTGGCGGCGAGGCGGACATTCTTGCCCTCTTTGCCGATCGCCTTGGAAAGCTGGTCGTCGCTGACGATGACCGTGGCGGAGTGCCGCTCCTCGTCCAGCACGATCGAACTGACCTCGGCCGGGCTGAGCGCGCGGCTGATGAGCAGGGACGGCTCGGCGCTCCACGGCACGATGTCGATCCGCTCGCCGGCCAGTTCACGGGTAACCGCCTGCACGCGGCTTCCCTTCATGCCGACGCACGAGCCGACGGCGTCCACGCGGTCATCGCGCGATACGACGGCGATCTTGGAACGGGTGCCCGGCTCGCGGGCCACCGCCTTGATCTCGACGATGCCCTCCTGGATCTCCGGCACCTCCTGCGCGAACAGCGACTTCAGGAACCCGGGGTGGCTGCGCGAGAGGATGACCTGCGGACCCTTGGCGTTGTCCAGCACTTCGATGATCAGAGCCCGGACCGTCTTGCCCTGGTGGTACTTCTCGCCCCGGATCTGCTCGCGGTACGGCAGCAGAGCCTCCACGCGGCCCAGGTTCACGAGCACGTTCCCGCGGTCCACCTGCTGGATCGTGCCGACCACGATCTCGTTGGCGCGATCCTTGAAGTCCTCGAAGATCTGATTCCGCTCGGCCTCGCGCACCTTCTGCACGAGAATCTGCTTGGCAACCAGGATCGCATTGCGGCCGAAAGTCTCCAGCGGCAGTTCCCAGCGCACCTCGTCGCCCGGCAGGACCTGGTCGCCGAATTCGACCTGCGCTTCGGCCAGCGAGATCTGGGCGTCGGCGACCTCCACCTGCTCCACGACGATTTTCACCTGCTCGACCACCATCTCGCCGGTGGTTTCGTCGACACGCGCATCGACCACGGCATCGGCCCCCACCTTCTTCTTGGCGGCGGACTGCAGGCCGGCCACAAGCGATTCAATGACGATCCGGCGGTCGACGGACTTCTCCCGCGTGATCATCGCCAGGGCGTCAAGGACATTGTAATCCATCTGGCACCGCTCCCGTAAAACTGTCGCGCGCCACGGACGGTCCGCCCGCGCCGCCCTACTCCGCCCTGGGACGCCGCCTTCGCGCCAGGCGCGCCTCCCGCGCCTCCCTGGCCTGGCCCTGCCGCGTCTTGCGCTCGTCCCGCCGACGCCGTCGGTCGGCGTTGATAAGCGTCTGAATGTCGAAATCAGGATCGAGGTTCGCCGCGGCGAGTTCATCCCACGCCACGGTAAACTCCGTCTCCTCCGACCGCGCCTCCGCCGCCTTTGGCGTGTCGGGGAGCACGACCGGCGTCAAAACCGGTGTCTCACCCACAGCCCCGGCCGCATCCGCTTCCTCGTCGTCCCCGGTCGGCGCCGCCGGACCGGCCTCGGCGCGTAGGCGCAACCCCTCCGGACCGACCTCCAGCAGCACCCCGCGCCGCGTCGTCTGCCGCCCCCGGCCGACGCGCAACTCGATCCGCTGCCCGATCACCGCCGCGAAATGCGCCGGCAGTCGCAGAGGTCGCCGCACACCGGGCGACGAGGCTTCGATCACATAGGCCTCGCCGAGAAACGCCGCCTCTTCGAGCAGCATTCCGATCGTCCGGCCCGCCGCGACACAACCATCCAGCCCGATCCCACCCTCGCGATCCAAGAATACCCGCACGTGCAGACGGCCACCGCCGGTAAACAGTCGCACATCGAGCAGTTCATACCCGACCGCGGCGAGTTCACTCTCTATGAGATCGGTGATCCTGCGCCGGAGCGCATCCTTATCCAAGACCAGCAACCTTCCCACGGCACACCGTCCGGAGGAGGGCGGTCCCGACAAGAAAAGAAGTGGACTTACGCCCACTTCCGAGCCCCCCCCGAGGTGCACCGACCGGGGCCAATATATGCCAGTCGGCCAGCCTTGGCAAGCGAAATCGGCCTCCGGGCGGACCGGGGAGCGCGGAATCAGGGCCCCGGCCGGTAGCAGAGATCGGTCACCAGGCGGCCGACCTGCTCCAGGCTGGCCGGGTCACACATCTCCGGCGTATCCCGCGAGGTATGCCACTGCGGATAGTCGAAATCGATCAGATCGACAGCCGGTATCCCTGCCCGCAGGAACGGCACATGGTCGTCCCAGACCGAGGGCCCCTCCGCGGGCACGCAGGCGTCCAGCCCGAGTTCTGCGGCCCGGTCGAAGACAGTTCGCGTCCACGCACCGGCCAGACGCAGCGAATACCCTTCCATGGGGATGGCCAGATCCCGTTTTCCGACCATGTCGAGCAGTACGAGCCCCTCAGGACTGCCGCCGGCCAGAGGGCTGCCGAAGTCGCGCCAGTGCGCCGCCAGACGGGTCGCACCGAGGCAGTAATTGGCCGGATCCCCCTCCCGTCCATAGTCCTCCGCGTCGAGAAAGAGGAGATCCACACCGCGCGCCGGGGGGTGCGCCGCCAGCAGTTCCGCCAGGTGCAGCAGGACGGCCACGCCGCTCGCACCGTCGTTCGCGCCGATCAGGGGGAGGGCGGCCAGCCGCGGGTCGGGGTCGCGGTCGCTGCGGGGGCGGGTGTCGTAATGCGCGGCGATCCAGAGCCGCTGCCCTCCCGACGGCCCCGCCGAGACCACATAATTACAGACTTCGAGCCGACCGTCGCCGTAGGGATCGTCCAGCGTGAAACAGACCGGCGCGCAGGGCAGCCCGAGCGAGTCGGCGTGGGCGCTGATCAGGCGCCGCAGACGATGCTGCCCCGGCGATCCGGGATGACGCGGCCCGAAAGCGCACTGGACGCGCAGCCAGGACATGGCGCGGGCGCCCGAGAAGGCGGGGACCGGTACGGGCGCGGGCGGCACGGCGCGCGCGCCGGGGGCGAGCGGAGCGAGCACCAGCAGCAGCAGCACCGCCACCACTGCGGTCCCCCGCGGCGTGGCGACACCACCGACCGAAATAACCTTAGAAGACAAATGTCGCCTCCAGACCGAGACCGAAGGTAATGGTGCTGGTGTTGGTCGCATCCACCTTGTTCCGCGAAAACACGAACCGCAGCGCGCCCGAGAGATTCCGGGTCACCTGGTAGCTGAACCGCGGATTGATCCCGAGCCGCGAATTCCCGGTGCGCGCGTCGGCGACAGTGGCGCCCGGCACGAGACGCTCGCTGGTGTCGCGACTGTAGTTCACGCCGAAGTCCAAATTGATGGTCGGGGTGTTTCCCGGCCGGTACAGGTTCACCTTCGCCAGCAGCTTCTCGGCGCGGAAGCTGTGACGCACCTGCAACCCCACGTTCAGGCGCCGCGCATCGACGATCGTGCCGTTGGTGATGGTCCGATCGTGCGTCAGGCCCCCGTTCAGAGAAGCGCTCATTCCGCTGGCGAAGGTGAAATTCCAGCGCGGCGTGATCGACGTTGACATCCTCGGGTTGTAGGTCGTGGACGTCGCCCCGTTCACGTTCTTGGCGAACTTGTAGCCCACGTCGATGTTCGAGGAACGGAACCAGCCGTCGCCGCCCCCCCCCCCGAACACCCGCCACCGCTCCACGCCGGCAATCGCCAGTCGCAGATCAGGCCAGATGACCTCGTAATTATCGCGCCGCAGACCGCCCCCGTCCTGGTTGCTGATGGTCTGACTGAACTTCACGTCGGCGGTTACGCTGCGCGCGAGTTTGAGGCTGCTCGAAAGCGATTTCGTACGGCGCTCGCTGAACTGGGCCGACACGTATGCGGTGTCGGGCTGCTCGAGCCGCGACGAGAGCCCGGTGCGATACCAGAATTCGTCGGCCCCGGCGAGGCGGCTGTACTGGCTCTGCTTGCGCAGGCTGTAGGACGCCTGCACGGGACTCAGGCCGCGCAGGAGGTGGATCGCTGCCTGGCGCGGATCAGGCACCCGCAGCCAGCGGCGGCCTCCCCCCCTCTCCGCCGGCGCAGAGGACGTGTCGGGCGACGCGCGCCTGGCGCTCTCGGCGCGTTCGCGTTCCTCCA
Organism: uncultured bacterium; assembly: GCA_963732385.1. Classification (GTDB taxonomy): domain Bacteria; phylum Krumholzibacteriota; class Krumholzibacteriia; order LZORAL124-64-63; family LZORAL124-64-63; genus CAVSZB01. The sequence continues at coordinate 167,594 of CAVSZB010000004.1, read as the reverse complement.
ATTCGCGCGCCTGTTCGAGCAGGGCCTCATCTTCACGGCGCTGCCGATCCTCGGGGGTGAGCAGTTCCTCTTCCGACGGCGAGGTGGCGACTGACTCCGGTTCGCTCGCGTCCGACCCGCCCGACCCGGGCGCCTGCAGGGAATCCGGGGACGCGTCGCCTCCCGACGGTGTCGGACCGGGCGGCATCCCCCCGTCGCCCGGCGACTCCTCCCCGCCGGCGGTGCCGCCGCCCCGCCGCCCCAGACGGCGCTGACGCTCGATAGTCTGGCGCCGCTGGTCGTCCGAAACCGAGCGACGATTGGGGAAGCGCCTTTTGATGAAGGTGTCGATCGGCAGGCTCAGGCGGACATCCCAGTCGCCACTGTTGGACACCGAGCGGACATTCTCCGGATCGCCCGCCTGGCGCTGACTCGGATCGCGGTTGGCGGCAAACTGGCCGTTGAAGGTCACGGAAGGACGCATGGAATTCAGGGCGCTCACCCCGTAACGCAACGGCGCCAACAGCCAGGTGTCGGGCAACCGCTCTGCATTGGGAGGGCTGAACCGCACCTGGACACCCTGCGTGTAGTACAACTCCCGCCCGACATTCAGTCCGAAGGCGCCCGTTTGCGGGCGCAGGAAATCGCGATCGGATTTCAGATTCAGGCTGATTTGCGCGAGCCGCAGCGGTGCGTACTCCACCGCGGCGTTGAAGTTGCCCCGCCGCGCGTACTGCATCGGCCGCGTCGTCACCAGACCGTTCAGGGCGATCGACTCGCTCGTCTGCCGCGAACTGCCGACCGAACCGCCAAGGGTGATCTTGCGCGGCGCCAACGCCAGATCGCTGAGCAGCGGCACAGCGCCGAAGAAGAGGTAGTCCCCCAACCGGTAGTTGCCGAGGACGCGCAGATCGTAGATGACGGTCGCCTGTGAATTGCTCTGCCACTGACGGTCCGTCGGCCCGAGACGGCTCGATCGTGCGCCGCTGAGCGAGAACCGCCACGGGTCAATCAGGTAGCGCGGCACTGCGGCGCGCGATGGCTGGCGAGCCACGCTGACACTATAGCTTTCGCGCGTATCGACCCCGGACTGCGCGTTGCGGATATCCTCGTCGATCAGTTCGACGTCGTCGTTCGTCAGGTACTTTGGACGACTGATGCCCTGGCGTCGCGAGAGGTTGATCGGGACCTGGAATCCCAGCAGCGGCACGAAATCGTCCGCCCTGAGGCTGGCCGTGAGACTCCAATCCTGGTTCTGGAAGCCCTGGCCGCGAGTTGTGCCGAGACCGTGGAAATCCGCGTCGCGCTTGGACCAGTCGAAGTCCACCTTGATGACGTCCGCCATGTTCAGGCGCGCCGCCACCCGTTCGGCCAGGCCCTTCTCTCGTTTCACCGCCTCGAGCCGCACGTCGTTGAAATAGAAATAACCGCTGACCGGCAGGTCCCGCCGATCGTTGACGACCCCGAAGTAGTAGCGCTTCACGCGGCGCAGATCTGGCCTGCCCACCACGCGCACCCGGTAGGGCTGACCCGTCACCTGGTCCGGCACGGTGGTCGCGATCCAGCCGTATTCGGTGTCCACCGGATCGAGCTTGGCGTTGCTCAACTCCGCCAGTCCCAGGCTGATCTCCTTCCAGCCGGTGCGCGCGCCGGGGCTCTCGTCGAACCGCCATCGTACCTCGTAGTAGTTGAGCGAGTCGGAGCCGACGCGGAAGAACAGGTCCACGTCGCTCAGGTCGGCGCGCGGGTTGAACCAGTACCAGGAGATGTTTCTGTACAGGGTGTAGTCGTCGCCGCGCGGCGAGACATAGCGGCTGGCGCGCGCCAGGTGGTCGCGCTCGAGCTCGGCAAAGTCGAACACCAGCGACGATTCCTTCTCCTGGATGCGATTCTCCTCGTGCACATTGAAGGGCGAATAGTAGTCGGGGTTCTCCTTGTTGTTTACCTCGCCCAGGAAGAAGGCCTCGCGCGGCCCCCGCTCGGCCGGCGCCAGCAGCTGCTCCGAAACGTTCTTGCGCAGCCCCTCGCGCTCCCAACGACTGCCCAGGAACTTGATCTCGGACAGCTGGATCTGCGTCTGGGCCGGCGCACCGACGTCGCCGTCCTCGTACCAGAAGCGCACGTGCGTCACCTGCCGGATCTGGGGCGAGGTTCCGTTCGGCGGCGACACCGTGCGGGCATCGTTGAGCCGGATGCGGAATTTGCGCCAGGCCTGCCCCGCGGCCTCGAGCCCCGCCACCTGGTCCGGGGCATAATCGCGCAGCACATCCACCAGGGCGGAGTCGGCGAGATCGACGGTGATGCTGTTGTAGCCGTTCAGACGATCCAGCTGGGTATCGCCATCGAGATCCTCGGTATCCTCGCGCAGGTTGCGCTCGGTCCCATTGATGAACGGATAGGGGTTGCTGTAATCGTTGAACGCGGGATCGTAGTAGTCGGGGACGCCCGGTCCGTTCAATTCCCGGTCGAAGCCCATATCCTCAGTTGCTGCCGTGAAGATACCATCAGCGTTGGCGTCCTCGCGTTCCCAGGTGTCCGTGAGCAGAGCGCCGTTGCGCACGGGCCAGAAGAAGTCCTCGTCGATATAGCCGAAGTCGATGTGCAGTTTGCCGCGACGGACCGCCTGCTGCGGACGGAAGTCGTTCACCCAGAATTCGAGAAACTGCGCCTTCGAGAGATCAATGCCGCTGCGGCCGAGGCCGCGCATGATGCCGCCCCAGGACGAATTCCCCCAGCCGGCGCCTCCGGCGTCCATCCGGACCTGCAGCACCTGCTGAGGCTCCTTGCCCTCGGCCTCGCGCAGATCGGGGTTGAGGAAGCGGCGCTGCACGGTGTCCTTGGGCAGGAACCAGCGCACGTCCACGCGGTCCTGTGGCGTGAAGTCGCGCGCATCGTTGACGGCGTTTACGTATTCCGGGTCGCGCCCCTGCGCCGGCGCACTGCCCCACATCCAGGAAAGGCGACTGACCGACATGAGGTCCGATGCATCAATGCCTTCGAAATCCTCCAGAAACACATCGCCCTGGGTGTTGGGATTGGGCACGCTGCCGGCGATCTCCCCGCTGAGCTGGAGACTGCTCTCCTTGTCGGAGTCCCGGCGGGAGAGGAAATTGGCCGCGCTCGTGAGGAACGTCGGTCTGAGCGTGTGCGTCAGGTTGAGGTTCCCCACGAGGGTCCGGCTCGGCTCCTCGCCGAGCTTCGCCTTGTGCCCTGCGATCTGGCTCGATTCATAGAGCCAGGTAGTGGACAGATGGCTCTGACGGCCGAGTTCGAACCCCAGGTTGAAGCCGAGCAGGTTGCTGTTGCCGCCCCCCATGAACGGCGCGTATTGGTAGTTCACGCTGATCTGCGAGTCCGCGCTCAGGCGGGCGGCGGCATCCCCCTTGAGGGTGACCTGGCCGAAGGTATAGTCGATGTCGTAATCCGAACCCTTGGTCAGGGTCTGCCCGTCGAGAATGACCGTCTCCGAGTCCTCCTCGATGTTGGAGTCGCGCAGGTCGATCGTGCCGCTGGCCGCGGCATGACGGGCGACCAGTCGGAAACGGTTGTAGCGACCACGCTCGCTGGCCGGCTCCTTATAGTCGTAGATCTGCGGCACGCGGTTGATCCTCAGCAGCGAGTTCTCCCAGTCGAATTCGCCCGCACCCCCGGCGTTCTCGATGTACACGGTCGAGTCGGACATCGCGAAAGGCCGCGTAATATTACGGGGGAACTTGAGCAGGCCTTTCTCCAGGTCGAACAGCAGGGGATCCTGCTTGTCCGCGACTTCGTCGTGTCCCGGCTGGCTGGATTCGTCGAGACGATCCAGCCCGAAGATCCGGATCCACGATTTCTGGTTGGCGGTGTCCAGTTCGGGGGAAATGAGCGAGGCTGAGTTCAACTCGATTTCGAACTCGAACGAATCAGAATCGATGTTCGTGCCGCCGAGCGGGTAGATATTGCGCATCGCATAGTACCAGGTGCGTGAATTCTGCTCCGTGTATAAGTCCGGCTTGAGCAACTTCATGCGCAGGTACGCTTTCCCCTCCTGCCCGAGGGGCACGCGATTGCCTTCGTCGATCCCAGGGTCGTCACCCACCTCGTACACGAGCGTCCCGGCGGCGTCCACCACGTCGTAGATCACGCCCAGGATGGCGCCATCTTCGTACGAGTGCGTCAGGTCCAGGGCGATCATACGGTTGTTCTGGTCGTTGAGAGGATCCCATTCCACCTCGTTGAAGCGCTGCCCCAGAAAGGGGGACGGCGCCGCCGTGAGATCCCAGCGTCCGGTGCCATCCAGGTACAGGGCCACATTCTCGACCGCGCTCGCCGACGGCGGCGCGTTCGCCACGAACTGGTACACGTGGACCGACTGCGGATCGATGGTCCAGCCCGCCGGTCGCCCGGGGAGGTCGAACACGCCGTCGAACGCGGTGGATCCGGCCTGGAGGTCGAGATAGAAGAACCGGTTGCTCACGTAGTTCTGGCATTCGATGATGTGCTCGGCGACCTCGCCTCCCTTGCTGTTGAACGATTTGGAGGCGCTCTCCGACTTCTGCTTGCTGACCACGACAGCAAAATCGGCACGCCCCATCTGCCCGGTCACCTTGACGCCGAACAGGCCCGACTTGTTCGAGCTGTAACCGAGCAGCTGACTGCCTGGCAGGGTCAGGCCGACGTCGCCGGTCTCGATGGTCTTGATGACCTCGTCCTCGGTACCACGGTAGGAGAGCTTGATCGTCGTCCCGCCGGGGCCGATAACCTCGCTGTTGTGGGCCACTTCCATGATGATCTTCTCGCCGATCGTGCCGGAGAGATTGATCTGGAGTTGCTGTTCCATGTCGAGATTCGGGAAGAGGCTCGGCTTGCTGCGCCGTTCGTTGCCGACGAACGGCTTGATGACCGTGCTTTCGCCCGAGATCGCGATGTGTTCCCGCCCACTCACCCGGATGTTGGTTTTTTCGCCCTTGCCGATGATCTTTTCGAGCGTGTGCGGCAACTTGATGGGGATGGTCAGGTTGAGCAGCCCCTCGCTCCCGCCTCGACCCCCTTTGCCGGAGCGGACGTCGAGGCGCTCTGCCCACGCCGCGCGTCGGGCCGCGTCGGCGCGTCGTTCCGCGGCGATCTCCGGACGCTCGATCGTGACGCGGACCTCCACCGCGTCGACCGGTCGCGGCGGCCACCAGGTGAAACCGTCCGGCAGCGGCTCGGAAGCCGGGAACAACACGAACCAGACCGGGTATTCGAAGGTCGTCTCCACGCCGATGATGCGATCCGACTCACGCGTGGTCTCGAGCCGCTCCCGGTGGCGCCGCCACTCGCGGTCGTAGTACGCGCGCAGCACGCTTTCGAGCGTGGGATGTTCGACGAGGCGAGCCAGATCGACGCCCTGGGCTAGCAGCCGCTGGCGGGCTTCCAGACGCCCGGCGCCCAGCAGGCGCGGATCGTTCGTGGCGGCCAGAAGGGGATCGAAGCCGGGCAGGATGGGGCCGTCGTAGACAGGCTCGGCCCGGAGAGAACCGGCGCCCAAGAGCAGGAAAATGGCCACGATGAGAGCGACAGGCGGCGGCAGCGTCCCCCGCCGCCAGGCCTGGCGAGGGCGGCGGGCGGGTCGGCGCAACAATACGGCGCTGGCGCTCAACGGCCGGGCTCCTTCGCGGACTCTCGCCTCCGGCCGGGCCGTCGGCGTCTCTGCGGCGTTGTCCCGGAACGAACCGGGGGCTACACTGCGGCAGTGCCGCGCCGGCGGTTGGGTCGCCGTGGGCGACCGCGTCCACCAAAAGGGTCAGCGTGACCCCAGGGCGGGTCGCCCGCCACGGCCGGGGCCCTGCGGACCGGAACGCACATCATCCCGCCCCCCACCCCCCGGACCGCCCTTCCGGCGGCCACCCGGGGGCGCGGACGAACCGCGGGAGTACGCCCGGATGGCGCCGGGGCACGGGAGATCGATGTACCTGATCTACAAACACTTGCTCAAGGCCACGGCTGGACCGTTCGCCTTCGGTTTCTTCGTCATCACCTTCGTGCTCATCATCAATGATCTCTATCGCTACGTGGAGATGTTCGTCACCAAGGGGGTGCCTTTTCTGCTGGCCACGGAGGTGCTGTTCCTGAGCCTGGGATATACACTTGCATTATCCATACCAATGGCCGTGCTGGTCGGGGTGCTCATGGGCGTGGGGCAGTTGGCGGCAGACCATGAGATCGTGGCGCTCAAAGCGAGCGGCATCGGCCTCGACGCGCTGCTGCGCCCCCTGCTCGCCGGCGGCGTCGTGGTTGCGCTGAGCCTGACCGCCTATAACCACTACATCCTGCCGGAAGCGAACCACAGGCTAGTCAACCTGTTGTTCGACATCAATCGGAAAAAGCCGCTGCTGGAGATCCGTCCGCAGATGTTCGCCGAGTTGAATGACCGGGTCACGATCTGGGTCGAGGAGAAGGACGACCGCACCGGCCGGCTGAGCGGGGTGCGGATCCTGGAGAAGGCGCAGCCGGGCGACCTGCGCCCCCGGCTGACGACCGCCACCTGGGGACTGCTCGTGCCGCGCCCAGCGGAGGATGCCGTGGTACTCGAACTACACGACGGCGAGATCCACAGCCTGCCTGACGACGGCGATCCGGGCCGCTACGACGTGGTCCGTTTCGTCCAGCACAACCTGTACGTCCGCAACACCGAACGCGATCTCGAAGCATCGGGCCGCACCTCCCGAGGGGACCGCGAGATGAACCTCACCGCCCTGCGGGCCGCCGCCCGCGCGGAGCACGCCGGCCAGAGCGAGATCCTGGCGAACACGACCGACCTCGCCACCCGGCTGACCCGCCGCGTCTGGGGGCTTCTCGACCCGCAGGAACGCACCCTCCTGCTCGGCCGCGGAACCACGCCGCACGAATCGGCTCCGGAAGGCTTCCGGATGGCTGTCCTCCGGGCCGCGCAGCAGGAGGTCGAGCTGGCGGCCGGCTCCGCGCGCGTCCAGACGGACCTGCGCGACAGCCGCCGGCAGATCGAGAACAAGTATCTGGTCGAGTACCACAAGAAGTTCGCCATCCCCTTTGCCTGCCTCGTCTTCGTGCTGTGGGGACTGCCCCTCTCGCTCGGTTCCGCACGTTCCGGACGCGGGGTCTCGGTGGCTGCAGCGATGGGGATCTACCTGGTCTACTACCTATTCCTCATCGGGGGCGAAAAGCTCGCCGATCGCGGACGCTGCGACCCGTTCCTGGCGATGTGGGCCGCCAATCTGCTGTTGGCCGCGACCGGCATCCCGATTGCCATGCGCGCGGTGCGCGAGTCGGCTCCGCTGCGCCTCTGGCCGCGCCGGTGGACCGCGACGGACGGAGCGTCGCCACCGACCGGCCCGGAGACACGCCCATGAGCCTCATCCACCGCGTGGTCCTCTCCTCCTTCCTGCGGACCCTGTTGACGACGCTGGCCGGCGCGTGCGTGCTGTTCCTGCTGGTGGATCTGTTCGAGCACGTGGACAACTTCCTCGACAACCACGCCACGCTGGCGCAGATCGGGCGTTACTACCTCTACAAGATTCCGTGGGTGCTGGATCTCTGCCTGCCGATCGCGATGCTGATGGCGGCGCTCTTCACGGTCGGCTCGATGGCCCGCTACAACGAGCTGACGGCGCTGTTCGCAGCCGGCCGTTCGCTGGCCCAGATCGTGCTCCCCCTGCTCGGCCTGGCGGCCGCGGCCTGCTTCTACTCCCTCGCCTGGAGCGAATGGGTCCTGCCACGCGCCAACAGCGCGCGCGATCACGTCTACCACGTGGAAATCCACCACCGCCCCGACCGCGCCCGCCCCACCGTCGACATTGCCATCACCGGCGAGGATCAACGGCTCTACTACGCCCGCTCCTACCGCCCCGAGCAGGGGGAGGTCACGGACCTGTCGGTGCAGACGCTGCGCAACGCCAGCGTCGTCGAGCGGCTCGATGCGTCGCGGGCGGAGTGGGACGGCCACCAGTGGATTCTTTTCGACGGGACCCGGCGCATCTTCACGGGCGACCAGGAATCGGCCACGCCGTTCCGGCGCCTGGAGGCACCATTCCTCTCGGTCACCCCGGAGGAGCTCAATCGCGAGCGGGTGCGCCCCGATGACATGAACGTACGCCAGCTCGCCCGCCGCGTCGCCCTGCTGCGCCGCACCGGAGCCGACGCGACCTCCTGCGCCGTCGACCTGCAGTTCCGGATCGCCTTCCCCTGGATCCACCTGATCGTCGTGGCGCTGGGCGTGCTGCTCGCGTCGGGACCGCGCAAGACGAACGTGGCCTCCGGTTTCGGCTGGACGGTGATAATCAGCTTCGGCTACTACCTGACCATGAATCTGGGGCGGGCCCTCGGTCACAGCGGAGCCCTGCCACCGGTCCTGGCCGGCTGGGGCGGCAATTTCCTTTTTATCGGTTTCGCCGCCGCGCTGTGGATCCGCGCCCGGCGCTGAAGTCTCGGCGCTCTTTTCGCGGGAATCCCTTGATCCGGCCCCCCCGATGGCCTAATTTGATACCGTTCGGGTTGCCGCCAGCGGTCCTCCCCAACAGCCGCTGAGCCCCACCCTGCCCGTGTCAGGAGCCGATGTGCTTATGCGGAAGATTCCGGTGATCGTCATCATGACCGTCCTGAGCGGCGTCCTGTTGGCCGGTTGTCAGGACAACAATCTCGTCCCCTACTTCACGCGCTGGGCCAGCAGCACCGACTGCGGCGTGGCCCCGCTGCTGGTCCAGTTCACGGCCCGCGCTTCGGGCGGTGACCTTGAATCGGACCCCACCGGCGCCAACAGTTATCTCACGATCGGTTGGGACTTCCGCGACGGCAATACCGGCAACGGAAGCCTGGTCTACCATACGTTCGACACGCCGGGCGTCTACGATGTCGCGCTGAGCGTGCGCGACAAGGACGGCGAGGGCGAGACCCAGTACCTGCTGGTCACGGTGCAGGAAGATTCGCTCTCCGTGCGCGCCATCCCCACCGGCGACGGCGCCGAGCCCGACACGACTGTCACGACAGGCGAAGTGGTGCAGTTCGGCCTTTTCGCCTCCTCCTGCGGCTTCGACACCGACACCGGCAACTATGAGAATCGCTTCCTGTTCCGCTGGGACATGGGCAACGTCTTGCACACGATCTTCACCGGGCACGCGCCGCGGTTCGCTTACAGCGCCGCCGATACTGGCCTGCGCCACGCCATCGTCACCGTCACCGATGACCAGCTCAGCGTGATCCGTCGCGACACCGTTTCTGTCCAGGTTGACGCGGCGCGCTGACCACGCCCTTCCGCCTCCGTCCAAACGAAGAGCGCGGCCCGCAAGGGCCGCGCTCTTCTTTCTGCCTCCCAAGCCGCCGAATGGCGGGGCGGGCGCCGCGCTCATCCGCGCGAATCCTGCTGACGCGCTGCGGCAGCGGTGTAAGCGCGGCCGGGCCCGGCACCGGTCTCAGCCGACGGCACGCTCGAGCGCCGGAATCATATCGGTCAACTCCCACGTGAACTCCGGCTCCTCGCGACCGAAGTGCCCGTAGGCCGCGGTTTTGCGGTAGATCCCGCGGCGCAGCCGGAGCCGTTCGATGATGCCGGCGGGCGTCAGGTCGAAAGTTTTCACGACCGCATCGCGCAGCCGCGCGTCGGGCGCCTTACCGGTGCCCCCCGTGTCGATCATGATGGAAACCGGCTCGGCGACGCCGATGGCGTAGGCCACCTGCACCTGGCAGCGCTCGGCCAGCCCGGCCGCCACGATGTTCTTGGCCACATGGCGCGCGGCATAGCAGGCGGAACGGTCTACCTTGGTGGGATCCTTGCCGGAAAAAGCGCCACCGCCATGGCTGGCGGCCCCACCATAGGTGTCCACGATGATCTTGCGCCCGGTCAGGCCGCAGTCCCCCTGTGGGCCTCCCACCACGAAGCGGCCGGTGGGGTTGATATGCATCTTGAACCCGTCGTGGCGAATCGGGAACTGGTCGAGCACCGGGCGGATGACATGCTCGGCGACTTCGGCGCGCAAGGTTGCGTTCTCGACTTCGGGTCCGTGCTGCGTGGAAATCACGATCGTCTCCACGGCGACGGGGGACAAGCCCTCGTAGGCGATGGTGACCTGCGTCTTGCCATCGGGCCGCGCCCACGGCAGCACCCCCTCGCGGCGGACCTGGGCGAGGCGCATCGCCAGGCGGTGCGCCATGGTGATGGGCAGCGGCATCAGGACGTCGGTCTCACGGCAGGCATAGCCGAACATCAGGCCCTGGTCGCCGGCGCCGCCGGGATTGACCCCCTGGGCGATGTCCGGAGACTGCTCGTCGATCGACGTAACCACGGCGCAGGTGGCGTAGTCGAAACCGAAATCGGCGCGGGTGTAGCCGATATCCCGGATCGTCTCGCGCACGAGCCGGGGGATGTCGACATACGTATTGGTCGTTATCTCACCGGCCACGAAAGCGATACCGGTCGTGACGAGTGTTTCACAGGCGACTCGCCCCAGGGGATCGGCGCTCAGGATGGCGTCGACCACGCTGTCGGAGATCTGGTCGGCGACCTTGTCCGGATGACCCTCGGTCACGGACTCGCTGGTGAAGAGGTGGCGCTCAGCCAATGCTCGCTCCTTTTCCGTGATGATGGCCCGGCGCCCGGGCGACGCGAACGGGCCGCTGCCTGCCGCCGCGCACCCCTCAGGCGCCTTCGACGACCACTTCGCAATAGTCACCCACGTTCAGTCGTCCCCGCGCACCGCGCACTACCGCCTGTTCGCCCACCAGGCTGTCGCGCAGGCGACAACCCCGCACCTCGGCGCCGGACCCGATGATGCAGTCCGCCAGGTCCGAATCCACGATGACGGCTCCCGCACCGATCGACACGTACGGCCCCAGCCGCGAACCGGCAACCACAACGTCCGGCGCCACCGCGCAGGGCGCCTCGGCGCCTTCCGGCGAGCGACCCGGATGTCGGTCGAGCAGGACGCGGTTCGTCTCCAGCCAGGTCTCCGGTTTGCCGCAATCGTACCAGTCGGTGACGGTGGCGATGCTGAACGGCACCCCCTGCTCCACCATCAGTTGCAGAGCGTCGGTGAGCTGGTACTCGCCCCGGGTGCGGCGGTCCTCCCGCACTACGCGGGTCAGCGCCGCCCAGAGCGCGGGGGCGTCGCGCAGCAGATAGGCGCCGACAATCGCCAGATTGCTGGGCGGCCTCTCCGGTTTCTCGACGAAGCGGACGACACGACCGTCGCATAATTCGACCACGCCGAACCGCCGGGGATCAGCCACCTCGCGCACCGCGATGCAGTTGGCGGGATCGCCCAGCAGAGCGGCGTAGTCCGCCTTGAGAATGGTATCGCCGAGAATGCAGAAGAACGGGTCATCGCCAAGGGCATCGCGCGCCGTCCAGACGGCATGCCCCAGCCCGAGCCGCTCGGCCTGTTCTACGAACGTCACCGGCACGCCGGGGTAGGCGCTCCTGAACCAGGCGCGCACCGCCTCCCCCTCGAAACCGACCACCAGCACGAATTCGGTGATGCCGGCCGCGCGCAGGTCGTCGACGATGTGGGCCAGAATCGGCTTGCCGGCCACCGGCAGCAGCGCCTTGGGCCGGTTCAGGGTATGCGGCCGCAGTCGCGTGCCGATGCCGGCCGCCGGAATCAGCGCCTTCACGGACTCACTCCTCCCTGAGACGCGCCTTGAGCGCGTCGATGCGAGCCACCGGGAGCGGATCCACGCCGGCCGCTTCGGCCAGACGGCAGGAGACGACATCGGCCTGCTGCACCAGAGAAAGCACGCGGGCCAGCGGACGGGCGCCGCGCGCAAACACGTCGTGGATGGAGTGGAACTCGGCCGCCAGCAGCTCGCGCGTGATCTCCACACGACGGGTCGTGCGGGGATGCTCGTCGCCGCCGCGCAGGATCACCAGCGCGAACGCCTCGCGCCGACGGCGCAGCACCTCCCAGCCGACGATCTCGTTGTGATCCAGCTCCGGGAATTCCGCCAGGCTCGCCGGGTGTTTCGCGTTCTCGTTGAGCTGCGCCCGCAGGCGGACGCCGGCTCCGTGCGCCTCGGGCGAAGTCGTGAAGATCACCGTGAAGCGGCCGAGCAGGGCGCGCGCCAACACCGCCGGCGCCTCGTCGGCCGACTGGTCCCCGGGGACCAGCCAGCGCGTGCGGCCGGCGCGCAACTCCGCCACGGCGTCGGCGAGATCCTCGCGCGGCGTCGGCGTGACGCCGGCGCGGTGCAATGCCCACAGCAGAGCGCCCAGCCCGTGTCCGAGCGCAGCGCGCGGCGGCAGTCCGCCCGGCAGCACGACCGCGGGCACCGACCGGCCGCGCACATCGCCGGCCCGGGCCAGGGCCAAAAGAGCGCCGCCGGAGGTGATCACCAGCGCCGGCAAACCCGCCGCCAGAACGCGACGCGACGCCGCCAGGGTCTCTTCGGTGTCACCGGAATAGCTGCTCAGCACAACCAGGGTGTCGTCGCCAGCCCAGCCCGGCGTTTCGTAATCGCGCCACACCGTGAGTTGCACGCCGGCCGCGGCCACGAGCGGGCGAGCCAGATCGCCCGCCACGGCCGACCCCCCCAGTCCGCACAGCAGGACCCGGCGGAACGGGCGGTCGAGCGACGACACCGCGTCGAGGCCCGGCAACTGTTCGCTGGCCGCCAGATGCTCCGGCATGGCCGCCACGAGGGGCAGCATGCCGTCGCCGCTCCCGGACCGGCTGTTCATGGCTGGTCCTCCCCGTAGTGCCGCAGGCGCTTCTTGCGCTCGATATACGCCGCCAGGTGGGCGGCCGCCTCCGCCGCCGTGCCCAGGTCGGCCAGCTCCGCCACGAGGGCCTGCGCCTCCGTGTAGGGGGTCCAGCGGATGACCTGCTTGATTTTCGGCAGCGCCGCGCTGTGCAGGCTGATCTCATCGAAACCCAGCCCGAGCAGCACCTCGGCGTAGCGGGTCTCCGCGCCCATTTCGCCGCACAGGCCGGCCGGGATGCCCGCACCCGCGGCCGCCTGCACCACCGCGCGCAGGGTGCGCAGCACGGCCGGATGCAGCGGCTGATAAAGGTAGGCCACGCGACTGTTCGTGCGGTCCATGGCCAGCGTGTACTGGATGAGGTCGTTGGTGCCGAGGCTGAAAAAGTCGCACTCCCTGGCCAGCAGGTCGGCGATGCCGGCGGCGGAGGGGGTTTCGATCATGATGCCGACCGGCGTGTCAGGGGCGTGCGGCCGTCCCTCGCGGGCCAGTTCGTCCAGACATTCGGCGCACAACTCCCGGGCAGCGCGCAGTTCCTCGAGCCCCGTCACCATCGGGAACATCAGCCGCGCCGACCCCTGCGCCGCGGCACGGTACATGGCGCGGATCTGCGTCTTGAAGAGCGTGCGATTCGCCAGACAGAACCGGATGCCGCGCCAGCCGAGAAACGGATTGTATTCCCGCTTGGCGCCGAGGTAGCGCGACACCTTGTCGCCCCCCACATCGAGGGTACGCATGACGACCGGACGACCGGCCATACGGCGCAGCACATCGGCGTACGCTTCGACCTGCTCCTGCTCGTCCGGAATGTCCTGGTGGCGGAAATAGAGGTACTCCGTGCGCAGGAGCCCGATCCCTTCGGCGCCCCTCGCCAGCGCCTCGTCCGCCTCCTCCGGCAGCTCTACGTTGGCCATCAGCTGCACGCGCCGGCCATCGGGGGTGACGGCGGGCGCATCGCGCAGCCCGGCCAGGCGCAGGTCCACCCGCTGCTGCTCAAATCCCCGCCGGCGGCACTGCTCCACGACCTCCGGATTGGGGTCGAGCACGACCTCTCCCGCCTCGCCATCCACCGCCGCCAGCACTCCGTCGGTCAACCCCGCCACGACATCACCGAGACCGACCACGGCCGGCACGCCGAGCGAGCGGGCCAGAATCGCCACATGGCTCGTCTGGCTCCCCTCGTCCATCAGGAAGGCCAGCACGTTGCGCCGGCCGAGCGCGGCGGTGTCCGACGGGGTCAGGTTGGGAGCGGCCACGATGCTCGGCTCTGTCGGCGGCGCCACGCGAGGCGACACCTCGCCGGTCAGGGCCCGCAGGACCCGCTCCTCGACATCGCGCAGATCAACGATCCGCTCGCGGAAGACGGCGTCGGTGTCACGCAACTGCACCGCAATGTCGGCGCAGGCGCGGCTGAAGGCCTGCTCCGCGCCGAGACGCTCCTCCCGGATGCGGGCAATCGTGCGATCCCAGGTCAGTTCATCCTCAAGAATAAGGAGATGGCTGCCGAGGATCCGCGCCTCGGCCGGGCCGAGTTCCCGCTCGAGCTTCTCCATGAGGACCCGGATTTCCGCCCGCGCCTGCCCAACCGCGGCCCGGAAACGGTCCACCTCCGCCTCGACCTGCTCCGCGTTCACCGTGCGGCACGGCAACTCGGGGGGTCGTTTGACGATCCGGTGCACCGGTCCAACGGCGTAACCGGGCGAGGCGGCGATGCCGCGCAGCGTCCGCATCAGGTCACGGCTCCTGCTCGGGATGAGCGAGTTCGATGGCGATGAGCTGGACGAGCGCGTCGAGAGCCTCGCCTTCGTCAGGCCCGTCCGCCTCGATATCGACCCGGCTGCCGCACTCCGCCGCCAGACTGGCCAGGCCCATGATGCTCTTGGCGTTGGCGGCCCGCCCGTTATAGCGGATCGTCACCTCCGCGGTGAACCGCTTGGTGAGTTTGACGATACGCCCCGCAGCGCGCAGGTGAAAACCGACCGGATCGGAGACAGTGGCAGTGGTGGCTTTCAACGGCCCGTTCCTCTCCCCGACGGCGCGTGGCCGTGCGCCGCAAACGCAGGAACCCTAAAGAATCGCCAGGACCAGGGCAAGGGGGATTCCCAGGAGGAAGACCAACTCCCCCGGCAGGCGCCGGTGCAGCAGAAACCCGCACGCGCCCCCCGCGCCAGCGCTCCAGAGAGCGACCCGAAAACCGCCGGGGGGCGTTTCAGCCAGAGCCTCAAGATACACCCCGGCCAGGATTCCGGCCAGAACCATCCCCGACCGCTTGCTCGCCCAGATCAAACGGTGCCAGGACGGCTGGGAGAGCAGGTCGACGATGTCAAGCCCGAGGCGGTAACCTGTGCCCAGGGCGAGCCAGCGGAGCCAGAGCTGGCAGAGCGCCAGCAGGACAATCAGGCTGAAACCGACCCAAGGACGGCCTGCCCAGGCCAACACCGACGCCGTCAGCAACAGCGACGGCTGCAGTCCAAGCCAGAACAACTGGTCGCCGAGGGACGCAAAGGCGCGCGCCACCGAGCTGCGGAACGCCACCACCTGCCGGGCTCCCCCGCCCCCTTCGCGCAAACTCTCATCCTCCAGCCGCATCAACCCGCCGATTATAAAGTTGGCGAAATAGGGATTCGTATTGAAAAATTCGTAGTGCCGGCGGCAGACGCGGCGGACAATCGGTACGGCGGGCGCGCGGGCCCGCAGCCACGGCGCCAGCGTTGTCACGAGGCCAAGGTTCTGCATGCGCTGGGGGTTCCACGCGGCCTGCAGGGCGAGCGCCCTCAGCCAGACGCTCCACAGCAGACGCCGCGGCGGCAGTTCGAGCGGCGGCAACGCTTCGCGGCCAGCCTGCATCACTTGCACCTCTTTCACAGCCACCACGCGAGCACGATGGCGGCGGTCAGGCCCCCCGCTATCCAGCGCCAGGCGTTACGCCACCCGTAGAGATCGCCCAGCGCGGCCACGGCCAGAGGCGGCGCGAGCAGCGGCAGGAGGGCCAGCGCGCGCACGAGACGCGCCGGAAGCAGAGCGTAGAGCGGCAGCCAGAAACCAACCATCAGGGTCAGCCAGAGCAGGCAGAGCACCAGTCCGCGCAGGGCCGTGGCGACCAGGCATCTCGCCTGCAGCCGTTCCAACCGTTCGGTCCGCCCGTCCCAGAGCGTCCGGTGTCCTTCGAGCATCCAGAGGAAGTGGGTGGAGCGCTCGATCTGGACGAATTTGTGGCCGGCGAGGCTGAACAGGCAGACCGCCACCAGAGTCCAGCCCAAGGCGCCCGCCGCCGCCTCGGGCGCCTGGCGAGCCAGTTGCGGCAGGGCATGCCCGGTCAGGATCGCCCCCCCCACGCCGGCCACGACGGCCGCCACCTTCTCGCCGGTGAACGTCTGTCCGACCGGCAGGTCCGCCAACGTGACGAGTTGGAACGGCAGACCTACCGCAAGCCCGGTGGCGGCGTCGCCGCACAGAGCCCCCGCCAGCAGCCCGGCCGGCAACGGCTGGCTGAGCCAGGTCTGCGCCAGTGCCGTTTCGTCGAGGCTGAGCACCATCGTCAATAGCGCCAGCAGCGCCACCGGCAGCCAGGGCAGCGCCAGAAGCCCCGCGCCGGCCGTGGCCAGCACAGGGGCGCCCGTGGCCAGCATCACGATGGCCGGCGACGGGGGGATCATAGCCGCTCCTCGAGCGCCGCGATCAGCGGCAAATCGATTTCCGTCTCGCGGGCCCCCGGCACCGGGCGCGCCGACAACCGCACCCCCCGCCCCAGAAAAGCGCGAAAGACATCGAGGTCCGTGCGATTGACGTAGACGTAGGGCAGCATTTCCTCCTTGCCCTTGACCCAGTGCATGCCGCCGACGTTGACCTCGGCCAGCGGCAGACCGCGCGCCAGCAGGTCGTGCATGTCGAGCGGGGCACCGGCCAGGAGGATCACCCGCTCGCCCGGCGGGCAGGCGGCAAGCGTGGATACCGTGGATTCGGCGGAGAGAATCTCGACCGCGATGCGGGGCGGCACTGAACTGCGGTAGACCCGACTCTGCCAGGGATCGGCGGCGATCTCGTCGTTGCAGAGCACGATGCGGTGGGGCCTCAGCTTCTGGCTCCAGCCGACCGTGACCTGGCCATGGATGAAGCGATCATCGATCCTGGCCAGCACGATGCCCATGCGCCGTCCCGGCCCCCTCAGGCGCCCGCGCCGGGACCAAGGAGCGAGATGGCCTGCCGCCCCTTCTCCACGAGTCGGCGGGACAGTTCGGTCACCGACAACGAATCGCGCCAGGTAAGGAAGTCGAGCACCATGGCCAGGTTGACCCCGGTCAGGATACCGGACGGCGGCCCCGCCTGCACCGCGAGCTGGGCCGCGTTGGCGCAACTGCCGCCGAAATCGTCGATGAACAGGAGGATCCCGCCCGCACCCTGCTGAGGCTCGGCCGCGATCCAGCCGCGGATCGCCTCGGTCAGGTCGCGCGCGCCCAGGCCGCGGTTCGAAAGCGCCCCCAGATTCTCCACCGGGCCGAGCACGAGCGTCACCACCCGCACGAGTTCCTCGCCCAGGGCGCCATGGGTGATCACCAGACCGCTGATCATGACCCGCCGCTCCTTCTACTCGTTGTCGTGACGCAGGTACCGGTTCAGGTTGCTGCCCGGCTTCATCGTCTCGAGGATACGCCGGTTGAGCGCCTGCGCCGCATCGTAGCCGTAGATCTTCAGCATGAAATCGAGGGCGATGACCTCGGCGATCACCGTGATGTTCTTGCCGGGAAAGATCGGCACCACCACGCGTGGGATGGCCACGCCGAGAATGTGCGTGTATTGCCTCTCCAGCCCGAGCCTCTCGTAGTCGGCGTTCTCGTCCCAGTCCTGCAGGTGCACCTCGACCTCGATCCGCTTCTGCATACGAATCGCCTTGATGCCGAAAATCGCCTGCACGTCGATGACGCCGACGCCACGGATCTCGATGTTGTGCTGCAGCACTTCGCGGAAGCGACCCACGATGACGTCGTCGCCCCGCTTGACGATCTCGACCACGTCGTCGGCGACCAGCCGGTGATTGCGCTCCACCAGATCGAGCACGCACTCGCTCTTGCCGATGCCGCTGCGGCCGGTGAACAGCAGCCCCACCCCGTAGACGTCAGCCAGCGACCCGTGCACCTCCGTGCGCGGCGCGAAGATCTCCCGCAGATGTTCCGACAGCTCCTCCAGGAAATCCACGGACGCCAGCGAGGTGCGCAGGACCGGCACCCCCCGCGCGCGCGCCAGGTCGAGAAGCGGCTCCGGCAGCCCCTGCCCGCGGGCGATGAAGATGGCCGGCGCCTGCAGTTCGAGCACGCGCCCGAAGGCCGTGACCTGCTCGGCGGGGGGCAGCCCGGCGAGATACGCCAGCTCGGACTCGCCCATCATCTGCAGACGGTGGGGCAGGAAATTCTCCGCGAACCCCATCAGAGCCATGCCGGGACGATGCACGTCGCGCACCGGGACCGGGATGTCCTCTCCCGGCAACGGCGTCAGGGGGGTGAGGTCCAGAGCATCGCGGAGATCCGCGCAGAGGCGCTGGACGGTGATCCTGCTCATGGCGACGCTTTCGGGCCGCGGCGGCGGCGGTTGCGGATCTCGATGGATCCAGTCCTGGATCTAGTCCTCGCGCTGCTCCAGGATCCCGTAGGCGCCCTCCTCGCGTCGGTAGACGACGGCCACGCGGGAACTGCTGCGGTTACGGAAGACCAGGAACGGATACCGCGAATCCCGGAAGGCCTCCACGGCCGCCTCGACCGAGAGATCCTTCAACCGGAAGCCATCCTCATCGAGCACCGCTCCCTCGCTCGCAAGCAGCTCGCCGGCGGCCATGGCCTCGCCGAGACCGGTATTCCCCTCATCGCCCTTGTCACGGTTGGCCACGCGGTCCTTGAACCGGCGCAACTGCCTTTCGAGGCTTTCGATCGCCTCGTCGGCGGCGAGATCGGGCTCGGTGCGCTCAGCCTTCGCATGGAAGTCGGTGTTGCGGAGGTAGTAGGAGAGCTCGGCCTCGAAGCGACCACCCTCCTTGGTGATCGTGAGCCGGATGGAAACCGGGTTGCGAGGACTGTAGCGTTCGAGCTTGGCGACCCGTTTTTCGATCCTGTCCCTGGATTCGTCCTCGATCACGAAGTGCCGCGTGTTGAACTCGAGCTGCATGCTTCCTCCTTGCCGGATTCGCCCCTGTCCCTCAGAACTGTTTGCGCATGCGCGCGGACAGGATGCCCAGCTGTTCACGATACTTGGCCACCGTCCGGCGCGCGATGGTAAGGTCGCGCTGCGCGAGCAGGTCCACGATCTTCTTGTCAGACAACGGTCGCTTCGGAGATTCAGCCGCAACGATATTCCTGATCATCTCCTTCACCGCCTTGGCGCCGATCTCTTCCCCATCCCCGGCATCGAGCCCGGCCGAGAAGAAGTACTTGAGGGGAAAGACACCGCGCGGGGTCTGCACGAACTTCTGTTTCGTCACCCGCGAGACCGTCGATTCGTGCATGCCGATGACATTGGCCACCTGCTGCAGCGTCAGCGGCCGCAGAGCGATGGCGCCCTGTTCGAAGAAGGCCGACTGTTGGACAACGATCGCCTCCATCACCTTGATCATCGTGCGGCGTCGCTGTTCGATGGTCTTGATGATCCACTCAGCATACCGCTTCTTCTCGTCGATGAACTGCACGGTCTGGTTGTCGCGATCGGGACCCTGCAGCTTCTGGTTCTCGTAGGCCTTGCTCACGCGCAGGCGCGGAATGTTGCCATCGTTCAGATAGACCACATATTCGCCATCGACTTCCTGCACCACCAGATCGGGCACAATGTAGCGCGCCCCTTCGCTCTCGCTCGCCATCCCCGGCTTGGGATCGAGTTCGCCGATGCGCTCGGCGATCGCCTGTACCTCCTGCACCGTGATGTGCATCTCGCGCGCGATGTCGCCGAACTTGCGGGTCTTGAGCGCATCGAAGTGATTGCTGATTATTGTCGCTTCCGGAGAATCGGACCGTCCCTTCGTCCGGAGTTGCAGCAGGAGGCATTCCCGCAGATCGCGCGCCGCCACGCCGGGCGGATCGAACTCCTGGATCAGCGCCAGCACGCGCGCGACCCGCGCCTCATCCGTTTCGAAAAACGCGGCGATCTCGCCCACCGGCGCGGTCAGGTATCCG
Source organism: uncultured bacterium (assembly GCA_963732385.1). Classification (GTDB taxonomy): domain Bacteria; phylum Krumholzibacteriota; class Krumholzibacteriia; order LZORAL124-64-63; family LZORAL124-64-63; genus CAVSZB01. Next base: position 147,779 of record CAVSZB010000004.1, on the reverse strand, counting down.
TCGCCGTTGAGACTGCCGATGATGTACTCGCCGATCCGGCGATCGAGAGGCTCGGACACGGCGAACTGGAGCTGATCGAGCAGCGACTGTTGTCCGCTCGGCACATAGACCGGGAGTCGCTCGAAAAGATCCTCCTCAGCCGTCTCCGGCTCGAGATGCTCGGCGATGAATCCGTCCTTGAAGTACTCGTCCCAGTCGACCGGCTCCGGCGAATCCTCGCTGGCGCCGGTGGTTTCCGCCGCGGCGGCCTCGGCCGCCTCCTCGCCCGCGTCGTCGGCCGAGGCGCCGGCGGCCTCTTCGGCCCCGGCCAGGGCTCCCTCTTCACCATCGTCCTCGCCGGCGGCGGACGCCTCGCTCCCCCCCTCCTCCTCCTCTTCCTCGGCAAAATCGATCTCTTCGAGCAGGGGGTTGATCTGCAGTTCCAACCGGAGGATCTGTTCCAACTCCAGGGTCGGCACCTGGAGAAGCTTGAGAGCCTGCTGCAGGCGCACGGTCATGACCAGCTGCTGACGCAGATGCATGCCCTGGCGCAGGCTCAGATTCATATTCATGGACGTGCTCTCCCGGACCGGACGGCCGCGCGCGACGCGGCGTTAGAGACGAAACGAATCGCCGAGGTAGACCTCGCGCGCCCGCGCGTTGCCGACGATTTCGTCGGGCGTGCCGGACAGCGCGATCCGTCCCTCGAACATGACATAGGCGCGGTCGGTGATGCTCAGCGTCTCCCGTACGTTGTGATCGGTGATCAGGACCCCCAGGCCACGCGCCCGCAGCTTGGCCACGCTGCGCTGCAGGTCGGCCACCGCGATCGGGTCGATCCCGGCGAATGGCTCGTCGAGCAGCATGAAGCGCGGTTCGGTGGTGAGCGCGCGCGCGATCTCCACACGCCGCCGCTCGCCGCCCGAAAGCTGATAGCCGCGGCTGCGACGGACCTGTTCGATGCCCATCTCGGCCAACAGCGCCTCCAGCCGTTCGTGGCGCACCTGCCGGGACAGGGGCAGCGTCTCGAGGATCGCCAGGATATTCTCCTCCACGGTCATCTTCCGGAAGATCGACGCCTCCTGCGGCAGGTAGCCGATCCCCAGCCGCGCCCGGCGGTACATGGGAAGCCGCGAAATGTTCCGCTCGCCCAGGGTGACCGTACCGCCGTCGGGACGGATGAACCCGACAATAATATAGAAAGTGGTCGTCTTGCCGGCGCCGTTGGGGCCCAGCAGACCGGTCACCTCGCCCGGGCGCAACTCCAGATCGACGTCGTCCACGACGGCCCGGCCACGGTAGGTCTTGCGCAGGTTCCTTGCCGCCAGCACGATCGGCGGAGCGATCGCCTCGACGGAGGCCGGGATCCGGTTCATGGCGCCCGCCCCGCCGGCGTGACCGTCCCGAGCGTGTCGCTGACCTCGGCGACCACCCGCCCGCGCAACTCGAAATGCTCGAGGTCCGGGCTGGCGTCGAGTCCGTACCCCGTCACCACGTCACCGCCACGCGTGAAGCGGTTGAAGACCGTGTTCGTGATGCGCCCGGTGCCGTTGTCGTAGTTTATCTCCTCCGTCTCGAGACGCCGGCCGTCGGTTGTCACCACGACCACCCCGCCCTTGGCGAACATGTTTCTGCCATCCAGATTGGCCCGACCATGGCGGGCGGTCAAGGTGGAGTAGTAGACTCCTGCGCGGTAGAACTCCATGCGCGGCTCGTCCAGTTCAACTTCGACCTGATCCGCGTACTTGCGCATCCGTTCGCTGTTCAGGGTCCAGCGCCGTACCCCCGCTTCGGTCTGGATGAGACGGTAGTCCAGAATCTCCTGTTCGGGCAGGCGGGCGGGCACCGCCGGTCCGGCGGCCGGCTCCGGCTCCCGGCCGCAGCCGCCCGCCGCGAGGATCAACAGCAGGGTCAGGCTGGCGGCCGACCAGATCCGGGCGGCGCTGCGCTGGTCAGGCATGTCGTCTCCGCTTCCGGCCCCCGCCCCTGCCAGCGCGCATGAAACCATACCCATTCGGCCGGCGCGCGCCGGATCAGGGTCTCGAGGGCGGCGTTGCACTGAGTCAGACATGAATATACCGCCCCCTCATCCGTTCCGCCCTGCGGCCTCAGCGGCGGCAGCTGTTCCACGCAGTGCCCGGGCCCGTCCCGACGAATCGACAGCGGCAAAACCGGCGCGCCAGTCCGCAGCGCCAGCCGCGCAAAACCCGCGGCCGTGGGCGCCGGTCGACCAAAGAAAGGCACCTGAACGTTCAAAACCGGCGAATTCTGATCCAGAAGCACCGCCAGCGCGCCACCACCGCGCAGCACCCGCAGCAGCGGCCGCAGATCCCCTTCCCGCGGCAGCGGAGTCAGGCCGAGACGACGACGACGGTCGTTCACCAGGCGATCGAACGGCGCGTTGTGAATCGTGCCGGTTACCACCGCCAGCCCGCCAAGTTCCCGCGCCAGCCAGCCACCGAGCAACTCCCAGCAACCGAGGTGGCCGGTCAGGATCAGCAGCCCCCGCCCCTCCGCCAGCAGGGCGCGGGCAGTGGCCGCGGCCTCCGCCCCCTCCACGCCGGCGTAGCCACCGGCCGCCAGCCGTTCGAGCGCCAGCGTGTCGTGCAGATTCGCTCCGAGGGCCTCCGCGGCCCGTTTCAGGAGCGCCTCCCGCGCGCCGGCAGACAACTCCGGCAGGGCCAGCGCCAGATTCGCCCGGGCGCGTTCCCGCTCTCGCGGCCTCACCCGCAGCGCCAGCGCGCCCAGCCCCGCCCCCGCCGTACGCCCCACCGGCAGCGGCACCGCCCTCGCCATCGTCAGCAACACTCGCGCAAGGACGAAGTAGCCGCGCCGTCGCCAGCGGCGCCACCATGGCGGCAGCGGCCTCCCCCTCTCCGCTCCGGTCATGGCACCGGGAGGGGCGGGCACGATGCACAATTTGTGCCACGTCCGCAGGATGTTGTCAAGAAACGACATGGATCAAAGCAGTCCGGCGCGCAGGACATCGTGGATATGCAGCAGACCGAGCGGACGACGCTCCGCGTCGACAGCGATGAGCAGGGTGACCGGCCCCTCAGGCCGCGCCTCCATCAACCGCAGGGCTGACAGGGCGAGGGCGTCCGGATCGACCGTGGTCGGGAGCGGATTCATCGATTCGGTGATCGGGCGGCCGAGCGCATCCTCCCGCGCGAGCAGGGCTCGCTTGACGTCACCGTCCACGCAGAGCCCGAGCAGCCGGCCGTCGTCATCCACCACGCAGACTCCTCCGAGCCGCTTGTCCACGATTTCCGGCAGCGAGTCCCGCAGCGTGAAGCGATGGGAGACGACCGGCAACTGGTCGCCGGTGTGCATCAACTCGCGCACCCGCACGAGCAGCGACCGTCCCAGCACCCCGCTCGGGTGGAAGGCGGCGAAGTCCTGCGCCGTGAAACCGCGCAGATCGAGCAGGCTCATCGCCAGGGCATCGCCCATCACGGAGGCGGCGGTGGCGCTGCTGGTGGGCGTAAGATTCAGCGGACAGGCCTCGCGCGCGACGGGGCAGAGCAGCACGATGTCGCTCAGCCGGGCCAGCTCCGATTCCGGCTGCCCGGTGATCGCGATCACCGTCATGCCGAGCTGCCGGGACGGCCCGATCAGGCCGTTCACTTCGCGGTTGTGCCCGCTGCGCGAGATCGCGATCAGCACGTCGCCCCGCCGCACGATGCCGAGATCGCCGTGCGTCGCCTCGACCGGATGGATGAAGACACTCGGCGTACCGGTGGCGGTCAGCGTCGCCGCCACCTTGCGCGCCACCAGTCCAGACTTGCCCAACCCGGTCACCAGCACGCTGCCGCGGCAGTCGAGCATCACCCTTATCGCCCTGACAAAGGCGGCGTCGAGCCGCTCCCCCACGACGACCAATGCGTCCGCCTCGGCGACAAACGTGCGCCGCCCCGCGGCCAGTACCGCGGTCTCATCGAGCGGCAGGAGATGGTCGCTCACGAGCCTGGCGCCTCCGGTTGGGGGTCAGTGACGGCGAACGGCTCCGGCGCCGCGGACAGGCGCACCAGGGCCGGACCGTAGAGGCCGCGCAGCTTGAGTACCAGATCGGTCACCTCGCGCACAGCGCCACGCCCGCCCGCGGCGCGGGTCACGTAGCGGCTCCGCTCCCGCACCTCGGCCGGCGCCGCCGGCACGGTCACCGACAGGCCGACGGCGTCGAGGGCTGGAATATCGATCACGTCATCGCCGACGTAGCAGGTCTCCGGAGCCGCGCAGCCGGTCTCCGCCAGGATCTCGCGCAGGGCCGCCACCTTGTCGAAGCGACCGAGCTTGATGACATCGAATCCGAGATCGCGGCAGCGCCGCTCCGCGATGCGGCTCTGGCGTCCGGTCAACAGGGCCAGCTTCAGCCCGGCGGCGTGCGCCTGAACCAGGCCGAAGCCGTCGCGGCTGTCGAACTCCTTGAGCGCCTCGCCCTCGGGCCCGTAGAGAATGTTGGCCGGCGTCAGCACGCCGTCAGCATCGAGCACGAGCAGGTGGACAGCGGCGAAGAGGGCATGCAACGACGGATCGAGCGCGGTGCCCGCCTCGCGCCGGTAGGCCTCAGGGGTGCGCGGCGGCCACGGCTGTCGGCTCACGACACGCACTCCCGGTAGAGATCGCGGAAGCGCCGCGCCTGTTCGACGAGGCCGGCGAACGCCGGCAGCGGCAGCTGGCTCGCGGCGTCGCTGAGCGCGCGCGGCGGATCGGGATGCACCTCGAGGAACAGGGCGTCGGCGCCCGCCGCCATGCCGCAGCGCACGTAGAGCGGAATCATTTCCGGCGCGCCGCCGGTGACGGTTCCCGTGCTGCCGGGCGACTGCACCGCATGGGTGGCGTCCATCACTACCGGCAGGCCGAGCCGGTGCAGGAGCGGCACCGCGCGGAAGTCCACCACGAGGTCACGATAGCCGAAGAACGAGCCGCGCTCGGTGGCGAGCACGCCCGGGCAGCCGGCCCCCCGCACTTTCGCCGCCGCGTGGCCGAGATCCGCCGGGGCCAGGAACTGCCCCTTCTTGACGTTCACCAGCCGCCCCGTCCGTCCGGCAGCCTCGAGCAGCGAGGTCTGGCGGCAGAGGAAGGCGGGGATCTGCAGGATGTCCACGACCTCGGCCGCAGCCGCGGCCTCGTCGGGGTGGTGCACGTCGGTGAGCAGCGGCACGCCGTGCGCGTCGCCGATGCGGGCGAGCAGCCGCAGCCCCTCCTCCGGGCCGGGGCCGCGCGGGGAGGCACCGCTGGTGCGATTGTCCTTCAGGTAGCTCGCCTTGAAACAGTAGCCGAGTCCGTACCGCGCGCAGACGGCCGCGAGTTCGCCGGCGAGCCGGAGCATCGCGTCGGGGTCCTCGAGCACGCACGGCCCGGCGATCACGAACAGCGGTTCGCCGGAGCCGATCCGCCGGCCACGCAGCGTCACTGCGGCGGCGCCGTCGCCGCCGGCCCTGGTTTCGCTTTTAACCATGCCGACCTCCCGCCGCCCCTCAGCGCGCGGCCGCGGCCCGCGCCTGGTTCTGGTGGGCGACCGCGGCCCCCACGAACTCGCGGAACAGGGGGTGCGGCCGGTTGGGTCGCGACTGCAGTTCCGGGTGGAACTGGACGGCGATGAAGAAGGGGTGCGCGGGCAATTCGAGAATCTCCACGAGCTGGCCGTCGGGCGAAGTGCCGGAGAAGACTAAACCGGCCTGGACGAACGCCGCCCGGTAGCGGTTGTTCACCTCATAGCGATGTCGATGGCGCTCGCTGATCTCCGACGCGCCGTAGCAGCGCGCGGCCAGCGTCCCCGGTTCGAGATGGCAGGGGTAGGCGCCGAGGCGCATCGTGCCGCCAAGCCGGTCGACCGCGCGCTGCTCGCACATCAGGTCGATCACGGGATGCGGCGTCTGGGGATCGAACTCGCTGCTGTTGGCCAGCGGCAGTCCGGCCACATCGCGACCGAACTCGATCATGGCGCACTGCAGGCCGAGGCAGATGCCGAAGAACGGCAGCCGCCGCTCGCGCGCATAGCGGATCGCCGCCACCTTGCCCAGAATGCCACGATCTCCGAACCCTCCCGGCACCAGAATGCCGTGGCACCCGTCGAACACCTCGGCCAGCCGCTGCGCGTCGACCTCTGCCCCCTCGAGACTCGTGGCATCGACCCAGACCTGCTCCACGTGCACCTGGGTGGGAATCCCGGCGTGGATGAAGGCCTCGATGATGCTCTTGTAGGCATCATGCAGTTCCACATACTTGCCCACGATCGCGATGCGCACGCGGGCCGACGGATTGAGCAGCACCTCCAGCATGCGCTCCCACTCGGCCAGATCGGCCGGCGGGGGATCCAGTCCAAGCCGTCGGCAGAGCAGCGTGTCGAAATCCTGGCGGTGGAAATTGAGCGGCACTTCGTAGATCGAACGCGCGTCGGGCCCGTCCATGACGTACTGCGGCGACAGGTTGCAGAACAGGGCGATCTTGCGGCGCGCCTCATCGGTGAGCGGGTCGCGGGCCCGGCAGATCAGGAAGTCGGGCTGGATGCCGATGCTGCGCAGTTCGCGCACGGAGTGCTGCGTCGGCTTCGTCTTGATCTCCCCGGCCGCCTCGATGTAGGGCACCAGCGTGAGATGGATCGAAGCGGTGTCCTCCGGCGGCCGTTCGAGACGGAACTGGCGGATCGCCTCGAGAAAAGGCAGCGATTCGATGTCGCCCACCGTGCCACCGATTTCCGTGATGACCACGTCCACGTCGCCGCGCTCAGCCGGCAGCAGAATCCGCCGTTTGATCTCGTCGGTGACGTGGGGAATCACCTGCACGGTGCGCCCGAGGTACTCCCCCTTGCGCTCGCGCGTGATGATCGTGTCGTAGACCTGGCCGCTCGTGAGGTTGTTGATCCGCGCCACGTTCGTATCGGTAAAGCGCTCGTAGTGCCCCAGATCGAGGTCGGCCTCGGCGCCGTCGTCGGTGACGTAGACCTCGCCGTGCTGGTAGGGGCTCATCGTGCCGGGGTCGACGTTCAGGTAAGGATCGAATTTCTGCAAAACGACCCGCAGCCCGCGCGACTTGAGCAGGCGGCCGAGCGAGGCGCTGGCGATCCCCTTGCCGAGGGCCGACACGACACCGCCGGTCACGAACACGAATTTCGTCATCGCCACCTCCGTGCGCCCTCCGCCCCGCAGCTCAGGCGTGCCAAAGCCGGCGCACGCGCTCCAGGTCCTCCGGCGTGTCCACTCCGACCGGACGCGATTCCGTGCGCGTCACCACGATCGGCAGCCCATGCTCGAGCGCGCGCAACTGCTCAAGCCCCTCGGCCATCTCCAGCGGCGTGGCGGGCCAGGCCACGAAATCGAGCAGTGCCGCGCGCCGCCAGGCGTAGATCCCGACGTGCCGTAGCGCGAGCTGCTCGCCACGCACCGCGCGGCCCGGGAAGATCCCGGGCAGCGGCGCACGGGAAAAATACAGGGCACGTCCCCGCCGATCCAGCAGAACCTTGACCACGTTGGGATCGCGCCATTCGTCGGCGTCGGCGAACGGGTGCGCCAGCGTGGCGAGCCCCGCCGTCGGATCACCGCGCAGCAGCGCCACCAGGCGATCGGCCTCGGCCGGATCGAGCAGCGGTTCGTCTCCCTGCAGGTTCACCACGAACTCCGCCATCCGGCGCGCCGCGACCGCGCCGACGCGGTCGGTGCCGGTGGCGTGCTCGCCGGTCAGCTCTGCGACGAACCCGGCCGCCTCGACCGCGTCGCGGATACGGGGGTCGTCCGTGGCGACCACGACCGCCCCGGCCTCGCGCATCGCCGCCGCCCGCTCGGCCACCCTCACGACAAGCGGCCGCCCGTGCAGATCGGCCAGGGCCTTGCCCGGAAACCGGCTCGACCCGTAACGGGCCGGTATCACCACCAGTGCCCCCGCCACCGCCAGCCTCCCGTGTCACGTGCCGACGCGGGCGTTCACCGCCCGCCTTCAAAACGGAACCCATCCCCCGCGGGGGATGGGTTCACGAATGACCGTCTATCCACACCCCGCTACGCGGGCGTGATATTGACGCGCTTGCGCCCCTTGCCGAACGTCTCGAAGAGGACCACGCCATCAGACAGGGCGAAAAGGGTGAAGTCCCTGCCGAGCCCGACGTTCCGGCCCGGGTGCACGCGAGTGCCGTGCTGGCGGACCAGAATCGTCCCCGCCAGGACACGCTGCCCACCGAAGCGCTTCACACCGAGCCGCTGCGAATTGCTGTCGCGGCCGTTGCGCGAACTGCCTACACCTTTTTTATGCGCCATGTCCTCATGCTCCTCGCCCGGGAAACCTGGCCGGTCGTGCCGATCAGGCCGTCACGATGTTCGTGACCCGGATCTCGGTGAAATGCTGCCGGTGCCCGCGGGTCCGCCGGTAGTTCTTCCGCCGCTTCTTTTTGAAAACGATGATCTTCTCTTCGCGTCCATGCCGCAGGATCTCGGCGGCCACGGTACAACCCGACACCGAGGGCGAGCCCACCACGACCTGCTCGCCGTCGCTGAACAGCAGCACCTCATCGAACGTGATCTGGGCGCCGACCTCAGCCTCCAGGAGCGGAACCTCCAGGCGCAGATTCGGCTCGACCCGGAACTGCTGGTTCTTGATCTTGACCACCGCGTACATGGGCATTCTCCGCCGTCGCAGCCGGACGCCCCGGGCGCCGACCGGGCTGGGAAGACACAACAACGACCGCCCCCGGGGCGGCCGGAACCGCTAATTAATAGCACCGCGGAGCGGCCCCGTCAAGCCCCGGAATCGAACCTTGCGCCGGTGCGACGCGGCAGAACTCGCCCCATCCATGCGGTTGCGCAGAGACCGGGATGAGGTTAGACTCCCGCCCCTCGGCTTGATTTGATGTTTCCGACGGCGAATCTGGAGGATTCATGACCAACGCGCAGGCACCCAAGGCCATCATCATCGGATCCGGCCCCGCCGGCTTCACCGCGGCCATCTACCTGGGCCGAGCCAACGTCACCAACCTGGTGCTCGAGGGGACCCAGCCCGGCGGACAACTCACTATCACCAGCGAGGTGGAGAATTTTCCCGGCTTTCCCGAGGGGATCCAGGGACCGGAACTGATGGAGAAATTCCGCGCACAGGCAGCCCGGTTCGGCTGCGAGATCGTCGGACGGACGGCGCAACGGGTCGATCTGTCGCGCCGACCGTTCACGATCTGGACCGACGAGGCGACCTACACGGCGCCGGCGCTCATCCTCGCCACCGGCTCCACGGCCCGCTGGCTCGGTCTGCCGGAAGAGCCGCTTTTTCAGGGCAAGGGGCTGTCTGCCTGCGCCACCTGCGACGGCTTCTTCTTCCGGGGCCAGGAGATCGCAGTGGTGGGTGGAGGCGACACGGCGCTGGAGGAGGCGCTGTTTCTCACCAATTTCGCCGCCAGGGTGACCCTGGTCCACCGGCGGGGCGAACTGCGCGCCTCCCGCATCATGCAGGAACGGGCCTTCAAACACCCGAAGATCGAATTCGCCTGGCACGCCAAAGTGACCGGGCTGCTGCCCGACTCGAAAGGCCTGCTCGCCGGACTGCGGCTGGAGGACACCCGCGACGGCGCCGTGCGCGACCTGGCGGTGACCGGCTGTTTCGTGGCCATCGGCCACACGCCTAACACCGGCTTCCTGGACGGGCAGCTCGAGCTGGACGCGAACGGTTACGTCGTGACCGTGCCGGGCCGGACCGCCACCAGCGTGGCGGGAGTGTTCGCCTGCGGCGATGTGCAGGACCATGTCTGGCGCCAGGCGGTCACCGCGGCCGGCAGCGGCTGCATGGCGGCGCTGGAATGCGAACGCTGGCTGGCGGAGCAGTAGCCGCCCACGGCGCCTAGTTCCAGGTCTTCTCGCCGATGAGCGTGAGGAATTCGGCGCGGGTCTTGGCGTTGTCGCGAAACTCACCGAGCATTTCGCTCGTGACCGCGAAGCTGTTCTGCTTCTGGACTCCGCGCATCATCATGCACAGGTGCTGGGCGTGCAGGATGACCCCCACGCCATCCGCCTGCAGATTCCGGTGCAGGCATTCGGCGATTTGCGCGGTCATCCGTTCCTGCACCTGCAGACGGCGCGCGAACGCCTCCACCACGCGCGCGATCTTCGACAACCCGACGATTTTCCCGCTGGGGATGTAGGCCACGTGGGCCTTGCCGAAGAACGGCAGGAGATGATGTTCGCACATGCTGTAGAAATCGATGTCGTTGACGAGCACCATCTCCTTGCCGCTGGACGTGAACAGCGCCTTCTGCACCAGCGCGTCGGCGTCGATGCGGTAGCCGGCCGTCAGTTCCCGCCATGCCCGCGCCACGCGGGCGGGGGTCTCCACGAGTCCCTCCCGCCGGGGATCCTCGTCGATTTTCACCAGCAGGCTCCGGATCAACTCTTCCATGTCTGCCCACATCCCTTCGCGTCGGACAGTGCCGGTCCCTCCGCGGCGACCGACCGGGCCCACCATAGGCGCGACCCCCGGCGCGGTCAAGACGGCCCGGCGACGGCGCTCTGCGCCGCACGGCATCCTGTCGGGCATGACGGTTGCTTTGCAGGCCTCCACCTGTCCGCGAACGGGCAGTTTCCAAATTCCAAGGGCCGACCACCCGGCTGGAACGGCGCGCCCGCGCCGGCGATCTGACGACCGAAGTCCCCCCGGTTCGTCCTGATCGCATCCACCACCGGTCGGCCCTTATTTTCTTGTCTGTCGCCGGCCGCCACACGAAATTGAAGCCTTGCGCCGGTTTCGACCGCGTGGGGGCTTTGCAGCGCCGTCGCCCGGGTGGGACATCCGGAGCCGCTGCCGGTTGACCGGCCGGCTGAAACGAGCGCTCTCTAGTCGTCGCGGAAGGAGACGCCGGTTCACGCGGGTGAAACAGTCGCTTCGCCGGAACTAAATTTGAAGGGCTGGTCAGGGAAGGACTTTCGCCTTAAACTCCCGCGATTCCGTTGCGTTATTCCCGTTGCCGGCCGCTGGGCGCGCAGCGCCCTCCGGTCCGGCCACCGCCGGAGGAGAACGCCTTGGGCAACAAAATCGTCGCCGCCCGTGAGCTGGCCCCGAAGCAGATGCTGTTCGAGGTCGAGGCCCCCCACATCGCCGAGCGGGGTCGTGCCGGACAGTTCGTCATCCTGCGAGTCGTCGACAACGGCGAGCGGATCCCGTTGACGATCGCCCACCGCGACCCCGGCCGCGGTACGATCACGCTCGTGGCAGCAGAGGTGGGCCACACTACGCACCTCCTGAACGCGCTGCTCCCCGGCGACGAGATTCTCGACCTGGCGGGTCCACTCGGCCGTCCCACCGACATCCCGACCGGCGGCCGCACCGTCTGCTGTGTCGGCGGCGGCATCGGCATCGCCGTGGTCTGGCCGCAGGTACAGGCGCTGAAGGCGGCCGGCAACCGGGTAATCGCCATCCTCGGGGCGCGCACGAAGGAACTTTTGATCCTCGAATCAGAGGTCGGAGCCCACTGCGACCTGCTGATCGTCACCACCGACGACGGCTCGCACGGTCGCAAGGGGCTGGTCACCGACGCCCTGCGCGCGCTGGTCGAGGGGGGCGAGAAGATCGACGAGGTTATCGCGATCGGCCCCGTGATCATGATGAAGTTCGTCTGCAAACTCACCCAGGAGCTCGGCATCCCGAGCCAGGCCTCTCTCAACCCGATCATGGTGGACGGCACCGGGATGTGCGGCGCCTGCCGCGTCACGGTGGGCGGCAAGACCCGCTTCGCCTGCGTGGAGGGCCCGGAGTTCAACGGCCACGAGGTGGACTTCGACGAACTGATGACGCGTCTCGCCTATTACCGCGATGAAGAAGCCGTGGCTCGCGACCGCGACCACGCCTGCCGTCTGGAGGAACCGCGATGACCGACGAGACCGGCAAGCCCCGGCGCGTCCTCAACCGCAGCACCGTAAAGGTGCCGATGCGCGAACAGCCGCCGGGCGAGCGCATCTTCAACTTCGAAGAGGTGCCGCTCGGCTATACGCCCGATGAGGCGGTGCAGGAGGCGCAGCGCTGCCTGCTCTGCCGGGACAAGCCGTGCGTGCAGGGCTGCCCGGTCGGCGTGGACATTCCGGCGTTCCAGCAACTCGTCATGACCGGCGACTTCGAGGGCGCGCTGCGCAAGATCAAGGAGATGAACTTCCTGCCGGCTATCTGCGGCCGCGTCTGCCCCCAGGAAGACCAGTGCGAAGCGGTGTGCCGTCTCACCAAAAAGGGCGAACCGGGAGGCGTGGGACGGCTCGAGCGTTTTCTGGGCGACTACGCCCTCAAGCACGACATCAACGTCACCCCGGACATCGCCGCGCCGACCGGCAGGACGGTGGCGATCATCGGTTCCGGGCCGGCCGGCCTGACCTGCGCCAGCGACCTGGTGCAGCGCGGCCACGAAGTGACGGTCTTCGAGGCTCTGCACCGGCCGGGCGGAGTCCTGTTCTACGGCATCCCCGAATTCCGCCTGCCGAAGCTGACCCTGGTGAGGGAGATCGACGGCCTCAAAAAAATGGGTGTGAAGTTCGTGATGAACTACCCCGTCGGGAAGGCGGAATCTCTGACCTCGATCCGCGAGCGTTTCGACGCGGTGTTCGTCGGCACCGGCGCCGGCCTGCCGTGGTTCCTGAACATCCCGGGCGAGAACCTCAACGGCGTCTACTCGGCCAACGAGTTTCTCACGCGCGTGAATCTGATGGGGGCCTACAAGTTCCCCGACAACGACACACCGGTGAAGCCGATCCGGCGCATCGCGGTCGTCGGGGCGGGCAACACCGCCATGGATTCCGCCCGCACGTCGAAGCGCCTCCGTCCGGAAGTGGTGCACCTTATCTACCGGCGAAGCCGCCTCGAGATGCCCGCGCGCCAGGAAGAGATCCACCACGCCGAGCAGGAGGGGATCGACTTCAAACTTCTGCACTCCCCCACGCGGATCATCGACAACGGCAAGGGTGCCGTGGCCGCGATCGAGTGTCAGCAGATGGAACTCGGAGAGCCGGACGCCTCGGGGCGTCGCCGTCCCGTGCCGATCGCCGGCGCACTGAAGGTGTTCGAGGTGGACACCGTGGTGATCGCCATCGGCCAGGGCCCCAACCCGCTGCTGCTGGCCGACTGCCCCGAGATCGAGCGTACTCCGCGCGGCACGATTGTCGTCGACCCGCAGACCTTGCAGACGTCGCTGCCGGGACTGTTCGCCGGCGGCGACATCGTCACCGGCGGCGCCACCGTGATCCTGGCCATGGGCGCCGGACGCAGCGCCGCCACCGCCATGCACCGTTACCTGATGACCGGCTCGGCGACGCCGCTGGCGGAAACGGCCCCTGCGGATGATGTGGTGGACACTGACGGACCGTGACGGACGGGAGGGGCGCCGCATCGCCCGGCCGGCCCTCTGCAACGCGCCGGGGCGGCGTCAGCGTCAGCGTCTTGGATCGCCCTGTATTTCCCGAGCCAGCCGCGCCACGACTTCCGGGTAGAGCTCGCTCTCGGCGGCAAAGACTCGGGCTGCGAGAGCGTGCGCGTCATCGCCCGGCAGGACCGGCACGCGACGCCGGGCGAGAATCTCCCCGTGATCGTACTGGTCGTCCACCCGGTGCACCGTGCAGCCGCTCTCGGTCTCTCCGGCGGCCAGGACGGCGGCGTGCACCCGGTCGCCGTACATGCCCCGGCCGCCGAACTTCGGCAACAGCGCGGGGTGGATGTTGAGCACCGGACCGGGGAATCCCGAGGGCGCGAAATATGGGCAGAGGTAGCCGGCCAGCAGGATCATCCGCGGCGCGTGCGGCAAGAGCCACCGGTTGATGGCGTCGCTGTGGGCCGACGGGTCGGCATGATCCCGCCGCCGGAAGACCGCGACCGGCAGCCCGGCCGCACCCGCGATCTCCACCCCGCGTGCGTCGGGACGACTCGCCACCACCGCCACGATACGGATCGGCAACGTGCCGGCGGCGATGCGGCGCAGGAAATTCTCGAGCGTGCGCCCGCTGCCGGACAGCAGGACGGCAACCGCGACGGCGCCGCCGGCTCCGTTCATGTCCGCCCTCCGCGGTCGCGTTCGGCGCGCAGGGCGGCCAGCACCTTGCGATGCGCCGCGAAGGCGATCTCGCCCGGCAGTGCGTCGAAATCGAAAAAGCCGACGGCCGCGGCGTCGTCACCGGCCTGCAGCACCCCACCCGTTTCCCGCGCGCGATAAACCACCAGCAGCACCGGACGATCGGGTGGCAGCACGCCGGTGTGCACGGCGAACAGCCCGTCGAGCTCGACCTCGAGTCCGGTCTCCTCGCGCACCTCGCGCACGGCGCAGTCGCCGATCTCCTCGTCGTACTCCTGGAAGCCGGCCGGCAGGGTCCAGAGGCCCACCTTCGGCGGAAACTTCCGCTGCACGAGGCAGAGCTTCCCCGCGCGCAGCAGGATCGCGGCCGCCGCCGGCGCCGGGTTGAGGTACTGGATGTAGCCGCATTCCGGACAGCTGGGACGCACCAGACCGTTGTCGCTCCGGCAGGTCATGGCGGCGGCGCAGCGGGGACAGAATTTGTGCGCGTGGCGCAGGGGGTCGAGCAGATTCACGGGGCGCTCCGGTTCCGGGTGCGGGTCCGGGTCAACAACGTCGCCAGGGCGCTCCAGAGGATAAGCACGGCCCACACCGGCCGCGATCCCCAGCGCGCGAAGAGGGTGCCGCCCGGGCCGGGCATGACATCGGCCGCAACGATTGCGCGCTGCCGCAGGCCGGCGCGCGCCAGGATCCGCCCCCGCGCGTCGGTCACGAAGCTGATGCCGTTGTTGGCGCAGCGCACCAGCGGCACGCCGCACTCCGCGGCGCGCAGACGGGCCATTTCGGCATGCTGCCGCGGACCGGCCGTCACGCCGAACCAGCCGTCGTTGGTGATGTTCACGAGCAGCTCCGCCCCCCGACGCACCGCCACCCGTGACAGCCCCGGAAAGATCGACTCGAAGCAGATCAGACCGGACAGCCGATAGTCCCCGCCCGGGGTCCTGAGGGTCATCGGGGTCGGCAGGGCGCCTTGTGTCCACTCGGCCTGTCCGAAATCGACCCGCGAAATCGCCGGCACGAGGGCCGAGAACGGCATCTTCTCGCCGAACGGCAGCAGATGGGACTTGGCGTAGAAGTCCTCCAGACGACCGTCGGCTCGGAACAGCCCGGCGCCGTTGAAGCGCAGCGGCTCCCCGCCGCCTGCGGCGAGCGTGGCGTGGGGATAGCCGAGGAAGATGGCGACGTGGTTGTCCTGCGCCGTGTGGCGGACCCACGTCAACAGGGACGGGATATGGATCAGGTAGTCCGGCACCGCGGTCTCGGCCCAGACCACGAGTTGCGCCCCCTCGCGCGCCGCGCGCGCCGTCAACCGCGAATAGGGGACGATAGTGGAATCGATTTTCGCTGCGTCCCACTTGTCGGCCAGCGCGACATTGGCCTGGATCACGGCCACGCGCAGCGGCTCACGGGAGGTGGTCCCGCCGGCGGATGGCGTCCGGGCGGTCACCCCCGCGCCGAGCCCCAGCCCAACCCAGGCGGCGGCGGCCAAAGCGATCGCCGCGCGGCGCCAGGCCCGCGGCCCTCCCGCCGCCGCCAGCCCCCGCGTCAGATCCCGCGCCGCCACGAACGCCAGCGCCGTCAACGCCGTCGCCGCGCCAAGCCCCAGCTCCCCGGCGGTGGCCGCCAGAGGCAACAGCGGCGTGCCGATCCAGGCGGCGCCACTCAGACACCACGGGAACCCAAGCTCGCCCACGCCGCGCGCCGCCTCCATGCCGGTCCAGAGCAGCGGCAGCAGGATCAGCGCCACCTCCCGTCCGCAGAATCGCCGCGCCAAAGCGAACGCCCAGCCGAACCCGAGGGCGGCCAGCGCCGCGTATAACACCGCCAGCGTCGCCATGACCGGCACGAGGCCGCGCGATGAGATCGTCGCCTCCGGTCCGAGCAGATAGATCCAGTGCAGGAGGCTCGCCTGGTGGGCGAGACCGAACCAGCCGGCAACGCGCGCCGGGCTCCGCGCGTCCGCGAGCAGCCCGAACAGCAGCGTCAGCGCCGGCACGATCAGCCAGCCGGTAGCGGTGAAGGGAGGCATCGCCGTGGTAGCCATCAGGCCGGCCACGATGGCACACCCATCCACCGCGTCAGGCCTGGCATGCGTGAGGATGCCACCGAAAAAAAGGCGAAGGCGGGCTGTCATGTGCAGGAAAATAGCGTGCACGCCAGGCGCTGTCGAGCGGGCGCTCGCGGATTTCCCCCCGCCGACGCCGTCGCATGGCTCCGGATCCGGCCGGCTTTCAGGGGCTTCGCCACCTGCCGGCGGGGTGGTCGCAGATTTGCCAGGCCAAACGACAGCATATTCTCTATAATAGATGTGCCGGCCGGCAGTCCCCGTAGCGGGCGACGGCGCCATCAGACATCTGGAGGACACCTGTGATGCAATACGCCAGCAATCGGCTCTTGTGGGGCCTGCTGCCGCTTCTGCTAGTGACCGGCATCCTGGTCAGCCCACTCCCGGCGACGGCCGGAGAACCTCCCGAGACCGCGCCGGCGCCGGTCGTCGTCCCAGCGTCGATCCCCGCGCCGCCGTCTGCGGGCGGCGGCATGATCGTGGCGCGCGATCCGGAAACGGGCGCGCTCACCGTGCCCACGCTCGCGCAGCGCCACGAACTGATGCTCGAGGAGTTCGGCGCCGCCCTGCTCTCGGATCAGCCTCTCTTCGAGGAAGAGATGCCGGGAGGCGGCATCATGATCCGCCTCGACGGGCTGCTCATGGACTACCTGCTGGCGACCCGTGACGCGCACGGGAAACTGAACCTCACTTGCGTGCACGAGGCGGACGCCGCCGCCCGTATCGTTGCGGACGGCGCCGCCGCCCCGGCCCTCTCCCCCGAACCGGAGGAGCAGTAGGCCATGCATGCTCTCCATCGCGCTTCCAGCCGACGAACGCTGGCCGTTGCTTTGGCCTTCGGACTCGCCCTGACGGCCTCGGCCGCGTTCGCCGTCACGATCACGATCATCAACATCGACGGGGCCGGGGAGGGGTTCAACGACCCCACGCCGGCAGCCCCCGTCGGCGGCAACCCCGGCGTCACCATCGGCCAGCAGCGCCTCAACGTCTTCCAGACCGCGGCCAACATCTGGGGCGCCATCCTGCCGGGCCACGTGCCAATCCTCGTGCAGGCCGCCTTCGATCCCCTCACCTGCACCGCCACCAGCGCGGTCCTGGGCAGCGCCGGGCCGATATCGGTGTTCCGCGACTTCACCGGGGCGGAGTTTCCCGGCGCCTGGTACCACGTGGCGCTCGGCAACCAGCGGGCCGGCTACGACATGGATCCGGCCGGCTACGACATCACCGCGCGCTTCAACGCCAACCTGGGCCAGCCGACCTGCCTCAGCGGCAGCGGCTGGTACTACGGGTTCGACGGCAACGAAGGGGTGCTCATTGACCTGCTGGCGGTCGTTCTGCACGAGTTGGGGCACGGCCTTGGCTTCAGCACGACCACGAACGGATCGACCGGAGGCTACCTGGGCAGCTTCCCCTCCGTCTTCGATCAGTACCTGCTCGACAAAACGACCGGTCTGCACTGGAACCAGATGAGCGCCGTCGAGCGCGCAGCCTCCGCCATCAACACCGGCAATCTGGTGTGGGACGGCCCGGCCGTGCACCAGCGGGCTCGCGGCACGCTTTCACCGCGACCGACGCTGTTCGTGGACAGCCCCGCCGCGATCGCCGGCGACTATCTGGCCGGCACGGCCGCCTTTGGCGCACCGCTGAACGACCCCGGCGTGGCGGGTCTGGTCGTGCAGGCGAACGACGGCGTCGGCACCACCAGCGATGCCTGCACGGCGCTTGTCAACGGCGCGGCCATGGCCGGCAACATCGCGCTGATCGACCGCGGGACCTGCACCTACACGAGCAAGGTGCTCATCGCCCAGAACGCCGGCGCCATCGGCGTGATCATCGTCGACAACGCGATCTCATCCACGCCGCCCGGCATGGGCGGGAGCGATCCCACGATCGTCATCCCGGTCGTCAGCTTGACCCAGGCGGACGGCAACCTGATCCGGGCCCAGCTCGCGTCAGGAGTACAGGTCAGGATTGCCCTCGACCCCGTCCGGCTCTCCGGCGGCGACGATCAGGGACACCCCCTGATGTACGCGCCGAATCCCTTCGTAGCGGGCTCCTCGATCTCGCACTGGGATGTCTCGGCCACGCCGAACCTGCTCATGGAACCGGCCATCAACCTCGACCTGACGCAGGATGTCGACCTGGCGCGCGAACTGTTCGAGGATATCGGCTGGTTCGCGCACGTGACCGCGGCTCAGCCCGATCCGCGGTCCGGCGTCATGACCGCCACGCTCGGCCTGAACTCCCCCAACCCGTTCGGCGGCGCCACGACCATCCGCTTCTCGCTGCCGGTCGCGGGACCAGCCGACTTGACGGTGTACGATCTGGCGGGGCGCCTGGTGCGCCGCCTCGCGCGCGGAGAGCACGCCGCCGGCGAGCACTTCGTCACCTGGAACGGCGCCGATGAAGGCGGCCGTCGCGTGGCTGCCGGCGTCTACTTCTACCGTCTCACGGCGACCGGACAGACTTCGACAAAGACAATGGTGCTGTTCGAGTAGCCGATCCATCAGGGCTGAAGCCGGCGGCGGCGATGGCGGCCGCCGGCTCCCCGTCCGCATCGCCGTCAGCGTCGGCCAGCGCCCTGTTCGCCATCCCCGCCGCCTCCCCCACCGCGCCCGGCAGCAGGTCAAACAGACCGTACCGGCGGATCTTGCGGTACAGCCCCTGCCGCGACAGGCCAAGCCGCCGCGCCGCGGCGGCCTTGCGCCCCGCGCACGCCTCCACCGCCTTGCGGATGAGATGACGTTCGAGCAACACCGCAGCCTCGCTGAGCGGGCGCAGCAGTCCCAGATCGTCCCCGCTGACCTGCCGGATCGCCGCACCACGCACCTCCGGCGAGAGATGCTCGACGCGGATGACCGGCGCCTCGCCGTGCAGCGCAAGCAGGCGCCGCGCCTCGTTTTCCAACTCGCGCGCGTTGCCGGGCCAGCTGTGCGCCTGAAGCGCGGCCAGCGCCGTCTCCTGGATGCGCCGGCCCGCCGACTCGCCTCCGTGGCGCCGCAGGAAGTACGCCAGCAGGTGCGGCACGTCCTCGGGCCGGAGCCGCAGCGGCGGAATGGTGATGCGGACGACGTGCAGGCGGTAGAACAGGTCGAGCCGGAAGCGCCCGACGGCGATCTCCGCGTTGAGATCCTTGTGCGTGGCCGCGATCCAGCGCAGGTTCACCGGACGGCTTTCCAGCTCCCCGATCCGCCGCACCTGCTGCTCCTGCATCACCCTCAGCAGTTTGATCTGCAGCGCCAGAGGCATGTCGCCGATCTCGTCCAGGAAGAAGGTGCCCCCGCTGGCGGCTTCGAGCAGGCCGGCCTTTTCCTGCGCGGCCCCCGTGAACGCGCCGGCCCGGTGTCCGAACAGCTCGCTCTCGAGCAGACCCTCGGGCAGGGCGGCGCAGTTCTCCCCCAGGAAGGCCCGGTCCCGGCGCGAGCTCGCCAGATGGACGGCCCGCGCCAGGATCTCCTTGCCGGTCCCGCTCTCGCCATACATGAGGACGTTCACGTCGGCCGCCGCCACGGCGAGCGCCGTGTCGCAGCAGGCCAGGAATTCGGCCGAGACCCCGACCGCCCCCGGAACTCCTGGCACCGGGACCGGGCGCGGCAGGGGCAGACCGCCGGCGCTGGCGCGGGACCGCCGCGGCAGGGCGGCCGCCCCCCCCGGCGACGGCAGCGGGAAAAGGGTCAGTTGCGCCTCCGCCCCAGTGACGGCCAGGCGCGCCGTGGCCGGCCAGGGCGGCAGGCAGTCGAGCAGGGGGGCGACGCGCGCGGCAAAGCGCGCCCCCCACAGCCGCACCGCCTCATCCCACGGAGGTGTGGCATCGAACCCCAGAGCGAAGGCCCCTGTCACCTCCGTCCCCCGGCGCAACGGTTCGGTCCAGAGGACCGGCCGGCCGACGCGCCCCGGCAGGCGTCGTCCCCCGACCGGCGCCTCGCCGGCGCTGCGCCACGGCCGTTCCGCGCCGATCCCCTCCTGTACCGCCCGCCACAGCGGTTGCAGGGGGGGCGGCGGAATGGCCACCGGAGCGTCCACCACGCCCGCTCCCCGGCCCGGGCCGGGCGTCCAGCCGACCGGCGGGTGGGGCCAGGCGTGCGCGTACAGCAGGCGCAGCCCGGTACGCTCCCCCTCCCCGTCGCGCCTCACCACCCAGAGCGCGGAGCCGGCCCCCAGCCCGAGCAGCGGAAAACCGCGGATTTCCTCCGCCCAGAAGGCCCACGCCATGCCGGATCCCTTCGACCGGTGCCTCCCCGTCTCGCCCCGCAACCTGGACACGGAGCCGATGCAGCAGGAACCGAACCGCGCGTCACGCTTGTCCACAGCCAAGTGGAAAACGCCCCTCCGACGACCACCCGGCCCGGCAGACGACAGACAAACCTGGCCGAAGAGTGGCCAGGATCGACGCACCGTCCCCGCCAGCCGTCATCCACCGGAGGCGGCTGAACGCAGCTTGAGGGGATCATCAAACATGGGAACGGGTTGACGCGGTGTATCCGGAAGATGACGCAGGTCCGCGGCAGGACGCCACGCTACAGATCAAAAAAGAACATCGACCTTGCCCGGTCCCGCCACGACCTCTCCGATCGGCCAGGCCTCCACGCCGGCGGCGGCGGGGTCGGCAGCGGGATCGAGGAACAGCACCATGCCTACGCCCATATTGAAGACACGGTACATTTCGGCCGGCTCGACCGCGCCGCGCGTCTGCAGCAGCCGGAACAGCGCCGGCGGCTGCCAGGCCCGGGTGTCGATGCGGGCGGTCAGCCCCTCCGGAACCACGCGGGGCACGTTGTCGAAAAAACCACCCCCGGTGATGTGCGCCAGACCGTGCAGGGCGCCCCGTCCCAGCGCCGCCCAGAGCGCCCTCGCCTGGGGCAGGTAGCTGCGGTGCACCGCCAGCAGCGCCTCGGCCACGGTGCCGCCGAGCTCCGGCAGCGTCGCGTGCAAACCGGCGCCGTCCTCGGCAAGCAGGATTTGCCGGGCCAGCGAGTAGCCGTTGGTGTGCAGACCGCTGCTCGGCAGGCCCCACAGGCGATCGCCCGCCCGGATCGCCGAGCCGTCGATCAGATCGGCCTCGGCCACGCGCCCGACGATGCAGCCGGCGAGATCGAACTCGCCCACCGCGTACACCCCCGGCATTTCCGCCGTTTCGCCGCCGAGCAGGGCGCAGCCGTTTTCCCGGCAGGCACGGGCCACTCCGTCGAGCACCGCCTCGAGCACCCCTTCATCGAGCCGCCCCGCGGCGAAGTAATCGAGGAAGAAGAGCGGCTCGGCCCCCTGCACCAGGATATCGTTGACGCAGTGGTTGACCAGGTCCTGTCCAACGGTGTCGTGGCGACCGGCGAGAGCGGCCACCTTGACCTTGGTGCCGACACCGTCGATGCTCGCCACCAGCAGCGGCTCGCCCGGCGCCGTCCGGTACAAGCCGCCGAACGCGCCGAGGTCGCTGCGCACCCGCGCATCCCAGGTGGAGCGGATCGCCAATTTCGCGCGCGCGAGGCCGCGCTGGGCGGCATCGATATTCACGCCGCTGTCGCTGTAACGCACGTTTCTCTCCAGATTATCAGACCGGCACGCTCTCGGGGAGCGCCAGCCGGCGGCGCCCTGGCGTGCTGGTGATCTCGAGCGGCATCCCCTCGGTATCGCGGATGACCCCGAACTCCCCATGTCGGTACAGTTCGAGCACGGCGTCGACGACCCGCACGTCGAACTGCGTGCCGCGCCAGCGGACCAGCTCCTCCATGGCGAACTCGAGACTGCGGGCCGGCCGATACGGCCGGTCGGTCGTCATGGCGTCGAATGCGTCGCAGACCCCCAGGATGCGCGCCTCGAGCGTGAGCGCATCGGTGCTCAGACCGTCGGGATAGCCCTTGCCGTCGGGACGTTCGTGATGGTGCCGCACCATGTCGGCCACCTCGTGCAGGAACTTGATCTGCCGGACGATGTCGTCACCGATCTCGGGGTGGCGGGCCTGCTCGGCCCGCTCGTCCGCCGTGAGCTTGCCCGGCTTGAGCAGGATGTCGTTCGTGATGGCAAGCTTCCCGATGTCGTGCAGCAACCCGCCATACTCGAGCATCTCCAGCCGCCGCGGCGAGAGACCCAGCGCGCGACCGATGCGCAGCGCATACATCGACACCCGATAGCTGTGCCCCCGCGTGTAGCGGTCGTTCTCCTTCTCCTCGAGCGCGGTCGTAAGGGCAGCAATCGAGTGGACGTGGGCGCGTTTCATCTCCTGAGTAACTCGATTGGCCTGGAAGAGTACGAGCACCGGGAACAGGTATAGCAGCAGCGTCCACACGCCAGCCTGCAGGTAGAGCAGGATAACGATGGCCGCGAACGGTGCATCCACCGGAACCCGCAAATGCGACCAACCGAAGTTCTGGCGATAGATCTCCCGTGCCGGCAACTTCTGGTCGAAAGGCAAGCACCACGGTCAGAAGAATCTGGTTGCAGACCGAATAGACAAGGATCGCCACCAGCAAAGGGAAGAGATAGAGCGGCCCATCGAAACGATCGTGCCAAGGCAGCACGTGGTAGATCAAACCTGCCGCTCCAGCGGACAGCGACAGCATGGCCGCATTGAAGATCGTCTTCTGCGGCGGCATGCGGTGCAGAACAAAACCGCGCGTGAGTGACGAGAGCGCCTCGATTACTGCCGTGATCGCAGGGCCGAACAAAGCGATGATGCACATGCTGATCGGACTTCGAGGAGAGCAGACGACCGCCACCCACCTGCAGTTCGGCCAGTTTAGTGTCGGTCAGCAGCAGGAAGCCGAAGAAAACACCCACATCCAACCAGCGCAGGTCGTGGGGCAGCCCGTCGCGCAGCAGCATGGCGATCAGACAGACAGCGGCGACAACGGTCAGGCCGTAGAAGAGGTGGAACAGCCAGCGGTGCTTGCGTGGGCGGTCGTTTGCCACCGTGGTCTTTCCGCTTTGGAGTCCTCGCGCGATGCCGGCCACGGCCCGCGCGGCACGCCTGGCGCGGCGCAGATCTGGTATCGGCAGATACCCCGGCAGATTAAGCGGAACCGGCTCCCGGACTCAAGGTCTACCACTCCCACTTGGTAAAGATCGCCATGATCCACAGAAGCATTGTGCCTCACCTCCCTTAGAACCAGGGATTTACCGTCAGACCGCTCCTGACGGCAGAGACCGCTTCGCTCGGATGCTCCGCTCTTCCAAGGGTTACCCGTACCGGTTGCCGGTTCCGCCATGGAATCAGCTTGTCAGTTCAACGCCCCCTTTGTCGGCGTTTCGGAAACTGAGCAACGAAACCCGTCGGTTCAGCGCGTCCAGGACGGCGTAGACAACGCCCTGGGGACGGCTCGGCAGGCCGGAGCAGGTGCCGTAGAGGCGCTCTGATCTCCGTCCTTCCGTCAATTCGACCGCCGCGAGGATTACGGTCTCGCCCGCCACTTCTGTCAACTGCAGATCGGCGAGCGTCAGGGTGATGGGATCGATCAGCAACTGCCGAACGGCATCGACGGTCGCGCGGGCCACCAGGACGAGGTCACTCCCGTTGGTATTGACCCCCTCCTGCTGACCCCGGGCTTCGAGCAGCCCCGCCCGCAGTTCAACCTCCGCCTTGACCGTCCGGTCCGTGGCCAGCAGGCCGATTCCGCCGAGCTGGATCCGCGGCGGCACCGCCTCTTCGAGCAGCACGGCCTCCAGCGGCAGGTCGGGACGCTGGACGCCGGCGATCGCAGCAACCGCCCCACTCTCCTCCTCCGATTCCTCCTCCTCGATCGCCTCGTCCTGCTCGCCGTCCACAATTTGGACAACACCGATTTTCTTATAGAAGACACTCAGACCGAGACGGGCCTTGAGCAACCCCTCCACATCGCGCACTACATGGCGCGCCTCGCGCTCCATCCCGGCCACGACATGGACCCCGCTCACCTCTCCCTGGCCGTCGAGATCGACCTTGCACTGCCTCACACCGTGGATCTGGCAGATCCAGCGTTCGGCGTCTTTCACCCACGCATCACGCGGGTTCGGATGGCTCTCCAAAGCGTCTCCTTTCCGCGCCGACGCCTGCGCGCCCGCACGGGATGTGGCCGTCCTCGCATGATTATAACAGACGTCTGCGCGGGAGACAATCGGGCAGGACCCCGTCACCCGCGGGCGCGGCTCAGGGCCGCATCATGGCGAGGAGAGACTCGAGACGCTGGCTGCGGGCCGGCGCGTCGGCCCGCAGCAATCCTTCGACACTGAAACCCTCGGGACAGAAACTGGCCGTCACCGTGCCGTCGAGCATGGCGCGGCGGAAAAGCGCGTCGCCCGCCCCCGACTCGACGCCGGCGGCCGCGAGACTGCCGAGGAAGCCGCCGGCGAAGGCGTCACCGGCACCGGTCGGGTCGACCACCCGCGGCAGGAGCAGTGCCGGCACCGCGAACACCCCTTCCGGGCCGAAATAGAGAGCGCCGTGCTCCCCCTTCTTGACCACGACCCGCGCGGGGCCGAGCGCGCGGATGACCGCCGCGGCGTCCGCCAACCCCCACCGGCCGGAGAGGAGGCGCGCTTCGCTGTCGTTCACCAGGAGTACATCCGTGCCGGCCAGCACGACCTCCAGATCCTGACGCGCCCCCTGGATCCAGAAATTCATCGTGTCTGTGACGACCAGCCGCGGCCGGCGCAGTTGCGCCAGGACCCCGGCCTGCAACGCGGGGTGGATGTTACCGAGGAACAGGTAGGGCGTGTCACGCCAGGCGGGCGGGATCACCGGCGCAAAATCGGCGAAGACGCCCAGTTCGGTGGCCAGGGTGTCGCGTTCGATCAGGTCGGCGTGATAGCGTCCGGACCAGTGGAAAGTCGGACCGGGCAGCCGCACGATGCCGCCCAGATCAGCGCCGCGCGCAGCCATCAGTTCGAGATCAGCCGGCCGGAAATCATCGCCCACCGCACCCACCACGCGCACCGGCGCCAACGGCGCGGCGGCCAGCGCGAAGTAGCTGGCGCTGCCGCCGAGTTGGCGTTCGCGGCGCTCCGCGGGCGTTTCCACGGTGTCGTAGGCCACCGAGCCGACAGCCAGGATCGCCATCTACTCCTTCCCCCCCATGATTTCCGGCGCTTCGACGCCGATCAGTTCGAGCACCTGGGCGATCAACAGCCTGGTGATCAGACAGAGCTGAAGCCGGGCCCGCGTGACAGCGACGTCATCGCTGAGAATGACGCAGTCGTGGTAGAACTGGTGGAACAGACCGGCCAGATCGTTCGCGTAGCTGCTGAGACGATGTGGCTCGCGCGCCAGGGCGGCCCCCACCATCACCTGCGGCAACCGCACCAACTCGCGGGCCAGACTCCACTCGGCGGGATTGTCCAGGCGCGCCAGATCCACGGCCGACGGCTCGCCTGGATCGCGGCCCGCCGCCTCGGCCTTGCGCAGCACCGCGCAGATCCGGGCGTGCGCGTACTTGACGTAGTAGACGGGGTTGTCGTTCGACTCGGCCCGCGCCAGATCCAGATCGAAGTCGAGGTGGGAATTGGGCTTGCGGGTGAGAAAGATGTACTTGGCCACATCCGCGCCCACTTCGTCGATCAGGGCGTCCATGGTGACGAACTGCCCCTGGCGTTTCGACATCTCGAGCGGGCGCCCCTGCTCGATGAAGTTGACCTGCTGCAGGATCTGGATCTCCAGCCAGCCATCGGGAATGCCGAGGGCGGTCATCGCGGCCTGCATGCGCGCGATGTGCCCATGGTGATCGGGCCCCCAGAAATCGATGGCGTGCTCGAATCCGCGCTGGAACTTGTGATGATGGTAGGCAATGTCCGCCAGGAAATAGGTGGGGGTGCCGTCGGAGCGCACGAGCACCCGGTCCTTCTCATCGCCCCAGGAGGTGGAACGGAACCAGACCGCCCCCTCCTGGTCGAAAATCGCGCCGCGCTTGCGCAGCTGCTCCAGGGCCCGCTCGATACGGCGGGTCTCGTGCAGTTCCGACTCGAAATACCAGGTGTCGAAACGGAGGCCGAACCGCCGGCAGGTTTCGCGCTGCCAGGCGAGAATTTTCATCAGGGCGTACTTGGAGAAACAGCGGACGGCGTCGTTGGGAGGAAGGCGCCGCCAATCCTCGGCCGTGCCGGTCGGCACCGCCACACGCTGGAAGCTCTCGTCCGCGAAGGTGTCGGCGGCCGCCTGGATGGCCGCCGCGTCGAGCCCCCTCAGCTCCTCCGCCATCACCTCGAGGTACTGTCCCTTGTACCCCTCTTCGGGGAACGGTTCCGCCTCGCCGCACAACTGGAGGTAACGCGCGCGCAGCGAGGCGCCAAGCAGGCGCACCTGGCGGCCCGCATCGTTGACGTAATATTCGCTGTGCGCATCGTAGCCGATCGCGTCGAGCAGGCGCACCAGCGCCGCGCCGAAGGCACCGGCGCGCGCCGAGACGATGTTCAACGGTCCGGTCGGATTGGCACTGATGTATTCGACGTTGATACGACGACCCGCCTCGGTGCGGATCGCGGCCCGCTCGCCCTCCCCCCGCCAGAGATCGAGCAGGCGCTTGATCTGGAACGGCCGCGCGAGGCGGAAGTTGATGAAACCGGGACCGGCGATCTCCACCGACTCGACAACATCGTGTGCGAAATTCAGACCGGCGGCGATCTCCCCCGCCAACTCTCGCGGCTTGCGGTCGAGGCGCTTGGCCAGACTGAGCGCGATGCTCGTGCTCAGGTCCCCGTGCTCCCGCTCACGAGGTTTCTCGACGACAACCTCGATCTCCTCTTCGAAGATCCCGTAGGCCTCCAGACGGCTGAGGATCCCCTCACGGATCAGGTTCTCGATCATGGACGTCCCGGCGGAAGCGGCGTGTCCGGAGCATCGGCCAGCCAGGGGTGCCGCGCCCGCACGGCGGGGTCGGCGAAGAATTCGTCCGCGATGTCCACCCTCCCGGCGTCGCTCCACAGCCGCTCCAGCAGGTAGTACTGGCGGGTCTGCGGCTGGAAGACGTGCACGATCACGTCCACGTAGTCGAGCAGGGCCCAGCGGCCCGCGGAGGTCCCTTCCGCGTGGAGCGGGTGGTGGTCCTGGCGCGCCAGACCGTCGGTGACGGCGTCGCAGATGGCGCGCACCTGGGTTTCGACCGCGCCGGTGGCGAGCACGAAAAAGTCACAGACATCAGATCGCCCGCGCAGGTCGAGCACGCAGACGTTCTCGGCCCGGCGGGAAAGGGCCCACCAGGCGGCCGACTCCGCCAGGAGGTAGCCCGGAGCGCTCTCGAGAGGGGACAAAGATGGTGGCAATGGGCTCATGCTCCCGTCCGCGCCCGGGCGCAGCGCCGCGCCGGGACGGATCGTCAGTTGAGGCGATGAATAACGTACTCCGCCGCGGCCGCCAGCAGTTCCTTCTGCGGTCCCGCCGCGACGGGGGCCAGCTCCGCCCTGGCCTCTTCGCTGTACTGCCGGGCCAGGGCGCGGGCGTAGTCCACTCCGCCGTGCTCACCCACGAAAGCCTTCACCTGAGGCCACAGATCCTTCCAGGCCGCGCCGGTCGCGCCAGCCGCCGCCGCGGTGAAGGCCGCGCTCGCGGCGGGGGGCGCCTGGCGCAGGGAGGCGATCAGCGGCAGCGTGACCCGCCCCTCCTCCCAATCCTGGCCGATCGGCTTGCCGAGCCGCCGTTCGTCGCCGAGGTAGTCGAAAATATCGTCTGTGATCTGGAAGACAAGTCCGACCTTCCGGCCGAAGCGACCGAAAGCGGCGCCATGGCCGTTGGCGCGCGGATTGAAGGAAGCGCCGATTTCGCAGGCTGTCTCGATCAGCGAGGCGGTCTTGCCGGCGATGATGCGCAGATAGAGCGCTTCGTCCACGGCCAGCGAGAACTTCGATTCCAGCTGCAGCATCTCCGCCTCGCTCATCAGGAACGTGGTGGCGGCGAGCTGACGGACGGCGTCATCAAGACCCCGCCGGCACAGGACATCCAGCGCCCGGGCGTAGAGATAATCGCCCATGATCAGGGCGGCCGCCCCGCCCCACGCCCGGTTGACACTCGGCAGACCGCGCCGCGTGAGCGCACCGTCGATGAAGTCATCGTGGACGAGGGTGGCGTTGTGGACCAACTCGACACTGGCTGCCGCCGCGACAGCCCGTTCGTCAACCGGCCCCTCCGCCTTGGCGGCCAGCAAGAGAAGGGTCGGCCTGAAGCGCTTGCTGCGCCCCTGCTGGATGTGGTCGCAGATCTCGCGCGCGAGCGACGTTCCTCCTGCCATCAGGGTCGCCAACTCCACCTCGAACCGTTCCAGTTCGGGCGCGACGATCCGTTGCAGAGTCAGCAGTTTGATGCGTTCGCGGTCCACCAGCGACATGGGGCTCCGACCCTCCAGCCATCGGGGCATCTATCAATGAATATTATACTTAGCCTGAAAATACCGCTCGTGTCAATCCCCATCTGAGGGGGCCGGTGCGCGGCGTCGGCGGGTGACGACGAGGGCGACAAGCGCCGATGAGAGATACAGGAAAGTCACCGGAACCGCCATGACCAGTTGCGAGACGACATCCGGGCCGGGGGTGAGCACGGCCGAAACGAAGGCGATGATGACCACGGCGTAGCGCCAGGTGCGCAGCAGCGCGCGCGGCTGGACGATGCCGAGCCAGCTCAGCAGCAACACCACCAGCGGCAGCTCGAAGACCAGTCCGAACGCGAAACAGAGCTGGGCCACGAAGGAGATGTACTGGCCGACGCCGATCAGCGGCTGGACTTCCGCGGTGCCGAAGCCGATCAGGATCCGCACCACCTGCGGCACCAGCAGGAAGAAGGCGAACGCCACGCCCGCATAGAAAAGCAGCACGGAACTGAGGATCAGCGGCGTCGCGACCCGGCGCTCCCGCCGGTAGAGGCCAGGCACGACGAAGCCGTACAATCTCGCCAGCACGTACGGCAGCACCAGCAGCAGCCCGCAGAAGAACGCCACTTTCAGGCGCATCATGAACGCCTCGGTCGGCGCCATGAAGAACACCTTGTGGCCCGCCGCGCGCATGGGACTGACCAGCAGATCGAGCAGGCGGGCCGACACGAACCAGCAGCCCCCGGTGGCCAGCAGCACGGCGATCGCGGCGGAGAGGAGCACGCTGCGTAATTCCGCGAGGTGGCCGAGCAGGGTCAGGCCGGAGCGCGGTTCGTCGGGCGGCGAAGCGGAAACCGGCATCGACCCGGAGGGGGTGGTCACGGTTGGTCCTCCCGCCCCGCGAGCAGGCCGCGCAGCTCCCTCATGAACTCCTCCACGTCCCGGAAGGAGCGGTAGACCGAGGCGAAGCGCACATAGGCCACCTCGTCCACCTCCCGCAACTGCTCCATCACCAGACGCCCGATCGTCTGTGACGGGATCTCCCGCGCCAGGCTGCCGCCGGCCTCGCGCTCGACGAAGTCTGCGATCGCCTCCAGGCGCTCCAGGGAAACCGGTCGCTTCTCGCACGCCTTCGCCATGCCGTTCATCACCCGGGCGCGGTCATACGGCACGCGCCTGCCATCCTTCTTGATGACGAGCAGCGGACGGGTCTCGACCGCCTCATAGGTGGTGAAGCGCTCGCCACAGACGAGACATTCGCGGCGCCGGCGGACCGCGTTCCCTTCACGCACCGCGCGCGAATCGATGACGCGGTCGTTGTCGTCCGCGCAGCGCGGGCACCTCACGGCGAAACGCCTCCTCCGCTCACAGTTCGGGATAGAGCGGGAAGGCGCGGGCCAGTTCCTCGCTCCCGCCGTGCAGTCGCGCCAGCGCGTCTGCATCGCCGCGCGCGGCGACGGCGCCGTCGATGATCGCCGCGATGCGCTCCATCTCGACTGTCCCCATGCCCCGCGTGGTCAGGGCGGGCGTGCCGATCCGCACGCCGCTCGTGACGAACGGGCTGTTCTGGTCGAACGGGACCGTGTTCTTGTTGACGGTGATTCCGACCTGGTGGAGCAGGGCCTCCATCTCCTTGCCGGTGAGCCCCTTGTTGGTCACGTTCACCAGCAGCAGGTGGTTGTCGGTGCCGCCGCTGACGAGGTGGAAGCCCCGGGAGAGCAGCCCCTTCGCGAGCGCCTGCGCATTGTCAACGACGCGGCGCGCCCAGGCCCGGAAAGGTTCCTGCATCGCCTCGTGCAGGCAGACCGCCTTGGCGGCGATGACGTGCATGAACGGACCGCCCTGGATGCCAGGGAAGTTGAGCTTGTCGATCGCCTTGGCGTGCACCCCACGGCAGAGGATCAGACCGCCGCGCGGCCCGCGGAGCGTCTTGTGGGTCGTGGTGGTGACCACGTCGCAGAACGGCACGGGGCTCGGGTGGACACCGCCCGCCACCAGCCCGGCAATGTGGGCCATGTCGAAAACGAACACCGCGCCGATCTCATCCGCGATCGACCGCATGGCCGCGTAGTCCCAGAAGCGCGGGTAGGCGCTCGCGCCCCCCACGATCATCTTCGGCCGCTCGCGCAACGCCTGCTCCCGCAGCCGGTCGTAGTCGATCGTCTCCGTGCCCGGTTCAACCTCGTAGTGCACCGCCTCGAACAGCAGACCGGAAAAGTTCACCGGATGGCCGTGCGTCAGGTGGCCGCCGTGCGACAGCGACAGACCGAGCAGCTTGTCGCCCGGCTTGAGGAAGGCCAGATAGGCGATCATGTTGGCGGTCGAGCCGGAGTGGGGCTGCACGTTCGCGTGCTCCGCGCCGAACAGCGCGCAGGCGCGGCCGCGCGCCAGCTCCTCCGCCTCGTCCACGTGCTCGCAGCCACCGTAGTAGCGCTTCTTCGGGTAGCCCTCGGCGTACTTGTTGGTCAGCACACTGCCCATCGCGGCGAGCACGGCGCGGCTGGTGAAATTCTCGCTGGCGATCATTTCCAGCTGGTCGCGCTGTCGCGCCAGTTCCGCCGCCACAATGCGGGCGATTTCCGGATCGGTCGTCAGCAGCGGATCGGGGGCGCTGTCCATGGTCATGACGGATCTGCCTCCTGTGGCCCGCGCCGGGACTGTGGCGGCGTACCGCCGACCTCCCCGCGTCCGGCATCGTAGGTCGTGATGCGGTCGACCCGTCGCGCGTGACGGCCGCCCTCGAACGTCGTATCGAGCCAGGCCTGGAGGATCTCCCGGGCCTGCTCCGGTGTCGTCCCGTCGCCGCTCAGGCACAGGACATTCGCGTCGTTGTGGCGTCGCGAGGCACGGGCATCCTCCACGCTGCAGCAGCGCGCGGCACGCACGCCCGCCACCTTGTTGGCGGCAATGCTGACGCCGATCCCGGAACCGCACACCAGCACTCCAAGCGCGCAGCTACCGGCGGCGACCGCTTCGCCCACGGCCAGCGCCGGCTCCGGGTAGTCGATGCCGGCAGGCGGCTGCCCTCCCAGGTCGACCACCTCGTGACCGGCCGCGAGCAGCCACGCCGAAAGCGCCGCCTTGTGCGCGTAGCCCCGGTGATCGGCCCCGATCGCGATCCTCATGCGCCGTCTCCCGTGCCTGGCCGCGAACCATCCGCGGCGGCGAAGAGGGCGCGCCATCCCTCGAGCAGGCGCGCCACCTGATCGGTCATGCGATGGTAGCCGGCCAGCGGCTCCCCGTAGGGGTCGGCTACCTCTTCCCCGCCGGACGCGTCCTCAACGACCGCCAGATCCACACCCGGCAGACCGAGCAGACCGAGCCGCCCGCGGTAGTTGGGAAAACGGACCCGCACCTGCGCCACCTGGTCTCGCGTCATCGCAACGACCCAGGCGGTCCCGACCAGCGATTCAGCGGTCAACGGCCGGGACCGGTGCCCGGAAAGGTCAAACCCCAGTTCAGCCGCCATCAGCAGGGAACCGTCGCTGGCCGGCTGTCCGGCGGCGGCGTGCAGCCCGGCAGAGGTGAACTGCACCGCCGATCCGCCATACCTGTGTCGCGCCAGTCCCTCCACGAGCGGGCTGCGACAGGTGTTGCCGACACAGAGGAACATCACTTTGAGCGAATTCACCATGGATCGCGTTAACTTCCTGCCAACAAGCTGGTAAGAATGGCGCTTCCCGTCAAGACGATGCCCTGTCAGGGCCGTCGATCGCCCCCCACTCAGGAGCCTGGCACGATCCCGGACGCAACAGGCGGGGCGGCCAGACCGCCAGGTCCAGCAGGGCGGACGGGCCGGGGGGCACCGCCGCCTCCGGCAGCCACCCCTCCAGTACGGCGTCCACCTGATTGCCAAAAAGCACCACCGCAGCGTCCAGAGTCGGACAGGGTGACTCACCGGTACGGTTCGCGCTGGTCGAAACCAGCGGGCCCCCCGCAGCGAGCACCAGCGCCCGCAGCGCCGCCGGGGCCGGCACCCGGCAGGCCACCGTACCGCCCGCGCCGCAGACCGCCGCCGGCGCCGCCGCGCCGCGTGGCAACACCAGCGTGAAGGGACCTGGCCAACAGCGCCGCGCATAGGTGGCGACCAGCTCGGAAAGCGGCGCGGCGAGGGCGAAGGCCTGCG
This sequence comes from uncultured bacterium, assembly GCA_963732385.1. GTDB lineage: Bacteria > Krumholzibacteriota > Krumholzibacteriia > LZORAL124-64-63 > LZORAL124-64-63 > CAVSZB01. Next base: position 115,332 of record CAVSZB010000004.1, on the reverse strand, counting down.
CCTCGTCAGCGCAGAGCAGCAGCAGCGGCCGGGCCGGATCGCGCTCCTTGATCTCCTGCAGACGCGCCACCGCCTGCGCCGCATCGGCGCGGCAGTGCAGTCCCGGGAGGGTGTCGGTCGGCAACAGCACGACACCGCCTCCGGCGAGGAGTCGCGCCGCCTCGGCAGGATCACGCAGGCGCCGCACCGGCTACTTCCCGCCGTGCGCCAGCGCACGACGATAGGCCCGCAGCCGCGCCGCCACCGCGACGTCCCCCAAAGCGAGGATACGCGCCGCCAGCACCGCCGCGTTGCGGGCGCCGGCCGGGCCGATGGCCACAGTGGCCACCGGCACGCCGGGCGGCATCTGCACCATCGACAGCAGGGCATCGATCCCGGCCAGCGGCCCGGCGGCCACCGGCACGCCGATCACCGGACGCGCAGTGAGGGACGCCACCACTCCCGGCAGATGCGCGGCCATCCCGGCCACCGCGATGAACACCTCCACCCCGGCCCGCTCCGCCGCGGCCACGAGTCGACGCAGCCGCTCCGGCTGGCGGTGCGCGGAGGCAACCTCGACGCGGCAAGGCAGGCCGAAACGCTCCAGCAGCGGCAGAGCCCCTTCCGTCACCGGCAGGTCGGAGGCGCTGCCCACGAGAATCATCACCCGCGGTCTGGCCGCGGCCCGGCGCACTGCCATCGTCACACCTCCGCCCGCGCCCCGGACTCGCGCGCGATGTCGCGCCGGTAGTGCAGGCCGACCGAGGAAATCCCGGACATCAGGGCGTAGGCGCGGTCGCGGGCCCGCGCCACGTCGGCGCCCAGGCCGACCGCCGCCAGCATCCGCCCGCCGGCCGAGAGAAGCCGTCCGTCCACGAGCGCGGTCCCGGCCTGGACGATCCATGCCTCGTCGCCGGGAGCGGCCGGCAGTTGCACCGCCGTGCCGCGCACGTACGGTCCCGGGTAACCGGCGGCCGCGCCCACGACCGCCACGCAGGCACGTGTCCAGTCGGTGAGCGATGCGCCGGGCCAGTCGCACGGCGCCAGGAGGCCGGGCGGCGGCAGTTGCGCCAGATACTCACCGAGGCGACCGGCGGCCGTCGCCTGCACGAGCGCCAGGAAATCGCCCCGCAGCAGCGGCAGCACCGCCTGGGTTTCCGGATCGCCGAAGCGGCAGTTGAACTCCAGCACCTGCGGACCGGAGGCGGTCAGCATCAGGCCCGCGTACAGCACACCGCGGAAGTCGATGGCGCGCCGGCGCAGTTCCGCGAGCGTCGGTTCGATCACCCGTCGCGCGATCACCCCGCCGAGCGACGGATCTCCGAACGGAACCGGCGCGAAGGCGCCCATCCCCCCGGTGTTCGGCCCGGTGTCGCCATCGCCAACCCGCTTGTGATCGCGCGCGGGGGCGAGCAGGGCGTAGTCGCGACCGTCGGTCACGGCCAACACCGACAGCTCCGGACCTTCGAGGCAGCTCTCGATCAGTACCCGTTCCCCCGCCCGGCCAAAGCGCCGCTCGCCCAGGCAGGCCTCCACATGGGCTACCGCCGAGGCACGGTCGGGACAGACCGCCACCCCCTTGCCCTGCGCCGCGCCGACCGCCTTGACGACGACCGGACAGGCCACCCCGTCGAGATAGGCCAGAGCATCGACGCGATTGTCGAAAAGGGCGTACGGGGCGGTCGGCACTCCGGCCGCCGCCAGGATCTCCTTGGCCCACCCCTTGTCGCCCTCGATCCGGGCGCCGTCCGCCCCCGGACCGAAAACCGCCAGCCCGGCAGCGCGCAGGCTATCGGCGAGACCGGCGATGAGGGGATCCTCGGGACCGATGATGACGAGGCCGATCTGCTCATCCTGGCAGAAAGCGGCAAGACGGTCGGGGGCATCGGCGGTGAGCGGAACATTCCGCGCCACTGCGGCCGTGCCGGGATTGCCCGGGGCGACGAAGATCACGGGGCGCTGCGGCGAGAGCGCCAGTTGGCGAGCCAGGGCGTGCTCCCGCCCACCGGCGCCGACGATAAGAATCCTGACGGCCATGGCCCCTCCCGGCGCGGATCACCATAGTCCGACGTGCGCGCCAGCGGCAAGGAGGGACTGGCGAGAGATCCCGCGGCCGGGCGACGCGCTCAGGCGGCCGGCGCCGGCACGATACGGGTGCCGGCACGTCCCTGCAGCGAGGCGTGCAACGAATCGGGATCGGTAATGATCACCTCGCGGCCTCCCGCCTCGAGAAAGGCGAGCGCCGACTCGATCTTCGGCCCCATGCTGCCGGCGGGAAACTCGCCCGCGGCGAGCAGCGCCGCCGCGCGCGCGGCATCGAACGTGTCGAGCGCCACCGCCTCGGGCGTGCCGAACCGCAGGTAGACGCGATTCACGGAGGTGATGATGGCCAGCGTGTCGGCGCCGATCAGGCCTGCCAGCAGTGCCGAGGCCCGGTCCTTGTCGATGACCGCGTCCACCCCGGCAAGATCGCCGTCGGCGTCCCGCGCGACCGGCACACCCCCGCCTCCGACCGCGACCGCGATCACGCCCGCCTCGATCAGCGCCTGGATCGCCTCCCACTCGACGACCTCGCGCGGGCGGGGACTCGGCACGACGCGCCGGAAGCCACGGCCGGCATCCTCGATGATGGTCCAGCCGAACTCGCGCCGCAGGGTCTCGGCGCGCGCCGCATCGTAGAACGGGCCGATCGGCTTGGTCGGCTTGCGGAAGGCGGGGTCGTCACGGTCGACGATGACCTGTGTCACCACCGACGCGACCGGACGGTGCAGATCACGGGCGCGCAGGCTGTTCTGGAGCGCCTGCTGGAGCATATAGCCGATGCCGCCCTGGGAGTCGGCGCCACAGACGTGCAGCGGCATGGGCGGGATGTTGTGCAGAGTAAGGCCGGCATCATTGCGCAGCACGATGTTGCCAACGATCGGTCCGTTGCCGTGCGTCAGCACGATCTGGTATCCCTCACCGGCCAGCGTGGCCACCTGATCCATGGTGCGGGTCGTGACATCGAGCTGTTCTTCGTACGTCCCCCGCGTGCCGGCGGGCAGGATCGCATTGCCGCCGAGGGCGATCACGAGACGACGCCCCGCGCGCCGCGGCGTTGGGTCGGACATGGGAAACCCCCTGAAACGCGGCGGCCGCGCCCGCGCGGGCACGGCCCCGCAACCACGTTCGCCGCGACCTAGCGACGAACCGACTTGACGAAATCTGCCACCCGCGTGAGCGCCTTGCGCAGATTCTCGCGGCTGTTCGCGTAGCTGAAGCGCAGGTACCCCTCGCCAAAGGCGCCGAAGGCCGTGCCGGCGAGCGCCGCCACGCCGAATTCGTCGAGCAGCCGCGTCTCGGCATCCTTGCTGGTCAGGCCGAGTCGCTGGATGTTCGGGAAGACGTAGAACGCGCCGAGCGGCCGCTGGCAACTGATGCCATCGATGGCGTTGAGGCCGTCGACCAGCAGATCCCGCCGGGCCTGGAACTCGGCCACCATCGCCTTCGCCGCGTCCTGGGGACCGGTCAGCGCCTCGACCCCGGCCAGCTGCGTGAAGCTGGCCGTGCAGCTGGCGACGTTGGTCTGCAACTTCGCCACCGCCTGCGCAAGCAGCTCCGGCATCATGCCGAAGCCGAGCCGCCAGCCGGTCATGGCGTAGGTCTTGGAATGGCCGTCGAGGATGATCGTCCGCTCCAGCATCCCCGGTCGCGTGGCGATCGACTCGTGCTTCCCGCCGTAGATGATCTTGCTGTAGATCTCGTCCGACAGCACCCAGAAGTCGTGCTTCACGGCCAGCTTGGCGATCGCGTCGAGGTCGGCCGCGGTCAGCACGCCGCCGGTCGGGTTCTGGGGCGAGTTGATGATCAGCAGCTTCGTTTTCCTGCTGATCAGCCGCTCGAGATCGGCGACGTCGAAGTTGAACTGCTTCTCCTCCGCCAGCTTCAGTGGCACTGCCCTGGCGCCGAGGAAATTGATGACCGACTCGTAGATCGGGAAACCGGGGTTCGGATAGATGACCTCGTCCCCCTCATCGACGAGAGCGGTCATCACATAGTACATGATCGGCTTGCCACCCGGCGTGATGACGATGTGCTCAGGCTTGACCGGCAGACCGCGGTCCTTCGCCATGTATTCGGCGAAGGCGCGCCGGGCATCGACCATACCAGCGGCCGGACCGTAGTGGGTGAAGCCGCCGCGCAACGCCTCGACCGCCTTGTCGACGATGTTCACCGGGGTGTCGAAATCGGGCTCGCCGATCTCGAGGTGAACGATGTCGCGCCCCTGGGCTTCGAGAGCCTTCGCCCGCGCCAGAATGACAAACGCCGTTTCGGTACCAAGCCTTTCCATCCGCTTCGCCAGCATCGCAAGCTCCCTTGCCGGAGTCGCCACCCGCTGCCGTCGATTCCCAGCTCGCCGGCTCCCGGCAAACCTAGACCCGTGATCGCTACAAGTCAAGGTTACGAAACAGGTTGTCGCACTTGAGTTTGCTGCCGTCGGCGGCGGTCAGTTGCCACCGAGAGCATTGAGATAGGACTGGATTTCCTTGATGACCTCGCGGCGGATCCCTGTCTTGTCTTTGGCCATCCGCTGGAGGTCCATCCGGTGGACGAACTTGACGTGGATGAACTTGGCCAGGGACTTGACCGGAATGTTGCAGGGGCTCAACAGGAGAGCACGCGGCACGTCCTTGTTGGCGAACCCGGAGTAGAGATTACGATCGTTGGCGATCACATCGAGAACGCGAGCCGTGCGACAGCGCGTCACGATTGCCGCCACCATCCCGGGGATCGCGGTCACGCGCGCGTTGCGCAGGAAGCCGGTGGTCACACTGACGTTGTCCAGATTCGCCAGCACGAGACGTTTCAACGCGGCGGGGTCGAGCACGGCCGCCAGCGTCGCGGGATCGATCTCGTCCGCCATCGGAACCGGCAGATCGTGCCGCCACGGGCGGTCGACGCGTCCCTCCTGGGGCACCCGCAGCAACAGTTCCCCCTCCCCCAGCCGGAAACCATCGAGCGACCAGGTCAGCAATCCCCCCGCGCTCGGCTCGGCCTGAACCCCGGCAGCTTCGGCGGCCGGCGTTGAGCCGGCGTTGAGCAGCGCCGCGGCTGCTTCGGCGTCCCCGAGCGGCAGGGCCAGCAACTCGGCGGGTCCGGTCAGCATGGCGCTCGCCTCCACCGGCTCGGCCGCCTGAGCGTCGCCGTCGAGGACACCGCCGCGGGCGATGGCCAGCAGTTCGCTGACCGTGGCCGCGAGATCGGTGCCGAGCGGCAGGTGCACCTCGCCGTCGCGCTCGTAGCGTTGGGCCAGGCCCACGGCCGTCAGCAGGTCGAGGTCAGAGCGGCGCAGACCGCGCGCGCGCAGATGCGCGCCGAGCGCCATCAGGCGCGCCGCGGCGCCGGCGAGCCGCCGCATCGGCACCGGATTGCGCTCGATTCCCCGCAGCAGCGACAGCATTTCGACAAGTTCCGGGCGCCCCTCGAGCGAGCGGAGCAGCGCGCCACGTTCGTCGGGCGAAAACGCCTCGTGCAGACGGGGCAGACGACGTCGGAACGCCACGCCGGCCCGACCCGCCTCGATGCTGTGGATGAACTCCCGCATCGCACGCACCTCGCTGTCCGCCTGGCCGAGCAGGGGCAATACCCGCGACACGGCGGACGCCAGATACGGATTGACCGCGCCGGCAGCGCGGCTGACCCGCTCTTCGTAGGCATCCACCTCCAAACGCGACAGAGCCAGCAGGAGGTCCACCCCTCGCGGTTCGAGTTCGCCATGCCGGGCCAGATCGGCCAGCAGGTGCTCGAGCCAGCGGCGCAACAGGGGCAGCGGCGGTTCGCCGCGTGGCCCCGGCACGGGGGCCGGTGTCCCGCCCGGCAACTCATCCGTGCGCCCGGCACAGATCGCGGTCACCTCCTCAAGCCGGTGCCGCCAGGCCGCCGGAGCCGCCGCGCCACGACTGCCGGCCCGGTCGGCCACGAAGAGACGACGGGTGCTGTCGAAACGGTGGATGCGGGCGATCATCTCGGCGCCCGGAGCGTGGACGTCCAGCAGGGCGGCCAGCAGTCGGGCCCCGGAGGGATCGCCCGCCCTGGCCAGCAGCATCACGCCCCGCAGCAACTCCGGGACTTCGGGCTGCCCAAGGCGCTTGCGCAGGGCGTGCCAGAGGCGATCGGAGCGGTCTGCCACGGAATCGGTGGCGCCGGCCAGCCCTTCGAGCTCCGCCCGCAGCGCCGGGTCGAGACACACTCCGGCCGCAACGGGCGATTCCTGCAAAAGAGGCTGTACCGGCAGCGCTTCCAGCGCCGCGCGCGCTTCGCGATCCAAGGTGCGCCTCCAGGCGGATGAACGGAGCGCCATTGTGGCGCTATCCTAAGCATCGGCCGTTGCGCACCCCGATTTAGGCGCGGTTGCTTCACCAGTTGAGCCCAGCGCGCTGCCAGAGTTCACACTGCATCGGCAGCGCCGGATCGGCCGGCCGGCGCAGACAACCGCCCATGGCGATGGTCCAACGCCGGCCGGCGCGGGCACAACCGACGCTCCGCTCCCCCGCCCAGTGCCCCCAGCGCCGCGGCACCGCCAGACCGGACGCCGGCGCGGCGCACGAGGCCAGGTCAGCCGGCCCGCCCCAGGCGCCGGCCCAGGCCAGTCGGAGAGACCAACCGGCCCCGAGCACGCGCTCGGCCCGCGCCTCGGCCAGCCCGCGTGCGAGCGGGGCCTCGGCTTCCGCTCCGGTCACGATCTGCGCAACTGTCAGTCCTCGAGCCGCCAGGCGGATCTTCCAGCCGGACAGCGCGCCGTCGACGGTCGCCACTACCTGCGTCCGATTTTCCGCTTCCAGCCGGACGGGCGGCAGCCAGGGGCTGCGATCCCGCCAGCCGTCTAGCGTCTGCATCACCTGGCGCAGTCGCAGGTCGACCGTCCAACCCGCTCGCCGGCCGGCCTCCAGCGCGAGCTCGCAACGCCTGCGGCCGGAGGTGGTGACACCGCCGGTATCGACCTCATCCCTCTCCCGGGCACTGGCGAACAGCGCCTGCGCCCGCACGTGCGATCCGAGCGCGGTCGATGCGCGCACGCACCAGCCACTGCCGGCCCACCCTGACAGGCAGGGGGGCGGTCGACCAAGGCGTGGACCGCGACCGGCAGCGGCGGCCGCAGCCTGCATCTCGATCAGCCAACCGCCATGTCGCGCCCCTGCGGCGGCCGCCCAGGCCAGCTCCGGTCGGCCATCCCTCCCCGCGCGCCACGACGCGGCCTCGCCAGCATACCAGGCGTCGGGACCACGGCCGGTCAGCGCGAGACTGGCGCCGCTTTCCTGCTCCCCAGCGCATACCAGCAGCGCCGCCTCCCCCCGCGCGGTGGTAAAGGCGAGGCGGGCCAGGCTCACTGCCCGATTCGTCTCCCCGGCCGCCGTCCCCGATTCCGCCGAAGGGGATCCCACGGCCCCCGTCAAACTCCACCGTCCACAGGCAACAGAGCCGGACACCCCGCGCAGGGATCTCTCCGCCTCGCCCGCGGAAAGCAGGCGAACCCCGGCCGCCGTCGGCGCCAGGGAAACGGTGGCGGCGGGCGTTGCGCCACGTCCTGCGCCCGCGGCCAGCAGCCCCAGCCCGTGGCGGCAGCCGAGCGTGCCCCAGACCAGGCCCTCGTTCCCGCTCCGCAGTTCCAGCCCTCCGCCCCATACCACCTCCCCCGTCGCAGCCGCGCGCCGCCGGATCAGGAGCCGGGCCGGGCCTTGCCGCCCCTCGAGACGCAGGGTCGTTCCGGAGGGCGCACTCAACCCACCCCCCCGCCAGGACAGTTGCCAGCCCGGTGTCCCCCCGGACCGCGCCCGCGGCACGCTCCGTTGGTCCGACTCCGCGCCGGTCGTTCCGGGAGCAGCAAGAGCCGCGAGTTCAGCGAGCTCCGCGCGGCCCAGGAGCGCTTCGGCGCTCTCCAATTCCTCCTGCTCAGGCGTTCGCTCATTGCCATTGCGTTCGTCGGCCGCGAAGGCGACCGGTCCCGCGGCGGCGGTCGAGTCTTCGCCGGACGACTGCCCGCTTGCGACAGGCGTGCGCGTCAGGACGGCCGTCACCAGAACGACCACCAGCAGGGCGCGGTCGGTCAAGGCCACATCTCCCCCGGGCCGGCGCCCAGACTCCAGCGGTGAGTCACGCCGAGTACCGGATGGGCCAGGTGCGACGATCGCAGCAGCAGGCCCCGCCACAGCCAGGCGGTGGTCAGGCCGAGCGCGCCGGTGGCCGGTTCCCAGCGCAGACCGAGACCACAGCGGTCGGCCACCCTCACCGCCCCCTCCCCCTCCAGCAGCGGCGCACCGCGCGCATCGCGGTCCAGGGCGAGGCACCAGGCCGCGTCGCCACTGGCTTCGGAGAGCGACCACCAGCGCCGCACACCGCCGCGCCCATACCAGACCGGTGGCGGCAACAGCGGCAGACTGCCGGTCAGCCGGGTCCCCGCCGGCCCGGCCACCCGCAGTTCGAGGTTCACGACCGGCTGACGACAGGACGGCGCGTCGGCAAGGCGCAACGCATCCCACCCCGCCGCCATACCAAACGCCTGTCGCGCGCCGATCAGGAATTGCCCACGGATCCGTTCTTCGCCCAACAACTCGGCGCCCAGACGCTGCCAGGACAGGGCAGCGCGCCACCGCGGAGCGCGCCATCCGACCGCCAGTGCCCGCAGAGGCAGTTCGGGCATCCCGTAAAGGCGCGCCTGTCCCAACCCGACCCACGGACCGGTGTCACCCCCCCGCTGCCCGGGATCCAGCCACGGACGCAGCAGGTCTGGCGGCAGGAGCCAGCCATCGTGAAGATCACGACTGCCGCCGCCGACCGCGGGCGATCCGCTGCCGAGCCACGCGAAAACAACGGCTACGATCGCGCCACGCCGCCACCTCACGGCCGACCCCGCTCCGCGTCGACGACCGCCAGACCGCGCGCGCTGCCGAGCAGCCCGCCATCAGCCGCGAAACGCCGCACGACCACCACATAGCCGCCCGGCGCCACCGCCTCGCCGCCATCGTCCCGTCCGTCCCAGGCGGCATCCCGTGGACCGGGTCCCAGCGCGTCTCCCCCGAGATCGCGCACATGCCGTCCCCACAGATCGAAGATCCTCGCCTCCCACGCGCGTTCCGGGCCCTCCAGAGAGAACTGGACATGCAGCAGGGCGCCCGTGGCAGGGTCGAACGGGTTGGGCCTCAGCGCCGGCCCGACCGCGGACGGAGCCATGAGTGAGAGGGCGTTGGGACAGCCGGGCGTGGCGCCCGCGGCCGCGCTGGACGGACCCCAATTGCGCGCCGGCTGGCCTCGCGGCCGCAGGTACGCCCGTTCGAGGCTGCGTCCCGCCGGCACGCCGAGTCCGTCGCCCCCGATCACGACGCAGTCGAGCACCGTTCCCTCAGAGTCGGCCAGCAGGAGCCGGTCGGCAAAAGCGCGCCCAGACGGCGGGCTGTTGTTGAGCGACGGCCAGGCGCCGGACGGCTCAAGCGAACGTTCCGCCAGACTCGCCGCCCCACACTCCCCGTCTCCCTCGCGGCCGGCGCCGCGCCACCACGCGAGCAGTCTGGACACGTCGGCGGCGAGCACCACCAGTTCGCCAGGCATCAGCACGCGCGGCGGCAGGGACCGCCAGGTGCTGTCCTCGTCGCGCCACTGCAGCGCGCCCAGCGCGCACGCCTCCGCGCCGGCGTTGCCCACCTCCACCCACTCGCAACAGCCCGTGGACGGGGCGGCCATCACCTCGCTGAGATACGGACCTGCCGGCCCCACCTGATAGTCGCCTGCCGGAAGGCTCAGTCCGACGCCGCACGAGTCGGGGGCGCTGGTCAGGTGAAGCCGGTGCCGCCCCTCGGCGGCCGGCGTCCAGACGAAGCTGAGCACGCGGGCCTCGCCCGGTCCGATCGCCTCCAGCCAGGCCGCGGTCGATTCCGGTTGGGCCGCCGCGCCAGGTTCCCCCTCCGGCAGGACGAGCAGGTGGATCAGTCCGGCCGGCAGCGGCTCGAGACCAACGTTGCGCAGGCGCAGCGCCACGGTCACCGGCCAGCCGGCCGCCGCCGCCATAGGCGGCTCCGCCGTCAGCGACTCCACCTTGGCGGCACGGGCCGCGAAGTTCGGCGCTCCCGGCGTCGGGAGGTCGAGCCCCACCCAATCGGCCGCGTTGTCGTCCGTGTCGCGCCCATCGGGCCGCCGGGCCAGCGACTGTCCGGCGCGCACGCCCGGATGGGGCGCCCCCTCGCAGAAATCGGGCGCCGCGAGGGAGCCGTAGCCGAGCCGGTCATCGGACGTTCCGGGCCGCGCCAGACGCAGCGCGTCGGGACCGTTCTGCAGCGCGAGCGTGGCCGTCGCCGCGGCGGCCGGCGGACCGGTCCAGCCGGTGTCCACGACGAGGAACCGGCCACCAGATTCGATCGTGTCGGCCAGAGCGCCGGTCCAGCGGGTCGACCAGGAGGGGGGGCTGTCGGCGCCGTTGGCCGTCTGGAGACGGTACCCGGCCAGGCAGACGGCGGCCGGCCCCGGGTTGAAGAGTTCGATGAACTCCTTGCCCGCGTCCGCCCCGGACGGATCGTACAGGACCTCATTGAGCACGACGGCCGCCACCGCCCAGCACGGCGTCACGAGCGCCACCGCGCCTGACAGGCGCAGCGTGGCAACAAACCTGCCCCGACCGCTCCGCACGGCGCACCTCCGGAATGCGGGACGGGAGGAGACGAAGGCCCCGGCAGGGGCGATGCGTGACAAACAGCCGCGGGAGGGGAAGGAACCGATCGGGGAGGTATCCGCCGCGCGCCTGCCGCCAGACGCGCGCTACAACAGACCCTGGCTGCGCCGCAGCGCCCACTCGGCGCCCAGCAGGACCGTGGCGAGCAGAACCAGCGGCCAGCCGCTCAACGGATCCCAGCGACCGCGCAACGTCCGCGTGCCGGACTCCGGCGACTGCCGGTCGAACGCCTCGGTCAGACGGCGCCAGGCATCGGCCGTCTCGCCCGGCAGGAAAACCCCGCCGGCCCCGGCCGCGAGCGCGCGCAGATTGCGACGGTCCTGGGTGGTCTGGCTCCCTTCGAGTGTCTGCGGCGCGACCGCGAACGCCCGCGCCCGACTCTGCGGAACCGGCGCGCCCCCGGCGAGCGCGATCAACTCGTACCGGCCGGCCGGTAGCGGCGGCAGCACGGTGCGGGCGCGGGAGGAATCAGCGGCCACCAGTTCCAGCGAAAAGACCCGCTCCCGGCCGACGGCCGGTCCTTCGAGCGCACGCAGGAGGACCGAGAGCGGTGGTCGTCCGCCCGGTCCGTCGCGCCCGGGACCGTCGTCGCCGCGCGCTTCGATCGGAACACGCTCCCCCTCCGCGAACACCTGCCGTCCCCCGGCGAGACTCAGGCCGGTCGTCGCGGCGCCACTCGCCGTCCAGACGAGCAGGTTCCGCACCAGCCCGCGCCCGAGGTGAGGAAGATCAGCGAGCGAGGATCGCGGACTTTCCCAAAAGGCCAGCCGCCAGAGGTCGCGGCCGCCGAACCAGGCGACCCGCCCCTCGCCCGCGCGCGCGGCCGCCAGCAACGTTCCCCCGGCGCCGGGGGGGGCGCCGGGCAACGGCTCGGCCGTGAGCAGCACCTGCGCGGTCGGCCGCGGCCGCACCACCAGGAGACGGGTCAGCGGCGGCAGACGATCACCTTCGAGCCCGGAGCCGGCCGCAGCACCGCCGTCGAGGCCGGCCAGCAGCGGATGTTCCACCGCGTCCGCCACCGGGCGCAGCGCCAGCGGCCCGTCGCACCAGACGGCGCCACGCCCGTCCACCGGCAGCAGCTCGGACAACGCGGCCGGCGGCCCCGGGGCCGCGGGATCGTCGGCAGCCAGCACCAGCAGACCGCGTCCCTCGCGCACCGCCGCGGCCAGCATCTCCCAGGGAAAGTCCGCGCCGAAGCCACTCCACCCCACGAGCACGATCCCGTCCCAGCGGCGCCAGCCCGCCTCCGTGCGGGGCGTCTGCCAGGCGCGGTTGCTGTCGGCAAGTACCGGGCCGTCCGGTCCGCCGCGCACGACCTCCAGACGCAGCCGCCCGACCGCCGCGGCCCCCTGCGCCAGGAAACGGACGTCCCAGTTGGGCCGACCGGCCAGCAACAGCAGGCGTGCCGGATCGCGGCGCACGTCAACGGCCAGTGTCGCCCGGTTGTTGGTGAGGTAACGCTCGTTGTCGAGCGGAGCGATCTCCAGGTCGTAGACCGTCAGACCGGGCATGGCGGGCCGTACGGGCAGCGTGACCGTCACCACGCCGTCCCCCTCCGGCGCCGGCGTCGTCCCCTCAGCGACCACGCGGTCCCCTTCCCGCAGCCGCACGGTGATCGGCTCCCGCCCGGCCGTCCCGCCCCGACCGCCGACGGCGACCTCCACCAGAGCCTCCTCCCCGACGTAGGCCGTCCGGGGATAGCGCAGGTCCTGCAGGAACCGGTCTGGGGGGCCGACCGGGTCACCCACACCCACGACCAGCAGTGTCGCGCCACCGGCGTTCCCCGGCTCGCCCAGGCCGCCGAGCGCGCCTACCGCGACCGTACGCCCCTCGGTATTGTGACCGTCAGTGAACAAGACGATCTCCCGGGGCGGATCCCCTTCGCCCCCGCCGGCGGCCTCCCGCAGCAGGGCCGCCAGATCGGTGCCGACCGCCCCGGGTGGAGACAGGGTGCCATCGGCGGCGCGGAGATCGCGAGCCGGGGTCAGCCCGTTGCCGCGCAGCAGACGGACCCGCGCGGCCGGCTCGCGCCGGCTCAAAACAGAATCAAGCCGGGCCGCCAGACGCACCGCGCGCGACCAGCGCGTCTCGCCCTGCGGACCGTCCGGCAGGTCCATGCTGGCCGAATCGTCAATCACGACGACGATTCCGGGGATCCGCGTCTCCTGCCATGACCGCAGGACGGTCGGGCCGGCCAGCGCGAGCAGAAGCAGTACGAAGGTGGCGGCACGGAGCCCGGTCAGCCAGCGACGAACGACCGGCACCGGGCGGGGGTCGGCCCGATCATAATGACGGTGCGCCCAGACCGTGAGCCCCACCGCCGCCACCGACAGCAGCGGCCAGGCCCAGGGGGGCAGGGACCAGGCGACATGCACGGGAGCCTCCGCAACATACGAAAACGACCCGGCTGCGGGCCGGGCCGTTAATGGCAGGATCCGTCAGGATCGTCGACCTGTCAACCCGGCAGCAACATCGATTCGTCACGCAGCGTCGGCGCGAAACCGGCGCACGCCTCGTCGAGCGAACAGTGGTGCGCCAGCACGGAGCGGAACTCCAGCAGTTCATAGACCTCGTATACCTCGGGCTTCATCCCGACCAGCCGCAGATCCCCCCCCTGCTGGCGGATATGGCGGATCTCACTGAGGAAAATCCCCCAGCCCGCGGAGCTGATGTAGTCGACCCCCGACAGATCGATGACGACCTGCCAGCAGCGCGCTCGCAGCACCCGCTGCAGTTCCTTCTCCAGGTCGACGGAAGTGGCGGTGTCGAGAAAACCGTGGACCGAGATGACCGTGGCGCCGGTCGGCTCGTGCCGTCGGGCATGGATGTGGATACTGTCCATTGAAACCTCCCCGGACGCCGCCGACGCGGCCGTTGTCTGGCTCGCGTCCGATCGCTTCCAGGGTAGGTTTCGGCCGCCGGGCGGCCGCCTTGAATGGCGAATCGCGGAAGTCGGCGCGCGGACGGGTCGGACCGACGGCGCCGGCTCAGGGGACGGCGTTTCAGGTAGCGCTGGTCCCGCCGGTTTCCGGACCGCCGTCGCGCCGTAATTCGTCCATCTTCTTGAGCCCCTCGAGCAGCAGCAGGTCGAGACTGACGTCCAGCAGAATGTCCTCGCCGTCGGGCAGGACATCCGCAAAAAAGCGGAATTCGCCGGCTCCGAACGCGAGGATGTGGTACACGGTTTCCAGGATCTGGTCGCGCACGACCTGCTGCAACCGGGCCTGGTCGAGCGATCCCGCCTCAACGAGGATCTGGCCGATCCGCCGCTTGTCGGGGTTGATCTCGACCCGGATGTCGGCGCCGGCGATCTGCGAGGCGGTCACCAGGCCGAGTCGCACCAGACGATCGCCCAGCCGTTCCGTCGGTCCTTCGCGTCGGGCATAGACCAGGGTGCCGTCGTGAAAGTAGATCCGCGCCTTTTCCCGCCGCGTGTCGAGCACCAGCTTCCCGGTGACCCTCGACAGCGAGAGGAACTGCAGCACGTCCACGACCGAAAACGGGCCGATGCGTCCGTTCAGGATCATTCCGACCTCCGCCGACCGCTCGCGAACGCGGCCTGATGAGCGCCGGCCGGTCCTGCGGGACCGGCCGGCGCGAGGCAGCGCCTCACTGTCCCGCAGCGTCCTCGAGGGCCGCCTGGGCCGCGGCCAGACGGGCAATGGGCACGCGGAAAGGTGAACAACTCACATAGTCGAGTCCGACCCGGTGGCAGAAGGCGATCGAACTCGGCTCGCCTCCGTGCTCGCCGCAGATTCCGAGGTGCAGGTGCGGATTCGTCTGGCGGCCGAGTTCGCACGCCATCGCCACCAGCCGACCGACGCCGTCCGGATCGAGCACCTGGAACGGATCCACCGGCAGCAGCTTCTGCTCCACGTAGGCCGGCACGAACCCGCCGATGTCGTCCCGCGAGAAACCGAAGGTCATCTGCGTAAGATCGTTCGTGCCGAACGAGAAGAACTGGGCGGTGCGCGCGATGCGATCGGCGGTCAGGGCCGCGCGTGGGATCTCGATCATGGTTCCGTACAGATAATCGACCCTGTCCACGCCGAAAGCCACGCACACCTCGGCGTGCACGCGATCCACCACGACCTTCTGGTGGTCCAGCTCACTGACCGCCGCGACCACCGGCACCATGATCTCCGGCAGCGCCCGTTTCCCCTCGCGCGTCAACTCCACGGTCGACTCGAGGATGGCCCGCACCTGCATCTCGGTGATCTCCGGGTAGGTGACCCCGAGCCGCACCCCGCGGTGCCCCATCATCGGGTTGCTCTCGTGGAGCGCTTCGGCGCGCTGATCGAGATCCGCCGCCGTGATACCGAGCGCCTGCGCGAGTTTGGCCCGCTCCGCCGCCTCCTTCGGCACGAACTCGTGCAGAGGCGGATCGAGCAGGCGGAACGTCACCGGCAGTCCGTCCATCACGGCCAGGGTGTCCTTGATGTCCTTTTTCACGTAGGGATACAGTTCGTCCAGCGCCGCCCGGCGCTCCGCCTCGGACGCCGATACGATCATCCGGCGCAGCAAGAACAGCGGTTTTTCGGAATTCCGGCCATAGAACATGTGCTCGGTCCTGAACAGTCCGATCCCCTCGGCGCCGAAACCGCGAGCCTTGAGAGCGTCCTCGGGCGTATCGGCGTTGGTGCGCACCCCCAGCCGCCGGTACCGGTCGGCGATCTGCATGAACGCCACGAAGCGCGGATTCTCCGTCGCGCTCACCATCCCCAGCCGCCCCGCGTAGACCCGTCCGCGCGTGCCGTTGAGCGTGACCGGGTCGCCCTCCCTGAGCACCTGTCCATCGACCGTGAGCGTACGGGCGTGCACATCGACGTGCAGACCTGAGCAGCCGACGATGCAGCACTTGCCCCAACCACGGGCCACCAGCGCCGCGTGGCTGGTCATGCCACCGCGGGCGGTCAGGATCCCCTCGGCCGCACGCATCCCTTCCACATCTTCGGGGTTGGTCTCCTCGCGGACGAGGATGACCGTCCTGCCCTGCGCGGCCCACGTCACCGCATCGGCGGCGGTGAAAACGATCTGCCCGGTGGCGCCGCCCGGACCGGCAGGCAGGCCGCTCGCCAGCAGCGGCGCCGTTTTCTCGGCCTGCGGATCCACGATCGGGTGGAGCAACTCGTCCAGCTGCGCGGGCATTACGCGGCGCACAACCTCGCGTTCGTCGATCAGCCCCTCCGCCAGCATGTCCATCGCGATGTTCAGAGCGGCGGTGCCGGTCCGCTTGCCTACCCGGCACTGCAACATCCAGAGCCGTCCGTCCTGGATCGTGAACTCGATGTCCTGCATGTCGTGGAAATGCTTCTCGAGATCGCCCCGGATGCTGTCGAGCCGGGCGTAGACCTCGGGCATGCCGGACTCGAGCGACGGCAGGTGGCGGTTCTGCTCGCTTTTCGTGGCCTCGTTCAGGGGGTTGGGCGTGCGAATACCGGCCACGACATCTTCGCCCTGCGCGTTGACCAGCCACTCGCCGTAGAAACGGTTCTCGCCGGTGGCCGGGTTGCGCGAAAACGCCACGCCGGTGGCCGACGTATCTCCCATGTTGCCGAACACCATCGCCTGCACGGTGACCGCCGTGCCCCACTCGTGAGGAATGCCCTCGATCCGACGGTAAGAAATGGCGCGCCGGCCGTTCCAGGACGAAAAGACCGCCCCGATCGCTCCCCACAGCTGTTCCTGCGCGTCGTCAGGAAACTCCTTGCCTAGCACCTCCGCGACCCGCGTCTTGAAGCGCGCGACGAGATCCTTCAGATCGGCGACGGAAAGATCGGCGTCCGAGGCACAGCCACGTGCCTTCTTGACCCCGTCGAGCAGGCGATCGAGCTGCTGGCGGATCCCCTGCCCCTCAGCCGGCTCCAGGCCGGCCGCCTTCTCCATCACCACGTCGGAATACATCATGATGAGACGACGGTAGGCGTCATAGACGAACCGCGGATTGTCCGTCAGCTTGATCAGGCCGGGAATGGTGCGCGAGCAGAGACCGGCGTTGAGCACGGTCTCCATCATGCCGGGCATCGACTTGCGGGCGCCCGAACGGATCGAGACCAGCAGGGGCCGGTCCGGATCGCCAAAGCCCATCTTCATCTCCCGCTCGATGCCGGTCAGGGCCGCGGCCGCTTCGTCCCGCAGGCCGTCGGGGTAGGCGTGCCCTCGCGCGTAGAAGTGCGTGCAGACCTCGGTCGTGATGGTGAAGCCTGGCGGCACCGGCACACCAAGGCGGGCCATCTCGGCCAGGTTCGCCCCCTTGCCTCCGAGCAGATTCTTCATCGAGGCGTCGCCATCGGCGCGTCCGTCGCCAAAAACGTAGACCAGCTTCTCGCTCATTGGGATCCTCCCGCCAGCCATCGCCACCGGACGAGGCTCTCCATTCGGAACCTGGCGCCCCACAACGGCGCCCTTCGTTAAAAACCGTGACCCAGTATCGACTGGGCCACGGTCTTTTCAAGTCCTCAACCGCCCGGACTCAGCGAATAACCACGAGCTTCCCGTAGAAGTCGCCCCGCCCCGGCATGACGACCTTCCAGAAGTAGATACCGGAGGCGACCGGCTCGGAACCTTCATTGCGGGTATCCCAGTAGATATTGGCGCCGGCCTGGGGCTGCTCAGCCCGTGGCAACCCGGCCACAAAATCGCCATCCTCCGTCCAGACCTTGATACGGCTGTCGGGGGGCAGATTCGTGAAAACGACCCGGTCCCCCTCGCTCCCCCTGAAGCCGGCGCCGCGCCGCAGCGGATTCGGGTAGACAAAGATCTCGGCGCCGTCGAGCGGAGGTTCCGCTGCCCGATCGACCCGGAACGGAATCAGATTGCCCTCGCCCCAGAAGATGGAGTTCTCATCATCCGGAAAGCGCGGCGAGTAGAGAAGGTCGTTGGAAAGCGTGGCCGGATCGATGTTCGCCGTACTGCCGTAATCGAAGGTGGTCACCGCGTAGTTGTATTCAAAGCCGTTGAAGATGTTGTCGTCGAAGAATTCGATCGTGTCTCCACGGCTGAAATTAAAGCAGGCGGCCCGCCGCTCCTCGAAACAGTCCGGCGTGATATTGAAGTTCAAATCGCCGCAGAAGCCCTCGAGGCAGGTCTGCGGATTCGACAGATCGTAGACGCCGATCAAGGCCATGTTGCGAACAAGGATCGGATCGTGTCCCTCGCTCCGCCATACGCCATAGCCTTGGAAGTTCTGGCACTTCAGGTAAAAGTTCGTGCCGGTGGCCGCCGTATCCCCCGCAGCCGAGCCGGGCGTGAACGCCAGGCTCAGCCCCGGATCAAAATTCCAATAGATCGGATCGCTGGTAGTCAACAACGTGTTCGCCAGCGGCAGCGAGGTACCCGGAACGTAAATACCGCCATCGTACGTGCCGAGCCAGATCGCCCCATCCCCGTTCGCATCCGCGGTGATCCCCGTCAGCAGACGATTTCCGGGCTGCGAAGCCAGCAGCGACCAGTCGGCTCCGTGGTTTTCGCTGACCAGCACTCCACTGCCGTTGACAAGCGCATAGACCCGACCGGGAGTTGATGCGTCGAACAGCAGACCCTTGACCAGCGGCTTGTTCGGTCCGGGCAGCAGGCTTGCCGCAACTTCCCCCCAGGTTGCACCCCCGTTGCTGGTCCGCCAGAGCCCCCACGCCTGCGTGCCGAGCAGCAGCACCTGTGGATCCTGCGGATCGCGCGCCACGTTCAGTCCCGTGATCGCCCGTTCCGGGGACAGACCCCAGTCGCCGTTCAGCGGCCCCCAGGAGGCCCCGCCGTCGGTGGTCCGGTAGAGCCGGTAGTCCTTCAGCGCGAAGTAGACCGTGGAAGGGGCGTCGGGATCGCAGAAAATCGCGTTGACCAACGGCGGCATCAGGGGTGAATCAGGCGTGCCGAATTCGCCCGGCACCGTCAGGTTCACCAGTTTGATAAAGCTTTCACCATTGTTGAGCGAGACGAATACGCCGAGGTTGCGCACCGCCGCGTAGATCGGTCCGTCCGCTGACCAGGTCAGGGCGGTGACCTGGTAGTTCGGCAAAGAGAGCGGATCGAGGTCACTGGCGAACTGGCGAAATGTCTGCCCGCCATCAGCGGTGACGAACATGCCGCGCCCGGTCGAACCGGACGTGCCAACGACGAAGCGGTTCGGATCGCCTGGCGAAATTGCAATCGCGCTGATCGCCACGACGCCACCCTCATTCCAATTGTCGGGCAGGGTCTCCGGATTGAGTCGAGCCCAGTCACCCTCCCCCTCCCGTCGCCACAACCCCCGCGTGCCGAGATGCGCGAGCAGGATCTGCGGCGCACTCGGTGCCTGCGCGAAGGCGTTGACGCCGGTATAGGGAAGCGTCATGGGGAACCCGCCATTGACCTGCGTCATCCCCTGGCCAGGTACGAAATGCCACAGACCACCGCTGTTGCTCAGGTTGATTTCCCCGTCGATCTGACCGGTACGGCTGGCGTACCGGTTCGCCCATTTCAGCACCACCCGGTTGCGGGTCGCCGAGCCGATCGCCCCACCGGAATTCACGGAGAATTCCAACTCCCGGTCAACGTTATCCAGGTAGACGCCGCCGAGAGCTATCGGGAAAGTCACCGTACTCGGAATGACCAGCGCGGAGCAGGTGGCCAACTCGGCCGGCAGCTTGGCCCACTGGATCACTGTCCCCTTGCGCTGGTTGGCTTCCGCCAGGCGCACACGCACCCCGTCCCTGTAAGGAGACAATAGCCGCAGACTGTCCACCCGACAGGCCTCGGGGGGCGTATAGCTCTGCGCCAGCGCCCGGTCGGGGGCGCCCGCCGCCAATCCCGCGATGCAGAGGGCAAACCACACCCGTCCGAAAATCCGGCAACTCTCTGCCATCTTCACGGTCAGCCTGCCTTTCAAAATGTCCGGAGCTTACCCAGGCGCCTGCTGACGTGGGCGGCGCGCGCGGGCGAGCCGCCCGGAGCCATCCCTCACGGTGAGGACATCAGCATGCCGAATTCCTCGCGCAGAACCCAGCGAATCGCCTGTTTAATCTTGGTTCTGTTGAACCGGTACGGGTCGAAGCCCCAAAGGACATCAGGACGTCCACTCGGCTTCGTCTGTTCGAACTTGCGCGAGATAAGGCCGACCACGGCCCCGCCGGTCACGCTCCGCTTCTGCAGATTCAGCCCGTACACGCCGCAGATCCCGCGCAGGTCCGTGTCGGTATAGAGCCGCGTGGTCTCGTTGGGGGGAGGATAGTATTGCGGCCAGCCCGGATAGCCATTCTGCGCGTGCAGGTCATCGATCCAGTCGAAACGCGAATACAGCCGCCACATCGGCTCCATCGCCGGCCGCCCATCGCTCAGCTTCTGCTTGATGATGGCGGTCGGCCGCTGGGTGATGTTTGTGTCGTAAAACTCGTCCAATCCCCAGACGTAAGTTGTCACCAAGTTGAACGGCGGGTAGGAATACGGATTCTCAAGTGTCGGCGCCGGATAGTCGACCCAGTCAATATTCCGCGCGGCATAGATGGTGTCCGCCATCGCACCGGGATCGACGTAGGACGCCTTGAACGCCGGATCGAGCACGACCGCCTTCGTGCCGACACAGGGCGCCTTGCGCGCCAGAGAAGCCAGGCCGGGGGAACCGGGGTAGATCCGAACCAGAGAGCTCGGCGCATCAATCGCGTCAATGCCCCAGATCAGGTAAGGGTAGCGCTCCTTACCGATAAGCGTCAGATTCCCGTCCGCAGTCCTTCGCCAGCCGAACCCGAGCGCGTAGGATGTGTTCCCATACATCCTGGTTTCCTCTTCGGTGTCGAAGATTATCGGCGACATCCAATACGCCGCAGTGGCGGTGGCTCCTGTGAACAACAGGGCGGAGACCATACCCCGATCCCCGATGAACGAATTCAGCGCCTGCTGCCCGCACAAGAAGACGTTGCCGACCTGGATCTGGTAATTGGTGAGCCAGACGTATTTGTCCCGCAACTCTCTGGCCGGATCGAAGGTGACGTTGACATAACTGTTGGTGCCCTTTCTGTGGGCCCAGATGATGTTGGCGTAGTTGACAGCCTCCCGGTAACCGAAATCCTTGGTGATCTCGGTATCGAAAATGTCGCTGGCGGAGTCGAAGTTCACCACGCCGCCCGCATCGTCCAGAACCTCCATCCAGAACGCGTCCCGATAGACATCCAGGTCCAGCGGTCTGCCGGATGCGTCGGGCCAGGCGTTGCTGATCTGGTCATGCACGTCATCCACGAGCAGCAACGGTTTCTGGTCATACGGCTGCGGCACCGGTACGACCGCGAAGCGTATCGTGAGCATCGTCATCTGGTCCGAGGTATCGAAGCACTGCACGGTCAGGGTATGCACGCCGGACTGGAACCGCCTCTCCGGAGACTGGCGATGCTGCGGAGTATTGCCGGGTTGCGAGGACCAACCCAAATCGTCCTCGTCAGAGGTATCGGTGACGTCCCAGCCATAGCGATAGCTGCTCACGGCACCGGCGTACCCCTCCGCATCCCCGTACCAGGCTACGTTCAGCGGCTGGTTCTGGGCGATGTCAAAATCGAACAGACGGGTCGTCCCGACTGCCTGAACACTTCCCAGATAGGTCTCCAGCACGGTGAGCAGGGGGGTCTTGTCATAGACGATTGAGACGTTATGCACGTTCTGGGCGTAGGTCCGCTCCACGCTGCACGCGCCTGCGGTATCCTGAGCCTGGATTGCAAAGATGTAAGTCATGACGCGGCCAAGAGCATCGAACCGCTGCCCCTGAAACACAGCAACCCGATCCTCGGGCCGCGCGGCGTAAGGGAGCCAGTCGCTCCAGCCCGGGTCGGAGAAGCTGCAGACAGTTTCCACGTTTCTGTAGAAAGAGGAACTGCTCTGGACGTACTGGCCTCCCGCCAGCGCCGGTCTCCACAGATAGCGCACCTTCACCGGCACACCGGTGACGAAGTCCGCATCGACCCCCGTCCAGCCGAAAAACATCGAGGGGGGCCCCACCTGAGCGACGTCATACCCGCGCATGTTAACTGGCCTGTCGGCCCAGATCCGGGGCACGATGGTCGTTGAGGTAAAGGAGATGATGGCCGGCGTCGGATCCAATCCCCCCTCGGCGTCGATCGCTCGTACGAACAGGGTATGGGTTTCATAGGAGCGCTGGTCCGTGGGGACAAGCCCGCTGTCGCCCGGAAAACCGGTCCGATCGGAGCGGACGACGAAGGTGGTGTCCGTCGCCGTGGTGAAGTGCCAGGGATTCAGCGTGTCACCGGTGGCCGGATCGATGGTGAGGGTATCGCGCAGACTGATGCCATCGAGCCCGTTGTTGCTCAGCTTCCATTGGTAGCCCCGGATCCGCCCGTCAGGGTCGGTTCCGGTCCAGAAAAAGCGCACGATGAAGTCGGACTCGCGCAGCGTCGGTGGCTGGCCGGTCACCCGCGTGTCCGGGAGCGCGTTCGGCACCGGGGTGCCGGACAGTTCCTGGCTCGGAGAGCAGCCATGCAGCACCGGCAGCAAGGCCAGTATCGCCAGCCCGAGCAGCAGTAGAATCGCTTTCCTGCAGGTCATCATGAACTCCTCGCCTGAACTGCGTTCCGAAGCAGCTCACCGCGACCGTCTGTCCGTACCGGTGAGGGACGTGCGCGATCGCCGCCGAGACATCCCCCGTTTCACGGGAAAAAGCCACCGCCCGAACTGGGAAATACCTTGACCACGAGCCGCTTCGTGGAAACATCGCTGAACCGCGTGAAATCAGCCAGTCGGAGCGAACCCAACACCCCTTCATAAGACCCGGCGCAAGCCATACCGTGTTCCAGAGGCACGCGCAAATTTGTATAGTAGTAATACTTCGACCGCTCCGGGTTCCAGTCGCACGTGCTCGCGTCATTGGCGCGCACCTTCACGGTTGTCGATCCGAACTGGCCGGTGGTCAGACGGTAGACGTCCTGCCAGTTCTGGTACCTGCTCTGCAGGTCGCTGATGTAGATCGCCTCCCCCTGGTCCATCGCCAGCTCCGGCACGAAAAACTTTACCCGCAACGTCCAGACCCCGTCGTCATCGATGGCGATCGGCTGCGGGAGGGTGGCCAGAGGGTTGTAGGCCTCCCACCGGTAGGTGATGAAATCCAAGTTGTCCTTGCCACCGCCCTCAGCGATTGCGTTGACGGTGTCCCGCTCCCCGACAATCTGGTAGTTCCAAGACATGATCCGGTCCTGGGGACGGTCCGCACTCCACGGCTCAAGCGGATGCTCCCGGCCGTGCAGCGCCAGCCGGTACTCGAAGAAATACCCCGGCATGGAATCAGGCTCCACGGTGGAAAGTGGTTCGTCAAGCCACACCGCGCCGGTCTTGGTGTTGTACCACAACAAATCCTTGGCGAGCGGGGTGACGTCGAGCAGGCTCGCCTGTCGCCAGCCGGACGGCACCGGAATGGTCGGGTTCAGACGCGCGAAGATAGTGTCCACAACCGCGGCGCAGACGGCGTCCTGGCAACCGAGATCGGTGTCCGAGGCGGCAGACTCCGCGCCAACGAGCAACTCGACGCACTGTACACAAGGTTTGAAATCGCCAACGAAAGAGAATCGCTCCGGCGTGCCGTCACGTCTGTCCCATTCATCGACGGAACGCATCGTCACAGTATAATCGAACGGTCCGACCAGGAAACCTACCGTATCCGCCCCGCCACCCCCATCGGCCGCGGAGCGCTCCCACGCCAGCGTGCGGGTGGGTTCGCTGAACCGCGTCGCGAACGTGAAGATCGACTGGCCGCCGTACTTTCCGCGGGCGTCGAAAGCCCCCTGGAACCGGACATCCGCCTGGGTTAAATCGACTCGCAGATCCCGCGGATCGTCCCAGCCGATCGCTTTGAAGACAACGTATGCCTTGTCAGGGACGGTGTCCCCCTCGGCGAACGGATGCTCCGTGACGGAATGGTCCGGGTGAAAGACCCGGTAGTAGGGATAAATTTTTTCATCGGGCACAAGGTAGAATGGGTTGAAGGGGTCAGATTCTCCGCGGAGCAGCCGGGTTTGGGGGTCGTAGTTGACCACGTAGTTGACTGCCTGCTTCGCCGCCGGCACCTCCACGCCCGCCATGTCGATGGAATTCACCATCAGGCGGTGCACTCCGGATTCGAGTCGCGCACCCCGCGCTTCCTCGGAGCGGCCGTCGTTGTAGAAGCGCAGCTGGGACTGTCCGCCGTAATAGCTCACGCTGTCGCCCGTGACCGGGTCGAAGCGCCGCGGCTGCCAGCAATCGTTCCCGTCGCATTCGTTGTCCTGCAGGCGGAACTTGAAGCCAAGCAGCCCGTCGATCGGCGGAAAAGTATCGCGCTGCGCCAGCATCTCAGGGCTGTAGGAACGGATATTGGGCGTAGTTCCGCTCCACGACAGGGCGAAGGGGTGACCGTAGGCCACGGTGTCGAAATCGGCGAATAGCGGCCCGGACCCGGCGATATCAGATCGGTAGAACCGGAGCCGCGGATTGCCGAGCGCATTGCTGACAAAACGTAGTCGCGCCGGCGTGCGGTCGAAATCCCCCTGATCATCCATGGCGACAATATGAAACGTCTTCTCATAAGACACAATCGGCCCCTGGCCGATCTGAAAGTCAAAAACGGTATCAGTGCGAGTGGTGTAGTGCCCGATCCGGAGCGTGCCGACGTTCGTGGCGGGGTTGAAGCGCCCGTCCTCCTCGTCACCCAGGTAGCGGTGGTCCTGGATCGACGTATCGGTCACCGCCCATACGAACCTGGTCACCGCGCCGTCAGTATCAGTGCCGTACCAGTAGAGATGGAAATGGTAGTAGCCGCCCGAGGTCTCGGCAGGTGCCCCCACGATAAACGTTTCCGGCGCCCGATTCACGATGGCCACTTCGGGCGTGAAGGCCCGGCAGCCGAAGAGGACCGTCAGGCCGAGCAAGCCCAGCAGCAGGCCAACCACGATACGTCTGCGGCTCCACATGGCTGCGCGAAACCCCCTCCAGCGCGACCGGCGCGCTTTTCACATAGCACGGTCGGCGCGAGGGCAGACGACCGCCTAAGGGATGGGAGCCCGCGTCCTTCCGGCAGGCAGGGCTCCGCTTGAAGCTTGTGAAATATAGGGGGTCCGTTCCATTGCTGTCAACTGCGGGGACCCTCCGCACCACTCAACCGCTTCGAAAAAGCAGACTCGAGGAGCCCCGACAAGCAGAAGCGGCCCCCCCGCGCGGGGGGGCCGCTCCCTTCAGACTCGGCCGTGAAGCAACCGGGTTACTTCACCAGCGTCATCTTCTCCATCTTCTCGTAGCTGCCGGCCTTCAGGCTGTAGAAGTACACGCCCGAGGAGACCGACTGACCGGTGGAGTTGCGGCCGTCCCAGATCACGGAGTGCGTCGTCGCATCCATGTTCTCGTTCAGCAGCGTCTTCACCAGTTCACCGCGCACGTTGTAGATCTTCAGCTCAACCTGGCTCTTGGCCGGCAGGGTGAACTCGATCTTCGTGCTCGGGTTGAACGGGTTCGGGAAGTTCCTGGCCGTGAACACTGCCTCGGGCGTCACGCCCACTGCAGCCCCGCCAGGCAAATTGCCGAAGAAGGCCAGAACGTCCTGCAAAATCTGGGCACGGACCGCGATCCCGCCGGTCGGGGCGCCGTCCCAGATGTAGCACAGGTCGTAGGGCATGAGAACGACGCGAGCGGTGTTCACCGTGACGTTGTTGTAGACCGCCGCAGCGTACGGGTAGACCCCGAGGGCGCCGGTCGGGCTGGTGAACTGGGCAATCCGGACCGCCGGAGCAACCGCGGTGACGGCGTCAAAGTCGTTGATGCCGCCCTCACAGCCACCCTGAGCGATGTAGGGCTTGCTCAACACCGGCGCGCTCGCGACGGTGATCGGGCTCACGTGCGGCGCCATCTGGCCACCAATGAGCGGCTTGACTTCGAAGTTGTTGTAGGCAACCCCGAACCACTTGTCCCTGAAAGCGACCGCGTTGGCGCCGGAGGCCGACAGGTCCTGGATGATGTTATCGCCGGTGGCAAACATGTTCTTGCCGCCCTGCTGCAGCCAGGAATCCACCACGAAGATATCGTTGCCGGGATCGCCGGCGGGATCTCCGTTGCAGAACGTGTAGGAGCCCAGATTCCCAGCCGTGTAAAGCATCGTGTTGTAACCGGACATTTTCAGCGCGTTCGTCCGGCCGCCGAGGCCATTGCCCTGGCCGGAGGACGGAGAGTTCTCGCAGTAGATGTCATAGTCGATGCCCTGACGGAAGCCGAGATTGTCCAGGGCAGCGAACCACTCATCCTGGTTGGCACGGTCCTGGGAATCGTCCCAGAACAGCACGTGAGGCTGACCAACGTCCTTCACCGCCGTGATCATCGTCGGCAGAGCGTCAGTCTTGTAGAGTTCATAATAGCGACCCGAGTCGTAGAGCGGGTGGCCCGGGAAATAGGCGAAGCCGGCGGTATCGGCCGGCATATGCGAGACTCCGAGAACTCCGCCCAGGGTGTCCTCGGCTCTGAAGTAGTAGTGGAAGCTGTCGCCGGGGAAGAAGAACCCGGTGTCGGGCAGGTCCCACTTCCAGAGGTTAGCCATGCGAACCGGCGGAACGGACGTCGTCCAGACCGTGTCGCCCAGCACTGAGCCGGTGATGATGTTGCCAACCTGAGTAAAGCCGGCCGGAATGGCCGTGCGGCAGGTGGAATCGAACAGAGGATTGATCTTCATCTTGACGTGCATGGTGGGCCGACCGGTAAGCACGGCACCGGTGCGGACCGCCTTGATTGTCACGACGACAGAGTCGCCCGGATCGTTACGCTCGGTGGCTCTGGCAGCGATGTTCTGCCCGATGTCCACGCGCACCGAGTTCTGGGTCAGATCCGCATAGTCGATTTCGGAATTTTCCGGCCAGTTGTCGTTGAACAAGGACCACGCACCCGTCACCGACAGCGCGGGCCCGCCGAAGGAGAAGGCGAGCAGCGTCACGTTGTCGAAGTACGGAGCCGGCGTATTATCGTTGCCGGTGAAATCCGCGAGCCAGGGCTCAGTCACGCCCAGCGCGATCTGGACCTTGTTGCGACCGGAGTTCAGCTTGCTGGTCACTGCAAAGCCGGCGCGGCCGTACGTGGCCAGACCGCCGCCGTAGTACACGGTATTGTTATCCTTCCAACTGCCGGGCCAGGTAAGGCCGCCGTCCAGGGAGGTGCGGATGCCCCACTGGTAAAAGAGCCCGTTATCGATCGGAAGGTGCGTGTACACGTTCCACAGGAAATTGGCGCCGTCGAGGCTGGCGGTCACGCCCACGGGCCAATCCATCACAGGCGACCAGACATCGTTGTTGATCCCGTATTGATCGCCGGCGAGACCACCGGTTGTCGTCGTGCCAAAGCCACCGGGACCGTAGTTCCAGGTCCCGCACACGGTACCACCCGTCCCGGGAACCACAACGCCATCGTCGATGAACGCCATCTGCGGAGACACATTGCTGGCGCACTCGTCGGAGTCCCCCAGCAACGGCCACACCTTGTGGAAATCGCCGACAAACGGCGGCTTGACGTTGACCCAGCTCACCGGATCGCCGGGCTGGAACGTGTCATAGGACTGGCTCACTTCCGAACCGAGATCACCGAAGAGGACCTCGATGTCGTCGATCTGGGCGAGGCCACTGCTGGGATACAGGCAGTCGCCGTCGGAATAACCGGTGTCCGCCTGACCGAGCCAGCGCAGATGCACCTCGTCGAGGCCGTCCCCGACGTAACTGTCAGGCTGCACCTGGAACCTCACGTTCATGTCGCTACCGGCATCGACCCCATAGACAGAAACACCGGTAAAGACGGCATCGGCATGCGCGAGTTCCATCACGCCGACCGTCTCGACCTGGAGAGTCAGATAGTCGTAGTCGGGCTCGGAGTCGTTGTTCACATGCGCTTTCACGGTGACCCACGTGGGCAGGGAATTGTCCGCGACCTGGCCGTACCAATCGAGCCAGAGGTTGTAGTTGTTATCGTAGCCCTCAACCGTATCGCCGCCACCGCAGTCCCCGGAAAAAATCTCGCCGCACCACATGGCGACGTTATCGGCGACGGGATCCAGATTCGCGGCATTGTAGTCGGCGATGTGCCAACTTGCCTTCATGTCCGTGTAGTCCATGCCGAACCAACCCTGAGCGTCCGGCGCAAACGACGTGTTCTGGAACTTGCCGGTCTGCAGGTTGGGGCCGCCCAGGATATAAACCGTTTCGGCTGCGGCCTTGCCGGCGCTCATGGGCCAGCCATTAAGCATGCTGGTGTTGGCGCCTCTGGCGTCAAACGGGATACGCTGAGTCTGTCCGCTGTTATCTCTGGAAAAATCCCCAGCGATTGCGAGGCTGGCGAACAGTGCCAGAGACAGACACACGATAAATGTGAGTCTCTTCATGTTTTTCCCCCAGCGTTGATCAAATCAACGCGGTCAAGGTTGCGCACACGTCACCGGCTGCCACTTACTCACTCAGCCGGACGCAATTCAAGGGAAGAAAACGTTCTTTCCCGCACAACTTCGCGGCGCAAAGCCGAACGAGAAATGAACCCAACCTCCTTCAAATTGTAACGTGGGCGAGGACACGAAACCGAACCTAAGCGTCGAATGTCAAGTGATCGGGCGACTGAGAGAGTGGAACCCAGGGACAGCGCGCATTGCACGAACTTTTGCCCACTGAGTCGCTAGGAGAGCGTAACCGATTGTCGCCTCTTCGTCAATAGCTCTCTGCAGGAAAGTGGTGAAAATGGCCAGTCGCCCCTCGCGCCATTTGAAAACGTTCTCAATTTCTTGCGAAATCATCCCGCCCGTGGTGGCCGCGGTTCAGGCGTCGGCCGGCGCCACCTCCGAGAAATCGGCGTAGCGCACGAACAGACCGTGGATCTCCCGCAGGAACCCGTGCCTCAAGCGGCGTAGATCCTCGTCGTCCACGTTGACCCTCACCTTCTCGAAAAAGCAGTCGATCGCCGGCCCGAGTCTGGACAGTTGGCGCAGCGCGGCGGCGTAATCCCCTGCCCCCTGCGCCGCCTCAAGCGGCAGCACCGCCGCCGCGACAGTGCTCCTGAGCGCCTGCTCGGCCGGATCGGGCAGACGCACGAAGTCCTCCCCGCCGGGAGTTTCGCCCCCCCTGCGCCAGCGGGTGCGACAGTCGGCCAGCTCCTCGCCGGTCAGGAATTGACCTTCGAGGATGTTCTTGCACCGTTTGAAGCCGGTCGCCAGGAGCTGGAAATCGGGCCGGTCACGGAAACCGGCGAGCGCCCGCGCCCAGGCGAACGCCTCCGCGGGGTCGTCACCGTGCGCCGGCAATACCGCCCGCACCGTCTCGGACGCACAGCCGAGAGTCTCGAGCTGTCCGGCCAGCCGCACGAGCACGAACTCGCGCAGTTCGGCCGCCGCGGCCGCGACAC
Source organism: uncultured bacterium (assembly GCA_963732385.1). GTDB lineage: Bacteria > Krumholzibacteriota > Krumholzibacteriia > LZORAL124-64-63 > LZORAL124-64-63 > CAVSZB01. The sequence goes on along the minus strand of CAVSZB010000004.1, from coordinate 86,306 downwards.
GGTCGGGACCGGCCGTCGCGGCGAAGGGGGCCAGGGCCTCGTCGATCAGCAGCGGGAGCCGCACCCGGGCGCCCAGATCCAGCACGATGCGCAGCACCGCCAGCGCCTGCCGGCGCAGCCCGTAGGGGTCCCGCGCGCCGGTCGGCACGAACCCCGCCAGCCAGCACCCGGCCAGCGTATCGAGCCGGTCAGCAACGGCGAGAGCACTGCTGATCCGGTCGCCTGGCAGCTCTTCGCTCGCGCCGCGCGGCAGGTAGTGCCGTTCGATCGCCCGGCAGACCTCCTCCGCCTCGCCGGCGCGCCGGGCATAGTGCGCGCCGATTAGTCCCTCCAGCCGGGTGAACTCCTTGCCGTCGCGAATCATCTCGCTCACCAGGTCGCTCTTGCACAGCTCGGCGGCCCTGGTCAGTCCGGGCGGAACGCCTCCCCCGTCGCCCAGCCCCAGTTCCCACAGGCGCGCGCTGAGCGAGGCCAGCCGCCTGGTCTTGTCCAGCACTGTGCCGTACCCTTCGAGCCAGGTCACCGAGCCAAGCCGCGCGGCCTGTTCGGCGGGAGAGCGACGCTGGTCGAACTCCCAGTAGAAAAGGGCGTCCGCCAGCCGCGCCCGCAGCACCCGTTCGTTGCCCTGGCGCACCATGTCGAGCGCGCGGCCGCCGCCGTCCCGCACGGTCAGGAAGTGCGGAATCAACCCGCCATCAGCACCGGTCACCGCGAAATAGCGTTGATGGGCGCGCAGCGCCGTCACGATGACCTCCGTCGGCAGGTCGAAGAAGCGCGCCTCGTACGATCCGAGCAGCACCGTCGGATGTTCGCTGAGAAAAACGACCTCCTCCAGCAGTTCCGCGTGCGGCACCCAGCGCGCGCCCGGTATCGCCGCCACGGCGGCGGTAAAACCGGCGCTGATCGACTGACGCCGCTCGTCCGGATCGACCACCACATGATGAGCCCTGAGAGTCTCGGTGTAGGCGGTCGCGGACTGGATGGCGAACCGGCGATCATCGTCGAGCGTGCGGTGGCCGCGGCTTTCGCGCCCGGCCGTCATTTCGCCCAGACGCAGCGGCACGATCTCGTCGCCCAGCAGCGCCACGGCCCACTGCAGCGGCCGGGCCCACTGCAGGTCGCTGTCGCCCCACCGCATCGTCTTGGGGAACGGGATGGCGAGCACGAGCGGCGGCAGCGCCTCGGCCAGCAGGTCGGCCGTGGCGCGGCCGGAGACGAGGCGGCGCGCCGCCAGGAAGGTCCCCTTCGCCTCCTCCAGCGTGAAGCAGTCCTTCAGATCGACGCCGTTCTTGCGCGCGAAGCCGAGCGCGGCCGGCGTCGGCGCGCCCGCCGCATCGCGCACAGCGGAGAGCGGCGGCCCTTTCACCTCGAGCGTGCGGTCGGACTGCCGCACCGCCAGCCCCTCCACCAGCAGCGCAAGCCGCCGCGGCGCCGCCAGCACGCGCAGACCTGCGTGAGGCAGGTCGAGGTCGTCGAGGAGTCTGCGTGTCGTCTCGGCGAGGTTCGTCATCGCCAGCGGCTGGAAACGGGCCGGCAGATCGTCACTGCCGACCTCGAGCAGGAACGGGAGCCGCGCGATGCCGGAGGCGACTGTGGTTGCGTCTTCGCGGGCCATCACGCCTTACCCCCTTCCCCGCCCGCCAGCAGCGGAAAACCCAGCGCCTCGCGCTTCGCCACATAGGCGAGCGCGGCCTGCCGGGCAAGTCCCCGGATCCGGGTGATGTATCCGGTCCGCTCCGTCACGGAGATCGCCCCCCGCGCCTCCAGCACGTTGAACAGATGGCTGCACTTGATGACAGCGTCATAGCCGGGGTAGACCAATCCGGCTTCGAGCAGCGTCCGCGCCTCACGCTCACGGTCCTCGAAATGCCGACGGTAGGTCTCGATGTCGGCGTGCTCGAAATTGAAAGCGCAGAACTCCCGCTCGAACTGGCCCTGCACCTCGCCCCACGTCAGCCCCCCGCCCCAGCGGATGTCCTTCACGTGGTCCACCCCCTGCATGAACATGGCGAGGCGATCGAGGCCGTAGGTCAGCTCCACGGAGACCGGCCGGCACGGCAGGCTGCCCACCTGCTGGAAGTAGGTGAACTGGCTGATCTCCATGCCGTCGAGCCAGACCTCCCAGCCGAGCCCGGCGGCGCCCAGCGTGGGGGACTCCCAATCGTCCTCCACGAAACGGATGTCGTGATCGCGGTGATCGATCCCCATCGCCTGCAACGACTCCACATAGAGTGCCTGCGCGTCGGGCGGATTCGGCTTGAGCACCACCTGGTACTGGTAGAACTGGTGCACCCGGTTCGGGTTTTCGAGGTAGCGTCCGTCCTTGGGACGCTTGCTCGGCTCGACGTGCGCCACCCGCCACGGCTCCGGGCCGAGGGCGCGCAGGAAGGTGTTCGGGTTGAACGTGCCGGCGCCGAGTTCGGAGTTCCACGGCTGCACCTGGACGCAGCCGCGCGCCCCCCAGAAGGCGTGCAGGCGGGCGATCATCTCCTGGTAGTCCATCAAGCCTCCTCGCGGGCGCCGATAACGGCCCCCGGCGCGGACGACCGGCCAGCCCGCAGCATGGCGAGCGCGGCCGGCAGCCGATACCCCGGCAGGTGGTAGCCGAGAAAATTGTGCAGGACGATGCCGGTTTCGCGCTCCCGCCAGGCGGGCGCCGCGCAACCGGCCGCGGCAGCTGGTCCGGCGGCCAGCGCGCGCAGCCCGGTGAGCGTTTCCCACGCCAGCGAACGCCCGTCGCGTCCCCGCCCCGACGCGGAGCAGGCGCCGCAGATCACGCCGCCGACGGCCGGGCTGAAGCGCACCGCCACCCCGGGGGCACGGGGGAGCGACGAGTCGCACGCCGCGCAGCCATCGAGCACCGGCGCCAGGCCGTGAAGTTGCAGCAGCGCCAACTCGAAGGCGTAGAACAGACGCGCCGCCCCCTCACGGGGCGCACAGGATAACATCGCGAGGAACTCGCGGCCAAGCGCGAACAACCCGGCCTCGCGCTCGCCGGCGGGCCGGCACAGCTCGATCAGTTCGAGGCCGGCGAGCAGGAAGGCGGTCCGTTCGAGGCTGTTGCCCCCCGCGAGCGGATCGAGCAGCACCCCCCCCGCCCGCAGATACTGGAGCTGGCGGCGGGGATCGAGGCCGCATTCCACGCCGACCAGGCGACCGGGCTGCACCAGTGGACGCAGTACCGAACCGGCGCTGCGCGCTCCCTTCGCGATGACCCGCAGATGTCCGCAGCGCGCAGTGAGCAGCGCGGCCACCACGCTCGTCTCGCCGGTCGGCCAGACGCGCAAAACGATCGCGTCGGTCGTCACGACCGGTTGCGGCAGCAGGCTCACGCCGTCTCTCCGGGGCCGCTCCCGGCGCCGTCCGCCGCCGCGGCCAGCATCCGCGCAAGTTCCGGCGTGAGCAGCGCGCCACCCGAAATGACGAGTCGCATCCCCTCTTCGACACTCAACGACAGCACCCGCAACTCCCCGCGCGGCAGCAGCAGCAGGAAGCCGGAGGTCGGATTGGGGGTGGTGGCCAGAAAGACCGCCACGAATTCCTGGCGACCGTCATCCGCGGTGACGAAACCGATGCACCAGCAACACGGCCGCGGGTACTCGAACAGCACCACCTTCTGGAACGCATTCCGCTGCGGGTTGAGCACGACCTCGCCGATCTGCTTCGTCGTGTCGAACACGACCCGCAGCAGCGGGATCCGCCGCAGGGACCGCTCCAGCAGCCCGAACAGCGCCACTCCGAAAACGTTCTGCATCAGGACGCCGGCCAGCAGGATCAGCAGGAGGAACGCGGTCAGCCCGCCCAGCGTCAGGATGAAACCGGGCACCTGGCGCAGCGCAACGATCCGCTCCAGCCACGGCCGGGTAACGCCATCCACCAGACGATAGATCTGCAGCAGCACCCAGCCGGTGATGACCAGCGGCGCCACCGACAGCAGACCGGCCAGGAAATACTGCCGCAGCTTGGTCACCGGAATCTACCCTTCCGTCCGGAGCGCACCGGCGTGGCCCGGCAGCGCCTCCGGCGCGACGATCCGCACGCGCAGGATCCGCTGGTCCTCCACCGCCTCCACCACTACGGTCAGATCGGCGATCGTGACCTGGTCGCCAGCGTCGGGCACCCGACCAGCCGCCTGGTAGACCAGACCGGCGAGCGTTTCGCTCCCCTCCTCGGCCGGCAGCGGGACCCCCAGCAGTTCCTGCAGATCCTCCAGGTCGATCTTCGGATCGACGCGCAGCGTGCGCTCGTCGAGCCACTCGTAGAGCCGCTCGCGATCGTCGAATTCGTCTTCTATTTCGCCGACGATCTCCTCGAGGACATCCTCCAGCGTGACCAGGCCGGCCGTGCCGCCGTACTCGTCGATCACGATCGCCATGTGGATCCGCTTGTGGCGGAACTCGGCCAGCACCTCGTCGATCTTCTTGCTCTCGGGGATGAAGTAGGCGGGCCGGGCAAGGTCGCCCACCACGCGGCCTTCGCCGGCCAACCGCCCCTCTGCCACCAGGGCCAGCAGATCCTTGGCGTAGAGCAACCCGGTGATCCGGTCCACCGTGCCGTCGTGGATCGGCAGGCGGGAGTGGAGGGTGGCATTGACGGTGGCGACCGCGGTCTCGACCGGGTCGGCCGCATCGAGCGAGATCATGTCGATGCGCGGGACCATGATCTCGCGGACCATCTTGCCGTGGAAACCGAAGATGCTGTGAATCATCTCCCGTTCCTCATCCTCCAGATCGACCGCCCCCTCCTCCTCGGCCAGCAGACTGCGGATCTCCCCGGCGGTCAGGGGGGGCGGCAGGGCATCGCCAACGCTGAGCGTGTCGCCAGCGCGATCGAGCAGCCAGACGACCAGGCCGGTCCACGGCCGCAGCAGCCAGTGCAGCGGCAGCAGCAGCCGCGCTCCCCAGCGCGTGGTGTCGAGAGCCGCACCGGCGGCGAGTGACCGGCCCGCCAGACCACCGAGCGTCCACGCAAACATCACGATCAGCGCCGTCACCAGCAGGGAACGCCAGGCCGGCGCACCGGGAATCAGCGCGGCCGCGGTCCGCCCGGCCGCAATGCCCCCCACGACCGTGAGCGCCAGATAAAGCGAACCGACCGTGACTTCGAAGCGGCGTGGCAATTGCAGACAGGCGCGCAGCGCGCCGCCGGTCCCGGTCTCTTCCAGCAGGCCGTGTCCCGACAGACCGCGCACCCGCAGCAGCGCGGCCAGCAGCCCCGCCGCCAGCATCGCCAGCAGGAACGCCCCCACGGTCACCGCGAACGCCACGCTCGCCGGCCATTCACTTATCGCGTGATCCATCGGCTCCTTCTTCTTCCCATGACGCCTCCGCCCCTGCGCCGTTGGCCAGCAGGGGATGACTGAATCCCGCGCCCAGCAGCAACTGCGCCTCCCGACTCCGCATAGCCACCGTCCCGGCCGGATCGTCGTGGGTCCAGCCCAGCAGGTGCAGCAGCCCGTGCACGGTCAACAGCGCCCATTCGGCAGCCAGATCCCAGCCGTACGCGGCGCACTGCCGGGCCACGAACGCCGGCGCGATCACCAGTTCGCCCACCGGTGCCTGCGCGGCGGCATCGCCGGGGTCCCGCCAGAGACCGGTCGCTGCCTGCCGGGAACCCGCGCGCAGCGCCGGCGCCCCCGCTCCCTCCGCGGCCAGGTAGGAGAAAGAGAGCACGTCGGTAACCTCGTCGCGCCCCCGCCACCGCCGGTTGAGCTCTGCGATCTCCGCGTCATCCACCAGCACCAAATCGACCGGCCACGCCGGGTCTCCGGCCGGCTCCGCCAGCCGCACCAGCGCCTTCCTCCAGGCCGCCGGCGGCGCCGCCGGCAGGCGGCGCCGGTCGTGGAGTCGCGCCTTCACGCCAGCGGTCCCCGTTCGCCCACGCGCCCATTCTCGCGTTCACGCGGACGCCCCGTCTCGCGCTCCCGCCGGCCCGGATAGGAAATGCGCGCGTGGTGGATGCCGGTCAACAAGGGGATGAACGCCTCGCGGACGCGCGCCAGATCGGCCATGGTCAGCTGCGCCTCGTCCAGTTCGCCGCTCAGCAGCCGCTTCTCTATCACCTGTGTGGTGACCTCGCGGATACGGCCGGGCGTCGCTTTCGCCAACGAGCGCGCCGCCGCCTCGACCGCGTCGGCGAGCATGAGAATCGCCGTCTCGCGGGAGCGCGGCTTCGGTCCGGGATAGCGGAAATCGTCCACCTTCACGGTCTCAGTCTCGCCCGCCTCCAGCGCCTTGTGGTAGAAGAACTCCATCACGCCGGTGCCGTGGTGCTCGGGGATGAAATCGATCACCGCCTGCGGCAGACGCCAGCGATGCGCCAGTTCGATGCCCTCCTTCACATGGGACGCCACGACCAGGGCGCTCATGCTCGGGCTCAGTTCGTCGTGCTTGTTCGGCCCACCGCGCTGGTTTTCGACGAAATATTCCGGCTTGTTCAGCTTGCCGATGTCGTGGAACAGCGCGCCCACGCGGGTCAGGATCGCGTTCGCGCCGATCGCCCGCGCTGCCTGTTCGGCCAACTGACTCACCACCTGGCTGTGGTGGTAGGTCCCCTGCGATTCGAGCGACATCTGCTTGAGCAGCGGATGATTGAGATCCGACAGTTCAAGCAGCGTCAGATCGCTCGCCACTCCGATGACCGGCTCGACCACGGGCAGCAGAAACAGCGCGAGCGCCACCGCCGCCACCGGCGTCAGAAACGCCACCAGGTACTGTCCCCCCTGCGCGGTCAGCGACGCGCCGGCGGAGAGACGCAGCGTCATCATGAGGAACAGCGCGAGGGCGCAGAGAATCGCGAGCGTCCGGTAGAACTGGCCGCGTTGCTGGATGTGCCGGACCGTCCCAACCGCCACCGCGCCGGTCAGCAGCCAGATCAGCACGGCGTGCGTTTCGACCCCCGCCACCGGTGTCAGCAGCACGGTGCCCAGCAGCGTCGTGGCGTGCCCAACCCGCTCCTTGAACAGGACCGTGGCCAGCAGGGCCAGCAGCGCCACCGGCACCGCAAAAATCCCCAGCCCCGGCCGCGCGAGCCCACAGGCGGCCCCGCTCAGGAAAAGCGCCATGATGGCCGCCACGGCCACGAGATGCCTCGGTCGCGCCAGCACCGGGGAAAAATAGAGCACCGCCATCCAGCCATACAGCGCCAGGGCGGTTCCCAGCAGCAGCAGCCGCGCCCCCAGACGCGATAACCGCGAGCCGCCCTCGAATCCCGCCCCCCGTTCATTCTGCAGTTCGGACAGCCGGTTCAGGAAGATCGCCTCCTGCTCCGACACGCGCACGCCCTGCTCGACGATGCGCTCATCCTTGATGAACTCGCGCCGCGCCGGCACCGCCGAGCGCACCAACTCCTGCCGGGCGCGCGTTGCCACCTCGTCGTAGACGAGGTTGGGCACCAGCAGGGCGCCCGTCACCCCCGCCGCCGCCGCCGCCACCGCGGGGTCCAGTCCCCGCGCGCGCAACAGCCAGGGCAGCCGTTCCCCGAGCCGCGCCTCTTCATGGATCAGCGCAGCGTCGATCCCGACCTCCCCCTCACGTTCCCGCACGCGCACCTGCGTGTATTTGCCGGGCGGCAGAACGTCGGCGACGCCGGTCGCCAGCAGTTCGCGCAGCACCGCCTCCATCACCGCCAGGACCGCCTCCGGACGGGGAACGCCAAGCAGGCGCCGCTGCAGCCCGCGATCGAGTTCGGGGAACCGCGCGGCCAGTTCGCCCACGCGCTCCGGCGCGTCCGCGCCGCGACGTTCCTGCAACGCCAGGAAGGCCTCGCGCCAGACGGCGAATCGCCGCAGCGAACCCTCGCCCGGCGCCGGATCCTCCCGCCGCAGCAACGGCGGTTCGGCCAGCCCGCGCTCGAGCCGCATCAGTTCCACGTCGCGTTCGGGCAACGGCGCGGTGAAGGCGAAGGGCGCCCGGATCTGGCGCGGCGCGACCTCGCCCTGCCGAGGGAAAACGGCCCCCGTGCGCGGCAACGGCGGGAACAGCAGCAGGTGCAGCGCCAGCAGGGCCAGCGCTGCCAAAACGGCCGTCAGCAGCGCACGCGTGCTCCGCCACGCGGCCACGCCGGTGCGCGGACCGGGGCGGACCTGCGGGGTCTGCCGCCAGCCGATCCATGCCGCCGGTTTGAAGAAGCGGAGCGACCACCAGCGCACCAAATCAGATCCTCCTGCCGTCCTGCTCCTCGGCGAGTTGAAACGCATCGACGATGCGGCGCACCAGGGGATGCCGCACGACGTCGCGGCCCTCCAGCTGGACGAAGGCTACGCCCTCGGTGTGGGCCAGGATCCGCTGCACTGCCACCAGCCCCGACTGCTGCTTGTCCTTGAGATCGATCTGGGTCACGTCGCCCGTGATCACAGCCTTCGACTGCAGACCGAGACGGGTCAGGAACATCTTCATCTGGCCGGTGGTGGTGTTCTGCGCTTCGTCGAGAATGATGAACGAGTGGCTGAGCGTCCGCCCGCGCATGTAGGCCAGCGGCGCTGCCTCAATGGTCCCGTTGGCCATGTAACGACCAATCTTGCCCGACCCGATGGTATCTGTCAGGGCGTCGTAGAGCGGGCGCAGGTACGGATCGATCTTCTCCTGCAGGTCGCCCGGGAGGAACCCGAGCTGCTCGCCCGCCTCGACGGCGGGACGCACCAGCAGCACCCGGTCCACGAGTCGCCGCTTGAGGTACTCCATCGCCATCACGACGGCCAGGTAGGTCTTGCCCGTGCCGGCCGGACCGATCGAGAAGACCACGTCATGAGCGCGGATCGCCTCCACGTATTCGCGCTGTCCCGCGGTGCGCGCACGGATCGCCTGCCGGCTCCCGGCCGCGAAGTGGAGGGCTTCCCCCCCCTCCCCGCCTTCGGGGTCCGCCGGCGCCTCGCCCCCCCCCATCTCCTCATCGAGCACATAGGAGACCATCACGGCGTCGAGCGCCTGGCCCTCGCCCGCCAGCGTGATCAGACGGCGGGCGGCCCGGGTCAACGGTTCCAGTTGCCGGCGCGGTCCCCGCAGGATCATCGCCTCGCCGCGCACGGTGATGGTCCCGTCACAACGCGCTTCGAGCAGGCGCAGATTGCCATCATTCCAGCCCAGCAGCGCCAACTGATCGACACCCGTGAGCGACAGCGTGACCTCGTCGCCCGCCTCCCCGGAAACGCCCGTCTCGCGCCCGGTCATGGGGCCCCCTCTTCCGGTACGATGCGCAGTCCCAACTCGGCCAGTTGAGCCGGCGCCAGGAGACCGGGCGCGCTGTCGAGGGGGGAGATCGCCAGGTTCGTCTTGGGGAAGGCGATCACCTCGCGCAGGGAGGCGCTGCCGGTCATCAGCATCACGACCCGATCAAGTCCCAGCGCGATGCCGCCGTGCGGCGGCGCGCCGTACTCGAGCGCGTCGAGGAAGAAGCCGAACTTCTCCCGCCACTCCTCGGGGGTCAGGCCGCAGACCGCGAAAATGCGCTCCTGCAACTCGCGCAGATGCACGCGGATGCTCCCCGAGCCGAGTTCCACGCCGTTGCAGACCAGATCGTAGAGCCGGGCGCGCACCGCGCCCGGGTCGCTCTCCAGCCGCGCCAGGTCCTCGTCACGCGGCATGGTGAACATGTGGTGCGCCGCAGTCCAGCCACCCGTTTCCGGCATCGCCTCAAACAGCGGGAAGGTGTGGATCCAGGCCAGAGCCCACGTGCCCGGCGCGATCCAGCCGGCCCGCTGCGCCAGTTCGAGTCGCACCACGCCCAGCGCCGACTGCACGGTCTCCCGCGCGCCGGCCCCGAACAGCAGGAGATCGCCCTCCTGGGCACTGGTCCGCTCCAGCAGCCCGGTCTGGAACGTGGGCGACAGCAACCGCGCCACACCCCCCTCGCAGCGACCACCCGCAACTTTCGTCCAGGCCAGCCCCTGCGCACCGCGGGCGCGCGCGATCTCCTCCAGCTCGCCCACCTGTTTGCGGCTCCAGCCGCCGAGGCCGGGCGCGCACAGACAGCGCACGACCCCGCCCGCCGTGAGCGCCGCTTCGAACACGCCGAAGCCACAGCCAGGCACGAGGTCGTCAAGCTCGCGCATCGGGCACCCGAACCGCAGGTCCGGCTTGTCCGAGCCGTAGAGCGCCATAGCATCGTCGTAGGCCAGGCGCGGGAAAGGCGTTTCCAGCGTGATACCCGCCGCCTCCGCGAACACGATCGCCAGCATCTCTTCCACCAGGGCGAACAGGTCGGTCTCGCGCACGAAACTCATCTCGATATCGATCTGCGTGTGCTCCGGCTGTCGGTCCTTGCGCAGATCCTCGTCGCGCAGGCAGCGGGCAAGCTGGAAGTAGCGGTCCACTCCCGACACCATCAGGATCTGCTTGTAGAGCTGCGGCGACTGCGGCAGCGCGAAGAAGCGTCCGCGGTGCACGCGGCTGGGCACCACGTAGTCACGCGCCCCTTCGGGGGTGGTCTTGATCAACATGGGTGTCTCGATCTCGAGAAAATCGTGCGACGAGAGGAATCGTCGCACCGCCTGGGCGGCCCGATGGCGCACCTCGAGGTTGCGCGCCATGCCCGGATGCCGCAGATGGATGTAGCGGTGTTTGAGGCGCAACTCCTCGCCCGCGTTCTCCGCCTGATCGAGCTGGAAGGGCAGAGGCAGGCAACTGTTGAGCACTGTCAGTTCCAGCGCGACCACTTCCACGCCGCCGGTGGAGAGGTGTGGATTGACCATGCCCTCGGGCCGCGCCCGCACGCGCCCCCGCACCCGGACCACCGACTCGATCTTGAGCCCCTTGCCCCGTGCCAGCGGCGCGCCCTCGTCGCAGACCACCTGCACGAGGCCCCACCGATCGCGCAGATCGATGAACACCACACCGCCCATGTCCCGCACGCGACCAGCCCACCCGGCCAGGACGATCTCCTGCCCGACAAGGTGCGCGGCGACCTCGCCGCAGCGATGGGTGCGCGGGGCGCCGTTGCCCGCAACCTCGTTCACAGACCGAGCACCTCCCTCACCGCCGCGAGAACCCCACCCGCGGCGATGCCGTACTGCTGTCCCGATTCCAGATTCTTGAGTTGCAGCGTCTCCCCGGCCATCTCCTCGTCGCCCGCGAGCAGGACCAGGCGGGCCTGACGGCCGTCCGCCGACTTCATCTGTGCCTTTACCGCCCGCCCGGAGCAGTCGATCTCCACCCGGCAGACGCCGCGCAGCGCGTCGACGCGCGCCAGAGCGTACCGCTGGGCCGCCGGGCCCAGGCAGACGACATAGACATCCACACGGGGTCGTCGGCTCCGCTGCGGATCGACCGGCTCGGCGTAGAGGTGCCGGATCGTGCGCTCCACACCGAGCGAAAAACCGACCGCCGGCGTCGGATCACCACCGCACTGCGCAATGAGCCCGTCATAGCGCCCGCCGCCGCAGAGGGAACTCTGCTTGCGTCCTTCGACGGCGCTGATCTCGAACGTGGTTCGCGTATAGTAGTCCAGCCCGCGCACCAGCGTGGGATCGACCGTATACCGCACACCCATGTCGTCCAGGGTGCCGCGCACCGTGCGCTCGTGTTCCGCGCACTCGCCGCAGAGCGAATCCACGATCTCCGGGTAGCCGGCGAGCAGCGTCCGGCACTCATCCTCCTTACAGTCGAACAGGCGCAGCGGATTGACCGGCAGGCGCGCGCGGCAGGTACCGCAGAACCGGTCCGCGCGCTCCCGCGCCCAGGACTGCAGGCCGGCCACGTATCCGGGCCGGCAGACGGGACAGCCGATGTTGTTGATCCTGGTGACCAGGTTCTCCGCGTCCACCGCTTCGAACAGCGCCAGCGCCGCGCGGATCACCTCGGCGTCGAGCACCGGACTCGCCGAACCGATCGCCTCCACCCCCACCTGGTGGAACTGCCGCAGCCGTCCGGCCTGCGGGCGATCGTGGCGGAACATCGGCCCGAGGTAGAAGAACTTCAGCGTGCCCGGCTGGCGCATCAGACCGTTCTCAAGATAGGCGCGCACCACCGACGCCGTGGCCTCCGGGCGCAGGGTGACACTCTCCTCCCCCTTGGTCAGGAAAGTGTACATCTCCTTGTCGACGATGTCGGTCCCTTCGCCCACGGAGCGGGTGAACAACTCCGTCGGTTCCATGATCGGCGTGCGGATCTCCCCATACCCGTAACGCTCAAGCGTTTCACGCCAGCGCTCCTCGCACCAGCGCCACTGCTCGGCCTCCTCGAGCAGAACGTCCCGCGTCCCCTTGAGCCGGCGATATCTGAGCTCCATCAGACCCCTTCACCCGCGCCTCGGCGCAGCCTGGATGACCGTTGCTCCACCAGCCGGCACCGCCGGCCGCCCGACCTGCGCCTACAACCTGCCCGCCGACCAGCCCGGCGCGAACTGCCGCCTGGTCAACTCGAAGTCAGGTTCGAGCAGCGGGTTGAATCCCGCCAGCCCCAGGCGATCGAGAACCGACAACGCCGAAACCTCCGGCGCGCTCGTACCCGCTTCCTGCCGGCGACCGATGCTGACCAGCCGCTCTCCCGTGCGCACCCGGTCTGCGGCGGGCCAGCGGCGCGAGACCATGACCACCACGTCAGGCAACGGCGCGCTGACCGGCGCCATCTCCCACGTCGCCGGGTCGAGCAGTCCCGCCGCGCGCCAGCGCCGCGCGGTCCATTCCCGCACCAGAGCGTAGTCGAAGCAGCCCAGAGCGAGGGTCTGCAGCACCGGTCCGTGGTCGTACGGATCCGCCCCGACCATCGGGGCCTGCTGTCGTGACGATCGACCGCGCCAGGGTCGCTCGCCCTGACGGCACGCCACGCCGCAGCCGGCCAGCGAGAGACTGTCGCCGAGAATCGTGCGTGCGGGCGCCGTGATCCACGGCGCCGGCGTGAATCCCGCGGCGAGACGGTAAACGAGCACTGACCGGGGGCGCAGGTTCTGCGGCGCCTGGCGTCGCGCCGCGGCCACGGTGGTGAAATCCTCCGATCGCAATCCGAGCGCCACGCCGTCCGGGCAGAGCACCAGTCCCACATCCTGCCACGTGCGCGCCGGCACGTCCGCCACCCGGCGGGCCACCAGCAGGCGCAGCGGTCGTCCCACGCCGTCGGCCAGCCAAGCGGCCAGGGGAGCGTACAGTTGATCGCCACGCACCTCGACGAGGGGATCGATCACCAGGAACAGCCCCTCGACCGGTGCGGAACCGCGGGGCGGCCACCAGAGCGCCGACGCGGCCAGCAGGACGACCGCCGCTCCCGCCAACACGGTTGAACGGGGCAACCGCACGCGACCCGGCCGCGGTGGCGGGGTTGCGGATGTCACCGTCGCGCCTCCCCGCCACCGGCCGCCGCGACCGCGTTCACCATGCGGACGCGCAGGCGAACGGGCGGTGTGATGGACAGCGCGGACAGTTCGGACCGCACGTCCTCCGTCCCGACGTCCTGCTCGACAATGCTGCCGGGCGCGGGACGCGCCAGATCGACCACCACGGTCCCGACGCGCTGCCCGAAATACCGATGGGCCACCAACTGCAGTTTGCTGCCCCGCACCCGCACCCGAACCGAACGCGGCAGGTCGCCCGACGCGGGCGCTGTCCCTTCCCGCAGCCCGACCGCCTGCAGCGGCATCGCCACGGTGTCATCCACCACGGTCGTGGCGGCGACCTGGAGCCAGAGCACCAGCGCCGCGAGCAGACAGATCAGTTTGAGCCCGATCCGCTTCATCCGTCCTCAGTCCGCGCCCGGCAGGCGCAGATTCTGGCCTGCCCTGATTTTCGCCGCCGACAGGCTGTTTTGCCGGCAGATTTCCGCGATCGTCGTGCCGTGCCGTCGCGCCAGATCCCAGAGCGTATCCCCACGGCGCACGCGATACCGCCGCCGCCAGGCATCGACGGCGCCCGCGAGCGGCACGCCGTCACCGGCCGACGGCGCCGGGACACCGCGCCAGGAGAGCACTCCATCGGCCACCAGTCCGGCCAGCCGCCTGCGTCCCGCGGCGACGTTCAGCACCGTCCGATCGCCAGCGTTGGAAAGATACGCCATCTCCACCAGAGCCGAAGGCATCGCCAGCGACCGCAGCACCTGGAAGCGCGCCTGCTTGACCCTGCGCGCGCCGATCAGATTCGAGCCGCGCGCCGACTGCAGGATCGCCTCCGCCAGCCGGCTCGACTGGTCGAGCACCCGCGCCATGCGCAGGTCCATCAGTATCGACAACACCGAATCGTCATAGGCCTCGTCCGGCGGCAGCCCGACCATGTCGGCCGCATTCTCCTTGTCGGCCAGTTCCTGGGCTTCGCGGTCGGTCGCCCCCTGGAGAGAGAGAAAATATACCTCCATGCCGTCGGTGCTGGTCCGCGGGTGCGTGTTGCAGTGAAGCGAGACGAAGATATCACCCCGCTCCCGGCGGGCAATCCGCACGCGATCGGCCAGACTGACGAAGTAATCCCCGTCCCGGGTCAGGACGACCCGGCAGTCGGGGATCGCGGCGATCTGCCGCGCCATCTCCCGAGCCACCTCCAAGGTGATATCCTTCTCCTGCACACCGCTACGGATCGCTCCCGGGTCCATGCCGCCGTGACCGGGATCGATGATCACTGTGAAAAGGCGCGTCGGCACCACGGCGGCGGTCTGGTCCGGCAACGCCGCGGCTGCATCCGTGGTGGCGAGAGTCGCCGGCCCCTGTGCGCGCCCGGGATTCCCCTCGTCCAGGGGCGGCGTGCCGGCCACCTCCGGAGAACCACCTGAATCGGGCGTCACTTCCGCGATCGCTCCGGAGTCCCCCCCGGCCACCATCCCGGTACTGGCGGGGTCAGTTGTGACAGACGCCCCGGAACCGACCGGCGGCGCCGCCACCACGACCGGCCGGAACACATCCACGACAATCCGGTGCGGCCGACCATTCGCGGCCGGCAACCGGAAGTGGCGGATTTCGCCGGCCCCTCCCAGGTCGATCACCAACTGGGCCCGGCCACGCAGCGCGTTGCGGCGCACCTTCGCCACGACCCCGTCACCAACCGTCAGGGCGGATGTGGACGCGAACCGCGCGCCGGCGATATTAACCGCGACCCGGTCCGGATTCGTCACCCGCCTGACCTCGTACGCGGTCGGGCCGCTCAGATCGAGCACGATCCGCGTGTGGTCGGGAGCCGTCCAGGTACGGACCTGCCGCACGACGGTCGCGCGGGCCTTCGCCGCCCCGGCCAGGGCGGGCGAGCAGAGGCCCACACCCAGCCAGAGCAGGGTGAAGCCGCCCACCCCCGCCAATCTCAATTCCCGCCACAAAGGCCTCATGCCAACCGGACGCTCCTCTTCCCGGCCTCGCCGGCCGGGCAGGCAGGAAGATAGCACAGGGCTGTCGGCCGTGAAACGGACTTTACCAGCGTGGATCGAGCCGGGGCGATTCAACGCCGCCTGGCGTAGCTTTCCAGGATATGCGGCAGCGGATCGACCGGTCTGCCGCCGACCAGCAGCTCGTAGTGCAGATGAGGCGATGTGGCGCGTCCGCTCCGACCCGAGAGCGCGATGACCTGGCCGCGGTGCACCGCGACGCCCCGTTCGACCAGAATCCGCGATAGGTGCGCGTAGCGGGTGGCGGTGCGACTATCGTGCTGGACCACGACGCAGTGCCCGAAACCCCGTTCGAAGGAGACTTCGCGCACGACACCGTCGGCGGTCACGTGGACGTCCGTGCCCATGGGCACGGAGAAGTCGGTGCCCTCATGCAGGGTCGCCCGGCCCGTGAACGGATCGTTCCTCTGGCCGAACCCCGAGGTCACCCAGCCCCCGTCCACCGGGCGGATCGAGGGGATCCGATCGCGCCGGGAGGCGCGACCGCTCAACGTATCCAGAATCGTCTGGTATCCCTGGCGCTGGACCCTGGCCTGGCGCAGCATCTGATCGAGGGTGAGATCGAGACCGGCCAGCCTGGCATTCTCGCGCGCGGCCGGCAGCGTCGGCGAAACCGGCAGCGGTTCCCGCCCGCCGATTCCCGCCGCCTGCACGACGGACCCGAGCGTATCGAGTCCAACCGTCAAAGCCACGGTGTCCTGAAGGCGGAAAGAGGCGGTCAGATCCTGCCGCAGCAGAGAGACCTTCTGCTCCAGCCGCGTGAGCTCCGCCCGCAGGCCCGCATTCTCCGCGGCAAGGCCGCGTGATCCCCCGGTCGGTCCGGCCGGGTGTCGTCCGAAACCGGCCACGAAACAGAGAGCAAGCACCACCAAGATCAGCAACCCCGCGCCACCACCCAGCACGGCCCCCCTGGGCAGCCGCACCCGGCGCATCTGCGCGTGATCGTCCGGGACATACAGAAAGGTGTAGTGGCGCTTGCGGAGCATAGCCTCCAACACCGCGGAATCGGTGCGGTCAGATCGGATTTCCCGGCGGCAAAACAGCAGGCATCAACATACAGATCGCCCGGCCGGTGTCAAGCCTGAGTCGAAACTGCGGCCTTCGCGTATCAAAAGATCAAATAACGCCCAAACAGGCCGGCCCACACCGGCCCCGACTCCGCTCCCTACTTGTAGTAATCCGCCAGCAGGGCCTGCCCCAGCGAACCCCGCATCCTGGTCAACGCCTTCTCCTTGATCTGCCGGATCCGCTCCCGGGTCAGTCCCATCCGCTGGCCGATCTCCTCCAGCGTCAGGGCCTCCTCCGAGCCCAGCCCGAAATAGAGGACGATGATGTCGGCCTCTCGCGGGGTCAACGCCGTCAGACAACGGCGCACATCCTCCTGCAGACCCCGCTCGAAAAGCGGAACGTCAGGCGCCGGCTGGTTGTCATCCACCAGAGATTCGGCCAGCGACCGCTCATCGCCCTCGCCACCGCAATCGTCCAACGTCAGTTCCTGACCGGCATGGCCCAGCGCGTGGCGCACCTCCTCCACATGACGGCCGATATGCTGCGCGATCTGTTCCGCATCGACCTGCCCTCCGGACGCTCCCTGCAGGGCATGCCGCGCCCGATTGATCTTCATGAGCAGGGCCGACTGATTCTGTGGCAGACGCACGAGGCGTGCCTGGTCGAGCAGCGCCTGCAGGATCGACTGTCGGACCCACCAGACCGCGTAGGAAATGAACTTGTACCCGCGCTTCTCGTCGAAGCGATGCGCCGCCTTGAGCAGACCCATGTTGCCTTCGTTGATGAGGTCCGGCAGGGTCAGCCCCTGGCTCACGTAGCGCTTGGCCACCGACACCACGAAACGCAGGTTCGCATTCACCAGGGACTGCAGCGCCTGCTGGTCCCCTTCGTGGATGCGACGCGCGAACTCCGCCTCCTGTTCACGCGTCAGCAGAGGGTAGCGGTTGATCTCGCGAAAATAGACCTCCAGGCTCTTCTCGTGCGTCGGCGGCAGGAGCGAGTTACGACGTTTCATCCTGATCACCGGCCTTCCGCAGGGTTGTTATTCGGCACCGGCTGTTCCATCCATCACCCACCCATCATCAAAACTCCATCACCCGTCAGCGTCCGGGCGATCGGGCCGGACGCGCACCACTCGTTCCAGGGTTCCGGTCCGGATCAGAAGCTCGAGGGGCTGTTGGCGGCCGTCTACCTCACCACGCACCCGCCGCAGATCGTCCAGCCCGGCGATCGACTGGCCAGCCACGGCGGCCACGACATCGCCGGGGCGGATCCCCGCCGCAGCCGCCTGCCCCTCCGGCCGCACCACCGTCACAATGATCCCGTTCCCCTCCGGCACTCCGAGAGCCTCCATCAACTGCCTCACCCCAGGGCTCGGATCGGTCAGCTCCGCGACCTGCATGCCGAGCCAGTCGGCGGCAGGATCGAGGTTCCGCACGATCTCTCCGCCGGAAGGCAACTCGGTCGGGATGATCGACAGGCGCCGCCGCTCCCCGGCCCGCTCGACCAGGCAGGCCGCCGGCCGGCCCACGGGGGTTGCCGCGATCTGGAACTGCAGATCCCGATCGTCCGCCACGGCGATACCGGCAAACTCCACGATCACATCATCCACGGCCAGACCGGCCGCCTCGGCGGGGGAACCGGGCAGCACGGCCGTCACACGGGCGCCGACCACGCCGCCAGGGCCGGAATCCGCTACGACCACTCGGGCCGCTTGCACGCCGATCCAGCCCCTGATCACCCGCCCGTGCGCACGTAGCTGCGCGCAGACCCGCTGCGCCAGGTTGCTCGGCACCGCGAAGCTGATCCCCTGCCCGCCCGTGTTCACCGCGGTATTGACACCGATGACCCGGCCGTCGATGTCGACCAGCGGCCCGCCGCTGTTGCCGAAGTTGATGGAGGCGTCGGTCTGGATAAAGTCCTGATAGCGTGGCGTTCCGCCTGCGATGACCAGGTCGCCGCGTCCCTTGGCGCTGATCACGCCGACGGTGACGCTGCCCTCGAGGTTGCCGAAGGGATTGCCGATAGCGATCGCCCAATCACCGACCGCGATGGCATCAGAATCGCCGAACTCCAGGGCGGTCAGCGACCGACCGACCGCGATTCTCAGCAGGGCCAGATCGGTGTTCGCGTCGGTGCCGACCACCACGGCCGGGTGTTCGACGCGCTCTCCGCTGAAGCGGACAGTCACCGAATCAGCGCCCGCCACTACGTGGTGATTCGTGAGGATGAGACCATCCGCGGAGACGACAAAACCGGAACCGGTGCCGGAACGATCCAGTTGTGGGCCCCGCGAATCCTCGCCACGGGGGAAGAAACGGCGGAACATCTCCTGCAGCGGGCCGCTTTCCACGCCGCCCGGCCCGGAGGAACGCATCGCGCGGATATTGACCACCGACGGCCCATCCCGGCTCACTACCGCCGCAAAGGGCGAGCGGCCGGTCTCCGGCCCCGGCGCAGCACCGGCGGACACACCGACGGTGACGAGCGCCCACAGCGCTACTAGAGCCCCGAATCCCGCGCGCCGCCCCGGTCGCGAACTGCCGCGTTCACTTCCGCCAGCCACGCCCATGCTTCACTCCCGCGCCGGAGAATCGGCGACGTTTGCCGGCGTGCGACAGGGCACACCACAACGTCTCCACGTTTCATGGTTTCGGGCAGGGGATCATTGCAGGACAGGCGGTGGCGAGCCGCCCAGTGCAGGGAACAGGAGAACAATTTAGCAGAAAATCGCGCGGGTGTCAATCAATCCCGGTGCGCGGGTCCCGGGCCGCTCCCCCCGTTTCCTCGGACTCTTCATCGAGATTCAACGGTTCGCTCCAGAGCGCGATTTCATCGTCCCAGGGGCCGGATTCCGCACCGCTGCCAACGCCCCCCAGAGGATCCAGGGAGGCCTCGATCTCGGCATCGTCAGGTTCGCCGGTCTGTGGCGCGCCCCCGGCGCCGGCGGGAAGATCCGCGTTGGTCACCGCGCCAGGACCCGCCGCAGACGCTCCGCTCCCGCCGCCGACATGCGGGCCGGGCCGGGCCACCCCCCGGATGACTGCAATCTCACGCTCCTTCTGATCGAGTTGCAGTTCGAGCGTGCGCAGCCGTTCCACGGCGTCGTGAACCGCGACATCGTGGGCGAAATCGGTCAGTCCCTCGCGGACGGACGAGTAGACATGGCTTCCCAGATCCGTGAAGGCCCGCTCGATATCACGCGAAATCGTGAACTTGTCGTACTTGCGCACGCCAATGCGAGCCATCTCCTCCGTCTTGTCAGCGGCGACGGCGTACCAATCGGACATGTTGGCCCGGACCTGTTCCCACAGCGACATGGTGCCTCCTCGCGCGTCGCGACCACCCCGCGCAGATCGCAGTTGCGGCGGGCGTCTCATTCTTATACAAAGATGGCCTCATGAGCAACCGTATCGCATCGACCGTGCTGTTCGTCGCCGACAGCCATTTCCATCTTCGTCCCGACGCCGCCGAGCGGAACCGCCTCGAGCGGTTCCTGGAGTTTCTCAAATTTTCACGCCGCGCCACCGATCTCGTCCTGCTGGGTGATATCTTCGATTTCTGGTTCGCTTATCCGCACTTCCGGCTGGACGGGTACGAGGAACTGCTCCTCGCCCTCGATGCTGTGCGCGCCGCGGGGACGCGGCTGCATTTCGTCGGCGGCAATCACGACATCTGGGCCACCGAGTACCTGCGGCGGCGCTACGGCACGACCGGCGACGGCGAGGCGGTCACGCTCGGGTTCGGAACGCTGCGCGTGCGGCTAGACCACGGGGACGGCTTCCTGGCCCGAGGGATGGCCTACCGCTCCTTCCGCGCCCTCGTCCGTAGGCGCAGCGCGGTGCTTTGCGCGAAGACCCTGCACCCGGAATTGCTGTACGCCTTTTCCACCTGGCTGAGCGGCACCAGCCGGATGGCCTCGCGCGACGAGGTCTCGCTGATCGAGCGACGCGCCCGCGAGCAGCTCGTCGCAGCCGGAGATGCACCGTGGGACCTGCTCGTCATCGGTCATGTCCATCATCCCTATGTCACCAAGCACGCCGGCCGGACCCTGGCCTGCCTTGCTGGGTGGCTGCAGACCGAGGGGTACGGTCTCCTGCGCCACGGCGACTTCGACCTGCTCGACTTCGCGCAGGACCCCCTGCCCGACCTGCCCCCTCGAGACATCGAGGGCGACGCCTGATCCGACCCGAAACGCGGCGCGCGGGGGTTCCGCCCTGCGCGCGACCGTCCCTTCGACGCTCCCGACGCGTCGGTTAGTAGTGCAGTTCGAGCGAGAACTTGTGCAGGTCGTCGAAACCCACAACCTTGGACTCCTCGAAGGCATAGCCCACCTCGAGCGTCCCCTTGCGCAGACCCAGCCCGGCGGTCAACCCCTGATTGTCGTAGTTGACACGCGATCCGAACCGCAGCGCGAATTCCGGTACGATCCGGTACTCCGCCCCGATGTGCGCCTTCGCATTGCCATCATTGGGCATGAAAATGTCTCCGGCCAGCGTCACCTTCCCGCGCAGGAACGGGTGCGACGGATCGTAGGCAGCGCCCAGCCTCACCGCGGTGGGCAGGTCGAACGGCTCGGCATTCAGATTGATCTGTCCGCCCAGATTCGTCACGGAAGCGCCGAGAACGAGTCCCTCGATCACCGCTTCGTGGCTGACGAACAGGTCCGCGGCGAAACCGGTGTCGCTGTAGATGTCGATCTTCTCGTACAGTACTTTCACGGTCGCCCCCACCGCCACCCGGTCGGCAACCTGCCGGGCGTAGCTCACGCCGAAGGCGACGTCGTATGGTTTGAACGTCCCCAGCGGGACGCCGACCGTGTCCTCCTCGTAACGATCGATCTCGTCGGCATAGAAACCGGAAAACTGCACCCCGATCACGCCCCCCGCCGCGCGGTGGGCCAGGCAGGCGCTCTCCTTGCTGAACAGGCCGTAGAGCCGCTGATGCTGCAGCAGGAGGTCGGTCCCGCCGCCCGCCAGCGCCAGGCGGGCCGGATTCCACCAGACCGCCGCCGCGCCTGTCGGCGCGGCCACTCCGGCGCCGCCCATCGCGCTTTCGCGCGCCCCCACCGGCATCCGCAGGAAAAGGAGGCCGGCGTCGCCCGGCTTTCCGGCCCGCGCCGCGGAAACTCCGGTGGCCAGGGTGGCGGCCAGCGCCCACAGCGCCACCGTCCCGATTCGCATGTTCACGCGCGCCATGATCCGCCTTTCTGCGCCGCCACGCGACGGACATCGCCGTCCCGGGGGCATCACCATACTAACGAATGCCGTGTCCGAGGCGCCACACCGGAAGCCGCCGCCTCAGCGCACCACCGCCACCGGAGCCACACTGGTCCCGGTAGGCAGCCCCGCCCTTTCAGCGACCAGTCGGCAGAGGTAAAGCCCGCTGGCGAGTCCCTCCGCCGACAGCACGATCTCACCCGGCCCGCGGCCAGGAATGGCCACGGCCGTCGAAGTCGCCACCAGTTGGCCCATCAGATCATACAGCGTGGCCTGCGCCACACACGCGGCCCCGAATTCGGCCCGCACGTGCAGGGGGCCGCGGTCCAGCGGCGTCGGATAGCAGATGTGGCTTCCCGCCAAGATCAGCTCCGGCAACGTCGGGGCGACGGACTGCGGGCGCGTCAGGGGCCAGCGCCACGGATTCCCCTGCCATGTCGACCAGCCCGGACCGCCATCACCTTCCGCCACGATCCCCGTGCGGTAGATCGCCAGGCGCGAAACCGGATCCGTGCGCAGGCCGCCCGTCTCCACGTTCCGGCCCTCGATGCGCGCGAAAGCTCCCACCACGCAGATTTCCAGGCTGGAATCGCCGTCCAGATCGATGAGCAGACCGGTCCCGGACGCTGCGGAAGGTCCCGCCACCGGCCAGCCGGCCTGGGTGCGACCATCATCCCCGTTCAGATAGAGACGGCCGTCGCGGCTCTGGAAAAGCGTCAGATCCCTGCCGGCCGACCGCGCTTCCAGCGGCGCGGGGGCCATCGCGGCCGGTGCGGCGTCGATCTCCGGCCGGGGACGCATCGGCCAGCCGGTAAGCGGCGCGCCCACAACCGTCACTCTCGCCAGACTCCCCTGGCCAACATAAGCACAGCCGGCCGACAGCGGGCTGCGCACCGGTGAGTCGATCGGCCAGGCATCCCGCCGCACGAATTCCTCGTTTTCGTTCCACCACACGGTCTCGGCCGCACCCTCCGAGTCCACGATCACGGCGCCCCGCAGCGGACCCTCGGCCACGACCGCCAGCAGGGGCGCCGTCCCCGGGGTCAGGGAGAGCGGCCAGGTCGCCGCGACGACCGGTGTCGCCGGCGGGGCCCACGTGACCAACCGCAACGTCGACTCTCCTGTCGCCGTATCCACCACCGCGAGCGCCAGACGCGTCGCGGCAACCGGAGTCGGTGGCGCCAGGACGGAGACGGTCCCCAGCAACAGCGGCGGCAGAGCGTCCCGTCCGTCGGCGTCGAACCAGCGCAAACGCGATCGCGCCGGCTCACCGTACGTCTCGACCACGCAGGCCACGACGCTGCGGCCCGGGTCATAGGCCTCGACACCGCCTGTGGCGGGAATCAGAACCGGAGGCAGCGCGCAATGCTCCAGAGGCGCCAGCAGCCCGAAGCTGTCCGGATCGTCGTCACCATCGGCAAGCTCACGACCGTCCTCACCGTCGAAAGCGTACAGACCATGCGGTCCGCAGAGCAGGATCTCCTGCCGACCGTCCCCGTCGAGATCGCCGGCGGCGGCAGGCCCGTTCCAGCGCACCGGCACACCTTCGGCGTCGGTCCCGATCGCCAGGATCCCGCTGGTGGCGGGAGTGGCGTCACCGTCGTACTGCTCGGACAGGTCCGACTCAAAGGCGAAAACCTCGCCACGCGCCCCTCCGGCGACGATCTCCAGCCGGCCATCGGGCGGCGCGTCGAGATCCACCGCCAGCAGGTGCGAACCGGCAAGATCGACGCCGTCCAGCCGCCGCTCCACGCCCAACACGGGGCCGGTGTCCGGTTCGTTTCGCCGGCAGCGGAAAGTCAGATGGTCGGCGTAGCGAATGAATATCCGTGGCGGGACGGTGGAGATCGCGCTGGAGTCGGCCACCACGTTGGCGATCTGATCGATCACCACGCCGGTCCAGGCGCCGCCGGCTGAGCGGCTGTCGGGGTTGGTCGTCGGGCCGAACGTGGCGTTGTCCTCGCCCCGGAAGCTGTCGAAGTCGCCACCGAGCATGTACTCCGAGGGCTGGCGCGAGTCGAGATCCTGGATGCCGTCGGCCTCCTCCAGATCGACGGACTTACGGCGCGGATCGGAGTTGAAGAGACTTCCCTCCGCCTCGATGGCGTCTGTGATCACCCCCTCGTCGACATGCCAGACATACAGCCCGCTGCCGGCTCCCTTCACGCCTGGCTGCCGCGCCTGGTTCTCGCTCATGAAGAAGTCCCACTCGGCGCCGGTCAGCAGTTCACGCGTGTCGGTCGCGGGATCGAATAAACCGGTCGGGGTGCCATCACCGTTGGCCGAATTCGCGTCCAGAAAATCGGGGATATTGTTGCCGTTGAGATCACCGGCGAAGGAGAAGATGCGGTTCCCGTCAGGATCCTGCAGGCGGTACTCGAGCAGCCAGTACTCCCGTCCGCCGATCTCCACCCGCGCCGCCAGCGAATCCCCGGTCGCACTCTCGATCGGATCCAGACGCCAAACCCCTCCGGCGCCCGGTTCGACGGCATACGGTTCGATCCAGCCCATGAGGAGCTTGTTGAAGGCGGAAGGCTGGCAGGGGATAAAGCCGGCGCCAACGAACAGTCCGTAGCCCATCAGGTCGAATTCGCCCACGCCCTGACTGTCGGGATGCCCCGCCGGCGTGAAGTCGCTCAGCGAAAACATACCCAGACGCAGTCCAATCTCGAAACAGTAGACCCCCAGGGAGCCGAAGTAGCCGCCGAAACCGGCGAACGGATCCTGGAATTCCGTTTCCGGCAGCACCAGCACCTGATTCACAACGACCGGATCCCCCCCCCATCGACATCGTCGGTGGGCAGGTAAGGCCGGGTCAGCATCGTATCTTCCGCCGCGCGGGCAAAGTCCTCGGGGCCGAGGTAGGTGCTGTAGATCTGTTCCGGCGAATCGTTCAGCAGATCGGTTTCCTCACCCGCTCCCGCGTGTACGATGACCACGGTGTCGAAGCGTGAGAAGTCCACCCTGTTGTCGAGTGCCGCGATCACGTCCCGCGCCAGCAACACCGGCTGCTCACCCGCCAAGGGGTGATCGCCATACCAGCCCATCGGCCGGGCCAGATTCGCCACGGCCCCCACGACCGCGCAGCGCACCGTGAGACGCCCGCCGCTGACAGCGTCGAAGTACGCGGCCACGTCGGCAAACTGATGCGCGAAAAAAAGCGAGTCGTGCGCCGCATAGTAGAAATCGCTCTGCCGGGGCGGTGGAAACTCGCCCGGAACCGTGCCATACCGACCATACAGCAAACTGTCAGCGAAGTCGCAGAGCAGCACGACCACTGACAGCGTATCCGCGGGGCTGACTCCCGCGAGACGCTGGCGTTGCAGGGTACGGGAACCGTCAGCGAGCAGCGGTGCCGACCGCTCGGCCAGGGCCTCCCGCACCGCCGACGGCAACAGCCGGGGCGCGCGGGACAACGGCCCGGGAGCGGCCGGCACGGCGACGGCCGCGACGAGCAGCACCAGCATCACACCGGCCTGGAGCGCACACCAACGCCGGCATCGGACAGGATGTGGCACGGAAACACCGATCCGGGAACTGGGCGACTTCGGCATGCCGATCTTCCTCACGGGTCGCGCGGGGATTCGTCGCGGGCGGGCCACAGATGTGGCGATTATAAGGACGAACGGCCGACCCCGTCAACGCAGGGTCAGCCGACGAAAGAGTCCGGAAGGGCCGGGGATCCGATATTGTCGCCCCTGATCGACAACAGCTTCACCCCGGTCCCCTCCGGCATTGATGACCACCGCCGGTCGGCTGTCGCGGCTCCCGTTCCCCTTGGCTGCCAACCTCTTCAGGGATCGGATCCGCGCCCCCCCGACCGGCGGCTGGGGGGAACAATTGACGAGCAACCTGTCCGGATCAGCGCCGGCGCTGCTCGCCGTTATCTTCCTGGCCGCCCTTGGTCCGGCCTCCGCCACTCGCCGGACGCGCTGTGCTCGGACCGCCCCCGGCACGCGCCGAGGGGGGCGATGTCGGGCGATCCTCGCGGCGCAGCGACGGTGTGGGACGGTCGGTTGAGGAACGATTATCGCCGCGGACCGCCTGTCCGCGCGAGGATTCGGGCGTCTGCGTCTCTCCGCTCCCGTCCCGCACCCGCACGGGCTTCGTGTCGCGCCCACGACGGGCCTCGGGCGCTGTCCGCTCGCCCTGCTCGGTGGTCGATCCGCCCCGTCCACCCGACCAGATACGAGCGACGGGCTTGCGTGGATCGAGCGGCCTGATGGCGCCACGGTCGGTAGTGCCACGCGCCGGCGACACCGGACGCGCAGGGCCGGGCCGTTCGTCCCCGAGACGCGTCCGTGCTCCTGCGACCGGCGGCACCCGGCCGCCCCGTGCCCTGTCTTCACGCACGCGCAGACCGCCTTCGCGAGCGTCACGACGCGGGCCCTCGCTGAAGGTTACCGGCTGGCGCAGGTCGGGGGACACGTTCGCGAAGTCCCCGCGTCCGCCGCCCCCGCCCCCCAGCACGCGGACCCTATCGCGGTCGAGCTTCGTACGGGTGCGCAGGACCTCTTCCACGTCGCGCGGCGGACGCGCCTCGCGGACGAACGGTGTGGAACGCGCGATCTGCTTCTGCCGCCAGCGTTCGTCACGGATATCGCGCTTGTCTAGCGGCGTGTAGCGACGATCGCCTGACTTCCAGCGGCTCCAGGCGTCATCATGCCAGTAGGGAGAATAGTTCCAGACGTAGCAACTGAACGGCCAGTCGTACACCGCGTAGCCCGGCCAGTCATACCAGGGGGTGTACCAGTAGTTGATCCACGGCCGCGAACTCCAGGGATCGACATAGTAGTAGGCCGGGTACTGGTAGACCGGGTAATAGCCGAAACGGACGTACCAGCGGTTGGACCAGTCGTAGTCGTGATGAATCGCGATCGTGCAGCTCGCACGGTAAGGATCGTAGTTCTCGCCGGCGTGGCACTGACTGCACAGGTAGCGGGGATGCTCCACCCGGCGTTCGACGAAGTAGCTGACGTAGTTCGTCACGACGAAGTCCTCGGCGTTTTCCAGGCGGGTGATCGCGTGATTGACCTCGTTCATCGCCAGGAAAGGATCACCGGCTACCGCGTAGCGATAGTCTTCGTCCGCGGGCTCGTGATGAAAGTCCACCTCGATATCCCGCAGGTCGAAGGGGTACAGGGAGACCACGGCTTCGACATACTCGACTCCCGGCTCGGAACCGGCGCGCAGGCGGGGCGCCCCGGCGGCCGGCAGGCTGTACTGATGACGGCCGAAGACAAAGCCGTCGTCGAGCCGACTACGTGGCCAGAGGATGGTGACCCCGCCATCGGAGTCGATGCGGTAGACGACTGCGTAGGCGTCCTGGTTCGCCTCGAATAAGATGTTGATCTGCTCTCCCCGGCGGTACGTATCTCCATCGCCGCGTCCTTGCGTAATGTTCACGCGCAGCGGCTGAGTCTCGTAGCCGGTCCAGTTCGGCCCGACGCCATCGTCGGGCGGATTCGCAGCGGGGTTCGCCGCTCCGGCAAGGGGAACCAGCAACAGCGCGACGAGCAGCAGGGAGAGCCGCGCCGACCCGTGACGGGTCCGGGCTACTCCGCCCATGCCACGATGAGTGCGATATCCCTGATGTTCCATGTCACGCCTCCTCGCCGGCCCTTCAGCCGGCCTCGCCGCAGCCCCTAGAAACTCATCACTTCGACGACGACTCCCGTGCGAGGCGGCGCCGGCATCGCCTTCAGTTCCCGATTGTCGGCGGCGATCTGATACGCCCAATCAACAGTAATCGAGCCCGTGATGCCGTCGAGAGCCATGACCGCGATCTTCGCGTAGTGATAGGTGGAAGTGCCAACACGCACGACATAGGCATGGCCCCTAATCGCCTCGACCCGTCGCGCGACCGTCCAGCCCTCGAGGGGGGCGTAGCTGAGCAGATCGAGATCGATGAAGCCCGAGTCGGTCATCACGTTGCCGTAGTCCTGCAGTTCGACATCACTGCGCGCGGCACAGACGAAGGGGACATCTCCGGACCACTCGACAAAGATGTCGGCCGTGGCATCCGCAGCCGGGACCCGCAGAGCGCGGCTGAAGTCGAAGCCGCTGGCGGCCGGCGTGACGAGACGGTCGAAGAGATCGACATCGAACCCCTCGGGACGCGGCGTGTCGAGCACGACCTCGAAGCTGAGCTCGCTCTCGTTCCCCGCCACGTCGTACGAAGCGACCGCGTACTCGTAGGTCAGGCCGTTCGTGACCGGTTCGTCCACGTACTGGTGCAGGCCGGTGGTCTGATCCCAATTCTCGTCCCAGGCGAGATCGGCGAGATGCTCGAATTCGCCGTCGGCATTGTCATCCCGATAAACGGCGTAGCCCGCCAGATCGCTCTGGTAGATGTCGTTCCAAAACACGGTGATACGGCCGTCTCCGGTGACACTGTACACTCCGGTCGGCACCGCGGGGGGATCTCGGTCCACGCACTCGATGCAATCTTCTTCGGAACAGCCGCCGAGCCAGATCGCCAACGCCAGTGGCAGGATCGCCAGGGTCACCGCCTGCGCCAGCTTCATCTCTTCCTCCCTCACTTCGTCCGCCGCCGCCAGCCCCGCACCGCACCTGTGATGTGTCACGGCCGGGCCCTGGAGTATCGCAGACATCGTGCCAGGCTCACGGCTCAGCCACGGATCGGATGCCGTACGGCGGCATGCCGTGCGCGGCGGAGGAATGCATCAGCGTAAATTGTTTAATTAGAGGATCTTGATTGCTGAGCCCGCCCCAACCCGAAAGGTGGAAGAGGACGACTGCCGCCAGCCGGCGTGCGCCCGCGATGGGCGGCACCGTCCCCTTTGTGCTCAACAGAGTCCAGCGGATCTCCAGGAGTAGACGCGGAGCAGACTTGGCAGCCGATGACGCAGGACAGGGGAGAACAGGCTGCATGCCGGTCCGGTGAGACGGAAAAATGAGGAAAGAGCCCGCCGGGGTTCCGGCACGGCCGACCTTGAATCTCGCCAATTCAAGGCCAGCCCGGCTCTTTCCTCGCACCGACACGTGCCTGACTGGTCAGGCTTTGAATGGAACTTCGGGGAGGGATCCGTTCCGCCGGTTCTCTCTACTCTGCCCGATCGGTCCTCAAGACCCCACCTCTCAAGAACCCGCAGGCAGAACCCACGAAGAGAACCTCCTCTTTCAGCCGGTAAGCAGTGAGGATCGCGAACCCGGATATCCCTCCCCAAATTCTGCCGCCCCAGCGGCCTGGACCTTGAGAAGCGGCTGTTTCCCTGCAACGAGAGCCCCTTCAGACGCCATGTACAGCACTCCGCGTGCCACAGACTGCTTCGCTCGAAAATTCTTAAGTTATTGTAGAAAAGTCATTTACAAATCATGAAACGGTATTCATCGGAGGTCGGGGCCCGCGATTGATTCAATCGTTGACAGCCCGGGGCCTGAACGAGCAAGTCGTTGATATAATGCTATTTAATGTATTAAAACAATTTACAGACGACGGGGCGCATCTGGCCTGAGGTTATAAAAAAAGGCTGGCGCGCGTCAGGAAGTCTGAAGGCCGTAGAAACGGATCTTCTTGAGCAGATTGGGGTAGCTGATCTCCAGCATCCGGGCGGTCTCCGACTTGTTCCCGCGCGTCAGGCGGAGTGCTTCGGCGATCTCCCGGCATTCGACCGTCGCCAGAGTCTCGCGCAGCGGCGCAGGTCGGCCGACCTTCCCTGCCGACCGTCCCGCGCCGATCTCACGCGGCAGATGTTCCGGCTTGAGAACGCGCTCCTCCTGGGCCAGGACTATCGCCCTCCGGACCGACTTCTCCAGCTCGCGGATGTTGCCGGGCCAGTCGTGCGCCACCAGCGCATCCATGAACGAGGAGGTGTAGCCGGGTGGCGCAATCCCCAGTTCCCCGGCAAAGCGTTCGATGAAATGGTGCGCGAGCAACTGGATATCATCGCGACGGGTGCGCAGCGGTGGTACAACGAGCGGAAAATCGAGCAACCGGTAGAAAAGATCCTGGAGGAAAAGTCCCCGTTCCGTCAGGTCGTGGAGATCGGATTTGCTGGCGCAGATGATACGCACATCGACCTGGCGCTCCTGGTTGGAGCCGACCGGACGGATGACCCTGGTGTCCAGGAACTGAAGCAGTTTGCCCTGCATGCTGAGCGGCATCTTCCCGATTTCGTCCAGGAAGACAGAGCCCCCCGCGGCCTCCGCAAGCAGCCCGCGCTTGTCGCCGATCGCCCCGGTGAAACTGCCCTTGACGTGTCCGAACAACTCGCTTTCCAACAGCGTTTCGGGAATCGCCGCGCAGTTGATCGCCAGGAAGCGACCTCCGTGCCGCCGGCTGAGCGAGTGGACTGCCTGAGCCAGCAGCCCCTTGCCGGTGCCGGTTTCTCCAGTCAGCAGAACGGTGAGGTCGCTGGGAGCCACCTTGCGGATGAGGGCGAGCAGTTCGAGCATCTGCTCGTTCTCGGTGATGATCTGCTCGAAACTGGGGGCCTCGCCTGAAGGCGCCACCGGCACAAGAGGCTCGCCGGGCAGACGTCCCCGCCCCTTCTCGAACAGGAACAGTGCGAGAAAGCCCATGTAGGTCGCCAGAAAGTCGAGCGCGGGGCGCCCGAAGGCCACCTCACCACCCACAAGGCTGCTGCGTCCCAGGTAGAGGACGCCGAATCGTCTGCCCTCGAGCGTGATCGGCATGAAGAGACACCCGGCCGCCCTGTCCCGGAGGGCCGGCACGGCGGCCAGCAGCGGTTCGCCCCCGGCCAGCCGGGAGAAAAGGACGGGGTTCGCCGAATCCACGCTGGCGGGGACACTCTCGCGGTACCAGCGCCCGAGTTGATCCGAGAGATTGTCGGAAAGCCCCTCGCGCGCCACCACACGCAGCGGATGTGTCCCGGCCTCTGCCCAGTCGAGAGCGATGAAACCATGATCGGCGCGTACCCGGTCCATCCCCGCCCGCAGGACCGCCGTGAGATTGCGCGGGATGGAGGCATCATGCCAACTGAAGATGCCCGGGATTCCGGAAATCGCCTGGAGGTGGTTCTCGGTGCTCCCGATGTCGCCGAGCAGAGCGCGTTCGATGCGTCCGCGCAAATCGCTGATCGCGAGGCCGAGCCCGGCATCGCCCAGCCCGCCTGCGTTGCGCTCGAGTTCATAGGCCGTCAGCAGAGCGTCGTCGAACTGGCCGAGCCGCATCTGCACTTCCGCCAGCCCCTGCTGCAGCCGGCAGAGCAGGCGGTCATCCAGCACAGCGCTCCCGCTCTCCTGAGCCTCGCTCAGATAGCGGCGCAACAGCAGGAATTCCGGCTGGGCGGCCGTGGCGAGCCGGGCATCAAGGAAAGCGAGGATCGCATCGATCCAAAGTCGGGGCAGGTTCTGCTGCCGGAACAGCTGGATCGCGCGCCTGAACTCCGCATCCGCTCCGGCAAAGTCTCCCCGGGTCGTGCGGGCGCGGCCGAGTGTCAGATGGCAGAATCCCAGTTCGTACAGTTCGCCGCACTTCTCGCAGACCGCCACCGCCGCGAGGCCGGTTTCGATCGCCTGTTCGAGGTCGCCCCGCATCCGCTGCGCCTCGGCGACCCGACGGAGCAGTTCGCCCTCCAGATCACAGACCTTGCCGATCGTGCGACTCTTGTCGAGACCCAGACTGTAATTGAAGAGCGCCTTGTCGGTTTCGCCGCGCAGCAGCAGGATATCCCCAAGGTACTCGTCGGCGATTGTTTCCTCGCGCAGGTACCGCTCCTGTTCGGCCAGGTTCTTGCCCTCAAGCACGAACTCCTCGGCTTTGACGAGCCGTCCAGCACGCATTTCCAGCAGCCCGTAGGCCAGACAGACCTTGGCCTGACGATTCCGGTCACCGAGGCTCCGCGACAGGCGCAGGCTGCGGTCGAGATCCTCGCGAGCTTCGCCCAGACGTCCGATCTTCCCGAGAATGATGCCGCGATTCAGGTGCAGGCGGGCCAGCAGATGTGTGGCGCCATGACGCTGCGCTATGGCTACCGCCTTCTCGAGAAGATCGAGCGCCCGGTTCCAGCGACAGGCGTTCTTGTGGAGCAGCCCGAGGTTGTTGTGCAGCGTGGCCGCACCCAGTTCGTCTCCGATCCGCCGATAACTGGAGAGTGCGTCGAGATAAAATTCCTCCGCCTTGTCCAGACGTCCGAGGCGCTGGTGGCAGGCCCCCATCGTCACCTGCAGGTTCGCCACCTCCCGATGTTCGTCCGTCACGGCCAGGATGGCGAAGGCATGCTTGGCGGCCTGCAGGGCGTCGCTGAACAGTCCCAGCTGGGAGAGAAGAATGGCCCGTCTGCCCATTAGAGGGGCAAGGAGATGGGCGCGCTCCTCGGCCGTCAGATCGTCGGCGGCGTCGAAGAGAGAGGGAGCGAGTCCAAGCAATGATTCCGCAAGGGCGAGATCACCGATATTCAGCGCGGCATCGACACTCTTGCGCAGCACTCCTGCCCGACGGGCCGGGATGAGCAACCGCAGCGTGGCACCTTCAAGTAGTCGTCGATAGTACTCCAGCGAGGAACTGTAGGCAGAGGCCTGCGCGTTGAGATCACCGATCTCCTCCAACCGATCGCACTCCTCCGCGTCGAGCGCGTGCGAACGCTCGGGATATTCCGCCTCATGCCTGCTGTACCCGCTCGGCTGCTCGCTCATCAACCCGTCCCCTGGCGAGTGGGTGGATGGATCACTCCCACACTTTCGGCGGCTCCGCCACCCGACTAGTGATCGCCTCAAACGCTACGGCAACAGGCGCCGCAGCAGAAGGGTCACTCCACCCACCTTGAGCCAGAGCAGTACGGCCGTACCGACCGACGCAAAGGACACGGTGGATGATCGGGCAGCCACAGCAAACACGCGATTACCCTCGATGATGTCGTCGGGATCGCCATTCGTGACGCCACCACCCCCACCGCCCCCGAGTACTCCGGCGGTCGGTGGGAGCACCGTCGAGCCGGGCGCGAAGGTCAGGTCATGATGCTGGGTCGCGGTCGCTGCACTTGCCGGAGTAATACCCGAAGCGCCGAAGAATGTCAAAGCCAGCAGGGTCACGAGGATCCATCGAATCTTGCTCATATCGGATCTCCTCAGCCTTGAGGCCGTGGGGTGGCCCCGCCAGGGAAGCTGCGGGAAACCGGCTGCGGGCCGCCCACCTCGATCCTCCCGATCAGGCAAGCATAATTATAGGTTAGTTGGCTTTCCCAGTCAAATGCCGGAACCCGCCTCCCCGCTCCCCGAGGCGATCAATCCTGACTGTTGGGCTGGGTTTTCAGGCGATAGCGGGTGATCTTCTTGTAAAGATTACTCCGCTGCATTCCCAGTTGTTCTGCCGTCTGACTGACATTGTAGCGATTCTCCCGCAGTTTCGCCTGCAGGAAAAGTGCCTCCGCCCGGGCCTTGAAATCCTGGAACTCCTTGCACGACAACAGATCGTCCAACTCCGATCCAGCCTCGGGAACCGGCCGCAACAAAGGCAGATCGACCGGACGCACCACTGGGCCCGGCGTGAGGATCAACAGCCGCTCCACGAGATTTCGTAGTTCGCGGACATTCCCCGGCCAGTTGTGTTCGCGCAGGAGGGCCAGCGCTTCCGGGCTGAACTCCCGGGGCACCGTCTTCAGGTGGGGAGCGAGCATCCTCATGAAGTACTCAAGCAGAAGAGGAATGTCATCGCCCCGGTCGCGCAGCGGCGGCAGATGGATCGCCAGCACGTTGAGCCGGAAGAACAGATCCTGCCGGAAGCCGGAGTCGGGTCGCGCAAGATCGCGGTTTGTTGCCGCGACGATGCGCACATCGGTCCGCAACGTTTCGTTGCCGCCGACCCTTTCGAAGCGGCTTTCCTCGACAGCCTTCAGGACCTTGGCCTGCGCCTCGTCGCTCATGTCGCCGATCTCATCGAGGAAGAGCGTGCCGCCGTCGGCCTGCTCGAACTTGCCGATGCGCTGGCGCTCCGCGCCCGTGAAGGCCCCCTTCTCATGCCCGAACAGTTCGCTTTCCACGAGCTCGCGTGGGATGGCGGCACAGTTCACCTCCACGAGCGCCTGTTCGCGCCTGCGGCTCTGCTCGTGCAACGCTCGGACAACCAGTTCCTTGCCTGTTCCGTTCTCGCCGGTGATGAGAACGGTCGAGTCGGTGGGGGCGACTTTCCCGATGAAAGAACGCACCTCGCGCAGCTGGGGACATTCGCCAATGAGGGGATCGCGAAAACCGCCCCGCGCCTTGAGGTCCTCCTTCTCGAAAAGCACGCGCCGGTGCGCCAGGCAGTTCTCCAAAGTAACCAGCAACCTGGAGCGGTCGGGTGGTTTTTCCAGGAAATCGTAGGCGCCCTTGCGCACTGCTTCCACGGCGGTTTCAATATTGCCGTGTCCGGAGATGACGATCACCGGCGGCGGCGCCGGCGACTTCGCCATCAGATCGAGCACCTCGAAACCGTCCATGCCCGGCATCTTGATGTCCAGCAGAACGGCGTCAATGCTCTCACCGGCCAAAGCCTTCAGGGCGGCGGCGCCCGAAGCGGCCTGCACGACCCGGTAATTCTCATAGGTCAGGATCCGGGCGAGCGCCGTCCGGATGGCGATTTCGTCGTCAACGACGAGGATGGTCCGCAAAGCAGGTCCTTTCCCGCAGGTATGCGCAGCCTCGAGGGCGCATCACAGCATCCAGTCTTCGAGCACGCCATGGCCGATCCCCCGCTCGAATGGGGTAGCGACTGGCGCGATGGTCAAGGGCAGGGCGCCGGCGGCCGGGATCTCACGGCGGATCCAGGCCGCCAGCGGCGCGAGGGGAGTGCCGGCGATGATCGGGGCATAGACGCGACGGCGGCCCTGACGCCGCGCGGTCAGCCAGCCGCCACGAACCAGCACCGCCAGATGATGCGAAACCAGGGATTGGCCCAATCCGGTGGCCGCCATCAAATCGCTGACCGAGAGAGCGCGATCGAGCAGCAGGCGCAAAAGGACCAGACGATTTGGATCGCCCAGCGCGAGCAGACTTGCGGCCGCCGAGGTCATCCCTTACCTCATTGCCGGATCGCGTGACTGAAGATGCGTATCCTTTAACCAGCTTGACCGGCACGACTCGCAGGTGTCAAGACAAGATCGATCGCCCGACGCGGGACCTTCACGGCGGGCGCGGAGTCGCGGTCGCCACGAGAGAGAACCATGGCCGGTCTTAAACCGCTGCTGCGCGACGTGCCGGCGCACGAGCTGGATCCCCTGCTCCAGCGGCTCGGCCAGCCAGCTTATCGGGCGCGACAGTTGGCGCTCTGGCTGCACCGGGCGCACGCACTCGACTGGGAAACCCTCAGCGATCTGCCGCGCGATCTGCGCGTCCGGCTGGCCGACCTGTACGACCTGCAGGGGCTGTTACCGAGCGAGCGCCTGGCAGCCGAGGACGGCACGCGCAAGTTCCTCTTCCGCCTCCGCGACGGCGCCACCGTTGAGAGCGTCATCATCCCGATGGAGAACCACCTCACTTTCTGCCTCTCCTCCCAGGTGGGATGCGCCATGGCGTGCCGCTTCTGCGCCACGGCGCGGGGAGGGCTCGTGCGCAACCTTACTTCCGCCGAGATCCAGGAGCAGGTAGTGCACCTGGCCCGCGATCTGGCCGCCCAGCCACCACCCGGATTCGGCGCACGCGGGTTCAATCTGGTCTTCATGGGCATGGGGGAGCCGCTCGACAACTGGGAGCAGGTCTCCGCCGCGCTGAAAGTCTTCACCGCTCCCGACGGCTGGGGTCTCTCGCCCCGCCGGGTGACCATATCCACCTCCGGGCACCGGGAAGGTCTTCTGCAACTGCTGCGACTGCCCCAGGCGGTGGGACTGACCCTGTCCGTCAACGCCGCTTCACCCGAACTGCGACGGCGCCTGATGCCGGTTTCCGCCCGCACGCCGCTGATACAGCTTCTGGAACTGGCCGAGAAGTACGCCCGCCGCATCCAGCGCAAGGTCACACTCGGCTATGTGCTGATCGGGGGCGTGAACGACAATCTCTCCGAGGCGCGCGCGCTCGCCGCTCTCGTCGCCCGCCGCCCGTTCAAGATAAACCTGATACCTCTCAACCGGCTCGACGACGATCAGTTGTCGCCGCCCGGGGCTGATCAGGTGCTCGCCTTCCAGCGCGTGCTCCTGGAGGCGGGATTGCAGGCATACATCCGGGTGAGTGGTGGTCAGGAGATTGCGGCGGCGTGCGGGCAACTGAGGCAGCGCCAAAAATCATCAACCCCGTCTGTCGCCGGAAGCACCCCCGGAGAGGAGCCTCCCGGCGAAGCGGGGAGACCTGGCTGACTAAAGCAGATCGGCCAGGTGCGTTTCGTCGAGCGCCTTGACGAGCGCCTGCTGGGCCTTGCGCCAGGCATCGGATACCTGACAATCCTCGTGGCGCTCACAGGGATCGACGCTACGCAGGCAGTGGTTCAGCGCAATGCCCCCCTCACACACTTCGACTATGCTGCGCAGAGTGATCTCCTCCGGCTTGCGGCCGAGCGAGAAACCCCCTTTTACCCCGCGGTGGGACTTCACGATGTCCTGCTGCGAGAGCATCTGAAAGATCTTGGCCAGGAACGCCTCAGAAACGCCGCAGGTCTGGGCGATGACCTTGAGCTGGATCGGCTTGTCGCTGTTGCGTCGCGCCAGTTCCTGCAGACCACGAATCGCATATTCTGTCTGACGGGTGATCTGAAGCATGAGCCACCCTTTCTAGGTCAACACTACTGCTGCCGGACGACAAAGCTGGGAAAGCGGAGCCGTAAAGTCAAATCAGGCAGCACCTGGTCATATAAAAAAAGGCAAGACGGCGGCCGGCTCTCACATGGCTCTACGATACTGCCCTCCGACCTGGTAAAGGGCGTGGGTGATCTGCCCCAGGGAACAGACCCGGACGGTGCGCATCAATTCCGCGAAAACATTGCCGTCGGACAGGGCAACCTCGCTCAATCTCGCCAGCGCCGCGTCGGCCACCGTCGCGTGGCGGGCCCGGAAAGCGGCGAGATCGGCCAGGCGCGCCTCCTTCTCGTCGGCTCCGCAGCGCGCGAGCACGAGCTGTTCGACGGTCTCGACGGCCTGCCGCTCCCGAACGAACATGTTCACACCGACGATCGGCAGTTCGCCGGCATGCTTGCGGTGTTCGTAGAGCAGGCTTTCCTCCTGGATCCGTCCCCGCTGGTACTGGGTTTCCATCGCGCCCAGAACGCCGCCGCGGGCGTCGAGACATTCAAACTCCCGCAGCACCGCCTCCTCGACGAGATCGGTCAGCGCCTCGATGAAGGCGCTGCCCTGCAGGGGATTTTCGTTGCGCGCCCAACCGAGTTCCCGACTGATGATCAGCTGGATCGCCATGGCGCGCCGCACCGACTCCTCGCTCGGAGTGGTGATGGCTTCATCGTATGAGTTGGTGTGGAGCGAGTTGCAGTTGTCGAAGATCGCCATCAACGCCTGCAGCGTGGTGCGGATGTCGTTGAAATCGACCTCCTGGGCGTGCAGCGAGCGGCCGGAAGTCTGGATGTGGTACTTCAGTTTCTGACTGCGCTCGCTCGCGCCGTAGAGGTCCCGCATGGCGATGGCCCAGATGCGCCGCGCCACGCGGCCGATAACGGTATATTCCGCGTCCAGCCCGTTGCTGAAGAAAAAGGAGAGGTTGGGCGCGAAGGCGTCGACTTCCATCCCCCGGGCGCGCCATGCCTCGACGTACGTGAAGCCGTTGGCGAGCGTGAAGGCGAGCTGGCTGATCGGGTTGGCTCCGGCCTCGGCGATGTGGTAGCCGCTGATGGAGACCGAATAGTAGTTCCGGATGTCGTGTTCGAGGAAGAACGCCTGCACGTCTCCCATCAGACGCAAAGCGAACTCGGTGGAGAAAATGCAGGTGTTCTGCGCCTGATCCTCCTTCAGGATGTCGGCCTGGACCGTACCGCGCACGCCGGCTAGGGTCCGGGCGGTGACTTCGGCAAGCTCGGTCCCGGTGAGCGGACGGCCAAGGTCCGCCTCTCGCCGGGCGATCTGCTGATCGATCGCCGTATTGAAGAACATGGCCAGGATCACCGGCGCCGGCCCGTTGATCGTCATGGAGACACTGGTGTTGGGGTGGCAGAGATCAAAACCGGCGTAGAGCGTTTTCATATCGTCGAGCGTGCAGATGGACACGCCCCCCTCGCCGATCTTGCCGTAGATGTCGGGCCGGCGGTCGGGATCCTCGCCGTAAAGCGTCAGGCTGTCGAAGGCCGTGCTGAGACGCTTGGCCTCGTCGTGACGGCTGAGATAGTGGAAGCGCGCGTTCGTGCGGGCGGGCGCGCCTTCGCCGGCGAACTGGCGACGCGGGTCCTCGTCGGCGCGTTTGAAAGGGAAGACGCCGGCGGTGAACGGGAAGGCTCCCGGCAGGTTTTCGCGCCGGAGGAAGAGCAGACGGTCGCCCGCATCGTGGAGGGCCGGCAGCGCCACCTTCGGCAGTCGCGTTCCCGCCAGGGTGACGGTGTGCGCGGCGGTCCGCACCTCCCGGTCGCGGACGCGGAACACCAACTCGTCCCGGGCGGCTCCGGCCACCAGGTCCTCCCAGCCGGCCACCTCCGCCAGCACGGCCTCGCCCGCCGCGACCCGCGCCGCCTCCAGATGGCGCCGCAGGGCGCCGGCGGCGGCGCGCGATCCGGTGTCGGCGGCGACCTCCAGCTCGCCGAGCGCCGCGGCCAGGTTCTGGCAGCGCCGCACCAACTCGGCGTCGCGAACGGCCTGCGCGCGTTGCGCCCGCACGGCCCGCGTAATCTCGCCCAGGTAGCCGACCCGATGACGCGGGATCAGAGTGCCGACCTGCGTCGTCGCGCGGGGTTCCCCCGCCGGACCGGCGAGCCCTGCGTCGAGCGGCCGGCTGCCGCGAGCACAAAGCAGCAGGCGCTCCAGGCAGGCGAAGAGCGCGTTGACCCCGGTGTCGTTGAAGCGGCTCGCCACGGTGCCGAAGACCGGGAGCTGCGCGTCGGGCCGCGCGAATTCGTTGCGGCCCCGCCGGTACTGCCGACGCACGTCGCGCAGGGCATCCTCCGCCCCGGGGCGCTCGAACTTGTTGACGACGATGACGTCGGCGAAGTCGATCATGTCTATCTTCTCGAGCTGGGTCGCGGCGCCGAATTCGCTGGTCATGACGTAGAGCGAAATGTCGCTGATCTCGGCGATGGCGGAATCGCCCTGACCGATTCCGCTCGTCTCGACCAGGATCAGGTCGAATCCCCAGGCGCGCGCCAACGCGATCGCAGCGCTGACGGCAGCGCTCAACTCGCCACGGGCGCCGCGGGTGGCGAAACTGCGCAGGAAGCAGCGCGGGTCGTGGATCGCATTCATGCGGATGCGGTCGCCCAGCAGCGCCCCGCCCGTCCGGCGTTTGCTCGGATCGACGGCGAACAGCGCCACCGCCTGCTCCGGATGGGCCGTCAGATATCGCCGGATCAACTCGTCCGTCAGCGAACTCTTGCCCGCGCCACCGGTCCCTGTGATGCCGACGACCGGTATCCGTCCAGCGCGGGCCGCCACAGCCGCCGGCGGCGTGACCGCCTCCCCCGCCTCGGCCAGGGTGAGCGCACGGGCGAACGCCGCGTCATCCGCGGGGGCCGTGCCGGCCGTGATGGCCGGCAACCCCGCCGGCCGGCCGCTGCGCGCGGCGCGCGCGTGGTCATGCATGTCGGCGATCATGCCCTCGAGACCGAGCGTCCGTCCGTCGTCGGGCGAATAGACCCGCGTGATGCCGACGGCGTGCAGGGCCGCGATCTCGCCCGGCAGGATGACCCCGCCACCGCCACCGAAGATCGCCACGTGGCGGAGCCCGCGCGTATCCAGTTCGTGGCGCAGGAAGGTGAAGTACTCCACGTGCCCGCCCTGGTAACTGCTGATTGCAACCGCGTCGGCGTCCTCCTGCAGGACCGCGCTCACGACCTCCGGGACCGAACGGTTATGGCCCAGATGGATGACCTCGGCTCCCGATTGCTGCAGCAGCCGCCGGATGATGTTGATCGAGGCATCGTGGCCGTCGAAAAGAGCGGCGGCCGTGACATAGCGCAATCGCGCGCCGCTCGTTGTCTTCGTGGCGGTGCTGTCCATGGCATCTCTCCGGGTGACGCGGACCGCCGGGGGGCCGCAAGCGAAATTCGACCATTCCCGTTCGATGATAGCCGCGTCGGCACCGCCGGGCAACGGCTGCCGGCGACTCAGACCGGCGCGCAGCCGACGGCACTGAGCGCCTTGCGGGCGAGGCCTGACAGGGGCGGCGGCGGCTCGTCCGGCGCCCACCAGACCGCGTCCGGCGGCCAGACGCCCGCGCCCCCCTCCCTCCCGAGCTCGGCGCAGGCAACGACGACATCCAGACGGAACGTCGTGATCCCGTGCCGGAAAACGCCGGCCCTCTGCCGGAAGTGCGCCGCGCGCACGCCCGCGCCATTCAGCCACGCCGACCAGCCATCCGCCACGTCGCGTCCGAACCCTGCATCGCCGGCGTCCGGTCGGGACACGGCGCACCACGGAGAGGAGGGCAGGCCCCATAGACCACGCGTGAGAGTCTGGAAATCGCCGCGGCTGACAACCGTCCCTGGCGGCGGATCGATCTGCGGCGGCGCGCCCGGCGGGAGCAGCAACAGCGCACCTCCGCGCTGCACGACCAGAAGACCGAGTCGCGCGGAGGAACGCGGGCGTGGTGCCGGAGGAGACGGTACGCGGTCCACCACGCCCGCAGAGCGCGCGCGGCACCAGGGCGACGCCGGGCAGGCGTTGCAGGCCGGGGCAATGGGGCGGCACAGCGCCGCGGCCAGATCCATCAGCGCCTGGTTCCAGTCGCCGGGACGATCCACGGGAACGAGCACCGCCGCTGCCAATTCCAGTGATCGGGACGTCACGCGGGTCGCCTCGTCGGACGAATCGCAAAGCCAGCGCAGGAGCACCCGGCGGGCGTTCGCGTCGACCGCAGGCACCCGTTCGCCACCGGCGATGCTGGCGATCGCCCCGGCCGTGTAGCGGCCAATGCCTGGCAGCGCCAGCCAGGCCCGGAAACTGTCCGGAAAGCGTCCGCCGTCGCGAGCCACGATGGTGCGGGCCGCCGCGTGCAGATCGCGCGCCCGCCGGTAGTAACCCAGACCGGCCCACGACGCGAGCACCTCCGGCCCCGGCGCTGCAGCGAGCGCGATCACATCGGGAAACCGGGCGAGAAAACGCTCCCAGTACGGCACGGCCACAGCGACCGTTGTCTGCTGCAGCATCATCTCGGCGATCCAGGCGCCGTACGTCGACCGGCGCTCCCGCCACGGCAGGCGGCGCCCCTGCTCGTCGTACCATGCCAGCAGTCGGCGGCGCAGGGCCGCCGCCGACCGGGGCGAGAGGGGATCGGACACCATCAGCGCGAAATGTCGCGGGGCGGCTCCTTGGCCAGCCGCTGCGCCTTCGGCAGGAGCTTGGCGGCCTGCGCCTTGTAGTCGCCGTCGTTGGGTTCGCACGCCGGGAGATCGAGGACGGACTGGAATAGCGGAATCGCTTCCTGCGCGCGTTCCATTTCCAGATAAGTCACGCCCAGTTCGAGGCGATGGCTCAGCCGCGCCGGATCGATCGCCATGGCGCGCTGGAATAGTTCGACCGCCTGCGCGTTGCTCGCCCCCTTGGGCACACCGCCATAGACCACCTTCGCGGCCAGCTTCAGGAACGGACTGAGATTGGCGATTTCCCGATTCCACCGGCCCAGAATGTGCAGCGAGCGATCGTTGCGGGGATCGAGCTCGACGGCGCGGTCAGCCTCGTCGCGAACCTCCTTCGAAAGCTGGATCTTCCGTTTGCCGCCGGCACTCAGCGCCAGTTTGCCCAGCGACGCCGCGAGATAGTGGTGTCCCCAGGTGTCGGCCGGCTGCAACTCAGTCGCCCGCCGCGCCTGTTTCTCCGCTTCGGCATAGAGCGCCTCGCGCGCCGGCTTGGCAGTTTCCCGGTTGCCCAGGTCGATAAGCACGCGTGCCAGCATCCAGTGTGCGGCGACGTCGGGGGGCTCGGCGGCCAGGGCGGCTTCGGCGGCGATGCGCGAAGTCGCCAGATCGCCGGCGAGATACGCGGTTTCACAGTCTGCCAACGGCCCGGCCAGGACCGGCGCGAAAGCGCCGCCGGCGACAACCAGACAGACGCACGCGGCCAACCGCATGACAGCGAACGAGATCCGGACGCGCGACGGAGACATGGACAGACCTCCTCGTACAGGGCGTACCAGACACGGCGTTGACAGACCTTTCCACGGCATGCTAGCCATTGTCAACTTCCTCTGTACGCGGCAGAAATTCCGTACTGCCGCCTTTGCCACTGAAACTTCGACCCGGGAGGCCCGTCATGGCCCCGCAGACGATCCCCGAACTCTGGGCCAACGCCGTGCGGGAGCGCCCCCGTCCGGACTGCTTCGCGAGCAAGGATCGCCTGGGACGCTATGCGCCCCTCTCCTCGGCCGACGCCTGGGAACAGGTCCAGGCGCTGAGGCTGGCGCTGGCGGAGGCGGGCATCGTCCCGGGCACCCGGGCGGCGATCCTCTCCGAGAACCGTGTGGAGTGGGCGCTCGCCGACCTCGCCGTGCTCGGCAACGGCGGCGCCGACGTGCCGATCTATCCGACACTGCTGCCAGAGACGATCGCCTTCATACTCAAGGACTGCCGACCGACGGTCCTGTTCCTCTCCACCCCCGCGCAGGCGGAAAAGATCGCGGCCATCCGCGGCGAGCTGCCTTTCATCGAACACATCTTCTGTTTCGAGCCGGCGCCACTGCGCGGCTCGGTCACCTTCGCGGAACTTCTCGAGAGAGGCCGCCGTCTGCGGCAGGAGCAAGGCGCCGATCCGGCACCGGCGGCCGTCGCTCCGCAGGATCTCGCGAGCATCATCTACACTTCGGGCACGACGGGCCAGCCGAAGGGGGTCATGCTCTCGCACGGCAACTTCGTGTCAAACGTGCTGGCGGCCGCCGGCTGCGTGCCCCTGTTCACAACGGACCGGTGTCTCTCCTTCCTGCCGCTCTCGCACGTGCTGGAGCGGATGGCCGGCTTCTACCTCATGCTGCACGCCGGCATCGGGATTGCGTACGCGGAAGCCGTCGACACGGTCCCCCAGGACATGCTGGCGGTGCGGCCGACGATCGTGGTGAGCGTGCCGCGCCTCTACGAAAAGATCTACGCGCGCATCCTCGGCACCGCCCTCGCCGGCCCAAAACTGCGCAAGCACATCTTTTTCTGGGCCAAGAGACAGGGCGAGCGTTACGGGCAGCACAAGCGCGAGAAGCTCCCGATCCACTGGTGGGCCCGCACCAAGTTCCATGTCGCCGACCGGATCGTGTTCAGCAAGGTGCGGGAGCGCACCGGCGGGCGGCTGCGCTTTTTCGTTTCCGGCGGCGCGCCGCTGGCGCTGGAAATCAACGAGTTCTTCTACGCGGCGGGCATGGTCATTCTCGAGGGGTACGGTCTGACCGAAAGCTCGCCAGTGCTGTCGGTGAACACTTTCGAGCACATGCGTCTGGGCAGCGTGGGCCAGCCAATGGCCGACACCGAAATCCGGATCGCCGGGGATGGTGAGATCCTGGCGCGCGGGCCGCAGATCATGATGGGTTATTACAAACGTCCCGATGCCACGGGGGAGGTTCTCGACGCGGAGGGCTGGCTGCACACGGGCGACATCGGTCACATCGACGAGCACGGCTTCGTCTATATTACCGACCGCAAGAAGGACCTGATCGTCACCGCCGGGGGCAAAAACATCGCCCCCCAGCCGATCGAGAGCGAATTCAAGCACAACCGCTACATCAGCCAGATCGTGGTGATCGGCGATCGTCGCCCCTATCTCTCCTGCCTGCTGGTGCCCAACTTCGAGAACCTCGTGAAGTATGCCAACCGCCGCAAGATCGGGTTCACCGATCTGTCCGGACTCGCGAAACACCCCGACATCATCGCCATGTACGAACGCCAGCTCGAGCGCGTTAACCGGACCCTGCCTCCGTTCAGCCAGGTCCGGCGGTGCGCCGTGCTCGAAC
Source organism: uncultured bacterium (assembly GCA_963732385.1). GTDB lineage: Bacteria > Krumholzibacteriota > Krumholzibacteriia > LZORAL124-64-63 > LZORAL124-64-63 > CAVSZB01. The sequence goes on along the minus strand of CAVSZB010000004.1, from coordinate 42,832 downwards.
ACGACTTCACGCTCGAATCGGGCGAACTGACGCCGACGATGAAAGTGAAGCGACGGGTCGTGCAAAAGAAGTACGGCGAGGTGATCGACACGCTTTACGGCAGCCCGGAAGGGCAATAGACCGTTGCCGGCCTAGCGCCGCGCGGCCAGGGCGACCAGGAACGTGACGGTCGTCGCGCCGCGCCGCACTTCCACCGTCACCGTGTCACCGGGTGCGCGCGCGTACAGTTCGCGCGTGTACGTCTGCAGGTCCGCTACCGGGCGACCCGCGAACGCCACGAGCACATCGCCGCGTACCAGACCGGCCGCCGCCGCGGGACTGCCTGGCATCACCCCCGCCAGTTTGACGCCACCTGCCCCCTCCACGAAATCCGGGATGACACCGAGCCAGGCGCGACGCGTCTCGCCACCCCCTCCGCCGCGCGAATCCGGGGCGCGCTGCGAGGGCGGCGGCTCGCCGACCGCCGTGTAGACCAGCGGCCCGGGGCAGCTGCGCAGCCCGCCGGCGAGATCGCGCGCGAAGTCCGCGACGATAACGAGCCCCTCCGGCGCGACGAGCGGCCAGTCGTCGGCCGGGGTGTGATACTGCTCGTGCGGCCCGGTGAGGAGGAAGAGCACCGGCATGCCGATCGCGTTGAAGGAGACGTGGTCGCTGGCTTCCCACCCGCCGCGACTGATCTCCAGGTGCAGCCCGTGCGCGGCGTTGGCCGCCGTGACGAGTCCGGGCAGCGCCGCCGCCGTGCCGACGCCGGCCACATAGAGTCGGTCGTCGCGCAGACGTCCCACCGAATCGAAGTTGAGCATCGCGTCGAGGGAATCGCGCGGGGCGGGCAGATCGCCCACGAAAAATGCCGAGCCCTGCAGGCCGTCCTCCTCCCCCGCGAAGGCGACGCAGAGAACCGCGCGCGCGTCGGGATGACCGCCATCGAGCGTGTCGCCGGCGGCGAGCAACCGCGCCACCTCGACCAGCACGGCCACCCCCGATGCGTTGTCGTCGGCGCCGGGGCGGTAGCGTCCGGCGGCGCCTTCGCCCCGGACCGGCCCGAGGTGGTCATAGTGCGCGCCGATGACGAGCCAGCGGGAGGCGAGCGCCCCCCGGCCCGGGAGGCGTCCGATCACGTTGCGGCCCGGCCGCCCGGCAAGGTCGCCGCCCTGCAGCGTGAAGTCCTGGAACCATCCGGGCGAACCGCCCGGCGCGAGACCGGCGGCGGTGAACCAGCAGGCGATGCTATCAGCCGCGGCCAGCGCCTCCCGCGTTCCGTTGCCCCGGCCCGCCAGGGGGGCCGCAGCGAGCGTACGCACCCGCGCCAGCATCGCTTCGCCATCGGGACCCGACACAGCGGCCACCAGGGCAGCCTCCGCAGGCGCCACCGGGAGCGCGGCCAGGGCCACCGACAGAAGTCGGAACAGGATCGCTCGCGGTCCCACAGCGCTTCCTCCCGGAGAGGGCCTGTACGGGCACGCGTTGACCGCGCCGCACGGCTCTGAGAATATGGGGGGATGATGTCTCCCGCAATCCCGACGGTCCCTCTGCCGCGCCCGCTGCCGCCCACCGCCGCTGCGGCGGTGGGCGTGGTGCGCCGCCTGGCCGCCGCGGGCCACCAGGCCTATCTGGTTGGAGGAGCTGTGCGGGATCTGCTGCTCGACCACGAGCCGGGCGATTTCGACGTCGCCACCAGCGCCTCTCCGGAGCAGATTCTCGCCCTGTTTCCGCTCGCGCGACAGGCGGGAGCCGCTTTCCCCGTGGTGCTCGTGGTCGAGCAGGGAAGCCTGGTGGAAACGGCGACCTTCCGCGTCGAGGGGCCGTACAGCGATGCGCGCCATCCCGACTCCGTCGCCCTGACCACCTCGCTCCCGGCCGACGCGCGCCGGCGTGATTTCACGGTCAACGCACTCTACCTCGATCCGCTCGCGGAAGTCATCGTCGATCCGGTCGGGGGCGCGGCCGACTGCGCCCAACGTGTGCTGCGTTGCGTCGGCGAACCGGGCCAGCGGTTTCGCGAGGATGCTCTGCGGCTGCTGCGCGCGCCCCGTTTGGCGGCGCAGTGCGGACTGACGATCGCGAGCGAAACGCGTGCGGCGCTCGCTTCGAGCCGCGAGGGGATCCGCCGGATCGCCGCCGAGCGGGTGGGCCAGGAGCTCGCACGAATCCTGACCGGACCGGGGCCGGCCGATGCCCTTGAGGAATTGGCCGCCAGCGGGCTGCTGGCGATCATCCTGCCCGAGGTCGACGCCATGCGCGGCGTCCCTCAACCGCCCCAATTCCATCCGGAGGGGGATGTTTGGGTTCACACCGTGCTGATGTTCCGGCATTCGCCGGCACGCTCGCTGTCGCTCGGGCTGGCGATCCTGCTGCACGACGTGGCGAAACCGGTCACGCTCACCCGCACGGACCGCATCCGTTTTCACGGACACGCCGCCCGGGGCGCCGAGATGGCCCTCGCGATCGGACGCCGCCTGCGCTACGCCGCCGCGGACGTGGCACGCGCGGCCGACCTGGTGGCCCAGCACCTGCGCTTCATCGAGGTGCGGCATATGCGGCCGTCCACGCTCAAGCGCTTCCTGCGGCAGCCCGGTTTTGCCGACCATCTCGAACTGCACCGGCTCGACTGCCTCAGCAGCCACCGCGAACTCGGCCAGTGGGAATTCTGCCGGGAAACGCTGGTGGAACTCTCCAGCGAGGAACTGGCGCCGCCGCCGCTGCTGCGCGGCGCCGACCTGCTGGCTTTCGGCTATCCGCCAGGGCCGCTGCTGGGCCGCATCCTGCGGGAACTGGAGACCGCCCAACTCGATGGCGAACTGCCTACACGGGACGCCGCAGAGGTCTGGGTACGGCGACGTTTCCCCCACCGCTGCGATCCTCCGGGCCGCCATTAGCCGGCCGTTCGCAGGTCCGGGCTGAGGTCGACCACGTTCACCAGCGCCTGCAAAACCGTCGTGATGATGCGATTGCCGCAAGGAGAGGCAGCAGGAGAACACGGCCAAAGGCGGACGGGAAATGCGTGGCGGTTCTCCCGGCGGCGGCGCGTTTCAGCCGATCCGCGGCAGAAACCCGACGCAGGCCACGCGACCGCCACAATAACGACGGACAAGACCGGCCAGCAGATCGAGATCACCGGCCAGCGAGGCCGATGGATACGCCGATGTGGCGAACACGATCGCCAGCAGTCGCCGCGTCGTCTCGTCTACGCTCGTCCGCGAGGAGTCGCTGGTGGGCGAACCGAACGGGCCGGTGGCGTCGAACAGGGCGAGGCGACCTTCGAGATGGACCTCGCCCTTGCGGATGCCAGGGTACGCATCGCCCGCGTTACCGCGCCGCAACTCGATATCGCCCCGCACCCGGTCAAGATCGTAGAGACCGATCGGCAGCAGAAAAAATAGCGAAGCGAGGTTGATCGCATCGACCGCCGCGTTCACGCGCGGCAGCGGTTGCTCCCTGAGCACCCGACGCAACAGCGCCTCCGACGAGGGACGGGTCCGGGTGGGATCGACACCGGCGGCCCGGTAGAGCCGGCGCGCTTCACCCAAAGCCGGGATGTCTCCCGGCGATAGGCCGCGGTAGAGCCGCCGCAATTCCACCGCCCTGACGGCCATCTCAGACGCGAGGTCCGGGGCGTCGCCGACCGCCACGCCTTCGCAGGCCAGCACGCCGCAGCGCACCACGCCGGCCAGTTCCGCCGCGACGGCCGTGGCCCGGCCGTCGGGCAGATCCAGCCGGCGGCCGCCGTCATCCCGGCCCTCGTTCACCGACCGCCGTACCTCCCGTCGGGACCGTAGAGGGTCTTATAATAATCGCGATAGGCGCCACTGAGGATCTTCTCCCACCAGGCCCGGTTGTCCTGATACCAGCGCACCGTGGCGGCCAGACCATCCGCGAAATGATGCGCCGGAGCCCAGCCGAGTTCGCGGCGGATCTTCGCGGCATCGATCGCATAGCGACGGTCGTGGCCGGGACGGTCCGCCACGAACGCGATGAGCGACTCCGGCCGGTCGAGCAGGCGCAGCAGCGTACGCACCAGTTCGAGGTTCGGCAGCTCATTGTCGCCGCCGACATTGTAGACCTCGCCCGGTCGGCCGCGACGCAGCACGAGGTCGAGGGCGGCACAGTGGTCCGCCACGAAGAGCCAGTCGCGCACGTTCAGACCGTCCCCATAGACCGGCAGCGGACGGCCATCGAGGGCGTTGGCGATCATCAGCGGAATCAACTTCTCAGGAAACTGGTAGGGACCGTAGTTGTTGCTGCAACGCGTAATGACCACCGGGAACCCGAACGTGTGGTGGTAGGCCCGGCAGATCAGGTCCGCCGCCGCCTTGGAGGCGGCATAGGGGGAGTTGGGAGCAAGCGGTGTCGCTTCGGTGAATTTACCCTCGGCGCCGAGCGAGCCGTACACCTCGTCGGTGCTGACCTGCAAAAAGCGGTCGATGCCCGCTTCCCGCGCCGCGGCCAGCAGGTTCTGCGTACCCAGCACGTTCGTCTCGAGAAAGAGCCGCGGCGCGTCGAGCGAGCGATCGACGTGACTTTCCGCCGCGAAATTCACGACCGCTTCGATGCATTCCCGGGCCAGCAGGGCTCGCACGAGTTCACGGTCGCCGATGTCCCCGCGCACGAAACGGTAGCGCGGGTGCTCCTCCAGGCCGGCCAGGTTCTCGAGATTCCCCGCGTAAGTCAGAACATCCAGGTTGATTACGCGGTCGTCCGTGTTGGCGAGCAGCCAGCGCACATGATTGGCACCGATGAAGCCGGCCCCGCCCGTGACCAGGATGTTCATGTTCCGCTCCCCGGGCAGTCCCCGTTGATTCCGCGCGCCGCTCGCCTCATGGCCGGTTGGCGCCGCCGCGCGCCACGAGCGTGGAGGCGTGCAGCAGACTCGGGAAAGTACCGGCGTCGGTCCACCAGCCGTCGAGTACGCTCCACTGCAATTGATCGCGCTCGATGTACATGTTGTTCACGTCCGAAATCTCCAGCTCGCCCCGCAGCGATGGTTGCAGCCGCGAGATCATTTCGAAGACCTGGTGATCGTAGAAATAGATCCCGGTCACGGCGAAGCGCGACTTCGGCGTCTGCGGCTTCTCCGTGATGCGCACGATGCGGTCCCCGGCGAACTCCGGCACGCCGAAACGCTGGGGATCATCGACCTCCTTGAGCAGGATGCGCGCGCCCGACGGCTGCCCCAGAAAAGCCTCGACCGCGGGGAGGATGGAGCGCTCGACGATGTTGTCGCCGAGGATCACGCAGATGCGCCCGCCGTCGGCAAAATCCTGCGCGAGCCGCAGCGCGTCGGCGATGCCCCCTTCCCCCTCCTGATACGTGTAATGCAGCTCCTTGAGCCCGAACTCCTTGCCATTGCCGAGCAACTGCAGGAAGTCCCCGGCAAAGCTGCCGCCGGTGACGATCATGATGTCGCGCACTCCCGCGTGCACCAGCGCTTCGATGGGATAGAAGATCATCGGGCGGTCATAAACCGGAAGCAGATGCTTGTTGGTGATCTTCGTGCAGGGGAACAGCCGACTGCCGAGGCCGCCGGCCAGGATGACGCCCTTCATCGCGAGACGCTCCCTTCGGTTTTCGCGGCGGTTACGCAGGCGACCACACGCGCGGTATCGACCGGGCGGAACGGTCCGGACCCGGGAGGCTGCAGGCTCATGTCGACGATCCGGCCGTTCGTCCGGCGGGCCAGGGGGTGTGGATTTTTCTGCATCGGCTTCGGCGCGGCAAGTCGCCACCGACGGCATTATAACGGCCCGACGGTCGGTGCGAAACCCCCCAGAATGCGCGTCTTCCCGCTTCGGGGTTGGCCGGACCGCCTCCGTCGGCTACATTCTGCCGCGATCCGGACAGCGCATGGAGGAACGGGCGGCGGGAGGCGGCAATGCAGGTCATCCAGGGCAGGATCGGCTGGATCGAGGTCATTTGCGGGCCCATGTTCAGCGGCAAGAGCGAGGAACTCATCCGTCGCCTGCGCCGCGTCGAGATCGCGCGGCAGCGCCTGCAGGTTTTCAAGCCGGCTCTCGACAACCGCTTCCACGCCTCGGATATCGTTTCGCACAGCCAGCAGCGCATGCCTGGCGAGGTCGTCGCGGCGAGCGCCGACATTCTCGGTCGCCTCGAAGACAAGACCGAAGTCGTGGGTGTCGATGAGGGACAGTTTTTCGACGCGGGCGTGGTGGATGTCTGCAACCGGCTCGCCAATCTCGGCAAACGGGTTATCGTCGCGGGGCTGGACCAGGACTACCGTGGCCGTCCGTTCGGCCCGATGCCGGCCATGATGGCGACCGCCGAATACGTCACGAAACAACTCGCGATCTGCGTGGTCTGCGGCAACCCCGCCAATCACACCCAGCGTCTGACCGCCAGTCTGGATCAGATCGTAGTCGGCGCCCAGGGCACTTACGAGGCGCGTTGCCGCCGCTGTTTCGAGCCGCCGGCCGGCGAGGGGGGCGAGGGTACGGCGAGCTGAGCGGGACCGACCGCGACGTCAACTGAACAGCCGCGGATCGATGCGCAGACGACGGGCCTTCTCCAGCAGATCGACATAGGTCGTTTCGGAAACGTCAAGCAGGCGGGCCGCCTCGCTCATCTCCCAGATCGTCAGCCCTTCGTCCGGTACGCTGCCGCTGCAGGCCGCGATCTCCTCCCCGAGCGCGATCATGGCGGCGAGGGGGCGCGCCACTCCGGCCTCGGCGAGGCGATGGTGCGTGCGTACGGCCTCCTCCAGCTCGTCGCTCAGATTCCACTCGCGGATGAGCAGTGCGCCAAGCGCTCCGTGGTCGAACCCGAGCAGCTCGCGCTCGACCACATGGTAGGGGACCCGCGCGTCCGCGGACATATCAAGCACCTGTCGGGACAGTTCCGGCGACGCCTTCGCCAGCGCCAGTTGCCCGATGTTCTGCATCAGCCCGCCGACGAACACCGATTCCGGCGAGGAGTGGCGCACGTGCTCGGCCACGAGTTGACTGGACATCGCCGACAACACCGACTGCTGCCAGATCTGTTGCAGCGCCGGCCCGGATGCATCGTCGAGGAACACCGACTTGGCCGCCGTAACGAGCGTCCAGTTGCGGATCGTGACAAAACCGAGGCGCACGATCGCCTCGCTGACCGTGTTCACGTCGCGCAACCCGCCGTAGAAGGAGGAGTTGGCGATCTTGAGGATCTTGGCGGTGAGGGCCTGATCCAGAATGATCGCCTTCTCGAGCTTGCCGGCGGTCGTGTTCGGATCCGCGATCAGGGCAAGGATATGGTTGGCCACGCGCGGCAGCGCCGGCAGTTCACCGACACGACGGATGAGATCCTCCGGGTCCACGTTCGCTGCCGCCTCTTCGGAGTCAGCTTCGTGGCGCGGCACGCCCGGCGCGGTCGCCCCGTCGCCGACATCCCTCAGGATCGTGGCCAGATCCGCGGGCGAGCGCACCGGACCTTCGCCGGGGACCGTGGCGGGGGGTCGGACGCGCATCGCAGGCTGTGTCGCGGACGGTGTTGCCGGCGGTGTCGCGGGCGGCTGGGACGCGACCGGTCGCCCCGGCGGAGTGCCGGCGCGGGGGACGGGCCTGGCCGGGACCTCCCCCCTCGACCCGGCACCGCCCCTCCGCGCCAACTCCTGCGTCAGGATCGCCGCGCTCTTCTGGGGTTTTGTCTTCTCGCCGTGCTCCAGCAGCAACAGGCGGGCCAGCGCGTAGCGCGCCAGCAGCTCGGCCGCCCCGACCGCGGCGGGGTCCGCGTGCGGAGCGTCGAGGAGAATGAAGGTATTCCAGCGACCGCGCAGCGGCAGCGGCAGGACCACGATGTGGCGATCCTGACCACGCCCCAGCAGCAGCGAGAGATCGAGCGGGAAGTGTTTCACCGGCACCGGCCCGGCATAGACACAGTGGTCCCCGGCCAGCGCGGCGAAGAGATCGTCGTCGCGAACAGGAATGCGACCTTCCGGCTGGGAACCCGCTTCGCCGCCGGCGCGGCTGCGCTCGATCCCCTCGGCGAGCAGGATTTCGAGCCCCGAGCTCCAGCGCTTCAGCAGCAGCATGCCCAGGCCGGTCTGCTGGGCGAGCCGCACGAAGAAGCGGGGGAAGTCCTTGACATCCTCCGCCGCGTCAAGCACCGCCAGGCCGGCGCGCAAATCGGCCGTCGGCCTCTCCGGGTCCGTATCCTCCGCGACACGGCCCGGCGGCGGCGTCACAGCCACCGCGGTCCGGCGGGGAACGATGTCGGCACGGTCGGCGGCCGCCGCCGGGCGCGCCGCCGCGGGCGGTTTCTCGCGTTCCCGCGCCACGTCGGCGCGGGGCACCGCCACCGCTACCGTCGATTCAACGACGGACACCCGGCGCGCCAGCGCCTGTAGCGCCTGCCGCAATTCCAGCAGTTCGCGTTCCTCGGCAGACAAGCGATCCCCCGTCGGTCGGAAACGGGCCGTGGCGGGCGGGGCCCTACCCCCGCGCCTGTGCATTCGGCCGGATCAGACATGGCTTGAGGGACTTCCGGTTGCCCAGGACTGTCCGCTGGCGTCCCGCCGGTCACGGCTTATTCTTGTGGACGCCGCCGTCGCCCCGCCGCACCCCCGCGGCGCGGCCGCGCCGCGGACGGGAGCGCACATGCCGACGCGGATCACCAAGTCTTTCACGTTTGACGCCGCGCACCGCCTGCCAAGCGTCCCGGCCGGGCATCCCTGCGGTCGACTGCACGGCCACACCTACACGGCCACCCTGGTGATCGAGGGACCGGTCGGCACGGAAAGCGGCTGGATCGTGGACTTCGGGGAGATCAAGGCAGCTTTCGCGCCGTTGCGGGAGCGTCTGGATCACGCCTGCCTGAACGACATCTCAGGGCTGGAAAATCCGACCGCCGAACTGCTGGCGCGCTGGATTCATGACCAGCTATCGCCCGCGCTCCCGCTGCTGGTGGAGGTCAGGGTGCAGGAGACGCCGACCTCCTGCGCCTCCTATCGACCAGCGTAGAAGGCCCGGACGACGGCCTCAGCGGGGATGCTCCGCCAGCCAGCGACTGGCCTGGGGATCGCCGGGACGACGGGCGACCAGCTCTTCGCAGGCCCGGCGCGCCTCCTCCTGCCGACCGGAGCGGTCGTAGATGGCGGCGAGATTGCCGAGCGCCTGCCAGTAGTCCGGTTGCCGCCGCAGAACCTCACGGAACGTCTGTTCCGCCTCCCCCCACCGCTCGAGATCCATGAGACAGAGTCCGGCCCCGAACAGCGCCTGCACACCCGACGGTCCATCGACCAGACCGCGAAACCGGCGCAGCGCCGCGCCCAGGTCGCCATTGGCGCGCAGAATCCAGGCGTGGCCGAGTTGCGCCCCCTGATCATCCGGGGCCGTCCGCAGGGCCACCTCGAACTGCGCCGCCGCCTCGGCGGTGCGTCCGGCCTGGAACAGCAGTTCGCCCAGCATCACCCGGCCCGTGATCGTGGCCGGTTGGGCGCGCACCCATTCCGTGCAGAGAGTCAGGGCGTCGGCCGTCCGCTGCTGGGACAGGTAGATTCGGCCGAGACTGGCGTAGAGCGGCTCCGCGATCAGCCCGAACTGCGTCAGCCGGAAACGCTGCTGCACAGCCAGCGCATCCTCGTAGGCGCGCCGCGCGCCGTCGAGGTCGCCGTTGTCGGCCAGGGCATTGCCCAGGGCGAAACGGCTGAAGACATCGGCGTCGACGCGATTCTCGCGAAAGGTGAGCAGATCGGACGCGGAATAAGCCAGCAGCCCGACCGCCAGCAGGGGACCGGCCAGACCGTCCGGCCAGCGTCGGGCCCGCAGACCGCTGATGATCCGCTCCAGCCCGGCGCCGGCCGGCGCCGCGAGCAGCGCCAGCAGCGGCAGTCGGAACCTCCCGTTGACGAAGAACGCCAGCACCGACCCGGCGTAGAACACGGCGGCGCCCAGCAGCAGGGTCCGGCGCGGCCGCGCCAGATCCCGCCGCCAGAAACCCACGACCGCCAGCGCGAGAACCGGCGCCCACCCCAGCCAGATCGGCCAGCGCAAAACCGCCGACCAGCGCCGCCAGAAGTAGGGATTGTTGTTGTTGCCCCGTTCGCCCGCCGCCAGCAGGAGCCGCAGCTTGTGCGCCGTGAGCAGCGCGGCCCGACCCGGCTCACGCGCGATGAAGGCAAGTCCCTTGCGCAGGTAGTGCGCATCCACCTGCGAGGGGCGAAGCCGGTGACCAGCCTCGCGCTCCGCCAGCGCGATGGCGTCCTCGTATCCGCCCTGCCAGGTCGCCCGCGTCCCCGGCACGATGGCGGTCCGGCCATCGGACTGCGGGTTGTTCCCGATCCAGAAATTGACCCCCCCCTGCGAGGCGATGAGCACGGCATCATGTCCGCGCACGACATTGTGCAGCGTCACCGGCAGGATCGGCAGCAGCAGACCGATCGCCAGCGCCGCCCAGCCTGAGGAGCGCCAGCGCAATCCCCGCCCGCGCCGCAGATAGAAGACGACCACCGGCACGAGCACCAGCAGTGATGGACGCGTGGCCACACCAAGGCCGGCGACCAGACCGGTGCCGAACAGGCCGAACGCGCGCGGCGTGGCATCCCCCTCGCCATCGTCACGCAGCAGCCGCCAGACGAGCCACAGCACGAGTGTCGTGACCAGCGTTTCGAAAAGCAGCTCGCCCGCGAAATAGATGCTGGTCCAGAGCGCGGCGAAGATGCCGCCGGCCAGCCAGCCGGCGCGCCGGTTCCACGCGCGCTCCGCACAGAGCGCCACGAATCCGGCGCCCAGAGCCGAAATGAAGGCCTGCACCAGCAAGGTCGCCAGACGCGCTCCCGGCTCGCCAGGATCGAGGCCGAACAACCGCAGGACGCCGTATAGAACGCCCAGGAAGAACGGGTACCCGGGCGCGCGGAAAAACGGCTCCGCTCCGGGCCAGGTACCGGCCAGCAGGCCGCGGGCCCAGGCATCGTGCACCGCCGCGTCCATGGTGGGCCGCGTGAACAGCGGGGTGCCGGGAAGCGTGAGCACGTGGGCCGCCCGCACCGCCAGCGCCGCCGCCGAAGATCCCCAGAAGAGCCGGGCCGATTCCCGTCGCATGTTCCCCGCCGCCTCCCCGGTGACTCGGCTCACGGCAGCTGCACCATCTCGACGCTGTTCGTCGTCAGCCAGCCGGTCCCGGCGCCGCCCAGGCTGATCCGCCGCCACCCCTCCTGCCGGTCCTGCACGGTGAGCGGCAAACCGTCATGCACACGGAAGGCCACCGGGTAGGAGGCCGCCGGACCGCTGCGCACCTCCGCCTCGGCAACCACCACCACGGCCTGCCCGCCGGCCCGTTCCTGATGGAAGCGCAAAGCCGTCGTCGCGCCGGCCGCGGCGAGCAGGAACAGTCCGCCACGGAGCAGCCGGCTGACGACCGGCGGCGCGCCGCGCCGTCGCCAGCGCAGAGCGCCCAGAATCGCGCAGATCCACGTGAGCGCCAGCGTGAGAATACTCCATTCGTCCAGCGAGAGCGACCCCGGCAGAGCCGCCAGCCAGGCGACACCGCGGGGCAGGCGCCGCGGCAGCAGATCGCGATCCCGCCCCCGCGCGAGCGTCAATTCCAGATTCGCCAGCACGTCCCGGTCCCGTGGTGCCAGACGACGGGCGCGCAGATAGCTGACGACCGCGAGGCCGAGTTCGCCCCGCCGGGCGTGCGCATTGCCGAGGTTGTAGTGCAGGGCGGGATCGTCCACTCCCAACGCCACGGCCTCGCGATAGCGCGCGACCGCGGCGGCGTCATCGCCAGCCGCGCACGCCGCAGCGCCTGCGGACAACAACCGCGCAATGGCGGCCAGGTCACGCCCGGCTTCCCCAGCCCCGGCCGTGCCCGGGCCGAGCACGCAGACCATGGCCACCAGAAGCGCGCCGGGCGGCCGACGCAGCCACCATCGAGATCGTTTGGGACCGGTGTTCTCCAGCGCCATCAACAACCGCTCCGCCTCCGCGGCCAGCGCCGACGGGGAGGCAAACGATTCCCGACCGGCGAAACGCGCCTCATCACAGGCGCGCAGAACACGCGCCAACTGCTCCCCCACCTCGGCGAGCCCGAGAACCGCGGCGTGATCCCGCAGTTCCTCCGCACCGACGGCAGTGACCGGTCGACCGGTGCGGTCGCCGACATAGCCGGCGATCGCGTGGGCAATGTCGGACAGCGCCCCCGCATCGCCACCCCCGTCGACGGTCCGCCGCAGATGACGCCGGGCCTCGGCCAGGGCGAGCGCCCTGCGCCGGGCGGCGGGATCACGCGCGAGGCGGCGCTCCCGTCGACGGCGCAGACCGAGCATCCCCAGCGCCAGCGCCGGCGCCAAAAGCGCCGCCCACCAGCCTGGGCGCACCGGCAAGTCTTGTCCGCGCAGCCGCGGACGTCTCGGCACGGGTTGCTCCGTCGCCGGTTCACGCGACATCCGTACGTCCGTTCCGTCGACCTGCGCGACCGGCCGCCCAGCGCCGCCCGGTCCGACACTCAGGTCACCCGGCTCGACCTGCGCCGTGGCATACCTGCCACGCGACGGATCGAAATAGGAAAATTGAACCGCCGGCAGATGCACGATCCCCTCTTCCTGGGGCACGAGCACTTTCTCCTCGCGGTAGTGACTGACCAGGCGATCGCCGCCGCGATCGACCTCGAAGCGATCGCCCGCGTCGTGGACTTCGATCCCCGGCAACGGCGGCAGAGGCACTCCCGCCAGGCCCTTCAGGAATCCGTCGGTCTGGAGTTCGACGGTAAGCGTGAGCGGCTCGCCGCGAGGCACCCGCACCTGGGAAAGCCTTGCCGCGAGGGTCGCGCGGGTGGCGACCATTCCGCTGAAACCAGCGGGGCGGGGCTCGGGCAGGGCCATGACCTCCAGGGTGAGCGCCCCCGTGCGCAGAAGGCGCGGCAACTCCGGCGCGGTCGCGCGGCCGAAGAAACGGTCGAAGCGGGAGAACGGGTTGTCCGGGAGCGTAACCTCAGCCGGCTCGATGATGAGACGCCCCGCACGCGTGGGAAAGAGGGCGTACCGGATTTCGGTGACCTCGTAGCGAGCGCCGGCGGCCGTCACGGCGAAGTTGCGCTCCGGCGTGAGATCCTCGCGCCAGAACCCCTCACTGCGGGGCGGACGGTATTGCGGCGCATCCCATAACGGCACCCGGCGGTGAAAACGGAACGCGACCACGACCTGCTCACCGATCCAGACGCGCGAGCGATCCGCAATCAGGGTGACGAACAGCGGGTCGCCCGGACTTCCGCCGCTCCCGTCCGGGCGGGGACGCGAGCCAGGCCGGGTAGGAGCCGCCGTGACCGACGGCTGGCCAGGCGAAGGCGCCGCACCGCTGCCCGCGCCAGGCACGACCTCGATCGGAATGGGCCGGGTCGTGTAATCCTGTCCGTCGGCCCGGAGCGTGAGCGCCGGGATGGTGAAGGATCGGTCGCGCCGCACCTCGATCGTATAGGAAAAACTCAGGCTCACTTTCCGCTGGCCGTCGATCAGCGTGAAACTCCGGCTCGTGCCCCCTTCCCGCACGATCACTCCATCGAGGGGGGGCAGGACGGGCCGCGTCACGTCCTGGAAAGTCCCATCGAGGGAGATCGTCAGGAGAATCTGCTCTCCCGGAGACACCCGGGCCCGGTCCGTCTGCGCCGTGCAGGTCAGGGCCGAGGCGACCGACGGGGTGATCAGGCCGAGCGCGAGGATCAACCCCAATGCCGGCGCGCGACCGCCTCTCCCTCGTCCTGACAGGACCGGAAAACCGCAGGGACCCCTTACCATCGTTTCCCCCCGGCACCCTGGGCGACTTTGACCCGTTTCTGAACCGACCGACGCAATTCCATCTCGTCACGATCCAAAGCGCGCAGCAGATCGAGCGCCTGATCCCGGGTCATCTCACCGGGACCCGCGCGGCCGCCGGCGGCCGAGGCCGCCTCCGCTGACGACGAAGGCGCCCCCTCCTGGCCCCCGGAGGCCCCGCTCGATCCGGCGGGGGGAGCGGCGTCCGGCGACGGGGTGTCCGCGGCCCCACCCTCCGCTCCGGACCGGGGCTCGTCATTCCGGCTCTCCGGCGTCGGACTCCCCGCGGATCCCTCCGCCGGTGATGGCTGTGAAGAGGACGGTTCCCCACCTGACGACGGATCCTGTCCGGACTGCGGCGATCCCGCCTCCTTGTCCTGTGAAGAGTCGTCCCCCTTCTGCGGCTGGCTCTGCTCCCCGGGGGAGGGCGCCTGCCTTGCCGCTTCGCGCAACGCGATCTCGAGGTTGCGCAGAGCATCCTCCCGACCCGGGTCGAGCGCCAGCGACTGGCGCAGGGCTTTCGCCGCCGCTTCGGTCTGCCCGGCCGCGAGCAGGGAGGTGCCGGCATTGTAAAGACTTTCAGCGCGCAGATCAGGGCCATCCGCGCGAGCCGCCGCCCGACGGAATTCGTCGACCGCCTCCGGGGAGCGCCCGAGTCGCGCCAGGGTCTCGCCAACGGCAAGCGTCAGGCGGGGGTCGTTCGGATTCAGCGCCCGCGCGGAGTTGAACGCCAGCAGCGCCTCCTCATAGCGACCCTCCCGGTAAAGGGCGCGACCGCGATCGGCTTCCACCGCTCCCGGCGGACGCAGGCCGGGTGGGGTGGGCGCGGCGCGCGCGCCTGAGGCCGCGAGAATCAGCAGGGCCAGACCGATCATACCGACCGGCGCCGCGCCACGCCGCCGTCGCCAGCGCGCGCGGGCCGCGCCAGCCGACACGCGGGGCTCCCCCACTGCCGACGCGAGCCGCCGCCGGGGCAGCAGGAACAGCAGATCGCGCGCGACCAGGCAGATCAGGGCCAGCCCCAGCGGCCAGACGAAGCGCTCCGCGTACGCGGCGATGCGCCGCTCCACCAGGTCACGTTCGCCGAGACGCAACACCTCCGCGCGCAGCCCGTCGACGTCGATACCCGCGGGGCCCGACGGCAGGACCGCGCCGTCGGTGGCCCGGGCGAGTTGCTCGAGCACGGCGGGATCGGCCCGCGAGAGCACCACCTGGCCGGCGTCATCCTTGAGATAGCCGGACGCTCGGCCGGCGGCGTCACGCAACGGGAGCAGGCCGCCCCGTGGCTCCCCGACCGGCACGGCCAGAATCGCCACGTCCGCCTGCCGGCAGCGCCCGGCCTCCGCCTCCCAGCCGCCGCCGAAATCCTCGCCATCGCTCACCAGAATGATCGCCCGACGGGCCGTTGCCACCCCCGCGCCGGCTCCCCGTTCGAGCAGTTCGCGCGATGTTGCGAGGGCCTGGGCGATCCCCGTGCCCTGGGCCGTGATCATGTCCGGCTCGGCCTGACCCAGAAAAAGGCGCGCCGTCGCATGGTCGAGCGTGAGCGGGCACTGCACGAACGACGCCCCGGCGAACAGGACCAGACCGACCCGGCCCCGCCCGAGCCGCGCCAGGAAGCTGTCGAGACCGATCCGGGCCTGCAGCAGGCGGCTCGGCGCCACATCCTCGGCGAGCATGGAATTCGAGATGTCGAGCGCGATGACCACGTCGGTCCCCCGCTCGCGGATTGTCACCTCGCGCGCCCCCCACTGCGGCCGCGCCAGCGCCAATACGAGCGCCCCCCCGGCCACCAGCAGCAGGAGGCGGCGGCGCGCCCGCAGACGCGGCCGCTCCCCCTCAACATGCTCCGCGGCCCGTGGCCCCAGGAGCGTGTGCAGGGCGCGCCGCGCGCGGCCGTCGCCGACCCGCCACAGCAGCCAGAGCAGCGGCAGCACTGCAAGCAGGAACAGCCATCCGTGCGCCGCGAAGCGCATTGTGGTCCCCTCCCTAGGGCAGCCGGCGCAGCAGCGTGGCGCCCAGAACCGCCTCCAACAGCAGCAGCGCCAGGGCCGGTGCGCCGCAGACGGCCATCAATTCGCGGTAATTGGTGCTCACGGTCATCTCGTACCGGCTCTTCTCCAGCCGGTCGATGGTGGCGAAGATCGCGCGCAGCGCTTCCGGATCCTCGGCGCGGAAGTACTCGCCCCCGGTCGTGGCGGAGATCCGGCGCAGCAGGGCCTCGTCGATGTGCGTCTCGATGCGGGTCAGTCGCCGCCCCAGCAGCGGGTCATCGACCGGGTAGGGGGCGGACCCTTCGCGCCCCACGCCCACGGTGTAGACGCGCACGCCGAGCGCCCGCGCCAGATCGGCCGCCGTGACCGGCTCGAGCGTCGGCACGTTGTTGAGCCCGTCCGTGAGCAGGATCACCGTCCGGCTGAGGGCGGTGGACTGCTTCAGCCGGTTCGCCGCGGTGGCCAGTCCAAGGCCGATCGCGGTGCCGTCCTCGATCAGTCCCACCTGCACTTCGTCCAGGAAACCGAGCAGCACGGTGCGATCCACGGTGAGCGGACACTGGGTGAAGGCCCGCGAGGCGAAGACGACCAGGCCGATGCGATCGGTCGGCCGCTGCGTCACGAATTCCCGGATCACCTGCTTGGCGACGCCGAGCCGGTCCTGCGGCTGGAAATCGAGCGCGCGCATGCTGCCACTGATGTCGAGGGCGACGACGATGTCGATGCCCTCTCCTTCCACCTCGCGGGTGCTGTGCGCAAGGCGCGGCCGGGCGAGCGCGAGGACCACGAGCAACAGCGCGGCCAGGCGCAGGCCGAACAGGATCCGCCCCGCGCGGATCCGCCACCCGCCCGCGTCGGTCGGCAGCAGTGCGAGGCTGGGGTGGCGCAGCGCCGCGCGCACCCGCGGGCGCCGCCGCGCAAAAAACAGCAGCGCGGCCAGGGCCGGGACGAGCAGCAACACCCACGGGTACGCAAATTCAAGCATCGCGCCCCTCCCCGTCCCCGGATCCGACCGTCCTGCCCACGCCCGCCAGGGCGCCGAGACGCGCCCAGGCGGCCTCGCCTTCAATGAACAGCGGCGCCGGCACGGCCGTGAAGCGGGCCGGGACCCTCCCGACCGCGATCAACGCGACCGCCTCCGCCAGCAGCGCCTGGCAGGCCGTAGAGGTCGCCGCCCCGGGCGCGAATCGTCGCTCGTCGCAGCCTCTGAGCAAGCGCTCGCCGGCAGCCGCGAGCGGTACCGGGTGGCCGAGCGCCGTCAGGGCCGAAGCGACCTCGTCGGGGGTCAAAGTCGGCGCCGGCACGCGGTAGCGCGCGCGCAGATAAAGTCGGATCTCGCCCGCGAGACGATCCAGGAAACGTCGTCCTTCTCCCCGCTTCGACAGCGCCTCGTCGTGCAGCACGCACAGCGCGCGCGCGGCGGCCAGATAGGCAGGCGGCGGCAACGGAGCATCGACCGGCCCGACCGGCGCGTGGCGCCGGTGCCAGCGCCGCGCCAGCAGTACCACGAGGCCGGCGGCGACGAGAGCCAGCAGCGCCAGACGCCGGCCCCGCCAGCCCAGACCTCGCGGATCCCGCACCGGCGCCGGCGGCGCGGCCGCCGGCAGACGCGGGCGTACGTTCACGACGGTGGAGAAAAGATCCGGCTGCCCCGCCCAGCCGAAGCGCAGCGGACCTGATCGGTACGCGCGCACGCGGCCCGCCACTCGCGCGCCGGAATCCGGAGGTGGCCAGCCACGCGGCGGCGCCGGACCCGCCCAGGCGCCGCGCCGCCCCTGATCAGCTGCGGGCGATTCCCACTCCAGCCATTCCGCACCGCCGGCAGCAGAGGAGGAAAGGACTGAAGTCCCGGCCAGAGCCACCCAGAACGGATCGCCGAAAGAGACCGTATCGGGCCAGACCAGGATGGCGCGGGGAGCGGCCGTCCCGGCGACCCCCGCCAGCAGGGCCGTGGCGGTATCGGACGGGGACTGCGACGACGCCGGGCCGGTAGCGGCTCGCGTGTCGCCGCCGGCAGCGACAACACCCAGCAGCGCCCCCGCGGCCACCGCCGCGACACTCCACCCGAGGCGCCTCACGGCCCTCTCCTGAGGCGCCGCTGGCGACGCGCGAAGAACGCCTGCAACGGAATCACATAGGAACGTGAGGCGTCCACTTCGACCAGATCGACCCCCAGACGCAACAGGAGCCGGCTCAGGCCGACGTCGTGCGCGGCGGCACGCGCGGCCGCCTCCTGGCGCGTCCGCTCGCGGTCGGTATCGACGAGACGGCTCTCACCGGTCTCCGCGTCGATCCAGCGCACCAGCCCTGCGGGGGCCATCCCGGTCTCCCGCGGATCCCGCACCCGCACCGCCACGCAGTCATGGCGCCGGGTCACGACGCGCAGGGAGGTGGCGAAGTCGGGCGCCCAGAAATCGGAAACCAGAAAAACAGTGGCCCGCCGCTTGACGACCGAGCCGAGCATGCGCAGCGGGGCGTTGAGATCGGTTCCGCGCCCGACGGGGCGCGCGGCGAGCAGTTCCCGGATCACCCGCAGCACATGGCCCCGCCCCCGGGCTGGCGGAATGAACAGTTCCACCTGATCGGAAAAAAGGACCAGCCCCACCTTGTCGCGATTGGTCACCGCCGCCAAAGCGAGCACGCCGCACAGTTCGGCCACGATCTCGGCCTTGTCGCGCGGCCCGGTGCCGAAGCGACCCGAACGCGAAACGTCGGCGACCAGCATCACCGTCAGTTCCCGTTCCTCGTCGAACACCTTCACGAAGGGGTGCCCGGCGCGCGCGGTCACGTTCCAGTCGATCGACCTTACGTCATCGCCCGGGACATACTCCCGCACCTCGCGGAAGGCCACGCCCCGGCCGCGGAAGACCGAGTGGTACTCGCCCGAAAAGGTTTCATCGACCAGGCGCCGCGCGCGGATTTCGATGCGGCGCACCGCCTCGAGGATCTCGCGCGGAATGGCGGTGGGCGACGTTTCCTGCCGCACCATGCTCAGGGCACCTCGATGCCCTCGAACAGCGACGTCACAACGTCGTCGCTGGTGAGCCGCTCCGCCTCGGCCTCGTAGGTGACGAGGACGCGGTGGCGCAGCACGTCGTGCCCGCACGCCTTGACATCCTCCGGCACGACATAGGTCCGCCCCTGCAGCAGCGCCCGCGCGCGCGAGGCCTGCGTGAGCGCAAGGGTGGCGCGCGGCGATGCGCCCCAGGCGATCAGCGGCCCGAGCCCCAGCCCGAAGGCTCCGGGGTCGCGCGTGGCGAAAACGAGGTTGAGGATGTAGTCCTTGATCTTCTCGTCGACGAACACATTCCCCACCGCCGCGCGGATCTCCGCCAGCTCGGGCGGGGCGATCACCGGCCGCACCGCCGGCGTCTCGCAACCGGCCATGCGCTCGAGGATCAGTCGTTCCTCCTCGCGACTGGGATAGCCGACCCGCAGCTTGAACAGGAAGCGGTCGACCTGCGCCTCGGGCAGGGGATAGGTCCCCTCCTGCTCGATCGGATTCTGGGTGGCGAGCACGAGGAAAGGATCCGGCAGCGGGAAGGTGGTTTCGCCGATCGTGACCTGGCGCTCCTGCATCGCCTCGAGCAGCGCGCTCTGCACCTTGGCGGGGGCCCGGTTGATCTCGTCCGCCAGGATGATCTGGTGGAAGATCGGTCCCTTCTTGACGGTGAACTCGCCGGTCTCGCGGCGATAGATGGTGGTGCCGATGATGTCGGCCGGCAACAGATCGGGCGTGAACTGGATGCGCTGGAAACTGGCGTCGATGGCGCCCGACAGGGTGCGCACCGCCAGCGTCTTGGCCAGGCCCGGCACCCCTTCGAGCAACACATGGCCCCCGGTGACCAGGCCCAGCAGCAGCCCCTCCATCATCGACCGCTGCCCCACGATGACCCGGCCGGCCTCGGCCAGCACCTCTTCGAGGCGCCGGGAAAGCTCCCCGGCGCGGCTCCTGTCGAGCATTTGATCGCTTGGCATGGCTTCCTTCCGTTTCTCGCCCCGGGCACGATCGCCGGGCGGGCCTTCAACGCAGCCGGCCCGCCCCGGTTCCCGCGGCGCGCCCTACGGTAGTCGAGGGGAAAGCACTTGCCAAGACCGGCCCGAAAGCTTTTGATAGACGCCGTCGCCGCCACGTGGCCAACCGCCGCGCGGCGCCAACACCCGGAGGCATCCTGTGAGGCTCTCCTCGCGCAAGGTCGAATACCTGAGCGATAAGATCCTGAAGTTGATTCAGGACAATCGGAACATGCATCTCGTCACGCGCCCAGATCTGGCGCAACGCGCGATTGCCGACACAATCTGGGCCAACCTGCGCGCCGAGGAGGAACTCGAAGACGAAGTCGAGCGCCTGCTGGACGCGCACCGCGGGGAAATCCAGGGTCAGGAGATGGACCTGACCGTGCTGCGCCAGAAGATGAAGCGCGAACTGGCGCGCAAGCGGGGATTCACACTCTAGTCAAAGTCCCCCTGGGGCGTCCGGAGGCGGCGCGGCATGAGGCTGACGGAGGAACGGGTGGCGGCTCTCGCCCGCCAGATCTGCGAAACCCTCCTTAACGAGGAGCATGTCGATCTTGAGATCACGGAGGAGCGGTTCCGCTTCCTGATCGAAAATCTCATTCTCGAAGATATGCGTATCGAAGAGCGGATCGACGCCGAAGCCACGCAGTGGCTGCACATCAACAAGACCTACCTGCAGGAGGGCACTCCCGACTGGGAACTCGCCCTAGACAAAGTCCGCGACGACCTCGCGATCTCCAAGGGCTACGTGATCCACTAGGCGCCGGGGAGGTCCGGGACACATGCGGGTCCTGATCATATCTCCCTACCTGCCACACCGCCGCGTCGGGCATGGCGGCGGGGTTTCGGTGCGCGAGCTTGCCCGCCACCTGGCCCGCCGACATGAAACGCATCTGCTCGCTCTTTTGCGCCCGGGTGACGCCGGCCGGGTCGACGAAGTCGCCGAATTGGGGGTCCAGGTCCACACCATCCCCTTCTCCGACCGGGGCGCCTCCGGCGCGCGTCGGCTCACCCTGTCCGCCGCCCGCGCGAGAGCCTGGCTACGCAGCCGACAGTCAGGCTATCCCTACTATGTCGAAAAATACCATTCCCCAGCGCTTTCCCGTGCCGTCGTGGCGGTGGTGGATCGACTGCGGCCGGACGTGGTCCAGGTCGAATACCACCAGCTCTCCCTGCTGTGTCGGGATCTGCGGGCCTGGCGGGAACAGTCTGGCACCGCCGGTCCGCGCCTGATCCTCAACAGCCACGAACTCGGCGCCCTGCCCCTGTGGCGACGCGCGGAGATCACCCGCAACGCGCCCCTGAAGGCGCTGCTCGCCTCGCGCGCCCGCGCCTGGGAACGGCTGCAGACGGCAGCCACCCGCTGGGCCGATATCACCCTCTGCGTGACGGACCAGGATCGCGCCCTGCTCGAGTCGGGAGGAGGCCGCCGTTGCGTGACGGTGCCCCTGGGCATCGATACCGAGGCCATCCGCCCGGTCTGGGATCCCCAGGATCCGCCGCGCCTGCTCTTTGTCGGCAGTTTCGGACATCGCCCCAACCGGGTGGCGGCAAAATTTTTGGTTGACAAGGTCTGGCCTAACATCGCCCAATGCCACGCATTCGCACATCTTGTGCTTGCCGGACGCGGCTCCGAGGTGTTTCTTTCGGGGCTGAACCGGCAGCCGGAGCGGGTGCAGGCGTTGGGTTATGTCGATGATCTGACCCCGCTCTTTCGCGAGTGCCGGCTCTTCGTGGCCCCGCTCGCCGAGGGGGGCGGCATCAAAATCAAGATCCTGGAGGCCATGGCCCGTGGCATCCCGGTCTTGACCACGCCCATCGGGGCGGAAGGGATCGTCGACTCGGCCGAGGACGCGCTCGCGACAGCGGGCGCGGACGCGACTTTCGCCGAGGCGATGATCCGGGTTCTGGCGGCGCCGGAAGCCGCCCGCGGGCGGGCCGAGCGCGCCCGGCGGATCATTGAACAGCGTTTCAGTTGGTCAGCCATCACGGAGAGACTGACCACACTCTACGAGGGGGGGTGATCGATCGCGAACGAGTCAAAGGGCAGGCTCCCGCGAGGAGTCGACAGGTACCCCTGAGGAACCTTTGATGAGCAGCAGATCGATGGCTTACACGAAGGAGCGTTAACGATGTTCAAGCGACTCATGTTTCTGATCCTGTGCCTGGCCATGCTGGTTGGGATGGGATTGGCCACCACCGCGGCGATCGCCGGCGACGGCATGTATGGCGAAATGCGCTACCGCTGGGAAGGGTTCAAGAATTTCAGCGACTGGTCCAGCGACAACGACGACAATATCGGCTTCGCGCACCTGCGTTCCCGCCTCGGCTACAGCACCGAGATCGGCGAGCGCGGTCTGTTCAACATGTCGGTGCAGAACACCCGCGTGCTGGGCTTTGACGGCTTCCCGTACTACTACACCAAGTCCGGCGAGTGGATGTTCAACGGCAATACCGTGGTCCTCAACGAGGGCTATCTCGGCATTTCCGACTTCCTGGTCAACGGCTTCGACGCCTACGCCGGTCGCTTCGCCCTCGCGTACGGTCGCGAGCGCGTCCTCGGCGCCGAGGAGTGGACGTTCGATTCCGAGAAACGCTTCGACGGTTTCAAGGGCCACTACATGTTCGAGAAGGGCTGGCTCGACCTGCTCTGCCTGAAGCTGAACGAGACCTTCACGGACAAGTACGACAATGACCCGGGCGACCTGGACCTGCGCGGCGCCTACGCGCACCTCGACGTCGCCGAGGGCATGTACATCGAGCCCTACGTCCTGATGATGTCCATGGACAACTACCAGTACATGAACATGGACGAGGAAATGGTCGACGTGGCGAACGACAATTACATCACGTTCGGCGCCCTGTTCGACTACATGAGCGACTCCGGACTGCACTTCTACGCTGAAGGACTCATGGTCAGCGGCACCGAACACGATGAAGACGGCACCGACTACGAGTGGGACACCTCGACGATCGGCTTCTACACCGGCCTGTTCTACGAGTTCGAGTCGACGCTGAAGCCGTTCATCGGCGCCGAGTTCAACTACGCCAGCGGCACGAAGAACGCCGACGACGACAACAACGAGGACAAGACCTTCTTCTCGCCGTTCGGCTCCGACAGCTCGTACATGGGCATCATGGACATGGTCGACTGGTCCAACACGGCGACGATCCGCCTCTCGGGCGGCCTCACGCCGTTCGAAGGCACCGACATCAAGCTGGACTTCTACATGTTCAAGCTCGCTACTGACGAGGACAGGGCTTACGGGAACAACTTCGCGTATCTCGGTGAGCCCACGGGAGGGTTCTCCTCTTATTGGGATTACTATCCCCACTCCATGTCGGGTGAGAGCGTCGATGGCGTCTACACTTCGAAGAGCGTGGGCACGGAGATCGACTTCTTCGTGAACCACAAGATCGAGGATGGCGTTTCCATCGAGGGCGGCGCGGCGATGTTCTCGTTCGGCGATTATTTCGGCGCCGACAACACGTATGATTCGCTGCTCTACGGCTGGCTGGGCGCCAAGGTCGAGTTCTAGAACTCGTCCGCCGGCCCTGCCGGACATGAAAGCCGGGCGGTCCCTCGGGGCCGCCCGGCTCGTTTTTGGGTCCTGCCAACGGCGGGATCAGGAGCGCCGCGCCATCCCCTGCAGGATGCCGCGCACCAGCCCCTCCACCAGATCGTCCAGCGCAGCCGGGAGTGGCTCGCCCCCGGGCACGCACGGCGCGGACACCTGCGACGCGTCCCGTCCGCCGCGCAGGGCCGCCACCTCGCCGGCGCCCAGACGGCGCTCCCCCCCCGCGAGGCGCGCCAGGAGCGTGACCTGCGCGAGCCGCTCCACGGTCTCGAGCCGGAAGAACGCCTCGGTCAGCGTGGCGCCGACGGCGACCACTCCGTGGTTGGCCAGCAGGAGCGCGTCGTGGCCGGCGATCAGATCCCGCACGGCGCGCGGGACCTCCTCAGTTCCGGGGGTGGCATAGCGGGCGAGGGGAACCGAGCCGAGCGTCGCCACGACCTCCGGCAGCAGGCACCCATCCAGGGCCTGGCCCGCCGCGGCAAACGCCGTGGCGAATGGCGGATGGCCGTGGCAGACCGCAGCCACGTCGGCTCGCACGCCGTAGATCTCGCGGTGCAGGCGCCACTCGGAACTGGGCCGGGCCTCCGCGGGTGAACCGCCGGCCGGCCGGCCTCCGTAATCCACGGGAACCGGGTCCGCCTCGTCGAGTTGCCCCTTGCAGCGGCCGGCGGGGGTCACCAGAAAACGATCGCCGCCGAGGCGGGCAGAAAGATTGCCCTCGGCGGCGACGACGAGTTGATGATCATACATCAGACGGCCGATCCGCACCATTTCAGCTCGCAGCGCGGCCTCGTCCGACATCCCTGCCCCCGGGCTCACCAGCCCTGGAACGTGAAAATGTGCGTCATGATGCGGGCGAAGTACTCCAGTTCGGTACGCTTCGCCGCAGCCAGCTGATTCACCACGACTTCGTTCAGCAGGGGGTCAGCCGCCTGGATTTCGGCGCGCGCCTCCAGTTCCACGCGATCGAGCATCTCGGTCGGAAAGCCCATGGCGCTCGAGAGCAGCAGGACGTTGTTGGACCCGGGCAGGAACCTGGCCTGAACATCGTCTTCCCGGCTGAAGAAAGCGATTTGCGGTTCCAGCCGACCGTCAGAGGGGATCCGCCAGATGGAACGATCGTGCAGGGTGATCGACGGTGCGCGTCGCGTGGACGTGAACACGATGGTGGAACCGTCCGCACTGAAGGAGGGCTTGCTGTTCTGGATCGGGATGGGATTCCCGTCGGGAATGCTCGTAAAGGTGAGCCGCTTGAGCCCCTGGTCGAGCGGCACCGTGCCGGTGGCGGCCTGAGCACCGTCGAAGTTGATGGAGAATATTTCACTGCCGTAAAAAGAGCCGCCGTCGATGAGATCAAGCGTGGCGCCGAACGCGATCCGGCCCCCGTCCGCGGACCACGCGGGGCTGCCGATCACGGCCCCTTCACTCGTCAACGGCAGCGCGATTATCGGCGTCCTGTTCAGGCTGACGACCCAGAGTCGTTGCTTGGTATAGCTCTGCAGAGAGTCCGGCGAGATGCGCGAGTGGCCAAAGCGCGAAAAGGCGATCCACTGACCGTCCGGAGAGATCGCCGGATCGTGGTGCTGCCAGTAACGGCCCTCCTCCACCAGATCCTCACTCTCGTAATAAATAATTTCAGGCACAATGGCGATCTGGGTCAGGTCGGCCCGGAAAAGACGATCGCCGCGCCGCGTATGCATCCAGAAAATCAGGGTTTGATCGTCCAGCCAGCAGGGCGAACCCTTCTGGTCATCGAGCATGGGATACTGCAGCCAGCGAGCGTCTGCCACCGCGATGAGGCACGGCGAAGAAAAAGGCACCAGCGTGGCGCCCGAATCCGCCAGGCGCTGCTCGGGATGCGTGCCGACACGATTCGGTACGAGCACCAGCTGGCGGATAGTCGGGATGGGATCGGGCAGAGGGCCCCTGACAGGCAAGGCCGCCCAGTCAGCCGTAATGGCGATCCTGGAGCCGTCGGGCGAGAGGCTGGGTTCCAGGTAATGGAAACCGTCGGAAGAGGTGTCGGTAGTGACCATCACCAGCGCACCGGGCGAGTGGTTGCCCTGCATCGCCAGCGTCTCATTGGGATCTTCCCGCGTCGAGCACCCGACCACCAGGGTCGCCAGGAGCAGCCCACAGTAGAAGAGCGGCAAGGCAGGTGATTTGAACCGCGTCATTGGCACAATGACCTCCGGCAACAGACACCCAATGCCGGTCGGGCCGACACGGTCCGACCGTGCGCGCGGACGGTTGGCAGTCGCACGCGAAAACTGTCATAAACTAACGGCTTCGGCGGCCGCAAATCAACCGGGGATTGGCCCGGGGCCATGCTCAGCGGATGATTTTGAACGGAACCGGCAGGCGCAACCACGACCAGACCGGATATTCACCGAGCCGGGCCGGTTCAAACCGCGCCGCCAGCAGAGCCGCTACTGCGGCCGTGGTGAGACGGGAATCGGGACTCGCCAGGGTCACGGTCTGCACCACGAACCCCGCGGGGTCGATCAGAAGATCCAGCTCCACCACTCCGGACTTGCCCTCTCGACCGGCCTCGACCGGAAAGTCGGGGGCCACCCGGCTGAGGAGCCGGGCCGGCCGACCCTGCAATCCCTGATAACGGCGCAGGATCTCCAGGCTGCGCGGCAGCAGGCACTTGCGGGTCCCTTCAGCCAGCGACAGGGCCGCGGCAGTGGTGTCGCCACGGGTAGTGCACAGATCGGCGAACAAATATTCGACGCTCCCATCGTCGGGCCGCACAGTCCGAGCCTCCCGCAGCAGCGATTCCGCCCTAACCAGGAGGCGCTCCCGGGTCCGGGACCATTGCCGCGTTGCCGCCGCCGGCCCCTCGCGAGGCACCAGGGCCCGCTCGCCTCGAGCGCCCAGCAGGTACATCTGCCCCAAGGTGACCAGCAACAGACCATCGCGGGGATGCGCGCGGAGGCAGATTTCCAACTCCATGATGGCGTCGGACCCAGCGCGTTGGTTCCGATAGAGATCCCAGGCAAAACCGAGGGCGCGCTCAACCGCGGGAGGCGCTTCGTCGGCACGGCGGCAGCGTGCGAGCACATGGGGCCGCCAATCCCCCTCAGGAGCAGGAGATTCGCGCCAGACCTCCGGCGTCGGCTCCCGCGCCGCGTCGGGCAGGGAGGGCTCCGGGGAGACAGGCAACGCTTGCCTGGTCGCCACGGGGGCACATCCGGAGAACAGACCCAGAATCAGGGCAGAAGCCGCCGCCAGGCGGCAGAGCCGGTCTTTGACAAGCGTCAAGAGAGCTCCTCAGGTGGCCGACGCGGGCCGGACAGGCGAACGCGGACCGTGGCGCAGAATACGCCGGAGGTCCGCGCGCGGCAATCGGCAACCCACCCCGTCCCCCCAAAGTACCGCCGCCGCGTAGATTGCGGCGGCGGCAGGAAAAGGATGGGAGCTCAAGCTTCGGCTCAGCGGTAGGTGTTTTTCACGGCGCCCCAGGTGACGTCCGTAACGGGGATGCTCGGATCGACGCTGGCCGTAGTGAACGAATCGCACTCCAGACGACTGCCCAGGGTCACGACATCGCCGCTCATGCTCACCGCGAAAGCGGTATACCAGTACCGAATGACCAGCGGGTTATTGTGGATCACGGCGTAGCTCTGCCCCGGTATCGTCGGCACGACAGTCAGCAATTCCCCGTCAAAAACCGACGTGGGAGGCACACCATCGGAGCGGTAGCGGATCATCGTGAATTCGCCGCCACCGGCGGTCCAGCCAAGTTCGATTATGAAACCACCCGACTGCAGGGCGGTCAGCCCCCGCACCGGCGCATGCGGCTCCCGGCAAAGCGGTGGCTGGCAGTGGTAAAGATCGGTGGCGCCAGCGTAGACGCCGTGGCGCGGCGAAACAGCCGGTAGCGCACCACCTAAGACATTGGTCACCGTCGGCGATCCGGAGCCTCCGAAGCCGGCCACGTCGGCGAACAGCGTTGTCGCACCCGCGGGAACCAGCAATTCGAGCTGGCCGAGCAGCGCCGGGCCGCACAGAGTGCCACTCAGTTCGAGATCGACGAACCAGAGGCCCCCGTCCTGGAGCGGTCCATCCATCCGCGACAGAGTCACCCCAGACGCGGGCTGAAAACCAGAGATCTCAGCGGACGCCACGAGGCGAAGGCGAACTCCCGACGCTTCACCCTGGAGATTGTAGGCGTACAGCGGCAGGGCCAGGGTGCCCGGCAGTGTCGCCGGCAGCGGCACGGCGCAGAGATCCGCCTCCCCCTCACCCGGATGAAAATCGATGCGCGGCAGATAGTCGGTGCCAAAGCCGACAACATTCGCGCTCGTCGGCGAGAGCGCCTCGCATACTCCACCCTGCGCGACCGCTGTCACAAGAATCGAGAGCACCATGATCACGGCGTTCGTCAACACCCGCCCCAGTCGACCACCGGCGGCGAATTGATGCATGCTAACATCCTTTCCTGACCGTGACCGTCCCGGCCAGCAAATCCCGAACCTGCCCGTTGCCAGGCGGAACGACTTGCCGATCCCCCTATTAGCAGACAACAATAATACAGCAATATAACAAATTCGTCAAGAGCACATCATTATATGGCAAATTATTGGCGGCGAAATTGCCGGTTTGGATATTGAAACTGGAGATTGTAGCCAAGGTGCGCCGCCACGCGGAGACCGCCCCCCGCAACTGGCGTCAACGCGGCTTGTCGGTCGAGGCGGGATCGAGGGCGTCCGCGCGACGCAATTCATCCTGCGCCTCCGCCTGATGCCCGAGCCGCTCAAGCAGCAGCGCCCGATTGTGCCGGTAGGCGGATTGCCGGCCATCGAGAACGATCGCCCGCTCCACAGCGCGCAGACCCTCCGGGTCGCGACCCGCCTCGATAAGGACAACCGCCGCCAGCCCCCAAAGCTCGGGGTCGACGACCAAAGCGGCTCTTCCCCCCACAGCCGGCATTCCTGCCCCGATTTCCCCTCCACCGCCCGGAGCAGCGGCGGCCCCGGCAGCCCGTACCTCCTGGAGCGCTGTCAGCAGAGAAAGCGCCCGGGCCGGGTCACCCAGAAGGCGATCAGCCTCGAGGATCAGACGACCTTCCTGGACATCGAGGGAATCAGGCCAGAAGGGCGCCAGAAGATCGACGGCGCCGCGCGCGTCTCCCGTGCGCAGGCGAGCCAGGGCGAGGGTCCGGCGCAGAGCCCGGTCCGGCGCCGCCTCCCAGGCCTTCGTCAAAGGCGTCAGGGCGGCCGCGAAGTTGCCCAACGACAGCTCAAGAGCACCGAGTGCTCTCGACGCGCCGGCACAACCGTCGCAGAGCCGGACCCCCTCCTCCAGTTCCCGGCGAGCCTCCACCACCTGTCCGTAGCTGGCCAGAGCCTGCCCGTAATCCACCCTCGCCCGCCACGCAGCAGGGTCGAGCGCGACCGCCGCCTCGAACTCCGCGAACGCCCGGCCCCGTTCCCCGAGCGCCATCAGCGCGCTGGCCAGGTTGAGGTGCAGAGTGGCGGCCAGGGGAGCTCGGCTCAGTCCCCGCTCGCAGGCCGCCACCGCCGCTTCAAAGCGCCCCAGCCGCTGGAGGGCAACCCCTTGCCGTTCCTCCAGTTGCCAGGTCAGCTCAGCGAACGGGCTGGCGCGGGCCAATAGTGCATCCACCTCGCTCACGACGGCGGCATAGGCCCGCGCCGCCAGCAGGGAGTCCACGCGCCCCAGCCCCCGCTGCAGGGCCGCCGTCTCGGTCTGAGGATCGGGAGCGGAGAACGCCGCGGTCACGACCGACACGAGCGTCACCAGGATGAGCGTTGCGACCAGGGCGGCATGCCGTCCGTCGGCGAGAAAGGCGCGCCACCTGCCGCAGGCCATGTTGAGCGGATGATCGCGGGGCAGGGCGCGGAAGACAGGGGGACGGCGGCGCCCCATGACCTGGAGTTCATTCGAAACCCGGTGATCCCCCGGCGACAGGGAACAGGCTTTCATGAGAAAACGGAACGCCTGTTGCTTCCGCCCACCGAGCAGATAGATGCGGCCGAGCGCGTGGTATCCTGTCGCCTCTCCGGGCGCCACCTTGATGGCGCGCGCCGCGAGACGCTCGGCGGTGACGTAGCGGCGCTGCCCCTCCGCAAGGCAGAGCGCCAGCGTGGCAAGACAGCCTGGATGTTCCGGCACCCGCGACAGCCCCTGCCGCAAGGCCCGCTCAGCCCCCTCGTGATCGCCCCGTTCGAGGCTCACGATGGCGCTGCGCAGCAGAGATTCCGCCACCAGCCGATCCGCGACGCTGCCGGGCGAAGGTGAAGAAGGAGTGTCGGCGATCATAACCAGGATCCCTTTCGAGGCCTCACGCCCGGCTGTCCTGCTACCGGCAGAGGGCGATTTGGGGTCTGATCAGGCGAGGCGCCACGGAGATCGTACCCTCAAACGCCTGGCCGTTCCTTGGAATTTCCCGTGTGGCCGATCGCGTAATTTCGATGCAAGGACCGCACCTTATCGAAATAAGACAATCGAAACATCAAAGAAAGCGGTTGACCCGGCCACGCTTCGATTGATATAATTATTCACCATTGCAACACCTCAACCCGTCGGGAGCCAGATAATGGCAGATGGAAGCCTGATCCGCCCGGAGTTACGTCGCGGCCGCGGTGCCGCCTCTTTTGCACTTGCGCTGGCCATCCTCCTGCCGGCCGCCGCTACGGCGTTCCAGAGTGCCCATCAGCGAGTCGATCTGGTCTGGAACATCGACGGCGCGGAGTGCAACGCCGTGCCGATGACCCTGACGGGCGACGGTTTCTGGAGCGTCACGCCCCCGGCGCCGGGAGCGAACAGCAGTGCTTTGGCCACAGTCTACTTTCAGTTTATGGTCGACGGCAGCCTGCTGCCGAAATACTACGGCAAGGACATCAACCGAGAATTCGGTCTGCTGTTCGACGCGAATCTCCCCAGCGTCGTGGCCCCGATCTCCGTGCCGGGCTATACCACCTTCACGCTCGACGAACTGGCGCTCGAGTTCTCGGTCACTCCGGCACCCGGGCTGATCCGCGCCGCCCTGACGTACGAAGGGGCGGGATCTTCACCTCCGGGCGCTCTGCTTGCCGCCACCCGCGTTGCCGTTCGCGACCAGACCGCCGCGGTCGATCTCGGGGCCTGGGGCGGCGCCGACGCGCTGTCCGTACTGACAATCCCGGGGCTGCTACCGGCCCACACCTATGAGTTGGTCTTCTCCGCCCCCGGCTATCAGTCGGCAAGCCGCATCGAAGTGTTGGACGTCAACCCTCTTGATATCGCGGTCACCCTGCAGAAGCTTGTCCCGACCGAGCAGAACAGTTGGGGCACGTTCAAGTCTCTGTACCGCTGATCAGGAGTGACCTTGTGCCAAAGGCCGCCTTCCTGCGGGGAGGCGGCCTTTCTCTTGTCTGTTCCCGGTTCCGACATCCGGAGGCGGTGGATGCTCCGCCCCGGAGGTAAAGCCCGGAGATGGAACCACCGGCCGGATCGATACACCGCGGTGCGTTTCGCCTCAGCCGGGTAAAGCCCCGGAGCCGAAAGGCGGCGGCGCGGGCGGCAGCGCACGCCGGCCGAAGCGGCAGAGAATCAAGGCGCCCAGACCGTAGGCCAGCGCGACGATTCTCAGCAGAACGTCGAGTCCGACCAGGAGACCGGCCACGCCCCACAGTCCCGGAACCAGTCCCAGCAGCGCCCCCAGAAGGCCCGGAAGATGAAGCAGAAACAGACCGAACAAGGTGAACGAGAACCGGTGCGACCACCCCAGATCCCAGGCGATCGCCGCGCGGGCGCCAAGTTGATGGCTCGTCACCCCCAGCGCGAGCAAAGACAGCGCCAGATAGGCAACGCAGAGCAACAGGGCGAGTGGGATTCCGATCAGCGTGAGGATCAGCACCGCCATGAGGAACGACAACAGCAGGTGGCCTGCGAACAGCCAGAGGAGGCCCTGTCCCAGACAGACCGTCGGACGCGAACAGAGTGCGTCGAGCGCCCGATCGAGCCGGTCGCGCGGGACGAGCACGAATAGCAACATCATCAGCAGGGCCGTGGCCAGCAGAAGCAGAAGCTTTGCCGCGAAGGCGAACCAGCCGCCCCACAACAGCCGGCGAAAACCGCCCATGCCGCGGGGCAATCCGGAATCGAGCGCGAACACACTGCCTCCCACCTCGGCCCGCGGATCGCGTTCAAGGTGGCCGAGCAACGACACGACATCGCGCCCCACCTCGGCATCGCCATCAAGACGGACATCGCCAAGCACCGAAACGACGCGCCCATCGACGTGTCCGCGGACTACGACCGCTCCGAACACCGAGATCACGTCCCCTCGCACGTCCTCGTCTGCCATCACCTCGACGTCGCCGAACACCCGCACCACGTCGCCACCCACCACGCGCCGCGGCGGGGGAGGGGGCGCGAAGATACGGGTCGCCGCATCCCGGACAGACGGCGTCGCCAGACGCCAATGCGGTCGCGCCGATCCGCCGCGAATCACCAGGGTGTCCGGGAGCTCGTCGAGGATGGAGGCCGTGATCGAACTGATGCCCTGGCTGATCCGTGTGCCAAGATCGGGAGGAATGTTGATGTGGACACGTCCGCCGCCAGCCCGGTCACGCAACGAAATGGTCTGGTCCTCGATCTGAACATCAAGGTTGGCCAGTCCCTGGGTCAGGTTCTCCAGCGCCCCGCCCAGTTCATCAAGGGCCTCATCGATCGCCTGTCCCTTGACCGAATCGGGCATCGAAGCGATCGCCCGCAGGCGCGACACACGCAGGCGGAGGCTCTCCGCGACGGCCGAATCAGGCAACTGGCCTGCTGGCGCCGGCGGGACCTTTCCCGCCAACGCGCGGCCCGGCAGGACGACGCAGGCGAACAGCAGCAAAAACACGAATGCCCGCCGGACAGGAAACGCCCGGCAGGACAGCTGGCACGTGAACACCTGACGGGGTTCAGCCACTCTCCGACCTCTGTACGTGTCCATAACGGCGCCGCGCCAGACGCTGCAGGCGCACGGCCGCCTCGGGAAGCAGACCGACCATCAGCGCCACGACCGCGAGGTCGGGCCAGCGTCCGCTGAGCAGGCCGGCGCCGGTTACGACAGCCAGCGCCACCCCCGCCCCGCGTACGAAGGGTGCCCGCAACGGCGCGGGCAGGAAATTCTCCTCCAGGAACACCGGCACCCGCTCGCGACGCAGCGGCTCCATCGCACGGTAGGCGGCGTACGGCACCGCCGCCAGCACCCGGGCATCGAAATCCGCCGGCACGGCCACCGGGGGCAACGCATCCAGATGTGCGAACAGTTCCTTGACCGCGGCCAATTCGGCTGCACAGCCACGGCAATCGCGCGCATGCAGAAAAACCTCGAGCGCCCGCTCCCGGGCGAGATCGCCGTCGACGTACGCCTGGAAATCCGCGCGCAGGGCGCGGCAGACGTCCGGTCGATCCGACTGTTTGAGATTTCTGTTCATCTCCAGCTCCTTCCCTGCGGGTCGCGGGGGCGGCGCATGTCTTTCCCGGCGCCGCGCCAGCCTGCCTTGCCCGCTCCCGCCATGCAACCGCATCCGCGGATAGCGGCTGTTCCCCGGCCTGACAACGTTGTCATGCCCAATAGCCGCTTCGCCACCGGATTCGTCGTTCAGGAGGAGGGTGAGGGCGACGACCGCAAGGTCCCCGCCCCCAGCCCTGCCTCCCCAACAGGCAGGCGTCGTATCCCCCGACACGTACTGTTCGCCTGCAGCTGTTGAGCCAGTCGCTCCTTACGGATGCGGCCCGACAAAGTTGCGGGCGGTGCCGCCAAATTTGCCGCCCGGATCAGGTCAGGGCCGGCGTGGCGAACGCGCGCCGCCCCGCGGCTCAGAGCTCCAGCGCCCGGTCGCGCAGGATCTGCATGATCATGTTGCGGGCCCGGTGGATGCGCGCCTTGACCGTCCCCAGCGGCAGATCGAGGATGGTGGCGATCTCCTCGTAGGACAGTTCCTCGTCGTGGCGCAGCAGGGTGATGACCCGGTAGTGAGGCGGCAGGCCGGCGATGATCTCTTCGAGATGCGCCATCGCCTCCTTCCGCTCCAGCAGGCGATCGGGCCGCGGGCCGGGGTCCGGCAGAGGCAGTTCCATCTCCTCGCCCGAGGGTCCGGCCTGAGTTTCAAGCGGCAGGAAGCGCATTCGGTTGCGCCGCAGATGATCGATGCAGTGGTTCGTCGCGATCCGGAACATCCAGCTCGAAAAGGCATAGGTTTCATCGTAGCGATCCAGCAGGGAAAAGACCTTGATGAACACCTCCTGGGCCAGATCGCGTGCGTCCTCGACGTTGCGGGTCATCCGGTAGCACAAACCGTAGACCGGTGACCGGTACCGATCGAGCAGTTGGGCAAAGGACGGCTCGTGGCCGCGCTTGCACCGGCGAATGAGCTGCAGGTCACTATTGCGGTCAAACATCAGGCGGCCCTCGGAGCGCGAAGATAGGGGTGGGCCGCGCGGATGGTCAACCGGGACTTCCGTCGGGTCCAGCCGCCACTGCTGCGGCGGTCGTCTTGACACTGCTGCTTGCGCCGCCTAGACTCCGCCCGACCGCCGCGCCGGCACCGCGTCGCGCCGGACAGGCCTCGCGAAGGGAGCGCGCATGACCACCATCGACATGATCCAGGCTCGTCAGATTCTCGATTCCCGCGGCAACCCCACGCTCGAAGTGGAGGTGTTCCTCTCCGGGGGGGCGATCGGCCGGGCCGCCGTGCCGAGCGGCGCCTCCACGGGCGAGCACGAGGCAATCGAGTTGCGCGACGGTGATGCCACCCGTTACGGTGGCAAGGGCGTGCTCAAGGCCGTGCGCAATGTCGTCGAGACGATCGAGCCGGAACTGGTGGACATCGACGCCACGGATCAACTGCTTGTCGATCAGATCCTGCGCGACCTCGACGGCACTCCCAACAAGGCGAAACTGGGCGCCAACGCCATCCTCGGCGTATCGATGGCGACGGCGCGCGCTGCGGCGACCGCGGTCGACCTGCCGTTCTACCAGTACATCGGCGGCGTCTTTGCCCACACCTTGCCCGTGCCCATGATGAACGTGCTAAACGGCGGCGCGCACGCGGACAACAACGTCGATATCCAGGAGTTCATGATCATGCCGGTCGGCGCCGCCTCCTTCAGCGAGGGGCTGCGCTGCGGCGCCGAGGTGTTTCATGCCCTGAAGAAGGTGTTGAACGAGAAGGGGCTGTCCACCGGAGTCGGCGACGAGGGTGGTTTCGCTCCCAACCTGAAGTCGAACCGCGAGGCCCTCGATCTTCTGCTGCAGGCGGTCGAGAAGGCCGGCTACAAGCCGGGCGAGGATGTCGTGTTCGCGCTCGACGCCGCCGCGAGCGGCTTGCTCGACAAGGGCCGCTACCATCTGAAGGCCGAGAGCAAGGATCCCTGGGACGCCGCTCGCCTGATCGAATTCTACGCCGGTCTGGTGGACGCCTACCCCATCGCCTCGATCGAGGACGGACTGGCCGAGGACGACTGGGACGGCTGGCGCCAGCTCCAGGAGAGACTCGGCGGGCGCATCCAGATCGTGGGTGACGATCTTTTCGTCACCAACGCGGAACGGCTGCGCCGCGGCATCCGCGAGCGGAGCGCCAACAGCATCCTGATCAAGCTCAACCAGATCGGCACGCTGAGCGAAACCCTCGAGACCATCGAGGTGGCGAAGCGGGCCGGCTACACGACCGTGATCAGCCACCGCAGCGGCGAAACCGAGGACCCCTCGATCGCCAGCCTCGCCGTGGCTGTCAACGCCGGTCAGATCAAGACCGGATCGCTCTGCCGATCGGACCGCATCGCGAAATACAACGAGCTGCTGAGAATCGAGGAGGAGTTGGGCGACCTGGCGAGCTATCCCGGGCGCACCTGCTTCCCGAACCGGGCCTGACCCCGGCAGGAGGTCGCAGATGGATCTGCGGACTACGATTCCGATGGCGCGCCGGGCTCGCGTTTCGTCGCGTTCCGCCCCGCAGGCGGATGAGGGAGCCCACGTTCCCCGACGTTTCCTGCGCGGACAGCCGCCGGGGCGTCGCAGCCTGCGCTGGCCGCTGCTCGCCCTGATCGCGCTCGGCTTCGGTCTGCTGACCGCCACCACGTTGCTGGGTGACAATGGCATCGCTACTCACCGCCGGCTGGTGCGGGACCGGGTTGCCGCCACCGAGGAGGTGGAGCGTCTGCGGGCGCAACGGCTTGAATTGCAGTCACGGATCGACGCGCTGAACACCAACCCCGCGGCGCTGGAACGGATCGCCCGCGAAAAGTACGGCATGAAACGGCCCGGCGAGACAGTCATTGAGCTGATCGGCGGGGAAAAGCTCACCGCCGACGTTACCGCCACCCTCGCTCCGGCCGCGCCGGGCGAGCGAACCGGTGCGGTCCCCGGTCGACGCCGGCCCGACCTCCTGCCGGCGTTTCCGGTCAATCCACCAGCCGCTCAACCACTCGAACCGTCAGGCGGCCACGCCCCTCGTTCCGACGCGGTCAGGCCGGCGGGGAAGCCGGGGAGGCAGAGCCGGTCGCCTTGACACACCCGCCACCACCGCCTATATTTGCCCGGATTGCGGGCGGAAACCCGCGAAAATGAATCGGTTGCGGGGTGGAGCAGTCTGGTAGCTCGTTGGGCTCATAACCCAAAGGTCGCAGGTTCAAATCCTGCCCCCGCTACCAAAAATCGAGAAGGCCTCCCTCACGGGAGGCCTTCTTTTCATGCCCCCCGTGAGGGAGGCCAGCCAGTTCCGGTCAGGCCAGCGGGCCGACTGCCGCCTCCACCGCCCCCAGGATCTCCCCGGAACCCACGACGACCTGCATGAGGGTATGATCCGGATGGAGGGGACGATCCACATCGAGATGCGCGACGTGCCGGCGCACGGTCTCCTTCGCCACCCTGACCCCGAGGCCGGGATCGAGCTCGCGGAAATCGAGTGCCTGCGCCGCGGCCAGGAATTCGATCCCCAGCACCCCGTTCGCGTTGTGCAGAATCTGGGCGTTCTTCAACGCCGTGTTCATCCCCATCGAGACGAAATCCTCCTGATCCGCGGCCGCGGGGATCGAGGCGCAGGCCGCCGGCGCGGAGAGGATGCGTTGCTCGACGATCAGGGTATCCGCCGTGTACTGGCTCAGCATGAGGCCCGAGAACATGCCGGCGCCTTTGGTCAGGAAGGCCGGCAGACCGACGCTGAGCGCCGGGTTGAGCAGACGGTTGAGCCGCCGCTCGGAAAGCACGCTGACCATCGTCACGGCACTGCCGATCATGTCCATGGGCAGCGAGACGGGGGTACCCTGGAAGTTGGCGCCGGTGAGAGTGAGATCGTGCTCGGGCAGGAAGATGGGGTTGTCCCCCACACCGTTGAGTTCGGTTTCGACCTGGAGCCGCGCCCACGCCACAGCGTCGTGCGCCGCGCCGATGACCTGCGGCGTCGAGCGCATGGAGTAGGCGTCCTGCACCTTGGTTTTGAGCTTCCCGGTCTGCAGATCCCCGCCGGCGAGGCATTTCATGATCGCAGCAGCGCTGCGCACCGCGCCGGGGAAACCGCGCGCCTCGTGCAAACGCCGGTCGTACGGCTTGAGGTTCGCATGGAGACCGGCGAGCGTCATGGCACAGGCGATCTCCGCCTGCCGCAGCCAGCGGTCGGTGTCGTGGAGATGGATCGCGCTCATCGCCGTCAACAGGTTCGAACCGTTGATGGTGGCCAGACCGTCGCGCGCCTGCAGGCCCGGCACCGGGATACCGGCCCGCTTCAGCGCTTCTGCTCCCGGCAGCAACTCGCCGCGATACCAGGCCTGGCCTTCTCCCATCAAAAGGAGGGCGATCTGCGACATCGGAGCGAGATCGCCGCAGGCGCCGACCGAGCCCTTCTGGCAGACGTACGGGGTGACGCCACGATTGAGCATCTCCACCAGCGTCAGGGTGATTTCGGGACGGCAGCCGGAATTACCGTGCGCGTGCACGTTGATCCGACCGGTCATCGCGCCGCGGACATACTCCTCGGGCGCGGGATCGCCAATGCCGGCGGCATGGTTGTAGATCAGGTAGCGCTGGAACTGCTGCACCTGATCATCGTTCAGCACGACCTCGGAGAATTCTCCGATGCCGGTGTTGACGCCATACATGATCTCGTGCGCCTGGATCTTGCGCTCGAGCATGGCGCGGCACGCCTTGATCCGCGCGAGCGCGTCGGGATGCAGCTCGACCTGCTCGTGATCGCGCGCAACGCGTACCAACCGATCAACAGTGAGACCGCTTCCGTCCAGAACGATGGCCATGCGACTCCTCCTCGGGCAACTGACGGCGCGGGCGCGCGCGCGGCCGGCGCCGGGCGACGCCGACGGCGGGCGCGCCGGTTGAGCGCGGCAAATATAGGCCCCCCGCTCCCCGGCCGGGAGCAGAAAGTTGACGCTGCCGACCGTGGGTAAAACCCGCGCGCGAGGTGTGACAAGCGCACAATGGCAACCGACCAGCCCCGGTCAGGAGACCGGGCGTCCGGGGAGAAGCCGGCGGAGGGAATCGGCCGCCGCCACCGCCGGCAGGTCGGCATCGGCGCGCGCCAGGGCCGCATCGAGGGAAACGAAGACGGCCCGCGCTTCATCCAAACGACCGAGGTCGAGCGTGCAGCGCGCCTGCAGCAACAGCGGGCCGATCAGACGCGGATTGACGGCCAGGATCTCGCGCGTCTGAGCGAGCGCAGCCTCCGGCTGGGCGAGACGCGCCAGACTCTCCGCATAGCGCCATTGCAGCGACCAGCGTTCGTGCGGCGGGAACCGATGCGCCTCGATCAGGGCCTTCCCCCACGCGGCGACCTCCTGGGTCGGCTCGCGCTGCGCCCCGCTCAGGAGGGCGCGCAGGATCTGGTCGTTGCACTCGACACGCCGGCGCTCCAGGTCCAGTCCGGCGTAGCGCGGCGAAGCGCGCCAGACGCTCAGCAGCGAATCGCCAAGCGTTCGCGCTTCGGTCAGGCGCCCCCGGTAGGCTAGGGCAAGGCTGCGCGTCCAGGCCGCCTCTCCGCTCTTCGGTTGGGCGACGCTGAGCCGGGCGAGCGGAGCCAACGCCAACTCCGGGTAGCCCTGTTCGAACAGTTGGCCGGCCGTGAAGGCGTCGATGGCGCCTGCCACCCCGGTCCCTGCGAACTGGGCGCGGGTCTGGTCGAGAACATCGAGCGCCCGGCGCAGACGGCCCTGGGCCAGATAGACGCGCGCCAGCCCGAGCAGCGAGGGGTAGAACTCCGGCTGCAGCTGGAGCGCCTGCCGGTACTCCTGCTCCGCGGCATCGAGTTCCCCCATGTATGTGTAGATCTCACCGAGAGAGTCGTGCGGGTTCGCGATGTCGGGGGCAAGAAAGGCATAGCGACGAATGTAGGAGAGCGCCTCGAGGTAGCGCCCCTGCCCGGCCGCGAGATAGCCGAGCCAGTTGTAGGCCCGCGCATAGTTGGGGTCGGCGCGCAGGACCTCCCGCCACGCCGCTTCTTCCTCTTCGGCGTCGCCCAGGTTGCGGAAGCGCAGAGCCTTCGCCCGCAACACCAGAGGGTGCCTGGGCAGACGCTTCTGCGCCAGCAAGAGCAGGGAATCGCGGACGACGTGGGCCTTGCCGGAAAAATCCGGCAGACGCAGCTGCACAAGCAGGCGCTCGTCTTCCCGCGGCAACAGCCGGGCGAGGCTGTCCGCCAGCACGATCTGCCGCTTTACCGCCTGGTTCTTCCCGTTCAAGGAAAGCGCTTCGCCAAGGGCCGCGTGAGCCATGGCGAAACCGCCGTCCAGTTTGACAGCGTCCTGCAGCAGACTTTCCGCGACCGCGAACTGGAAGGCGTTCAGCCGCTCTTCGCCCTGCAGGTAGAGCGTGTAGGCCTGGCGGGAGGTGGTGGTCAATTCGGGTCTGTCCTGCCCCAGGACAACCAACGCAGTGGTCCCGGCCACCAAGGCCGCAACCACGGCGAACAGGCGCGCGCGGTGCCTCAACATCAAATCCCTCCGCTTCGGAAACACGGATTGAAAAGTTGTTACGCTCCGGGGCCGCACAGAGTTGCACCCCGCCAGGGCACCGCCGCCACCCCGACCCGGTTGCCGCTCCCGGTTATCATATATATGGTCCTTAAATTGCAGGCAACCCAGGTTCCGGAAGGCCGGTCTTGAATACCCAGGGCGGCGGATACAATCCGGAGCAAACCGGCCGCCAGCCTTTCCCACCGAGGCAGGACCAAGTGTTCCCAGCAAATGACATTGGCCAGCGGAATCCTGCCAGCCTCACCACCGAGCAGGGGCCAATCGACGAGCCGTTCCTGAATCGCGAGTTGAGCTGGCTGGAATTCAACCGCCGTGTGCTTGCCCAAGCGCTCGATGGCGACGCTCCGCTGCTCGAGCGACTGCGCTTCCTGGCGATATTCAGTGCCAATCTCGACGAATTTTTCATGAAACGGGTGGGCGGGCTGAAGCGGCAGGAAGCCGCCGGCCTGCCGGCGCACGGCCACCGACCCGTCCCGGCGCGGCAGCTCGCGCTGATCCGCCGCGCGGTGCTCCCGATGCTCGCGATGCAGGCGCGCTGCTTCGGCCAGGAGTTGCGACCGGCCCTGGCGGCGGAGGGCATCCATCTGCTGGACTGGCACGAACTGACCCCGGCGGAACAGGTCGCGGCGGGGAACTACTACAAGGCCAATGTATTTCCCGTGCTGACCCCGCTGGCGGTCGATCCGGGCCATCCCTTTCCGTTCATTTCGAACCTGTCCACCTCCCTGGGGGTCCGGCTGCGCCACCCTGCGCAGGCAGGGGATCTGTTCGCCCGCGTCAAGGTGCCGGCGATGCTGCCGGCGTGGATTCCGCTGGCCGGCGGCGGCGAACGGGGGGCTCACCGGCTTGTCTCCCTGATCGAGTTGCTGCGACACAACCTCGGCGACCTGTTCCCCGGCCTGACCGTGCGCGGGGTGACGCCGTTCCGTATCACTCGCAACGCCGATATCGAGCGGGACGAGGAGGACGCCGACGATCTGCTGGAGTTGATCGAGGAGGAGTTGCGGCAGCGGCGCATCGAGCAGGTGGTCCGGCTCGAACTCGGACCTGATCCAGACCCGCGCATGGCCCTCTTCCTGCGTCAGGAACTCGGACTCGACGAGCGGGATGTCTACGTACAGCCGGGGCTGCTCGACCACACTGGTCTGCAGTGCGTGGCGGATCTCGCGGTCCCAGCCCTGCGCTATCCGCCCTGGACCCCGCTCGTGCCACCGGAACTCGCCGCTTTTGACGGTGACATTTTCGCGCTGATCCGGCGGGGCGACCTGCTCGTGCACCACCCGTACGACAGCTTCGACGCCAGCGTGGAGCGCTTCATTGCCGCGGCAGCTGCCGATCCCGAGGTGCTCGCGATCAAAATGGCGGTCTACCGGACCGGCGACGACAGTCCCTTCATCGACATGCTCATCCGGGCGGCCGCGGACGGCAAGCAGGTGATCTGCCTGCTGGAGTTGAAGGCCCGCTTCGACGAGCAGCGCAACATCGCCAGCGCCCAGGCGCTCGAAGCGGCCGGCGTGCATGTGGTTTACGGACTCGTGGGGCTGAAGACCCACACCAAGACGGCTCTGGTGGTGCGGCGCGAACCGGACGGCCTGCGCTGCTACGCCCACGTGGGAACCGGCAACTATCACGCGCAGACCGCACGTCTCTACACGGATCTTGGATTGCTGACCTGCCGGCCCGAGTTGACCGGTGAACTGATGGAGTTGTTCAACCATCTCACCGGCCGCGCGATCCCGCGTGGGTTCCACCACCTGCTCGTCGCGCCGCTCGGCATGAAGGAACGATTTCTCAAACTGATCGAGCAGGAGATCGCGCACCGCGCGGCCGGCCGACCGGCGGCCATCGTGGCGAAGATGAACAGCCTCGAGGACCGCGACATCATCCGGGCGCTCTACCGGGCAAGCGACGCGGGCGTGCAGATCGACCTGATCGTGCGCGGCTTCTGCTGCCTGCGGCCCGGTGTACCGGGGCTGAGCGACAACATCAGGGTCGTCTCAGTGGTGGGAAGATTTCTGGAGCACTCGCGCATCTTCTATTTCCGCAACGGGGCGGCGGATCCCGTGGACGGCGAATTCTCCCTCGGTTCCGCCGACTGGATGTACCGGAACCTCCAGGCCCGGGTCGAAGCGGTGGCTCCTGTCGTCGCCGCGGACCACCGTCGGCGCTGCTGGGAGATCCTGCAGATCATGCTGGCCGATCATCGACAGGCGTGGGACCTGCAACCGGACGGCGGCTACGAGCGGCGGCGACCGCTGCCCGGCGATGTCGGGGCCGCGGCTGCGGGTACTCATCAGGCCCTCATGGACCTGGCGCGCCGGCGCGCCGGCGCGCCGGCCGTTCCGAACGGAGCGGGCGCAAACACCATCCTCTGAGGGAGCGCGGTTCGTGGGGCAGGCACGGAAACAACGCGGCGATGCGGCCCATCTTCGGCTGGGCGCGACGGCACTCGACAAGCGCCTGACCGCCCTGCTTCAGGAAACGTCCGGCGTGCGCGGGGGCGCCGACCCGGAGCCTCTGCACCGGATGCGCGTCGCCTCCCGGCGTTTGCGGGCCGCCGCCGCGCTCTTCGCTCCGCACTGGCCGCGCGCGTGGCGACCGGCCTGGGACCGGGAACTGCGCCGACTCACCCGGGCGCTCGGCCGGGCTCGCGATCTCGATGTCCTGATCGCCTTCCTGTCGTCACGCCTGGCTGAACCGGGAATCGAACCGGCGCACAGACCCGGCCTGGAACGTCTGCGGCTACGGCTTGAACAGCGACGTGAGCGCCGTCAGCGCCGCGTGGGGGATGCCATCGACCGGTTCGCCAAGACCGCGTCGGCGCTGCGGGACTTCCTGGCGGCCATGGGGGGACCGGAAGGCGCCCCCTCGCCCGCGCCTACCACGGCCACATTCACCATCGCCCGCGCGGCGGTGGCGGCGCGATTCGAGTCCCTCCTGGCGCTCGCCGACTGCGTGCCGGCGCCGGACGCCGCGAAACAGCATCACGCAATGCGCATCGCCGCCAAACAACTCCGGTACACCCTCGAGATCTTCGCGCCGCTCGACCCGGAGATCCTGCGTCCGGCCCTGCGGGCGACGAAGCAGCTGCAGGAACTGCTGGGCGAGATGCACGATTGCGATGTCTGGGCCGTCACACTCCCCCGCTTCCTGGAACGTGAGCGACGGCGTACGTTCGCCTACTGCAGCCACATCGAGCCGTTCGTTCCCCTCGAGTCCGGCGTGATCGCGCTGCGCGAGGAACGTCTGCAGCGCCGCACGGAGCTGCACGACGCGCTGGTCCGGCTGTGGAGCGAACAGGCAGGCGAAGGCGTGTGGGCGCGGTTGGCAGGCGCGCCCCGTCCACCGCGGGAGGAACCGACCTGAAGGTGCTCCTGATCGCCGATGTGCTGGCGAACCTGCCCGCCCTCGACGCTGCGCTGCGGCGGGCGGAGAGCACGGGGGTCGCCGAGGTGTGGCACGCGGGTGACGCTGTCGGCTCGGGGCCGTATCCCGAGGAGGTCGTACGACGTCTGCGCGCCGAGGAGATC
>CAVSZB010000003.1:0-497320 GCA_963732385.1 uncultured bacterium | reverse complement strand
CTATCACCGCAGGCGCTGAACTCCCACTGCTTTTTCTATGCCATTAATCTTCATCTTGTACCCTCCGCCGCTGCGATAAACGAGAACTGACGGCATGTATGCGTAGTGGTAGTAATAGTAGTAGTCGGTTTGCTGCCAGATTTGCCCATTCATCAGCTTTACGATCGTCTCGCCCTCCCAGCCCTCGAATTCACCATCAATCTGCGTTTCAATAACAGAGGGGGTCGCCGCTCCCGGCGTGGCTTGCGGTTCCCCATTTGGCTTCTGCCCCTCCTGAAGGCCAAGCTGGTAAACTTCTTGCAGCAGCAGAACAACTCCGGCGCGTTGCTCAGGTGAAAGCGTATCTAATCCCAATTCCTTCTGGCGTTCCGCCGGGACCAACTGATCAAGCGTTACTGGCGCGCCCTGGGCCCGCAGCGCAGACGCTACCGCGATTGCGAAGGCGAAGGCGACGTGTCGCGTATGACTTCTCATCACGGTTTCTCCCTGGCCGGAAAGTCGGCGTTCAAAGGCGCGCTTGTTCCCTGGTGGAACCAGCATCTGGCAATCTGAGGCTTCGCCAGAAGCCCCGCGCGAACGAGGGCGGTGATTAGAAGGCTATGCGTCCGTGACAAGTGCTTCATTGCGCTTTCCCCGATAGCCAGAGCTCTAGCGCACTAGCCCCATCCTCACAACCTCCACCTTCCCCCCCGCAACCAGCCGGGCCAGGTAGCTGCCAGAGGGTGCGGCACGGTCCGACGCATCTCTGCCGTCCCAAACCGCCTCGTGGCTCCCCGCGGGGATTTCCCCCTCTACGAGGACCCGGACGAGGCGGCCGGCGAGGTCGCAGACGGTGAGGCGCACCGGACCTGCGGCCGGGAGGTCGAAGCGGATCGTGGTGCGCGGATTGAACGGATTCGGAATCGCCCGCAGTTCCATGAACGCTTGACGTGGACTCGACACTCCCGTCGCTCCGTCGAGGAGTGTGATTTGTGCGCTTGTAGAGTAGTTCGACATGAAGGAGCGCATCTCGACGTAAACGGTCCGCAGGCCAGCGACCGGGCGCAGTGACCATGGCAGCGTGCTGCGGAAGGCGGTCCACTCAGTCCACTCACCCCCGTCGTTCCTCAGCCGCATCTGATTGAACCACGATGCGCCGTGGATTGCGAGCTCGACCATCGCTGAGGCCGATTCACAGGCCCCAAGATTGATTACCACCGGGTAGGTTCCGAGTACCTGCGCCATATCCACCACGCAATGCGGTATGCTCGACCCTTCCTTTGCCAGGCCAATGCCGATCTCACTTGCGGTCGTATTCACGAGAACGGCGAGGTGTTCCGGGTCCGTCCACATGGCGAACTGTTGCTCCGCAGTAGCCCACCCGCCGCCAATCAGTTCAACATGGGACGTGCTCGTCGGCACATAGGCCCCGATGCGTGAGGACATCGGGCACACATACACCCAATCGTCGTCGTAGGTGTCATAAGACATGTACGCATCCTGAATCATATCGTGTCCGTGATAGCGGGCCGCAGCGGCGAGATCGTTACTCCATGCGAGCGGCAGAACTCCAGCGGTTCGTCGACACTCATTGATCAGCAAGAGCAGCTGTTGCTCGAAATCGGCATCGTCGCTCGGCAATTGGATGCTCCCGTCTGGCATTCCGTCGAAGCCAGCCACCATCGGAGCGAAAAGGATCAGCGTCATCGTGATCACGGCAAGAGCCGACCACTGACGGACAAGGACCGTTTGCATGAGGACTCCTCTTGTGATCGGCCACGCTCACCGCACCAGCCCCATCCTCACAACCTCCACCTTCCCCCCCGCGACCAGCCGGGCGAGGTAGCTGCCAGAGGGCGCGGAGCGACCGGTGGAGTCTCTGCCATCCCAAACCGCCTCGTGGCTCCCCGCGGGGATTTCCCCCT
Organism: uncultured bacterium; assembly: GCA_963732385.1. Lineage (GTDB taxonomy): Bacteria > Krumholzibacteriota > Krumholzibacteriia > LZORAL124-64-63 > LZORAL124-64-63 > CAVSZB01. The sequence goes on along the minus strand of CAVSZB010000003.1, from coordinate 495,416 downwards.
CTACGAGGACCCGGACGAGTCGGCCGGCGAGGTCGTAGACGGCGAGGCGGATGTTGCCTGCAGCCGGGAGGTCGAAGCGGATCGTGGTTCTTGGGTTGAAGGGGTTGGGCGTCGCTCCGTGAAGACACAATCGTGCGGGGAGTGGCGCCAGGGTCGTGTCCCTCGTCGATCCCGACAGGCAGGGAACATCCACACGAAGCACAGCCTACATCGAACGCCCCCACCAGCACGTTCTGGCCCCACGGGTTGTGCTCGGGCGCACAGGCAGAATCAGCGCAGAGCCGGAAGTCTCCTCCGGCGGCGTCGCAGTAGCAGGGATCGGCGGTGAAGTTGCCACGCAGATAGCGTTGATCAGCGATCGGTCCCACCCAATCGCCCCCCGTGTGGCCGAAGACATCGCAGGCGGAGAGCGTTACGGCACCTCCATCCACGATGAAGGCAACGCCCGGTTCTTCGCCACCCATGTAGATCACATAGCTGTCGGCAATGATGCTCCGTTCGAGGGACACCGTGCCGCCCCGGAGGTGGACCGCCCCCAAGCCGTTGTTGTGCTGAAGCGTGCAGTTCGTCATGACCAGGTTGGGCGTGCCGTAGGTGGCCACTGCGCCGCCCTCCCCGTACTCGATCACGGCGTTTTCCACGAACAGGCAATCGGCCAACTCCGCCGTGCCATCCTCTACAAAAAGCCCGCCGCCTCGGGGAGACGACATGATGCTGGGCGAGACCTGGTTCCCGCGGAACGTGCACGCGGTCGCCGCCATGGCACAGCTGACGGCAATCATGCCGCCGCCTCTTCCGCCACTGTCGAAGCTGCTGCCCGCTCGGTTGTTCAGGAAATCGCAGCGCTCAAGCGAGACCGTCGTGTTCGAGGCGAAGAGTCCTCCGGCGCCACCCGCCATGGGCATGGGACTGCTCGAGACATTTCCTTCGAAGAGGCAATCCTCCAGGACGGCCTCGCCATTCTGGATGGCCATACCAGCCCCGCCTAAGTAGAAGGCTCCGCGATTGTCCCGGAAGACGCAGTGCCGCGCCACGACCCGGCAGTTGTAGGCGTACACGCCGCTGCCAGCGCCGTCGTTCCAGCCGTTGCGGAAGGTGATCCCTTCGAGCAGGGCGCCCGGTGCGGGCAGGTCGTGCAGCCAGGCGGCCCGATGCGGAGCCGATTCGCTGCCCTGGGCGTCGATGACACAGGCCGCTGCGTCACCGCCCGCCGAGCGCAGGGTCAGCGGCTTGCCGCCAAACAGGAGATCGCGGTTGCCTGATCCGGTGAAAACGCCATCGGCAAGTTGCACTGTGTCGCCGGGGGCGGCCGCGTCGATGGCGGCCTGAATGGTGGCGAAGTCCCCGGTGCCGTCTGGCGTGACGTTGAATGTCGCGGCTTCGCAGGCCGGAACCCACCACAGCATCAAAGCCACAACAGCCCACGAAGCACGAATGGCGAGTCTCATGGTCGAGCCCCCCCTTCAAACCTTCAGGCATAGCGATGCAGCCAGATGGGCGAGGTTTCGATTCTACCACCTTTCCGCCTTGGACGAACGGTGAGATTCGCGAACGGCAACGGGGCCGTCCGAAATCACTTGGCGGGAAGGCCGAGATAGATTTGGCGTCTCCCCCTTAACCCCGCGCTGGTCGATTCGGGGCGGGGGTTTCGGGCAGACACCGGCTTCCTTCCATGGGGCAGGCTGTCAAGACGCATTTCCCCGCCACGCTGTCTGCGTGAGGTCTGGCAGCCAGCGTCCGCCGTTGTGCTGCGTCCAGGCCGGTTCGGGAGCCGATTCAACTGCCTGTCGGCCGGCGCTTGATCCCACTCACACCAGGCGTTCCAGCGACGTCGTTCTCCTCCATGGGGAGGGAACCATCCTTCCATCAGGGACTCGTTGGCCCATTGCTTCATTTGGTTCTGCAGGGGAGCATAGCCTACAGGTCGGGACTCCGGACGTGCCGGGACCAAGGAAGAAACGGATACTCTCCCCTGTAACCACTGTGCCCGTGCCATAAGGGATCGTTGTACGCGACCGTATGTGACGGCTCCGGCGACCTGGCGCCGCGTCAGAATGCATGGGTCAGTTTCTTGGGATCGTAGACCTCCTTCTCGCGCCAGAGGGCAAGCGTGATGGCGGCGAGTTGCCGCGCGATGGTCAGCTTGGCGAGATTGGGCTTGGTCCCGCCGTCGAGCAGGCTCTGGTAGTGTTGATAAAGAGGCTCGTCGTGAGCCTGGAGGATGACGGTTGTCGCAGCGCCCTTGAAAACCTCTTTGAGTGCCCCGTGCTGGGCGGCAGAACGGCGCGCGAGGCGTACCGCGACGACCGCGTAGCGCTGCCTGACCGTACAATGTTCCGCAGAGAAGTAATATCAGAGATGCGCGTGCCGAGCCGCAAGGCGGCCACGCGCCGCCAGAGGGCAGGGGCTCGACGACGAGCCGTGGAAGTGGTACTCTTGCGTCACGGACTGCTGGCGATCAGCGGGGACGTGTCACTTGATTTTGCGTCAGGTGAGTGGACAGAATAGGTGGTCGCTACATTCACACAAACTGAACGGCGGCGTCCGGTTATGCTGTGGGCACCGGCGGCCGCCAAGGATACCGCACTATTGCGCCGGCGCTTACAAGTGGAAGCCGCGTTGATCAGGCCGCTTGGCGCCTGCCTTGATCCTCGGCGCCGCCCCCAATCCTCAAAAGAACAATCCAGATCACTTTATCAGGACCATTCGTTTCGCCTCGCTAAACCCACCGGCCTGCAGGCGGTAGATGTACGTGCCGGAAGTAACCAGCCTACCCAATTCATCACGACCGTTCCAAACTTCCACACGTTGTCCCCGCTCAGTAGTCTCCCCAGCTATCAACGTTCTGATCAGTCTGCCGGACAGATCATATATTTGCAAATACACCTCAGTCCGTTCAGGTAGGTCGAAGGATAATGTAGTCGATGGGTTGAATGGATTCGGGTAACAGCCGAGACGCACGTCCCGAGAAGACCAGCGTGAGTTACCAACATCTCCGCCAGGAAAATCGACCAAGCCATCATCGACCCCAGAAACATCTTCCTCGCTAACAGCTAACGACAAATTGTAACTCCTCTGGAGCATGCCATCAGAAACCGTCAGAGTTACGACGTAGTTGCCTGGTTCCTGATAGATATGAACAGCGGATGAATCGCTGCTGGTATTGTAGCTACTATTGGAATCCCCGAATGCCCAGCTGTAGTAAATACTATCTCCTTCATGGTCCCAAGCTCTCGACAAAAAACTCACCGCGTCCAAGACGGTCGGTGGATCAGGGGAGTATTCAGGCTGGGCAAAAGGAGGATTGTTGCCGTCACTCAATACGACAATGGGACCTACCGTCTCACAGGCCAGATCCAATTCCGCCCCGATGGTGACGAAATAATAGTCCGGAACATTGGCTTCGAAGTACGCATATCCTGTAGTCCCAGTTTTTTCTATTCTGGGGGAGTGCGGAAGAGACGGGATTGAACCATCGCTCCGCGCTATTAGTGAGCTCACGCGCGGGTAATTGCCGGCGAGTGCAGCCCCTGTTTCGAATTCAACTCGTATGCCATCAAGGGTCGACACTGCCGTTGGGTACTTCGTAATCGTTATGCTTGCGTCACCTCCACTGTAGGGTGTCGCACAAGAGTAGCGCAAAAGATTATCCCAACCTAAGAGATCTTCAAATTGAAATCGCACCAGATCATCCAACGGGCAGGCAACGGTCGCGGTAATTGTTCGCGCACTTCCCGGAAGCCATTCTGTTAAGATCCAATAGCAGCAGTCATCGAGACAAGATGCAAACTCGATCCCCGGCATGACGGCACTAACGAGACCGGGGCCCGCGCAAAATTGGGCCTGCTGGCTTATCTCTCCAGTATTTGTTATGACCCACGAAAACACAGTGGTAGAGCCCGGAATAAAACTCAAGGGAGTCATGGTTCCGAGGGCCCCCCCCCAGCTCGGATTATAATAATCAGTCCAACAATAATGCCCGCACTCGCCTAGTCCCAATGCCGGGCAAGCGTAAAACAGGATAATGATCAGAGTTGCAAATATATAGCGACACATGACGCGACCCTCCGAGGCTGAAGGAGCTGTGGACTCAAATAGTGTCGGAACTTCCAACGATCGCCTGCTATCCCTTCCAATAATCCCGTCCACGCGGTCTCCGTTGCGGTCACCGTGGGGCGAGGATAGCATGCTTTTATAGTTCAGAGTCAATTATGCATTGGTGTAGCTGTGCGGGTCAATCCCAAAGTCAGTTGAAAATCTCCGTGGCTCATGACTCGTTCACTCCGCCTTCTCGCTCATCCGCTCGCTCGTCTCGATTCGCAGTTCACGCTTGATCGCCTCACGCAGCTTCTTCAGGTGCAGACAGCCCATCACGCGACGCAGGCGCGGCTCGATGTCCAGCAGCGCCGTCGCCAGCCACCGTTGCTTCTGATTGGAGTGGTTGATGATCTGGCTGCATTCATCGCTGGGAGTGGCTACCATTTCGGCGCAGTTGTGGCTGGTGTGACCGAGGGGTGGGTGGAGTTGGGCCTGCCATCATCTATTAAGAGTGTGGATGGCACTATGTTCGTTGTCTTTGTGCTGCCCGCAGAGGTGGAGTACGAGCGTAAGCTTCCCCTGAAAACAGACATCTGATGATGTCAGTCGGCGGCTGTGACCGCGGTGCTGCGCACTGACAGACTTACCGCTGGCCATTTTCGGCGACCTCGCCTCCCGCGCCAGCGGCGAGCATCGACCGCGGGTCACTTAGTCGGCGAAGCCTGGGGCGCTATCAGGCTGCTGAAAAACTAGCAGGCTGCTGAAAAACTAGCTCTCGCCCTCGCATCGGATCGCGTCATGCCGTAAACTCCCCCGCAGCCAAGGAGGAGCCCGCATGCGCGGTGGCGATCATCACCAGGACGGCCTGTTCAGCTACGTTTCGCTCGAGTCGCGGATCCCGCAGAACCATCCCCTGCGGCCGATCCGCAAGATGGTCAACCAGGCGCTCAAGGGGCTCGAACCGGTGTTCGCCCGCATGTACGCCGACGATGGCCGCCGCTCGATCCCGCCGGAGCGCCTCCTGCGGGCCCTGCTGCTGCAGATCCTCTATTCGATCCCGAGCGAGCGCAAGCTGATCGAGCACCTCGACTACAACCTGCTGTTCCGCTGGTTCGTCGGCCTGGGCGTCGATGACGAGGTGTGGCACCCGACCACGTTCACCAAGAACCGCGACCGGCTGCTCGAAGGCGAGATCGTCGACCTGTTCTTCGCGGAGATCGGCAAGCAGGCCAAGGCCGGCAGGCTGCTCTCGCGCGAACACTTCACGGTAGACGGGACGCTGATCGAGGCCTGCGCTTCCCTGAAGAGCTTCCGCGCCAAAAGCGAGAGCGACGACGAGGGCGGCCAGGGCGGCGGCCGCAACCCGCAAGTGGACTTCCACGGCGAGAAGCGCACGAATGCGACGCACGAGAGCAAGACCGATCCCGATGCCATGCTTGCCTGCAAAGGCAACGGCAAGGAGGCGAAGCTGTCCTACGCCGGGCACCTGCTGACGGACAATCGGTACGGCCTGATCGCGGACACCGAGGTGATCAAGGCGACTGGGACGGCGGAGTGCGACGCGGCGGTGACGATGGCCGAGCGCAGCGTGCCGCACGTGAGGGCAACGATGGGCGCGGACAAGGGCTATGACAGGCCGGTCTTCATCGAGACGCTGCGGGCGATGGACATCACGCCGCACGTGGTCTGCAAGCAGAACACGACGCTGGATGAGCGGACGACGCGGCACGAAGGCTACGCGATCAGCCAGCGGCGAAGGAAGATGATCGAGGAGTGCTTCGGCTGGATGAAGGTGGTCGGGTTGTTGCGCAAGCTGCGACACCGAGGTCGCGAGAAGGTCGCGTGGATCTTCCGCTTCACGGCAGCGGCCTACAATCTGCTGCGGATGCGCCGGCTGTTGTATGAAACCGGCTGAGCGAGACGGCGCGCCCCGATGGGGCGCCGAAGCGCGGAGAATCGGCCAGGAACTGGCCACTACAACGCGATCAAACGTCGAACGGAGCGATGACACGCCCCTGAGGCGAGAAGGCGACTGATCGGACGACGGAAGGTCAGCTCGCACGGCAAACCTCGGAGGGCCGAGCAACGAGAGCGTGAGGCGGGCTTTTCAGCAGCCTGCTAGCTGGGCGAGGCGGGAAGCATATCACCTCGGTCCGGTTTGTATGATGAAATTTTTGCTGTGCGCGTAAATAATCGCATCAATGGCGATCGCGCCCATCCGAGATCCGCGTCAGAAGATCGTCACTTGCGGGACCGCCACGGGGCTGGCCTCACATCACCCACACCCCCGGCACCTCCCGATAGAACCCAACCAGGTGGTCGAACGCCTGCGCGTGCCGGTAGTGATCCAGGTCGCCGGTGTCGGTCCAGCGGTACGACAGCTGCCCCGATGACAGGTCCCTGACCCGCGTCGGGGCCTTCATCTGGGCGTAGAACTCCCCGTCGTCGATCTCCGCCGCCCCGGGCATTAGCCACCTCACCAAGCGCCCTCTCACGTCATACACGCACACCGTGATCATTAGACCACCTTTGGGCAAATACATCGCAAGATCCACACGACCGCCATCACCTCGCGCCACCCCCAGTACTTCTAGCTGCAGACGGTCCCCGCGCTCGTGTTGATCATAATTGTTGACTGTTGATCCATCACTAATGCCTACCGGCGCCGGGTCAATACGAAGCACCTGCGCCCTGCTGTTCTGCTGTTCGGCCACATAAATCCGGCCCGATCCATCCACACACACACTTTGCGGCGCGCCGAAGGTAGGCGCATATGAGCCACCACACCCCGTACGAGACGCCAGTAATTCTCCTGTCGCGCTGAACTTCCGCAGTAGATTAGTGCACTCATCGACCGTGAAGATCGCGCCATCAGCCCCCGCCGCCACCCCGCTAACGCATGTAAACAAAGCCGACGAACCGATAGTCAGCCCCAGACCGTAGGAGCCATTGTAGTCAGCGCTTGCACGGATCGGGTAGCTGGGCCGACATGGAGCCTGCGATTGATGTTGTGGGGGCTGATGGCGACCGCCGGTGGGGTTCGGGCGGGCGGGGTCGATGGGGACGAAGCGCCGGGGGATCCGGCTCGGGAGGGGCGGACCGAAACGACCGGGAACGCGAAAATATAAGCGATCTCCGGTGACGTCGGTCCGCCCCTGCCTCTGCCGGGGATCTCATTGCGGCTCGCGGGCCGCGGATCACGACTACCGACGGGACTTGTCGCGACCGCGACCACGGTTGTCGTCGCTGCGGGTGCGCTTGTCCTTCCGGTCGCGCTCGGAGCGGCCGCTCGACTTCCCGCTGTCGTGCCGCTGGCGGTACTCCCTGTTCGCCAGGGTACGCAGGTCGCTGCCGGAGGCGCGCCACTTCATGGCGGTGGGGACGTCGACGCGATAGTACTCGTGGAGCATGCGGACGGCGACGAAGTCGCGCGCTTCGCGGTCCGAAAGCACGAAGGTGTGGCGGCGGTCGCGCTGATGTTTGCGCCAGTGGCCGTACGCCCTGCCGTAGGGGGGGCCCGGGTCGCGGGACATCGACACGAACCACACGTCCATCGGCACGTTCAGGCGCAGGCCGATCTGCCACCACGTGAGACCGTCATGGCGCATGGCGATCAATTGCGCCGGCGGGCGGCCGGAGTGCCGCGCTAGGAACAGCATGACCGCGAGGTCGTCGGAATTGCGGCACTGCCCGCCCCACTGCTCCACGTCCATGCGGTCGCGGTCGTAGTACTGGGAGCTGATCCCGAAGAACAGCTGGGAATCGTCTCCGATGGGGACGCTCGCCCGCAGATCGATATCGACGCCGGCCCGGGCTGTGCCCCCGAACAAGCAACCCAGACAGAGCATTCCGACGAACAGGGCGAGAATATTGCGATGACGATGGCTCATCATGCCTCTCATCCTTCCGGTAGTGCGTGGTCAGAAACGGGACGAGGGCGTTTGTGCAATCTCCGTGCCGAACCATAACCCGGAATCGGCCGGGCGCCAACTCCGGGGCCGCGAGCTCGGTGCCGGAACGATTTCCCGCTTGCGGGCCGCACCCGTTTATCCGTAGGCTGTGGGGGTCATTCGCCGCGCACCCCGCGGTGCGGCGGCTCCGGCGGCCAGGGCGGCCGGGGGGCCGTGCGAGGTGGGTCTCGCCGAAGAGGGTCCGCCCGCTGAGGAGGTGATCCAGTGAGTTGGGACAGATGCGGCTCAGTGGAGGTGGCGACCCCGCGTTGAGGGGCCTCTCCAGCCTGTGGCTGCACGGGATCGCCCCGAGCGGGGGAACCCAGCGCCACCGAAGCTGAACCTTCCGGGGGCGTCGTCGCATGGAGCGGCGGCGCCCTCTTTTCGTCCCCGGCGCGGCGGGAGCCGGCCCGGCCCCTTACCCCATTGTGCCGGCAGCATTTCCCGGTTATCTTGTTCCGATTCTTTGCGCCGCAGTGCGCCGGCGTTGCGTCCGCGCCCCCGGGGAGCCGTCATGAGTCATGCGCTTGCTCGTCCTGCCCACACCTTCCATATCCCGGTCATGGGCACCGGTTTCACGCTCGGCACGCCGCTGAAGGTGGCGCGCTTCGGGATCTCCTCGGTGATCTCCCTGGTGGACGATGCGCTCATCGAACAGATGCGCCGAAGGATCAGCGAGGAAGAGGGCGCGGAGTTCACGCCCATCGGGGAGCACGAGGACGACGCGCGGGCCCGCCGCATCACCGCCTATCTCGATCTGCTCGACCGCCAGGTGACGCGGCAGATGGCGCGGCTGCGCGCCTCGGTGTTCGAGGCAGGCAGCGAGATCACCCGCTACTTCGAACTGCTGCCGGCCTCGCCACTGCGCGCGCTCTACGAACGCATGCGGCGCACCGACGATGGCGGGGAGCGCATCGACCTGCAGGCGACGCTGCGGCAGGAGATCGCGCCCGGGGCCATCGACGTAAACATCATGACCAAGCTCGACCAGGACCGCTTCCACCGCGGCGATGAGCCGGTCCCCCAGGGCTCCGACGCGCTGAGCGCCCTGCGCGGGTACGCCCGCAGCGGGCTGCGGTCGTCGGTGGTGCTTTCGGCCGGCCTGAACCGGCGCCTGTTCTCGTACCTGGGCGAGTTCGACGATTTCTTCCCCGACAGCGCCGGCGAGCTCCGCAAGCGGATCATCCTGAAAGTGAACGACTTCCGCTCGGCGCACCTGCAGGGAAACCTGCTGGCGCGGCTGGGGCTGTGGGTGTCGGAGTACCGCGTGGAATCGGGCCTGAATTGCGGCGGCCACGCCTTCGGCGGCAAGGGGCAGCTGCTCGGGCCGGTGCTGGCGGAGTTCCGGCGGGAACGGCTCCGGCTCACCGAGGAACTCGGGGAGATCCGCGAGCGCGCGCTCGCCAGACTGGGTCGCGCGCCGGCCGAAGCCGCCCCGTGCCGCGTCACCGTGCAGGGGGGCATCGGCACCGCGGACGAGGACGCCATGCTGCGCTCGCACTACGCCGTGGACGGCACCGGCTGGGCGAGCCCGTTCCTGCTCTGCCCCGAAGTGGTCAGCATCGACGACGAGCACCTGAAGAAGGTGAGCGAAGCGCGCGAGGAGGATGTGGTCCTGAGCGACAACTCGCCGCTCGGCGTGCCGTTCTGGAACCTGCGCACGTCGGCCAGCGAGATCGCGCGGCACGCGCGCATCGACGAGGGCAACCCCGGCAGCCCCTGTCCCAAGGGCTATCTCGTCAGCAACACCGAGTTCACGAAGACGCCGATCTGCACCGCCAGCCGCGCCTACCAGCGCCGCAAGCTCGGCGAGATCGCCGCCTCCGCTCAACCCGACGCCGAAAATGCCGCGCAGTGGGAATCGGTCGTAACGAAGGCGTGCATCTGCCACGATCTGGGCGGCGGCGCCACGGTCTCCACCGGCATCGACCCCCACGCCAACACCGCCGTCTGCTGCGGTCCGAATACGGCCTACTTCAGCCGCGTGGCGGGTCTGCACGAAATGGTCGACCACATCTACGGACGGGCAGCGCTGCCGCTGGCCCCCGGCCGTCCGCACATGTTCCTCAAGGAGCTGTCGCTGCACGTGGAGCGGGCCCGCGCCGTCGCCGGCAACCGCCGTCAGGAGCTGATCTGCGCGGCCGGCCGCTCGGCGACCGAGACGAAGCAGAACCTGCTCGAGGGGATCCGTCACTACCGCGAGGTGGCGGCGGAAATCGTCGCGGAGCGGCGGGAGGAATTCCTTGCGGGGCTGGAGTCGCTCCGCGAGGAGCTGGAGCGACTCCTGCCCGAGGTGCCCGATGCCCCCTCATCGAGCGCGGCGCCGCTGTCACCGCCCGAACAGCGCCGCGAGACCGGCTGACCGATCACCCGCCGCGCCGACGCGCGGTCAGCGCACCATCTTCCACAAATAGCTGAACTCGAGCGCGCGGATCCGGGCGCGCTGGCTGTTCGTCGAGCCCGACCCGTGCCCCCCCTCGATGTTCTCAAAGTAGTAGACCGGATGCCCCATCTCGAGCATGCGTGCGACCATCTTGCGGGCGTGACCGGGGTGCACGCGGTCGTCGCGCGTGTTGGTCCAGAAGAACACCTTCGGATACTTCACACCTTTCTGCACGAGATGGTACGGCGACCAGGTCCGGATGAATTCCCAGTCCTCGGGGACGTCGGGGTCGCCGTACTCGGCCATCCAGCTGGCGCCAGCCAACAGCTTGTTGAAGCGCTGCATATCCAGCAGCGGCACCTGGCAAACGACCGCGCCGAAGAGATCGGGCCGCATCGTGAAGGCGCCACCCACGAGCAGGCCCCCCTGGGATCCGCCCATGATGCCAAGGTGCGGCGGCGACGTGATTTCCCGCGCCACCAGGTCCTCGCCGACGGCGATGAAATCCTCGAACGACTTGATGCGGTTCTTCTGCTGCGCGGCCTGGTGCCAGCGCGGTCCGAACTCGCCGCCACCGCGGATGTTGGCCAGGACGTAGACCCCGTCGCGCGCCAGCCAGTTCGCGCCGATCGTGGCGGAGTAGACCGGCTGCTGCGAGACCTCGAAGCCGCCGTAACCATAGAGCAGCGTCGGGCGGGCGCCGTCGGCCCGGTAGCCGGCAGGCGTGACGAGAAAGTACGGGATCTTCGTGCCGTCCTTCGACACCGCCTCCTGCTGGACGACGTTCATGCCGGCCGCGTCGAAGAAGGCCGGCATCGACTTGAGCTTCTCGGGCGGACCGCCCGCCACGAGGTAGAGCGAGACCGGCGTGAGAAAGTCCTCGTAGGTGAGGTAGAACTCCGCCGCGTCCGCAGCGGTGCTGGCGATGTCGACAGTGCCGATGCCGGGCAGGGCGATCTCCTCGCGCGACCACTGATCGCCGGACGGCGCGAGCCGCCAGAGACGGGAACGGACGTTGTCGAGCGTGGTGATCAGCACCCGGTCGCTGGTCGTCGTCACGGCGCCGAGCGACACCCGCTCGGAAGGCTCGAACAGGGTGGTGAATCCGGTGCGACCCTGCAGGAGATCGTCGATGTCGATGGCCAGCAGGGAGCCCTGCGGGTGGGTCGTTTCGCCGACGGTCCAGTCGGTGCGCAGCGAGAAGATCGCCTGATCGCGGAAAATCGTCTGGAATTCGGCATCGAGCGGGATCGGCAGACGCACCAGTCGATCGCCCACGCCGAGGAAGTTCTCGCCCTGGAAAAAAGTCGGACTGCGGGTGATCAGATGGTGGTTGCCGGCCGCCGCTTCGATCGTGGTGAGGTACACGCTCACGTCGTCGATATGCCCCTCGAAGATCACGCGCGCGTCGGCGAGCGGCGTGCCGCGCTTCCACTCCCTGACGATGCGCGGATAACCGGACGTCGTCAGCGAGCCGGCGCCGAAATCGGTGGCGACCCAGAGCGTGTTCTCGTCCTTCCAGAGCAGGTGGCTCTTGGCCGCCGGCAGGGAGAACCCGTCGGCCACGAAGTCCTTCGTCACCGTATCGAATTCGCGCATGATGGCGGCGTCGCTGCCGCCCGCCGAGAGCGAGACCATGCAGTGGCGGTTGGCGGGCGGCAGGGAGGTCCGCCCCTTGTAGACCCACTGCTGGCCGTCGGCACTGCTGAGGGCATCGATGTCGAGCACGGTCTCCCACTCGGGGCTGGCGGTCCGGTACGAGGCGGGCGTCGTCCGGCGCAGGATCCCCCGCTCGTGCGTCGGATCCTGCCAGAAGTTGTAGATCCAGGCCCCCTCCTGTGTCGGCATCGGGATACGGTCGCGCGAATCGTAGATCTCGAGGCAGCGTTCGAGGATCGGCTGGTATTCCGGAACCGCCCCGATCTCCTTCGTGGACAGGCGGTTCTTACTCTTCACCCAATCGAGGGCCTTCCGGCCCTGCACTTCCTCTAGCCAGAGGAAGGGATCGGCCTCGCCGGCGGCGCAGATCGGAGCGGCCAGCCCGAGAACAATGGTGGCGGCACAGACGAATCGCAGCACGGGAATCTCCTCCGGGCAAAGGATGCACACGACGCGCCGAAGACAGCGCGCCAAAAAATCGATAATGGATCAGGGAAAGGGATTATTGCCCGAAGCGGACCTGACGGCAAGAGCCGTGACGATCCGCCGGCTCAGAACCCGTACCGCAGCGAGCCGTAGAACGCCCGGCCCCCGCGCAGGGGGGTGAGCGTATTGATGCCGCGGGTGGTGAATTCCGGATAGCGCACGTCCTCGTCCAGCAGGTTTTCGCCCCACACGGCCAGACGGAGACGCTCGCCGGCAGCCAGACCGAACCAGCGGCCCGCGTCGAGCACAAGCTTGGCCGAGACCAGGCTGAACGACTCCGCGTCGGGATTGGGAACCTCCACGAAGAAGGCGAAGTCCTGTACGCGCCCCAGGCCGGCAAAGCGGCTGTGCCAGATGCCGAGCGAGCCCCACGGCTGCGTCCACAGCAGGCCGCTCTTGATCATCAGCTCCGGGTGCAGCGTCCAGTTCTCGCGGCCGTCCTCAGTTTCGTCGCGCATGTGCGAGAGCGAACCCTCGAACAGCAGGTCGTCGCGCAGGCCGATCTTCCACTCCAGCTCCACGCCGCTGAAGTCGTGCCGGCCTCCGTTTTCGTGGATCAGGTAACCCCCGTAGATCGGCACCTCGGGATCGTCGATCCAGCGTCTCTGGATGATGTCGGACATCCGGCTGAAGTATCCGGTTGCCGCGAACTGCGCCGGGCCGCCGCGCCAGGAGACCTGCGCCTCGCCGGTATCGACGATCTCCGGATCGAGCTGCTCGTTGCCGCGGAAAACCGGATGCTCGAAGGCGGTCTCCAGGCGCGAGCCGCTGCGGAAGGCCTGACTGTAGAGCAGCTTGCCGCCGAACCCGCGCCCCGGCGACATGATCAGGCCGAGCCGGGGCGACACGATGCCGGCGGTGCGTTGGGGTTTGTTGTATTGCGCGCCGCCGACGATCTTCAACCGGCGTTCGAGTTGCCAATCGCACTGTCCGAACAGGCTCCACGCGGTCTCGATGCCATCGATCAGCATTTCGCTGCGGTAGTTGCTGCGCTGGACGGTGCCGCCGGCGAGAACCTCCGCACTCTCACCCAGCGCACGCGACGCGCTCACCTCGCCGAGCAGGTCGCTCGCCTCGATCATCGTATCCGCCTCGCGCAGGTCATTGACGGAGTACCACTGGTGATTGTTGTAGGTGACATTGGCGGTCGTCCGGATCCCGGACGGCAGATGTCCCTCCCAGCCCAGGTCGGTGAAGAGCGCGGCGGAGCGGTTGACGACATTGACCGGCTTGGTCAGCCAGCTGTTAATGGCCGTGTTAAGTGAGTACGGGTCGAAGTCGCCGATGTAGACCTTGCCGCTCCAGTGGCCGAACGAGACGTTGGCAAGCAGGGCGGTCGTTTCCCGACCCCAGCTTGCGCTCGAGTCGACCCCCGAGTAATCCGTGAAGCTGTAACGCGGGCCGTCGTCACGGTAGCGCCCGCCGGCGATCAGCACGTGCGCGTCGCCCCGTCGCGTGGCGACGACGGCGGACTGGCCGAATCCTCCCCAGGCGCCGGCGGTGACCGCTACGTCGCTCTCGCCGCCGTCGAAGGCATGGCGGCGCACGTGAAGATTGATCACGCCGGCGTAGGCGTTCGAGCCGTACAGCACCGAGCCCGGCCCCCGCACGACCTCGATGTATTCGATGGCATCGACCGGAAAGACCGCGTAAACGGAGTTATTCAGCCCGCCCGCGATGGGATCGCGCAGCGGTCGCCCGTCGAGCAGGATCAGGATGTGCGTGTCGTAAGGCGTGAGCGACTGTCGGCGCATGACGAGCTGGTTGTCGGTCATGACGTTCGCGGAGATGAAAATCGCACTGGTGACGCGATTGAGGAGTTCGCCCAGGTTGCGCGCGTCGTAGCCCTCGATCTCCTGGCGCGTGATCACCGTAACGATACCGGGCGCCGCCTCGATACTCTCGGCACGACGCGAGGGGGTGGTGATTTCGACGTTAAGGAGTTCGGCCAGCGAAAGGTCGAGGAAGTTCGCGTCGTCGGCCGGGACCGGTAAAGGGATGCAGGCCGACGCACGCCAGCCGGCGAATATCATGACGGCCAGAACAGCTACAACTGCGCACCCTGTCCACGGGCCACGGACATGCTTGTCTGGCAGGCAATTTGACGCCATCGGGCCCCCCTGAGACCATTTAGCCGATAATCCGGCGTTGAGATAGAGGATCGTCCGGGGCGATCCAATCTTTAGCCGGTTCCGGGGCGATCCCGGGGGCGTCTCAGGGGCTCTCCTCCTCTTCGGCCACCCGTGACTGCTTCCACGCCTTCTTGCGCGCGTGCTCGTCCAGCAGCGATTTGCGCAGCCGCAGGTGATCCGGCGTCACTTCGAGGTATTCGTCGGCGTTGAGGTACTCGATGCACTCCTCGAGACTCATTTTGATGGCGGGAGCGATGCGCATCTTGCGGTCGGAACCGGAGGCGCGCAGGTTCGTGAGCTGCTTCGCCTTCTGGGCGTTGACCAGGATGTCGCCCTCCTTGTTCGCCTCGCCGATGACCTGCCCGCCGTAGAGCATGTCGCCCGGCTCGCTGAAAAAGCGTCCCCGGTCCTGAAGTCCGTCGATGGCGAACGCGACGGCCGTGCCCTGGTCCATGCTGACGATGCTTCCGGTCTGGCGCTGGGGCAAGCTGCCCTTGAAGTACTCGTACTGGAAGAACTGGTGGTGCATGACGATCTCGCCGCCCGTGGCGCGCAGCATCCGGCTGCGGAACCCGATGAGGCCGCGGCTGGGCACGCGGAATTCGAGCCGGCTGCGCGCCTCGCTCTGCTCCATCTTGATCAGCTCGCCCTTGCGTTGCGCCGCGAACTCGATAACGGTGCCGACGTGCTCGCGGGTCACGTCCACGGTCAGGATCTCCACCGGCTCGGCCTTGCGCCCGCCGATCTCGCGGTAAATGACGCGCGGCTGTCCGACCATGAACTCATAACCTTCGCGTCGCATGGTCTCCATCAGGATCGACAGGTGCAGGATGCCCCGCCCGCTCACGCGAAACGTGTCGGACGTGGCCGTATCCTCCACGCGCAGGGCGACGTCGCGCTCCGACTCCCGCAAAAGACGGTCCCGCAGCTGACGGCTCGTGACGTACTTGCCATCCTGCCCGAAGAACGGGCCGTCGTTGACCATGAAGCTCATGCTGAGCGTCGGCTCGTCCACGGCGATCACCGGCAGCGGCTCGGGGTGCAGGGGATCGGCCAGGGTGTCACCGATGTCCACGTTGTCGAGGCCGACCACGGCGCAGATGTCGCCGCACTCCACTTCCGTCACCTCGCGTCGGCCGAGATTGTCGAACACATAGAGCTGCTTCGCGATCGCATTGGCCTGACTGCCGTCGCGCTTGAGCAGGGCGACCATGTCGCGCGCCCGCAGACGCCCGCGCATGATGCGCCCCACGCCGATCCGCCCCACGTAATCGCTGTGGTCCATGGCGGCCACCAGCATCTGCAGCGGCCCCTCCTGCACCCGGGGCGGCGGCACGTGGGCGATGATCATGTCGAGCAGTGGCGCAAGGTCGCGCCTTTCGTCGCCCAGCTCGCCCACGGCCCAGCCGTCGCGCCCGGCGGCGTAGACACCGCGGAAGTCGAGCTGCTCGTCGGTCGCCTTGAGCTCGCAGAAAAGGTTGAACACCTCGTCGAGCACCTCATGCGGACGCGAATCCTTGCGATCCACCTTGTTGATGACGACCACCGGCTTGAGATTCAACTCCAACGCCTTCTGCAGGACGAAGCGGGTCTGCGGCATGGGACCCTCGAAGGCGTCCACCAGCAGCAGGACCCCGTCCGCCATCATCAGGACCCGCTCCACCTCACCACCGAAGTCCGAGTGCCCGGGGGTGTCGATCAGGTTGATGCGAACACCGTTGTAGGTGACGGCGAAGTTCTTGGCCGTGATCGTGATCCCCCGCTCGCGCTCGAGATCATTGGAGTCGAGATACCGCTCGCGCACCTGCTGACCCTGCCGGAAGACGTGGCACTGCTGGAGGATCTGATCCACCAGGGTGGTCTTGCCGTGGTCCACATGAGCGATGATGGCGACGTTGCGGATCTCCATGGGCCTGCCTTTGCCGGGGATCTGATGATGGTGGTGAGAGTCCTTAATCAATGCGTTGATGGCCTCCGGCGCAACCCGCGCGGGGCGATTCTCCGCGCCGCCGCCGGCAGCCAACGTCTGGGGGCCTCCCGGCCGCCCTGCCGCAGGCTTGATCATGCCTTGGCCATCCATCCCGCGCCGCGCTAGAATGTCGTCGGTAACGCGACCAACCCCCGAGGCATGGCGACCATGGCCCACCACACCCTGAAGTCGGGCTACGAAGACCTGAGCGATCGGCTCAACCGCTTCCCCCAGGGCGCGCCGCCGTCAGAGCTGCTGTTCCGGATCCTCCGCCTGCTCGTCGACGAGCGGGAGGCGGGGCTGCTTTCCCTTCTGCCGCTGAAGCCATTCACGGCTGCCCAGGCTGCGCGTCGCTGGAATCTCCCCGAGGCGGAAACGCAGAAGATTCTCGACTCGCTCGCCGACCGCGCCATGCTCGTCGATATGAAGGGCCGCGGGAACGCGACTCTCTACGTTTTGCCGCCGCCCATGGCCGGCTTCTTCGAGTTTTCCATGATGCGCACGCGGGGAGATCTCGACCAGAAGCTGCTCAGCGAGCTGTTCAACGAGTACGTCACGCGGGACGAGACCTTCATCCGCGCGCTCTTCACCGACGGCACTACGCAGCTCGGGCGCATTTTCGTGCACGAAACCGCGCTTACGGATGACAACACCCTGCACGTGCTGGACTACGAACGCGCCAGCGAGGTCGTCGCCACGGCGCGCCATATGGGTGTCGGGCTCTGCTACTGCCGACACAAGATGCAGCACCTCGAACGCGCCTGCGACGCGCCCCAGGACATCTGCATGACCTTCGGCGCCACGGCCGATTCGCTGATCCGGCACGGACACGCGCGCCGTGTCGATCCGGCCGAGGGACACGACCTGCTGCAGCAGGCCCGCGAAGCCGACCTCGTGCAGTTCGGCGAGAACGTGAAAAGACACGTGAGTTTCATCTGCAACTGCTGCGGCTGCTGCTGCGAGGCGATGCTCGCGGCGAAGCGCTTCGCCATCCTGCAGCCGGTGCATACGACCAACTACCTGCCCACCGTGACGGCAGACCTCTGCACCGGTTGCGGAAAATGCGTCGGAGTCTGCCCGGTGGCGGCGCTGAGCCTGGCGGGCGCGTCAGATCCCGCCCGGCCGAAACGGCGGCGGGCGGTCGTCGACGAACAGATCTGCCTCGGCTGCGGAGTGTGCGTGCGACACTGCGCGCCGGGCTCCCTGCAGCTGAAACAGCGTGCCGCGCGGGTGATCACCCCCGCCACCTCCGCCCACCGTTACGTGGCGATGGCGATCGAGCGCGGCAAGCTGCAGCATCTCATCTGGGACAACCGCGCCCTCTGGAGCCATCGCGCCCTGGCGGCGGTGTTCGGCGCGATCCTCAACCTGCCGCCAGTCAAGCGCACGCTGGCGCGTGAGCAGGTGCGATCGCGTTATCTGGACCGACTGCTGGGCCTGCACTAGAAACGGACGGCGACGGACCGCCCGACGGAGGTTGACAATGGCGGAGCGCCGGCTGGCGCACTATTCGCTGGGCGAGGAGATCGCGCACAGCATCACGCACGGCCTGGGAGTCGCGCTCAGCATCGTGGGCCTGGTGCTTCTGGTGGTGCGAGCCGTCCGCGCGGACGATCCGTGGCAGATCGTCAGCTTCGCCGTCTTCGGCGCGACGATGGTCGTGCTCTACACCTCCTCCACGCTCTACCACGCCCTGAAACCGCCGCGCGCCCGAAGGGTCTTCAAGATCCTGGACCATGGCGCGATCTACCTGCTGATCGCCGGCAGCTACACGCCATTTTTGCTGGTCAGCCTGCGCGGGCCGTGGGGCTGGAGCATGTTCGGGGTGGTGTGGGGACTGGCCGTCGGCGGGATCGTGTTCAAGGTCTGGTTCGCGGGACGGTTCAAGCTCGTCTCGACTCTTATCTACCTCGGGATGGGCTGGCTCTGCGCCGTGGCCACGAAACCACTGCTCCACAGCGTTCCCGGCCCCGGCCTGCTCTGGCTGCTCGCCGGGGGGCTCTTCTATTCGGGCGGCACCGTGTTCTACCTTTGGCGCGGCATGAAGTACCACCACGCGGTCTGGCACCTGTTCGTGCTCGCGGGAACCTGCTGCCACTTCTGGGCGGTCTACGAATATGTGGGGCGCGCCGGTTCCGGCTGAGCGGTCGGGAGCGCCTGCGCCGCGGGAGAACCGTCAGCGGCCGTCGCCAGGCATTGCTTCCGGCGGCGCCGGCAACCGGCCGAGCAGACGCAACAACCCATCGAGGATGGTCAGCGGGTGCGGCGGACAGCCCGGAACGTGCAGATCGACCGGCAGGCAACTCCCCGCTCCGCCATGCACCTCCACATGGCCGGCGAACGGACCGCCCGAGATCGCACAGGCGCCGACGGCGATCACGAATCGCGGCGACGGCACCGCCTCCCAGGTCGCTAACAGGGCCGCCCGCATGTTCTCCGTGACCGGACCGGTGATCAGCAGGCCGTCGGCGTGGCGCGGCGATGCCGTGAACCGGATACCGAACCGGCCAAGGTCGTACGCGATGGTGGACAGGACATTCGTGTCCGCCTCGCAGGCGTTGCAGCCGCCGGCGCTAACCTGGCGCAGACGCAGGGAACGGCCGAACAGACGACGGCACTCCGCGTCGAGGCGGATCGGCGGCGGCGTGGCCGGTCCGGCCGCCCCGACCACGAGATCTTCGCGCCGCGAGGCGGCGAGCCGGTAGTCCGCGGCGTGGCGGATCGCCCCGGCGGGACAGGCATCCACGCAGTCGGCGCAGAACAGGCAACGTCCGAGATCGACGCTCACCGCGCGGCTGCCCGCCGCCAGGATGGCCCCGGTCGGACAAGCCGCCACGCAGCGATTGCATTCCGGCGCGCACGCGGCAGCGTCGATCACCGGCCGGCCGCGGAACCGATCCGAAAGCTCCGGCTCCCGGTCCGGCCAGGCCAGCGTGCGGTGCCCCTGGCCGAGGCGGGTGCGCAGAATCTTCAGCATCTTCTCGCCTCACAGATCATGGCCGCAGTAGGACAGGTTGAAGCTCTTGTTGCAGAGCGGAAAATCGGAAATCTGCTGACCCCTCATGGCCAGGGCCAGGCCGGGCCAGTTGGCGAACGACGGATCGACGATCCTGTAGGCCGCGAAACTCCCGCCCGCGTCGGTGAGCGCCACATGGCAGACGGCGCCTCGCCAGCCCTCCACGAGCGAGACCACGATCCGCTCCGGTTTCGTCGACCCGACCGGCGCCCGGAGCGGCCCGCCCGGCAGCGCCCGCAGCTGTTCCCGCAAAAAATCGACCGAGCGACGGATCTCCAGCCAGCGCACGAAAGCGCGCGCCAGCACGTCTCCCGTGTCCCAGGTGGCGGGCGGCAGGCTGGCGAAGCCATAGAGCCCGGCCGGGAAATCGGTGCGCACATCGGCCTCCACGCCGCTGGCCCGCGCCGCCACGCCCACCAGACCGAGGCGCAGCGCGTCGGCCCTCGTCACGTTGCCCGTGTCTTCGAAGCGCGCCATGACCGACGGCGTCTCCCAAAGCAGCTCGACCGCCGCCGTAAGATCCCGGAACACCTGCTCGAGATTCTCCAGCACCGTCGCGGCACGCGGCCCTTCAAGATCGAAACCGACGCCGCCCGGCCGGACCAGTCCGCGTCCGAAGCGGTTTCCGCACAGCCGGGCCGTCAGGTTCAGCAGGTCGCCGCGCAGCCGCCCGCAGTACGACGCGGTCGGCAGGTAACCGACGTCGCCGGCGAGCGCGCCCAGATCGCCGGCGTGGTTGGCCAGGCGCTCCAGCTCGAGTCCGATCGCGCGTAACGCCTCGGCGCGAGCCGGCACCCGCGCGTCAGCCAACCCCTCCACCCCCAGTCCATAGGCGATGGCGTGCGCCACGGTGCTGTCTCCGGCGACGGTTTCCATGTAGTGCGGTGTGCGGGGGCCGGGACCGCCGACCAGCGTCCGCTCGATGCCACGATGCTGGTAGCCGAGCGCAATCTCGAGGTGCAGCACCTCTTCGCCATGACACTGGAATCGGAAGTGGCCCGGCTCGATGATTCCGGCGTGCACCGGCCCGACGGCCACCTCGTGCACCTCCGCCCCCTCCACCCGGAAGAAGTCGCCGTCGGACGGGGGTGTGGTCGAATGGACGCGCAGCGGCTTCAACCACGGATGGCCGACGGGATGCAGGCCCCACTGCTCCGCGATCTCCCGCTCGAAGCCCTGCGCCTGGGAACAGTCCGGGGTCAACGATTCGAACGTATCGCCCGGATCAGCGCTGAGCAGCCGGATCTCCCCGACCGACGCCTGGGCCACCACCGCATGCAGGCGCCGCCTCCCGTCGGGCGTCGGCGCCACGAACAGCGCCGCCAGACGCGCCCCGTGAGCCACCATCTCGCAGACCTGGCGGCGGAAGGCCTGGAAAGGCACGACCGGCAGGTCGGCCCGACGCGCCGCCTCGCCGTTGCGCAGGCCCAGATAGTCGCCGCGGCTCACGACAGCCCCTCCAGCAGCCGCGCAGCGTCCCTCAGAAGCTGTTCGAAAAACGGCGGCAGGTACAGGCCCAGCGCCAGTCCGAGGAGACCGAGCAGGGCCGGCGGCGCCAGCGCCAGCCACGGCTCGCGAACCGGGGCCGCGGCTGCGGTCGACGGGCGTCCCTGCACCATCCGGAGCACGATCCCGCACATGCCGATGAAAACCACCGCGAGTGCGATCAGGCAGGCGATCGCCACGCCGGTGCGCCCACCATCGACCGCGGCCTTGAGGATCGTGAATTCGCTCAGAAAGGTGCCGAACGGCGGGGTGCCGGTGATGGCGAAGAAGCCGGCCAGCCAGAGCGCCCCGGAGACTGGCAGCGTGCGCGACAGCCCGCGGACCTCTGCGATCGTCTTGGTGCGCGTGACGGTAAGGATGTTGCCCGCCACAAGAAACAGCATCCCTTTGATCAGCGAATGGTTGACGGCGTGGAACAGCGCGCCGAACACGGCCCCGCCGCCCAGCCCCACGCCCAGCGCCAGGATCCCCATGTGCTCGACGCTGGAGTAGGCAAGCATCCTCTTGTAGTCGTGCTGACCGAGGATGAACGCGGCGGCGAGCCCCATCGAGAACAGGCCGAAGCCGACGAGCAACTGCTGCCCGAACGGCGCGAGCCCGGCGGCCGCCAGAACCTGCAGGGCCCGCAGCACACCGAGGAACGCGCAGTTCAGCAGGGCGCCCGAGAGCAGCGCCGACACGAGCGAGGGGGACTCACTGTGCGCGTCGGGCAGCCAGGTGTGCAGCGGCGCCAGTCCCATCTTCGTGCCGTAGCCGATGAGCAGGAAGATGAAGGCGGCCTTAAGCCACATCGGCTGGAACGAGGCCGCGGCAGGCAGCAGCAGGTCGAGGCGCAGCGGAATTTCTCCTCCCGGCGAGCTCTTGGTCGCCACGGCGAGCAGGAAGTTGCCGAGCAGCGCCAGCGCGATACCGATCGAACAGATGAGCAGGTACTTCCAGGCGGCCTCCAGCGAGCGGTGGTGACGGTGAAAATAGATCAGCGGCGCACTGGCCAGCGTCGTCGCCTCCACAGCGACCCAGAGGATGCCGAGATGGTTGCTCACGCAGACGAGTGTCATCGTGGCCAGGAAGCACAGCAGACAGCCGGTAAACACTGCTTCCGGCGCGTTGCTGAACAGCGCGTCCTCTTCCAGGACACGGCGGCGGTCGTCGGCGGTGCCGGTTTCGCGCGCGAGATAGCCGATGGCATAGAGCGCCGCAGCCAGGAACAGCGTGCTGACGATGCCAAGGAACAGGCGGCCCAGAGGGTCGAGCACGAGCCAGTTCCCGAGCACCGGAGCGGCCTGCCCCGACAGCGCCGTCAGCAACAGATGGACAGCGGCCGCCCCCGCGAGCAGAGCCCGCCGCGAGCGGTCGCTCCGGATCATGAGAGCGCCGATGCCGCCGAGCAGCGGCACCAGCACCAGGGCCGGGATCACCAGGGTCGCGGTTGTCACGTCAGCTCATTCCTTGAGCGCCGACAGCTTGTCGGTGTCGATGTGCTCGAACGTCCGGCTGATCTGGAAGATCATGATCCCCATCACGAATACCGCCACGAACACGTCCAGCAGCACCCCGAACTCCACGAGCGCCGGCGTGTCGAGGGCCAGCGCCACGCCGAAAACGTAGATCCCGTTCTCCATCACGAGATAGCCAAGCACCTGCGTCAGGGCCTGGCGCCGGCTGATGATGACGAACAGGCCGCTGAACATCGTGAAGAAGGCCGCCATTACCGCCAGTGACGACCCGGACGACTCGGGCAACGGCAGCCTTGCGGCGATCCAGAAAGAAATCCCGAGGCAGACGATGCCCACGAACAGGGAGGCGTTGTAACCGATGAACGGCTCCACCTCACGCCGCACGTTCACCCGCTGCATGGCCCGCTCGAGCAGGCGCGGCAGCAGCGCCCCCTTGATGGCGATGCTCATCGCCGCCAGCGCCAGGGCGCGGGCCGGCAACGTGTGCGATCCGCTCCAGAGCGGCAGCAGACCGATCATGATCCCCTGCAATGCCAGGGTCCGGATGCAGAACCGCAGGCGGCTCGATCCCAAAAACACGAAGCCCGAGAGCACGAGCAGGGCGAGAATCAGGTCCACCACGTGCGTCAACGGTTCACCTCAACGACAAAATGACGGCCAGGGTGGAGATCGCGCCGGCACCGACCAGCAACTGTGGCACCCGTGACAGGCGCAGTCGCGCCATGGTGGACTCGATCAGGCCGACGAGCGCCGCCAGGGTGACCATGCCGGCCGCCATCGCGGCGGCGTCGATCAGCGGCCGGCCGGTGCGCACCGGCACGCACAGCCCGACCAGCAGCGCTCCGAGCACCCACAGCTTCAAAGCCGCGCCATAGTGGATGAGGGCCAGATCCGGCCCGCTGTGATCCAGCACCATCACCTCGTGGATCATGGTCAGCTCCAGGTGCGTGTCGGGATCATCGACCGGCAGCCGCGCGTTCTCGGTCAGCAGCACCACCAGGAAGGTCACTGCCACCAGCACGATCACGGCCGCGGAACCGGCCCAGAGTGAAGGAGTCACGCCGGCATAGAGCCCGGTCAGCGAGACGGTGCCGGTCAGTCGGACCAGCACGGCCAGACCGGCCAGCAGAACAGGCTCGGTCAGCGCGGAAAAGAAGACCTCGCGGCTCGCGCCCATGCCTTCGAAACTCGAGCCGGTGTCGAGGGCGGCGAGCACGGTGAAGAAACGACCCAGACCAAGCAGCCAGGCGAACAGCAGCAGGTCGCCGGCGAAATGTACCGGCGCGGGCAGACAGCCGCACGGCACGATGAACAGCGCCATGACGACCGCAGCGCCGCCAAGCAGGGGTCCCGCCCTGAACAGCCAGGTGGTGGTCTCGCTGTAGACCGCGCCCTTGCACGCCAGCCTGGCCAGGTCGTAGTAAAGTTGCAGCAGCGGCGGGCCACGCCGTCCCGCATAGAACGCCTTGACGCGATTGATCACGCCCGGCAGCAACGGCGCCGCCAGCAGCGCAATGACCGGGTGCAGGAACGGCAGCAGGGTCGCCATCATGCTACCTCAGCCTCCAGACCAGCAGCCCGATCAGGGTGAGCGCGATGTAGAGAATGTAGAGGTGTACGCTGCCGGTCTGCAGGCGATGCACCTTGAGCAGCAGCCGACCCGCGCCATCGAACGCGGGCCGCCAGCCGTGGGCGGCAATGACGTCGGGCGTTTCCGTGGTCAGTTCGGCACCGGCCGGGAAGTCGCCCTGCGGCCTCCGGATCACCCGCCGCTGGCGCAGGAGCGAGAAGAACTCCACGAGCGGCTGTGCAAATGACGAGGCCGTGTACTGCATGCGCGGCGAAGATTGGGCATAACCGCATCCCCAGGTGGGACCCGTACGCACCTCGCGCCGCGCCAACAACGCGCCCCGCCACGCGACCAGCGCCAGCGCAACGCCACCCAAACCGGTTCCCGCCAGCACGACCGATTTCAACGTGGCGGCCAGGTCCGCGCAGGTCCGCGCCCCACCCCCCGGTGACAGGCCATCCAGCGGGGCCAGCACCGGCCCGAGCAGGGCCAGCAGCCACGGAGCTCCCAGTCCGCCGCCCAGGCAGAGCGCCGCCAGGATCCCCATCGGCCAGAGCATGGCGGGCACTGCCTCGCGGGCTCCCGCGGCCGACGCGCTGCGCGGCCGGCCCAGGAAGCCGATGCCGAACACCCGGGTGAAGACGGCGGCCGCCAGCCCGCCCATCAGCCCGAGTCCACAGATCACGGCGAAGGCCGGCGCCGCCACGCCCGGTCCGACCAGGCGCACGCCGTGGAGCGCGCCGAGAAAGACCGTGAACTCGCTCACGAAACCGTTGAGCGGCGGCAGCCCGCAGATGGCCGCCGCGCCGATCAGGAACGCGGCGCCGGACCACGGCATCCGGCGCTGGAGGCCGCCGAGCTGCTCGAGATCCAGCGTGTGCGCGCCGCACTGCACGCTGCCGGCCCCGAGAAACAGCAGCCCTTTGAAAAGGGCGTGATTGAGCACATGCAACAGTGCACCGCCATAGCCGAGGACGATCAGCGGAGCCTCCCCCGTCGCCTGCCCGAGGACTCCCAGGCCGAGACCGGCCAGGATGATGCCGCCATTCTCGATGCTGCTGTAGGCCAGCACGCGCTTGAGATCCCGCTGCGTCAGCGCCATCAACGCGCCGAGCACCCCGCTGAGCAGGCCGACGCCGATCAGCGCCCAGGCCCACGTGACCGGCGGCGGGCCAAACCAGGTCAGCGCGCGGATGACGCCGTACACCCCGGTTTTGATCATCACGCCCGACATCACGGCCGAAACATGGCTGGGCGCCGCCGGATGCGCCTCCGGCAACCAGACATGCAGCGGCACAAGGCCCGCCTTCGTGCCGAAGCCGATCAGCGCCAGAGCCAGCAGCAGGCCGGCGTGGGGATACCCGCCCAGCCCCGCCGCGGCCAGACGGTCGAAGTCCAGCGATCCCGCCTCCCGGCCCAGAAGCAGGAAGAACAAAAACAGGGCGGTGGTGCCGAGATGCCCGGCCACGAGATACAGCCGGCCGGCGCGGCGCACTTCGGCGCTCTCGTGGTCGCGGGCCACCAGCAGGAATGAGGTCACCGCCATCAATTCCCACGCCATCAGGAAAAGGACGGCGTTGCGTGCGAGCACCACCAGCACCATGGCTCCGGTGAGCGCGTTGTAGGCGGCCCAGGCGGACGCGGTCGGCCGGTCGCCTTCATGCACCTTCAGATAGCCCGCTCCGTACACGGCAGCGAGTCCAGTCAGCAGGAAGATCGGGACCAGGAAGAAGACCGAGAGCGGATCGGCTTCGAGGAAGAATGAGCCGTAGGGCACCGCCCACGGCAGGTGTACCTGCTCGACGGCACCGGGGCGCAGCAGGATCCGCAGCGCGCCGACCAGACCGACGAGCCCCGCCGTTACGGCGCAGGTCACGCCGAACCGGCCGCCCGACCGTGATTGGCGGGGCCACAGCAGCGGCACCACCGCTCCGGCGGTCAACAGACCCAGCGCCATGACGAGCAGCCGCATGCGCGTCCGATCTAGTCCGGAGTCCCCGGAGCACTCGACTCGGCCCCGATCACGGTGTCAGCGCGGCGCGCCTCCGCAAGGATGGTCTCGCGCGAGGCGTGCCCGACGATCGCCGCCCGGAATCTTTCCGCCCGCAGCGCGAAGCCGAGCCGGGACAGCAGATGAAGGTGCACGCGAATCGTCGGCGTGATCAGGGTGAACAGCACCTGCACGCGCCGGCCGTCAAGCGCCCCGAAGTCGACCGGCTCTTCCAGGAAACAGAGTGTGACGCTCGGACGGGTGATGTTCATGACGATCGGATTGCGCGCGTGCGGAATCGCAATGCCGTCGCCGATCCCGGTCGACCCCATCTCCTCGCGCGCCAGCAGGATCTGGAACAGGCTCTCCCGCTCGATCCGCTCGGGGAGCTGCAGCAGGCCGACGATCTCCCGCAGGACCGTTTCCTTGTCGTGACCGCCGACTCGATAGTGGATGCCCCCGGTGGCCAGCGCCTCCGCGAGGCCGGGCAGTTCGGAGCCTTCGGGATCGGGCGACTCCCCGACCAGCCCGGTCGAGACATTCACCCGGTGCGCCGCCGCCCATTCCAGCAGATCGACCCGATTGAAACGGTACTGGTTGTTGACCCGGTACGCCGGCAGCTCACTGCTCTTGATCCAGCGGTACACGGTCTTCTCGGAGACATTGAACAGGCGGGTGACATCGTCGACCGTCAGCTTCATACGCAATCCCGTTCAGGACAACAGAGGTCAGATCAGGACAACTGCGACCATGATGATATTCTGTGTCCTCAGTTGTCAATATCTGAAGCAAGCACACGCCGGGGATATCACCGTTGGGGTTTCCGCTGATCGCGTGACAGAGGATGACCGCAACGCGGACCTGGGCTCACCCGCCGTTCGCGTCCGGCGCCAGCCGGGCCAGCAGGGCCGCGAAATCTGCGGGATCCGGACTCTCCACCACCACGTCGCCCCACGCCAGGCGCGCGGCGTGCAGCATGTGGCGCGCCGCACCGGTGGGATCCTCGCCGGGCCCCGGCCCGTAGACCCGGTCGCCAGCCAGCGGGTGGCCGAGATGCGCGAACGTAACCCGCACCTGGTGCAGAAAACCGGTCACGGGGCGCGCCTCCACGAGCGTGGCGCCGCGCAACGGGGCCACCGGTCGCCAGCTCAGGCCGCAGGCGCGCGTGCCGGAGGCCGGGCCTTCGCCGACTACCTCCACCCGCGCCGGACGCGCCGACCGCGCCACCCGCAGCGCCAGCTCGATCGAACCGGAGCGCGTGAGTTCACCCAGCACGATCGCGCGGTAGGTCTTGGCCATCTTGTGCCGGGCAAACAGCGCCCGCAGCCGCTCCCAGGTCGTCTGCTCCGTGGCGAACAACAGCACGCCCGAGGTCTCCACGTCGAGCCGGTGCGCCACGCCGCTGCGCAGCCCCCCCTCGCCGATGCCGTGGATCGCCGGATATAGCGCCGCGACCGCGTTGAGCGCGGTGTCGCGCTCGTCCTCGCGCAGCGGATGCACGGCCATGCCGGCAGGCTTGTCCACGGCGACCCAGCCCGCCCCCTCGGCCAGCACGCGCAGCGGACGCTCAGGCTGCGCCACAGCCCGCGCCTCTCCCGGCGGACGGAATCCGCGCACCGTGACCACCTCGCCGGCCGCCAGCGCCTCTCCCTTGTGCGCCGCGCCGATTGGGCGGTCGTTGAGTTGCACCCGTCCGTCTTCGAGCAGACGGCGAGCCTGCTCCCGCGAGACCGACAGCTCAGTCGCCAGGAACCGGTCGAGGCGCAGGCCCGCCGTCGCCCCCGTAACCGGCAATTCGCGGGACTCTTCCGTGACCATGCCGCGCGCCGCCCTTCCGCGGGCAATGTGCCCGCGCGTCGAATATGCCCCGCCCCCGCCGGTGTCGCAAACGGCACTCCGCCTGCGGCGTCACGCCGTCGGAGCAGACGACCGGCGATCTCCCGGGTCGAGGCGGGTGACTCCCGATCGAAAGGAGCAGGGGCCGCCCCCGAAGGAACGGCCCCCACATTTTCCCACTTCCGCGGGTGCGGCCAGATTGGTACCGAGCCCCGCACGCCGCGAACAACTCCACCAACGCCCCCACGCCGAACCGCGAGGCAGCGATAATCCTGCCGACGAGACTGCGCGGCAGCCGATCAGACCGGAGCTTACGGCCGGCTCTACCGCGCCGGCCGTTCCTTGGCCTCGTTCACGCTGAGATTGCGTCCGTCCATCGCGTGGCCATCGAGAGCCTTGATGGCGGCGGGGACCGCGCTGTCGTCCATCTCCACGAAACCGAAGCCGCGGGGGCGACCGGTCTCGCGGTCGTTGATCAGGGCCACGGAGTGCACCGCACCATGCTGCGCGAACAGCTGGGTTACGGATTCACTGGTCGCGGAGGACGGCAGGTTCCCAACGTAGATCTTCTTCATTCGGACTTCACCTCTGGTGCCGGCGGCTCCGGCAATCGCAGGCGCGGAGCGTCGCCGGATGATTCCGGGCGATTCCCCGAGCGCCAAACCGGTCCGACAGGATGTCGAACCGAACCCCTCGATAGTCGAGGGAATCTCGAAGTTCAACTGCTGGCTGACGTATGGACCCTGCCGGCAGGCCGTGGATCAGCCCTTGAGACCGTAGACGCCGCGAGCAACGTTATTGAAGGCCTTGCTCCCGGATATCGTGCGCCGCAGGACGTTCGCGAAGTTCTTGCTGCGGGTCTTGACCAGCTTGCGCTTCGCTATGACCGCCAGAATGTCCTGGAAGGCCATCGGCTTGCCGTTCTCGTGGATCAGATTCGCCACGACTTCCTGCAGCGTGCCCCCCTTGCGAGCCGGCGCTCGCTTCGCCTTCCGGCCCACCGGCGCCTTCGCCTTCGCTTTCGTCTTCGCCTTCTTCATCACACGCCGCCCGGCCTTCTTCGCCGCCGGACGACCCGGCTTGCGGCCAGGCTTGCGACCCGGCTTGCGGCCAGCTCTGGCCGCGCCCGGCTTGATTGAAGCGGTCAGCTTTTCGAGCTGCGCGTTCACCGCAGCCAGACCCTCTTCGAGCTTCGCCTTCTTCTCCTCGAGTACAACCATCTTCTCCTTCGCCGCAAGCAGGTGCTTGATATCGGCGAGGCTCAGGTCTGAAGCGAGTACAGGCTTGGTCCTGGGCATACCCTACCTCCAGAAAGAAAAACGGCACCGCAGGCGACGGGGCGAATATTACTGAAACGCCGCCAGTCCGTGAAACAGTAATATCAGCGTGAAGTGACCGGACGTCAAGGGGGATACGAATTCGGGGCCGTCCCCGCAGGAACGGCCCCGCTTTATCCCGATATCGGCACGATGGCCCGCAATCCTGTCTACGACAGGTCTTCCAGCACGCCCTTGAGCAGTTTCCAGATCCTCTGGAGGGAAGAGATGCTTACCTTCTCCTTGGGAGAATGCACGTCGAAAAGATTCGGGCCGAAGGAGACCATGTCGAGGCCCGGGTACTTTTCGGTGAGGAGGCCGCACTCGAGACCGGCGTGCATGGCGAGGAGTTCGGGCTCTTTGGCGAAGGTGGCGACGTACTTGCGGCTGACGACGCCGAGCAACTCGGACGACAGGTTCGGCTTCCAGCCGGGGTAACCTTCGGGCTGGACAACGTCGACGCCGGCCAGTTCGCCCAGGGCACGGTGCTGGAGGACGAGAGCGTCGAGGGTCGACATCACGGAGGAGCGGCTGCAACTGACCAGCTGCACCTTCGCGCCGTCGGTCTTGGCCACGCCGAGGTTGCTGCTTGTCTCGACGAGCTTGTCCACGGTGGGCGACATGCCGAGCACGCCGTTGGGGATGGCGGCCATCAGGTTGAGCAGGTTGCGCGAGGCTTCGCGGCTGAAGCAGCGGGCGGCCTTCACGGTCGACATCTTCACGATGAAGCCGTCGTCGATCCCCTCGAGCTCCTCCTTGATCTTTGCGGCCAGGGCATCCACGCGCTGTTTGAAAATACGCCCCTTCGCGGCGGGAATGACGACCGTAGCCACGGCCTCGCACGGGATGGCGTTGCGCACGCTGCCGCCATCGACAGCGACCACCCGCACGTCCATCTCATCGAGCGCGGCATGCAGCAGACGGGCGAGGATCTTGATCGCGTTGCCACGGTTGCGGTGGATCTCGACGCCGGAGTGGCCGCCAAGCAGGCCGGTCACCGTCACCTTGCGGGCCGTGCTGTCCTTGGACGCGCGCGCCTGCGTGGGCAAAACGTTGAAAACGGTGTCGCGTCCGCCGGCGCAGCCGATGCAGATCGCGTGGTCCTCCTCGGAGTCGAGGTTGATCATCTTACGGGCAGTGAAGAAGCCGGGCTTGACGCCGGCCGCGCCGGTGAGACCGCGCTCCTCGTCCACCGTTACCAGCACCTCGACCGGGCCGTGCACGACGGAGGGATCGACGGCGACGGCAAGACCCAGCGCCACGCCGATGCCGTTGTCGGCGCCAAGGGTCGTGCCGTCGGCCCGGACGAAGTCCCCGTCGATGATCATGCGGATCGGATCCTTCATGAAGTCGTGCTTCGACCCCTCGTCCTTCACGCAGACCATGTCGGCATGGCCCTGGATCAGGACCGGAGCCGCTTTCTCGTGTCCCGGCGTGGCCGGGATGGAGATCAGCAGGTTGCCGACCTGGTCCTGCTTCACGCCCAGGCCCCGCTCCTTCGCCCAGGCGGCGAGCATCTTCATGACCGCGGTCTCGTTGCCCGAGCCGCGGGGAATGGCGGACATGGCGCCGAAGATCTGCCAGACGGCTTTCGGTTCGAGTTGATCGTACTGACTCATGATCCCTCCTAGGGGGAGCTTGGCGGTTGCCGGTCGCAATCGGGGGCCCCAACTGTTAAGCCGCGGCCCGGTTGAAGTCAAGATGCGGCGGGCAGGGCGGCGGGAGCGCCGAAGAGGCCCCCCCGCCGCGCTCCGGAAAGCCGGTCAGCCCGCCTGCTTGGCCGCGTCGGCCTTGAAGGCCTCGTTGACATGGATGGAGAACTCGACCCGACGGTTCTGGGCGCGCCCCTCCTCGGTGGCGTTGTCGGCCACCGGGGCGCTCTCGCCGAACCCCTTGGCGCGGACGCGCGAGTCGGCCACGCCGCGTCCCTCGATGTAGTACGTCACCGCGGTCGCGCGGCGCTCGGACAGCTTCTGGTTGTACTCCTCGGTGCCGGTGGCGTCGGTGTGACCCATGACCAGAATATCGGTGTCGGGGTACCTGTTGAGCACGTCGGCCACCTGGTCGAGCTGCGACTGCGAGGCGCTCTTGAGCGTGGACGAGTTGATGTCGAACAGGATCTTCTCCGAGAAGGTGATCTTCAGCTCGTCGCCCTGGCGCTCCACCTCCGCCCCCTTGACCGCCTCGAGCTCCTTCGCCTGCTTGTCGAGGTAGTTGCCGATGATGCCGCCGGCCACCGCGCCGATCGCGCCGCCCACGACGGCGCCCTTCGTGTTGTCCTTGCTGACGGCCGTGCCGAGCACCGCGCCGGCGGCGCCGCCGATGGCGGCCCCCTGACCGGTCTTACTCCAGGAGGCACATCCGGCGAGCAGGGCGACGAGGCAGAGAATGGCCAGGAACGGAATCAGTCTGCGCATGACAATGTCCTCCCAAGATAACAAACACCGATCGGGCCGGGTTTCCGCCCCCCCGATCATACAAGATACAACCACCGGGCGCCGGTGTCGCCCGCAGCTTGGCGTCGGCGATCAGGACGCTCAGGGCGCCGGCGTCAGGGTCGCCGTGAGCCGGCCACCGGACGTCGGCCAGTTCCCCCTGACCGCTTCGCCGCGCGCGGCCGGAAAGACCAGATAGGAGTACTTCCCGTAGTGCCCAATCCGTCCCGCGAGGCCCGGCAGCCGCTCGGGCGAGCGGCAGAGCACGACCAGGTCGGTCACGGAGGGGTCGCGCGGATCGTACGCCGCGAAGATGATGTCATTCTGCTTCAGGTCGTGGCGCTGCCCCGCCACGAAGACGAGGTCTCCGGAGACCGTGAGCAGCCCCTTGAGGGCTCCGGCGCACCGCTCGGCCAGCACCTCGGGGCGCGGGTTGACGAGCACCTTCATCACCCCGGCGCCCGGCCTGACGTCGTTCGGCGGACGGCCGCCGCCAACGGTCATCGGCGTTTCACTTTCGGTGTACGCCCGCGCGAACGCCGCCGCCGCCGCCAGTTCCGGCCCCGTGGCGTCAGGCAGGACGATCAACGGCGTCTGCTCGCCCAGCACCTGGCTGATGGTCGGCTCGATCTCGCGCGGGTCGAGCCGCCGGAAAAGGTGGCAGTCGGGATCGATCGCCAGCGACACCGCGCCAGGCGCAACCATTTCGAAGTCGCCGCTCATCCGGTCGAGCCGCACCGAAGTGTCGACGATCCCCGTGTCCGTCGTCACCACGACCGGCACCTCGAGATCGTATGGCGGCGCACCCTGGCTCAGCGTAAAGCGGACCCTGTCCCCCTGCCGCGCCGCCTTGTCGAGCGTGAGGACCGGCGCGCCGGTGCGCGTGAGCCACTGCCGGGCAAAGGTGGTCAGGTCGCGGTCCGCCGCCTGCGCGAAGGCGGCGAAGAAGTCGTCCCACGACGCCTTCCGGAAGCGCTTCGCGGCGTAGACGTCGCGCAGCGCCTGCTCGAACCGGCCGCGCCCGATCGCGCGGTCCACCATGTGGAAGACCATCATCGACTTGCCGTAACCGATCGCCCGCGTGGCGCCGCTGTGGCGCGCGCGGAACTGCGTCAGCGGCAGGTCCTGCGCGGGGTCACGCACGTAGGCGGCGTAGTCCTTGAGCAGGTTGCGCCGGTACTCGCGCGCGGCCGCCGGCGACTCGAGCTCCTTGTAGTGGTAATCAGCGCAGTACGAGGTGAGCCCCTCGCACCAGTTGCCCCCCTCGTCGGCCACGAACACCGAGTTGCCCCACCAGTTGTGCGCCACCTCATGTCCGAACGAAGTGTACGGGATGAACGGCAGCCGCAGGACCGTGCCGCCGAGCAGCGTCCACGATGGCATGCCGTAGCCGGTGGGGAACCAGTTCTCCACCGTGGCGAACTTGCCGAACGGATACGGCCCGATCATCTGCTCGTACATGGACAGGTAGGCGCGGGTCCGCTCCAGGTAGAGCGCGGCCAGCTTCGGCTCGTCCCGCAACAGCCAGGTGGAGATGGCCACCGACCCCGCCTGCTCCTCCGTCACCGTGTACTTCCCGGCGATCAGCGCGATGCCGTCGACCGGGCTCTTTTCCTCCCAGACGGTGATCAGCCGTTCGCCCCGCACCTCGCGGCCCGCCCGCACCCCGTTCGTCATCGGTTCGATCCCGACCGGAGTGTCGATCGTCAGGCGGGACGTGACGAGCGCGTCCTTGAACGTCGGCAGCCAGCACGCCTCGCCCGCCAGGTAGATCCCCTCCGCGCCGATCGTGGCCTGGATCTCGCGTCCGACATTCTCCCGCGTGAAGACGACGTCCTGCGTGGACTCGAGGAAGACGCCTGAGGCCCGGGCGACGTACACAGCGGCCGGATCGTTGCCGTCCGACGCGCACAGCGCCCGCAGCGGCCAGGTCGTCCGTGTGGAATCGGACCGGCCCGACGCGGCGTCGCGCGGGCCCGTGGCGAGGGAAAGCCGCCGGTTCAGGGAGAACGAGTCGGGCGCCGCGCCTTCGAACGACACTGTATCGGTCACGACCAGCGCGTTGCGGACGGGGTCGAGCGTCAGATGCGCGCGATGGCGAACAACGAGCGGCTGCGCCACCGCGTGCGCCGCGCACAGGACCGTGATCAGAATCGACAGGACGCAGCCCAGGCGCCGCATTCCGGCTCGAAGCTTCATGTCGGGCTCTCCAACCGTAAAACGATTCACGCGGCTCCCGGGCCGGAAGATCAGTCCACGATCACCGTCACCAGCGGCGCGACCTTCAGGTACTTCGTCCAGGCCCCCCGCAGATCGGCCAGGGTCACGGACTCATAGGCCCGCAGCGACTTCCCGTACTGTGTAAGATCCCCCTCGAGTTCAGCCATCGCCAGGTAGTAGGCCTGGCTGATGCTCGCGAGGCGGCGCATCATCAGGCGGCCCGCCACGGCGCTGCGGGTGCGCGCCAGTTCTTCGGCCGTGATCGTGGCGGGATCGAACGCCGCCAGGAATTCCTTCAGCGTGCGCTCGCCCTCCTCCATCCGCTCGCGCGGCGGATTGAGCCAGGCCGAAAACTCTCCTTCGCCGCCCATCGTTTCCCAGCTTGCACCGACGCTGTAGGAGAGCCCCTTCCGCTCGCGCAGGTCCATGGCGAGACGGTTCGACACGATCGCGGTCAGCAACTCCAGAGGACGGCGGTCCTCCGGCAGCAGGCGCATGAGCGAGCCGACCCGGATCGCGGCCATCTGGCCGCCGAGAGAGGCGACCACGCGCGTCGCCTGCGTCGTGACCGGCAGCCCGGGCAGACCGCCGGCGGGACGACCGCGGCCAGGCAGCAGGCCGCCGAGCGTCTCGGCGAGCTGCTCGTGGGAGAAGGGCGACGCCACGGCCACGATCAGGTTCTCCGGCGCGAAGGCCAGGCCGTAGACGCGCCGCGTCTCGTCATAGGTGAGCGCCTTGAGCGACGCGGCATCGCCCTCGACCGGCAGGCCGAGCGGGTGGTTGCCGAAGAGCGTCTCCTCGAGCCGGCGGCTGGCTGTGGTTCCGGCACTGGCCTGCTGGCGTCCGAGTTGCGTGAGCTGCGCGGCCCGCTCGCGCTCGAAGTCCGCGGCGGTGAAGCCGGCATTGCGGGTCAGGTCGGCCAGAAGGGCCAGGGCGTCGGGCCCGGCGTCGGCCGCGGTCTCGAGCCGGATGTAGGAGAAGCGGCCGTTCGTGTAATAGTTGTCCATCGGGATGCGGGGATCGTCCGTCAGCTTGATCACCGCGCCGAGGCGGTTGAGCTTGCGCTGCAGGCAGGTCGCATCGCAGCCGCCGACACCGCTGGTCAGCAGCCGGTGCACCAGGTTGACGGCTCCGGGCCGCTCACCGTCGAGCAGGGCGCGGTTGCGCATCGTCAGGTGGACGGCGAAGAGCGGCGAGCCGGGCGTCTCCTGCGAAACCAGCACGGCGCCGCTCTTGAGGACCGAGCGCTTGACGACCGGACTGCCCTCGTCGGCCTTGCCCACACCCGCTTCGGGCGCCGCGACCGGAACACAGGCCACGGCCAGACATGCCGTCTCGGACAGGTAATTTGTGAGCGCATCGACCACCTGGATCGCGTTCGCCTCACGCAGGCGGCTGAGGGTGGTCACCCAGAAGTCGGGGCCGCCGAGCACGATCGGCTCGGCGGCGACGATCGAGAGCTGCCGCAACTGCTCGCGGTCGATCAGGGTCTGCGTCTCCTCGGCGCGTATGATCTCGATGACCTCTTCGTCGGTGATCCCCCACTCGAGCGCCGAGGCGCAGGCCTCCTGCACGAGCCGGTAGTAGCGCGCCGGATCGTCGCCCGGCTTGAGGTCGAAGCGTACGACGAGACGCCCGTAGATGTCGGCCCGATCCCACTGCAGAGACAACTCGGGACGGCGCGCGGCCGGAAGCTGGGCCACGGCCCGCGTGAGAATGCCGGTGCCGGGCGCATCGAGCAGGCGCGTCAGCACCAGGAACGGGAAGTAATCAGACGAGCCGTAGGTGGGCGCGTCGAAGGCGAGCATGACCACCGGGTGATCGCCCCCACGACGCACTACGGCGCGCGTACGGTCCACGAAGACCGGCGGCATGATCGGCGGCGCGATGACCGTGCCGGGAGCCGCGGCGCCGTAGTGCTTCTCCAGCAGCTCGAGCACGCGGGCACGGTCGAAATTCCCGGCGATGGTCGTGATCATGTTGTTCGGCACGTAGAAGTTGCGGTAGAAGGCCAGCACATCTTCCCGCCTCAGATGTTCGATGGTGCTGCGGGTTCCCAACGTGGGCAGGGCCTGGCTGCTCCCCTCGTACAGCACCTCCTGGAGCGTCTCGCCGGCAAAGTCGGAGTCGCGGTCGCGGCTTTGCACCAGTTCGCCCAGCACGATGCCCTGCTCCTTGGCGAACTTGTCGACGGGCAGGGTCGAGTGGAACAGCATCTGCGACTGGATCTTCAGGCCGGTCTCGAGCGCCCCCGTCGGCAATACGGTCATGAAGTTCGTGAAGAAGGTGGAGGTGGTGGCGTTGTTATAGGCCCCTTTGAGATCGGCCAGGTCGTAGAGCTGTTCCTGGGTGTACAGCGTGGTGCCGTTGAACAGCAGGTGCTCGAGCATGTGCGACATGCCGCTCGTGCGGAAATCCTCGTACGCCGAGCCGACCCGGACCTGAGTGTAGATGCCGACCATCGGCTGAGCGGGGTTGCGCAGCAGGATGACCCGCAGGCCGTTCTCCAGCCGCAGAATCTCCGCGCCGTCGGGCAGGGCGGGGAAGACCGGATCGAGACGCGCGGTCGTCGGATCGGCGCCGGTCCAGACCGGATTCGGCGCGCCGACCGGGGGCGACGCGCCGCCGGCCGTCAGCGCCCGCGCGGTCGGCGCCGCGACCAGCGCCAGAACGCCGGCCATCACGAACAGCGCGACCGCGACGGTCGCGGGGCGCTGCGCACTCCCGGTCCGCCGCGGCCTGCACAGCCTCGCGATCGTCACCCTGAACCTCCGTGCCGTGGTGCCGCGCCGCGGTCTCAGCGACCGGCCGACGCACCTCTGACGATGCCGATAAACTCCGCCGCCTGCAGACTCGCGCCACCCACGAGACCGCCGTCGATATCGGGCTGCGTGAACAGCTCCGCGGCGTTGCCCGCCTTCACGCTGCCGCCGTAGAGAATGCGCAGGCCGGCGGCGGTGACCGGGCCGAGCAGTTTCGCCACGACCCCGCGCGCGAAGGCGTGCGTGGCCTGCGCTATGTCGGGTGTGGCGGTTTCGCCGGTGCCGATGGCCCAGACCGGCTCGTAGGCCAGCACGGTGTCGGCCGGCGTACAGCTCTTCAGGTGCGGCAGCACCCCCTCGAGCTGCGCCTGCACGACCGCCTCGGCGCGGCCGCCGCGGCGCTCCTCGAGCACTTCGCCGAAACAGAAGATGGGGACCAGACCGGCGGCATGGGCGCGGTCGATTTTGGCGATGAAAACCTCATCCCGCTCGCCGAACAGCGCCCGCCGCTCGGAGTGCGCCACGATGACGTGGCTGCAGCCCGCCTCGGCAAGCATCGCGGCCGACACCTCGCCGGTGTAGGCGCCCACATCCCAGGCGGCACAGTTCTGCGCCCCGAGACGCACCGGCGAGCCGGCGATCATCTCGTGCGCCGCGGCCAGCGAGACGAACGGCGGACAGATCAGGACCTCGGCGCGC
Source organism: uncultured bacterium (assembly GCA_963732385.1). GTDB lineage: Bacteria > Krumholzibacteriota > Krumholzibacteriia > LZORAL124-64-63 > LZORAL124-64-63 > CAVSZB01. The sequence continues at coordinate 457,992 of CAVSZB010000003.1, read as the reverse complement.
GTGTCGACGCCCCGCAGTCCGTCGCGCACCTCGCGCGCGAGCTTCTGCGCGGCGGCGGGCCCCAGATTCAGTTTCCAGTTCCCAGCGACCAGGTGGCTCCGCATCGCTCTCCTCGCTTCCTGCCGGCCGGAGGCCGGGCGCTAATTCCGACCGTTGCGCAGGATCAGCATCCGCACGAGCTGCACCACCGACATCAGCGCGGCAGCGACGTAGGTCAGCGCGGCGGCGTTCAGCACCGCCCGGGCCCCGCTCTGCTCCTCGCGCGAGACGAGACCGTGCTGCGCAAGCAGCTTGATAGCGCGGTTGCTGGCGTCGAATTCCACCGGCAGCGTGATGATCGTGAAGAAGGCCGCCACAAGGAACACGATGATGCCCACGTCCATCAGCAACGGGGTGCGCATCAGCAGCCCGACGAAGAAGATGGGCCAGGCGAGCCAGCTGCCGAAACCGGCCACCGGCCAGATCGCCTGCCGCATCGCCAGCGGCGCGAAGGCCTGCGCGTGCTGTATGGCGTGCCCCGCCTCGTGGCACGCCACACCGAGCGACGCCACGCTGCGTCCGTTGAAGTTGTCCTCACTGAGGAAAAGCGCCCGCTTGCGGGGGTCGTAGTGGTCGGTCAGACGACCGGGAGTCGTCTGGATCGCGACCGCCGACAGGCCCGCGGCGTCGAGCAGCCGGCGCGCCGATTCGGCGCCGGTCAGCCCGCGCGAGGCCGGCACCTTCAGGTACTTCTGATACGTGCTCTTGACCTTCGCCTGCGCGTACAGCGCGAAGATTATCACCGGGATGAGCATCATGAAGGTGGGATCGAAAAACATGTTACGGACCTCCTCCGCGCCGCTTACGAGCCGGCCCCAATATCCGCAAGCCGGGGCAGGAACGCCAGCAACAGCCGCTCCAGCCGCGCCCGCACCCGGTTGCCGACCTCCACGACATCCTGGTGTGACAATTCCGGCTGTCCGACCTCCCGCGCCGGGTTCGTGATGCACGACAGTCCCACGACCGCCACGCCGAGCCGCGACAGGAGCGCCGTTTCGGCGGCGGTGGACATGCCGACCGCGTCGCCGCCGATCCGCCGCAGCATGCCGATCTCCGCGCGTGTCTCGTAAGCCGGCCCCGACATGCTGGCGTAGGTGCCGATGTGCAAAGGTACGCCGATTTCCGCGCCGGTCTCGACGAGCAGGCGCGCGAGGCGGACGTGGTACGGACCGCCGGCGCCGGGAGGACGGCGCCCGTCAGGCCCGCCCCCGGGGCTTTCGCGCAGCAGTCCGCGCAGCGGATCGCGCAGGTGCAGGTCGATCTGCTCGCGGATCACCATCAGGTCGCCCGGGAGATAGAGCCGGTTCAGCCCCCCGGCCGCGTTGGTCACCACGGCCGAGTCGACCCCCAGCCCGGCCAGCACCGCCGTCGGCAGCAGCGACACCGCCCCCGGCAACCCCTCGTAAGGGTGGAGCCGCCCCTGCATGACGATGACCGGCACCCCGGCCGCCTCGCCCACCACCAAACGCCCCTTGTGCTCCGCCACCGAGGTGGTGCGGAAGCCGGGGATCTGTGCGTAGGGCACGGCCCGCGCGCCGGGCAGTGTCTCGGCGAACGCACCGAGGCCACTGCCGAGGACCAGACCGACGCGCCCGGAGAAACCGCGCGCGCGCAGCCAGTCGGCCGCCGCGGCGACGTCGTCGCGCCAGACGTCGCCGAGCGCGGCGATGCGGGCGGCGCCATCGTTCACGACAACTCCAGGTCGTCGAGACCGAACTTGTCCCGCAGGGCGTCCATCGTCTCGAGCGCCTCGCCCAGCAGCTCGGCGCGGGGGCCGGCCGGCAGGAACGCGCTCTTGAAGCCGTTGAGCAGCAGGTTCTCCGCGTCGAGCAGGGTCAGATCGAAAGTACGCGCCGCCAGTTGCAGCTCGTTGAGCAGGGAGGTGCGGGCGAACAGCCGGTTGTCGGTGTTGATGGTGACCCGCAGGCCCAGGTCGAGATACCGGCGCAGCGGATGGTCCGCCACGGCCGGAACGACCCCCATCTGCACGTTGCTGCTGATGCACATCTCCAGCGGGATGCGGTGATCGTTCACGTAGGCGAGCAGGTCGGCGTCCTCGTGCAGGCGGGTGCCGTGCCCGATGCGGTTGGCGCCGCAATAGTGCAGGGCCTGGTGGATCGACGTCGGCCCGAATCCTTCGCCGGCATGGATCGTGGTGTTCAGGTTGTGATTCATGACGTGGTAGAAGGCCTCGCGGTGGTCCTTGGCGGGATAGTCCTTCTCGGCCCCCGCCAGATCGAAGGCCACCACGCCGCGCCCCTTCCAGCGCACCGCCAGTTCGGCGAGCGCGCGCGACTTCGCGGGGTCGATCGTGCGCAGCCCGGTCACGATCACTCCGGTCGTGATGCGCGCCTGCGCCTCGGCCTCCCGCAACCCCGCCACGACGGCGGCCACGGCCGCCTCCGGATCCATGCCGCGCCTCTGGTGCAGCAGCGGGCAGAACCGGACCTCAAGGTACCAGCATGTCTCGGCGGCGGCATCGAGGGCGAGCTCGCACGCCGCGCGCCGCAAAGCTTCGGGGGTCTGCAAAACGGCCAACGGATGCTCGAAGTGCCCCAGGAACTCCGTCTGCCCGCTCACGTGCGACGGCGGAAGGTAGAGACGGCGCGCCTCGTCCCGGTCGTCGGGCAGGTCCATCCCCTCCGCGCGGGCCAGCTCCGCGAACGTTTCCCAGCGCAGGGAACCGTCGAGGTGGCAGTGCAGATCGGTCTTGGGCAACTCGGCCAGCACATCGGCCGGGATGGCGTCCCCCCGCAGCAGGTCGCTGCGTCGCGCATCGCTCCGTCTGGTCATCGGCTCTCTCCAGCGGCCTGGCCACGCGCCCGGCGCGCCGCCTGGTGACGATCGATCAGGGCGAAGAGACCGCGGCGAGCGGACTCGTCGTCGCGCAGGTTGACGGTTTCGGTGTCGATGGTCTCGACGGGGCAAAGCGCCGTCGCGCGTCCGAGCCACGCCTCGTAGGCCTCGTGCAGCGCCACGATGAAGTCGCGCGGGACTCCCTGCTCACAGGTCCGCCCGCGCTGCCGGATCCGCTCGATGGTCGTGTCGGGCGTGGCGCGCAGGTAGAGGATCAGATCCGGCGCGCGCAAAAAGGCCGTCATGTTGGCGAAGATCTCGCGGTAGCTGGCGTAGTCGCGGTCGTCGATGCAGCCGCGTCGGTGCAGGGTCGGCGCGAAGATCTCGACGTCCTCGTATATGGTGCGGTCCTGCACGGCCGGGCCGCCGTCGTCGAGGATCGCCTTCTGCACTTCGAACCGCTTGCTCAGGAAGTAGATCTGGAGCTGGAACGCCCAGCGCCGCATGTCGGCGTAGTAGTCGTCGAGGTACGGATTGTCGATGACCGGCTCGTAGAAGGTCCGCCAGCCGTACGTCCGCCCGATCAATTCGGTCACCATGGACTTGCCGACACCGATGTTGCCGGCGATGGCGAGGTAGAAGGGCGTGACCGGCAGCGGTCGCGCGGGGGTTCCGGTCATGCCTTCTCCCGGTCGAGCGCGATGATCTTGTCCACGCGCTTCTGATGGCGTCCGCCGGCGAAGTCGGTGGCGAGCCAGAGGCGCACGAGCCGTCGCGCCAGGCCACGGTTGACCTGCCCGCTGCCGAGCACGAGCACGTTCGCGTCGTTGTGCTCCCGGGAATTGACGGCCGTGGCCTCGTTGTGGACGGTCGCGGCGCGCACCCCGGCGATCTTGTTGGCCGCCATCGCCGAGCCGATGCCGGCGCCGTCGATCATGATGCCGCGCCACGCCTCGCCCCGCGCCACGGTCCGCGCCACCCTGACCGCGAAGTCCGGGTAGTCCACGGCGCCGAGGTCGTGCGTGCCGACGTCGACCGGCTCCCACGCCAGCTCCCGCAGCAGCTCGACCAGCTGCTGTTTCAGCGCGAAACCGCCGTGGTCGGCGCCGATGGCGATCCGGCGATCCGCTCCGGGCGCCAGGCGCGGGGCGGTCGGGGCCGGCGCCGGAACCGGCGCGGGGCGCGGCGACGACGGCGGCGACGACGAGGCGGCGGCGGCGCAGGCGCGCGGCGGGCCGGCCGCCGCGTCCGGCGCGGCGGGGCGGGTCGGAGTCGGCGGCACCGCGACGCCGAACTGCCGCGCCAGCAGCGCGCGCGTCCGTTCCGCGAGCTCCTTAAGGGATCGCTCGTCCAGTTCCGGGGAATCGGGGGGCGGAGGCGCTTCGGCGGCCAATTTGATCCTCCACAGGGCGCGCCCGGCAAGGGCGCATCAGCCTGACGACGGATAGTAATACACCCGGGGGACCGCGTCGAGTGTCTGCGGCCCGGATCGGGCAATTAACGCAGGACCCGCGGGCGGCGGGGTGTCGTTGACAGCGACCCGGCCCGCGCCTACCATGCCCTCCCCGGCCACCCCCGCCCCGACAGGAAGGGCCATGATCCCCGCGGAGATTCGCCGTAAATTCGCCTTCTGCCGCGTCGCCGTCCCGGAGCCCGATCCGGAGTGACGATGGCGACACCGGCACCCACCTGTCTTTTGCTGCTGTTGCTGACGGTCGCGGCCGCCCCGCCGTCGGACGCGCGCGGCGCTCAGGCCACCGCTGACGTCCCCGTTACGGACGCCGCCTCCCCCGGCAAGCCGCGCCTCCGCCTCTTCCTCGACTGCGAGGGCAACGACTGCGACCTCGCCTTCCTGATGCGCGAGCTGACTTTCGTGGACTGGGCTCGGGACCGTGAGGATGCCGATGTGCACGTGCTGGTCACGGGAAATTTAACCGGCGACGGCGGCTTCGCGACGCAACTCTGCTTCCTGCGCCGCCCCGGCCGGGGCCCCGCGGCCGACACGCTCCGCTTCTTCCTGCCGCGCGACGGCACCGCGGACGACACGCGCCGCGCCCTCGCCCGCGCGCTGGCGGCGGGGCTGGCGCGCGATCTGGTCGGCACGCCGGACGGGGAACGGCTCGAGGTCCGGGTGATGGCCGACGTCCCGGGCCCGGGCGCCGCCGCGCGTCCGGCCGCCGTCCCGGCGGCGGATCCCTGGCGCGCCTGGGTGATGAGCACGAGCGTGAGCGGTTCGCTAGACGGCGAGAAGAGCTACCGCAACCACTACCTCGGCAGTTCGGTGGCGGCGAGCCGGGTCACCGAAACGCTGAAGCTCGGCCTGAACGCCGCGCACAGCTACAGCGAGGGGCGCTACACCCTGGCCGACGGCAGCCAATTCACGTCGATCAACCGCTCCTGGTCGGTCGGCGCGCGGGGCGTGCGGAGCCTGGCGCCGCGCTGGTCGGCGGGCGCTCGCGGGAGCGTGTCCCATTCGACGTACGGCAATCTCGACTTCACCTGCGGCGCCGGTCCGACCATCGAGTTCAACATCTTCCCGTACGCGGAATCGGCGCGCCGCAGCTGGATTCTGGCCTGGGAGGCCCGGGCCTATCGGGCCGACTACGCCCAGGAGACGATCTACGGGAAGTCGCGGGAAACCCTCTTCTACCACCGGGCAGTGACCGAGCTCGCCCTGCGGCAGCCCTGGGGCTCGACCGCGCTCTCGGTCTGGGCCACGCAGTACCTGCATGACGGCGACAAGTACAGCGTTACCGCGCTCGCCAACGCCCAGTTGCGCCTGTGCCGCGGCCTGTCGCTCTCCCTGACCGGCTCCTGGTCGCGCATCCACGATCAGCTTGCGCTGCCCCGCGGCGACGCCAGCGACGAGGAGATCCTCTCGCGCCTGCGGGAACTCGCCACCGCCTACCGCTACTCCGGCCAGGTCGGACTGACCTACACCTTCGGCGCCGCCGTCAACAACGTGGTGAACACCCGCCTGGAGGATCTGTACGGGAGCTTCTGACGCCGCGCCTAGTTCGGCGGCGGCGGTTCCTGATTCACGTAGATGTACTGCTCGGCGGAGATGAACTTGCGGACCTGACCACCGGCGGAGTCGACCATGAACAGATAGGCCCCGTAGTTGATGCGGTTCGAACTGATGCGCCAGTCGACCAGCGCCAGCGAAGCCGGCGCGGGGGTGCGCTCGGCGGTGCCGAAGCGCATGTCATAGACACCGTCGGCCGTGAAGATCTGCACCCGGTCGTTGCCGCTGTCGGAGACATAGATGCGGCCGGCTCCGTCCACCACGATCCCCAGCGGGACATCGAACTCACCCTCGGCCGAGCCGCGCCGCCCGACCCAGTCGGTCTGGCCGCACTCCGCGGCGTAGCCGAGCGTGACGTCGGCCAGCGAGGCCGGCTCGCACGTCGGCGTGCCGAACGGGACGGCGCGACCGCGCAGCGGCGGCAGACCGTTCCAGAGCGGCGTGAGATCGGTCGGGTCGGGGGTCGGGTCGAAACGGATGACCCAGTTGCGCGCCGTGTCGGCTTCGCAGACGAGCAACGCGCCCGCCGCATCGACGGCCATACCCGACGGCAGGTGCACGGAGCGCGCCCCGGTGCCATCGCCGCGCGCCAGGAGACCCCACGAGACGAAGCTGCCCCCCTCCGTGTACGCGTAGCGGTGGATGACCGCCGCGGTGGAATCGGCCAGGTAGACGAACGTGCGGGCGCCCGCCACCGTCTCCACGCCGGTCCGGCAGGTCGCCAGGTGGTTGACGCCCAGGACCTCGGGCAGGGCGAGACTCGAGTCGAGCGGCGCCAGATCGGTGGAGCTGAGCACCTTCACGCGCCGGGATCCCTGCTCCCAGACGAAGATCAGCTCGGAGTAATCGCCCCGACAGAAGGCGGTCGGCTGGTCGAGCCCGCTTGCCCGGACGATCTCGTCATAGGCGAGCGTGCGCTTGGTAAGCGATCCGTTCGCCGATAGCACGAACAGGTTGTTGTTGGCGACGGCGACCTGCAGCGGCTGTTCGTCGGCGAAGATGTGGTCGAGATAGTACGCGCTCACCGAGAAGAGACCCTCGGGGCGCGGCACAGTGATCTTCTCGCCGCAACCGGCCGCCAGCGCGGCCAAAACGCCGGCGCAGGCGATCCACATCCCGGTCGCGCGGCCCCTGCCCTTCATCGCGGCTTCCTCCCGAACAGCGGCGAAATATCGAGCGACACGTGGTGCATGGTGCCGAAGCTGCCCATGTCCCGGAGGGCGTAGTCGACCCGCAGGTCGAAGCCGTCCATGCCGGTCTTCACGCCGAATCCGGCGGCGAAGCCCCCCTCGTCGCGATTCGTTTCGAAGCCGCCCCGCAGGAAGAGGCGCTCGTCGAGCCCCAGTTCGCCGCCGATCCGGAAGCTCTCCGAGTAGTCGGACGGATGGTTGAAATCGGCGGCGAACAGCAGGCCGATGCGACTGGCCAGAGCCAGGGTATGCGCCACGCCGAAGGAGCCGGAGGTCGGGGCGGGAAAGCTCTGGAAATCTCCGGTCTGCTGGTAGCCGGCCGGCAGCGCCGGCGGCGTGCCGCCCGGCGCAAGGTCCGGGCCGAAATTGCGCACTGCGAAACCGATCCGCAGATCGCCGTAACCGACGAAGTAGAGAATGCCCAGGTCCATCAACAGTGCGCGCACCTCGAAGTCGTCGAGATTCTCCTGGTAGTACTTCACGGTGCCGCCGATCGAGAAGCGGTCGGTCATCGCGCGCGCGAGCGTCAGGCCGAGGAAGTACTGGTCGGCGCGGAAGGTCTGGCCGGTCCCCTCCTGGTGCAGTTCCGTCGTGCGCGGGATCTCGCCGGAGCGGAGCATCCCGGCCAGCACCCCGAAGCCGAAATTCTGGCCGCGCCAGTGCGCGGAAACGTGATCGAGATCGATGCCCGCGGCGTACTCGGTGTGCGACAGGAAGAAATTGCGCCGCGCCGGCGTGCGCATGACACCGGCCGGGTTCCAGAACAGCGCCGAACCGTCGGTGGCCGAGGCGGTGTAGGCCTGTCCGAGCGCGATGCCGCGCGCGCCGACCGGCAGGCGCAAAAACTGCGCGCCGGCGGAACCGCGGTTTTCACCGCCGTACAGGCTGAGAATGTCGCGCTGCGCCGCCGCCGTCCCGGCCAGGCCGAGAGACAAAAGCAGAGCCGCCGCGCAGGCCGCCGTGAGACGCGTCTTTACCACGACCACGTCACCCCCACGAGCAGCATACGCGGATCCTCCACGTAGCTCGGATCCACGACACCCTGGGCGTACGCCTCGGAATAGGTCTCCAGGGTCGTTTCCGGGTCCTCGTCCGGGAACCAGCGGTTCACCCAGGTGGGATTGAAGTCGCCGATCCGGTAGCCGCTGCCGGTCCAGGGGTTGATGCGCCGGTAGTTCCGGTGATTGAAGATGTTGCGCCCCTCGAAGAAGACCGTCAGCTTCTGCCGCCGCCCATGGGTCCAGTATTTGTTCAGACGCAGGTTCAGGCTGCTGCGGTACGGTCCGCGCCCCGAATTGTAGTCGCCCGACGTGTACTGGCCCTGCCCGACATAGGTACGCGGCGTGTAGCGCTGGCCGGACTCCGCGCTGAACAGCAGGTTGGCGCTCCAGTTCGGCGGCATCCGCCAGCCGATCAGCGTGGGTCGATCCTTGTCATCGACCGAGAAGTCGAGGTTGAACGAGAGCGACCACGGCCGGTCCCACAACAGCGGCGTGCGCTTGAGACCGCCGATCGAGGCGGTGGGCGTGTAGGCCTCGTCATACACCGCCTGGAGGTAGGCCTCCTCCGCGCTGCTGTTGGTGCCGGTGCTGCGCGAAAACTCCAGGTTCCCCGATCCGGAGAGCCACCGCGTGGTGCGCTTCGTGACGCTGATCTCCATGCCCAGGCTGCGCGCGGAGTCACCGTTGAAGTAGCGAACCGGCTGCACGGTCACCGTGCCGGTATCGTAGGGATCGGGAGTCTCGTCGGCGCCGATGTCCACCGGGGCCAGCGTGACCGACTTGGCGTAACCGTAGATGTCCCGGTTGTAGAAGGTCACGCCCAGGCTCCACAGCCCGCCGAATTCGTGCTGCACGCCGGTCTCGTACTCGACCGTCACCTTGGGATTGAGGTTGGGGTTGCCCAGCAGCTGGATCTTCGTCGTGGAGCGCGCTTCGAGCTGCGGGTAGACGTACGCGAACCGCGGCCACTGCGAAAAATGCCCGTAGTTGAAGAAAAACTTGTCGTGCTCGGTCACCGGGAAATTCATGCCGAGCCGCGGCGAAACCCGGGTCTTCCAGCGTCGCCCCAAAACCCCGATCGTGCTGTTCTCGAAGTCGGTCACCATCTCGGGGAAGATGAACAGGTAGTCGTCAGCGTTGCGCATCACGCTCTCGACTTCACGCCCCGGCGCCCAGACATCGCTGCGCAGGCCGGCGTTCAGGATCATGCCGTGGTACGTGATCGTGTCCTGCAGGAAGGCCGAACCGACGATCGGGTGCACCTTGAAGATGTCGTCCTGGATGGCGAGCTTGCCGGGCGGCGGCGAGCCGAGCGACGACTGCAGGTCCACAAGCTGCAGTTCGGTGAACGAGAACTCGAAGCCGGCCTTGTACTGGTTGGCCCGGCTCTTCATGAAGGAATAGGTGCCCTTCGCAGTCCAGGATTCGGAATAGTGATCGTGCCAGCGGTCCGCGCCGCCGTCGGCCTGGCCCTCCGGCGACGGGGGCGCGTCGATGAGTTCGTAATCGGTGAAGTCGTCGTCGCCGTTGATGTTCGCGTGCAGGCGGTTGAAATTGCGTCCGACCTGGAACTCCAGGAAGTCATTCTCGCCGAGTACCTGCCGGTAGTAGAGCTGCGTGAGGATGTTCTCGCTCGTAAAGACGAGAAAGCGGTCGAGGCCGTTGAGGAACGGCCGCGGGAAACCCTCCCCCGGCAGGTCGAAGCCCTGGCCGATGCCGACCTGGCGGCTCGAGGTCAGGTTGATCTTGTGGCGCGGCGTGAGGTGCCAGGACCACTTCGCCATGCCGTTCCACTCGGACTCCTGCCGCGGCGACAGCCAGCCGGCGTACATCGGCGAGCGCAGGTCCTGCGTGCGCGAGAAGATCGGCAGATAGCCATCGCGCAGGTCGGCCGAACCGCTCACGAGCAGGTACTGGCGACCGGGCAGGTCGATCCCCGCGCGGCGCAACGCCGACGACAGCGGGTCCGGCCCGGACAGCGACGCCTTGACCACGTCGATGTTCTGCGGCTCGCTGAAATCGTCATAGTCCCGCCACCCGACGTAGTCGTGCTTGTTGACGGCGGTCAGGTAGTCGCGCTTCCAGCTCGCCGACCCGGAAACGCGGTCGGTGCCCTCCTTGGTCGAGACGTTGACCACGCCCGACACCGCCTGCCCGTATTCAGCGTTGAAGCCGCCGGTCAGGACCTCGATCTCGTTGATGAGCGAGGGGTCGATCTGATAGCCATAGCCGCCGCCGGCGAGCGGGTCATTCACCGACATGCCGTCCACGACGAACTGGGTGTCGTCGGCGCGCCCGCCCCGGATGTGGATCTCGTTGTCCTGCACCGAAACGCCAGCCTGGTGCTGCAGCATGTCGACGACGTTGTCCACCGGCATGGCGGCCATCTCGGCGGCCGAAAGCCGATGCACGCTGCCGGTGCGTTCGATCTCGATGAGGCGACGCTCCGCCGAAACATCGATGGCGTCCATGAGGATCGCCTCGACCTCCAGCGAGAAATCGACCTGGGCGATCTCGCCCGGCCCCACCGTCACCGTGCGGCTGCCCAGCGCGTAGGAGATGTAGGACGCCCTGACGGTGTAGGTGCCGGGCCGCAACCCCCGGATGATGTAATAACCGTCGTTGAAAGCCATGGTGCCGATGTTCGTGCCGGCCAGGAACACGTTCGTGTAGGGCAGCGAGTCGCCCGTCCCGGCTTCGCGGACGAATCCCTTGATGACCGCGGGGGGGGATTGCTCAAGATCGGGCGCGCCACCTGTTCCGCCCGGCGCCAGCAGGCTTGTCGGCGCGGCGGCCGCCCCGGCGCCGTCGTACATCAGGCGACCGGCGGCCGCCGGCGCCTGCGCCCGTGCCGGCGCGACCGCGAGCGCGAGGGCCAGGACAGCCATCGACACCGGCCACGGCAGCAGGCGAAGGGGGCGGAGGTTCAAGGCAGCATCACCCCCAGCTCATTGAGCAGCAGCGCCCGCAGCGCCAGGACCACCTGCGCCTGGTCGAAGTACTCGAGCTGCAGCGACATCACGAGCACGCTCGCCAGAGGAGCCGTAGCGGCCGGCGGCTTCCGGGTGACCACGATCGGGTCATATGGCGGCCGGCCATCGGGGCTGTACTGATAGTATTCGAGCTTGTAGAGCGCTTCCGTGCCGGTGAGCAGCTTGACCCCGATCGCCTGCCGGTTGGTCGACGAAATCGCGGTGAAGGGGGGCAGCGTCACCCGCTGGCCGAGCGCCTGTTTGCCGATCGGGACCACGAAATCGGCCGGCGGCGCGGCGACCGTGCTCACGCCGAGCACGCTCTTGACGAAGTCGGCCGGCAGATTCGAGGAGACCCCGATGATGGACTTGCTCACGAGCACCAGCCGGCCGGCCGGCGCTTCCGGCAGGCCGGTGGCGGGATTCGGCGGCGGCGTCAGGTAGCTCTTGAGCGGTTCCACGGAGTTCTTCAGGTTGAGCGACGAGCCCCCTCCGGTATACCACAGCACGACCGGGAACTGCCGCAGCGATTCGAGCAGCACCCACGGCCTGTCCGGCAACCCCACATAGTACAGCTCGGGAGAAACGCCCGAGAGCGAGCGGTCGACGAGCGGACTGCCGACGTTGTAGAGCGACCACTGCCCCGCGCCCAACAGCGCGTCCATGACCGGGCGATAGAAAGCGGTGAAGGTGCTCGGACCGGCGTCGGCCACCAGCAGCACCGGCCCGCGCGCCTCCAGAACCTTCCAGGTCCAGTTGAGCCGCGCTTCGGAGTGAGCTTCGTCCCGCACCGAGATCGTGAGCGTGCGCGCCGCAGCCGGGGGCGTCCCCTTGAGCGCGATGCTGAAGGTCCGCCCCAGCGGATCGTCGAACGCCTTCTTCACCCAGCAGAGGGCCGGATCGGCGCCCGGGGATCCGCTGGCGCGCACGATAGTCGTGTCGGCCGTATCCAGCCGGTAGAGCAGCGAGTCGTCGAGCGTCTCGTTCCCATCGAGGTCGAGCGCGAACAGGCGGAAATTGGCGGCGCCGTAGCTCCAGCGCACGGTGTCGAAATCAGCCTGGAAATTGATCACGGGCGGAAAATTCCGCAGCGGGATGTACTGCGTGACGGTATCGCTGAGCGCGCCGCGATCGTCCCGGCAGGCCACACGCACGGTGGCCTCGGCGTGACCCACGTCGTCGGTAGTGAAGGTCATCGTGGTGTCAGTGCGCGCGGTCGTGTCCCAGGGCGCCGGCGTCCCGCGCTGCGTCTCGATCGAGACGTGGTATTCCACCACCCGGCCGTCGGCGTCGCTGCCGCTCCAGCGGAAGGTGCGCCGGAAGTAGCTGGTCGCATTGAGCGTCTCGCCAGGAGCGGAGGTGACGAAGATACGCGCCACCGGCCGCGCGTTCGGGAGGGAGTCGGGATCGAACGGATCGTTCGTGCAGCCACCGCCCAGCACCAGCGCCAGCACTGTCGCCAGCGCGGCGGTCAGCGCGACACTTCGGGCAGACGGGCGCGGAAAACGACGCAGCCTCATTTGATGATCACCAGCTTCCCGCGCTGGACCTCGCCGCTGGCGAGATCGGTCACCACGTAGACGTAGAGACCGCTCGCGAGGGCCCGCACCGGCTCGGTGAGCAGGTCCCACGGCTCCTGGCCCGAATTGGGATCGTCGTGATGCAGGGTCCTGATCAGGTCCCCCGCCAGGTTGAACACCTGGATCACTGAACGGGGCGGCAGCCCGGTGAACCAGATCCTGCGGCCCAGCTCCACTTCGCCGCGCGGCGAGTCGAAGAACGACCCGGCGCGATAGGGATTCGGGAAGACGCCCACGGTGCGCCGGTCGGTCGGGATGGACGGCGCCGAACCGGGAAACACCAGCCGCGCGTTTTCATTGAAGCCGCTCTGGAACTCCGGCAGGCCGGCCTCCTGGTCGGGCGCCGAGAACGACACGATGGAATACCAGTAGGGGAAGCCGTCGAGCAGGTGCTCATCCACGAAACGCCGCCGGCCGTCGAGATCGAGCGGCGGCAGGCCGGTGTCGAAGCCGACGCCGTCGATCCGGTCGTACTCGGCAATCAGGGTCGCCAGACTGTAGGGATCCTTGGTGATCGTTTCGCCCTGGAAGCGGAAGATCCGGTAACCCTGGAAATCGCGCTTGTTGGTGATCGAGCTGAGGTGGAATTCGGGCGACTGCCCGGCCGCGTCGGCGGCGGCTGAATCGCCCGGGCTCCAGGTCAGGATGACGCGATCGTTGTCGGTGGCGACGGCGAGCCGCGGCGACGGAGGCCCGGCCGGGATGCTGAACCCGGCGTCGTAGGCCACCTGCGCAATCTTGCTGTTCGCCAGCAGCGAGAGCGAATCCGCCCCGCAGACGATCGCATAAGTGACATGGATCGTATCGCCCGGCGCCATGTAGGGCCACGGCCCGGTCGAGAGCAGTCCCATCCAGTCGGACGCGACGGTGAAGTTTTCGCTCTGCGTCTCGCCCACGTCGAAATCGCCGTTGCCCATCACCTGGTACTTGCCGGCCCGCAGCTCTTCGGTCGGCTGCCCCGGGTTGATCAGGTAGACATCATCCTGGGCCGGCACGCCCCGGAAACGCCAGCTGTTGTAGCTCACCGGCGGCAGGGTGTCGCCGGCGACGGTCACGCGGGTGGCCACCAGCGGCGCCGTCCCGAGCAGGCGACTGCCGACCCAGGAGGTGGCGAGGTTCTCTTCGCCGTCGTCGTCGTGCTCGTACATCATCCAGATGCCAGGATCACCGTTGACAACGCTCCCGGGCGGGACCCAGCGGGCCGGACCCCAGCCGCCGTTGAGGTCGTCGTAGTAATTCCACTTCACCGGAGCCAGGGGATCGTATTCGGAGGGAACCGTCCGCGTCGTGTTGCCCACCGTGGTGTCGGTCCAGTAGGCGACATAGACGTCGCGCAATTCGCCGCCGGAGATGTTGATGATGGCGTAGTCGAGGATGACGAAATCGTCCGCATAGGGGCTGCCGTACGCCAGCGCCCGCAGGACGACCTGCAACCCCAGCGGCGTGTGGCTGCCGGATTCGATGGTCGCGTAGTCGTCGAACGTGACTTCGATGTGCTGTGTGGCCAGCGCGCGGGGATCGTAAGGGTACCGGTCGCTGTTCTGGCTGTTGGACCAGATGTCCACCGCCGCGCCTGGCGAATCCACGAACTCGCGCACTTCGTCGCCGGCGACCAGGTTGCTGGCGTCCTGCGCGCCGGTCGAGACGTGGATCGTGCCGTCGGGCGCCACCGCGCCGACCCAGATTCCACCGAGGAAGACGTGCTCCACGTGGCTGTTGAGCGGATATTCGCACGACGGCTGGAACTGATTGGTGAACCCGTTGCCGACGTAGCCCAGGTTCGTGATCGTGAGCCCGACCAGGCCGACGTTCGTGACGATGTCCTTGCGCGGCGCGCCGTCAGCCGCCGGGACCGCAAGGCCCAACGCGAGCAACACCGCGACGGCAACACAGGGGCGCCGCGCACATATCAATTGGGGGACAGACACCTGGCCCTCCACAGGGATGCCGGCGACCGGGGGGCGCGCGAGGCGGTCGGGGAGCCTGGGACACGACCGGCCACGCGGACTTTGCGGCACGCGTGGTGTGGGAAAGTAGCCTTCCCGGGTCCGGTCTGTCAACCCACACCGCCATTGTGGCCGGGGGAGATTGGCGGTATGCTGGCCCGGTCGGCTGGACGGCCCCCATCGCCGGCTTGCAAACGTGCGGTTGAACGCCAACCACGGAGACCGCCATGCTCGCGATCTCCTTTTGCCTCCATGGCGATCTGGCCTCGCTGACCGGCGCGCCCGGCCTGCGTCACCATGTGGTGGGCCTGCCGGAACCGACCACGGTGAAGGACGCGATCGAGAATCTCGGCATCCCCCATACCGAGATCGACCTCCTGCTGCTCGGCGGTCTGCCGGTCGGTTTCGGCCACCGTGTGCGCGATGCCGACCGTTTCGAGGTGCATCCCGTCCCGCGCTCCGGCCGCGCACCGGCCGTTGCGCCACCCTGGCCCGAGGCCCGCCTGCAACAGCGGCCTCTCGCCCGCGATCGTTTCGTCTGCGACCAGCACCTCGGCCGCCTCGCGCGCCTGCTGCGGCTGCTCGGCTTTGATACCCTCTACAGCAACGACTGGGGCGAGACGGAGATCGCGCGCAACGCCACACGCGACCACCGCGCCGTCCTGACCTGCAGCCGCGCCCTGCTCAAGCGCCGCGCGATCGAGGTCGGCCGCCTGGTGCGCTCCCGCGCGGTCGATGCGCAGGCGTGCGAGGTGATCGAGCGCTTCGACCTGATCGGGCGCGGGCGCCCCTTCTCCCGCTGCAACCTCTGCAACGGCGAACTGCGCCCGGTGCCGAAGTCCGCTATCGCCGTACGCGTCCCCCTGCGCACCCGCTCCTGGTGCGACAATTACTTCCTCTGCTCCGACTGCGACCACCTGTACTGGCCAGGAACGCACGTGGAGAAGATCAGGACGCGGATTGCGGGGTTATTGGGGGAGGACGATCCGGGGTGACGCAGATCGCCCGCCGGCGGAACCTGGTCCGCGTCTTTCGCCACGTGAACAAGGGGCTCGGACAGGGAGAGTCGGTCATGCCATCCTGCCCCCGGTCTCTCCGCGCGATCTTCGGGCTGGCCGTCGCGGCCCTCGGTTTGTTGGCGACACTCGTGCCCGCCGCCCCGGCGCCGCCGGACGCCGCCACCGCCCCCCCCGACTCTCTTGTCATCCACGACCGCCTGGTCGACTTCGGCCACGCGCCGCACGCCGCACCGCGCGCGATCGACACCGTGGTCATCCATTCGTCCTACGACGCGCTCGGTCCCGATCCGTACGACCTCGACGGCCTGCTCGCGGAGTACCGCCAGTACGGGGTGGCCCCGCATTACGTCATCGATCGCGCCGGCACGGTCTGGCGGACGGTGCGTGACCGCGACGTCGCCTGGCACGCCGGCCGCAGCCGGATGTCCGACGGGCGCACCGGGGTCAACGGGTTCTCCCTCGGCATCGAAATGATGACCACCAGGACCGACAGCCTGACGCCGGCGCAATATGCCGGCCTGAACGCCCTGCTGGCGCGGATGGGCCGTCTTTACCCGCTTCGCTACGTTGTCACCCACGCACGGATCTCTCCGGGTCGTAAGGATGACCCGTGGAATTTTGACCTCAGGCTACTTGATTTGCCTTTGGGGTGTTTTAAGTGATTTATGGCGCTAAAGGTTTTGGCTTACCCTGCCGATAAATAGGGGGCATACCGGAAAACTTGCCCGGGGCTGACCCGGGCAGCAGGGAGGCAGACATCATGAAGATCGATGCCGCACTGACCCCTCTGGCCCGACCCCCGTCCAGCCCCGCCGCCCCGGAAGAGAAGAAACAGGCCGGGCCCTCGAACCCGCTCGCGGCCCGCCAGCAGGAAGGCTATGTACAGAAATATCAGAAAACAGCGGAAATGCGGCTCGCCCGGGGCAACGATTCCCTTGAGATCTCGGCGGCGGGTCAGGCCCTGCTCGAAGAGAGCCTGAGCAACCAGGACAAACCGCACGGCCCGGCGGTGACCGAGCGGGCCGACAAGACCGCCAACGCCGAGATCACGCGCAAGACCGCCGAACCGGGCGTCAAAACCACGCCGGGCCAGATGCCTGACCTGCTCGTGGCGAAAAAGTAGCGCGGCGGGCCGCGGGCGCGCCGCTCAGCCGAACCGCAGCGCCAGTTCGCGAACGAGCTTCGCCGCGACGGCGCTGCTGGCGCCGCTGGGATCGAGCGCGGGCGCCAGTTCGCAAATGTCGATCGCCACGATCCGCGTCCCGCCCAAAGCGGCCAAAAACGCCGTCAGTTCACGCCAGGTGCATCCCCCCGCCTCGGGCGTGCCGGTCCCCGCGAGGAAGGCGGGGTCGAGCACGTCCACGTCGAGCGTCAGGTGGACCGGCCGATCCGCCAACAGCCCGCGCGCCGCCTCGGTCAGGACGACCTCGCGGTCGAAGTGCCCGCAACTCTCCCGCGCCCGCGCGAACTCCTCCCGCAAACCCGAGCGGATACCGAACTGCAGCAGACGGTCGAAACCGAATTCCTCGCCCAGTCGGCAGGCCCAGGTCGCGTGCGACAGCCGCTCGCCGAGGTAGTCGTCGCGCAGGTCGGCGTGCGCGTCGAGGTGGACGACCATCGCGTCCGGGTGCCGCCGCAGCACCGCGCGCGCCACGCCGAGCGCCACCGTGTGTTCGCCCCCCAGCACCACCGGGAGGGCACCGCCGGCGAGCAGCTCGCCGGTCGCCGCGGCGATCGCCGCCAGTGCCGCCGGCTGGTCGAGCGCGCCGAGATCGAGATCGCCGGCATCGGCAAAGTCGAGCTCCGTCAGGTCGCGATCGAGGTCGGGGCTGTACGTTTCGAGGTTGTCCGACGCCCAGCGGATGCCGGCCGGACCCCCCGCAGCGCCGGGCCGGAACGAGCCGGTGCGGTCGAGCGGCGCGCCCAGCAGCGTCACCCGTCCCCGCCCGCCGGGACGGCTAGCCAGAAACGGGCGGGGGGAGGGCGGGAGGATCACCGTCATCGTCCATCTCCAGGGCTGCGCGCAGGAAGTTGGGCAACGCGAACGCCGCCGCGTGCACCGCGGGCGTGTAGTAGCCGGTGGGCGCGCCGAGCGCGCGCAGCCGACTCCGCGCGGCAGCCTGGTCGATCCGTGCGGGATCGATCGCTTCCGACGCGGCGGTGAAGCTCCACAGCACGCCCGGATAGGCCGGAATGCTGCACACGTAGGTCCGCACGATCGGGAAGTGGCGCGCCAGCAGTGCGCGCGCCGCCTTCAATTCGTCCAGCATGACCAGCGGCGAGCCGCTCTGCGTGACCAGCAGCCCCGTGCCGCCGAGCGCCCGCCGCGCCTCGCGATAGAACGCATCGCCGAACAGTTCCACGGCCGGACCGACCGGATCGGTGCTGTCGATGAGCAGGACGTCGTAGCGCTCGGCAGTGTCGCGCAGGTGGGCCACGCCGTCGCCGATCACCGCGTCGGCGCGCGGGTCGTCGTAGGCGCCGGCCGAAATGGAGGGCAGCAGCTCGCGGCTCACCCGGACCACTTCGCCGTCGATCTCGACCTGGCGCGCCAGCGTCACCGGATGCGCAAGCACGCGCCGCAACGCGCCGCCATCGCCGCCGCCGATGATCAGGACACGGCGCGGGTCGGGATGGGCCAGCATCGGCACGTGCACCAGCATCTCGTGGTACACGTACTCTTCGGTCTCGGCGGTCTGCGCGGCGTCGTCGAGCACCAGCATCCGGCCGAACGGAACCGTGTCCACGACCTGGATCCGCTGGAAGGGGCTCTGGATGTCGACGAGGGTCGCCCGGACCTCTACCGCTTGCCGCCAGCCGTGTCGGAAGGGCTCGGCGAACTCGCGCATGCGGCGACTCCTTGCAGGGCGGCCGGGCCGCCGATCGGCATCACGCCGCGGTTGAGCTGCATGACCCCGATGTGCGCCGGCTGGAAGTGGCGCTGCAGCACCTCGGTGGCCTTGTCGAGGTCGACGAGCGAACTGCATACGAACAGCTCGGCGCCGGCATAGCCGCGCTCCGGCCACGTGTGGATGACCAGGTGGGACTCGGCCAGGACAGCGATGCCCGTGATGCCCTGCGGCGTGAACGGAACCACCTTCAGGTCGATGCAGCGCGAGCCGCTCGCGTCGATGGTTTCGCGCATGGCATTTTCGATGCCGGGCACGGAGTTGAGGAGGCCGAAGTCACAACCCCACAGCTCCAGAATGAGATGACGGCCTATGCTTTCCAATTCTCACCCCCACCACAGAACGACCGCGGCCAGAGCGCAGCCGACGCTCTCGACCCGGTGCTCTGCCGAGGCCACGAGGAAGTCGTGCAGCTCGTACCCCCGCTGCGCGAAGCTCTCTTCCACCATGCGGCGCACCTGGCTCTCCACGGCCGCCCGCGAAGTGCCCGTGCACTCGTAGATCATGCCGTGACCCTCGCGCTGGCGCCCGATCCCGACCGCCGCCGCCACGACCTCTCCCGGCTTCGTCCCGGTCTTCGTCGTGTAGACGGTCGGCACCAGCGAGCCGGCCGCGATGGCCGGCGCCTCCGCCAGCCGGACGGCCCCCGCCGGCAGCACACTGCTCAGTTTAACCAGGTTCAGGTTGCCGATGCCAGCCCGCAGAAGCGCGTTGTCGAACGCGTTCAGCGGCGTGATCCCCTCGGCCGCGCCCGAAGTGGGCCAATAGCTGGTCGGCAAGGTCCAGAGCAAGACAACTCCTCGCGGACAGTATGGGACCGGAGGGGGGACAAAGAAAGGGGTGACGGGGGGGGTGTCAAGAAAAGTGCCGCTCGCCCCGGCGCCGGCTCCGGGGGAAGCGCGGATGTGGCAGCCCCGCATTCCCCCGCCGGACTTCGCTCCGGCCGCCCGCTCCTGCTGCCGAAACAGCCGCGGATATAGAGTCACTTCACCAGCGTCATCCGCCTCGTCTCGCGGAACGGGCCCGCCTCCATCCGGCAGACGTACACCCCCGAGGCCATCGGCTGGCCGCGATGGTCCGTCCCGTTCCACTGGACCTCATGGCTGCCGGCCGGCCGCACTTCGTCGACGAGGACACGCACGACGCGCCCCGTCAGATCGAAGATGCCCAGCCTGACCCGCTCGGCGCGGGGCAGCACGAACGCGATCGTCGTCAACGGGTTGAACGGGTTGGGCGCGTTCGCGCTCAGGGCGAAGGGCGTGGGCGCGGCGCCGTCGTCGATCCCCGTCACCGCGGCGGGCAGGGCCAGGGGGCTTTCGTTGCCCGCGAAATCCACCGCGCTCAACTGGTAACGATAGCGCCACGGGTCGGCCACGGGGTCGACCCAGCCGGTGCCGATCGTCAGGTGCACCAGATTGTCGGGGCCGGGCACGAAGTCGGTCGTCGTGCCGCGGTAGACGCGGAAGCAGCGGAAGTCCAGGTCGGGGATTTCCAGCCACGAGAGACTGTTGCCCGCCAGCGCGTAGTCCACCAGGAAGCCGCCCGGCACCGAGGGCGCGAGGTTGTCCAGGGAGTAGCCGCTGTCTGGCGGGGAATCGAAGAACACGCCCGGGGTAGCGGTCAGCGCGCTGACCAGGAAGGTGCTGAAGAACTGGCCGTCGGTGAGGGTCGAGTCCCCCAGGGTGGGCACGACGACCGCGTAGCTGTCCTGCACGCGGACCGGCACGCTGGCCACGAAATCCCAGCCGGCGGCGGCCATGGCCAGCGCGGACTCACGCGCCACGTCGCTCAGCGCCGCGGGCAGATCCGGGCCGGTCGCCTTGGCCGGATCGGCGATCTTCCGGTAGACCGCGTACTCGACGATCTGGGACGGATCGCCCAGAAAATCGTGACCGCTGCGGCTCCACTCCACCCGGACCTGCCGGCCCTGGTCGTTCGGGATGTCGGTGACTGCGACGATGAAGGGAACCGCATAGAACCAGTCCACCTGCAGCCGGGAAACCGCGGGGCTGACCTGGGGCTGATCGAGAAAGAGTTCCGCGCTCCAGCGGAGATCCGATCCCGGAGAAGCGAAGGCGATCCCTGTCTCGCCCGGGGCCAGATCCACCCAGTGGACGCCCCCGTCGGCCGTCAACTGCCAGGTCAGGCTGTCGGTCTGGGCGCTCTGCAACCGGCCGCGAACGATCTCCAGCCCCTCCGGGTTCAGCGTCAGGGACTGGGCCCGGTTCCTCGTCAGGTCGAAATCCCGGAAGAAGACCTCCGCGACCGCCAGGCCCAGGTCGCGGTTCGGAACGAAGGCGTGGGCGCCGCGGATCAAGACGCGCCCGGGGTGCGGCAGATCACACCACCCCACGGGAACCAGGGAGCGGCTGGGGTCGGAAATATCCAGAACATGGAGACCGGTGGACGCGTCGCTGAGGAAAGCGTAGTCCCCTTCGATCGTGATATCCCGGATCTGCGTGTAGTTCTCGCCGTAATAGGGGTTCCAGATGTAAATGTTTGCGGGATCGTTGATGTCGAAAATGTTCAGGAAATTGTTGTCCGTCGCGACAAAGAGAAGATCCCCGTGGATGGCCAGACGGCGGGCGGCCTCCGCACGGGTCCCCACAAGAGTCAATGAGGCCGGATTGCTGATATCCAGTGCGCAGATTCCGTTCCCGCTGTCGGCCACGAAGAGACGATCCCCGGCCAGGGCCAGTCCGCTGGCGAGGCCGTTCGTCTGGTACCATCCCACATAGGCAGGGCTGGCGGGATTGCTGATATTCAGAACGCCCACCCCGTTCAGGCCGTCCGCCAGATAGACGTAGTCTCCGTCGACCACCACATCGAGCGTGCTGCCGGGCGTGTCGTACCCGCCCACGCGGACCGGCGAAGCCGGAATCGTGATGTCGAAAACATGCAGCCCGTCGGATCCGCAGGCGAGGAAGGCATGGTTCCCGTCCGTGACCACCGCCGACGCGCCGCCGACGGCGGGATAGTTCGCGACGAATTGCGGCGAGGACAGGTCGCTGATGTCATAGACGGACATTCCGCCCGGTCCATCAGCCACGAAGGCAAAATCACCATGGACCGCAACGCCAACGGCTGAGCTGAGCGCGGAGGATCCCACGCCCGTGATCAGGGGAGTTCCCAGATCCTGGACGTCGACGATCTGCACGCCGGAGGTGCCGTCGGCCACGAAGGCGCGCTCGTCGGCCAGGACCAGGGAATAGGCCGCGCCCGGGGTATCGAAGGCTTCCACCAGCACGGGATGGGCCCGGTCGGTGACGTCGATCGCGAGCAGTCCGCTGTTGTGATCGGCCAGGTAGGCCATATTCCCGGACACGAACACCCGGTTGGCATAGCCCGATGTGTCGAGGGTGCCGAGCAGGGTCGGCACGGCGGGATTGGCGATGTCCAGGATGACCAGACCGTTATTGTAGTCGGCCACGTAGAGCCAGTCGCCATCGGCCGCCACCCCGCGCGCCGTGCCGGGTGTGTTGTAGGAACCGACCAGGGAAGGCGAGCCGGGAACCGTGACATCCATGACCTGGACACCTGACGTTCCGTCGGCCACGAAGAGAAGGTTTCCCGACAGCGCCAGGTGGACGGCGGTACTGGGAGTGTCCAGCCCGCCGGCGTAGGTCGGACTCGCGGGGTTGCTGACGTTTATCACGGCCACCCCCGCGGGGCCGTCGGCCACGAAGGCGTAATTCCCGGCCACGACCACGCCCTGGGCATAGCCCGCGGTGTTGTAACTGCCCAGGAGGCTGGGTGCGCTGGGATTACTGATATCGATCACGATCAGGCCGGCTGCGTAGTCGGCCACATAGGCCACGTCCCCGGCCACGAATACCCCGTAGGGATTGCCGGGAGTATCGTACCGGCCGATCTGATTGAGCGACGCGGACCACGAAAGATCCAGGACGCAGAGGCCGTTGGTGTAATCGGCGACGTAGATTCTCTGACCGGCGACGGCCAGATCCATGGCGGTGCCGGTGTCGAAGGCATCGAGCAGGGACATCTGGAAAGGATGCAGCCGCAGTTCACCGGCAGCGGTATTCCATAACGCCGTGGTCTGGGCCGGGTCCCGATAATCCGTCGTGGAGAAGTTCTCGACGTAGGTTGGCGCCGTTGCCGCCGCGGTTCCGGAACCGATCAGAACGCACGAAACCGCGGCCAGCAAACGTCTAAATCCGCAACCGATTCCCATGGAACTCCCCTCCGAAAGCAATCCCCCCGTTGTGCCCCTCCCCATGGCCCCAGCCGCCTCGTCGTGGCAGTTGAGACCACTTGATCATAACATGACAATTCATGCGAAAACTCCTCTTTTGCTACTCCCCGGGCTGGACAACCGCCATCGCCCGGTCCCATCATCCCCCGCCGGCGGCGCGTCCGCCCGCGGGAGGTTGCCCATGTCCCGGCCCCAATCACTCATTTCGGCGGTCCGCCGGGCCTTCGCCGTCACCTTCAGCCCCGCCGCAGCCCCCGCGGCGATCGTCCTCTCCCCCGCCCGCGTCAACCTGATCGGCGAGCACGTCGACCACCAGGACGGCCAGGTGCTCCCGATGGCGATCGACCGCCACGTCGCCGTCGCCGTCGCCCCCCGCGCCGACGGCACCCTGCGCGCCCACGCCGCCGCCTTCGCCGAGACGCGCGAGACCCGCCTGTCCGACCTCGTCCTCCCGCCGCCCGACGCCACGCACCGCGGCGACTGGTTCGCCTACGTGGCCGGCACGGCGTGGGCCCTGCGCGAGGCCGGCCTCCCGATTGTCGGGGCCGATCTCGCCCTCGCCGGCAGCATCCCCCTGGGCGCCGGTCTCGCCTCCTCCGCCGCCCTCGAACTGGCCGTGGCCCGCGCCCTCTGCGCCGCCGCCGGCCTCCCCTGGGATCCGGTCGCCATGGCGCGCCTGTGCCAGCGCGCGGAGAACCGGTTCGTCGGCGTCGCCTGCGGCCTGATGGACCAGTACGCCTCGGCGTGCGGCCGCGCCGGCCAGGCGTTGCTGCTCGACTGCCGTTCGCTGGAATGCACCCCGGTGCCGCTGCCGGAGGAGGTGGCCTTCGTCGTCATGGACACCGCCGTGTCGCGCCGGCTCGCGGCCAGCGCCTACAACGAGCGGCGCGCGGCGTGCGCCGAAGCGGTGCGGCGCCTGCGCGTTCTCGATCCCGCGATCACCGCGCTGCGCGACGTCACCCCCGACCTCCTCGCCGCCGGCCACACCCTCCTGCGCAGCCCCGGCGACACCCTCCTGCGCCGCGCCCGCCATGTGGTGGAGGAGATGGCCCGACCGGCAGCCCTGGCCGCCGCCCTGGTCGGGCGCGACTTCGCGGAGGCCGGCCGTCTGCTGGACGCCTCACACGCCAGCCTGCGCGACCTGTTCGAAGGCTCCTGTCCCGAGCTCGACCTGATCACCGGTCTGGCCCGCGACCACCCCACCTGCCACGGCGCGCGGCTCACGGGCGCGGGCTTCGGCGGAAGCGCCATCGCGCTGGTGGAAGCGGGAGCGGCCGCCGACTTCGCGGCCGCCACGCAGGCGCGTTATCGCCAGCAGAGCGGAAAAGATGGCGTCTGTTTCACCTGCCGGCCGGCAGCGGGGACCGGACTTGTCCCCCAGGAGGCCGGTTGAGCCGCCCCATCCATGGGCAAGCATCGCCAAAGGGAAGCACGTGAAGCGAGCCATAACGCTGTCAAAGAAATGGGCAGCCGACCGCGCGTCCGACACACTTGGGCCCTGAGAATCATTTCGGCCGCCACCGCCGACTCAAAACCGCGGGCAGGGGAGTTTCCGGTAGAGACAGCGATCTCCAGCCTTGCTAGGATGAGACTCCAGTCCGGCAGCAATACAGGTCATCCGCTCGGGCTCGACTCCCCTGAGGTCCGCAAATTGACACCGCAACGCCGCGAATGCCTGCTGACGCTGGCGGCGGGCGCCGGCCCGCTGGCCCTGGGTCTGGCGGTCTACCGGCAGGGTTTCAACCTGCTCGACGACGGGCTCTGGGTGCTCGGCGCCAGGATCCTTGCCGAGGGGGGGCTGCTCTACCGCGACCTGTTCTCGATCTACGGTCCGGCGCGCTATCTCCTGCTCCTGCCGATCTCGTGGCTGGTCGGTCCGAGCGCGCTCAGTCTCGCGATCCTGAAGGCGCTGACCACCGGCGCCGCGGCCGCCATCGGTTTCGCCCTGAGCCGACGGCTCGGGGCCGGGAGATGGGGCTGGCTGGTGCCGATCGGCGTGGCGGCGCTCGGTCCCTTCGATCCGCGTTTCGTGGCGATCGTGGCCCTGGCGTTCCTGCTGGCGTATCGGGCGGATCGCCTCGTCCACTCAGACGCAGCGGCCGGCCCGGGGACCCGGTCCGCGCTGTTGCGGGGGTGTGGTTTGGGCGCGGTGTGGGGAGCCGTCGCCCTCTTCGGCGTCGACGGCCTGGCCTACGCCACGGTGGTCGTCGCCGGCACGCTCCTGGGACCTTCCGTCATCGCCGCGGTGACCCGCCGGGTCGCGACGGCGCCGTTGCCACCGCCGGCCGAGACAGCCGGAATCGTCGTGGGCGGCATCACCATCCTGGGCGGCGCCTGGCTCGTGCTGCTGGTCACGGGGGCGGCCGATGCTGCGTGGTGGGACACGGTGGTCTATCCCCTGACCGGCTTCCGCGCGGCGATGGGCATCTCCTGGTGGGAGACGTTCCGGACAGCTCCGGAATTTGGCCAGCCCTTCGCCTTCGCCTCCCTCGACACGGCCGAAATCCTGCCGGCCGCCTGGCCGGGACACGCGGCGGGAGTCACGCACGGCATTCGGACGCTCATCCTCGGCCTCGTCCTCATTCCACTGCTCGGCATCCGGCGCTGTCTGCGCGGAGCAGGACCGGCGTGGATGGCCGCCACCGCCGTCGCCCTGTGCGGCTGGCTGACCATGAGCAGCCGAGGCGACGTCACTCATCTGAAGCAGGCCTGGCTGGGCAGCCTCGTGCTGCTGCCAGCGCTCCTGGGGACATGGCATCCGTCCCTGCGCCACGCGCGGGCGGCCGGAGCCGCGGTGGCGCTCGTCGGGTGCGCGCTGGGCTGGGGCGTCTTCCTTGCGGAGGGCGTCTGGCTCGCCTCGCACAGTGGACGACCGGGGCTGGTGCGCTGGGCTCCCCCCGGAGCGGGCGTGCTCGTCAGCGCGGATCGGCAGGAGGTCATCGCGCACCTTGCCTCACTCGTGGACTCTTTGTCGGCATCGCCGCGAGCGCCCGTGCTGATCTGGCCGGCCCAGCCCGGCCTGCACGTGATCATGGGCCGGCCGCCGGCCACGCCCCAGGTCACGCTGCTGGCCGGTGAAGTCCGCAATCCGGCGGCCGTGATCGCGGGGCTGAACGCCTGCCCCCCGGCGGTGGCCGTGATCGGCAAGGCTCGGGGCCTGGTCGCGGGCAGATTCAGCATCCGCGATCTCTCCCCGTCTCTTTGGGACTGGCTTCGCGATCGTTACACGGTGGTGATGCCCCTGCGGCGGGGCTTCGACGAATATTACATCCTGGCGCAGGCTCCCGGCGGTCGATCCGCGATTCAGCTCCGGCCCCTCGCCGAGCGGCTGCCGGACGTCGAGCAACGCATCCTGGACGACTCGCTGCCGCTGCAGGGCCCGGGGCACCGGCTCGGTCAGACGGTCCGCATCGGGCCTGCCGGCCTGACCGGCCTGCAGATCCGTTGCGCCATCGAGCGTGGTCCGGTGGAACTGCGGCTCCGGCTGCGGATCCAGGGGCGCGGCGCGGGAGGTTTTTCCCGACCGCTCGGCGAGTCGACCCAGACGGTCGTGGTCTCGGAAAATCTGGAAAAGGTGAGTTGGTCCTTTGGACCGGTGGCGGGAACGGCGGGGCAGGAGATCCTCTGGACCCTGGAAATCCTGGCCGACCCACAACAGGCCGTGGCCCTGGGCTGCCATGCTTACGATCCCGCCGACTTGCGCGGCGACACCTACCCGGAAGGAACGGCAATGGTCGATGACCGTCCCGTGGCGGCCGACCTCTACTTCATCACCTACTGAGTCGTGTGACGGACCCCGGGATCGCCGGCCCGGCGATCCTCACCGGGACCTCACGGGAGCTTCGATCGGGCGTTGGTGAATACGATGACCGGAAAAATCCTGTCCGCCGCCCGCCTCCTGCCCGCTGCCGGCTGGCTCCTGCTGTCGGCGGTGATGGTGCGGACCGCCTGGCTCTGCGACGACGCCTACATCACCTTCCGCGTGATCGACAACTTCGTGCACGGTCGCGGACTGGTCTGGAACGTCGCCGAGCGCGTGCTCCCCTCGACGCACCCCCTGTGGCTGTTGCTGCTCAGCCCCCTGACCGCGCTCAGCGGCGAGGTGTACTACACCAGCCTGCTGCTGTCTTTGCTGCTGAGCGCGGCCGCGGCGATGGTCGCGGCCGCGGCGGTGGGCCGGCGCCCCGGCCCCCGACTGGTGCTCCTGCTGGCCCTGGCCGGATCGCGAGCCTTCACCGACTTCGCCAGCTCCGGTCTGGAAACCCCCCTGACCTACCTGCTGCTCGCCCTCTTCCTCTGGCGCTGGCTGCGGGACGGGATCGACTCGCACACGTACGGCGGACTCGCCCTGCTGGCGGGTCTGGCCACGCTGAACCGGATGGACACCCTGCTGCTGTTCCTGCCGGCGCTGGTGGCGGGGTTTTTCACCGTCGGTCGCCGCCCCGGTCTGCGCGCCCTGGCGCTGGGCTTCGCACCGCTGCTCGTCTGGGAGATCTTCTCGTGCTGGTATTATGGCGCGCCCTTCCCCAACAGCGCCTACGCCAAGCTGGGGGCGGGGGTGCCGCTGGGCGAGCTGCTGGGACGCGGGGGGACGTATCTGGTCGCCACTTTCCAGGGCGACCCGCTGACGCCCCTGCTGATCCTGGCCGCAATCGCCCTGGCTGCCCGGCGACGCGATGGACGGAGCTTCCCGATCACCCTGGGCATCGTGCTGCAACTGCTGTACACGGTGCGCATCGGCGGCGACTTCATGATGGGACGCTTCCTGGCCGCGCCGTTTCTGGCCGCGGTCGTGTTGCTCGCGCGCCAGCCCTTCCTGAACGATCGGCGCGCGACCGCCGTGGCCGCCGTGGTCGTGCTGGGACTGGGCCTGGCCGCCCCCGACCCGACCTGGCTCAGCGGCCCGCACTTCGGAGAGGGACGCGCGGACGCCCGCGGCGCCGGCGGCGTGGCGGACGAACGCGCGGTCTACTTCCCCCACACCTCCCTGCTCGGCGCCGCCGGCCGCTCCGCGCCCGTCGATATGCCCTGGGCGAACAACGGCCTGCGCGCGCGGCTCGCCGGAACCCCGGTTGTCCGGAAGCGCACCATCGGATTCTTCGGCTACTACGCGGGGCCGACGGTGCACATCATCGACCTGTTCGGGCTGGCCGACCCGTTGCTGGCGCGTCTGCCCGGCCGCCGCGATCCGGAGTGGCGCCTGGGACACCTGGAGCGCTCGGTGCCCGAGGGTTACGAAGCTTCCCTCGAAACGAATCGCAACCAGATCGCCGATCCCCGCCTGGCTCGTTATTATGACGCGGTGCGGACCGCCACGCGCGGCGACCTGACCGACCCGCGCCGGCTGCTGGTCATCCTGAAGCTGAACCTGGGGCTCTACGACCGGGGGCGTTGACGGTGCGGACGGGCAGGATGGCGCAGGCCGGCGGCGAAACAGCGGCGGCCGCCGTGTTCGTGCGGCGGGAGGAGGCGGCGTGAGGGCGGAACGTGTACCGGTCGTGTTCCTGGCAATCGTGCTCGCCCTGTTCGCGGCAGCCGCCGCGGGCTGCGCGCGGAACAACCGCGATGAGACCGCTGGCGGCCCGCGCCACCTCAACGTCGTCACCACGACCGGCATGATCGCCGACATCGCGCTGAACATCGGCGGCGAACGCGTGCGGGTGCGCGCCCTGATGGGGCCCGGAGTCGATCCCCACCTCTACAAGGCGAGCGAGGGGGACGTGCAGCGGCTGCAGGAGGCCGACCTCGTCTTCTACAACGGGCTGCACCTCGAGGCGCGGCTGGCGCGGGTATTCGAGCGGATGCAGGGGCGGATCCGCACGGTGGCGGTGGCGGAACGGATCCCGGAGGCGCAGCTGCTGGCGCCGGCCGCCTTCAAGGGGGCTCACGACCCGCACATCTGGTTCGACGTGATGCTGTGGCGGGAGGCGGCGACGCGGGTGCTGGACGCGCTGATCGTGGCCGATCGCGACCGCGAGGCGGAATATCGCGCCGACGCCGACCGCTATCTGGCGACGCTCGACTCGCTCGACACCTACGTACGCGTCCAGGCGGCGCGGGTGCCGCAGGCGCAGCGGGTGCTGATCACGGCGCACGACGCTTTCAACTACTTCGGCCGCGCCTACGGGTTCGAGGTGCGCGGACTGCAGGGGATCAGCACCGCCGCCGAGGCCGGCACGGCGGACGTGCAGCAGCTGGCGGCGCTGATCGCGGAGCGCCGGATCCCGGCGTTGTTCGTGGAGACCTCGGTATCGCCGCGCGCGATCGAGGCGGTGCGGGCCGCGGTGCGGGCGCGCGGCTTCGCGGTGCGCATCGGCGGCTCGCTCTACTCGGACGCCATGGGCGCCCGCGGCTCCCCCGCGGGGACGTACGCCGGTATGGTGCGCCACAACATCGACACGATCGTCGCGGGGCTCCTCACCCCTCCGGAGACGCCATGAACGTCCACGCCAGCGCCGCCACCACCGCCAGCTTCGCGATCGAGGTGGCCGACCTCACCGTCGCCTACCGCGAACGCCCGGTCCTGTGGGACGTCGACCTCGCCGTGCCGCCCGGCATCCTGATGGCGATCGTCGGGCCCAACGGCGCCGGCAAGACCACGCTCATGAAGGCGATCCTCGGCCTCGTCAGGCCGGCGGCCGGGCAGGTGCTGATCCACGGCCGGCCATACGCGCAGCAGCGCGGTATCGTCGGCTACGTGCCCCAGCGCGGCAGCGTCGACTGGGACTTCCCCACGACCGTGCTCGACGTCGTGATGATGGGACGCTACGGCGCGCTGGGCTGGGTGCGCCGCCCGGGGCGCCGCGAGCGCGACCTCGCCCTCGAGGCGCTGGCCAAGGTCGGCATGGCCGACTTCCGCGGCCGTCAGATCAGCCAGCTGTCGGGGGGGCAGCAGCAGCGGGTCTTCCTGGCGCGCGCGCTCGTGCAGGAGGCGCAGGTCTATTTCATGGACGAACCGTTCCAGGGGGTCGATGCGCGCACGGAGCGGGCCATCATCGGCCTGCTGCAGGACCTGCGCGCGGAGGGGAAGACGGTCGTCGTCGTGCACCACGACCTGCAGACGGTGCCGGAGTACTTCGACTGGGTCACGCTGCTCAACGTGCGCCGCATCGCCAGCGGTCCGGTGGCGACGGCTTTTACGGAGCAGAATCTGCGCCTGGCGTACGGCGGGCGCGTCGGTTTCCTGGCGCCCGACGGCCCGGGCGCGGCGGGCGGCAGCGACGACACGGCCACGCCGACCGGCGGGCGCGGGCGGGTGTGAGGGCCTGATGGGCAAGCTGCTGCACGACCTCCTGTTCGACTACACGCTGCGCACCGTGGCGCTCGGCTCGGGCGTGCTCGGACTGGCCAGCGGGGCGCTCGGCGCCTTCGCCGTGCTGCGTCGCCAGAGCCTGCTCGGCGACGCCATCTCGCACGCCGCGCTGCCCGGCATCGCCCTCGCGTTCCTCCTGACCGGCAGCAAGGCGCCGCTGGTGCTGGTGCTCGGCGCGGCGGCGGCCGGCTGGCTCGCCACGCTGCTGATCGGCGGCATCCTGCGCTCGTCGCGCGTGAAGGCCGACAGCGCGCTCGGCCTGACGCTGTCGGTATTCTTCGGCTTCGGCATGGTCCTGCTCACCTTCATCCAGCGACGACCCGACGCCACCCAGGCCGGCCTCGACAAGTTCCTGTTCGGACAGGCGGCCACGCTGCTCGCGCGCGACGTCATCAGCATGGCGGTGCTCGGCGCCGCCGCGCTCGTGGTGGTGCTCGTCCTCTGGAAGGAATTCAAACTGCTGGCCTTCGATCCCGATTTCGCGGCGAGCCTCGGCTTCCCGGCCCGCCGGCTCGATGTGCTGCTGACCACGCTGCTCGTCGTGGCGATCGTGAGCGGCCTGCAGACGGTGGGGGTCGTGCTGATGAGCGCGATGATCGTGGCGCCGGCCGCGGCCGCGCGGCAGTGGACCGACCGCCTCGGCCGGATGATCGTTCTCTCGGCGATCTTCGGCGCGACGGCCGGGGTGGGCGGAGCGATCATCAGCAGCCTCACGGCGCGCCTGCCGACCGGCCCGGTGATCGTCCTGTGCGCGACGGCGATCGTGGCGTTCTCGCTCGCCTGCGCGCCAAACCGCGGCCTGCTGTGGCAGGCGGCGCGCAACCAGCGGGCGCGGCGCCGCCTGCACGCCGACACCGTCCTGGCCAACCTTTACCACCTCGCCGCCCAGCACGAACGTCCCGAGGAGGCTCCGCACGCGCGCGCCGTTTTGCACGCGATGGGCACCGGACCCGGCGCGCGGCGCGCCCTCGCGGCGCTGCAGGGCCGCGGCCTGGTGCGCCCGGCCGGCGACGACGCCTGGGCGCTCACCCTGGCGGGGGTCGCGACGGCGCGGGCGCTGGTCGCCGGCGATCACGCCGGTCGGGGCGAAACGCCGGACGGGGAGGTCGCGACGTGACCCAGCCACAGTTCGAGATCCAGGCCATCGCCGCCGTGACCGCCGCGGCCTGCGCGCTGCCGGGGGTCTTCCTCGTGCTGCGCCGGATGGCCATGCTCAGCGACGCGATCAGCCACTCGATCCTGGTCGGCATCGTGGTCGCCTTCTTCGCCACCGGCGATCTTGCCTCGCCGTGGCTCGTCCTGGGCGCCGCAGCCACCGGCGTGCTGACGGTCGCCCTCGTGGAGCTGCTGCAGCGCACCGGACGCGTCCGCGAGGACGCCGCCATCGGGCTGGTCTTCCCGGCGCTGTTCAGCCTCGGCGTCATCCTCATTTCGCGCTACGCCGGCAACGTGCACCTCGACATCGACGCTGTCCTGCTGGGCGAGCTGGCGTTCGCGCCGTTCGAGCGCCTGCGCGCGGCCGGCGTCGACCTCGGCCCGCGCGCGCTCTGGATGATGGGCGGCATCCTCGCCCTGAACGGCCTGCTGATGCTGGTGTTCTACAAGGAGCTCAAGCTGGCGTCGTTCGACCCGGGTCTGACGGCGGCGCTCGGCTTCGCGCCGGCGCTGATCCACTACGGCATGATGGGCGCGGTGTCGGTCACGGCGGTCGGGGCGTTCGACGCGGTCGGCCTCATCCTGGTCGTGGCGCTGATGATCGGACCGCCTGCTGCCGCCTACCTGCTGACCGACCGGCTGCCGGCCATGATCGGACTGAGCGTGCTGCTGGGCGTGGCGGCCGCCCTGGGCGGCTACTGGATGGCGCACCTGCTCGACGCCTCGATCGCCGGCTCGATGGCCACGATGACCGGCGTCGTCTTCGCTTTGGCGCTGGCGCTCGCCCCGGAACGCGGCCTCCTCGTGCAGGCCCGCCGCCGGGCGCGGCAGCGCCTCGAATTCGCCCTCGCCATGCTCGCCATCCATCTCGCCCAGCACGCCGGCACGCCCGAAGAGGCGGTCGAGAGCCGCGTGGACCACCTCCACGATCATCTGCGCTGGGCGCCGGAGTTCGCGGCGCGCGTGGTGCGCGCCGCCGGACAACGCGGACTGGTGAGCGAGCAGGCCGGCGCGCTGACGCTGACCGGAGCGGGACGCGAGCTGGCGGCCGGTGCGCTGGTGCGTTAGCGCCGTTCGTCGCTGCCGCGCGCCTCGAGACGCGCCAGAATCCGTCGGCAGAAGTCGGTGAGCGACGGATCGCGCGCGCCCATGACCAGGATCACATCCCCCTCGCGCGCCTCGCCGGCGATCGACGGCACGATGTCGTCGCGCCGCTCGGTGAAGAGCGCCGGCACGCCGCGCGCCGCCACCGCCGCGGCGATATCGTGCGACGAGATGTCGCGCGTAACGGTGCCGCCGGCGAAGAAGATCTCCGGAAGATACAGCCGATCGGTCGGCCGCAGGCCGCGCGTGAACGCCGCGATGAGATCGTCGCGCAGGAAGCGGGTCGGGCCGAAGCCGTGCGGCTGGAAGACGGCGAGGATCCGCCTGCCGCGGGCACGGGCGGTGGAGAGAGCGGCCGCGATCTTGTCGGGGTTGTGAGCGAAATCGTCCACGACCTCCACCCCGCGCGCGCGCCCCACGATCTGGAAGCGCCGCGCCACCCCCTGGAACCGCGCCAGCGGGGCGGCCATCTGCGAGAAGCGCAGTCCGAGCGCCTGGCAAACGGCCAGAGCGGCGACGGCGTTGCTCACGTTGTGCTTGCCCGGAACGGGCAGCGTGAAACGCACCCCCGCGACCGAGAAACGCGCGCCGTCGGGAGTGAGCAGGACATCCTGGGCGCGGACGGCGCAGGTCTCGCATAAACCGAAGCGGGTGGCGTTCGCCGCGAACGGCGCGAGATTCTCGTCCTCGCCGACCAGGAACGGTCCGCGGACGTTGCGCCGGAAGGCCGCGAAGATCGCCGCCAGCTCGGCCAGTTCCTTGTGGTCGCGCTGCATGTTCAGCAGGACGCCGGCCCACGGCGCATAGCGGGTCACGCTGCCGTCGCTCTCGTCCGCCTCGATGACCAGCATCTTGCCGCGACCGGCCCAGGCGTTGCCAAGCAGCCCTTCGCCCTGCAGCAGCCGCAGTTCACCACCTGTGATGACCGAGGGGTCCCGCCGGCAGCCGCGCAGGATCTCGAAGATCATCGCCACGACCGTGGACTTGCCGCTCGTGCCGGCCACGGCGACGGTCTGCCGCTCGTCGACGCATCGGGCCAGCAGTTCGGAGCGGTGCAGCACCGGCACGCCCAGCCGCCGCGCCGCGGCTACGTCGGGCACGCTCTCCTCGACGGCGCTCGAGACGATGAGGCCGTCGCAGTCGGGAGACGCGGCGTCGGCGCCACCCGCGGCGACAGGAGCGAGCGCGCTGCCGTCCTGCGGCGCGATCACCACGCCGAGCGCCTCGAGCCGCTCGCGGATCTCGCCCCTCTCACCGGCGTCGAACGCCCGGTCGCTTCCGCTGCAGAGCCCCCCGCCGAGTACGTGGTACTGAGCCAGGGCACTCATGCCGCTGCCGGCGATGCCGGCGAAGTGGTAGCGCAGCGGACGATCCGGCAGGATGACGACCGGATCCCCCACCTGCACTTCGTCGTGGAGCGAGGCGATGTCGTCGCCGGCCAGGCGGACGCAGCCGTGCGACACCGCCTGCCCGAGCCGCGCCTCGTCATCGGTGCCATGGATGTAGATGTAGCGGGCGAGACTGTCGCAGCCGGGACCGCGGTTCACCCCCGGCTCCCAGCCCTCGATAGTGAGGATGCGGGTCAGAATGAGTTCGGCGGCCGGGCCGGACACTCCGCCCGCCGCTGCCGACGACCACACTTCGCCCGTGGCCACGCGGTCGCGGAAAACCGCGCCGACCGGTTCGCCGTCGCCGATCCGGGCGGCGATGGTGTGCACGCCGGGCGGCGTACCGCCCGAACCCTCGCGGCCGTCCACGCCGGCCGCGCCGGTGGACACGCGGTACTGCCGCGCCACGGCGCCGCTGCGGATCAGCAGCAGCCGCTGGTAATGCGTGCTCACCAGCAGCCAGCGCTCGGGCACGGCGCCCAGCACGCCGGCCAGGCGCCGTTCGCCCGCGGCCACCAGGGCGGACTTCCCCGGCGCCCCCGGCGCTCCATGCGCGGCAAACGCAGCCTTCCCTGAATTACTGATCGCAGCCTCCCCGATCACCGGCGACAAACCCGCAGACGTTCCCCGATCGTGCCACGGCCCCGGACGGCTTTTCCACATTAATAATGGCGGAGCACCGCCGCCGGCGAGTCGCTGAAGTTGATAAACCGCGTCCCGTGGGTGACTATTGTGGTTAGAAGACCGCCGCCGCCGTCGCCGGACCGCCGCCCCCTCGCCGCGGGAGGGACCGATGTACGACCTCGAGAACAGTCTCGACACCCAGATCCTGGCCCACATGAAGAACCGCCCCACGGTGGTCTTTATCGAGCCGCTCGATCCGCGGATCATCGAGGCTGCGTGTCACCTCACCCGCTTCGTGCGTCCGGTGTTCCTCGCGCCCGAGGCGGCCGTGCGCGAGGTGATCGCGCGCGATCTGTGCCACCTCGACTCAACCAGGGTGCGTTTCACGCTTGCCGAGAGCACGTTCATCGACATCGAGGAGCGGGCGGATCTGCGCGAACAGTTCGCGCGCGCCTGTCTCGATTTGCCGCCCGAGATGGCGCGGGCGCGCACCCTAGACGAAGCCCGGGCGCTGGTGTACGAACCGGCGAAGTTCGGCATCATGTGCGTGCGGCTCGGCCACGCCGACATGGTCGTCGGCGGCGCCGACCACGAGCCACGCGACTATTTCCGACCGATGCTGCGCCTGCTGCACATGCAACGCATCCAGTGCGAGGCCGGCGTATTCGTGTTGCCGGACGATTTTCCGGGCGACGTCTTCCCCCACAACATCGTCGTGTTCGGGGACGTGGGCGTGAACGGCACCATGACGCCCGAGATTCTCGCTCACTGCGCGGTCGGCACCTGCGCCGTGGCGCGCGACCTTATCCCCGAGGACGTGTTGCCGGTCATCAAGGGCGCCATCGTATCGTACTCGCACCGCGGCGCGGACGAGGGGCCGGCAGCCGACCTCGTGCGCGACGCCATGGCGCTCGTGCCCGGAATCCTGGCCAAGCGCGTGGCCGTCGGCGCGCGCTACGCGTCGATCCGCATCCACGGGCCCGTGAAGGTGAGCGTGGCGCTCTCGCGCCGCTCCGCCACCTACTACCATGCCGAAGATGCCGAGCTGGCCGGCGGCACGAACGCCCTCATCTGCCCGAACCTCGACATGGGGAACCTGCTCTACCATCTGTACGCTTCGCGTTTCCCCGAATCGAAGAAGTTCCCGGTGATGTTCGGACTGCGCTTTCGCGGCGTCGACCTGCCGCTCGACTGCGCCACCGAGGACGCCCGCCTGGCGGTCAAGGCGAGCGTGCTGCGCCTGCACCGCTTCGGGCACTGGAGCCGCACGCCGCTCGACACGTTCTGCCGCCGCTTCCGCATCCTGGCGGTGAACCCCGGCTCGACCTCCACCAGGATCGGCGTCTACGAGGGGGACCAGGAGGTCTTCACGGCCGAACTCACGCACACCGCCGCCGAACTGGCGCCGTTCGAGGGACAGAGCATCATGGCGCAGTACGGCTTCCGCAAGGAGGTCATCCTCACCGCCCTCGCCGCGCATCAGCTCGGCGTGGCGGATCTCGACGCGGTGTCGGGACGCGGCGGCGTCCTGCGGCCGATCCCGCACGGCACCTACGCCGTGAACAGCCGCATGCGGGAGGACCTGCTGGGCGGCGTCGGCGGCGACCACGCCTCGAACCTCGGCGCTCTGATCGCGCACGAACTGGTGACGGGCACCGGCAAGCCGGCGTTCATTGTCGATCCGGTCGTCGTGGACGAGGTGCCGGACCGGGTAAAAATCACCGGCCTGAAGGCGCTCCGGCGCGTGGTCGTCAGCCACGCGCTCAACCAGATCTCCACCGCGCGGCGCTATGCCGAGGAACACGAGAACTTCTACGAGAGCCTGAACCTGATCGTCTGCCACATGGGCGGCGGCATCACGGTCGGCGCGCACAAGCACGGACGCTACATCGACGTCAACAATGGCCTCAACGGCGAAGGCCCTTTCACGCCGCAGCGCTCCGGTTCGCTGCCACCCGGCCAGCTCATCGATCTCTGTTTCTCCGGGCGCTACACCCACGCGGAGCTCAAGCAGCTCAACAAGGGACGCGGCGGCCTGATCGACCTGCTCGGCACCGCCGATTTCCGCGAGGTGGAACAGCGCGTGCTGTCCGGCGATCCTGAAGCGACCGCGGTCGTGGAGGCGATGGCTTACCAGATCGGCAAGAACATCGCGGCGCTGGTGCCGGCCTTCGACGGCGAGCCGGTCGACCGCGTCCTGCTCACCGGCGGGCTGGCGCGTTCGCA
Organism: uncultured bacterium; assembly: GCA_963732385.1. Taxonomy (GTDB): domain Bacteria; phylum Krumholzibacteriota; class Krumholzibacteriia; order LZORAL124-64-63; family LZORAL124-64-63; genus CAVSZB01. The sequence goes on along the minus strand of CAVSZB010000003.1, from coordinate 421,493 downwards.
ACTGCTGGTGGACATGATCGAGCGCTCGGTCTCCGCGCTGGGCTGCGGCGTGACGGTCTATCCTGGCGAGAACGAAATGACCGCCCTCGTCAAGGGGGCCCTGCGCGTCCTGCAGGGCAAGGAGGCGGCGCGTGTCTACGCGCCGGAGGAGGCGCGATGAACCCGATCCGCACACTCGACCAGCTCGTGGAGTCGCTGCAGGCCGTCAGCCGCGCCTCCGCCACGCCGGTCCGGCCCCGGCGCGTGGCGGTGGCGGCGGGGCACGACCCCAACTCCATCCAGGCCGCGGCGCGCGCGGCGGCGGAGGGCATCGCCGAGATGATCCTCGTCGGCGACCAGACGAAGATCCTCGACCTGTGCCGGCAACGCGACATTGACGCCACCCTCTTTACGATCATCGACGAGCCCGACCAGGCCGCGGCCGGCATCCGCGCGCGCGACCTCGTGCGCGAACGTCAGGCCGACGTGCTGATGAAGGGGCTCCTCGGCACCGACAAGTACATGAGGTTGATTCTCGACAAAGACAGGGGGCTGTTGGCGCCCGGGAATGTGCTGACGCACCTGGCGGTGCTCGACATCCCCGCTTACCAGCGGACGCACGGCAAGCTGCTGTTCGTGTCCGATGTCGCCATCATCCCGCGGCCCGACCTGGCCACAAAGGCGAAGATCCTGAAGTACTGCATCCTGGCCGCGCGCAGTTTCGGGATCGAGCGGCCACGCGCCGCGCTGATCGCCGCGAACGAGAAGGTCAGCGAGAAGATGCCCGAAACGCTCGATGCCGCGATCATCGCCAAGATGGCCGACCGCGGACAGCTCGGCGACGCGATCGTGGACGGACCGCTGGCGCTCGATGTGGCGCTCTCGCCCGAAGCCTGCGCGATCAAGGAGCTGTCGAGCCCGGTGGGCGGCGCCGCGGACATCCTCATCTTCCCCGAAATCGCCGCGGGCAATGTCTTCTACAAGTGCGCCACGCTGCTCGCCGGCGGCCGCCTGGCGGGGATCGTGATCGGCACCTCCGCCCCCTGCGTGCTGACCAGCCGCGCCGACACCGAAGAGTCGAAATTCCTCTCGATCGCCCTGGGTTGCCGACTGGCCGGCTGAGCCCATATCACATGGAATGACCGGGACTTGCCCGTGCACACCTGCCCCGGTTTTTCTTGGGAAACGTCCGTGCGGATACTAGCTTTCGCGGCGGGTGGGGTGGAGGAACAGCCGCGGTCCGCGCAATGCGGGAACTGAAGGCGCGCCGGCGTCACCGGTTCCGACCCTAGCCTCCGGCACGATGACCATGGCCATCTCGCACACGTTCCGGGGCGGGGTCCACCCCCCCGAGGCCAAACACCTCACCGAGCACGAGCCGATCCGTGTCATGCCGGCGCCGCTGCGCGTGCGGCTGCCGCTGCGCCAGCATCTCGGCGTGCCGGCCAGGACGCTCGTGCAGGTCGGCGACCGCGTGGCGGAAGGACAGCCGGTGGCGGAGGCCGCCGGGTTCGTCTCGGCGCCGGTGCACGCGCCGATCGCCGGCGAGGTCACCTTCATCGGTCCGCGCCTCCATCCCGGCGGGTTCCCGTGCGAGAGCGTCGAGATCGAGGCCCGCGACACCGGTGTCGACGGCGCGCCGTGGCCGCCGCCGCCGTGGCGCCTGCCGGACGCACGGCCGGATTATGAGCAGGCGAGCCCCGCCGAACTGAAGGCGCTGATCCAGGCGGCCGGCCTGGTGGGCCTCGGCGGCGCGGCCTTCCCCACGCACGTCAAGCTGTCGCCGCCCGCCGGGAAGACGATCGACCTGCTGATCATCAACGGCGCCGAATGCGAACCGTTCCTCACCTGCGACCACCGCACGATGCTCGAGGAGACCGACGCCGTGGTCCACGGCGTGCGCATCCTCCAGCGCGTGCTCGGCGCGCCGCGCGTGATCGTCGGTATCGAACAGAACAAGCCCGACGCCATCGCGAAGCTGACCGCCGCCTTCGCCGGCCATCCCGACATTGAGGTGGTCGGCTGCCGGGTGAAGTACCCGCAGGGGGCCGAGAAGCAGCTCATCCAGGCCCTCACCGGCCGCGAGGTGCCGCCGCCGCCGGGGCTGCCGCTGGACGTGGGCGTCGTCGTGCAGAACGTCGGTACGGCGGCCGCGGTCGCCCGTGCGGTGAGAGAGGGGATCCCGCTCATCGAGCGGGTCCTGACGGTGTCGGGGTCGGCCGTCTGCCGCCCTTCGAACCTGCGCGTGCGCCTGGGAACGCCGCTGCCGGAAGTGCTCGAGTTCTGCGGCGGTCTGAGTTCGCCGCCGACACGCGTGATCGCCGGCGGACCGATGATGGGCGCCGCCCTCGGCAACCTCGACGTGCCGGTCGTCAAGGCCACTTCGGGTCTGCTGTTCTTCACCCGGGACGACGTGCCCGACCCGGTCCCCCACCCCTGCATCCGCTGCGGCCGCTGCGGCGAGGCCTGCCCGCTCGGGCTGCAGCCGAGCGAACTGGCGCTGCGGGTGGAGATCGTGGATCTCGACACCGCGGAGGCGCTGCATCTCCAGGAATGCATGGAGTGCGGATCCTGTGCGTACATCTGCCCCTCTAATCGCTGGCTCGTCCAGACGTTGAGGCTCGGCAAGGCGAAGGTCCATGACCGCAAGTCCAAAGCCAGGTCCTGAGGGGACCGCCGCCGCGGCCCCGCGCGCCCCCGCGCCGGTCGCCGCTCCCGCCCGCCCGGCGCTGCACGTCGGCCCCGCGCCGCACCTGCATTCGCCCGAGACGGTGCCGTGGATCATGCGCTGGGTGCTGATCGCGCTGCTGCCTGCAACCGCGGTCTCGCTCTGGTTCTTCGGCGTATCGGCACTGCGCGTGCTGGCGCTCTCCACGCTCTTCTGCGTCGGCGTGGAGTGGCTCTGCCTGCGCGTGATGCGCACGCCCGGCACGCTGTCCGACTGGTCGGCCGTCGTAACCGGCCTGCTGCTCGGCATGAACCTGCCGCCCACCGCGCCGTGGTGGCTGATCCTGTGCGGGGCGATCGTCGCCATCGTCGTCGCCAAGCACCTGTTCGGAGGGTTGGGCAGCAACATCTTCAATCCGGCCCTGACCGCGCGCGTCTTCCTGCTCGTCTCCTGGCCCACGTACATGACGACCTGGCTGCGGCCCGGCATCCGCGGCTGGCTCGCACCGGGCTCCGACCTCGCGGCGATCACCGAAGCCACGCCGCTCGGCCTGCTCAAGGAGGGGCGCCTGGGCGAACTCTCCGCGAGCAGCGCCGACCTCTTCTTCGGCAACCTCGGCGGCAGCGTGGGCGAGATCAGCGCCATCGCGCTGCTGATCGGCGGCGCTCTGCTGCTCTGGAAGCGGGTCATCACCTGGGAAGTGCCGGCAGCCTTCATCGGCACCACGTTCGTGGTGACCGGCGCGGCCTGGGTGCTGGGCGGACCACAGGACTACCTGGCGCCGCACCTGCACGTACTCGCGGGCGGCCTGATCCTGGGCGCTTTCTTCATGGCCACCGACATGGTGACCTGCCCGATCACCTTCCGGGGGCGGCTCATCTACGGGACCGGCTGCGGACTGCTGACCGCGGTGATCCGCCTCTGGGGCGGTTATCCGGAAGGGGTCAGCTTCGCGATCCTGCTCATGAACGCCGGCACCCCGATGATCGACCACTACCTGCGACCGCGCACGTTCGGTTCGGTGACCGCGCGCACGGAGGTGGCGTCGTGATCCGGATGCTCGTTCGCTACGCGCTGGTGCTCGCCGTCATCTGCACCGCGGCCGCCGCCACGCTGGCCACGGTCTTCGAAGTGACCAAGGCCCCGATCGCCGCCTCGCGCGCCGCCGTCGTGCAGCAGGCGATCCGGACCGTGCTGCCGGAATTCGACCGGGTGGTCGACGCCGCGCAGGCGAAGGCCGCGCTCGACCCCGGCCAGCCCGAGATGTACCCCGCCTACCGCGACGGCGCGCTGATGGGGGCCGCCGTCAAGGTGACCGACCGCGGCGGCTACGGCGGCGATGTCACGCTGATGGTCGGGGTGCTCGCGGACGGCTCCGTCCACGCGATCCGGGTGCTCGCGCACAAGGAGACCCCCGGCCTCGGCAGCAAGATGGGCGAGGAGAAGTTCTCCGGGCAGTTCCGCGGCCTGACGCCGCCGGCGCCGGGGCTGGGCGTTACCAAGGACGGCGGCACGATCCAGGCGATCACCGGCGCGACGATCTCTTCGCGCTGCGTGACCCGCGCGGTCAACGCGGCGGTGAAGGCGATGCGCGAGAGCGCGCCGCGGCTGGCGGCGCCGCCGGGCGACCCCGCGCCGGCCGCCCCCCCCGCGCCCGCCGAAGGAGGCGTCAGTGGCTGAGAACGTCACCGCGGCCCGCGAGGTCACGAAGGGATTCATCAGGGAGAATCCCCTCTTCATCCTCGTGCTCGGCACCTGCCCCGCGCTGGCCACGAGCACCACGGTCTTCAACGGCTTCGGCATGGGCGTGGCCGCCACCTTCGTGCTGGTCTGCTCGAACATCGTCATCAGCATGCTGCGCAAGTTCATCCCCGACGGCGTGCGCATTCCGGCCTTCATCGTGGTCATCGCCTCATTCGTGACCATGGTGGACCTGCTCATGGAGGGGTTCATGTTCCCCCTCCACCAGGCGCTGGGCGTGTTCATCCCGCTGATCGTGGTCAACTGCATCATCCTCGGGCGCGCCGAGGCGTTCGCCTCCAAGAACGGTGTCTGGCGCTCCGCGCTCGACGGGTTGGGCATGGGCATCGGATTCATGATCGCCCTCGTGGCGATGGGCGTGATCCGCGAGCTGCTGGGCAACGGCACGCTGCTTTCGGGCACGCCGTTCGAGATCGCGCCGCTGGGCGCCGGCTTCAAGGCCAGCCCGATTTTGGTGATGACGTTGCCGCCCGGCGCGTTCCTCACCCTCGGGCTGCTGATGGCCGGCGTGAAGCGGCTGGGCGAGAGGGCCTGACATGGAGATCACGAGCTATCTGCAGCTGGTCCTGTGGGCGATGCTGGTCAACAACTTCCTGCTGGCCCAGTTCCTGGGCATCTGCCCGTTCCTGGGCGTCAGCCGGAAGATCGAATCGGCCGTCGGCATGAGCCTGGCGGTCGTGTTCGTGATCACGGTCGCCTCGGTGATCTGCTGGCTGCTGTATTATTCGCTGCTGGTGCCGTTCCACCTCGGCTTCCTGCGCACGATCGTGTTCATCCTGGTGATCGCGGCGCTGGTGCAGTTCGTGGAGATGGTGGTGCGCAAGGTGTCGCCGGGGCTGTTCCAGGCGCTCGGGATCTACCTGCCGCTGATCACCACCAACTGCGCGGTGCTCGGCGCGGCGCTGCTGTCGATTACCAAGGAATTCTCATTCCTCAAGACCGTGGTCTTCGCGACGGGCTCGTCGATCGGCTTCGGCCTCGTGATGGTGCTGTTCGCCGGCATCCGCCAGCGGCTCGACATCATGACCGCCACCCCGCGCATCCTGCGCGGCATGCCGATTGCACTCGTGACGGCGAGCATCCTGGCGCTGGCGTTCCTCGGTTTCGCCGGTCTCGTGAAGATGTGAGGTGGCTGACGTGATAGATCCGCGGATCATCGTCATCAGCGCGGCTTCGCTCGGCTCGGTCGGCATCGCCTCGGCGGCGCTGCTGGCCGGCGCGTCGAAGTTCTTCAAGGTCGAACAGGATCCGCGCATCGACGACCTGATCGCCATCCTGCCGGGCGCCAACTGCGGCGGCTGCGGCTTCCCCGGCTGCGGCGGTTTCGCCGCCGCGCTCATCGACGGCAAGGCCGACGTCACCGCCTGCAACCCCGGCGGCTCCGAGGTGGCGCAGAAGATCGGCGCCATTCTCGGCCTGGAAGTGGCCGATCGCGTCCGGGCGGTCGTCCGCCTGCGCTGTCGCGGCCACGCCGACACCGCGGTATCCCGGGTCACGTACACCGGCGTGGATTCCTGCCGCGCCCTGCTGCTCGTCTCCCCCGCCGGCGCCAAGGCGTGTCCTCGCGGTTGCGAGGGGCTGGGCGACTGCGTCCGCATCTGCCTGTTCGGCGCCCTCACGATGGGCGCCAACGGCCTGCCGGTCATCGACGAGGAGAAGTGCACGGCCTGCGGACAGTGCGTGAGCGCCTGTCCCAAGGGGGTGCTGGTCATCGAGCCGCACGCCACGACCGTGTACGTCGGCTGCAGCACCGATCTGACGCCCAAGGAGGCGCGCCCGGCGTGCGGCGCGGCCTGTCTCGCCTGCCGTCTCTGCCTGAAGGCCTGCCCGCACGACGCCCTGGTCTGGGACGGCCGCCGGCCGGTGCGCAGTGATGAGAAATGCGTCGGCTGCGGCCTGTGCGTGGACGCCTGTAAGCCGGGCGTGCTGGTCTACGCCCGCGGCGCTACCCCCGAGCCGGGCGTGCGCGCCGAGGCGGAGCGCCTCGCGGCGGAACGCCGGGCGGCCGAGGCGGCGCGCAAGGCGGCCGCGAAAGCTGCGGCTGCGGCCGCTGTTGCGCCCCCGCCGGCCCCGACGAATCCCCCGGAGCCGTCATGATCGAGACCGGCGTGATCGTGGAGCAGCGCCCCGACGGGGCGGCCACGGTGGAGGTGGAGCGCGGGGCGGCCTGCGACGGCTGCCACGCGCGCGGCGCCTGCGCGATGACCTTCGGCCAGCGCCGCCTGCTGCTGCCGGCCGCGAACCCGCTCGGCGCCGCCGTCGGCCAGCGCATCACGCTCGAACTCGACGACAGCGCTTTCCTGACCGCCTGCGTGACGGTCTACCTGATCCCGCTCGCCACCCTCCTGGTGGCGGCTTTCGGCACCTGGTCGGCGCTCGGCGGGACCCCGCTGGCGCCGCACCGCGACCCGCTCAGCGCGCTCGGAGCGCTGGCGGGTGCGGCCGCCGGCTTCGGTATCGTACGGTTGATCGACTCGAGAATCCGCAACCCGCAACGACCGGGCGCCCGGCGCTTCCGGGCGCGGATCACCGGCATTTTTCAGGACAGAGGGATGGATCATGCGTCTTGACGATCGCGACAACGGCACGCTGTCCCGCCGCGCCTTCCTGGCGTTGGGCGGGGCCGCGGTGGTGGGAGCAGCGGCCTGGCGCTTCGGCGCGACGCGGCAGGCGGCCGCGCAGCGCGGCCTGACCAACGGCCGCTTCGTGGCGATGGGCACCTACCTGGAGTTGACCGTGCCCGAGACGGCCGGCGGGCACGTCATGCCCGCCGCGCTCGATGCGGCCCGCCGGGTCGAGGAACGGATGTCGTACTTCCTGCCCGCCAGCGAACTGAGCCGCCTCAACGCCGCCGCGGCCGGGGCGCCGGTGCCGCTGTCGGCGGAACTGCGCGCGGTGCTCGAGGCGGCGCGCGAGACGCACCTGCTCACCCACGGCTCGTTCGACCCCACGGTCCCCCCGCTGCTCCAGGCGTGGGGCTTCCGCGAGGGGCGCCCCACCCGCGTGCCGTCGCGCGACGACATGCGCGAGGCGCTGGCGCGGGTCGGTTTCGGCCGGCTCACGCTCGCCGGCGACACCGCCACGCTCGGCGCCGAAGCGATGGCCCTCGACCTCGGCGGCATCGCCAAGGGCTACGGCGCCGACCGCGCCGCCGCCGCGCTGGCCGCCGCCGGCCAGACCGGCCTGGTCAACGCCGGCGGCGACATCCGCGCCGCCGGCCCGCAGCCCGACGGCTCCCCCTGGCGCATCGGCGTGCGCGATCCGCTGCGCGCCGACGGCCTGCTCGCCACCCTCGAGCTTACCGACGCCACCGCCGTCGCCACGAGCGGCACCTACGAGCAGTTCGCCGAGCTCGACGGCCGCCGCGTCAGCCACATCGTCGATCCGCGCAGCGGCGAAACGACGACCGGGGTCGTCAGCGCCACCATCCTCGCCCCGACCGCCATGCAGGCCGACGCGCTGGCCACCGCCTGCATCGTGCTGTCGGCGGCCGAGGGGCGGCGCATGCTCGAAACGCTGCCGGGGGTGGAGGGGCTGCTGGTCGCGCGGCGTCCCGACGGCCGCTGCGCCGTCGAAACGACCCACGGCCTGCGTGCGACGCTGCTGCGGGACGTCTAGCGGCGGCGACGACGCTCCGGGGGAGAAGCGCTCCCGCAGGCTCTATCGGTTGCCGACGGTCACGGTGACGTCGGCGCCAGTTTCGGGATCGACGGTCACGACCGGGCCGGCGGTGAGCGCGCCGCCCTCCCCCGCCCACGCCCAGACCCGGACCGCCCGCGTGATGGTGCGGGTCCCGATCGGCTCTCCAAGTTCGTTGGTGCTGCCGAACGTGAAGTCCAGCGGCAGGCAGCCCTGGCCCAGGGCGAATCGCCCATGCGCGTCGGTCACGACCAGCGGCGCCACGACCGCATCAGCCGGCAGGCTCCGGTACCCGAGGTGGAAGAGCGGAAACAGCTCCTGCTTCTCCCCGTCGACCGTCACGAGATGATACCGGTAGACGCCGTCCGGCAGGATCCGGCCCTCGCCGTCTTTGCCGTCCCAGATGACCGTGTGCTGGCCGGGCGGCAACTCCCCGCCCACGAGCACCCGCACCGTATCGCCGTCACAGAAGGAACCGATCCAGAGGCTGATCGAACCCGCCTCGGGCAGGTTGAATTCGATGCCGGTCTGGGGTTTGTCGTACGCGCTGCCCGCCGGAGGATCGGAGGCATACTCCAGGACGACCCCCGCGCCGGCCACCGGCAGACCGAAGGCGTCAACGATCTGACCGCGGAGATCGCTGTTGGTGGCCTCGGGTTTCGAGGAATCACTGCACCCGGCAAGCCACGACAAGGCCAGGAGACACGCGAGAATTCCGCGGGTCTGCATGATTGGCCATCCTTTCCAAGGGCCGGATCGGGCCGACATCGCGCGCCACAGCTGAACAATGATTATCATTCGGCGACCGGGCGGTCGTCAAGCGGGCTCCTGTCCCGGTAGTGTCCTAAGTTGAAACGAATGATGGTGGGTCGCGCCATCAAGACGCGGCCCACTTACGAAGATGGTCTAGGCTAAAGCTGGCGTACAGTCTAGCGTCCACGCCCTCTTGTGCGACTGGTGGCAGGCGCTAAGTGGCGATTTAGCCCTCTTCTCCTCAATCATTTCGGGGATGTTGTCTACAATCGACCGAGTGAACTCCAGGTACTTCTTGGTGTGGTTGATGCTCAGAAAAGAATGGTCCGATTCAATCACCCGGTCACTAAAGAGCCGTAGAAGAACCAGCCTGGGCAACACCTCGTCGTTTGGATTCTGAAAGATCCGGCCCTTGGCCTCCCATTCGGAGATTGTCTCTCGGCGGCGCCTTGGGAACTCCTTCGCCATTTCTGTCTGTGTCATCCCATATAGCGCGCGAAGAAACTTCATCTCGTATCCCTTGATTCCCAGGGGAGCCGTCACAAGCCTGAGTCCGAGAACCTGAATAAGCTGCTGTTCGTTCACTATCGTGGTGGCCGTGCTCTTGCAGGAATGACAATCAAAGACAATTACTCCGTTGCCAATGAGTAACACATTGGGGAGCCCGCAGTTATCGTATTGGTACTTCTTGGGAGTTTCGACCGCCACATCGGGCGATCCGCAAATTGGGCACCTATTTTTCACGGCGATCAACCCTCCGATAATCTAATAAACCGTTACACAGCAAACGCTTGGACGATCAGAGATCCCAAATAGAATCTTGACCTGTCCCAAATCAGGCAATTTCGCCCTCACCTCAACTGCATAGTTCTTGTACTGTTCGACCCATTCCGGCGTCCCCCAGATCTTTCCGATCCGAAGGACCTGATAGACATGAACCGCAGTTAGGCCGGGATGCCTTTCCTCGGCGCGGTCCTTGAAGTGTTGCGTGAACGCCAACTGAATCTCCTGACGGCTAACACGCCGGAGAATGCCCTCCGCTTCTTCTGTCGTCATTGATCCCCCTGTACTATAGCACAATGTACGCCAAGCGTACATGTATGCCACCAGATTCATTCCCGGCCAAGAAACTAGACTAGGCGGGGCAAGTGAGAAACGAAAAAAGCAGGGAGAAATCAGGCTAGAAATCAGGCTATCTTAGGAGGGCCGTCAATTGGAGGCGATGGCCTGCTTTGACGGCATCGGCCGCAGAGGCAACTGGGGGAGAGCCCAGGACCGCATAAAAGCTGCGGGAGATTGAATCTGCGCGAGGCGACGACCACGCATAACAGGTGTCGCAGCCGGGCGTCCCGGTCACATCAAAGACGTGCACGATCCCGTCCCACACGACTTCCCCCCGGAATTCTTCGTGCACCGGGACAACCTCGCGCAGCTTGGCGTGGCATCCATGCAAGTGCGACCTGCGCGAGACCCACGCGAAGGGGTGACCTGATGCCGGCAGGTTCCCACCCAGCCGCTTCCCGCACAGGATGAATCGTCCTAAGTGGCCCAGGGAGTCCCTTGGCGCGCACAATTCAATTATTAACAATGATTTATGGAGATCCACCGCCACAGCCCGCGGCGCGGTTCTTGCATCGGGCACGGTCCGCGCCGCACCCGCCCACGCGGCGCCTTCGCACCTGCTGCCCTGAGCCGGCCGCCAGAGCGATCGGCATACCGATTTGCACGGGAGGCGCCCGATGTCCACACAGCCGAAGCTGGCGGGAAACGCGGCCTGGATCGTCGCAGTCGTCGCGTTCTGCGCCTTCACCACGGCCCCCGCGCAGGAGTGCGTCGACTACCCTGCCGCGACGAGCTGGGTCAGCGAGCAGTATTTTAACGGCAGCTGGGAGGGATTGCCGTTCTACCGCTGTCTGGCGGCGAGCGGCGACACCCTGGTGGCGGTCGATAATGGCGGCAGCATCTTCGTTTGGGATGCCTCGCGCCCGGACGACCTGCGGCTCGTGGGCCAGACATGGCGAGCATACAACTTTGGGTCAGCGCACAGTATCGCGCTGGGCCGGAATTGCCTTTTCGCCATGGGCTATCGCGACACGCTCCACACCATCTCGCTGGCGGAACCTGCCACGCCGGTGCTCGTAGGCTCGCTGGCGAGCGGACTTCATGACGCCATTCTGGCCTGTCAGGGGGCCTTGCTGTTCGCGGCGGACGCGACCGACTTCGGGATCTGGGACATCGCCCGGCCGGCGGCGCCGGTTCCCCTCTCCCGCCTTGCGCTGCCTCTGGGCACGGTGGACCTGGTCGTCAGGGGGCCGATCGCGTACGTGGCGACCGCGACGGGTCTGCTCACGGTCGACGTGACGGACCCCGGCGCGCCCCGGCTGCTGGGCGAGTATCGCGAGGATGACCTCGAAGGCCGGGCCATCGCCGTGCAGAACGACCGCGCGTACCTCGTGTGCCGGACCGGCCTCGTGATCATCGACGTTGCAGATCCCGCCGCGCCGCGCGCCCTGGGCCGCACCGCCGCCGGGGGCGATGCGATCGCCGTGGAGGGCTCGTGGGCAGCGGTGACAGGGCACTACGGCATCGGAGTGCGGACGATCGACGTGTCGGACCCGCTGAATCCGCGCCTGGTGAGCCAGACCGGCTACGCGGAGATCGAGCATCGCGGCGCGGTCCTGCGCAACGGCCATCTTTTCACGGTCGCGTGCGACGGGAGCTTTTCGCCGATTTCCTCAGTTCTGGCCTTCCGGCTGGGCGCGGCCGCCACGGTGATGCCGACATCGACAGTTGCGTGGTCGCCGACTGTCTATGGCGACGTTATGCCCAACGCGATGGACATCGCGGGCGATCGGGCGCGCTGTCTGACGACTTTCCCGAACGGATTCCCCCGGCTCGACATCCTGGACCTGGCTTCGCCCGACGGTCCGACCGTGATCGGCAGTGTCGAGGTGCTTGGCGATGCCGTGGCCTGGCGGGATTCCCTGGCCTGCGTGGCGGGTGTGAACCTCGAGATCGTGGACCTCACTGTCGCGACGCAGCCGCGGGTCGTGGCCAGCCTGCCGTTGCCGGGCGTCCTGCAGTACGGGATGACGGCCGACCTCACCTGGCTCCCGGATAACCGCGTTATCGTGCGCGCCACGACGGCCGATGGCGCGCGTGATTTCATCGTCAACCTCGACGACCCCCTGGCCCCGGTCATCGAAGCGACGGTCCCCTCCTTCCGCTCTGACACATCGACATTCCTGGCGAGCGGTTATCTCGGCTACATCTATGGGGATTCGCTGCGCGTGGTCGATCTGAGCGATCCCGCCCACCCCCGGCGCCTCAACGCGCTCGGCCTTCCCGCGTCCATTTCAGTCGGATCGAGACCGGTGATCGCCGGCGGCTGCCTCTGGATCGCGATCATGGACACGGACTTCGATCGGTCGCTGCTCGGGTTCAGCCTCACCGATCCGGTCGCTCCGGCGCTGATTTCGCGCACGCCCGTCCCCATGGGCGACTATCGGATGCAGGGCGACGACGGCTGGCTGGTGCTCAGCGGCCGCTTCGGCGTTCATGCCATCGACATTTCGGATCCGGCGCGCCCCGCCGTGGTCAGCATGGGATCCGGCTGGTCCATGTACGGACCTCTCGGCTTCCGCAACGACCAGTGCGTGATCGCGAGCTGGGGCTGCGTGTACACGGCGCCGCTGCCCTGTCGCAGCCCGGTCGCGGCCTTCCTGTCGCAATTCTCCATCCTGGCGGGCACGCAATCCGTTGTGCTGACCTGGACGATCGCGGGCGGATCACCGGGGGAATTCCAGCTGGCGGCCAGGGCCGGCGCCGACTCCTGGTCCGTCCCCTGCTTCGCCACGCCGGACGGGTTCGCGGCGCGCGATGCGTCCGCCCGCCTGGCCGCCGGAGGTACGGTCACCTACACCCTCAGGCATCGCCAGTCGACGGACGCGACCTGGGAGACGTTGGCCGAACGCGCGGTCGAACTGGCGGCGCCGCCGCGGCCGATCTCATTGCTCGCGCCGCACCCCAATCCCTTCAACCCGGCCGTGCGCGTGGCGTACGTGCTCGCCGCGGCGCAACGCGTGCGGGTAGCTGTGTTCGACCTGGCCGGACGCCGCGTGGCGACCCTGGCCGACGGGGTCTTCCCGGCGGGACGTCACGAACTGGCCTGGCGTGGCAGCGACGACCGCGGCGCCGCCGCGGCCTCGGGGAGCTACCTCGTCCGGATCGAGGGCGAGAGGGGGCGCGACACGCGCCGGATCACGCTGATCCGTTGAGGCGTCTCGAACATCTGCAGGCGCATCTTCGACAACCACTCGACTGTTGCGGTCAACGACACGAACCCCTCGCGTCCGGTCCGGGCCGACCGCTTCAGCGACGGGACTCCTCGCGGTCGGCCGCGGCCCGGCCCGGCGCCTCGCCCGCGGCGCCGGCCCGCAGCGCCGCCAGCACCTGTCCCGGATGCGTCTCGGCTTTCGTCACTTTCGCCCAGTGCCGGCGCACCCGGCCATCCGGGCCGACCCAGACAGTGGAGCGGATCACGCCGGTGACCGTCTTGCCGTACAGCGTCTTCTCGCCGTAGGCGCCGTACTTCGTCATCACCTTGCGGTCGGGGTCGGAGAGGAGAATGAACGGCAGCTTGTGCTTCGTCGCGAATTTCGCGTGCGACGCCTCGCTGTCGGCCGACACGCCCAACACCATCACGCCGGCCTTCTGCAGATCCTCCCAGGCGTCGCGGAAGCCGCAGGCCTCCTTCGTGCAGCCGGGCGTGTCGTCCTTCGGATAGAAGTAGACGATGACGTCCCGCCCCCGGAAGTCCCCCAGCGCCACCCTCTTGCCACCACTGTCGGTCAGCGTGAACGCCGGGGCGGCCTTGCCCACCTCGATCGCCATGTTCCCTGCCTTTCCGCGGCACGCGCAAGGCGCACCGCCGCAATTTGACAACCTAATCGCAAACAGCTGTTTTGGCCCTGACAGACCGGCGGCGATTCAGGCCGTCTCGGGCGGCAACTCCCGCCCTCCGCTGTGTCGGTAGGCGAACACGCGCACGTTCTCCACCGTGACCAGCCCCTCGGTGATCATGGCGTCGAGTTCGGGCAGGAACGCCTCGATTCGCTCCGGCGCGTCGACGATCTCGACGACCATCGGCAGATCCTCCGACAGCCGCAGGATCTTCGCGGTGTGGATGCGGCTGTTGGCTCCGAACCCGGTCACGCCGCGCAGCACGGTCGCGCCGGCCAGCCCCCTGCGGCGCGCCAGCTCGGTGATCTTTTCGTACAACGGCCGCCCCTCATGGCGATCGCTCTCGCCGATGAAGATCCGCAGAAGCCACGCCTCGCTCGGCAGTTTCATGACCATACCTCCGGCGGCTCAGATCCGGCGCGCCACCGCGAACCCGGCCAGCAGCGCGACCAGGCCGATCCCGTTCTGCAGCAGGATGTTCAGCCCCGCGCGCAGCCACTGCGCGTCCCGCATGAGTTGCCCCGTCTCGAGCATGAAGGCCGAGAAGGTGGTGAATGCGCCGAGGAAACCGACGAGCGCGGCAGTCCGGACCGTCGCCGAAAGGGCCAGCCTGGTTTCGGCCAGCATCCAGAGCAGCCCCGCCGCGAAGCAGCCCACCACGTTCACCGCCAGCGTCCCCCAGGGGAACGCGGCGCCGGTCCAGCGCTGGACCAGGCCTGACAGCGCATAACGGCTGAACGTTCCGAGCGTTCCCGCCCCCGCCAGCCAGAGCAGCTTCCGCAGCACGGCAACCGGTCCTTTCTAGCGGGCCAGCAGCAGGGACCGGCTCTCGACCGTTCCCTCCGTCGTCAGTCTCACGAAATACGTGCCGGAGGCGACCGGCCGGCCCGCAGCGTCGCAGCCGTCCCAGACGACACGGGCCGCGCCGGCGGGACGTTCGCCGTCGAGCAGTTCCGCCACGCGGCGACCGGCGGCGTCGAACACGGTCAGTTGAACCGCCGCCGCGCGCGCCAGCGCGAACGGCACGGTCACGCGCGGGTTGAACGGGTTCGGATAGGGGGCCGCGAGCCGGTCGCGCGCCGGCGGTGGCGCGGCCGTGTCTTCCGGCGGCGGTGGCGGATCGGGCGGGTCGATGCCGAGACCGACCTCGCACTGGCGCGACACGATGCGCAGCCCGCCGGCGCTGTCGGCCACGAACGCGAACGCCCAGTTCAACGCCACGGCGGCCGCCACGCCGGGCGTATCGACGCCACCGACCATGCGCAAAGCGCGCGGGTCGGTCACGTCCACGACGATCAGGCCGGTCGTGCCGTCGGCCACGTAGGCGTGCACCGAGCCCTCCCCACCCCCGATGGCCACGCCGGCGGCGATGCCGGGGGTATCGACGCGCCCGACGATGCGCGGGTCGGCGGGGTCGGTCAGATCGACGGTCACCAGCCCGGCGGCGCCGCACGCCACGAAGGCATAGCCACTCGCCAGCGCCAGACCGAGCGCCGGCCCCGGCGTAGCCACGGTGCCGGCCAGCATTGGCGCGGCGGGATCGGTGAGATCGACCACGGCCAGGCCGCCGCCACTGTCGGCGACGCAGACGTACGGGCGGTCGAGCGGAGAGCCGCGCGTGAAGGTTCCGGCCAGCGCCACGGCGGCGGCCCAGCCGGGCGTATTGTAGTACCCCTCGTGCCAGGCCGGGTGCTCCGGGTCCCGCAGATCGTACACGCGAACGCCATAGGTCCCGTCCGCCACCACCGCGAGCGTGTCGGCGCCGCCGTCGGCGCGCGGCGCGATGCCGGCCGCCACGTCGGCGCCGGCGCCCGGCGTGTCGATGGAGCCGAGCGGCAGAGGCGCCCCCGGCACGCTGACATCGAAAACCAGCAGGCCCCCCGGACCGTCCGCCACCAGGAGGCGATCCCCAAGCAGCGCAACGCCCCGGGCGCTCCCGGCCGTGTCGAAGACGTCGACGACCTGCGGCGCCAGCACGTCACGCGCGTCGACCACCTGCAGGCCCGGTGAGCCATCCGCCACGAAGGCCCACCCGGCCGGCGTCAGGGCCACGTCGAGAGCATTGCCCGGCGTGTCGATGGCGCCGGCGGTCGGCACGGCGGCGGCGGCGGACACGTCGAGCAACATCAACCCGGACGTGCCGTTCGCCACGCAGGCGAGTGCGCCGGCCAGAGCCACGCCGTACGAATGCTCCTGGGTATCGATCGACGCCGCAAGCCACAGGTGCGCGGGATCCGCCGCATCGACCACCTGCAGCCCCGCGCCGCTGTCGGCGACGTAAATCCGGCCGCCCGCCACCGCCACGCCCAGCGCGTAGCCAGGGGTGTCGAGCGTGTCGAGCGGCGCGGGCTGGAGCGGATCGGACACGTCGAAACTGACCAGGCCGGCATTGCCCGCGGCGACGTACACGCGTCCGGCCGCTGCCGCCACCCCCTGCGCGAAGTCTGCGGTGCGCACGGCGCCACACACCACCGGCTGGGTGGCGTTCGCCACGTCGATCACCTGCAGACCGCCCCCGCTGTCGGCGACGTACGCATAGGTCCCCAGCACCGCCACACCGACCGCATAGCCTTCGGTGTTGGCGCCCTTGAGGATGCGTGGGTCGGTCGGCAAGGCGATGTTGAGCACGATCAGGCCGTCAGCCCCGTCGGCCACGTAGGCAAGCGTGCCGCCCGCCGAAAGCGCCACCCCGTGCGCGTGGTCGCTCGTGTCGCGCGCGCCGACGATCGCCGGCAGCGCCGGATCGGACACATCGATCACCTGCAGACCGGCAGTGTAGTCAGCCACGTAGGCATAACCGCCCGCCACCGCCACGCCGTACGCCTCGCCCGGCGTGTCGACGCCCCCCACGACCACCGGCGCTGTCGGATCGGCCAGGCTGACGATCTGCAGTCCCGCTTCGCCGCACGCCACGTAGGCATAGCCATCCGCCACGGCTACGCCACGCGCCTGCCCCGGCGCGGCGGCATCACCGAGCCAGTGCAGGTACGCGCCATACTCCAGACATTCCTGGGCGGGAGCGGCGGCGGGACGCGCGGACAACGCGCAGCAGACCAGACCGAAGATGGCTAACCGGCGCCGGATTCGCATGCGCGGATTGTGGCACGCGGCCGGGCGGGGCGCAACGGGTTCGGGGACGGGCCGGACGCCGCAGCGCCGGCCCGCCCCGTGCAACGACCGGTTTCATCAGCCGGCCAGGGTCACTTTCACCACCGCGTCACAGCCGGTGGCGCGCAGACGCGCAAAATAGACCCCCGACGGTACGCGGCGACCGGCCACGTCGCGTCCATTCCAGACCGCCTCCTGCCGACCCGGATCCCGGCGACCGTTCACGAGCGTGCGGACGAGGCGACCGCGCGCGTCATACAGATCGAGACGCACCTCGCCGCCGGACGCCGGCACGTCGAAACTGATCGTCGTACTCGGATTGAACGGGTTGGGCGTGGCGCCGCGCAGGGCGAAGCGGGCGGGGGCGCCGCCGGGCTCCGAATCGGGAACGCCGGTCACCACGGAGGGCGCCGCGACCGGCCCCTCGTTTCCGGCCAGGTCGACCGCCGCCACCTTGTAGTACCAGCCCCAGGGGAAAGTCGGCCGGTCGATCCAGGCCGTGCTGGTCGTTTCGGCGAGCAGGCTCTCCGGCGCCGGCACGAAATCGGAACTGGCTCCGCGGTAGACGCGGTAGTGGGCCACATCGATCGCGTCGGGGGCGCCCCAGGCCAGGAGGTTGCCCCCCACGGTGTAGGTGACCATGAACGCGCGCGGCGCCGCCGGCGCGAGATTGTCCACCGAGCAGCCGCTGTCGGGCGGGGCGTCGAACAGCACGCCCGGCTCGAGCGTCCGGGCGCGCACGAAGAATGTGACGCGGTTGGCGTCGTCAGCCGTCGAATCCCGCAGCGTCGGCACGACGACACTGTAGCTTTCCTCGCCGTCCGCCGGCACCGTCAGCAGGTAATCCCACTCGCCGGGCGGCCAGGCCTTGTCGGACGCCCCCTGCGGATCGACAACCGCGCCCGCGGCGCCCGCCTTACCCTTCTCCAGCACCGGATCTCCGATCCGCCGGTACACGGAGTACTCGGCGATCGGATAGTCGCTCTCCGCCTCGTCGTACGCGGAGCGGATCCAGCGCAGCCGCACCTGGCCCCCCTGGTCGCCCGGTACGTCGGTCACCGAACTAATGACCGGCAGGTCGCGCAGGATCTCGAGCGTGAGACTGTCGACGTACGGCCCCTCGCGCCCGAGGGTGTAGGTGCATTCGGCCCGCCAGCCCAGACTCCACGCCGGCTGGTCCAGCGTGACCCAGCTGCCGTTCCGGGGGAAGGCCTGTTCGACCGTGCCGGCATTGGACACCAGATACCAGTCGAACACGTGGTCGTACATCCAGCTGAACATCCACCCGTTCCACTGCACCGTCGTCAGGCGCGCCTTGATGGCATAGCCCGCGCCCGTCTCGCCCAGGAAACCCTGCCCGACGTTGCGATCCGGATCGCGCCAGCGCTGGACGAATTCGTACGGTGCGTACGGGGACCACTCCTGGTCGCCGGTCAGCAGGTAATCGCCGCAGAACGCCACGCAGTTCGGAGAGAGGCCGGACTGCTGCTCCAGGAGGGAGCCGAAGCCGGGGTTGTCGCCCACCTCGATCAGGTTCAGCTCCGTGTTTCCGGTCACGATCGCGGCCAGGTGCCCCGACACGGCGATCCGCCGCGGCCGCGCCATCGCTATCGAGCCGACCTCCACGATGCTGGCCGGATTGCTCACGTCCAGCTTCCGCACGATGTCGCCGTAGAATTCGACCACGTAGGCGAAGTCGCCACCGACGGCGACATCCACGACGTTCCCGGACCCCATGAAGAATCCTGCCTGCACCGGGAGCAACGGATCGCTCACGTCGATCACCCGCAGGCCGCCGTGCTGCGCGGCGACGCAGACCCGGTCGCCGGTCACCTCGAGACTCATGCTGTTGCCGGGGAAGGCGAGCGCACCGACCAGAGCCGGCGCGGTCGGCACCGCCAGATCCACCACCTGCAAACCGGAGACCCCGCAGGCGACGTAGGCGTAGCGCCCGCTGATCACCACATCCTGCGGCAAGCCCGGCAGCGCGAGAAAGCCGACCTCCTGCGGCTGCGTCGGATCGCCGAAATCCACGACGAACAGCCCCACCCCGGAGGCGACAACGCAGGCCAAAGTCCCCGCCACGTCGAGCGCTTCGCCGCCAAGCGGGAGGAAGCCGATCTGCTCGGGGGCCTCCGGATCGCTCACGTCCTGGACGGACGTCCCGCCGTAGCCGGTCAGGTAGGCCAGGCGACCGTCCAGCGTCATGTCCAGCGTCATCTGGGAGGACGACTCGACCCCCTGCAGATGCACGTACGGCTGGTCGGTCAGCCGCCGGTGCCGCAACACCTGCAGACCAGCGGACCCGTCGGCCACCAGCGTCAGCTCGGCGCCGATCGCCACGCCGAGCGCCTGGCCGGAGGTGTCCCAGGACTGCACGAGCACCGGAGCGGCCGGATCGGCGACATCGAACACTTCGATGCCGGCTTCGCCGTCAGCGACCTGCAGGAAGCTGCCGTCGAGCGCGAGGCCCCGCGCCTGCCCCGGGGTGGCGCAGGAGCCGAGCAAAGACGGAGCGGTCGGGGTCGACAGGTCGAGGATGACCACACCATTCCCGTAGTCCGCCACGTAGGCCCGCCGACCGGCCACGAGCACATCGTAGGCCGAACCGTCGGTGTCGTAGGCCCCCGCCTGCACCGGCGCCGTCGGGTCGAGCGCGTCGATCACGGCCATCCCGGCCGTGCCATCGGCCACGTAGACGTACCGGCCGACGTACGCCAGCGCGTAGGCATAGCCGGGCGTGTCGATCGTGCCGAGATCCACCGGCGCCGTCGGGTCGGTGATGTCGATGAACTGCACGCCGAGCATGCCGCTCGCCACGGCGGCCACGTTCCCCTGCACGGCGACTCCGTTCACGTAGCCGGCCGAGATGAACACGCCGGACGAGGTGGGCGCGGCCGGGTTGCTCACATCGACGATCCGCACGCCGCCGTTGCTGCCGGCACCGTCCGACAGGAACGCATAGGGTGGATGCAGCCAGATGTCCGTGGTGTAGCCGGGCGAGTCGTAGGCGCCCACCTCGACCGGAGCGGTGGGATCGGCCAGGCTGACGATGCGCAACCCGTTGTCGTAGTCGGCGATGTAGGCCAGATCGCCTGCCAGCACCACATCGTAGGCCGTGCCCGGAGTGTCGAGCGCGCCCCGCTGGTCGATCGGAAGCGGCCAGAGGTGGAGACGGCCGCTGACCGTGTCCCAGTCGGCCGTTGTCACCGCCGGATCGCGCAGGGCGCTGGTCGCGAAGTTCTCGGTCCACCCGCTCGGAACGACCGCGGTGCTGGCGGACGCCAGGGCGCAGAGCAGGACCACGAGCAGCCATGATGAAACCGGGCGCATGCTTCTCCTCCTTGGGACGAGGACGAGGTCGCGTTGTCAACCCAGGCTGTACGTCGTCATTGGGGATCAGGATGGACCTCATCCTTATCCCGCCCCACCGGCCAGGACAAGATGTTTCAGCGGACGTGGCGCGGAAGGGCCTGGCGCCCCCCTCAAGCCCTTCCTCCGGCGACCGATAAGACGAGCGATGGATCCGCGCGGCGCGTTTGCAGAAACCGCGCCTCATTTCCGACAGGGAGGTCGGCATGCGACTCGATCATGTCAATAACGTCCATTCCCCGTCCCCGGGGACGTCTGGCATCGCCGCCAGGACAGCCCCCTCGACCGCCGCGGCGACGGGCATCGCGGCCACAGTTTCCACCCCGGACAGCCCGACCGGCGCCACGCTCTCCTTCAGCGCATCCTGGCAGTGGTCCGCCTCGCTCCAGGTGAGCCTCGTCCTGAACAGCGGCAGCGCCACCACCCCCGCCACGGTCGGCGCGCCGGACCGAGAGGTCGACCGGGCCGCGGGCGAGCGTTTCGGCCGTCCGCACGTTTCGCAGTTGCTGCGCCAGATCAGCCGGGAGGTGCGGCACGAACTGCAGGCGATCATCCGGAACAACCCCGACCTCGACCCCGCCGTGCGCGAAGAATTGCGTGACACGGCCAAGGCGTTCCGCGACGACCTCAGGACCGCCTTCCACGCTGCGGGCCGGGGCGACGATTTCGACCCGGCGGCGCTGCTCGACGACGTGCAGCAGGCGCTGGCAAAGCTGGCCGACCGGCTCGGCATGCTGATCGGAGAGGAGACGGCGACGCCGGAGCCGGTCACGGTCCCCGCACCGGAGCCGACGCCGGAGCGCCCGTCCGCGGAATTCCCGACCGAAACGCCGGTTTCCGTGGCTGCCTGACCGACGCCGCGGGGCGCCTCTCTCCCGCCCCGCGGACGCTTTCTCCGCAACCCACGCCCCTTCAAACGCGTAAAAAGCGTTTCGCCCGGCAGGCCCGCGGGTGGATCATGATCCCGTCCGTCCATCCCTCCCCCGAATCACGAGGTGCACCGAGCCATGAAGAGATTGCTCTGCTCTTTCGTCCTCCTGGCGCTGGCCCTGCCGTGGACCGGCGCGCTGGCCGCCTCGCGGGCGGACTCCGGCGGCCTGCCGCCGCTGATCGACCGCGAGCTGTTCTTCGGCGACCCGCAGGTATCCGGCGCGCAACTCTCCCCGGACGGGAAGTACCTCTCGTTCATCAAGCAGTACAAGGAGGTGCGCAACATCTGGGTCAAACCGCTCGACGCACCGTTCGACCAGGCGCGCCCCGTCACCGCCGACAAGCGCCCCATCCCCGGCTACTTCTGGAGCCGCGACGGACAGCGCCTGCTCTACGTGCAGGACAAGGGCGGCAACGAGAACTTCCATGTCTACGCTGTCGATCCGTCCGCGGCCGCCGAGGCCGACAGCGGCGTGCCGCCGGCGCGCGACCTGACGCCGCTCGAAAACGTGCGCGCGGCCATCTACGCGGTGCCCAAGGGCACGCCCAACGAGATCCTGGTCGGCCTGAACGACCGCGACGCGGAATACCACGACGTGTACCGGATCAACCTCACCACCGGCGAACGCACGCTGCTGATCAAAAACACGGAAAAGATCGGCGGCTATGTTTTCGACCTGGCCGGCCAGGTGCGCCTCGCGATCCGACCGACCCCCGGCGGCGGCGGCGAGCTGCTGCGGGTGGACGGCGACCTGCTGACGCAGTTGCAGACCTGGACCTACGAGGAGGATGTGTCGCCCTTCGGCTTCACGCCGGACAACAAGGGCGTCTACATGACGACGAGCCGAGGCGCTGATGTCGACCTGTCGCGCCTCGTCCTGCTCGACCCCGCCACCGGTGCGGAAAAGCTCGTCGAGACTGACCCCGAGCGGCAGGTGGACTTCGGCAGCGCCGTCTTCGCGCCCGACACCGACGAGCTGGCGGCGACCACCTACGTGGGCGACCGCACGCGTGTCTACCCGCGCGAGAAGCGGTTCAAGAAGGCATACGAATTCCTGCACAAGAGATTTCCCGACGGCGACCTGGGCCTCGCCTCGGTCACCCGCGACATGCGGCTGATGCTGGTCGCCGTCACCAGCGATGTCGACCCCGGCTCCGTGTGGCTCTACGAATTCGCCGGTAACAAGCTGACCCTGCAGTACCGTTCACGGCCCGAGCTGCCGAGCGAGCAGCTCGCGTTCATGAAGCCGGTCCGCTACAAGGCGCGCGACGGCCTCGAAATCCCCGCCTACCTGACCCTGCCGCGCGGCGTGCCGGCGAAGAACCTGCCGGTCGTCATCCACCCGCATGGCGGCCCGTGGGCGCGCGATTACTGGGGCTACAGCCCGATCCCGCAGTTTTTGGCCAACCGCGGCTACGCCGTCCTGCAGCCGAACTTCCGCAGCTCCGACGGCTACGGCAAGAAGTTCCTCAACGCCGGCAACCACGAGTGGGGCACCGGCGCGATGCAGCACGACCTGACCGACGCCGTGCAGTGGCTGATCAAAGAGGGCATCGCCGACCCGAACCGCGTGGCGATTTTCGGCGGCTCGTACGGCGGCTATGCCACCCTCTCCGGTGTGGCGTTCACCCCCGACCTTTACGCCTGCGGCGTGCCTTACGTGGCGCCCTCGAATCTCATCACGCTGATGGAATCGTTCCCGGCCTACTGGCGTCCGTTCCTCGAGGGCTCGTGGTACAAGCGGGTCGGAGACCCGGCTAACGAGAAGGACCGCGCCGACCTGATCGCCCGTTCGCCGCTGTTCAAGGTGGATGCGATCCGGGTGCCGCTGCTCGTCGTGCACGGCGCCAACGACCCGCGCGTGAAGCAGGCGGAATCGGACCGGATCGTCGTCGCGCTGCGCGACAAGGGAGCGGCGGTGGAGTACCTCGTGGCCCCCGACGAGGGGCACGGCTTCCGCTCCCCGGAGAATCGTCTCGCCCTTGCCGCGTCGATGGAGAAATTCTTTGCGAAGCATCTCGGCGGCCGCTGCCAGGAGACGATGACCGACAAGGTGGCGAAGCGCCTGGCCGAGATCACGGTCGACGTGGAGAGCGTGAAGATGCCCGACGACAGCGCAGCCGCGGCGGCCGCGAACGCTCCGCTGCCGACCGCCGACGGAGCGCTCCTCAAACCGCTCGCGCTCAGTTACAGGGGCGCCTTCGCCATGGGCCCACAGAAGATCGATCTCGAGCTGAACCGCACCATCGACCCGGCCGTCGAAGGGGGCCGGTCGCTCTGGCGCGTGATCGAGGCGATGAAGATGGCCATGGGCACGATGGCCGACACCACCTGGGTCGACCGCGCCACCCTGCGTCCGGTCCGCCGCTGCGCCGGCGGCCTGGGCACCATGGCCCTGACCTTCGGCGAGACGGCGATCACCGGCGAGGTGGGCGGCGGCGGCCAGATGCTGGACATCGACGTGCCGCTCAAAGCCCCGGCCATCACCGACGGCGCGGCCCTCGACGCCTTCCTGTCCTGCCTGCCCCTGACCGACGGCTACACGGCGACCCTGCAGGTGTTCGACTCCGCCCAGCAGAGGGTGCGCTCCATGCGGATCACGGTGAAGGATCGCGAGACCACGACTGCGGTCGCGGGAGCCTTTCCCACTTTCGTACTCGAGCTGGCCTTCCTCGACGACGATCCGACCGGATCGGGCACGGTGCGCCTCCTGCAATCCGTCCCCCACAACCTCGTGTCCGGCGAGTACAAACTGCCGGCTGCGATGGGCGGCGGCCAGCTGACGCTGGAGTTGACGGCGCTGCCGTAGACGACGCGACCCGGCGCGCCAGGAAACACCGGCGGCCGCCTCCATCCGGAGGCGGCCGCCGCGTCTGTCGCCCCGCCTACGCCTACCGCCCCGCCACCGTAACCATCATGCCCCAACGCCACGGCTCGGGCGGCGGATCGGCGTTCCAGGCGCCGAAGGCGTGGCTGCCGTCACAGCGCACGTGCGCGGTGAAGCGGCCGGCGGGCAGGTCGATCTCGCCGGTGAAGCTGCGGTTCTTGGCGGCGCCGCCGGCCGGCTTGGTGACATCGTAGTCGAGCGTCCAGACCTTGCGTCCGGTGGCGGATTCGGCGATCCAGGCCCGGTCGGACATGCTGTCGCCAGGGCCTTCGAGCAGCGCTTCGATGTGGACCCGGGCCGGCTTGACCAGCGTGAACTCCTGGCGACGGTCTTCGTCGTCGCGGGCCATGGTGAGCACGGCGAGCCGGCCGGGACTGCGGCGCACCGCGTCGAGCGCGAGCGGCTGCAGGTCGCCGGGGACGCAGCCGGCGCCGGGGAAGAGGGCCAGGCCCCAGGCGTCGGGGTCGACGGGCGGGGCGGCGTTCCAGGCGCCCCAGGCATGCGTGTCGTCGGTGACGAAGCGCGCCACGTAGTCGCCGGCCGGCAGGCGCACTTCCCCCTCGAAGAGGCGATTCTTGCGGGCGCCGCCGGCCCGACGCGTGGCTGATCCGTCCAGCAGCCAGGCCGGCGCTCCGGTGGCCGCGTCCTCGATCCAGGCCCAGTCGTGCAGACGCGTCGAGTCGCGGGCCGCCTCGGCGTAGGCGCGCAGGCGCAGCGTCGTCGGGCGGGCGAGCCGGAAGGCGCGCGCCAGCACCGTGTCGCCGGAGGCGCGGGACAGATCAAGCAGGGCGCCGGCCGAGGGGTCGCCCGGCGCGGTCGCGCCGGCGGTCGCGGGCAACGGAGCGAGCGCGTCCGCCGGCGCCCCGGGCGCAGGCGACACGGCGACGAAACAGCGGTCGAGATACGGCTGCGGATCCTGGCCCGGATTGTCGCGGTTGATCAGGTCGGCAATGTCGTTGAGGACATTGCTGAAGCTGCGAAATGGCGCTTCGTGGCGCCACTGCGTCCCGCCGAACAGGTAGAGGACGTAACGCCCGGGCGCCAGACGCAGGCGCTCGCTCGCCACGCGCAGAAAGCGGTCGTCAGGAGCGAGGTCGCGCTCGCGGGCATCGAGCGACCAGACCGCGCGACGCGTGCCGGCGTCGAGAATCCAGGCCGTGGCGAGGTAGTCGTCGCTCAGCTTCGGCACGCAGCCGACCGCCTCGATGGCCACCTCCACCGGCGAGTCGATCGCGAACGGAGCGGCCAGCAACTCCCCGGCGCGCGGCTTCTCGAGACGCAGCGCACCGCTGCGCACGGCAACCGCCGGTTCCGCGGTCCCCGCGACGGCGCCGGGGAGGCAGAGCAGCGTGAACAGGGCGAACGTGGCGAGATGATGCTTCATGACAATCCTTTCGCCGACCCGGAATCCTGTGTTACGCCCCGCCGACCGTTTCGGTTGCCACCACCCCCCGAGTGGCGGCCCCGTCCCGCCGAATGCATGTTGTCAGGGCGCCGCCGCGAGGCCTATCCTGACTGCGCCAGCGTCCGGACCATAGCAGGAGGTATATCATGACGCACCAGCTGCCGTCCCTGCCCTACGACGTGGGTGC
Organism: uncultured bacterium; assembly: GCA_963732385.1. GTDB lineage: Bacteria > Krumholzibacteriota > Krumholzibacteriia > LZORAL124-64-63 > LZORAL124-64-63 > CAVSZB01. The sequence goes on along the minus strand of CAVSZB010000003.1, from coordinate 395,841 downwards.
CCTCGCCCCGCATCTTTCCGCCGAGACGCTCGGGTTCCACCACGGCAAGCACCACGCCACCTACGTCACCAATCTCAACGGACTGATCCCGGGCACGGAGTTCGAGCACCTGCCGCTCGAGGAAATCGTGCGCCGCGCCTCCGGCCCTCTCTTCAACAACGCGGCCCAGATCTGGAATCACACGTTCTACTGGCACAGCCTCGCCCCGCGTGGCGGCGGCGAGCCGCAGGGCGCCCTGGCCGACGCGATCGCGCAGACATTCGGCTCGTTCGCCGCGTTCAGGGAGCAGTTCACGAAGACGGCGGTCGGCACGTTCGGGTCGGGCTGGGCCTGGCTCGTCCTGACGCCTGCCGGCAAGCTCGAACTGGCCAGCACCAGCAATGCCGCCACGCCGCTCACGACCAGCAACCGCCCCCTCCTGACCTGCGACGTCTGGGAGCACGCCTACTACATCGACTACCGCAACGCCCGGCCGAAGTACGTGGAGGCCTTCTGGAATCTCGTCGACTGGGACATGGTGGCGAAGCGGATGGCCGGCTGAGGAGGCGGGCGGCCGCGCCGGCCGGTCATTGAATACGATCATCATAATTGCCTAAAACCTCCCGGGGCTCTGTCGATACACTTCAAAATCGGAGAATCATCGACCCGGGAGGCGCCGGCATTGCCGCTGGACGAGTGCCCGCATTCCACAACCATTCTGCGCCGGGTGGCGCACAGGCATCTGGCGCGGAACAGCCTGCCGGGCGTGGTCTGGTATCCGATCTCGATCGCGATCATGGCGGTCGGGGGGGACTGCTTCCATCATCACGCCGGCTGGACGATCGCCTGCGGCCTCACCCTGATCGTGCTCGCGGGCGGGCGTTTCTGGCTGGCCCACGGCTTCGACCGCCTCTACGACCGCGCGCCCGGCGCCTGGTTTTTCGCCTTCGGCGCGCACGTGCTGGCGATGGCGGCCGTCTGGAGCGGGTTCGTCACCCGGCATGTCCTCGAGTTCAGAGCCACCGGCCTGGTCCTGTATTCGATCGTCATGACCGCGGGAATCGCCGCCGGCGGCGTGGCCACGCTCAGCGCAAGCCTCGGCCTGACCCGTCTGTACATCGCGGTCATCCTGATTCCTCCCGCCGTGGCCGGCCTGGTGACCGGCGGACGCAGCGGCGCCATGCTGGCCTTCATCCTGGCCGTCGACATGCTGTATCTGTTGCGGCTGGCCGTGGTCCTCAACCATCAGTACCGGACCCTGATCCAGTCGCGTGAACTGTTGCGTCTCCGTTCGACCGAACTCGAAGCCGCGCGCCTGGCCGCCGAGAACGCCAGCCGGGCCAAGAGCGAGTTCGTGGCGAACATGAGCCACGAAATCCGCACCCCCCTGAACGGCGCCCTGGGCATGGTGGATCTGACGCTGGCCACCCCCCTGTCGTCCGAGCAGCAGGAGTACCTCGAACTGGCGCAGGAGTCGGGCCGTTCGCTGCTGGCGGTCATCGAAGACGTGCTCGACTTCTCCAAGATCGAGGCGGGCAGGCTCGAGCTGAGGCCGGAGCCGTTCGCGCCGCGGGCGCTGCTGGCGCCGACCGTGCAGCTGCTTGCGCACGCCGCGCGCGGGCGCGATCTGGCGGTGACCTGCCATTTCGAACCCGAGGTGCCTGCCGTGGTGGTGGGCGATCCGACCCGCTTCCGGCAGGTCGTGATGAATCTGGTCGGCAACGCCATCAAGTTCACTCCGCAGGGCGAGATCGCGCTGAGGATCCGCCGCGAATACACCGACGGAACGGACATCGTCCTCCACGTGGAGGTGAGCGACACCGGCATCGGCGTCGCGCCCGAACGCCGCGAAGCGATCTTCCAGGCGTTCACGCAGGCTGACGGCGCCACGACCCGGCAGTTCGGCGGCACCGGCCTGGGGCTGACGATCAGCGCGCGCCTGGTGGACATGATGGGGGGACGGCTCTGGATGGACGAGGGGCCGACGGGCGGCAGCATCTTCCATTTTACGGCCAGGCTGGGAGTGGCCGACCGCCTGACGACGGACTCCGGGTCCGTTGCCGATCCTGTCGCCGCGATCCCCGCCGCATCCGCGGGACAACACCTGCTGGTGGCGGAGGACAATGCGATCAACCGCAAGTACATCAACGCCCTGCTGCAACGACTCGGGCATCGGGTCACGCTGGTCGAGAATGGCGCAGCCGCGCTGGCGGCCTGGCGCGGCCACCGTTTCGACGCGCTGCTGATGGACATCCAGATGCCCGGCATGGACGGATTCGAGGCGGCACGCGCCATCCGCGCGGAGGAGACCGCGCGCGGCGGCCACGTGCCGATCATCGCCCTGACCGCCCACGCCATGGCCACGGACCGCGAGCGCTGCCTCGCCGCCGGCATGGACGGCTACGTGAGCAAGCCGATCCAGCCCGAGACCCTCAACCGGGCCCTGGCCGCGGCGCTGACGAACGCCGCGCCGGAGCGTGCCGACGCCTCGACGGAGCCCCTGCTGAGCGCCCATTGACAGCCGGCCGGCCGTAGCCCTATCACGGTGGCGGCAAACCCACCGCGAGGAGGAGCCATGTCCGCCGATCACGCCCGACCACGCCCGTTCGTCCGTCGGAGCCTGCCCGCGCTCGCGCTCGCGCTCGCGCTCACGCTCGCGCTCTGCCCGCCGGCCGCGGCGGTGGAGCGCCCCGTGCACACCTTCTCCATCGTGGCCCGCGACTCGGTGACCGGACAGCTCGGCGTCGCCGTGCAGTCACACTGGTTCAGCGTCGGTTCGGTGGTGACCTGGGCCGAGGCGGGGGTCGGCGCCGTCGCCACGCAGTCGTTCGCGGAACCGGCCTACGGCCCCCGCGGCCTGGCGCTGATGCGCTCCGGGCTCGACGCCCCGGCGGCGCTGCAGGCCCTGCTGGCCGCCGATCCGGCGCAGGACGTGCGGCAGGTGGCGTTCGTGGACGCGCGCGGCGGCGTGGGCACGCACACCGGCGCCCGCTGCATCGAGGCGGCCGGCCATCAAACCGGTCGCGGCTGGAGCGTGCAGGCGAACATGATGCTGGCGGACGGGGTGGTGCCGGCAATGTCCGCCGCCTACGCGGCGGCGCTCGCCGCGGGCGCCGATCTGCCGGAGCGCCTGCTGCGCGCGCTTGAAGCAGCCCAGGGCGCGGGGGGCGACATCCGCGGCGTGCAATCAGCCGCGATCCTGGTCGTGGCCGGCACAGCCACCGGACGCCCGTCCGATGACCGCCTGCTCGATCTGCGGGTGGAGGACAGCGCGGCGCCGCTGCCGGAACTGCGGCGTCTGGTCAGCGTATGGCGGGCCTATGGCCGCATGAACTCCGGCGATGCTGCGATCGAGCGGGGCGATCTCGCGGCGGCCTTGGCGCACTACGCCGCGGCCGACTCGCTGCTGCCGGGCAACCTCGAGGTGCGCTACTGGCACGCGGTCACGCTGGCCGTCAACGGCCACGCGGAGCGCGCGCTGCCGATCTTCCGGGAGGTGTTCACGACGGATCGCAACTGGGTGGAGCTGACCCGGCGTCTCGTCAAGCCGGGCCTGATCCCCGACACGGCCGCGGGCCGCGCGCTGCTGGCGGAGATCCTGCGGGAGGCGCCGCGCTGAGCGCCGGGCACGGACGCTAGCGCCCGCCGTCCAGCTTCGCCCGCTCGCGGTCGGTCCAGGCGCAGAAGAGCTGCCCCTCGGCCGGCGAGAGCCCCGCTTCGCGGTGCATCCAGAGGTACTGCCTGAGCGGCATCTCCCCCTTCTGCACCTCCTCGCACATCTTCTCGAGCAGCCTGGCCTGGGTGTGCGGGGAATACTGGGCCCAGTGCGCGAAATCCGCCTGCTCCTTCGCCTCGCTCACGTCATGGGCGACCAGCCACGAGGCGGGCGCCACGCTGGCGTACCACGGCCACGCGCGCGCGATCCCGTGGCAGTCGTTGCAGGCGCGGCGCAACATGCCGGCCACTTCGGGTCCGGGCTGCAGGGTCGCCTCGAGCGCCTGGAAAGGATCGGCCGGCACACGGTCGAGGCTGGTCGGGAAGAACTGGATCCCCACGACCACCAGCAGGATAACCAGCAGAACGAGTCGACGAAGCGAGACGCGGCCCATCGGTTCCTCCCCGCGCAAGGCGAGCGTGGCCGCCGCGGGAAAAGTGCCGCGGCGGGGGTGGGGGTGATGATAACCCCTCTCGCGTTCATGAACCAACGTCAATCATCCGATCTCAGACGCCGGAAACTGCGGCCGGGACGGACCGCAGGCGTCGCCGCTCAGACTGGCGAGAGCAGTTCTTCCCGCACGGCGGTGTCGGGCAGGCCGTCCGCCGGCAGGAATCGGTCCAGCAGCGCCACCAGTTCGGACTTCCGGATCGGCTTGGTGAGGTAGGCGTCCATCCCCGCCGCGAGACACGCCTCGCGGTCGCCCTTCATGGCGTGGGCGGTCAGGGCGATGACCGGCAGCCGGGCCCCGCCGTGGAGTTCCCGACGTCGGATCTCCGCCACCGCGGAATGACCATCGAGGCGCGGCATCTGGACATCCATCAGCACGAGGTCGAAGACACCCGCGTCGAGCGCCTCCAGCGCCGCCACGCCGTCCTCCACCGTGATCGCCTCGTGCCCCAGTTTGGCGAGCAGCAGCTTGATCAGGCGACGGTTCACCGGGTTGTCCTCCGCGCAGAGAATCCGCCGGGGACGCCGTACGGACGGCGCCGCTTTCGGTGCGGCGCAGCGGAAAGATACTTTGGGCAGGACCACGGGCGCCGGATCGAAATCCACCGTGAACCGGAAGGTGCTGCCGCGACCGACTTCGCTCTCCACCTCGAGGCTTCCCCCCATCAGCGTGACCAGCCGCTGCACGATGGTCAGGCCGAGACCGCTGCCGCCGAAGCGGCGCGCCGTCGAGCCGTCCGCCTGGGTGAAAGCGGTGAAGATGTCGGCAAGCTTCACCGACGAAATGCCGATCCCGCTGTCGGCCACGGTGAAGCGGAGGCGCACCCGGCCGTTTCGGATCCCATCCCGGTCCACTACCAGAGCCACGCGCCCCGACGGCGTGAACTTGATGGCGTTGCCGAGGAGATTGAAGAGTACCTGGCGCAGGCGCAGGGCGTCACCCACGACAGACGTCGGCGCTTCCGGGTCGAGACGGCAGTCGAGCGTCAGCCCCTTCTGCCGCGCGACGACTCCCAGCACATCGGTCACGCTGGCGAGAACCGTGCCGAGCGTGAATGGCGAGCGTTCCAGCTCCAGTTTGCCCGCCTCCATGCGTGACAGGTCGAGAATGTCGTTCAGCAGCGCGAGCAGCAGATCGGCGCAGTCACGCACGATGACGAGGTTCTCCCGTTGCCCGGGATCCAGTTCCCCCTCGAGGACATGGCCGGTCAGGCCAAGGATGCCGTTGAGGGGGGTGCGGATCTCGTGGCTCATGTTGGCCAGGAATTCACCTTTGGCTGAATTGGCCACCGCCGCCGCCTCCGCAGCCTCCTCGGCGACGGCGATGGCCCGAGACAGTTCCTGATTCGCGATTTCGGCCCGCTCCTTGGCCCGCTGCAGCGCCGCGCGCGAGTGGAGACTCGCCACAGCCTGCCCCATCAGTCCAGCCACGGCCTCGAGCGCGTCACGCGTGGGATCGGGCAGGTCCAGGCGCAGCCTGGAGGCACAGAACAGGCAGCCGAGCACCTTCCCTTCGTGCGCGAACGGGACAATCGACACCCCGCGCACGCCCTCGCGCAGGCTGGCCGCGTCGGACTCCCCCCACAGTTCCGTCTGGGTCGTGTAGTGCGGCGACCCGCGCGCCACCAGTACTCCCACCGGCGTGTCGGCGGCGAGACGGTCCAGCGTGGCGGCAAAGCCGGGCGACCAGCCACGGTGCCCCCGGGCCCTCAGCGTTCCGTCCGACTTCCGCAACATGACCGTACCGCAGGAGAGATCGGCCATTTCCATCGCCGCGCCGAGACAATAGGGCAGCGCTTCTTCCACCACGGTGGTGGCATTGAGCCGCGCGGCGAGATCGCACTGGGCCCGCACGACCAGCTCGGCGCGGCGGCGGTCACTCACATCGACGAACACGCCGACAATGCCGCCCGCCTCCTCCCCCTCGCTCTCGGCGGGATTGAAGGTCCCCTCCCAGGTAAGCAGGCGCCCCTCGGGGCGGCGGAACCCGACCTCGTAGCGGCTCGACGTTCCGGCGCGCGCCAGCGCGAGCGCCTCGGCGAGCGCCGCGCGCGCCTCCTCGGGCCACAGTTCGTTGAGCGTCCGGCCCACGACCTCTTCCCGCACCAGCCCCATCGCCCGCAGACCGTTCTCGTTGATCGCCTGGTAGCGCCCCTCGCGATCGAACAGCGCCACGCAGACCGGCGCCCCCTCGACCAGCGTCCGGTAGAGCCGCTCCATCTTGCGCACCCGCCCGGTCTGGCGCTGCATCTCCGGCAGGGAGATGAGGAACGCCACCGCCAGCAAGGCCAGGAACAGACACATGGCCAGCGGCGCCAGCCGTTGGCGCGCCACCTCGCGGCCCCACAGATCCGCCGCCACATCCATGCCGAACACAGCCGTAACCGCGCCGGTCCTTGCCTCGTGAAGTGGCACCAGGGCCGACACCCAGACCCCCCACCGGTCGCCTACCGGTCCCTCGACGAAGGGGATGCCATTCTCGAAGGAAGCAAGGAATTCCGGGGTCGACTCCTCGTAGGCCTCTCCCGGCAAAGAGAGCGGCTCTTCGGGATCGGTGAAGCGCACCGGTTCCGAGTCCATGACGAAGCGGACGCCGTCAGCGTCGCGAACCATGATGTAGATGAACCGGATGTCGCTCTGGGCCTCGCACATTCCGACCATCCGCGCCCGCAGGGCCTGATAGTCGACGGTCGCGGTGTCGGACTCCTGGCCGGTGAACCAGGCGAGATCCGCCGAGGTGATGCCGGACGCCGCGATGCGGGCGCGATCGAGCAGCTGGCGCCGCAGCGCCTGATCGGAGTCCCGGCCGGCCCGGCCCGCCGCCAGCCAGCCGGCCGCGAGGATCAGCAGCAGCACCGATACCGCCAGCGCCGGCGAGCCCCAGCCGGGGAATGTACCGTGGCGCGACGCGGCGGTCTTTTCGTCCCGCCGCACCAGCGCCAGCGCCCGCCACGCTCCGACCGTGGCCGCAATGACCAGGACCGAGAGCACCCCCATGGCGAACGGGGCGCCGCGCGACCACCACGACGCGTACGCCTCGACTCCGCCTGCGCCGCCGGCGACCGCGGCGAGCCCGATAGCGTGCAGCGCCGCGCCGGGCAACACGAACCGCGGAAAGTCGCGGACCTTGCGCAGCATTGCGAGCGCGCCACCGCAGATGACAAGATGCGCAACGATGCGGCCGGAGGAACCGGCGTCGCTGAACTGGAACATCGCGGCCCAGGCCTGCAGGGCCTGCAGGAGGGCGAACAGGCCCAGACGACTCCACGGCCGCCGCCGCTCGCCCGCCTGCCAGAGCGCGTACGCCACCGCGGCGAATACCGTGAGGGCCAGCCCATGCGTGAATAACAGCAGATCCATGTCCCTGGGCATACTCCGGCGTCAGTACAATCCTGATGCACCGCGGGCTGGCCAGACACGCGTGGGCGAGGCATTAGCGCGCCGTCTCCCGGCGCTCCGGATTGATATCGACTCCTGGCTGGCGACATTGAGCGAAAAGGGGGCGGCGGTTGACAGGCCGCCGCGTGGCGCTAGAGTGTTTCAGCGAGGGGATTTGCGCCTCATCCTCCCCCCAACCGCCCCGCGCCAGGGAGATCACCGCCATGCCGGGATCCAGGGAACACGAATCCGCTGCGCCGGTCGGCGCGGAGGCCTCCGCCGAGACCCAGGCCCGCGAGACCCACGAGTGGATCGAATCGCTCGACTGGGTGCTGCACAGTCAGGGGCCGGCACGCGTGCGGGATCTGCTGCGCCGGCTCCAGAACCGCGCGGTCCGCCGCGGAGTGACCATCCCGTTTTCGGCCAACACGCCACACATCAACACCATCGCCCCCGAGGAGCAGCCCCCCTTCCCGGGGGACCGCGAAATCGAGCGACGCATCAAGAGCATCATCCGCTGGAACGCCATGGCCATGGTCGTGCGGGCCAACCGGGTCGAGAGCGGCATCGGTGGCCATATCTCCTCGTATGCCTCCGCGGCCACGCTGCTCGAGGTCGGCTTCAATCATTTTTTCCGGGGCAACGGCGATGGCCACGACGGCGACCTGGTCTATTTCCAGGGGCACTGCGCCCCCGGCATCTACGCGCGGGCCTTCCTGGAGGGACGGCTGTCGGAAAGGGATCTGGAGAATTTCCGCCGCGAACTCAGGCCGGAAGGAGGCCTGGCCTCCTACCCCCATCCCTGGCTGATGCCGGGCTTCTGGCAGTTTCCCACCGTGTCGATGGGTCTGGCGCCACTGATGGCGATCTACCAGGCGCGTTTCAACCGCTATCTGGAAGACCGCGGCCTCGCCCGCACCTCGCATCGCAAGGTCTGGGCCTTCCTGGGCGATGGGGAGATGGACGAACCGGAGTCGCTCGGGGCCATGACGCTCGCCGCGCGCGAGAAGCTCGACAACCTGATCTACGTCGTGAACTGCAACCTGCAGCGCCTCGACGGTCCGGTGCGCGGCAACGGCAACATCATCCAGGAGCTCGAAGCGGCCTTCCGCGGCGCCGGCTGGAACGTCATCAAGGTGATCTGGGGCGGCGACTGGGACTCGCTCCTCGCGCGCGACGAGGACGGCCTGCTCGTGCAGCGGATGGAAGAGGTCGTCGACGGCCAGTCGCAGCGCCACGCCGTGATGACCGGCGACGAGATCCGCCGCGATTTCTTCGGCAAATATCCCCGCCTGCTCGACCTGGTGCGCAACTGGCCCGACGAGCAGTTGCGTCGCATGAAGCGCGGCGGCCATGACCCCGAGAAGGTGTACGCCGCCTTCAGGGCCGCGACGGAGCACCAGGGCGCCCCGACCGTGATCCTGGCGAAGACCATCAAGGGCTACGGCCTGGGCGAGGCGGGCGAGGGCCGCAACGTCACCCACCAGCAGAAGAAGCTGAACGAGCAGGAGTTACGCGAGTTCCGCAGCCGCTTCGGCATCCCGATCTCCGACGACGAGGTGGCCGACGCCCCGTTCTACCGGCCGTCCGACAGCAGTCCGGAGATCCGCTACCTCCACGAGCGACGGAGCGCGCTGGGCGGCTTTCTGCCGGAGCGGATCGTGCGCGTGGCGCCGCTCGAACCGCCGTCCGCCGAGCTGTTCGCCGAGTATGACCGCGGCACCGACGGACGCGAGGTCTCCACGACGATGGTCTTCGTGCACCTGCTGTCGAAGATGCTGCGCGATCCCTCGCTGGGCCGGCTGGTCGTGCCGATCGTGCCCGACGAGGCGCGCACCTTCGGCATGGAGTCGCTGTTCCGTCAGGTCGGCATCTACTCGCACGTGGGCCAGCTCTACGAGCCGGTCGACCGCGAGAGCCTGCTCTACTACAACGAGCGACGTGACGGAGCCATCCTCGAAGAGGGCATCAACGAGGCCGGCGCCATGTCGTCGTTCATCGCGGCCGGCACCGCCTACGCCGCCCACGGCCTCAACACGATCCCCTTCTTCATTTACTATTCGATGTTCGGCCTGCAGCGGATCGGAGATCTGATCTGGGCCGCCGCCGACATGCAGGCCAAAGGCTTCCTGCTCGGCGGGACTGCCGGCCGCACCACCCTCGCGGGCGAGGGGCTGCAGCACCAGGACGGTCACAGCCACGTCCTGGCGCTGCCGGTGCCGACCCTGCGCGCGTACGATCCCGCCTACGCCTACGAGCTCACCGCCATCATCCGCGACGGCATTGACCGCATGTACGTGAAGCAGGAAGACTGCTTCTACTACCTGACGGTGATGAACGAGGCGTACGCGATGCCGGCCATGCCGGAGGATGCCGAGGCCGGCATCCTGCGCGGGATCTACCGCCTGCTCGCCGCGCCGCACCTCGCTCCTGCGGCGTCGGCGAAGGCGGCCCGGCGGACCGCGAAACGCCCCGCCGGGCCGCGCGTGCACCTGCTCGGCGGCGGCGCCATCCTTAACGAGACAGTCAAGGCCCAGGCGCTGCTCGCCGAAAAGTGGGGGGTGACGGCCGATGTCTGGAGCGTCACGAGCTGGAAGGAACTCTACCGCGACGCGATCGCGACGGAGCGCTGGAACCTGCTCCATCCGGGCGAAGCGCCGCGCGTGCCGTACCTGGCCGAAGCCCTGGCCGGAACTGAAGGCGACCTGTTCGTGGCGGCCACCGACTACCTGCGCGTTTTGCCGCTGACGGTGGCCCGCTGGCTGCCCGGTCCGCTGACGGCGCTTGGCACCGACGGCTTCGGCCGCAGCGACGGCCGCGCGCAACTGCGCGACTTCTTCGAAGTGGACGCCCGGTACATCGCCCTGGCGACCCTCGGCGGCCTGGTCCGCGCCGGGTCGCTCGACGCCGCCGTCGCCGCTCGCGCAGTGACGGAGCTGCAGATCGACCCCGACAAGCTCGACCCGCTGACGGCCTGAACGCCGCGGCCGCAAGGAGAGGGACGATGATCACGGAAGTGCGCGTGCCATCGGTGTCGGAGAACGTCAAGCAGGGCAAGGTGGTGAGCGTGCTCGTCGCCCCCGGCGACACGATCGCGGCCGAACAGGCGCTCATCGAACTCGAGACCGACAAGGCGGTGGTGGAGATCCCCTCGCCGCTGGCGGGCCGGATCACCGAGATCAGCGTGACGGCGGGCGAGACCATCGCCATCGGCGCCCTCATCGCGCGGCTCGAGACCTCAGACGTGGCGACACCGGACGCGCCCCCGTCAGCGCCCGTCTCACCAGCCGTAGCGGCCGCACCCCCCGCGGCACAGCCGACCACCCCGCCCCTTGCCGCCCCCTCGCGCGCCGCCGCGCCAGCGCCCGACCGGGACGACGGCTCCCCGCCCGACAACGCCCCCGCTCCCGCCTCGCCGTCCGTTCGACGCCTCGCCCGCGAACTCGGCGTGGCGATCGACACCGTCGCCGGCAGCGGCCCGTCCGGCCGCATCAGCGAAGACGACGTGAAGGCGCGCGCGCGCGGCCTGATCGAGGGCGCCGCCGCCTGTCCCGGACCGCCCTGCCCCGCCCACGGCTGGGTGCTGGCCGCCGCCCGCCCGCTGCCCGACTTCGCGCAATGGGGACCAACCACGCGCGAGCCTCTCTCTCGCGTGCGCGAGGTGACCGCCGAAACGATGTCGTTCGCCTGGGCCACGGTCCCGCAGGTGACGCAGTTCGACCAGGCCGACATCACCGAGCTGGAGACATTTCGCAAGGAATTCGCCACCCGTCACCCCGCGTCCCACCTGACATTGACCGCGATCCTCGTGCGGGTCTGCGCCGCCGCGCTGCGCGCCTTCCCCCGCCTCAACACCAGCCTCGACGCCGCCCGGCGCGAAATCGTCCGCAAGGACTACGCCCACATTGGCGTGGCCGTCGACACCGAGCACGGCCTGCTGGTGCCGGTCGTGCGGGACGCCGACCGCAAGGGGATCGTGGCAATCGCCGCGGAGCTGGCGGCCCTGTCGGCCAGTGCGCGCACCCGCCGCATCAACCCCGCCGACCTCGAGGGGGGCTGTTTCACGATCTCCAACCTGGGCGGCATCGGCGGCACCGCGTTCAGCCCGATCGTCTACCCGCCGCAGGTGGCGATCCTCGGCGTATCGCGCGCCACGCTCGCGCCGGTCTGGCGCGACGGCGCGTTCGCGCCACGGCTGCTGCTGCCGCTGGCGCTCAGCTACGACCACCGCGTCATCGACGGCGCGGACGGCGCCCGCTTCCTGCGCTGGATCTGCGAGGCGCTGCTCCAGCCGCTGACCATGGTGATGGACGACTAGACGGCGCGATCGCCGGAAGGAGCAGACGATGGCGGACGGCACGAAGCATGTCGACCCCGGCGCGATCCGGCTGGCGATCATCGGCGGCGGCCCCGGCGGCTACCCCGCCGCCTTCCTCGCCGCGCAGCTCGGCATGCAGGTCACGCTGATCGACCCTGCCCCCAATCCGGGCGGCGTCTGCCTCTTCCGCGGCTGCATCCCGTCGAAAGCGCTGCTGCACGTCGCGCACACGCTGGAAGAGGCGAAGGAGGCTCCGCGCTACGGCGTCACCTTCGGCGCGCCGGCGCTCGACCTCGACCGCACCCGCGCCTGGAAGGACGAAATCGTCGCCAAACTGACCGTCGGCCTCGGCGCCCAGATGAAGAAGCTCGGCGTGACCCACCTGCGCGGAACCGCCCGCCTCCACGGCCCGCGCGAACTGGCCGTCATCGAGGCCGGCGGCCGCGAGGAGCGACTCGCCTTCACGCACGCGATCGTCGCCACCGGTTCGCGCCCCGCCATCCCCGCCGCGCTGCGCTCCGACTCGCCGCGCGTGCTCGACTCCACCGACGCCCTCGCCCTGCCTGACGTGCCGCGCACGCTGCTCGTGGTCGGCGGCGGCTACATCGGCCTCGAGCTCGGTTCAGTCTACGCCGCCCTGGGCAGCGAGGTGACCGTGGTCGAAATGACCGACGGCCTGCTGCCCGGCGCCGACCGCGACCTGGTCTCGATGCTGGCGCGCCGGCTGGAGAAAAAATTCGCGGCGATCCTGCTCCGCACCACCGTGACTGCTCTCGCGCCGCAGAAGAACGGCGTGAAGGTGACGCTGCGCGGCAAAGACGACCAGGAGGAGACCCGCCTCTTCGAGCGCGTGCTGGTGTCCGTCGGCCGCCGCCCCAACTCCGAGGGTCTTGGCCTCGAGACAACCCGCGCACACGTAAACGAGCGCGGCTTCGTCACGGTCGACCCCCGCCGCGAAACCGCCGAGCCGGGCCTGTACGCCATCGGCGACCTCGCCGGCGAGCCGATGCTCGCCCACAAGGCGACCGCCGAGGGACGGGCCGCCGTCGAAGCGATCGCCGGCGAACCGGTCGAGTTCGACCCGCGCGCCATCCCCGCCGTGGTGTTCACCGATCCGGAAATCGCCTGGTGTGGCGCCACCGAAACCGAACTGCGGCGCGACAAGCGCCCGTTCAAGGCCGCCAAGTACCCCTGGGGCGCCTCCGGCCGCGCCGCCACCCTGGGACGCGCCGAAGGCCTGACCAAGGTCCTGGCTCACCCCGACACCGGCCGCGTTTTCGGCGTCGGCCTGGCCGGCCCCGGCGCCGGCGAACTGATAGCCGAGGCTGTGCTCGCCATGGAGATGGGGGCCAACGTGGACGATTTACGCCTCACCATCCACCCACACCCGACGCTGTCCGAAACCCTCATGGAAGCGGCCGAAGCCATGTTCACGCCGGCGCAGCGCCAGGCGCGCCGTCCGTCCGTCTGAACGCCGACGCCGGGTCCATACCGGCAGAGAGAAAGACCCCGCAGTCCGTGCCTGCGGGGTCTTCCCTTGCCAGCGATCCGGGTGGTTCCGGCCCGACGGGTTCGCAATATCAATCGGGCCGGCCCGCATCACCCGGTGCTAGAACCCACTCACATTCAGTCGTCCGCCGGTCACGCACTTGCCGGCCAAAGACGCCGTGGGAACAACGCTGCCCATCAGTGCGGCCTTGATCGTGGCCACCGACGCGCCCGGATGCGTGGAGGCGTACAGCGCCACCGCGCCCGTCACGTGCGGGCAGGCCATGGAAGTGCCGCTGTAGGAAGCGTAGCTGGCCTCGCCCCTCTTGCTCGGAATGGTGGAGTAGATCGCCGAGCCGGGCGCACCGAAGTCCACGGTGGTCAGCCCGTAGTTGGAGAAGCTCGACAGGGTTCCGGTGGAGGTGATCGACGCGATCGAGATGACGTTGGCGTTGGGATAGCAGGGGGGGTAGATGGCGGTGACGTCGCTGTTGGTCGACGCGTTGCCCGCCGCCGCGCAGAACACGATGTTCGCCTGGTTGGAGCGCTCGATCGCGTCCTGCATGGACTGCAGAAATCCGCCGCCGCCATAGGAGTTGTTGGTCGCCACGATGTTCAGCCCATGGCGGCTCTTGAGATCCGTGAGGTAATCGAGGGCGAGAATGGCGTTGGTTGTGAGGCCGCCGGCATTACCCAGGAACTTGCCGGAGATGATCTGGACGTTCCAGCAGACCCCGGCCACGCCCAGGGCGTTGCCACCCTTGGCGCCGATCGTGCCGGCGACATGGGTGCCGTGATCGTCCTTCGGGCCGTCATAGATCGTGTTGTCGTTGGAGTCGAAGTCCCAGCCGTGGATGTCGTCGATGTAGCCGTTGCCGTCGTTGTCGATGCCATCGACCGGGTCATAGGGATTGGTCCAGACCTGACCGGCCAGTTCGGGGTGGGTGAACATGATGCCTTCATCGATTTCACCCACGAGGACGGTCGCCGATCCGGTATGCCCCGCCAGCCACGCTTCGCCCGCCTGGCAACCGTACTGATTGGCCGGGGTGGTGGCGTCGCCGTACATGCCCCACAGCGATCCGTTGGTGTAGTATGTGTCGTCCGAGACTTCTTCGTGGTAGCAGTAGAAATTCGGCTCGGCGTATTCGACGCCGGGACGCGCGCTCAGCGCGCTGACCGCGGAGGGCACCCCCATCGGCGTACGCACGATCGTGAGGCCCTCGAAGTCACCGCTGTTCTTCATGGCCTGGGTCAGGATGCGGGAGCCGACAGTGCCCCCCACCGCAGCCAGCGCGGCGCCGCGATCGGCGGCCGGAGTGCCGGCCGCGAACTTCACGATCACCTCGCCGGCGGCATACTCGGGACGCGGTCCATCGTAGCCGACGTTTTCGAAGGCCGCAGCCTTCTCCGCGGTCGTCGGCTGGGTCGGCCCGGCCTCCTTTTCGCACCCCACCATCGCCATCATCGCGAGAATCAGAAACGATGCGCACACGACAACGTTGCAACGCCCGGTTCCTCTGAGCATGGCCAAGCCCCTTCCAGGTGGTTTCTTGCGGCGGATTCTCGGTGGCTGTCCGCTGATGTGCGGTTGCTGGCCAGGCATCATCGCCCCCAAGAACCATCCACTCCTGCTCCTGACGAGGAGGAACGAGCATATACGAGTTCCGGGCGCGTAGACAAGGGCCTTGTCGGGCCACCCATGTCTGGTGGCAAATGCTCCGGATTGACGATGTGCATTCGACAACGCTAGTATCGGATCATCTGCCGAACGAAACGACGATCCGGAAAACGAAGGAGAATGGCGGTGGCGCTGCCCGAAGAGTTCGAGAGCAACGGCAACTGGCTGTTCAGGCGGCGAAGCCTCCTGCCGCTAATTCTGCTGGTCGTGATCGTTTGGGGATTCCGGAACGTGGACCAGTCGAACCACGACGAGAATCGCGATCATCTGTGGGAGATGATGTGTCTGGCTGTGGCGTTCATCGGCCTGGCCATCCGGATCGTGGCGATAGGGCATGCCCCGCAGGGAACCTCCGGTCGGAACACGAAGCGGCAGATCGCCAACTCGCTCAGCACCGATGGGCTGTACTCAGTTGTCCGACACCCGCTCTACCTCGGCAATTTCTTCATCTATCTCGCCCTGGGGCTTTTCGCGCACACCTGGTGGCTGGCGCTCATCAGCGTGCTCGCTTTCTGGCTGTACTACGAGCGGATCATGTATGCGGAGGAGGCTTTCCTGCGGCGCAAGTTCGGTTCCGGGTTCGACGAGTGGGCGAGCCGCGTGCCCGCCTTCGTTCCCGACCTGCGGCGATGGCGCCCGTTCGAGCTGCCGTTTTCGGTACGCAACGCCGTGCGGCGCGAGTATCACGGTTTCTTCGCGATCATCGTGACGATGTTCGTCCTGGAACTCACCGAGGATTACTTCCTGTACGGACGGCTGGAGCCGGACCCCCTGTGGACCGCCTTGCTGGCCATCGGCCTGGTGATCTGGCTGGTGCTGAGGACCATCAAGAAGCGAACGCGCTGGCTCGACGTCGAGAACCGGTAAACGGGTCCGTCAGCGGACATCCTGACCGGAGAACGACGCTACTGCGCCTTCCGCGCCGCCTGCAGCATCGCCAGGAAGGCGTCGTTCATCTCCCGAGCCGTCTTCTCCGGTCCGGTAAGCTTGAAGAATACGCTCCCCTGCGGCCCCTCGAGCACGGCCGCCGACATGAAATAGCCGGCGCGCGCGCCGCCACCGCCTCCGCCCATGCCGCCGCCCATGCCGCCGCCCATCGCGGCGCCGTTGTAGGCGCCGGCCACTTCCATGTGGTGGAAAGGCATGCCGTCGGCCGTGCCGTCGGCGCGCCTGGCGGCCTGGCGCGGATCGCCGCCATCTGGCATCGCCATCTGGCCGAGCCAGCGGTCGAAATTATCCTCGATGGCGCCGCCGCCCTGCTTGCCGAAGTAGAAGACCGCCACGGTTGCCGAATCAGCATCGCCACGGGCCGGACCGAAGGCGTAGCTGGCGGCGCGCATGCCGCTCGGGCCGAAGTCCTTCCAGACCCCGGGAGCCCTGACAATCACGCCGGCGATCGAGACTTCACTGCCATCGAGCGCCGCGCCCCCGGCCCCCTTGAGCGAGCCGCCGGACTTCGCCGCGCCGGCGCCTTTGTCTCCCGAGCAACCGATCGCCAGCAGGGCCGACATCGCGATGAGCAGGAACGTCTTCCTCATGCCGTCTTCTCCTCCTGTATGACCCGCACATGCAACGACGCGCGGCCGGGCGGACGCGCGTCGATGCACGGTAACAGAAGATGCGCGGGCCCGCCAGCGCTCAGCCCCCGGCCCTGGAGCCGGCCGCGTGCCGGGCGCGCATCTGCGTCGCCAGCTCCCTGATCTCCTGCAGATCCCGCTTCATCTCGCTCCAGCCGTACCACAGCGCGTAGTCGGGATTGGCGTGGAACGTGCCCTGGAAGGCGCGCATGCGGTGTTCGAGATGCATGACGAACAGCTTTTGTTCGACCGCGGTCGGGGCATCGTGGAAGGCGAGCAGGTCCGGGAACGCCGCGGCGTAACCGGCCGGCTGCGCCAGGACGCCATCCCGGTAGAGCCCGGCGATCTCGCGGATCGCCTCGGCGAGGAGATGGTCGGCGTCGCGGACCATGTCGTCGCCCTTCTGCAGCTCGCCCCTGGCGAAGGTCGCGGCGTGGCACTGCCCGCACACGACGAGCATCTTCTGGCGCTCGACGTCGAACGCCTCCTGCGTGAGCCGAGCCACGTCGGCTGCTTTCACGACGTCGAGCCGTCCGGTCGGATTCCCGGCCGGATCGAGCACGCCGAGCGCCTGCAGGATCGTAACCTGGTCGGCCTTCCACTGCGGATCGTCTGACAGCGGCAGCCGCACCGCCAGGAAGCCCCAGGCCGTGCGCACCTCGTGGTTGCCCTCCGGCATGTGGCAGGTCTGGCAGGTGGGCGCCGCAGCCGAAGCCGGCAGGATGCCGTTCTGTTTCAGCAGCGCGCGCACGCCGTGCTTGGACGCGGAGTACATCTCCCACTGCGGGTGGTCGAAGCCCATGTGGCAGGTCTGGCACGCCTGCGGCTGACGCGCCTCGACCACGCTGAAGGTGTGACGGGTGTGGCAGGCGTCGCACGAGGCGTTCCCGTGCATGCCGCCCTGCTGCGCCAGCCGCTCGATCTCGGCCGGCGACTTGAGCCCCAGCTTGTGGCAGCCGCCACACCCTTTCATCCCTTCGCGCAGAGCCAGCGGCAGGGCGTGGGTGGTCGGCATGGCGTTGAACGAAGCCCACGACAGTGCGTGCTTGCCCTTGCTGAACTGGCCGAGCTGCGTTTCATGACACTGACCGCAGGTGTCTGCGGTCGGCAGCTTGACCCTGGCGACGTCAGTCGCGGTGGTGTGCCCGTCGCCGTGGCAGGTCTCGCAGCCGATGGAGTTCTGCGCGTGCCTGCTCAGCTGCCAGTCGGCCACCACGCCCGGGGTGATCCCCTCGTGACACTTGACGCACGGCTGCGTTGCCGCCGCCGCCGTCGCCACGCTCAGCAACACCGTCAGGGCGAACGTCACGATTCCCGCTTCGCGCTTCACGGCGCACCTCCTCGGTAGGGTTCCGCGCCGTCGGGCGCCAGATCGGAACTGGTGTTAGTATGCGCAGGACAAACAGAATTGTCGATAAGCAATTCTCTAATTCCTCCTTGCTGTCGGAGGCGTTCACAATATCCGCCCACCCCCTCGCAACACCCTTCAGGGGCTTGACTTGAGCCTCGCGGTCGTTCAGGATGCCTCGCCGCGCACGGCCGGCTCTGAGCCGCCGGGGCCGGCCACGGCCTCGACCGCCGCGCGATCTCCCATCATCGACATCGTCCCGGGAAGGAAGAGCCCATGCCCGCTAGGAAGCCCCTGACCGCCGCCACCGCCGACCGCCACTGGCTCTACGAAAACAGCGTGCAGAACGTGGATTGGGAAGCCGGCTTTCTCGACACCGCGTACCGGCGTGTGTTCAAGCGTCCGGCCAGCTTCCTGCGCGAGGATTTCTGCGGCACCGCGGCCCTGAGCTGCGCCTGGGTGCGAAAGAACGCGCGCAATGTCGCGCTCGGCGTCGACCTGCATGGCCCCACCCTCGCCTGGGGGCGACGCCACAACGTGTCCCCCCTTGGCGCCGCCTCGCTGCGTGTGCGCCTGGTGCAGGACGATGTGCGCCGCGTGCGGCGTCCGCGCGCCGACATCCTCGCGGCCACCAACTTTTCCTGGTGGACCTTCAAAACGCACGCCGATCTGCTGGCTTATCTGCGCAACTGCTACCGCTCCCTGCGTGACGACGGCATGCTCGCGCTCGACATCTACGGCGGCCCCGAAGCCCAGGTCACGCAACAGGAGGAACGCCGCTGCGAGGGGTTTTTCTACTTCTGGGACCAGGCCTCCTTCAATCCGATCACGCACGCCTACCGCTGCCACATCCATTTTGCTTTCCCCGACGGCACTTCGCTGCGCCGGGCCTTCAGCTACGACTGGCGCCTCTGGTCGGTGCCGGAGGTGCGCGAACTGCTTCAGACGGCCGGGTTTGCCGAAACGACCGTCTACTGGGAGGGCACCGATCAAACCGGCCAGCCGAGCGGGATCTTCCGGCCAGGCACCATGGGAGACTCCGCCCCGGCCTGGGTGGCTTATGTCATGGCCTACCGGCGGGGCTGAGGGTCGGAAAATTCTCGGTTTCTCCCTTGCGCTTCCCGGGTTTCCGTGTATTTATGCGCCGAAACCGCCCGCGCCCGGACGGTGCGGAGGTTTCAATCACCACCGACCCGCCGCAGCCCACGAGCGGGTCAGACACGGTCGTCGCGGGCCGCTGAGCCGGGCGGCCCAGATGATCAACCGCTTTCCGGAGGTGCTCCAGACATGAGCGAGTGCGCCTGGTGCGGCGATGAAGTCACCGGGAAGGCCGTCAGCTTCAAGAAGCTGAGCTTCTGCTCGGACGACTGCCGCGACGAGTGGGAAGAGGACGCGGAGGCAGGCGAGGACGCCGAGCTCGACGAGGATGACGCGGACGATGACTTCGACGACGACGACGACGACGAGTCTGACGGCGACGACGAGAAGGAAGCGGGAAACTACTAGCTCTCACCTGTCGCGACCGGCACCCCAAGTGAACGCAGGAGGAGGCCCCGGCCTCCTCCTGCGCGTTTCCCACCCGCGGCGCCCGGTCAGGAACCGCAGTCGCAACCGCCGCCGCAGTCCTTGTTGCTGAGCTTGATGGTGTAGCCGCGGCGCGCGTCGTCCGTTACAAAGTCGATATCCACGCCGCCCGATTTCTGGACCATCTCCAGGACATCGGGAGCGAGGACAACCTTGCAGGCGCCCAGATCGACAATCTTGTCATCGTTTTTCGGCTCATCCAGAGCCATCCCGAGGGATGGTCCGCCTCAGCCAAAGCCCATGAAGTAGACCCGCACCGCGCCGGCGCCGGCCGCAGTGAAGTCGATGCCGCCCAAGGCGGTCTGCGCGTCCGCGCTGACGCGGACCAGGGTTTGCTCGTTCACGTCACCCTTCCCGGAAAGAGACCAGAATCGTGGCCCTCGCGGGGCTGCTTATACAAACTGCCGGACCATGGTAGGACATTTTTATAGAGATGCAACTGTGGCGCTACGATCTCCGGGCGCGCCCGGGAATCGATTAGCACCAAGGCTCAAGGCCCGGCGTGAACTGCCGATCCCGTAGTCCGGAGCCGGATTCCGCGACGCCCGCCCGTGCCGGACGTGCCGTACCGGAATCGGTCCGCGACGCAAATTCGGAGCCCGTTATGTCAGCAGAAACAGCAAACCGGATCGCGCCCCCGGCGCCAGGCTGCAGCCAGGTCAGTGCGCTGGCCGACGCCGTACGCCAGCAAGCCCCCGGCCTGTGCGATCTCTTCGCCGCCGTGCCATCACCGCTGTTGTTGCTGGATGGAAATCTGCGCATCGTACTGGCCAGCGCCGGCGCGCGCGAACTCGGACAGGGGCGCGACGGCGCCACCCTGATCGGACTGCGGCCGGGTGAAGCGTTCGGCTGCACGCGGGCGGCGCAGGGCCCCGATATCTGCACCCGCGATCCTGGCTGCGCCGCCTGCGGCGCCAACCGCACCCTCGCGCTCGGCCTCGCAGAGGGCGACGCGCGAGGCGAGTGGCGGGTTTCGTTGTCGCTCAACAACTTCGTTGAAACGCGCGAGTTCGAGGTCCACATGCGACGGCTCACCGGCATCATTCCGGAGCCGCTCTGGGTCGCCAGCCTGCGGGACGTCGGCGAGGAGCGCCGCAAGGAGGCGCTGCAGCGTCTCTTCTTCCACGACGTACTCAACGTGACCGGAGGCATCCGCGGCCTGGCGCAGTTGATCCCGGAGATGGGCGAGACGGATCGCGCCGAGTGCCTGTCGCTGCTCGACCGCCTGAGCATGCAGCTGACCGACATGATCGGAGGCCACCGCGACCTGCTGTGGGCCGAGAAGGGCGATCTGCAGGCCGTGCCGGATCCGGTCAGGCTGCGCGGGTGGATGAACGATCTCGTCGGGCTCTACAGCCACCACCCGGTCGCCGAAGGACGTACCATCGCGCTCAGCGCCCCCCCCGCCGATCCGCCCCTGGTCACCGACGAACGCATCCTCTCGCGGGTCGTCGGCAACCTGCTCAAGAACGCCCTGGAGGCGAGCGCCAAGGGGGAAACGGTCACCCTGACGGCGAGCGTCGACCACGACCGCTGTCTGATCAGCGTCCACAATCTCGCGGTCATCGCCCCCGACCATCAGCGCCAGCTCTTCCAGCGCTCCTTCTCCACGAAATCGCCCGGCCGCGGACTTGGCACCTACAGCGCGCGCCTTTTGACCGAGCGCTGTCTGGCCGGCACGGTCAGCTTACGCTCCGCCGAATCCGTGGGCACGGTCTTCACCGTCGATATTCCCCTGCAGGTCTGACCCGCTCCACGCGCTCCTCCCGGAAAGACGCGACCCCGGGAGCCGAAGCCCCCGGGGTCGCCCTGCGTTTTCCGTGCGCGGAATGCGCTAGACATAATGGAACGGCTGGGCCCCTCGGGTATCGTGTGTTAGTCCGCACGGACCAGGGACACTAGGGAGCCGAAACTCCCGCTCACGAAAGGACCCAGCCATGACACACGATAGCACAGCGACCGTTTGGGTGGGCATGGATGTTCACCAGGAGTCCATCACCGCGGCGATCCTCTTTGGAGACAAGGACATCCCGGAGATTGTCCGGTTGCCAGGGGACCTCAACGCGGTTCGCCGGCTCTTCCGCCGCTTGACCAAGCAGGGCTCCCCGCGGGCATGCTACGAGGCCTCGGGTGCAGGCTACGTCCTGCAGCGGGCCCTGGACCACGATGGGTTCCAGTGCGAGGTGATCGCCCCGAGTCTGATCCCCCGCTGCCCGGGCGATCACCGCAAGACCGATCGCCTGGATGCCGTGCGCTTGGCGCGCATGTATCGCAGCGGCCATCTGCGGGCGGTGACGATACCAGATGAGGAGCAAGAGGCGGTACGCCAGCTCGTGCGATGCCGACTGTCGCTGCAGCGTCAGATCGTGCGCAGCAAGCATCGGATCGTCCGGGTGCTGGCTACCCACGGACATCGTTTCACCGGGACCAAAAGCAATTGGACGAAGCAGCATCGCGCCTGGCTGGCCACGTTGCGCCGCGAGATGACGGGCCCGCTGCAGACGGTCCTGGCCTACGACCTCGACCACCTGGAGTACCTCGAGTCTCAGCAGCGGTCGCTCGACGCCGAGATCGAGCAGTGGTCCTGTCGCGAGCCCTGGCGGGCGACCGTCGAGGCGCTGCAGTGCTTCCGCGGCATCAAGACCCTGACGGCGATGACGTTGGTCACCGAGATCGGAGACATCCGTCGCTTCAGTCACCCGGACCGGCTGATGGGGTACACGGGGTTGGTGTCAAAGGAGCACTCCAGCGGCGAGCAACAACATCGTGGTTCGATCACCAAGGCGGGCAACACATTCCTAAGACGGATCCTAGTCGAAGCCGCTTGGCACTACCAGTACAGGGTAGGCTCGACCTTGATCCTCGATCGCCGCCGGATGGGTCAGGATCCTGAAATGGTCGCGATCGCCGTGAAGGCCCAGCATCGACTCGGCAGGCGATTCCATCACCTGGAGAAGACGAAGCATCGCAACAAGGTCGCCGTCGCGGTGGCCCGTGAACTGAGTGGATTCGTGTGGGCCGCGATGTGGGTCGCAGCCACGAAGCAACACTAGGACGCTGAGTGGAGCAGGGACCGGTCAGGGGAATCCTCGTTTGAAGTATGCGGCAGGCCATGAGCTGGACCCGCGGTGTTAGACGGAGGTCACCCCGAGACGGACAGAATTGTGTGCGGTAACCAACCCGCGGATATCAGTCTGATCAACCGTCGTTGCAGTCCCTGCTCCCAACAACCAGGCGTAAGAAGGGCCCCGGCTGTCGCCGGGGCCCCCGAGGAGCGCACTAATCAACGTTTGACTAGCCGTTCCATATCACTTCACGAGCGAAAGCTTCTGGACCTGCATGACCTCGGCGCCGATGCGCAGGCGGGCGAAGAAGGTCCCGCTGCCCATGCGGTTGCCGGCTTCGTCGGTCCCGTCCCAGACCAGCGTGTAGGTCCCGGCTTCCAGGTGACCATTGGCCAACGAGCGCACCAGCTGGCCGCGCAGGTTGTAGATGTTCAACTGGGCCAGATTCGACCGTGTCAGGACGAACTCGATCTCCGTGCGGGGATTGAACGGGTTCGGAGACACGCCGACAAAACCGCCCGCGGGCAGCACCTGCGGCGTGGTGTCGCCGACGCCGGTGATGCCGTACGCGATGTCCTCGTCCCGGACGGGGCGAAGCATGTACGTGCCGTTGTAATCCATCCAGCCCTCGACCACCACGAAGTCACCCGCGGTGTGCGGATACGTGAGGTCGACCAGCGGGACCACTCGCACCGAATCCGCCAGGACGCCGGTGTCGGTAATCCCGAAACCGCGGGAGGGAAGAGGGGCGTTGGGAAGCACCAGCGAGGCCTTCGTGCGGACACGGCAGGTCTCGTAGGCCTCGCCCAGGTAGCCGTTGCCATCGGTCGAGACGCCGTCGGCCAGGACCCGGGTCGAAACGTACATCGCCGCCGGCAACTTGCTGTTGTAGGCGAGCACGGAGACCGGAGCGCCGGTGGAACCGGCAAGCACGCCGTCGGGCTTGCGGAAGGGCAGAACTTCGGTGCAGCCGAGATACTCGTCAATGCGACCGCCGACCTGGACCAGGTCCCCCGTGTAGACCGCGCCGTAGGTGCCGGTCCCGTCGTAGACCAGGGCGCCGCTGAACGGGCCGCCCGTGGACGTCTCCATGATGAACTTGCTGACCGCGCCGGCCTCGCCGGTACCGTAGGTGACGATGCCCTCGAGGTTGACGACCTTGTAGCGGTACGGTGACGACTGGCTCACGGCGTTCGGGTCAACGTACTGCATGTCGTGGATCGTCGTGAAGCCGACCGCCAGCTCGTTGTGGGCCGTCGGCGCCGCGGACGGCGACAGGGTGGTCTGCGCCAGGTTGTCGGTCGCCGAGACGTAGTAGTCCACCCGGATGCCCGAGTGCGGCGTCGGGATGACGCCGGAGTACTTCGGCGCCGTGCCCAAAGTCATGGGAGTGGCTGTGTAGGCGCCGAGGCTGTCGCCCGCGCTGTTGCGCCAGTAGAGCGTGGCGCCACTGATCGTGCCCCCGCCGCTGGTGATGTCCGCGCTGATGGTCAGCGCCGTGGTCGACAGCGGATGATAGTTCGAAGAGATCACGTTCTCGATGGCGGGAGCCGGACTCCCCGGGTTTTCGACCAGGTCGTTCTGGGAGCGCGGCTTGAGCTCGATCACGGGCGGCGCTGTGCCGTACCGCACGCAGGCCGCGTCGATCTGATAGAGATCTCCCACGGCGACCGCGCCGACATCGATGGCGGTGTCCTTATCGACGAAAACGATCACGGTGTCGCCGTCCGCCATGATGCTGAACTGCTTGTCCGAGGTCGGGGTGTTGTTCGTGGGGGCGGTAGCGATGTTGCCCGTCACCCGGACGAAACTGCCGACACTCTCGTAGTCATTGACTCTGGGAGGAACGCCGCCGGTCCAGTGCACCAGTTGGGAAATCGTCTTGACGAGCGGGGCCGGCTCGCCCGGATGCGAGATTATCGAGTTGTTCGTCAGGTTGGTGATCTGGATTTCGTTCGAGAATACCCCGACCGCTCCTGTGACCTCGATCAGGTCGCCGATCGTGCCCAGGTTCAGGGTGGAGTTGAACACCTGGATGCCAGCGTCGGCAGCCTGGATGTAGTGGGAACCGGTGTTGAAACTGCCCTTGAGAACATAAAGAGTACCCTGAACGGTTACGATGGTGCCCGAGACGGGGAACGGGGTGGGCGCACCGGTGACGGGGTTGTAGGTCTGGATCGTATCAATGGCGGTCAACTGGGCTGACGCCAGGCCAGCCATCAGAAGGCACGCGCACATGGCGGTGCCCAGGAAAACCTTTTTCATGCTTCCGGTCTCCTCGCTTGAGTCTGAGGGAGTGCGCAGCGACTCACTAAGCCGAGTGTCAAGTGCTGGACCGCTCGAAGCAGCGGAAAGGCGAGTCAATGAGCACGGTCCGCGATATGGCCTCAGAATATAACGATGTCAGGAGCCAGGAACTCCGATAGGCCCACCTCCCGGTTGCAATGTGACTGCGTGGCCGAAATGGGCCCTGGCTGGGCGGCCATTATAGCATTTGCGCAGGGGGATTGTCCATATTCGGAAAACTTTTCATTCCATGAGAATGGCGGGGGCGCGCGGATCGCCTAAATCACGGATCTGCCCGTCATTTCAACCGGTTGCGGGAGATTGAGCAATTTCAGGATCGTGGGCGCCAGATCGGATAGGGCGTGGCGGCCGGGTGGGATCGCGTCGAGGCACCCCTCCAGGGCCTCCGAAACGGCCACCAGCGGCACCACGTTCAGCGAGTGCGCCGTCAGGATCTGCCCCTCGGGGCCGATCATCTCCTCGCAGTTGCCGTGGTCGGCCGTGATCAGGACGGTGCCTCCCCGCGCCACGATCGGCGGGATCATTTCCGCCAGCAGGACATCGAGGGTGCGGAAGGCGGTGATGGCCGCCTCGAGCACGCCGGTGTGCCCCACCATGTCGCCATTGGCGAAGTTGACCACGATGACCTCGTGTTGCCCCGACGCCGCCTGTTCGCCCACCGCGCGCGCCACCTCGGCCGCGCTCATCTCCGGCTGCAGGTCGTAGGTGGCGACCTTCGGCGACGGGATCATGATGCGCGTCTCGCCGGGGTACGGCTCTTCGCGGCCGCCGTTGAAGAAGTAGGTTACGTGCGCATACTTCTCGGTCTCGGCCACACGCAGATTGGTCACGCCGTGCGCCGCGAAGACGTCGGCCAGGATGTTGCGCGGCGGATGCGGCGCGAACAACACCGGCAGCGAAAGCGACTCGTCGTAGACGGTCAAACAGAGCCAGGCGACGGCGGGCCGTTGCGGGCGCGCAAAGCCGGCAAAGTCGTCCTGGTTGAACGCCCAGGTCAGCTCGCGGGCGCGATCGGCGCGGAAATTCCAGAAGAAGACGCCGTCGCCGTCGTCGACCGTGGCCAGGGGGCGTCCATCGCCACCGTGGATCACGGTCGGCAGAACAAATTCGTCGGTCACGCCCGCGGCGTACGCTGCCTCCACGGCCGCCGCCGCGCCGGACGCGGCCACCCCCTCGCCGTGCACCAGCGCCCGCCACGCCTTCTCCACGCGGTCCCACCGCTGATCGCGATCCATGGCGTAGTACCGTCCGCTCACGCTGGCGATCCGCCCGGCGCCGATGCGCGCGAGCTGCGCCTCCAGCTCCCGGATGTAGCCGAGCCCGCCGTGCGGGTCGGTGTCGCGCCCGTCGAGGAAGGCGTGCACGAAGATTTCGCCGACATCCGCGCGGGCCGCTTCTTCGATGATGCCGTAGAGATGGTCGGTGTGCGAATGGACCCCGCCCGGCGATACCAGGCCCAGCAGATGCAGGCCGCCACCTTTCGCCTTGATCCGTTCCAGGAACGCGGTCCAGGCCGGCAGCCGTCCGAACTCGCCCGAGGCAAGCGCGCGCGACACGCGATTGATCTCCTGGTCGATGATCCGGCCGGATCCGATGGTCAGATGCCCCACCTCGCTGTTGCCCATCTGACCGACCGGCAGCCCCACATCCAGCCCCGAGCAGTGGAGCGTCGTGTGCGGATAGCGCGCGAAGAGCGTCGGCCAGTAGGCGGGCTTCGCCAGCGCGACGGCATTGCCGACCTCGGAGTCAGGGCGCCAGCCCACGCCGTCGAGGATGCAGAGGACGACCTGCGGTTTCGGCTGGTCGGGCATGAGGAATCTCCCGGGGCGTGAGGGGCGTACGGAAGGCGCAGCGGCGCCGTCATTTTACGGACGGCGCATCCGCGCCATCCAGGGCCCCCGGCGGCAACACCCAGAGCTCCGCGTCGTCGAGGGCCATCAGGACAACATAGGCCAGATCATAACCGGGCGCCGGAATCTGCGGGGGCGGCGGCCAGGGGCGCGTCCGGAACAGCGCGCCGGCCTGCAACACCGCTCGCGTGATCTCGCGACCGTCCGGCAGGAACTCGCTGACGCGGATCCGGCCGAGACGCACCGCCACATCGGCCGGCACCGGCGGCAGGTAAAGCTCGTTCGGCTGCAGCGGAACCGTTTCGCGTCTGTCATCGAGGCGGTGAGGATCGACCGCGCGTCGCGCGAACAGCCGGGCGTCACGCGCGAACGCGAACCAGGCGCCGGGCGGGCCGGTCGGCTGATCCAGATCATCCAGTTCGGTGCGACGACGCGGGGGGGGATGCGTGCTCATACGGGCAGGATGACGGAAAGTGCGCGGAACTGCAATCGGGGACAAGCTTTGGCGGCCGCCGTCGTCCGGGTTGGCTCAAACAGGGCTTCAGCGCCCCTTCCGTACAGCGGTTGCCACGGGAGCAAAAAGTGCGCAGGGTCGGGAGAACCGGAGCCCAACCGGACCGGCCTGCGCACTTTTTGCTCCCGTAGCAATCGCTGCGACTACTGGCTCCGTCACCCCTGTCGATGCTGCGAGGTCCGCGCAGCTGTTGCATCCGTGGCATCCGCTATCCCGACCGTGGTTCAGATATTCACCGAGGCGCCAATGCCGGCGGCGACCGCCTTGTCGTAGACCAGCTTCGCGGTAGCGGCGTCCTGAATCGCCAGACCGTTGGATTTGAACAGGGTGATTTCCCGGTCGCTCGAACGGGCCGGCTTGCGGCCGGTGATGACCTCGCCCAGCTCCGCCTTCAGGTGCGATCTGTCGATCGCCCCTTCGCTGATCGGAATCATGATGTCACCGGCTTCCTTGAGACAGGCCTCGTACGAGTCCGCCACCAGCATGGATCTCTTGACGATGGCGGTGTCGAGTTCGCGGGCGTTGGGCGTGTGCGAGCCGACCCCGTTGATGTGACATCCCTCGCGCACCCTGGCGCCGTCGAATATCGGTGTCGCCGACGAGGTCGCGGCGCAAATGATATCGGCCTGTTGCAGGATTTCATCGACCGCAGCAACCTTGACGATCTCAATGCCGAGCCTGGCGCTCATTTCGGCGATGAAGTTCCTTGTGGCCTCGTCCGAGACATCGTACACCAGCGCTTTGGACAGTCTGCGGGCCTCTGCCACTGCCCAGAGCTGCGCCCTGGCCTGGACGCCGGCGCCAAAAATCCCGGCCACCTGTCCGTCCGCTGCGCGGGCCAGATACTTCGTGGCCACGCCGCTGGCCGCACCAGTGCGAACCGCCGTCAGGTACCCGCCATCCATAATGCAGAGAACATCGCCCGTGTCCGGATCCTGCAACAGCACCTTGCCGACCGTCACCGGCAGACCGTGTTTCTGCGGGTTGTTCTTGTATACTGCGACAATCTTGCAGGCAAGCGCACCAAGCTCCTTCAGATAGGCCGGCATATAAAGCGAGAGCCCGTCGGGAGGAGTGATCGGAATGCGCAGCGGCATCACGGCGGTGCCGTTGGACATCTCGGCGAACGCCTTTTCGACAACCTCCATGCAGTCTTTCATGTCGAGCACTCGGATGACATCCTGGCGGGAAAGCAACAGTGTCACGGTAACCTCCTGCATTGTCGTTGGTTGGCAACGTATCCGGACAATGAGGCCTCGGGCAAGAGTTTTTGCTTTGGCTTTCGGGCTCTTCCCCGGACTGGCTGAGGATTTTGGGGAACCTCCTCCGGTCGCCCCTTGACTCCGCGGCCCCGCACGCTATCGTGAATGCGTGGTCCGTTAGGGGTGGCCCGAGAGGGCCTGAGAGATACCCTCCGAACCTGAACCGGGTCATACCGGCGTAGGGAAACGGGATCGCTCAACGCGGCGCGTATGCGGCCGGCCCCCTTCCGGAGCCGGCCTTGCGTTTGCGGGGGAACGGCTCCGGCGTGCGTTCGTTCGTCACCGGAGGTACCGCCTTGGCGTTGCGCGCGTCACCCTGCCTGTTCCTGCTCTGGCTGCTGCCGGCGGCGCTCGCCGTCGCGGCCGATCCACCGCCTGTCGCACCGGCCCCCGTCGACAGTGCCGCCGTCGAGCCCGGTATCTGCCTCGGCCGCGTCACCGACGCGCGCACCGGCGAGCCGCTCGCCAGCGCGAACGTCTACGTGCAGGGCGGACAGGCCGGCACCATCTCCTCGCTCGACGGTCTGTTCGCCCTGCGCGGCGCGCCGGCGGGGCCGTTCACGCTCGTCGTCACCTATCTCGGCTACGCTCCGGCGCTGACGCGGGTCGACGACGCGCGCGAGGCAACGCTCGCGATCGCCCTCGAGCCGACCGTGTACGCCGGCGAGGAGATCGTCATCGATGCGTCCCGCTACGGCGACGACGTCCACCTGAGCCAGGCGAACCTGACGCGGCAGGAGATCGCGCGCGGACAGTCGGAGCGTGACATACCCGTGCTGCTCGAGGACCTGCCGGGCGTCTACGCCAGCAGCGACGCCGGCAACGGGGTCGGCTACACCTATCTGAACATCCGCGGGTTCGACCAGCGGCGCGTCGGCGTGATGATCAACGGCATCCCGCTCAACGATCCCGAAGACCACCAGGTCTACTGGGTCGACATGCCGGACCTCGCGGAGTCGCTCGAGGACATCCAGGTGCAGCGCGGCATCACCAACTCGATGGGCGGCCTGACGGCCATCGGCGGCACGGTCAACCTGATCACCGAGGTGCTCGGTCCCGAGCCGGCCGGACGCGCCACGCTGCGCGCCGGCAGCTATGGCACGTCACAGCAGAGTCTGGCCTGGCAGTCCGGTCTGCGGGGCGGTCGTTTCGCGACCGCGCTGCGGCTCAGCCACCTGGTCAGCGACGGCTATCGCCAGCGCGCCGGCTCCGACCAGTGGGCGGTCTTCTGGAGCGGGCAGTACGTGGCGCCGGGCCACCAGATACAGGCGAACGTCTACACCGGCCGGGAGGTGTCCCACCACGCGTGGGACGGCATCGACGCCGCAACCCTCGCGCGCGATCGCACCTGGAATCCCGAAACCTACGCCAATGCTGTGGACGATTTCCGGCAGCCGCACTACGAACTGCACTGGCGGTGGAAAGTCTCGGACCGGGTGCTGCTGCGCAACAGCCTCTTCGCGATCCACGGCGAGGGATTCTACGAGAACTTCAAGGCAGGACGCAGCGCGCACGACTTCAGCCTCGACGAGTTCCTCGACCTGCCTTCCGACGCGACGGTCGACCTGGTGAGGCGCAAGTGGGTGCGCAAGGACCAGCTCGGCTGGGTGCCGCAGGTCATGGTCGAACACCGGGGCGGCCGCCTCGTGGCGGGGGGCGACTGGTACACCTTCCACAGCAACCACTGGGGCGATGTGATCGGCGTGGCCGGCTTCACCCCCGACGACCTCACGCCCCCGCTCAAGTACGCGGACTACGAGGGCGACCGGAGCGCCTGGTCGGCGTACGTCAACGAAAAGTGGGAGGCTGTCTCCGGTCTCACCCTGCTGCTCGACCTGCAGTACCAGCGCAAGGTCGTCGACTTCCTGCAGAACGAGACCGGCAACTTCACCGGCGACCTGCGCAACGCCTACCGCGTGACCTACGACTTCTTCAATCCCAAGGGGGGCGTGCACTGGACGCTGCCGGGACGGCCCGGCGGCGGCGAAGCGGCGCTCTACGCGCACCTGGGCGTGGCGCGACGCGAGCCGGCCGACGCCGAGTTGTTCGACACTTTCCAGGACGCCTACGATCTCGGCGCCCGTCCGCTGTTCGACACGAGCCGCCCCGTGACGACGCCGGACGGAGCGGTGGCGTACCTGGCGTGGTCCGGCCCGCGCGTGAGGCCGGAGCGGGTCGTCGACCGGGAGGTGGGCGCGGCCTGGCACGGCCGCGCGCTGTCGTTCACGCTGAACGGGTACTGGATGGACTTCCGCGACGAGATTGTCGCCTACGGCGGCGTGGACGACGACGGCGCCGGCATCCGGGGCAACGCGGAGCGAACGCTGCACCGCGGCGTGGAGGCCGGTCTGACCTGGCGGCCGCGCCCCGGTCACCTGCTCACGGTGGCCGCTTCCCGCAGCTGGGACCGTTTCGACCGCTTCCTGTTCATCGACTGGGACGGCACCCGCAGCGACCTTTCGGGCCATCCGATCGCCCTCTTCCCCGATCGTCTTCTCGCGGCGACATGGCGCGCACAGTGGGGCCGGTTCGACACGACGGCGCGCATCC
This sequence comes from uncultured bacterium, assembly GCA_963732385.1. Lineage (GTDB taxonomy): Bacteria > Krumholzibacteriota > Krumholzibacteriia > LZORAL124-64-63 > LZORAL124-64-63 > CAVSZB01. The sequence continues at coordinate 364,775 of CAVSZB010000003.1, read as the reverse complement.
GGGCCGTGGGGCGCCAGCACCTCGACAACAGCGGACTGCGCGAGCGGACCCTCGACCCGTATGCCACGCTCGACCTCGCGCTCGGCGCGCGGCTCGGGCGGACGGACGGGAAGGCCGCCGGCGGCGCGCAACTGGAGCTGCGGGTCCGGAACGTCATGGACGCGCGCTACGAGACAGGCGGATACTACGATGGCTGGGGCGCGGGCAACTACTACCTCCCCGCGGCCGGCCGGAACTACCTTGCGGGGGTACGCTGTGAATTCTGACCGCGAGGCGGCCTCCGGGGTCCGCTGCCCTATTTTTCCCCTGCGCGGACGGCGTGGCGTCGTGCTCTGCCATGGCGAGCCGCCACCCGCACCTCTGCTCGATTACTGGCTCGACGGCGCCGACCTGTTCCTCTGCGCCGATGGAGCGGGACATCCGTACACGCACCTCCCCCGCCCACCGGACGTGGTGATCGGCGACTTCGACTCCCTTTCAGGGCGGATCATCGCCGGGCGCGGCGGGCCGCTCTACCTGCACGCGCCCGATCAGGAAACCACCGATGCCGAGAAGGCGCTGCTCTACCTGGTGGCGCGCGGCCTGGGCGAGGCGGTGCTGATCGGCGCGACCGGCGGCCGCGTTGACCACACGCTCTACAACTGCCACCTGCTCGAGCGCTTCGCCGACCGCCTGCGCGTCTGCCTCGCCGATCCGGCGCACGACGTGGTGCGCGTCGGGGGAGGCGAAGCGGTCGTCTGGCCACTCGAACCGGGCACGCTGTTCTCGCTGCTGCCGCTCGCGGGCCCCGCCACCGGCGTCACGCTGACCGGCGCGCAGTGGCCGCTCACCGATGCCGTCGTGCGCGCCGGCGGCCCCGCCACCGTTTCCAACCGCGTCCAGCAGCCGTCGCTCGCGCTGTCGGTGCGGAGCGGATCGCTGCTCGTCACCGTGCAGCGCCAGGGGTGGCCGACACTGGAGTGAAGTCCCCTCCGGCGCGCCGCCGGACTCCCGCGGAGAGCTTATGGTCCTGCTCGTCGTCTACGTGCTGTTCCTCTGCTACGCCATCGCCCGCCTGTTCTGGCGGCAGAGCGAAGCCGCGGCGGACTACATCGTGCTCGGCCGCCGCCTGACGCTGCCGGCGTTCGTGATGACGCTGGTGGCGACCTGGTACGGCGGCATCCTCGGCGTGGGCGAATACGCCTGGCGCTACGGCGCCAGCAACTGGCTCGTCTTCGGCCTCCCTTACTACCTGAACGCGGTGGTGTTCGCGCTCTTCCTCGCCGCGCGCGCCCGACGCAGCCTCGCCCTGACCATCCCCGACCAGCTCGCCGCCCGTTACGGCCGCCCCACGGCCCTGGCCGGCGCCGCGATGCTCTTCGTGATGACCGCCCCGGCCGCCTACGTGCTGATGCTCGGCTCGCTCGTCCACCTCGCCACCGGCTGGCCGCTCGCCCTGGGCGTGGCGCTGGGCGCCTTCTTCTCCGTAGCCTACGTCTTCCGCGGCGGCATGCGCGCGATCGTCGGCACCGACATCGTCCACTTCTGCCTGATGTTCCTGGCGTTCCTGATCATGGTGCCGGCCTGCGCGGCGAAGTACGGCGGCTGGGACTTCCTGCGCGCCAACCTGCCCGCCAGCCACCTGACCTGGGACGGCGGACGCGGCGCCCAGGCCGTGCTCGTCTGGTACTTCATCGCCCTGGCCACCCTCGTCGAACCTACCTTCTACCTCCGCTGCTACGCCGCCCGCGACGAACGCACCGCCCGCCGCGGCGTCCTGATCGCGATCGCCTTCTGGGTGCTGTTCGACTTCCTCACGACCACCGCCGGCCTCTACGCGCGCGCCGTGCTGCCCACTCTCGCCGACCCGGTGTCCGCGTACCCCGAGCTGGCCGCCCGCACGCTGGCTCCGATCTGGCAGGGCCTGTTCATGGTGGGACTGCTGGCCACCATCATCTCCACGATCGACGACTACGCCTTCCTCAGCGCCGTGACGCTGGGGCGCGACATCATCCTGCGGCTGCGCGCACCGTTCGCATCCCCCTCCGGCGCGGCGGACGGGGCGGATCATCTCTCGTCAGCCGCGGGTGAGGCCGCCGCCATCCCGTTGATCCGCTGGAGTCTGCTCGCTTCGTCGCTGCTGGCGATCGGCATGGCGCTGTGGGCGCGCTCGGTCATCTCGCTGTGGCACCACCTCGGCAGCATCGGCACGCCGGTGCTGCTGGCGCCGCTCGCGCTCAGCCACACCTCGCTGCGCATCTCCGGCCGCGCGGCGCTGAGCGCCATGCTGCTGTCGGGCGCGACCGGGCTCGGCTGGCTCGCGCTCGGACGCGGGGAGCCGTACCTCGGCGTGGAGGCGATTTTTCCGGGGCTGGCGGTCTCTCTCGCGGTGGTTGGGCCGGCTATCTGGCGGGGGCGGCGCGCGCGGCGGCCATGCGCGGTTCCGTCACCACCGTCAGCGTGCTAGACTACGCCCTTCGCCGGGAGAACATGAGAACACCGACCCTGCACGCCATTCCGTTGCACGAACCGTTCACGACGCGGCTGGCCGACCGGTTGCTTGCGGCATCGCCCGAGGGGGCCGCCACCGGCGATCTCACCGGCGCGCTCGTCGTCCTGCCGTCCGTGCGCGCCTGCGCCTCGCTGCGCCACGCGCTGCTGGAACGGAGCGGGCGCGCGGCGCTGCTGCTGCCTGACATCCTCACGCCGCCCCAGCTCGCGGCGCAACTCGCGGCGTCGTTTCGGCCTGGGCGAAGCAGCCGCGACGACACCGCCCGCCGCGCTGCGTCCGCTGCTGCTGGCGGGGCGCCTGTCCGCGCTGCCGTGGGTGACGCAGAGCCAAGAGAGCGCGCCGGGGCTGGCGGAGGAGCTGCTGCGCACGTTCGACGAAGCGCGGCTGGCCGACGCGGGGTGGTTGCTGGACCCGTCCGCCGCGGCGGAAGCCGGTACGGCGGAACTCGCCGGGCGACGCGCCGAGCTCCACGCGCTCGACCTGGGGCGCCTGCGCGCAGCTTTCGCCGTCTATCGCCGCATCGTGCCGGCGGACGACGTCGATGTTCTTGCCGCCGTAGCGGCACGCCTCGACCGCGGCTGGCCCGGACCGGCCTATGAGCGCGTGATCGTGGCGGGCTTTGCCGAAGTCGATGCGGTGACGGCGCGTATCCTGCGCGCGGCCCTGTCCGCGGGCGACGGGCAGGTCTGCCTCGACTCCGCCGACGACGACCTCTGCGGGGCGCTGTTGCGGACCTGCAACGGGACGGGTCAGCCGACCCATCCGCAGGCCCCCTCCCGCCGCCTGCGCACCCTGCTCGCGCCTGGGGCGGCAGATCCGCCGCCCATGCCGGGCGATGCGCACTGCGCTGTTCCGGATCTTCTCTCCTGCGGCGATCCCGAGGAGGAGAGCCGCGTCATTGCGTGCCTGGTCGTCGAGGAACTGCTGAAAACGGGCGGCAACGTCCGCATCGCCGTCGCCACCGCTGACCGGGCGCTCGCCCGGCGCATCGTGGCCCAGTTGCGCGACGCCGGCGTGGACGTCGACGACACCGGCGGACTCCCGCTCGCCGCGCTCCCCGCCGGACGCCTCTGCCACTTCCTGTTGCAGTGCGCCGTGAGCGGCCTGCGGCACGCCCCCCTGCTCGAAGTGCTCACCCACCCCTGGGTGAACCTGCTCGCCAACCGTGGTCTGCACAGCCGCCAAACGCTCCTGCTGGAGAAACTGGTGCTGCGCGGCGAGGCCCCGCCCGCCGGCCTGGCCAGTTACCGTGAGCGGGCGGAGGCGAAAGACGGGGCTTACCGCGAGAGCCACGGCGGCGCTCCGGCCGCTCTCGTGGCGTTCGTCGATGCCATCGGCGCCGCGCTCTCTCCTTTGCTCGACGCGCCCCCGGGCGAGGCGCCGTGGCGCGACCGCCTGGCCGCGCTGCGCAGCGCCTGGGCAAGAGCGGCCGCGGCTGCCTCCCTCCGGCCCGACCCCGCCACGCGCAACGACGAGGGGCGCGACGGGCGCGACGCTAGCCTCGTCGCCCTCGGCGAGCTGATCGACCGCCTCGATCGTCTGGCCGCGGCGCCCGACGCCCTCCCCCCTGTCACGCTCGAGGAATTCGCGGCGACGCTGGACCGGCTGCTCGCGGCCGAATCGGTGCGCCCGCATCGCTCGCCGTTTTTGCCGGTCCAGGTGATGGGACTGATCGAGGCGCGTCTCGAGCGCTTCGACCTGCTGCTGATCGCCGGCGCGAACGAGGAGGTCTTCCCCGGTCGCTTGCGCCGCCCCCTCTTCCTCGGCGACGCGGCGCGCACCGCGACCGGCCTGCCCACCTGGCGCGAACGCCTCGGCCTGCAGGGTGAACTGTTCCTGCACCTGCTCCACGGCGCCAAGCGGGTCGTCATCACCTGGGCGCGCGAGCGGGGCGGGCAGCCGGCGCTGCCATCGCCCCTGGTGGAGCGTCTCACGCTCGGTCTCGGCCGGACGGCGCAAACCGCGCGGCCCGGGCCGCTCTACCGGCGCCGCGCGCCGGATCTCGAAAGCATCCGGCACGCACAGGACGATTTCGCCGGCGAACCGGGCGCTGACCCTCTGGCCGGCCCGCGGGTCGAGGCCCGCAGCATCCCGCTCCGACGCACCAGCCACAGCGGCCTCGAGAAGTACCGCCAGTGCCCGTACCGTTTCCTGCTCGAGAAGGGCTACGGGCTGGCCGAGCAGGAGGAGGTGCTCGAATCGTTCCGCAGGCTCGACCACGGGAACGCGGTGCACGAATGCCTGAGGTTGTTCCTGGAGTCCGACAGCGCGGGGCGCAGGCGCCTGGCCGCGGGCGATGCAGACGGGGCTGTGCGCGAGTTGCAGCGTCTCGCGGCAGCGCAGTTCTCTCCCGGCGCCGGCGCGGCGCCGCAGCGCGGCCTGTGGGAGGAAACATTCGTCGCCGCCGCGCCCGCGATCGTGGCCCATGAGCTGGAACGCGGAAGCTCCTGGCAGCCCAGAGCGCTCGAGCAGGAGTTCCGCCTCCCGCTCGGCGAACTGCGCGCGTGGCTGGTCGGGGAACTCGAGAACGCCGGCGACGGGGCCGCGTCCGCACCTCCCGTATTGCTCACGCCGGCCCAGGCCCGCATCAACCTGACCGGCTGGATCGACCGGGTCGATGTCGACGCGGACGGCAGGCACGCGGCGGTCATCGACTACAAGTCGGGTCGCGCGCCGAATCTCAAGGCGGTCCGAGCGGGCGATGAGCCGCAACTGACGCTCTATGCCGTGGCGGTGGAGACCGGAGCGGTGACGGGATTGGAGTCGGCCGGACTCACCGTGACCGAGGCCGGGTACTACGTCTTCGCTCGCGAGGAAGCGGGCCTGTCGCCGCGCCTCGACCTGGCTGAGGCCGGGGAGGGTCGCGCCCCTCTCGTGGCCGGCGCGCGTCGCATCCTGCAGGACACCCTCGGCGCCGCCGACCGCGAGCGGCCGTACCCGCTGCTGCCGGAGTTCCGCGACGGCACCCTGCGCGGGAACCTGCCCTGTCCATTCTGCCCCTTCCGGGGCGTCTGCCGCGTCGATGAGCGTGACCTGCCGGCGCCATTGCGGGCGCGCCTGGCGCAGTCGGGGAGATCGCGATGAGCGCCGCGCCGGCCGGCCGCCTGCCGGAGGATCCGATCGCGGAGGCGACCCGCATCCAGCGGGAGGTTGCCGACCCCCGGGTGTCGGCCGCGGTGCGCGCGGGCGCCGGTTCCGGCAAGACCCACGTGCTCGTCAGCCGCATCGTGCGCCTCTGCCTCGCGGGGGCTGACCCAAAATCGATCGTCGCCGTGACGTTCACGAAGAAGGCGGCGGTCGAGATCAAGGCGCGGCTCCTGAGGGAACTGCGCGCCTTTGCGGTCATGGCAGCGCCGGCGCGGCGCGACGCGTTGCGCGCCCTGCTGGCGCGCGAGCCGGAACCGACCGAACTGGACCGGGCGGCGAAGCTCTACGACCGTTTTCTCGAAGACCTGCCCGGCCTGCCCATCGGCACGATCCACGCCTGGTGCCAGCGCCTGCTCGGACGCTTCCCCGCCGATCTCGGCCTCGACCCGTCGTTCGAGGTGGCCGAGAAGCCGGAGGATCTCTGGGAAGAGGCGCTCGATCGGCTCGAAGCGCAGACCGTGTCCGATCCCGTACAACGCGCCGAACTGGCGAGCCTCGCCTCGTCTCCGCCGGGAGTGCGGCAAACGCTGACCGGCTTCTTCACGGACCGGCTCGCGCTCGACCGCTGGCTCGGCCGCCTGGCCGACGCCCGCGGCGTCTCCGCGCTCGACGCGGAGCGAGGGACGTTCCACGCCGCGATGGTGGAGGACCTGCAGCAGACTCTCTTCCGGGGCACGCCGATCGAGGGATGCGCCGATCCGCGGCCGGCGGACCTCGCGCCGGCGCTGATCGCCGCGGCGAAGCGTTTGGCAGAAGCGGCTTGCGGCCCTCTCGCCACGCTGGCGCCGCAGGCGGTCACACCATCCGCGCGGACGCAACTCGACGGTTTCGCGAACGCTCCGGTACACGCCCACGCCTTCGCCGCCGCCGCCGCAGACGACGACGAAGCGCGCGCGGCGGCGGCGGCCGACCTGCGGCGACTCCTGCTGACGCAGGGCGGGAAGCTGCGCGCCCTCAAGGGCGGCAAAGCCGGCAAGGAGGAGCGGGACGCCGTCTACGTGTCCGCGGCGCGCCCCCTTCTCGAGGTGCTGACCCTCAACGACCTGTTCGCCCTCTGTCGGCGCAACGAACTGCTGCTCCGGTTCGGACTCGGCGCGCTCGACATCTACGAACGGTTGAAGCAGCGCGACCGCGTCATCGACTTTCACGACCTCGAGCGTCTCGCCCGTCACCTCGTTACGCGTAGCGCACAGAAGGAATGGATCCAGTACCGGCTCGACGCGGTGACGGAGCACCTGCTGGTTGATGAATTCCAGGACACGAACCACAACCAGTGGGACGTGCTGCGCCCCATCGCGGAGGAGTTCCTCGCCGGCGAAGGGGCCCACGACACGCCCCCCACCGTGTTCGTGGTCGGTGACGTGAAACAGTCTATCTACCGCTTCCGGGGCGCGGATCCGGGCCTGTTCGCCGATGTCGCACGGCGAATGGAAACGAACGGCGAGGCGTCCGGCGTGCGGATCGAGAGCCTGCCGACCAATTTCCGCAGCGTGCCGGCTATCGTAAATACCGTGGGGCGCCTCTTTACCGCGCCGCCGCTCATCGATCTGCTCCCGCCAGGCGAGGCGGCTCATGCCAGGCAATACCCAAACCGCGCGGCGGGCCCGGCGGACGAGGTTCTTGTCATTCCGCCGTTCGAGAGCGAAGGCGACGACGACAGCGCCGGCCCCGTCGACCAGGCTGCGCAAGCGGCGGCGCGCATCGTGCTGCGCCTGCGCGCCGAAGCCTCGACAACAGACAGGGAAACCGGGCAGCCCCGGCCGCTGATCTGGGGCGACATCCTGTTGCTCTGCCGCTCCCGGACGCACATCGGCGCCTACGAAGAGGCGCTGCGCCGGGTCGGCGTGCCGATCGTCCCCTCGGGTCGCGGCTCGCTCGCCCGCAGCCGCGAGGTGCAGGACATTTTGCTGTTGCTGCGCTGGCTCGCGTTTCCCGACGACGATCCCGCCCTTGCGTCGGCCCTGCGTTCGCCGCTGTTCCGCGTCTCCGAGGCCCAATTGCAGCGGGCGCTCGCGTTGCGCCACGGCCGGCGCGGCGGGCGCCGCTACCGGCGCTCGCTCTGGATCGTCCTGCGCACGCGCGCCGATCGCCTCGGGCTGGAGGAGGCGCGGGACACACTCACCGAGTGGCGTCGTCGCGCCGGCGTGGAGGGATGCCACGACCTGCTTCGACGCATCTTCCGCGACGCCGATGCGCCCGAGCGCTACGCCGCGGCGCTCGGCGAGCAGGCACGCTGGAATCTGCTGCGCCTGCATGACCTGGCGCTGGCGCTCGACCTCGGCCCGCACCCGTCGCTGCGCCGCTTCGCCGATCTGATCGCGCGCGCGGCCGAAACGTCCGGCGAGGAGGAGGCGACCGTCCCCGAGCAGGGCAACGGGCGCGTGCGCGTCATGACGGTCCACGCCGCGAAGGGACTGGAGGCGCCGGCCGTGCTGTTCGTGGACGCGGCCAGGCCCCTGCGACGCGGCGAGACGCGGGTCCCGCTCGCTCCCGGCGACTCCACAAGCCCGATCCTCTACGGTCTCACGAAACCGCTGCGCGACGGCCCGGAACTGCCGCCCGGCGAACCACCGATCCGCCCCGGCGCCCTCAAGGCCGCGCTCGAGGCGGCCGAGCGCGCGACCGAGAACGAGGACGCGGACATCCTCTACGTGGCCATGACCCGCGCGCGCGACCGGCTCTACGTGCTCGGCTCGCGCGGCGCGAACAAGAGTTCCCGTCCCGATTACTTCACCTGGCTGCAGGAGGCGGCGAACGCGGTCGACGCGGAGGCCGGCCCGTTGCCCGCGCGGTTCGGGCGTCCCGAATGGCTCGCCGATTCACCGCCCCTTGTCGGGAGGGCGTCGGACGCAACCACGGCGGCAGTCGCGAACGACATCCGGGCCTGGACTCCGCCGCCCCTCGTCGCGCGCATCGAACTGCAGAACCCCTCCGCGCTCGCCGCGTCGGGCTCGGACACCTCGCCCGACGCGGGCCCGTCCGCCCGCGCCGACACTCTCCTCGACGCCCTGCTCGATGCCCCCGGCAAAGACGGCTTCGCGCCCGATGCCGCCGCCGCCGCGGTTCGCGGCACCGCCATCCACCTCTGGCTGCGGATGGCGACCGAGCCGGGCGGCCTGCCAGCGGACGACGCCACCCTTCCGGTCGCCTCTTCCGCCGATCCCCTTGCCGAGGCGCGCGCAGTCGCCGCGAATCCTGCCTTCGCCTGGATCTTCCATCCGGAAGCGATGGGTGCGCGCGGCTGGAGCGAGACGGGCGTGATCCACGAACTCCCGCCGGCAACGGCCGGCGGCGCTCCGCGACGCGTCTTCGGCGCGATCGACCGGCTCGTCCGGCGTGGGAACCGCATGGACATCATCGACTACAAGTCGAACCGGCTGGAGGGGGACGCCGCGCGGATCGCGGCGGAGATCGGGCGCCTCGCCACACACTATGCGCCGCAGCTCGCCGCTTATCGCGCCGCGGTCGCCGAACTGTTTCCGGGCAGCGAGGTCGCGACCTCGCTGCTGTTCACGCACGCGCGGGACGAGGCAGGCCACCAGGGCCTCCTGGTGCCGATGACACCCGCTTCGCCAGGCTGACGCGGCGCGCGCCGCGCGCCACCGGAGGAGATGACATGCGCAGGATCCCGGGCTCGGCCAGGCGGCTGACCACGTCTTTCGTCACCGCTCTCGCCTTCGCTCTCGCGATGATGCCGGCCCCGCCGGTCGCCGCCCAGGAAACAGCGGCATCTCCGGCCGAAGTCGCGCCCGCAGACGTCGGCCCCCTCTCCTTCCGCGTGCTCGACGCTTACCGCGCCGCCGTGGCCGCGCGCCAGGTCGGGGTCTTCGGCGTGTACCGCGAACGGATCGCCCGCGCGCTCGATCTCGAGCCGGGCCACCCCATACTGATGCTGCACATGGCGCGCGCCTGCGCTCTCGACGGCGACACGCTGCGGGCCGGCGACTGGCTGCTGCGCACCGCCACCACCGGCGTGCGGATCGACCTGTCGGGCGAGCCAGACCTCGCGGCGGTGCGCGGCACGCCGGCATGGACCGCGGCCGCCGGGCTCATCGCCCTGCACGCCGAGCCCAAAGGGGTGGCGGAGACGGCGGCTCGCATCGACGAGCCCGACTTCATGCCGGAGGGGATCGCGGCCGACCCGGTCAACGGGGACCTGTTCGTCGGCAGCATTCACCTGCGGAAGATCGTGCGGGTGTCGGCAAACGCCGCCGTGAGCGACTTCGTGCCGTCCGGGCGCGACGGGCTCGACAGCGTGGCCGGGCTCAAGGTGGACGCCGACCACCGCCTGCTGTGGGCCTGCAGCGGCGCGAGCGTCCAGATGCGCGGCGGCACGCCGGCCGACAGCGCCCGCACCGGCCTCTACGCCTTCGACCTCGAGAGCGGCCGCACCGTGACGCGCGTCATGCTGCCCGACACGACCCGCTCCCACTTCTTCAACGACTGCTGCCTGAACCGCGACGGCGACGTCTACGTCACCGACACCATGCAGGGCGGCGTGTACCTCCTGCGTGCGGACTCCAACCGGCTCGAGACCGTCGTCGGACCGGGATTGCTTGTCGGCTCGAACGGAATCGCACTCTCGGACGACGGCCGGCTTCTCTATGTCACGGAGTATGCGCTCGGAATCGCGGTGATCGACCTGCAGACCGGAGACATCGCACGGCTGCAGCACCCCGAGGAGATCGCTATCTGCTATGCCGACGGCCTGCTCTGTAACCAGGGCAGCCTGATCGTGGTGCAGAACGACCGCGGCCTCGACCGCCTGGCGCGCCTCTACCTCGATGACACCGGGCTTCGGGTCGTGGGGATGACGGTGCTCGCCGCACACCTGCCCGGCTTCGACGAGCCGACCACCGCCACGATCGACGGCGGCGACTGCCTGTTCGTCGCCAACAGCGAGTTGAACCGCTTCGGTCCGGGCGGCCGCCTGCGACCAGCCCAACCTCGGCGCGATTTCCTGATCATGCGAACGCCCCTGCAGTAGGAGGGGATCAGCCGCTGTGTGGAGGCGGAACCGGCGCCGGCCGGGCGGTCGCGCGCGCCTAGCGGACCCAGAGCAGCGTCGCCACCGCCGTCAGCAGGGTGATGACGAGGCTGATAACGGTCGTGGTGCGCAGCACCTTCCCCTCCTCGCCGATGCGGTCGATGATCGCGGCGGCGTTCTGCAGCTTCGCCGGCGAAATCACCGACGCCAGACCGCCGCCCACCGCGCTTGCCGCCGCGAGCAACAGCCCGAGCGACGCGGGCCGCCCGAGCGCGGCGGCCGTCTCCATGTGGAAACGGCTGAGCATGGCGATGGCGCTCGTTTCCGAGCCGGAGATGAACCCGGCCAGCAGCCCGAGGTATGGCGCCACCAGCCCGTAGAGCGGGCCGAATCCCTGCGCCGCCGCCGCGGCCAGCACCCGCACCATGTTGCGGTCAGGATCGGGCAGCACCCAGGTCGCGCCGGCGGCGCCGGCCTGCACCACCTTGCCCGAATGATCGATCACGTAGGCGATGGCGAAGAAGAGCGCGGCCGCGAGAACCGGACGCGGTGCGCGCCGGCGCGTGCGGGTCAGGATCGCGCGCCACTGCACGCCGGTCGGGCGGAGCCAGATCGACGACACGAGCGTCGCCGTCAGCACCCAGGTGTAGGCCTGCCACAGCGCGCGCGTCAGCGTGGGCCTCCCCGGCACCAGCGGCACCGCCAGCGGCAGCTTGCGGAACAGCAGATCGAAGAACGGCAGCGCCTTCAGGTTGACCAGCACGGCGAAGAGCAGCAGCAACAGCCACGGGCTCACGGCCCGTACGAGCCCCATGCCGGACTTCACCTCGCACTCGCGCGGCGTGAGCTCCCCCTCGTCGAACACCGGCAGCCGCCGCGCCCGCAGCGCCAGCGCCAGCACCGCGATGATAGCCGACCCTGCCACCACCCCGGTCAGCGGCACGAGATCGACGAGCGCCATCCCCCAGCAACAAAGCCCCGCCGTCACGCCGACGAGCAGCGCCCACGGCAGCCCGCGCAGCAACAGCCGCCACCGCCCCACGATCCAGAACATTCCCAGGGCGATGCAGGTCGTGACCAGCGGGATGAAGCGGGCGAACAGCAGGCCGGCGTCGCGCAGCGTCAACGTGAGGCCCGCTTCGCGCGCCAGCGGCGCGAGCACGTCGGTGAAGACGACCGCGGGGATCGCCAGCAGCGCGTAGGTGCAGAGGCTGTCGTACCCGATCGCCGGCAGCGCGATCGCCACGAAACTCGAGTATCCGAGCGCGATCATGATCGGCGGCAGGATCGACACCGGTGTCGCCCCCAACGCCGTCACCACGGTGCCGAACCCGACGTTGATCATCAGGATCTGTACGATCCGGTCGCGTGGCGACACCGACCGCATCGCGATGACGACCCGCTCCACCGCCCCGGTCTCGAGCATGAACGTCATCTGGAACAGGCTCGCGCCGACCATCAGGCTGATCGGGAACGACGCCACGACCCCCGCCAGCGACGCCCTCGCCACGACCGCCGGTGCGGTGTGGAACCACAGCAGCGCCACCGCCGCCGTCACCATCCAGCCGATCGCCCCCGCCACATCGGCCGGCGTGCGCCGCAGCAGCAGGAGCAGGAAGATCACGATGACCGGACTGACAGCCAGCAGAACGCCGAGCGCTTCCATGGGCCTCCCGCTCAGAAGGTGGTGACGATCTGGAAACGCGAATACCAGGCGTGGTCGCCGTAGTCGCCCCGGCCGCTGTAGTAGTCGCCCGGATTGAACAACTCACCGAGCGCCTGCAGCGCCACGCCACGCCACCGCGTACAGTCGGCACGCAAAGACAGCAGCGTGCCGCGGTCGTGCCCGCCGCCCGGCCCGGTCGCCTCGGGCGCCCCGAGCACGGTCCCGCGCAAGGTCACCCTCAACTGCGGCGCCAGATCGGCCCGCACCTCCGCCCAGTATGCCGTCAGGTTATTCCAGACGCCGGCGTCGTCAGGTCGCGCCGGATCGCCCCCCACGCGCGTGGCGCAATCGAGGAACGTGTAGATGAGCAGCTCCGACCACTTCGGCCATTCGCCGTAGAAATCGTCCCACCCCTCGTAGCGCGCCGTGCCGGGATCGTCGCCCGACAGGTAGAGCCCGCCCGCCTCGAACGCCTGTCGCCAGCAGCAGTCTGCGGCCCAGCCGGCGCGCGCGTAACCGCCGAACGCCCGGCGCGCGTTCCCCTCGTCGCCCGGCGCCGCCAGGAGGTCGTCCTCGAACCGCCCGGCCTGGTACGCCCCCTCCACCGCCGCGCGCCACCCCGCGCCCGGCAGATGCGCCCACCGCGCCCCGAGCGCGGTGGTCCGCTGCCGCGGTGACGGCACTGCCCACGGCTTGCCGTCCTGGAACACGGTCGCCCCCCGCTTGAAGCGGTGCAGGACGTACGCCGCGACGTCGTGCCGCTGCGCGTGCAGGCCGTACAGATCCTCGTCGCGCGTCGCGGCGCCGAGCCCCTCATCGGCCAGCTTCGCGGTGAACAGGTCGAGCGCGAGGTCGCCCCGCTTCCAGGTACCGCGGATGGCATCGAAGTACGCGGAACCCGATCCGTCCGCCGGCGTGCCATCGCAAATGAGCAGCCCCTCGCCAAACACGAGGTCCATCCGCCCGAACCGCAGCGATAGCCTGTGCGCCGGATCGCTCAGTTCGGCCCACCCGTTGTCCAGGCTGACCCGGCTCTCCGCATCCCGTATGCTCGACGCCCCCGAGTAGACCCCCATCCGGTACTCGTTGCCGAACCGGAAGTAGAGCCGCAGCCCCTCGCGCGGCGTGGCGTCGGCCCAGAAGCGATAGCGCAGCCGCCAATACTGGTAGGAATCGTCGCCCGTATCGGACAAGTCGAGGATATTGTCGAACGACTCCCCGCGCAGCCGCAGTTCGCCGCCGAATTTCGGCATGACGGTTTCGGCGGGTGCGCCGGTCGACCCGGCCGCGCCCGTGATCGATGCCCCTGCCAGACCGATTGCCATCGCGGCCACGACCGCCGCCAGCCGCGGCCCTGCGCGCATGTTCATGCAGGACATGTTCTCTCCGTGATTATGAGACGAAAATCTCAGAACGGGCAACGGTAGGTGGGCGGGAGAGGGGCGTCAAGAAGTGGGGGAACGCTTGGCAAACCCCCCCGCTATCCCCTGCCCCGCGTCTTCCCCCGTCCCCTGGGACCTACCTTCCCGCCCCCACCGGTGGGGCGGACCGGCTTCGCCTTCCTGGCCAGAGCCCACTCGAGCGCGCCAGGGGTCTGCCTCCAGAACCGGTGCAGCATTCCCGCCACGATCTGGGCGGCGCCGAGCTGGCCGGGGCGCAGATTCTCCTCTTCGTCCAGGCGGATCGGCTCGGGCTCCTTGAGGAAGCGGGGGACGTGGCGGTTGGTGGCGCGGGCCCTGGCGAGAGCGGCGGAAGATTCGGGGGTGTCACCACGCAGGCGGAAGGCGATCAGGGCGGTGGCCCAGAACCAGAAGCCGCCGTCGTGGTCGGTAACATTGTCGGCAAAGCGGGCGAGCAGGGTCTCGGCGTCGGCGTCGCGGCCGGCGTCGAGCAGCAGGATCAGCTGCGGTTCGCGAATGCCCTGGTGGTCTTCGCGGTCGAGGCGCAGGAGTTCATCGCCGACGGCGATCGCCTCGTCCTTGCGGCCGAGTTCGCTCAGGGTCCTTGCCCGGCCGTTTAGCGCGCGCAGCCAGGGACGGCCGCGGGGGTTGGACCACAGATTGCCGTCGAAGCGGGCCAGGAAATCCGCGCTCAGGTGGCGGGGGCCGGCAGCGACACCGGCTTCATACAGGGCGTGCGCCTGCACGGACGTCATGGCGTTCTCGGCCAAAAGGACGTACGCGTCGGCGCAGTTGGGGCAGACGGCGAGCGCGCGGCGGGCAAGGGCGACCCGGCGGCGGCCCTGCGAATCGAACGCCTGGTAGCACAACTCCTGGGCGCGCTCCCAGTCGTCGCGCGGCTCGAACGGGAGGTCGGGGATCGGACCAGGTCCGAGCTTGCGGGCCAGGAGGGCGTTCGCCTCATCGATGTTCCGCGGCCGGTTCTCGGCCATCTCCCGGTCGATGATCAGCTGGAGCCGCTCGAAGGCGCGGCGGTCCGGCTCCCATCCCCGCGCGATCATTTCGCGACGGTCGGGCGGAGCGAGCAGTTCCGGCAGCTCCAGTTCGACGACGACCGGGCCGTCGAAGGTCGGCACGGTGAGGCTCCAGCGGCCGCTGTCGAGCTGTTCCTCCGTGGCCTGCGCCACGGCGCGCAGGATCGCCTCCATGAACGAGAGATCGGCGGGACCGGGCGCGAGAAACTCGTACGGCGGGCGAAAGTGAAGCAGCAGCGGCCAGGCCTCCTCGCCGGCTACCGGGAGGTCGTGCTGCCGCCAGGTGTCGCCGTCCTCGTACGGCAGGTCCTCGAAATCGCCGAACGCGACCGACCAGCGCTCCGCCGAGGTCGCGAGATCCTCGCTCTCGTCTTCGTCATCGGCCGCTGCGGCGGTCACCATCCGCCGGAACTGCTCCAGCGACGCGAAGAAGCCGAGCCCGAACGTTTCGCCGGCCGACCCCATGACCGTCACGACGCCGCGCGTCGGATCGGGCTCAGGGGTCACGATGCGGATGGGGTCGGTGTCGCCGTCGAGCCGCTCCCACGGACGCGCGAGGAAAAATTCGCGCGCCGCCTCGGAGAACGCGCGCATCCGCCCGACCGTCACACCGGGGACATCGGTCATGGCGGCGCCGGTACAGCGATCCGCGAACTCCTCGCGCATGGCGGCCAGCACCGGCGCCAGCGCCGGCAGCCGTTCAGCGGGGCCCGGCACCAGTTCCACCACGATGCCGGCGCGGCCGAGCGGCGGGCCCAGGGCGTCGGCCAGCTCCCGATCTGCCACCTGCACGCGGCCGGGGCGATGACCGGCCACGCGGCGGTCGATCGCGTAGCGGACCAGCGCGCTGAAAAGACGCGCCGGCGTGGTCTCCCCGACCCAGACCGGCTCCGACGCCCGGTTGACCAGGCCGCTCTCGATACTGGCCCAGAAAGCGAGCCGGAAGCTGCTGCCGTCCTCTCCGGCGATCGCAAGACGGAACGGGTAACGGCACCACCCCCCCTGCCAGGTGTCACTCTCGCGTTGCGGCAGGCGACGGAGCTGTTCGATCTCGAATTCGGTCATTGGGCGCTCTTTTCGCACGGGAATGGCGCCGCGGCGCGGGAAACAGCGCCCACTCTAGCCGCTTTCCCGGCCCGGTATGCAAGAATTGTATCGACAGGGGTTCCGCGGAGCGTGTTCGTGCGGTGGCTGCCGGAGCACGCGCCAGGACAGATCCCCGGCCACGACGAAGGCGGGAACCCTCACGGGTCCCCGCCTTTGCGTTTAGGTCCACCGAATCCGTACGACTCGGTCGGCTCCTGATGGACGTTCGGGGGTCAGGCGTCCGCCCGCGAAGCGCGTCCACGGCGCGCCTTCACGATCAGCCAGATGCCCAGGCCCATCACGCCGAGCGGCCACCAGTCCTCGAGCCATTCGAGCGAGAAGTCGAAGTTGCGATTCAGGAACAGCAGCAGGCCCAGTACGACCAGCACGGCGCCTCCGGCGTACGATCCGCGCTCACGCGGCAGCTGGAAACCTTCCGGCAGGTTCAGGGCGGAACGTCCCTGCATCGCCTGGTTATAGAGATTCGCCAGACGATTGGCGTCGATGATGCCGAGGAACCAAATGAAGCCGATCGCGATGCCGAGCAGCGGCTCCAGCCCATGCATCAAGCCGCCGGCCAGGACCGAGATGATCGCGGCCTCCGTGAGAGTGAATGTCGCGCCGCGCTGGTAGTAGCCGACGTAGATCTGCCCGAGGCCGGGAAAGATCGCCGACAGGAAACCGGCCAGAACCGTCGACTTCTGGTTCGCATCCGCCAGCCGGGGCGGCGGGGCCCAGGCGGGGGGCGGGGGCGGCGACGTGCCGGGGCCGGCGCCGGCGGCGGGGCCCGCGCCCGCGCCCGAGCCGACTTCGCCGGGCCGATCTTCGCGACGCAGTTGATGCAGGATGTTCATGACTGCCTCCTTCTTTCTATCGTCTTCGTCTACGGTTGCAGAACTCGAGTGGGCACGGGATCACGCCCGGGTGCGCGCATCGCCGGCAGCGGGGATCCTCCCGCCCATGCGCCACGCACTCCATAGAGCCGACAGATCGGCGCGGGCCTGGTTCCAATCGCCGGCCGCCTTTACGAAATTGAACTGCACGAGCGCGCGGCCGGTGTCGCCGAGATGCCGCGCCAGGTCGGCGCGCAACGGGTCGGTGCGGCGACCGCGCGCCGCGAGCCGGTCGGCGGTGGTGCTGATGGCGCCGGTGACCCGACCGCCGGTAACGCCCCAGGCAACGCGACCGACATCGGCCACGCTCGCTGGCAACGCCCTCCAGACCCAGGCTGAAACGGTCGCCAGGCCGGCCGGGCTCGCCTCCACGACCGCGAGCGCTTTCTGCGGCGCCGAGCGCAGCGGCGACACGGGGGTCGCGCAGAGCGCGAGCAGGATCATCGTGGCCACGTAGGCAAACTCGAGCGCGAAGCGGGGCCGCTCCAGCTGTCGCCGCCACCAGACGCCGGCCAGCCCGGCCACGGCTTCGATACGGCCGGCGAAGCGGGCCTGTCGCCGCGCGCGAGCCAACGACGACGCCCTCAGGCGCGCGGTGGCGGCCAACACGTCGGCAAGGAAGGCGGGATCGGGCGCGACCTCGGCCATGCCGCGCAGCTCGGGCGTCAACCAGGCGAGCGTTGCGGCCAGAGCGTGACAGGCGGGGCAACGTTCGAGGTGCGCGTGCAGCAGTTGCGCATCGCCGAGGTCCGGGGCGCCGTCGGCGAACGCGGCGAGCAGGCCGCCGGCCCGTCCGCAGGCCGAACCCGACGTGCGCGCGAGCACCGCCGCCGTCAGGTCGGGAGCGTCGGCAGGGGTCGTGACGTCGGAACACCCTTCGAGGAGGTCGTCCCAGAGCTTTTCCCAGTCCCTGCTGTCCATGACGTGCCTCCTCTCCCTGGTCAGACGCCGGCGGCGGAGCCGCCCTCGATCGCCATGACCGCCCGCGCCAACTCGAGACGGGCGCGATTCGTGCGCGACTTGACCGTCCCGAGGGGAACGTTCAGCATCGACGCGATCTCTTCGAGCGCGAGTCCCTGCACATCCTTGAGCAGGATCATCTCGCGGTTGATTTCGCTCAGCGCCTGCAGCGCCCGGTAGACCAGGCGGCGGCGCGATTCGGCGTCGTAGGCCTCGGCGGGGGTCGGCGCGGCGGAGGCGAGATGCCGCAGCTCGTCGGCCGGGACATCCTGCGCCGGCGGCCGCGCCTTGCGGCGACGCAGGTGATCCACGCAGGCGTTGCGCGCCACGCGGATCAACCAGGGCTGGAACAGCGCCGGGTCGGGGCAGCGGTCGAGCCGTTTCCAGACCCGCACGAACACCTCCTGCGCCACGTCCCTCGCCTCCTCCGCGTTGCCGGTGTACCCGAGGGCGATCCCGTAGACCCGGGCCTGGTGCTGACGGATCAGCTCCTCCCAGGCCAGCTCGTCGCCATGGCGACAGCGCGCGAGCAGTTCGGGCAGCTCCATCGGTCTCCTCGGTCTTCTCGGTCTCGTCATCCCGGTCGGCCGGGATCGGTCCGCTTCGCCATCCTGCTCCCCGGGACGCACGCGGCACGGGGAAGGTTCGGTCAGATATATGTTTTGGCGGTGGCGGCTGGCGGACCGGACCGCTTCGACATACTCGTGTGCCCATGAAACTGCTTAAACGACCGGCCTTTGCCCTGCTCGTAATCTGCCTCGCCGGCGTCGTGGTTGCCGCGGCGGTCGGCCTGGCGGGCACACGCCTTTCCGGCGACGCCGCCCCCGCGCCCGGCGCCAGGGAGACAGACATGAACGACGACTGGGTGCCGGGCCAAAGGGTCATCAAGACCGCTGACCAATGGCGCCGGCTGCTGACGCCTGAACAGTACGCGGTCACCCGGCAGGCGGCCACGGAGCGGCCGTTCACCGGACAGCTCTGCGAGAAGCACGACGCGGGGCTGTATCGCTGCGTCTGCTGCAAGCTTCTGCTTTTCGACGCCCGGACCAAGTTCGATTCCGGCACCGGCTGGCCAAGCTACTTTGCGCCGGTCACGCCCGACCGGATCACCCTGGTCAGGGACCACAGCCTCGGCATGACCCGCGTCGAGGCCCTGTGCGCCCGCTGCGACGCGCATCTCGGCCACGTCTTCGACGACGGCCCGGCGCCCACGGGGCAGCGTTTCTGCATCAATTCGGCGGCGCTGGAGTTCGAGCCGGTCGGCAAATAGCACCTTCGGGCCACTGACGACGACGCCAACGCCTTCGTGCCTGTGGCGCCGGTGTCCTGCCGCGCCCCTCTCACTGCGGCACATCCGCCCCATTCATGATCCGCCCGACCGGGTAGACGCCGATCCGCTGGTCCCACCACGGGGTGCGCTGGAAGAACCAGTTGAGCATGGCGTCCTGATCCTGCGCGAACTCCGGATCGGCCGCCTGAGCGGCCGCGAACTCCGCCCGCAGCGCCGGGTCGGCGGCCAGCATCTCGCGCGCCTTGACCTCCATCACGTAGGCTTCGGCGTACTCCTTCTGCTCGAAGATCGCATCGCAGAAACCCCAGCGCACGAAGGCGTCGGGGCCGGCCGGTTCGAGCGCGTGCGCGATGACGCGCGCCGTGCGCTGGCCGAGGTCGATCACCGCGCTGCCGGCCGGGAAGAGGCGCGTCTCGGCGAATTCCTCCACGGTACAGGTGAGCGTGTGACGCCCCTCGTACGGCTTTTCCCGCCACTTCGCGGCGCTCAGGCGCTGAGCCGCCACCGGCAGCGCGGTATCGCGCTCGAGGCGACGCGCCGCCACGCCGTGCAGCAGCAGGCGCTGCGTGAGATCCTCCCACTCCGGGGGAATGACGTAGGCCGCCGGCAGCTGCACGCTGACGGACGGATGCACGTCGTCGAAATACGGCACGCGCCAGACGAGCGGGCGGCTCCGGTCATAGCGGACCCACGGTCCGCCGGTCAGGTCGCTGGTGACGACGTCGAACGCCACGCCGCGGAAGTCGATCAGCGTGCTGTCGGACGTGGCTTCGAACTCGAGCGGGAATGGCGTCGCGCGGAAGGCGGGGGCGGCGACGGCGCTGTCGGCCGCCGCGGTGAGCCGCCGCAGACGGACATGGTCGCGCGCCACCACGCCGAGCACCTCATCGAGAACGGCGCGGGTCGCCGCCACGCGCGTGCGGTAGTCCTTCATCATGTGCGTCTCGAGCAGCAGGGCCGGACGATTCTGCTGGGCTGCGTAGCCGGTCATGAACCGCGGCGGAGCGGCGCCGGCCCTGAGGCCACTGCGCGGGTCGTGCCACTCGCGGAACATCACATAGGGGGCCATCTCCAGGTCGCGCGCCGCGAGCGCGTGCTGCAGCGACGCGAGGAATTCGTCCCGGGTCCAGGCAGTCAGTCCGGCGTCGAGATTGCCGCACGTTTCGAGGGCGTAGGTGAGAACATACTGGTAATCGGCGCCGTCGGTGACGTGGCAGTCCACCAGCAGGTCGGGCAGCCAGGCGGTAAACAGCCGCAGCCACGCCTGAATTTCCGGCGTGTCGGCCTTCAGATGGTCGCGATTGAGATTGAGGCCGGCCGCGGTGGTGCGCCACCCCATCTCCAGGGGGCCGTCCTGGTTGATGCGGTTGTACGGGCCGCAACGCTCGTGGCCGTCCACGTTGAAGATCGGCAGGAACAGGAGCGTCACACCGTCGAGCAGACGGTCGAGGCGCCGGGTCACGGCCAGGTCCCGCAGCAGCAGGAAGCCGGCGTCCTTGCCGTCCGGCTCGCCGGCGTGGATGCAGGCCTGCACCCAGACGACCGCGCGGCCGGCCGCGCGCGCCGCGGCCGGCGTGGCCAGACCGTCGCGGTCGACGATCACGAGCGGCAGCGGTCGCCCCTGCGGGCTCACGCCGAAGGTCGTGTACGTGACCCGGGACGAGGCGGCATCCAGGGTGCGGCACCATGCGACCGCTTCGTCGTAGCGCGGGGTCTCCGTGCCGCCCGAGCGCTCGAAGCAGGTGACTAGGGAGTCGGGCACGCCGGGCGGCGGGGCAAGCGGAGCGGCCGGAGCAGCCGGATCAACCGGCGCGGCGCCCGCGAAGATTGCGACGAGCACGACCAGCGCCCACGGCATGGCGTACCTGCCGGCGCGGACGGACCGTGTGGCGCCCCAGGCGCATCTGCGACCCAGGATCCGGAGCTCCGGCGGCGGAACCATGGCACCTCCAGGGACGGCACGCGGCCTGTCCGGGCGGGAAAGCGGGGGGAAGTCGCGAACGCACCGCCCGAACGGGCCGATCCTACTCCGCGCGGGACCACGCGCGCCACCTTGAGAACGGAGCTGCCCGTGTCCCTGCTCACCGCCGCCACCGGTCCCGCCCGGAATTGCCGTGGCGCCGCCCCCCTCTCCGGCCTACTATTGGCACTTCTCGCGCGCGCGCCTCGAGACGTGGAGCGCGGGGCCGATCTCGCCATGCCTGCCACCCGTTTCCGGAGGTCGCCGCCATGTCCGGGGCGCATTGTCGCTGGTCGCTTTCAGTTCCTGTTCGCCCGCTTCTGCTGTCGCTGCTGACGTTGTTGCTGGCGGTCGGTCTCTCGTCGTGCAGTGGCAAGGGCGGCAAAGCCGGCGGCGCGAACAAGGGGCTCGTCGGACGCTGGGAGTCCGTGGAGCGCTCCCAGGGGGCGATCGGCAACACGATGGAGATGACCGCCGACAACAAGGTCTACTACACCGTCGGGGCCATGGTGGACGGCAAGTACACCGTCGCCGGCGATCAGCTGACGGTCGCGGTGGGCGACAGCGCAGGGCAATCCCGCGTGACCGGCTTCCGCGTCCAGGGCGACACCCTGACGATCATCCCGACCGTCGAGGGCCGGCAGCAGGTGCTGGTCCGCAGCGGCAGGCAGGTCAAGGGCACTTTGGTGTCCGGAACCTGGACCTATCGTCATCCTGCCGGCGCCTCGGCCTACGAAGCCTACGCGCCCGGCGGCGCCTTCTATTTCCGGCTGCCGATGCAGACGATCGAGGGAACCTACACGGTGACCGCCGACTCGGTCGAACTGCGGCTGGCGGAGGCCCCCGCGCGCAAGGCATCTTTCCGGATCGAGAACGGAATCCTGACGCTGACCGACGCCGAGGGCCGCGCCGGACAATACACCCCGGCGGACGCCGTGCTTTCCCCCGACTGTTCGCGCGCCGCCGCGTCGCCGCCGCCGGCAATGATGGCGCCGCCCGTTGACGCGCCTCCGGCGGAGGAGTCGCGCCCGGCGGAACAGCCGGGCGACGGGCAGTAGGGCGTCGTTCAGCCTGTCCGGACGAGAGCCGGCGTTGCCATTGGTTCGTTGAGCCGGCGGAAACACCGGCTCAACTCTTTTCCCGCCTGACCGATAATCCGGAATCAGTGCGGCAGGCGTTGCACCAGCGGCCGGGCCGGGTCGGTGCGGGCGCAATGCCTGGCGGCGAACGGTTTTCAGGGAGGATCGAATCATGAACAGGAATTGCGCTCTCCGCCGGACAACGGGCAGCCTCGCCTGTCTGACAGTCTGCCTGTGCCTGGCGACGAACGTGGCGGCCCAGCTGACCCCCAGTATCTCGGCCGAGGCCGCGGTGCTGAACAAGTATTTGTGGCGGGGCGGCGTGATGACCGACGGCTGGGTCGTCCAGCCAAATGTCGCGCTCGGCCTGGGCGGGTTCGAGGTCAGCGCGTGGGGCAACCTGGACCTCGACGATGTGAACGACCACCAGAACAATCTCAGCGAGATCGACTATACGGCCGCCTATACCCTGGGCGTGGCGCTGGTGGAACTCTCGGCCGGCGCCCTGCACTACGCCTTCCCGCAGGACGACTTCGCGGCGACGACCGAGTTGTTCGTCAGCGGGAGCGTCGGCGTTCTGGCCTCCCCCTCTCTCGGGATCTATCGCGACATCGACGAAAGCGAAGGCACCTATGTGCTGTTCGGCGTCGGTCACGCACTGCCGATCGGGACCACGGCGCTCGATCTGGCCGCATCGCTCGGCTGGGGCGACGAGAAGCACAACGGCTACAACTACGGCGCGCCGACCGCCGGCCCGACTGACGCCGGCCTGACGCTCTCCATGGACATCGCGGTCACGCCGCTGCTGACCGTGCGGCCGACGCTCGGCTACACGGCCCTGCTCACCACGGAACTGCGCGACGCGGCGGCCGAGCCGGACAACATCCTGTTCGGCGTGGTGCTGGCGGGCGGGTTCTAGGCCTCTCCAACGCCGGCACAGGCGTCGAGGGCTGCGCGCACGTCGGCGGGATTCGACGCCGCCATCAGACGTACGCGCAGCCCCGAGGCATCGGGGAAACCTGAAGCGTAGATCCGGTAGAACTTCTTGAGGATAGGAAAATGCTTGGTGTCGCCCCACGTCTCGGCGAACAGCCGGGTGTGGCGCCACAGCAGGTCCAGCCGCTCCTCGCGCGTCGCCTCCGGGGGCCGGTCGCGGAAGAACCACGGATCGCGGAAGATCCCCCGGCCCACCATCACCCCGGCCACGCCCGAGGCAGCCGCCTTCACCCGCGCGTCGGTCAGCGAGGCCACATCGCCGTTGCCGGCGATGACCGTGGTCGAGCCGCGCGCATCGCGCAGACGCACCGCCTTGGCGATCTCGTCCCAGTCGGCGGGGAGCTTCGACAGCGCCTTCTGCGTGCGGCCGTGCAGGATGATCGCGGCGGGTGCGACGTCGAGCAGGTGGCTGATCCAGCTCTCGGTGACATGCTCGTTCAGGCCGGTGCGGGTCTTCACGCTCACCGGAACGTCGGCCTCCTCCTTCGCGGCGAGCACGATCTCTTTCGCGCGCTCGGGATCGCCGATCAGGGCGGCGCAGCTGCCCCGCCTGACGACCTCCTTCACCGGGCACCCCATGTTGACATCGATGCCGTCGAAGTCCATCTCGTCGCGGATCAGGCGCACGGCCTGGCGGTACTTCTCCGGGTTGTTCCCCCAGATCTGCGCCACGATCTTCGCGCCGCGCTCGCGCAGCAGGCGTCGCTCGCTTTCGTTCACCCGCAGGCGCAGCGCCACCCGGGCGCGGGCCTTGGGATGACAGAGTCCGTCGGTCGAAGTGAACTCCGTGAAGAGGACGTGCAGGCAGCCGGGCGCCGATTCCTGCAGCACGATTTCGCGGAAGACGGTGTCGGTCACGTCCTCCATGGGGGCAAGACAGAAAAAGGGTTGCGGCAGCTCGGGCCAGAAATCGGGCTTCATGCGGCCTCCGGTCGGCGGTGTTTCCGGGCGAGCCGCAGCGCTCCCGCCAGGTCGACTGTACAATATGAACGGCTCTGCGCGTGGGCAAGATCCCCCTGCGCAAGGCGGGGGCCGTGCGAGCAGGCGCGCGAGCACCGGGAGGCCGACGTTCCGATGTCCTTCTACTCAGATTTCGCCGCGCACTACGAGGCGGTCTTCCCGTTCCGGGAGCCGGTCTTCGCGTTCCTGGCGGTCCGGCTCGCCCCCGGCGCGCGCCGCGTGCTCGACCTCGGCTGCGGCACGGGGCACTACTGCGGCCGTTTCGCCGCCACCGGCCACGCGGCAGTCGGCCTGGACCTCGACCCCGCCATGATCGCGGCCGCCGCGCGCGCCTACCCCGCGGTCCGCTTCCACGCGCTCGACCTGCTCGATCTCGACCAGGTCTCCGGCCGGTACGACCTGGTGTACAGCATCGGCAACGTGCTTGCGCACGTTCCGCCGGCTCGGCTGCCGAGCCTGCTGGCGAAGCTCCACGCCGCCCTGTCGCCCGGCGGTATCTGGGTGCAGCAGACCGTCAACTGGGACCACATCCTGGGTCTGGGCCGGCCGGAGTTCCGCTTCCCCGAACGCTCCCTGCCTGACGGCGCCCTGTTTTCCCGCGCCTATCTCGACCTCACACCGCAGCGGCTGCGTTTCGCCACCCGCCTGGCGTTCCCTGACCGCATCGTATTCGAGGGCGAAGTCGACCTCTTCCCGGTGTGCGCCGACGAGGTCCGGCGCCTGCACACAGCGGCCGGCTTCGTCGAACAGGGACACTGGGGGGACTTCGCCGGCGCGCCGTTCCGCACAGACGCACCGGGCGGCAGCGTCTTCGCGTTTCGGCGCCCCTGACCGCGCCGCCTGGCGACCGCGCCCACCGCTCCGTCGCTCAGAACACCAGGTGAGACACGGCCGGCCCGTAGTAGTGGTGCAGAATGGCCGCGACCAGGAAAAAGTCCACGATCAGGTGGACGACCAGCACCCACAGCAACGAGCGCGACCCTTCGTACATCGCCCCCTGCGTCAGCGCGAACAGGTACACGATGACCGGTCCGGCGCCGGTGAAAGCCATGTCGTAGAGCACCGACGTGTAGACGACCGCCTGCGCCGCGTTGGCCACGCGCCGCGGGAAGAGCGAACGCAGCAGGGCGTACACGGTGTTGACGAAGAACAACTCGTCCCAGATTCCGACGCAGTTGATGCCGACGATCAGGCGCCAGATCCCGTCGTGGCCCGGCTGCGCCGGCAGCCACCAGTGGGTCGGCATCTCCGGGGTCAGGTGGAGGAAGTACAGCCGGATCACGGCCCAGGCGAGCGGCACTGAGAGCGCCGTGTAGACGAAGTCCTGCCACCGCAGCCGCCGCGGCCACAGCCGGAATTCGAGCAGCCCCGGGTCGGTGCGCCGCAATATCAGCGCCGGCCCCACCACCACCGCAAGGAAAAACGCCCCCAGCCTGGCGAAATGCAGGTTGTCGAGCGCGGTGTGGATCGGCGCGGCGGCGAGCAACGCGATCACGCCGAGCAGCAAGCCCATCCGTCGCCGGAACGCCGGCTCGGGGTCGCGCAGCGCCAGCAGCAGAGCCACTGCCCAGACCATGGCGCCGGAGCCGAAGCGGGCCGCGGGAATCAGCAGGACAGTTGCCGCCGCGAAGGCGAACAGGGCCAGATATCGGCGCGTCATCTTCATGAGAGGAATCATAGCCCGGCGGTTTGTGGCGAGCCAGTGTCGGCCGACGCAGGGCGGACCGCATCTCCCTTCGCGGGGTCAACCGGCCAGGGTGACGGGCACCTCGCGCCCACCGGCGAAGGGAAAAACAATAGCATTATCGTCCCCTACAGAAAACTAGATCACCCAAGCCTGGAATATAATCTTGCCCTGTTGCGACGGATTGTATACAATATTACATGTCGGATCGTCCACGCCCTCGCCCATGGCGAATCCGCGCGCCGGCGCTCCCGCGATCCCGACCGCTATCGCCCAGCGGACGGATATAGACGCGGGACGCCGGCGCCACAGGCCGTCTCGGAACGGCCTGCTCTCTTTCAATAGACATGGGGGCGACATGTCCACACGCGACCATCCGGCCGGCCACTGCACGCTTGCGACGCACCTGGCTGAAACCATCCGCGAGAACATCATCACCCAGGTCTACACCCCGGGGCGAGCGCTGCGGGAAGCGGATCTGGCAAAACAGTTCGAGGTCAGCCGCATTCCGCTGCGCGAGGCATTGCGACGACTCGAAGCCGAGGAGTATGTCGAGATCCAGCCGTATCGCGGGGCGATCGTCACTCCGATCACGGTGGAAGACGGCGTGGAAATCGCGGAGATGCGCAGCGCCCTGTTGCAGCTTGCGGTGCGCCGGACGCTGCCCCGCCTCTCGGATGCCGACCTGCAACGTCTGACCGACCTGCTGGCGGCGATGGAGATCGAGCCGGACGGTCACCGCTGGGGCGCGCTCATCTCGGAATTCCACGCGCTTCTGTTCAATGCGCCCGATCGCCCGCGCCTGATGAGACTGCTGGAAGCGCTGCAGATGCGGAGCCGTCGTTACCGCGTGTATCTGTACATGAGCGACAATCTCCGGCGCCTCGCCGAGAGCTGCCTTCGCGACCTGGCCGACGCCTGCCAGAACCGCGATCCGGAGTTGGCGGCCCGCCGGGTGGAGACGTACTTCGACACGCTGATCAGCGGCTTTCGCGCCGAGGCGGAGGTGCATCCGCCGGAAATCGTCGGGGGCTAGGCGATCGGTGCGGTCCGGTGGGATGCGCGCGCCGACCGGTCGGCGCGCACCGCCTGTCGCAGCATCCAGATCACGACGCCCACCCCCGCCACGAACAGCCCGAGGAACAGCAGGAGCGGACCGGTCTGCGCGCGGACCAGCTCGGAGGTCACGTCGAGAAACGGGCGCAGTTCGCGGTTCTGCACGATCTGCCGACTGACAACGTTCAGGGCCAGCACAAGGAACTGCATACCCAGCAGCGCGAGCCCCCAGGCGTGGGCGTGGGCGCCGTCCCGGCGCCGCGCCGTCAGCAGGAGCAGCAGCCAGACCAGACCGGGGCTCAGGGCGGTCAGTGCGGTGAGCAGCAGCAGCGGACCGTTCGTGAGCCGGGCGCGAATACCCGGGTTGAGCGCGCCGAAGAGGTACCAGGAACCGGCCGCCGCGAACCAGACGATCCCCACCGTGTGGAGGCGCAGCGCAAAACCCCGCGCCCAGCGCCGGTAAGCGACCGCTTCGCCCCCGGCGAACACGCCGGCGTCGAACGCCACCCAGGCCGCCGTCGTGGTGATGGCGAGACCGAACATCATCAGCCAGCGGGGCCAGAGCGTCGGATCGGCGGTGTCGAACGCGATGCCGAGCGGGGCGCCCGCCAGGCTGGTGGCGGCCCACAGACGACGCCATGCCGGCACGTTGACCATCAGCGCGAACAGGTTGGTGAACAGCCAGCCGATCACGATGAAGAAGGCGCAGGCCGTCCAGCCTGCCGCCCCGCGCCATGGCGCCAGCCGCCCCGCGCGCACCCCGAAAGCATAGGCGTAGACGCCGTAGTAGGCGAGGCACAGCAGCGGAACCACCATGAACCAAGGCCACGCCATGAGCACGCCGGCCGGATAGAAGACACGGTAGTACGCCACCTGCGTGAACAGCAGCGGCACGATGCCGAGGTTCACGCCGACCGCCACGATCACCGGCATCTGGCTCATGATCCGGTCACTCAGGCGCCCGGCCTGCGGGTCGGTCCCGCGGCGCAGCAGCAGCATGACCAGGATGCCGGCGAACCAGAGGTGCATCGGCAACAGGTGCAGCGCCAGCCCCAGCGCCTTGAAGCCGACCAGGAACCAGTACGGGGCAGGGGAGCCCAGCGGACTGGCCGGACCGATCAGACTGGTCTCCATCCGTGCGTCCTCCTCGCGACTCGCAAACTCAGCGCCCGGCCCCGCCCGCGCTGCCGCCGGCGCCGCCAAGCGACAGCCCCTCCGGGAACGGCAGGGCGATCGACCCGAGGTAGCCCTGCAGCAGACGCGCCTCCTGCGGCGTGCCGGCCCAGGGCGGCATGAAGAAGTGCGACCGTTCCGGATGCTGCACGACCTCGTGCAGCATCTCGTCGGTCCAGCCACGCGTGAGCTGGGCCACGGCGCTCAGGCCGGCGCGCGCGGCATGGCAATCGTTGCAGTGGTACTGGAACAGGACCTCGCCCACCTTCAACCTTTCCACCGCCGGCAGCGCGAGCAGCGAGTCCTCGATCACCCGTCCGTCCGGAGTGACCGCGCTCGGCCACTGCCGCGCCACCCAGGCCCGCGTCCAGGTGCCCCCCTCGAGGTAGCCGTGCCGCCGCAGCGATGGCAGCTCCTCCCTGAGGATCTGGTTGCTCAGCACCACGTCGTAACAGATGTACGGCTTGCGCACCGCCTCGCGCACGAACTCGCCGGCGCCGATCGCCGCCAGCCCGAACGTGAACAGCAGAACTGCGAAGCCGGGCGAGACCCATCCCGGTTTGCGGTACGGACCGACGTAGAGCATGACGAACACGACGATGGTCACCGCAAACAGCAGCAGCACCAGGATGTTCAGCGGCGCCGCGGCCACCAGCGCCGCCCGCGCCGACGCCGGCAGCGCCGCGTACCACCACAACCCGCCGAGCGTCACCAGGCCGGCGCCCAGCAGCCCCGGCCGCGCCGACCGCCGCCCGATCAGCGTCAGCAGCTGCGGATCCCTGGCGCGGAACGCGGCGTGCAGGAAGACGTACAGACTCGCCATGAGCAGCGCGCCGCCGGTGCGCGAAACGGTCTGCGGCAGGAACTGCGGGTTCAGGAAGCCGTCCCAGAAGTCGTGGGTCTGCGGCCAGCGCCCGGGGTTCAGCATGAACGCGGTGATGCCGGTGATCAGGACCAGGCTGATCCAGGCCGCCGCCGCATAGATGATACCGATCCGCACGTGCGTTCGCGGCTCGAGCCGGTCCCAGTAGTAATAGAAAACGAACGCCGCCACGAGTTCGATCACGAAGAACACATACTCGATCGCCCACCCGAAGACGAAAGCGTGGATCAGCGTCTCGGTCGCCAGCGGCGACGCCAACCCGATCGTCCACCAGATCCCCACCCCGGTGATCGCCCCGAACACCACCGTCAGCAGAATGAAGAACCGCGCATGATCGTGCAGGTAGTCGAGGTAGGCACGGTTGCCCGTGGCGTGGGCGTGCCGCGTCTCGGCGGCCAGGAACAGCCCGCCCCCCACGGCATACATCGACACATAGATGTGTACCGTGGAGATGAGCGCGATCAGCATCGGCGAGGTGAGAAACGGGATGTGCCACCACGGATAGTGCATGCGGAACCTCCTCGCCGGCGACGCTGCAGGCGCGGGAGCTCGCCACGCGGCCGGCGAGGAGACCTTAGCGTGGACCGGCAGGCTTGAAAACCCCTCGCATTGCCGGGCATTGATTCATCGTCGAGGCGAGCAGCCCGATCAGGTCGCGACATTGCGCGCAGTCGCGCTGGTGTGCTTCGACTTCCTGCCGGAGCGCCGGCCCACCGCCCGTTCAGATCACCAGTCCCCGCGCCGCCGCGAAGCGCCGCTCGACGTCGGCCCAGTCGACGACTTTCCACCAGGCGGTCACGTAGTCGGCGCGGCGGTTTTCGTACTTCAGGTAGTAGGCGTGCTCCCAGACGTCGCAGACCAGGAGCGGCAGGGTGGCGCTCTGCATGGAGTTCTGGTGGTTCATGAAGGCGAGGGTGACCAGGGTGCCGAAGCCGGGATGCCAGGCCAGCACGCCCCAGCCGTTCCCCTCCACCTTCACGGAGGCCGCAGTCAGTTGCGCCTTGCAGGCGTCGAGGCTGCCGAAATCGTGTTCGATCCGCTGCAGCAGGTCCCCCTCGGGGCGCGGCTTCGCCTGGCTGGCGGGGCGCAGGTTGTTCCAGAACACGACGTGGTTGTAGTGGCCGCTGCCGTGGAAGGCGACCTGGCGCATCAGCTTCTCGAGGTCGTCGAACCTGCCCTGGGCACGCGCCTCGGCCAGCGCCTTCTCGGCGGCGTTCAGGCCGTTTACGTAGGCGAGGTGATGTTTGTCGTGGTGGAGCGCCATGGTCCGGGCATCGATGTGCGGTTCGAGCGCGTCGTAGGCGTAGGGGAGCGGCGGCAACTGATGTTCACCGGGCGCGCCGCCGCCGGCCGGCGGGGCGGCGCCGGCGGAGGAGACGCGGGCCGGCGCGGGATCGGCGCGCAGCAATCCCGGCAGTACCAGAAGACCTCCGGTCGCGAGCGTCCGACCCAGGAATTCACGTCGCGTCGACATGGGGATCGCCCTCCCTCCGTCGCCGGGCCGCGGCCCGGCGACGCATTGATGCCGGCAATCATTATCCGATGAGGGCATGCTAAGCGCGCCGACATCCTCCCGCCACTCCGACCCCCTCAATCGCTCAAGCTCCCCGGCTTCTTGACGATATCCACTCCGTCACCCCGAGCCGAGGGAGCGCAGTGGGCGACCGCGTCTGTATCCACTCACTGGCCGTGCGGCTGGCAGCCATCGCGCTCGCCGGGTGCCTGCTCGCGCCCGCAACGGCCCGCGCCTTGCCGCCTCCGGCTCCGGATCCGGACGGCAATGACGCGGCCCGTGAACTGAACCTCCGCGCCGCCTTCGTCTTCAATTTCGCGCGCTTCGTGGAATGGCCTCGCGAGGCGCTGCCCGACACCGCGAGTCTGCGCCTCGGTGTGTTCACGCCGGACAAGGTCCCTGCCGCCTTCGTCGCGCTCCAGGGCCGGCTGGTGCGCGGGCATGTCGTGCGCATCGTGCCGCTCGGTCCCGTCGACGACCCCTCGGACTGCCACCTGCTCTACTGCCACGACGCCTCGGCGGCGCAACTGACCGCGCTGCTTGCGGGCACCCGGGGACATCCGGTCCTGACCGTCGGCGAGGGCCGGAACTTCACCGACTGCGGCGGTATGATCGAACTGCTGACCCGCGACAACCGGTTGCGTTTCCGGATCCTCCCGGACGCCGCGCGCGCCGTCGGTCTGCGGGTCGGCGCCCCCCTGCTGCAGCTCGCCGACGAAGTGCTGGCTCAGCCCCGGGAGGTATCGCGATGATCCGTTTCCGCGACTTCCCGATCCGCACCAAGCTGATGTGCATCATCACCGTCACCACGGTCGCCGGACTGTTGATCGTCGGCGCTGGCGCGGCCCTGCAGGACGCGCGCGACACCCGCCTGGCGCGCTACCGCGACCTCTCCATGCTCACCGAGCTGATGGGCGCCAGCTGCGCCCCGGCCCTCGCCTTCGGCGACGTCAAGGATGCCGAGCGCCTCCTGGCCGGACTGAGCGCCGCACCGCATCTCGATGACGCCTATCTTTACGATTCCCGGGGACACCTGTTCGCCGCCTACTTCCGCGGCGAGGTGCCCAGGGATGCGCCACGGCCGCCCAGGGAGGGCGGCCTGGCGCGCTCCGTGAACGGTTCGCTGATCATGTTCCGACCGGTGATGCTGGACGGGGAGCGGGTCGGCACGGTCTTTTTGCGCACGAACCTTGCCGACCTGCGCCGGCGCATCGCCGCCCATATCGGCATGATGCTGGCGCTGATGGCCGCGGCCGCCGCATGCGCGTTCCTGTTGGCCGCGCGGCTGCAGCGACTGATCTCGGAGCCGATCTCGGGGCTGGCCGAAGCGGCGCGCCGCGTCACGAACGCACAGGACTACACCACCCGCGCGGTTCGCGTCACCGGAGACGAGACCGGCAGGCTGGTCGACGCCTTCAACGCCATGCTGGCGCGGGTGGAAGAGCGTGAAGCATCTCTGACCGTGGCCCGGAAGATGGCCGACGCAGCCAGCCAGGCCAAGAGCCAGTTCCTCGCCAACATGAGCCACGAACTGCGCACGCCGCTCAACGGCGTCATGGGCATGACCTCGCTGCTCGAACAGACGATGCTCGATGTCGAGCAGCGGGAGTATGTCACCTCCGTGGACGACTCGGCCCGTTGCCTGCTCGAGATCATCGATGCGATCCTCGAGTACGTGCGGATCGAGTCGGGCCAGCTGCCGCGCGCGGCGGCCGCCTGCGACCTCGCGCAGGTCGTGCGCGCGGCGGCGGATCGCCAGACTTCGTCGTGTCGGGAGCGGGGCCTGAGGCTCGTCGTCGATTATGACCCGGAGACGCCGCAACGGGTCGTGGTTGACGCGGACCGCCTCACGCAGGTCCTCAACGGCCTGCTCGACAACGCGGTGAAGTTCACCCCGACCGGCGGCGTCACGCTGGCCGTCCGCGCGCGACCGGTGGCCCCGCGGCGCGCCTGCTTCCATTTCGCCGTGACCGACACCGGCATCGGCATTCCGGCGGACAGGCTGGCCACGGTGTTCGACCGCTTCAACCAGGCCGACAACTCCCTGAGCCGCCCGTACGGCGGGGCGGGACTCGGACTGGCGATCAGCCACCAGCTGGTCGCCTGGCTGGGCGGCACCATGGGAGCGGAGAGCGAACCGGAACGCGGTTCTACCTTCTGGTTCGAAGTGACGCTCGAGGTGGCTGACGACGCCCCGCGCGGCCCCGACGGCTCCGCCGACGCCAACGCTGCCGCGACCACTCACCCCTCGGCGAGCACCCCGGACAGCTGCCTCACGCTCTCCTCCGCCGCGAGCAACACGCGGTAACGCGCCCAGGCCAGCGCCTCGCAGACGACCGACCGATTCACGCCCAGCGACGCGGCGGCCTCCCGCTGTGTGGATGAAGCCCCCCCGCGATCGCGAGGCGGCCTGGACCGTTCAAGACCGGTCACCTTCCCCGCGCAGGCGCGCCCGGATGGCCTCCGGATCGATCTCGTCGCGCCGCCACAGCAGACGCCCCTCCATCCCTCCGGCCAGCGTCAGAGTCTGGCCGGAGGCGTGGGCCGCGGCCAGCGGCGAGAGCAGGAAGGCGCACGCGGCAGCGATGTCACGAGCGGCGGCGATGCGCCGCAGCGCCATGGTACGAACGACACCGGTAACGGCAGCGTCGTCCTGCAGCGCCTCCTCGGTCATGGGGCTGAGCGTCCAGCCCGGCTCGACCAGATTGACCCGTCCGTCGGGATCGATCCGCACGATCTCGTTCTTGCAGGAGAGCATCAGGCCGCGCAGGCCCGCCTTGGCCACGGCGTAGGCGGCGTGCCCCGCCTCTCCGAAACGGCCGGCCGTCGAGCCGATCAGCACCAGGCTCGATCCGCGCGTCTTGCACGCGGCGACCTGCCGCTGGAAGGCGCGCGTCGTCCATACCGCGCCGAGCAGATCCACGTCGAGCACCTCGCGAATGCGCACCGGCGTCTCGTCCATCAGCGCCCGCGCCTCGGCAGGCCAGATGCCCGCGCTCGCCACGCAGCCGTGCAGAGCGCCGAAGCGCGCCGCGCCGGCGGCGAACAGCGCCTCCACGGCCGCCTCGTCCGTCACGTCCGCCGCGACAGCCACCGCGCGCGAGGCGAGCCCGCGCGCGTCGATCCAGTCCTGGAGGCGGCCCATACCGCCGCGTCCCTGCAGCACCAGGCTGCACCCCTCCGCGGCGAGCAGTTCGGCGCAGGCGAGGCCGATCCCGCTCGAAGCCCCGGTCACGACGATCGCGCGCCCGGTCAGACCGAGATCCATTCCACTCCCTTCGCCGCGCTCAATCGCCGCGGCGGAACATGGAGGTGATCACCGGCAGGTCCTGCGGCGTGAGCGCGCGCGTGAACCACATCGCCGGCAGGTAGAGCAGGGTCGTCAGGCTGATCACCACGAGCGTGGGGCCCCAGCCGGCCGCGACCGGCAACGCGGTCCAGGTCGTACCCCAGCGTGGCGCGCACAACTGCGCCAGACCGGCGGCGGTCAGCCAGGCGGCGCCCAGCGCCCCGCTCGCATGCACCAACGAGCGCATGATCGGCAGGTGCAGCCCGGCTCGGCGCACGAACCACCAGTGCATTACCGTGCTCGTCACGACGCTCGCCACGACCGCCACGCTCGCGCCGAAGTAGCCGAAGCGCGGAATCAGCAGCACGTTCAGCCCCAGATTGACGCCCAGCGACACGAGCGCGATCGCGATGAAGTCCCGCTCGCGACCCGCCGTGAACAGCATGCGATTGAGTACCGTCATCGCCGCCATGAACGGGAGCCCCCAGACGACGATGCGGAAGACGATGACCGAATCTCCGAAGGCGCTCTCGCCCTTGGCGAGCCACATCGTCAACGGCGCCGCGGCCAGCGCGCACAACAGCGTCAGCGGCAGCACGATCAGGTGCAGGAACCGGAGAGAGCGCTCACTGATCCGCTCGAATTCGGGGCGTCCGACCGCGGCCGCCCGCACCATCGCCGGGAAGAGCGCGGTAGCGAACTGGGCAGGCACCATGGCCAGCACGTCCAGGCCCCGGTGGCCCAGGGTGTAGACGCCGACCGCGGAGCTGTCACGGAACGCGCGCAGGAGCGGCGTGTCGATTTTGACGTAGAGGATGCCAAAGGTTGTGGACAGGAAAACCGGCCACGACAGCGCCGCCAGACTGCGCCAGTGCGCCGCCGGCACCCCTTCGTAGCCCGTCGGCCGCCGCTCCCAGGGACCGGTGCGCAACAACATCAGCGGCACCATGACGACCAGCCGCACCACCTTGCTCGCCACGTTGGCCCAGATGACCCCCATCACGCCGAAGCCGGCGTCGAGCCACCAGATGGCCAGCGCGAAGTAAGCCACGGCGGAGGCGAGCTGGCCCCACATCTGGCTCTCCGCCATGTCGTGCGCCTGCAGGACGCCGTCACACGACATGGCCGTCGCCTCGAGCAGGATGCCCAGGCCCATGATCAGCAGCGCCTCGCGCTGCAGCACGCCGAAGTCCGAGGCCCAGACGTAGCCAAGCAGCAGTACGTAGCAGACCAGACCCAGCACGAGGCGGATCTGCAGCGCCGACCACATGATCGGCAGCGTCATCCGACGTTCGCGCGCGATTTCCCGTGTGATCAGGCTGCCGAGTCCGTAGTTGGCGACGACCAGCAGGATGGAGGCGACGTCGATGGCGAGGTTGGCCACGCCCACGCCCTCGGGGCCGAGCGTCCCGCTCATCTTGCGGAAAACAAAGACCGACAGCAGGCGGCCCGACATCAGGCCGACAGTCAGGAAGACGGTGTTCCTGGCGACGGTGCGGGTGGAGGCCACGGTTGCTCCTGCCGGGAGACGACCCTCCGGCGTCCGCTGAAGGCGGCCGGCGGCGTGGACGCGGCGATGCTAACTCAGAATAACCAGCCGGTCACGGCCGTAAAAACCGGTCCGCCGCCGGCATCCAGGGACCACGCCGCGTCAAGGCGCACCACTTCGGCGCGCGCGGCACGGGTGGCGCCAAGGCGCAGGCCAACGCCCGCCTCGTGGCGCGCCTCGCCGAGGCCGCGCGGCTCGCCGCGCCACCAGGCGGCGCCGCCGGCGTAGAAGGCCGCCAAACCGACGCGATAGAACCCGAGCAGCTCATCCGGCAGCGGCCACCCCTGCTCGAGATTCCAACGGACGAGGCGGTCGCCCGCCATGCCATCGTACGCGAGGGTCCGCAGGCCGCGTGTCAGGCCGAGGATGAACGCCTCCCGGCCGCAGAGCCGGTCTCCCCAGGCCGCCTCCGCGCTGATGCGGGTCAATCCGGCCGGCCCCTGCCCGAACCAGCCGGCGACCGCGTCGACCCGGGCCGTGCGTGTCGCCGCTGCGCCGCCGAGCGTGGCGCTCCCCTCCGCCTGCACGGTGAGGAAGCCGCCCGCCACGCGCGACCAGTCGCTGGCTGTCCACTCCAGCAGCGCCACGTCACGCGCGGACCCTAACA
Source organism: uncultured bacterium (assembly GCA_963732385.1). GTDB lineage: Bacteria > Krumholzibacteriota > Krumholzibacteriia > LZORAL124-64-63 > LZORAL124-64-63 > CAVSZB01. The sequence goes on along the minus strand of CAVSZB010000003.1, from coordinate 329,071 downwards.
GGCGTCTGGCCCAGGCGGCCTGGAACCGGAAAGCGGGGTCGAGCGGGACGTCTTCCACCGCGCCGTACTTGAGCAGGTAACGCCCCTTCGTCCAGCGCCGCCCCACGCTCTGCACCACCACCAGCGGCCCCAGCCGCGGCTCGGCATCGAGCCGCAGCGGCGTGCCGACCTCGAACAGGAATCCGTTGTCGATGATGCGTCCGTCCGAGAGCGCCAGATCGGGGCCGGTCACCGCATAGTCGACGTCCTCCGCCAGCATCCCCCCGCCCACGCGCCAGACCCGGCCCGCCCGGGCGCCACCCACCCGCCGCAGCAGCGTCAGCCTCAGCCACGTCTCGGCGTACGGGATCGCCGCCCAGAGACTGGCGGTCGCGCCCGGATCGACGCCCGCCGGCCCGGCGTGGCTCAGGTAGAAGCGCGGAGCCAGGGCCTGATCAACCCCGCGCACCTCCAGCGCCCAGGGATCCGCCAGCTCGTAGAACGGCTGCTCGACCGCCAGCGTCGTGATGTGGCCGTCGCTGAGATGGGCCGCGGCCAGCCCGACGCGCCACCGGCTGCCGAACACGCGGCGACTGCGCCACCCCAGCGAGGAGGAGCGCCGGTCCTCGTCGCGCCCCACGCCGGCGGAGAGCTGGGTGCCATAGCCGAGGAAATTATCGTCTTCCAGCAGGACGCTCCAGCGCTGTTCGCCGTCCGAGGAGCGCGCATAGGCGAGCTGGGGCTGCAACGACCAGGTTTCCCGCGCGCGTACGAGGACCTCCACCCCCCCGCCGGCCACCGTGTCGCCCGCCGCCACGCTGACCTCGGCGAGATAGCCGAGGCCGCGCAGATTGCGTTCCGTCTCGGCCAGCCGCGCGGCGTCAAGCGTGTCGCCGGGAGCGAACAGCAGTTCGCGCCGGATGATCCGCTCCCGGGTGTCGACGTGCAGAGCGTTCAGGCTCCGTCGCACCACCCGTACGAGACCGTGCGATCCCGCCACTTCCGACGCGGTGTAGATGCCATCGACGGTGACCGTGACCCGATCGATCCGCAGGGACGCGGCCGTAGCGAGCCAGGGAAATCCTGTCAGAATAGTGACAACGGCGGCAGTGATGCAGACACGATGACATGACACAAGCGAAGCCAGAAATCTCTCCAGCCCCCAACCCCGCGACCTGTCCGCGACTTCTTGCGTCATAAAAACAATTACTTCATGGTGTTACGCTGCAATGGCCAATCGCGCCCCGAACGGCACGCCCCTTGATATTCCCCACGCCATGGGACGCGAAGCCACCAACCACACAGAGCGGCTCCGGCCCCGATCCCTGAACCAGCATGATAACGCGGCCCCGCCCCGCGGAGCCAGCGGCAAACGTGAAGAAACCAGGAGGTAACAGCATGATGACCGGTCTGATGCCCTTCCGCCGCCTCGACTCCCTCTTCGATGGCATGTTCGACCCGCGCACCGACGCCAGCGGCTGCGGGGACGCCTGCGCCCAACTGCTTCCCCGGGCAGACATCCTCGAGGGCGAGCGCGAGTTCCGCATCGTGATGGAGTTGCCGGGCGTGTCACGCGAGGAGCTCGCGATCGAAATCGAGGGCCAGACTCTCACGGTCACCGCGCGCCGCCAGAGTCCGCCGCCGGAAGGATTCAGGGTCCTGCACGGCGAACGGTCCGACAAGGCCGAGTTCCGCCGCACCTTCACCCTCGGACGCGGCGTCGATCCCGCGCGCGTGGAGGCCCGCATCGAGCAGGGAATCCTGCACCTGACGCTTGGCAAGACGGAGCAGATGCTGCCGCGCAAGATCGAAGTCCGGTAGCGTCGGCGGCCGCCATCTCCCCCCGCCGGCGGCCGGAACGGGTCGGGGGCGCCGAGCCTGCCTCGACGCCCCCTCTCTCGCCGCCCGGCCCGCGGGTCCGCTCCGGGCATCCGTCAGGTCCACCTGAGGAGCCTGCGGCTGGACACGGATCACTTCACTACAACCTGTGAGTGTCCCGATTGTGGACGCGCTGCCGTCACGATCAGCCGCGGCAAGCAGCGACTTGCGCCGGCGCAAGTCGGAGCGGGCTGACGTCCTGTTGTGGGGGGAGCTTCGTGGGGGGATGCAACCCGATATGGATACGTCTCCACGAGGACGCTCGCGCGCGCACGGACGATCGCGCGCCCGCGAGCTCCTCGTGCTCCAACACCAGCATCAACCGCTCGCCGGGCCACGGCCCTGCGGGTCGGCTGGCTGCGCCGTCTCAGTCGGCCGATCTCACAGTACGGAACCCGACCGTGAGGAGTGCGCCGCTCGGGTCGGTGTTGCCCCGGTAGGCCGAGCGGCAGCCGCGCGCGTCGGCGAACCAGTAACCACCGCGGATCACCCGGTTGGAGCCCGTCCCCGGGCCCACCGGATCAGTCACAGCTCCAACATAATCGCCGTACCAGTCGTTGCTCCACTCCCACTCGTTGCCGTGCATGTCGTACAGGCCGAAGACGTTTGCCGAATAGCTCCCCACGGGCACCGAGTAGCCGACGAACGACTCGACCGCGCACCCGGTGTAGGGAAGTCTTCCGTCGTAGTTCGCCTCGACGCCGGCGGCCAGGCAGGACCCTGAGCTGAATGGGGTCTGAGTCCCCGCCCGACACGCATACTCCCACTCCGCTTCCGTCGGCAGGCGGTACCCCGTGGCCGCATAAGGATCGCCACCGTTGCACTGCCAGGTGCTGTGGTTGTACGCTCGCGGCAGCCCCCGCTGCAGGCTGAGCCAGTCGCAGTACGCCACCGACCCGTACCAGGACACGTACTTGACCGGGTGGGTCGGGTTGGTGCAGCTGAAGACTCCGGCACTGAAAGACATTTCGTAGTTTCCTTCGCCCAGAGTCTTCAAGATCTGGGTCGAGCCGTCCAGGTTGTCGGTCAGGCTGGCGCTCGTCGCCGTCACGTAACCATTATCGTACGCCCACTGCGCCAGCTCCATGTACTGCAGGTTGGTCACCTCGGTGGTCTGGACGTAGATGCCGTGAGTCAACGTCACCTGATGCTCGGTCTCATTGGTGAAGCGTAACGGCTCGGTCGTCGGGCTGCCCATCGTGAAGGTGCCGGAGGGAACCGATACGTAGCACCCCGGACAGTACTGCCCCGCAAACGTCACGACACCGTCAAGGGTCAGCGTCTGTGTTTCCGCCACCGGAGTCGGTGTCATCCACCCATCCACCGACTCCCAGGTCAGCGTGTAGCTGCCTGCCACCACGCCCGCAAGCGTCGTGTCGCCGGAGGCGGACAGGGTGAAGTTGTTCGGCCCCGTGATCTGCCACGGCGCGCTGATGCTGTTCGGCTCGGGGTTGATCGTGATTGCGCCGATCTGCGGTGCAACAGGATTATCATTGTCATCCCCGCAGCCGACCGTGATCGCGAACACCAGAATCAACAATCCGAACATGCACGTATATTTCGCTCGCATTGCCCCCCCCCATTCGTCGGTGCCCCTCCAAAATCCCACCGCTGTCTAAAATACACTTTCCCCCCGCTTGATTTCTACTGAATTCGGTTCTTGATTAGCAAATTCGCACCGGTCCCGCCCGGCCACCGGACCAGGCCCCCCGTTGCGGTCCGACATCTCACCACGCCAATTCCAACTGCACCGTTTGCGGAGTTTCCGGCGGCGCTCCGAACGGATCATCGATCTATTTCTATGGGTCTCGATATGTGGACAGGTTCCACCGTAACAGCGCGACCAGATCGGACTACGACCAGCCAAGTCTTCCTCTGCGGAAATTTGCGCGGCTGAATCGCGATCAATGTTGTCTAATTATTGATCTTCAGCGCATGGGTCGAGGTCCCGAAGAACATGCTAACTCCGGAATTCCAGGCCGATGCACCTTTTCATTATGAAGTGTCATGGCCTTCCTCTTATAGTCGGCGGCATGAAACTCATCACTTTCAGTCTGGGGGCCGCCGCGCGGCCCGGCCTTGTTCTCGATGACGGCATCGCACTCGACCTGCTCGGAATCGATCCGTCACTGCCGCCGCGCTGGAACGAGATCCTCCCCGACCCCGCGCTGATGGCGCGGGTGCGCGCGCTTGGCGAGCGCGCGCGTCAGCCGGGGGAATTGCGGCCGGCCACGGCGCTGTTCGCGCTGGACGGGGTCACGCTGCTGCCGCCGATTCCCGAGCCGTCGAAGATCGTGGCGGTCGGGTTGAACTACCGCGACCACGCCGAGGAACAGCACAAGCCGGCGCCCGCGGCGCCGCTGCTGTTCGCCAAGGCGCCGTCGTGCCTGCAGGGGCCGTACGGTCCGATCGAACTCGATGCCGGGCTCGACCAGGTGGACGCGGAAGCGGAACTCGCGGTGGTCATCGGCCGTGGGGGCCGGGGCATCGCGCGCGAAAGCGCCCGGGAGCACATCGCGGGGTATATGTGCTTCAACGATGTTTCCGACCGTCGGGCACAGAAGTCCGAGAGCCAGTGGTTCCGCGGCAAGAGTCTCGATACTGGCGGCCCGTGCGGGCCGTGGCTTGTCACGCCGGACGAACTGCCCGATCTCGCGGCCGGGCTCGCCATCAGCGCGCGCTGGAACGGGACCGTCATGCAGACATCGCAGACGTCGCAGCTCATCTTCCCGGTCGATGCGCTGATCGCCTACGCCAGCCGCCACATGACGCTGATGCCGGGCGACATCATCTCCACCGGCACTCCCGCCGGGGTGGGGGCGTATTGCGATCCGCAGGTCTTCCTGAAGCCGGGCGACACGGTCGAGGTGGCGATCGAAGGGATCGGCCGTCTGCTCAATCCCGTCGTCGCACGCTGAGCGCCCGCCGCAATCTGCATCGCGCGTCGGCGCCACCTTGAACAATTGCCCGCGGCGCTCCGGCGCGGCGGCGTTTTTGCCGGGTCGGCAGGAATCTCCACGACACATAAATAGCACGATCACAACGAGTTAATGGCCTCGCTCCGCTGGTCGGACGGGCTCGTGGCGCGCCCGCCACGGGAACGTTCCTTGCGGGTTGCGTGCGTGAACACCGGCCGACGTCCGGCCACGACAGCACGGAGGACAACCGGGGGAGCAGGGACGATGACCGTGACCGCCACCGTCTCCTATACCAGACTCGCGCACGTCATCCAGAGGATGCCCTCCTACGACTGCTACGGCAGTACGTTGCGGGCCGCGGCCGAAGAGCGCGCCTGGCGTCTGGCGCTCGGCCGTCAACTCAAGGAGTGCGGCGACCGGCTGTTGCGGGTCGTAGAGATGCAGCCGGAAATCATCACCGACGAACAGCACGACACGATCGACAGCCTGGTCGACGAGATCAGCGTCATCTTCCGGCGCCTCAACCGGCAGGGACAGGTCCGGCTGGGCCTTGGCGATGCCGACACGGTGGTCGAACTCGAGGAGCACGACCTGCGCCTGATCCTTCTGATCGAGGAGGCGCACGCGTTGGTGTCGGCGCTCGCGCGCGACGCCCGTTCGTCGAGCTGGTTCGGGCGCGAGGCGCCGCGGCTTTCGCGCGATCTGGACGCCATCGGCGCGGTCGCCGAGGCGCGCAATTTCCTGCTGGGGCTGGGCCTGGACACCGCGCCGGCATGAACGCGGCCAAGGAGAGACGAGGCATGAGCACGCACGGCAACAAACGGAAAAACGCGACCTGGGATGTCTGGCCGGACGATGCAGCCCCCCCTACCCCCTGGTCGTTCGACCCGCGCGATGGCGCGGTGCAGGGTCCGCTCGAGCTGAGGTCGTTCACCGGAGGCGGCCTGCACCTGCAGTTGACGCGGGGCCAGACGGGGCTGCTGGCGCACAACCACGCCGTGCGCGCGACCTGGTTCGAGGGATCGCATCTCCTGCGCGTCGGCGACGGCTCGGGGCAGGTCCCGCCCGACGGACGGCTCTTCATGATCGCCACCGACACGGCTCTGACCTGTCGCTGGGGCGAGACGGTACCGCCGGAGGCCGCCGGCCGTACCGACGCACCGCGTGGCAGCTGCACGTTTCACATCGTCGCCCCCACGCTGTTCTACGACGTCTTCCTGCGGCACGCCGAAACGACCGGCGAGGCATTCATCCGTCGCCTGCTCGGCACGCTGCTGCAGACGCGCATCGAGGTCCGGCTGGCCGATCCCGCCAACGCGACGTTCCCCCCGCGCCTGCTGCCGGCGAATCTGACGCCGGCCGATCTCTCCGGCGGCTGGAACGAGCTGGGCGTGGCCCTGATTGCGTTGACGTGCGACCGGACCGGCGCCGAGCGCGACCGCGAAGTCTCCCGTCCGGCTGGACAACCCGCCCCGGCGCATGTTAAATGACGGCTCGGTCGGCGAACCTCCGCCACTGCCGAAAGGGCCTTCCACCATGCTGCGATTGCGCCCCCTGGTGCTCATTTACGCCGGCCTGCTTGTGCTTGCCGGCGCGATCCGACCGGACACGAGCGTGGCCGCGGACTCCGTCGTCCGCCGCTTCGGCCCCATCAGCGTCCAGGGCAACACCCGCACCGCCACCAGCCTGATCCTGCGCGAGCTCGGCTTTCGCGAGGGAGACCCCTGGGACGCCAGGGCCGTGGAACGGGCCTGGGACCGCCTCGAGGATCTGGGCGACTTCGCTTTCGTCGACTTCTCCGAGGAAGCAGAGACGGACGACGGCCGCGTGCCGCTCACGATCATGGTCGAGGAGGACAAGACCCTCCACTACTACCCGCTCATCGAATACGACCGCCGCCACAAGTACCGGCTCGGCGCGCGGGTGGAGGAGAAGAACCTGCGTGGCCGGGGCGAGCACACCTCCCTCGAGGCGACCTGGATCAGGGTGCACGGTTACCGGGCCACCTGGGACCGCCCCTGGCTCGCCGGCCGGCGCTGGCTGGAGGGTGGCGTGTCCGCGGGCTGGGAACAGGCGCAGTTCGTCTGGCGACCGACCAGGTACTCCCGCTGGGACGCCGGCCTGCATGCCCGCGCGCGCCTGCACGGACCGGCCTACCTGGAAGCCGACGGCACGCTGCTCGGCTTCCGCCAGCACAGCGACGTGCTCGAGACCGCTCCCGACCGCGGCGACGGCTCTTCCGGCTACCTTCTCTGGGTCCACGGCTGCCGCAACCGCTTCACCGCCGGCCTGACCCTCGGCTACGACTCACGCGACCTCAACTTCTATCCGCTGCGCGGCGCCTGGCATCGGCTGCGCGCGACCCGTGCGATGAGCGACGGCTTCGACTCCTTCAGCGAGGTCTCGGGCGACCTGCGCCAGTTCGTCCCCCTGCCCTGGCACAAGGTGCTGGCGCTGCGCGCCTTCGGCCGCCGCGTCAGTCACGCCGTCCCCCTTGAGGACCGTCTCTACTGGGCCGGTCCTGAAACGATCCGCGGCCACCGCTACGCTTCACTCGAGGGCGAGGAGGGCTGGCTGCTGAGCGGCGAGTTGCGCTGGCCGCTGTTCCTGATGCCGATTTCCCCCCAGGGCCACGTCATCGGCGTGGGGCTGCATCTCTTCTGGGACGCCGGCGATGCGTGGTACGACGGCGCCGATCCCGGCGCCCCTTTGATGAGCTGGGGCGGGGGCGTGCACGTCAATCTCTCGTCGCTCAACCTGCGATTCGAGCTCGCGCACACGCGCGAAGGCGAGAACGTCTTCCTGTTCGGGGATCGATTCAATTTCTAACCGCCATCGGGGAGGGCCAGCCATGTTCACGCCCATCATTGTCGTCGTGGTGGTATTTTACCTTCTGCTCGGGATCCGGATCGTGCGGCCGACCCACCGCGGCCTGATCGAGCGCCTCGGCAAATACCACAGTTTCGCGCGATGCGGCTTCAACTGGATCATCCCGGGCATCGACCGCATGTACCAGGTGAACATCACGGAGGTGATGGTCGACGCGGAGCCGCAGGAGATCATCACCAACGACAATCTGAACGCCCGCGTCGATGCGCAGGTCTACTTCAAGGTCAAGGAAGACGAAGCGAGCGTAAAGAACTCGCTGTACTTCGTGAACAACTACCGCTGGCAGATCGTCAACCTTGCCCGCACCACGCTGCGCAACATCATCGGCACCATGACCCTGAAGTCTGCCAACAGCGAGCGCGGCCGCATCAACGAGGAACTACAGAAGACGCTGCGCAAGGAGACCGCGGACTGGGGCATCGATATCGTCCGCACCGAGCTGAAGGAGATCGACCCGCCCAAGGACGTCCAGGAGACGATGAACAAGGTGGTCAAGGCGGAGAACGAGAAGATCGCGGCCATCGATTATGCCACCGCCACCGAAACCGTGGCCGACGGCGCGCGCCGCGCCGAGATCAAGAAGGCTGACGGCGTCAAGCAGGCGCGCGTGCTGGAAGCCGAGGGCGAGGCGCAGGCAATCAAGCTGATCAACGAGGCGGCCAACGAGTACTTCGTGGGCAACGCCCAGCTGCTGCGTCGCCTCGAAACGGTGGAGAAGGCGCTGTCGCACAACGCCAAGATCGTCGTGCCGACCGGCTCCGACCTGGTCAATGTCATCGGCGAACTGGCAGGCATGCTGCCGATCCCGCGCCGTGGCGAGGGGGGGGGCGGCGGCGACTGTCCGCCGCCATCGCGGCCCGGCGGCTTCCAGGCCGGCCGTTAGGGAGGTGTCGTGCTTCCGGACGAGCAGGTCTATCTGACACGCTACGCCAAGAGCTCCGGCTGAGCGGCCAAGCTCGGGCCGGGGGACCTGGCCCAGGCGCTCGCGGGACTCGCCCCCACCACCGACCCGGCCCTGCTCGTGGGGTTCGAGACGGCGGACGACGCCGGGGTCTATCTGCTGACGACCGATCGCGCGGTGGTCGTCACCGCCGACTTCATCACGCCGCTCGTCGATGTACCGGAGGACTTCGGGGCCCTGGCGGCAGCCAACTCCCTCAGCGATGTCTACGCGATGGGCGGCCGGCCGTTCGTCGCCATCAACCTGTGCGGTTTCCCACATACCGAACTGCCGGCGACGGTGCTGCGGGCGATCCTCGAAGGCGCCGCCGCCAAGTGCGCCGAAGCGGGCGTGGCCGTGGCGGGCGGCCACACGGTGCGCGACAGCGAAGTGAAGTTCGGCCTCTCGGTCACGGGCGAAGTCCACCCCGACCGCATCGTGCGCAACAGCACCGCGCGCCCCGGAGACCGCCTGATTCTCACCAAGCCGCTCGGCACCAGCGCCCTCGCCACCGCCCACAAGAAGGGGCTGCTTCCGGTCGGTTCGCCCGGCTACCGGGCGCTGGTCGCCTCGATGGCGGAGCTCAACCGCGCCGGTCTGGCCATGCACGCGCACGGCGCCACCGCCGCCACCGACGTCACCGGGTTCGGACTCACCGGCCACGCCCTGGAGATGGCGCGCGGCGCCGGCGTGACCCTGACGATCGACACCGAGCGTCTGCCCCGCTTCCCCGACGCCCTGGCCCTGATCGCCGCCGGCCACACCTGCGGCGGCACGCAGGCCAACGCCTCGTTCACGGCCGCCGGCGTGAACTACGCCGACACGGTCACCACCGTGATGCGCAATCTGCTCAATGATCCGCAGACTTCGGGGGGCCTGCTCGTGGCCGTGCCGGCGGCCCGCGCTACGGAAATGGCCGACGCTCTCCTCGACGCGGGTGCTTCCTGCGCGGTGGAGATCGGCGAGGCGGGCGAACGCGGCGCGAACCGGCCCTGGCTCGCTTTCCGGTGAGCAACGCCGCGCGGGGCGGAATCCGCCGGTAACTCTAGGGCAGGGGGCCGGGCTCGGGCGCCGGCTCTGCTTCGGTCGCGCCCTCGGCCGTGGCGTCGATGTCCCCGACGCCCCTGGCCTTCTTCTCCTGCTTGGCCAACTGCTTGGCTTCCTTCTTCTTTTTCTTCTCGAGTTCCTTGCGTCGCTTTTCGAAGTTGAAGTTCGTCCTGGCCAATGGCCCACCTTTCAACAGGGTGAGGTGATCGTGACGGCCGGTCGCCGACCCACCTATCATCGGTCCTGAGGCCGGCGGCGGCCAATGTTTTCCTTGTGCCACCGCAATTGTGCCTGGCGTACCGGTTTCGGCTCAGCCGATCTCCAACCGGGTCCAGGGCCCGCAGGATTCAGGCGCGACCTCGCGGAGCCAGCGCTGCCGCTCCGCCTGGCAGGTCAGCAGGATGATCTGGTGGCCCGACGCCTCTTCGGCGAGGGCCGACATGCCCCGGCGGAAGCGGGCGTCGTCGTAGTGGGCGAAAGGATCGTCCAACAGGAGCGGCAGCGGCTCGCCGGGGCGAGCAAGGAAGCGGGCCAGGGCCAGGCGAACGGCCAGAACGAGTTGATCGCGCACGCCACGACTGAGCTGGCGATCGGCGCGGGCGGCATCGAGACGGCGACCGTCGGCGAGGGTGACGACGTAATCGAGTTCCGGCGTGAAGGCCACGCCGGCGATCTCGGGACAGAGGCGGGTGGCGAGACGCGCGGCGTCGGCGTCGAGGACGGCGGCCCAGCGACCGTACACGTCACCGGCGTGTTTCGCGATCATCTCGCGGGCCAGCGTGACGGCATCGCGGAAATCACGGGCGCGCTGCAGAAAGGCGACCAGTTCCCGTTCCTGGCGCGCAAGGTCGGGCAGGTGCGCGCGCCGTTCGCGCTCGATTTCCGCCACGCCGCGGGAGCGCTCGCCGATCTCGCCGGCCAGTGCGCGCCGGCGCTCCTGCAGCGCTTCTCCCTGCGCCAGCAGTTCGTCCACCGCCAGCGTTTCCGCCGGCGCGAAACGCGGGGAGTCCTCGTCACCCTCCCCGGCCGTCCTGGCCGCGGTCGCAGCGGCGGCGGCGACCGCCTGCAGCGCCAGTTCGCCCTCCGTCGCCGCCAACGCGCGCGCCAACTCGGCGGCCGCGGGCAGTTCCGCGAGGCGCCGCTCGAGGGCCGGCAGCAACTCGTCGCCCAGGCGGAGAGCCTCCGCGGCCTCGGCGGCGCGCGCGGAGAACCAGGCCGCGACGCCGGCGGGATCGGCGCGGAACAGGGGAACCAGGCGGGCGATTTCGTCGCGGACAGTGCCGGCATCGGCGGCGGTGGGCGGCGCAAAGCGGCAGCCGGGCGGCAGCACGGCGAGAATCGCGGCGGCGCGCCGGCCGGCCTCCAGTGCGCGCTGCGCGTGCTCGGCCTCTTCGCGTCCGGCCTGCGCGAGGACCGCGCGCGCGCGCGCGATCTTCTCTTCCAGGGCGACGATGCGTCGCCGGCGCGCCAGCTCGACCTGCAGGCGGGCAGTGTGGCCGGCGGCCGGGGGGGCGGCCGCCCCCTCGTCCAGGAACGGCGCCAGCCGCGCGTGCAGCCGCGCAATCTCCGCCTCCTCTTCGGCGCCGCGTTCGGCGAGGCGGAACCAGTCATCGTGGCGCACGCGGAACGACTCGTGTCGGCGGTAGATTGCAGTCAGATCGTCGGCGGTTGACGCCGGCTCTCCGCAACGGGACGGCAGCAGAACCGGGGAAAGTTCGGCGAGACGATCGCGCCGTACCGCCTCGCGCTCACGCAAGGCCTCCCGTTCGCGGGCCAGACCCGCCAGTCGGTCAGTGCCCTGGAGTTCGCACCGGCGGCGCAGCGCCGCACCTTGACGGTGCAGCCGGACCGCCAGCCCCGCCCCGAGCAGGGCGATCCCCAGCGCGACCTCCAGCACCGTCCATGGCGGTGACGCTCCGGTCTCCCGCAGCAGCAGGGCGCCCAGCGCGCCGGCGCCGCCGACCACCGCCAGGGCTCCGGCGGCATTGCGGCCACGGGCCTGTCCGCGCGCAGCGCCCGCCCACTCTGACATGGCGACGCGCACGGCGCTTTCGTCCCGGTCGAGGCGGGTGGCAATTTCATCGCGTTCGAAATCGAGACGCTCCTGCTCGCGCAGGAATCGGCGCTCGGTCTCGCCAAGACGGGCGAGGCCGGCGTGCACCGCGGCCTGCAGTTCCGGGTCTTCCCCTTCGTCTGCGATGCGCGCGCGTCGCGCGTCGCGCTCGACGCGCAACTCTGCCAGACGGGCCTCCCGCTCCAGCAGCGCCGCCACCCCCGACTCCAGCTCTCCCAGTACGCCCGCGCCGGCGAAGCCCGCGTCGGCCAGCTCCGCCTCGAACCGGGCCAGTTCGGGACGCAGCGTCTCCTCCATGCGTCGGCGCCGGACGTCCGCCTCGCGGTCCCCCTGCGCGCACCGTTCGGCCCACGCCGCCAGCTCCACCTCGCGACCGGGCGGAAATCCGTCCAGGGGCGCCAGGGCGGCGACGCGGCGGCGCGCCTGGGCCAGTTCGGATTCCGCGCGGGAACGCGCATCGAGCGCCCGCCGTTGCGCCGCGGCCTGGGCGCCAAGGCGCCGGCGACGGTTGAGGTCGAGCGCGGCGTCGAGCCTGGCCAGCTGTCCGCGCCACTCCGCCAGCTGGGCGAGGGTCGCCAGCGCGGCATCGTGGCGCCGCTCGGTCGCTTCGCGATCGGCGCGGATCTGCCCGAGCCGCAGCTCGATCCGCTGGATCTCGGTTTCGACCTTCGCCGCCCCCTTCACGGTCACGCCCTCGTACTGGCGCAGCGCTTCGTCACACGCGGCGAGAGCCGCGGCAGCCGGACCTCCCCCCTCGTCGCTGCTGACGACCTGCCCGAGCAGATCGGTCAGCCGCCCGATCTCTCCGTCGCGCCACGGCTGTCCCCAGGCCCGGTCCGCGGCCAGCGCCGCCCGCAGGAAATCCGGCTCGCCAACTCCGGCCAGCAGTTCTCCGGCGCGGTCTCGCCCACGACCGACGAGGAACCGCGCCGTGACGTCGGCGCCGGTGGTGTCGCGCACCGTGAGCTGGCCGCCGGCGCGCGCGAAATCGCGTTCGATGGTGAAAAAGCCGTCCCGCGTCTGCAACAGCAGCGTCAGACCGTAGGCGCCACCGCGCCACGGCTCCCAGGCCTCGAGATCGGTGAAGCCATGCTGGCGACGACGATCCCCTTCCAGTCCGTAGAGGGCGGCGCGCAACGCCGCGGCCAGCGTGCTCTTGCCGGTGGAGTTCGGCTCGACGACGAGCGTGCGGTCTCCGAACCGGTACTCGCCCGGCCGCAGGCCTCCGAAGCCGCGCACGTGCAGCGAGAGAAATCTCACGCCCCGCCCCCCCCGTTCGTTTCGGGGACGGTCGGCGGTGCGTCGCCCGCCGCCGCGCTCCAGGCCGGCCCGGCCACATCCGGCTCCCACCGCCGGCGAATGCGCCCCGTCTCCAGGGCCTCGATGCCATAGGCCAACGCCCGCCGCGCAATCTCCCGTTCGCGCACCGCGAGCGCGGGATCTCCGGCGCGCGCCGCCAGTTCGCGCGCGAAGAGCGCCTGCAGGGTCCGCGACTCCCCCTCGAGGAAGCGCGACACGTCGAGGTCCGGTTCGATCCCCGAGCACCAGGCCGCGGCGTGCCAGCAACGCCCGGACAGCCATGCGGACGCCATTTCCTGCAACTCCTGGCGCCCCAGCTCCGCCGCGAGCCGGCCCTGGAAGCGCACGGCCACGGCGTCGATCGGACGCACCCCGGCGCGCTCGTACTGTTCAACCAGTGCCGCGCGTGCCTGTTCGATGTCGCGCCGACCGGTCACGTCCACAACGAGCCGGTGCAGACGACGCGGGTCCACCACCCGGTTGCGCGCCCGCACGACCCGGCGCCGCAACGGGCCGGGGCTGAGATCCACCTCGACGAGCAGCACGCTCTTCTCGCCCTCCTCGTCGAGACCGATAAAGGCCGGCATGCCGGCGTAGCCGCCCCGCACCTCCCCGGTGGCGGGGTCGAGGATCGGCGCCGAACTGTGGTAGTGCCCGACGGCGACGTAGTCGAACGGCTGCGCCGCGAGTTCCGCCGCGCTGAACGGGAGGGTGGCCTTGTGGGCCTGGAGAAGTCCGGAGTCGTCGCGCGAGCCGTGCAGCAGGGCGAGATGGATGCGGTCTGGTGCCAGGGACGCAGGGTCCACCACCGTCTGCTGCAGCCGCCGCTCGCGCACTGCGGTCGGGCGCAGGAACGCGGCGCCGGTCACGGTGACGTCGGGCCGTCCGGGCCACGGCACGGTAACGAACCGCTCTTCACGAAACAGCACGAGGTTCGCGGGCGGCCCCTCGCCACCGGCCAGCAGGCGCCAGCGCGCCTCACCATACGGGCCCTCGGGAGAGTAGGGATCGTGATTGCCGGGGGTGAGGAATACCGGCAGCGGCGCCAGTTCGCGGATCGCCGCGAAGGCCGCCGCGGCTACCGCGTCATCCACCGCCTCGCCGTCGAACAGGTCGCCCGGCAGCAGCACGCCGTCGCACCGCTCCTCGATCGCCAGGCGCATCGCCCCGGCGAACGCCGCCTGCACCTCGGCCGCCCGCTGCGCGGCCCGCTCCGGCGGATAGCCGAGACGCGATGCGGCCATCGAGGCACCCAGATGAACATCGGAAATCTGCAGAAAGCGCACCGAAAGCGGCTGCGTCACGGTTTCCTCCGCCCGCAGGTGTGCTGGCCCCAATGGCCCGCCGGCGCGACCGTCAGGAGTCGCTGTCCTTGCGGATCAGGGTGCTGAGCCCGGCCTGATCTTCCAATTTCTCCAGCAGGATGGCGCGGGTCAAGCTGCACGCTTCGGAGATCTTCGTGGAACGCAGGCTGTAGTGGACGTTGATGCCGTCCTTGCGGGTCGCCACCACGCCGGCCTGCCTCAGCACTGCCAGGTGCTGCGAGGTGTTCGCCTTGGGGATTTCGAGCCGCTCGGCGAGGCGATTGACCGAGATCTCCCTCTCCTCCTTCAATATATCGAGAATTTCCAGCCGCTTGGGGTTGGAAAGGGTCTTGCAGAGCTCGGCCTGCATTTCGTACAGCTTTTTTTCCATTTCGGCGGGACCTCGGGACTGCGGACACCTGGAACTGTCGGCCAGATACCGACCGTACGTTTTTGAAGCATAATAAACTTTATGCGCGACGTCAAAGTCAATTCTCTGCGTAGCTATGTAGGTCATAGTCAAAGCAGCAGGCAACAAGGAACGTTGCGGCACGGCGTCCTGCCCGCAACCGCCCCCGCAGGTCAGTTCAGCTGATCGGGCGGAGGATCCAGCTCCGGCGGCAGGCGGAAGCGAAGATCTTCCGCCAGGGTCACGATCTCCCGCGGCGCCCAGCCGCGCGCCGCCAGGCTGGAAGCCACCGCCTGCACGAGATGTTCCGGGGCGGAGGCGCCGGCCGTCAGGCCGAGGATCGGGTGGAGGGTGAGCTGTTCCCACGGCAATTCGGCCGGGCCGGAAATCAGGCTGGCCGGCACGCCGAGACGTTCGGCCACCTCGCAGAGGCGAACGCTGTTGCTGCTGTTAGGCGAACCGACGACGAGCAGGAATCCGCAGCCGTGGCGCACGAGATCCTTCACCGCGTCCTGCCGGTTCTGCGTCGCGTAGCAGATGTCTCCCCGGTCGGGAAAAACCAGCCCGGGAAAGCGCCGCCGGAGCGCCTCGACGATTGCAAGCGTCTCATCGAGACCGAGGGTGGTCTGGGTGACGCAGGCGACCGGACCGTCGACCGGCAGGGCCAGCAGGCCCACATCCGCCACCGACGTCACGAGGTGGATGGCGTCAGGCGCCTCCCCCATCGTGCCGAGCACCTCATCGTGCCCCGCGTGACCGATCAGCACGATCGACAGACCGGCCTTCGCGTGGCGCGACACCTGCCGATGCACCTTCGTCACCAACGGACACGTGGCGTCGATCACCCGCAGCCTGCGCGCCTCGGCGTCCCGCCAAATCCCAGGGGCAACGCCGTGCGCGCTGAAGATGACGAGACTCCCATCGGGCACCTCGGCGAGCTCCTCCACGAAGACGACCCCGCGCTTGCGCAGGTCCTCCACGACGGAGTGGTTGTGCACGATTTCGCGCCGGACGTAGAGCGGCGGCGCTTCGCGCGTCAGCAACCGCTCCACGACCTCTATGGCTCGTTCCACCCCGGCGCAGAAGCCACGAGGACTGGCGATCAGGACCGAGCGCTGGACCTCACGCACAGACATCCCCCCTCGGACAGTATCGTAACATATTCACTAACAACATAATAAGACATGATTGACCGGCGAAGCCATTCCCGGCAAATTCTCTCTTGACACCCGCTCCGGCCTGTTTTATCGTATTCGCGGTTAAGCATATTGGCAGTTGATAGATTTCATAGCGAACAAGGGGGAATTGTCATGACCCTGCACCGTTACCTCCGGCTGGTTGCCGGAACATTCGTGCTGGTCAGCCTGGCGCTGGCCCACTTCGTCAGTCCGAACTGGCTCTGGTTCACCGCGTTCGTGGGGGTCAACCTGGTGCAGTCCGCCGTCACCGACTGGTGCCCCCTGATCACAATCCTGCGCCGGGCCGGAGTGCCCGAAACGGTGGCCCGCTGCGCGAACGTCGAGGCGAAAGGCTGAACCATGAGGAAGTCCAGGCTGAACCTCCCCCTCACCGCCGCGGTTTTAGGCCTCGCCCTGGCGCTGGCGGCACCGGCCGGTCGGTCGCGGGCCGCAGAAACGCGGCCCGAAGATCTGGGCACGATCCGCAACGACACGCTCCACGTAACGCTCGCAAAGGTAAGGGCGGCGGCGCTGGCCCACAATGAGATGCTCGCCGCCGGCGAGGCCATGGTCGACGCGGCCCGCGGCGACGCCCTGGGGGCCTGGCGCGGATTCCTGCCGCGCGTGCAGGCCGCGGAATTTTTCCTGCGCTCGGACGACGCGCTCAGCAGCTTCGGCTACAAACTGCAGCAGCGCAGCGTAACCGAGGCGGACTTCTACCCGCCGACACTGAACGATCCGGGGGTGGCCGAGAACAACCTCACCCGCCTGCAACTGCTGCAGCCGATCTTCAACGGCGGCATGGCGCTGTATGGCAAGCGCGCCGCCGACGCCATGGCCCGGGCCGCCGATCACGACTATCGCCGCGCCGCCCAGACCGTGGAATTCCAGGCCGTCCAGGCCTGCGAGGGGCTGGTGCTGGCGAAAGCGTACGAGCGGGTCATGCTCGACGCGGTCGCCGCCGCCGAGGCTCATGCCCGCCAGGCGCAGTCGATGGTCGAGGCGGAGATGGCCACCGAGGCCGACCTGATGCAGGCGCGCGTCTACCTCGGCGGCGTCAAACAGAAGCTGATCGAGGTGCGCAACCTGATCGCCATCGCGGGCGAAAACATCAAGCTGCTCACCGCGCTGCGCACCGACCTGCCGCTCGCCCCCGCCGACGGCTTCGTCGATCCCTCGCGGACGCCGGCCACCGGCGCGGCCGGGGCCGACCTGGTCGCGTTCCGGCCCGATGTGCTCGCGCGCCGCCAGCGGGCCGAGGCCGCCGCGCGCATGGTCGGCGTGGCACGCGGAGCCCTGCTGCCGCACGTCAACCTGAGCCTGCAGCGCGACTGGTACGGACAGACACTTTTCGCGAACGACGCCACCAGCTGGTCGCTCGGCGTGTACGCCACCTGGGACATCTTCTCCGGCCTCGAGGACTGGGGCCGCGTGAAAACGTCCCGCGCGCAGCAGCGGGCCGCCGAGCACATGTACGACTTCGACCTGCGCCGCGCGCGGGTCGAGGCGACCCAGGCCCGCCTCGAAACCGGGGCCGCCGCCGAGAAGGTGCAGGTCGCGCGCGAGGCGGTCTCGGCCGCGCGCGAGGGCCTGCGCATCGTCACCAGTCAGCACCGCGAGGGGCTCGCCTCGATGATCGACCTGCTCGACGTCCAGGCCGCCGCCACCGGCGCGGAGGGCAATCTCGTGCAGGCCCTGCACGACTACAATGTAGGACTGGCCCGTCTCAGCTATACCGGCGCCGTGCCGCGCGCCGGGGAGGAGTAGACAGTCATGAGTTTCCTCACCCCGATCCGGACCACCTCGACCCGCCACGCGGCCGCCGCCGTGCTGATCCTTGCCGCGACCGCCCTCGGCTCGCTCGTCGCCGGCTGTGGGCACGAGTCGCGCGCCCCCGCGCCGACGCACCGCGAGGTGCGCGCCGCCGTGGCGACCGCCGAACGGACCCAGGTGCCGATCGTCGTGACCGCCACCGGCTCCGTGCACGCCGCCGCCCGCGCCGACATCAGCACGCGCATGATGGGCTGGGTCCGCCGCGTGCACGTGGAGGAGGGCCAGACGGTCCGCGCCGGCGCGCCGCTCGTGACGATCGACGACGCCGACCTGCGCGCGAAGCGGGCCCAGGTCGAGGCCGGGATTGCCGAAGCGACCGCCGTGGTGGCGAACGCCGAGAAGATGGCCGCCCGCTTCGAGAAGCTCTACGCCGAGAAGGCGGTCTCGAAGCAGCAGCTTGACGACGTGCTCACCGGACGCGACCGCGCGCGGGCCGGCCTCGCCGCCGCGCAGGCCGGACGCGACGAGATCGCCGACCACCTGCGCTACCTCGACATCGTCTCCCCCATCGCCGGGCTGGTGGTCCGCAAATCGGTCCAGCCGGGCGACATGGCCAGCCCCGGCATGCCGCTGGTCTCGGTGGAGCAGGTGGATCGCATGAAGATCGTGGCGCGGGTCGGCGAGAAGGACGTGAACTCGATCGCGATCGGCGACAGCGTCACCGTCGAGGTCACGTCGCTCCCCGGCGCGACTTTCCGCGCGACCGTGTTGAAGATCGTCCCCGCGGCCGACCCCGGCAGCCGCACCTTCGACATCGAAATATTCGTGCCCAACGCCGACGCGCGCCTGAAGTCGGGCATGTTCGCCCGGGTCCTCGTGGCGACCGGACGCCGTGACGCGGTACTGGTGCCGGAGGCCGCCATCGTGGTGCGCGGCCAGTTGCGCGGAGTGTACGTGCTGGGCGCGGACGGCGTCGTCGCCCTGCGCTGGATTCGTCTCGGCCGCGCCGAGGGGGGCCGCATCGAGGTGCTGTCCGGGCTGGCGGGCGGCGAAACGCTCGCCGTGGCGCCAGCCGAGCCGCTCGCCGACGGCGACAGGGTGGTGAGGGAGTAATGAACAACTTCGGACCCGCCACCCGGCTGGCGCAGGCGTTCATCAACAGCAAGCTGACGCCGCTCCTGATCGTGGCGCTGATCCTGCTGGGGGGCTTCGCGATCTCGCTCACGCCGCGCGAGGAGGAGCCGCAGATCGTCGTGCCGATGATCGACATCATGGTCATGCTGCCCGGCGCCGATCCCGCGGAGATCGAATCCCGCCTCGCCCGCCCCCTCGAACAGAAGATCTGGGAGACCGAGGGGGTCGAGTACGTCTACACGAGCAGCTACCCGAACTTCGCCCTGATCACGGCGCGCTTCCTGGTCGGCCACGACATGGAAAAGGCCATGGTGCGCGTCTACAACAAACTGGCCGGCAACCTCGACCAGATGCCACCCGGCACGCTGCCGCCGCTGGTGAAGGTCCGCTCTATCGACGACGTGCCGATCCTCTCGCTCACGCTCTGGAGCGACCGGTACGACCACTTCGAACTGCGCCAGGTCGCCGCCGAACTGAAGAACGAACTGCAGGACGTGGAGAACGTGTCGGTGGTGGACATCGTCGGCGGACGCCGGCGCAGCGTGCGGGTCGAGCTCGATCCGCAGCGGATGGCCGCCTTCAACGTGACCCCGCTGTCCGTGGTGCCGGCCCTGCAATCCGGCAACCAGAGCCTGCCGGCCGGCTCGTTCGCCACCCTCGACCGCCAGTTCACGGTCGAAGCCGGCTCGTTCCTGACCTCGGCCGACGACGTGGCCGGCCTCGTGGTCGGCGTATTTCAGGAACGTCCGGTCCGCCTGGGCGACGTGGCCACGGTCACCGATGGCCCGGCGGACATCGACAGCTACGCCTTTTTCGGCGTCGGGCCGGGCGCCGGCGCCGCGAGCCGCCACGGCGCAGGCGAATCCGCCCTGTCCGGCGGCGCGGGCGACCGCGCCGGCACGGAATACCCCGCCGTCACGGTGTCGATAGCCAAGCGCAAGGGCAGCGACGCCACCCGCGTCGCCGCCCACGTGCACGAGAAACTGAAGAAGCTCCAGGGCCGGCTGATCCCGGCCGACATGCACGTGACCGTGACCCGCGACTACGGAGAAACCGCACAGCACAAGGCCACGGAGCTGATCCACAGCCTGATGATCGCGATCATGCTCGCGGTGATCGTCGTGCTGCCGGCGATGGGCTGGCGCGGGGCGCTGATCATCTTCCTGACCATTCCCACGACCTTCAGCCTGACGCTCTTCCTCTATTACATCATGCACTACACGCTCAACCGCGTCACGCTGTTCGCCCTGATCCTCGTGACCGGCCTCGTCGTCGACGACGCCATCATCATCGTCGAGAACATCCACCGGCACTTCAAGATGGCCGGCCGGCGCAGCCTGCTCGCAGCGCTGCAGGCCATCGACGAGGTCGGCAACCCGACGATCCTCGCCACGTTCACGGTCATCGCCTCGGTGCTGCCGATGGCGTTCGTGCGCGGCCTGATGGGGCCGTACATGCGCCCAATGCCGATCGGCGCCTCGCTGGCGATGCTCTTCTCGCTGTTCATCGCGCTGGTGATCGCGCCGTGGCTGGCCATGCGCCTGCTCGGCGAAAAGCAGAGCGACGCGCTCGACGCCACCGGCGGCTTCGCCGACGACCCCGAGTTCGCCGCGCAGGAGACCGGCTACCACCTGCACGACACGAAGATCTTCCGGATCTACAGCCGCATCATGTCGCCGCTGATCGCGAGCGGCCGGCGGCGCACGCTGGTTTTCGGCGCCGTGACCGGCCTGACCGTGCTCGCGTCGCTGCTGTTCGTGACCCGCACGGTGCAGGTCAAGATGCTGCCGTTCGACAACAAGAGCGAATTCCAGGTCATCGTTGACACGCCCGAGGGCACGACGCTCGAGCACACCACTCAGATCGCGCGGGAGATCGGCGCCTATCTCGCCACCGTCCCCGAGGTGACCGACTACCAGATCTACGCGGGCGCCCCGGCGCCGGTGAATTTCAACGGACTGGTGCGGCACTACTTCCTGCGACAGGGCCCGAACGTGGCCGATCTGCAGGTGAACCTGCTGCCCAAGAAACAGCGCAAGGCGCAGAGCCACGACATCGCCAAGCGGGTGCGGGGTCCGATCCAGGAGATCGCGCAACGGCTCGGCGCGGCGGTAAAGATCGCCGAGGTGCCGCCCGGACCACCGGTGCTCTCGACCCTGGTGGCGGAGGTGTACGGACCGGACCCCGACAGCCGCATGGCGGTGGCGCGCCAGGTCAGGGAGGTCTTCGCCTCCACCCCCGGCGTCGTCGACATCGACTGGTATGTCGAGGCCGACCAGACCCGCTACCGTTTCGTCGTGGACAAGGAGCGGGCGGCCGTGCGCGGGGTGGGCACGGAACAGGTGGCCCGCACCCTGGCTGTGGCCCTGGGAGGTTTCGACGCCGGTCTCGCCCACGCGCCCGACGCCGCCGAACCGGTGCCGATCAATCTGCGCCTGCCGCAGGCCGATCGCGCCGGCCTGGAGGCGCTCTCCGACCTGTACGTCCAGTCGCAGACCGGGGCGCTGATCCCGCTGTCGGATGTGGCGCGCGTCGAAACCTCGACCCTGCCCAAAAGCCTGCACCGGCGCAATCTCAAGTCGGTCGTCTACGTCACGGCCGACGTGGCGGGCGAACTGGAGTCGCCGATCTACGCCATCCTCGACATGAAGGCGAAGATCGACCAGATCCCGCTGCCCGGCGGCGCGCAGCTGAAACAGCACTTCAAGGCTCAGCCGGTCGACACCGAGGCGCCGTCGCTGAAGTGGGACGGCGAGTGGCACATCACGTACGAGGTGTTCCGCGATCTGGGGCTGGCCTTCGCGATCGTCCTCGTGCTGATCTACCTGCTCATCGTCGGCTGGTTCCAGAACTTCGCGGTGCCGCTCCTGATGATGATCCCGATCCCGCTGACGCTGGTCGGCATCATCCCGGGGCACCTGATCTTCGGCGCTTTCTTCACTGCCACTTCCATGATCGGCTTCATCGCGCTGGCCGGCATCATGGTGCGCAACAGCGTGCTGCTGATCGACTTCATCGAGGCCCGGCTGAAGCAGGGGCTGAAACTGGAGGAGGCTGTAATCGAGTCGGGCGCCGTGCGCTTCCTGCCGATCGCCCTCACCGCCGGCGCCGTCATCACCGCCTCGTCGGTGATGGTGTTCGATCCCATCTTCCAGGGGCTGGCGCTCTCACTGGTGTTCGGCGCGCTGATCTCGACTCTGATGACGGTCGTGGTGATCCCGTTGGCCTACTACTCCTACGCGCGCTGGCGCGGAGTCGGCACGACTACGATCGCGAAGGACGCGGTGGAAGCAGAGGGGAGATAGACTTTGCTCTCGAATGCCGTGCTGGATATATTGTCAGACAGTTGCGGGGGAGCCCCTGCTCAGCGGAGGACAATGACTCTTCTTTGACCAACAATTGGAAACGCGGCCAGGTCGGTATCCTCCCTCCAAACCCCCACCGACTTGCCGCCCGGGCCGGCCCCGTTTTACGGGGCCGGTTCACTTGTGGGAATCGGCCGCCGGTTCTCATGCCCGTGTTTGATGCCGGCGGAAGCCCTGCTCAGAGGACCTTCAGCCAGTCGCGCAGCAGGAATTCCATGCGGCCCACGAGCAGGGCGACGCGACCCATGACGGTGAAGCCGAACCCGGCGCCAAACGTCACCATAAGCACCCAGATGCCGATGCGGCTGGCCACGCCCAGTGCCCCCCGCCGTTCGCGGCTGAAGTAGAAATATGCCAGACTGCAGAGCAGGCCGCCGGTGAGAATCACCACGGAAAAGGTCCGCCCGAAATCGAAGCCGCCGTCCCGCAGGACGATCAGCGGCTGCAGGCTGTTGCTGATCTGCGCCATGAAATCGGTGCCCAGGTAGCCGACCAGGCGCAGGCCGGCCGTCGCGCCGACAGTGAAGGCCAGAGCCCAGGTGCTGAAGACGCGCCCGCGCGGCAGGAAGCGCGCCAGCAGCATCAGGCCCAGCGCCAGCGGCACTACGTAAGTAAGCCGCTGCGTAAGCGGAACGTCGAGCGGAAGTTCCATGCCGAACATCGCCACGGGAATTTCCGGCGCGAGGTTGCCGAGCAGGTTGGGCACGATCGCCCGCCAGAACGCCATGATCATCCAGTAGGCGGCCGATACGCCCACGAAAACGTGCTCGGCGAAACGGAAGAACGGATTATCCCCGTACAGGAAACTCAGCATGCAAAGCGTGAAGAAAGCAGCCGTCCAGGAGCCGAGGGCGCGCGGATCGTTGAAGGGGTTGGCCATCGCGCCCGTGGAGGCGCGAATCAGCACCAGCAGCAGCAGTGACAATGAAACGATGGCGATCGCCAGGCGGCGGGTCATGCGGCCTCCCCCTCCCGGCGACGGCGCGTGAGGTGGATCACATTGCCGACGACGATCAGCAGCATCACCACAAGATGCGCCACGGTCTGCGGCCCCATGCGCTCGATGGCGACGCGCGAATCGGGCCGGTCGAAGTGCGGATAACGGTCGAGCAGCAACTGTTCGTACTCCGCCGCTCCCTTGATTCCCGCGAGGATGCCCAGGCACTGCGTCGGCACATAGGGGAACAGCTCCGGCGACTTCACGGCCGAAGAACCGCCGATGATCGGGATCTGGCCCGGCACGGCCGCGTACTGGATCCACTCGCGCAGCCCGGGGTAGCCCGCGGCTACATCCACGATCAGGTCCATGTTGCGCAGGTTGTCTATGCCACGCATGATCGGCAGCCGGTCGTCCGCACTCGTGCTGGCGTTGTGCACGTCCGTGGGGAAGCCCTTCTTCAGGTCAGTCATGGCGACGGAGATCACACCCTCGTTGCCGCTCATGAAGCCGAGGTTCACGTAGTCCGTGCCGTAGCGGTATTCGGGGTACTCCGTCGCCAGCACGCGCCGCGTCACCATGTCGATCTCGCCCTGGCCCAGCGGCCACAGGGTCAGGTAGAAGATCCGGGCCTGCTTGAGCGCGAGATGTCGCGAGAGGGCGTCGCCCATCGGCTTCATCTCCGGCTCGGAGGCGGGATCGAAGTCATAGGACAACACAACGCGCGATCCGGGCGGCAGCGCTTCGATCGCGGCGAAGATGTCGCGTGTCATGGCCGACGGGCGCTCCCTGAAGCTGACGCCCCAGACCATCGGCGCGATCACCGACATCAGCA
This sequence comes from uncultured bacterium, assembly GCA_963732385.1. GTDB lineage: Bacteria > Krumholzibacteriota > Krumholzibacteriia > LZORAL124-64-63 > LZORAL124-64-63 > CAVSZB01. Next base: position 305,112 of record CAVSZB010000003.1, on the reverse strand, counting down.
TCAGGACGTAGATCACGCGGCGTCCGACCACGCCCTCGACTTCAGGTGACCCCCGCGATCTCATCTCAGGCATCCTCCCCGAGATAGGTGCGGTCGATGCCGAGCATGACCTTCAGGCTCGTGGAGATGATGCCCAGGGCGATGCCGATCATGATCGCCCGGTTCCCTGCGGTAACCGGCACCGACATGATCCACTGCACCAGGCTGGGGATCTTCAGGGGCGCCAGCTCCGCCGGCAGCCAGTCCGTGGCCACGCCGCCAAGGAACGTCCTCCCCAGCAGAACGATGAACGCCGTGATCAGCATCACTGTCGCCTCGGCATTGCGCACGCGGAAGGCGCGGAACGACGCTGAGGCGACATAGAAGGCCAGCAGGCTGATGAGCGAAGCATCGCAGGGGCCGAACACGTACTCGTAGATCCAGCCGAGCACGCTGCCCTCGGCGGTGACCGATCCGGCCAGACCGCCATCCCCGCCGACCTTCAGCAGCCCCACGATCAGCGTCAGCAGAAACGCGCCCAGGCAGACCGCCGAGAAGCCCCAGCCCCGCGCCCGTCGGCGGATCTTGCCCCCATGACGTCCGAGCAGACTGGCGCCGCCGAGCAGGAAGGCGAACGCGGCCAGGATGTCGAAGAACAGCACGAACTCCTCGCGGATCTGGTTCATCGGCGGCACGACGACAGCCCACAGCAGCACGAAAGCCGTGACGAAGGTGATGGCGAACGGCACCGCTCTCTGCATTTCCGCCCCCTATTGCGTGCGGAATACGGCGCGCACCGCGCCGGCCAGGGCTTCCAAAGTTCGCGAACCGGTCAGCGAGGCCGCGGTCGCCAGCAGGCAGCCGAGCACGATCGCGGCCGCCGCGAACACCTTGCCGGTGTCCTGCCCCTTCAGGCTGCCGAGCTGCCGGGGATCGCCCGAGAGATAGGCCGACGCGGCGTAGAACTCCTCGCCGATCAGCACGTAGTCGCACGCGGCCAGGAAGAACGGAACCTGCGCCGTCTCCGCAGTTCCCGCGATCTGCACGGCGCCCACGCCGCGACCGGTCTCGGACAGGATGAGCGATTCCGCGAAGAAGGCGCCGAAGTAGAGACAGGTCGCGGGACGATCGCGGCAGATCACGCCGTTGATCGCGGCGACGTACCCGAACTGTTCGTTGGTCACGTAGTAGATCGACTCCGGATTGAAGGCGTCCGGACGGCCCGCGCCCAGGCAGGCCCGCTGCACCGCGTCGCGGGCCGCGGTCATGACAAGCGAGCGCGTGGTCGGCACTTCGAGGTGCGCGTCGTACTCCGCGGTCATGGCGGCCACCCGCCCGAGGATCGTGATGGCGGCGACCGTCTGCATGTCGTCCATGTCCTGCAGCCCCGGCACGAACAGGATCGGGCGACCCATTTCCGTGGCACGCCCGACCGCCTCGCCAATCGCCTCGAGACCAGGAATTCGGCGGACGGTTACGGTGCGCCCCCGTTTCAGCGCATCCACCCACCAGAGCACGGCGCCCGAAAGCAGCAAACTCAGTACGGCGAGGTTGAGGCGATCCCAGTTGAACCACTGGTAGCTCGAGACGACCGGCCCCACGGGATCGGAAGGGCTCGCAACGCCGTCCGCCAGCGCATCGACCCGGTAGAAGAACGGGACGCTGATTCCCGCCGACGAATCGATGTAGCGGTCGGAGCGCGCGGTGGTCTGTCCCACGTCCTCATAGGGCCCGTTCACGGACCGCGCCCGACGAACGACATAGCCGCTGACAATCCCGCCGTCCGGGGTGTCATTGACCGAGAGGGTCCAGGTGACAATGATCGTGCCGCCGTTGTCGTTCGGATGGTCCACGGCGCGCACATCGGTCGGCGCGGCGATGAGGTAGTAATAGAGGGCAGGATCCTTGTCCGCGGGCTCCTGGGCTGTCCACGCGGTGGATGCGCCGGCCAACGCCGCCAGCGCAACGGCCAGCGCCACGAGCGGCGCCGCGCGCGCCTCAGCCATAACAGGCGTAAATAGGCGCCTGCCCCGTGGACGCAACGTTCCCGCACTCCCCATGTGGTGTTTCGAGACCATGACAGGGAAGTATTCGTCAAATTGCGACTTGGCTTGAGCGGCAGACGCTCAGCCCCGGGACCATGGGGCCAGACTGCCGCCCCGGACGCGCCAGCCGCCCCGTACGCGCTCGACCAGGCCGCGGGCCGCCAGTTCGGACAGGTCCCGACGCACGGTCTTCTCATTGAGGTGAAGGTAGGCGAGCGCGGTTTCGGGGCCGGCCGCCCTGGCGCGCGAGGTCGCCACAGGGCCGCCGGCCGCTCCGAGATCGAGCAGCAACTGCTTCTGGCGTCGCGCCGCCTTGCCTGGGCGGTCGCCGAAGGCGGCCTCGACGTGGTGCCGCCAGGTTGCTTCGCGCTGCCGTGCGGCGAGCGTCGCCTCCAGATCGCGCAGCTCCTCCACGAATCCGAGCGTCGAGTGCTGCACGAAATTGACCGCCCCCGACGGCGAACGCCGGGCGCGCTCGATCTGGCGGAAGTACTCCTCCCGATCGCGGGCGTGGAAGATCAGGGGCAGCGTTACGGCCGGCGACGGCACGCCCGCGTGCGCGAGGACATGCAATTCGACGAGGCGGGCAGTACGGCCGTTGCCGTCCGCGAAGGGCCGGATCCACGCCACGTGCAGGTGAGCCAGGAACGCCCTCATGATCGCCACGACAAGCGGCGGGCCGGGCCGCGGCGCATTGAGCCACGCACAGAGCCGCTCCAGCACGGCGGGGAGGTCGCCCGCAGGCGGCCCGGCATCGCGAGGCCCGGCGGTCCCTGCCGGCGGCGGCGTGTCGTCCCGGCGCCGCGCTCCAGGCTCCCCGACCGTGACGCCGGCGAGCGCGAGCCCATTCAGGGCCGTCAGCAGCTCCGGGGTGACCTCGGCCGGCTCGCCCCGCGCAACCGCCTCGAAGATACTCGTCCGGGCGGCGAGGAGAGAAACCAGGGTGGTGGGTAAGGGCCGCTGGGGGGGCGCAGGATCGAGCCGGCCATCCAGATGCCGGAAAACTTCATCGTCCGTGATCGTGTTGCCCGTGATCGCCGCTCCGGCCAACAAAAACCTGGCCGTCTGGATCCGTCCAATCTCCTCCGCGGCGTCAGGCCGCAGTGGAGCGCCGGAGATCTGGGAACACCTCGCCTGCGCCTCGCCCAGCAGCAACCAGAACTGTGGCGCGGCCACCTTCAGGTCTACGCGAAGGTCCAGCCATGAATGTCCACTGTTATATTCCATATATTGCCGCATACATTCAGCGTCCGTGCTGGCCTGAAATTAAACGCATTATAAAATAATGTCAAGCTGAATATTTGAGAATTTTGTCCGTAATTATTTGTTATATTTTGTCCAAAATGTTCCCGGCGAACGTGCCTGCTGCGAGTGGGTGCGGAAAATCCCTTTCACGCCTATCCCTGTGCCAAACTTCGCGCGCGGCGGAACAGGCCGCGATTCCCGGGGTCCGGCGTGTCGCCGGCCAATGAAGGAGTGCTCATGATCAGGGCATATGCCGCGCACAAGGCAGGGGATCAGCTACGGGCCTTCGAGTACGACCCCGGTCCTCTCGGGCCGGACCAGGTCGAAATCGACGTCCAGGCCTGCGGCTTGTGTCACTCGGACCTGTCGATGCTCGCCAACGACTGGCACATGTCCGCCTACCCCCTCGTGCCAGGGCACGAGGTCATCGGCAGGGTGGCCGCAATCGGCGCGCACGTCACGAGCGTCGCAGCCGGCGATACGGTCGGCCTCGGCTGGTACAGCGGGAGCTGTCTGACCTGCGACCAGTGCATGAGCGGAGACCACAATCTCTGCGGCCACGGCGAGCAGACCATCGTCGGCCGCTACGGAGGCTTCGCCGACAAGGTGCGCTGCCGGGCGGAGTGGGCGATCCGTCTGCCGGCCGGCCTCGATGCGCGCAGGGCCGGCCCGCTGTTCTGCGGCGGCATCACCGTGTTCAATCCGATCGTGCAGTGCGGCGTGCAGCCGACCGACCGCGTCGGCGTGATCGGCATCGGAGGTCTGGGCCACCTCGCGCTGCAGTTCCTGAACCGGTGGGGCTGCGAGGTGACTGCCTTCACGTCGCACGACGCCAAGCGCGACGAAGCGGTCACCATGGGCGCGCACCACGTCGTGAACTCGCGCCAGGCGGGCGAGCTGGAGAAGCTCGCCGGCTCGTTCGACTTCATCCTCTCGACCGTGAACGTGGATCTCGACTGGGGTCAGTACCTCGCCGCGCTGGCGCCGAAGGGACGCCTGCACACCGTTGGCGTGGTGCCGTCGCCGATCCCGGTGCCGGCGTTCACACTGATCGGCGGGCAGAAGAGCATCTCCGGTTCCCCGCTCGGCTCCCCCGCGACCACGCGCAGAATGCTCGACTTCTGCGCGCGCCACGGCATCGCGCCGGTGACGGAGCACTTCCCGATGAGCCGGGTGAACGACGCGGTGGCGCATCTCCACGCGGGAAAGGCACGCTATCGGGTGGTGCTGGACGCCGACTTCTAGGGACGCGGCGACCGGCGGCGGCGCGTCCGTGATCGGGACACGCCGCCGCCGCCGTGCGTCAGGGATTGGGCCCGTCGTGGCACTGGTAGCAGGAAACGCCGGTCCAGCTGCCACGGAAGTCCTGCCCGTGGCACGCCGCGCACTCGTGGGTGCCGTATGTGTCGGCGTAGACTCCGTGCAGGGACCTCCGCCGCCAGTTCACGGGGTGGCCACCCGGGCCGTCGTGGCAGGTGTAGCAGGAGATCGTGCTCCAGCCGCCGCTGTAGTCGGTGCCGTGGCAGGTCCGGCAGTCGAGGGCGCTTTCGTTCACCACCGCAATGCCGTGGTTGGCGGGATCGACCCAGCCGACCAGATGGCCGCCCGGGCCGTCGTGGCAGGTGAAGCACGACACCCCGCTCGTGCCGCCGAAATAATCCGCGCCGTGACATGACGTGCAGGATGAAGCGCCGCTCAAGCGGACCGCCGCGCCATGCTGCGCCGGGTCGGCCCACCCGTCGGGGTGAGAGCCGGTGGGGCCGTCGTGACAGGTGTAGCAGGAGACGGTGCTCCATCCACCCAGGTAGTCGGCGCCGTGGCAGGAGGTGCAGGAGGTGGAGCCGTTGGCGACGACATCCGCCCCGTGATTGACGCGCAGCGCCCAGTCGACCGGATGGCCGCCCGGACCGTCGTGACAGGTGTAGCAGGAGATTCCGCTCGTGCCGCCGAGGTAGTCGGCGCCGTGGCACGTCGTGCACGACGAGGCGCTGTTGTCGCGCACGAAGACGCCGTGCTGGCTCGCGTCGGCCCACCCGTCGGGATGGGCGCCGGTGGGGCCGTCGTGACAGGTGTAGCAGGAGACGGTGCTCCATCCACCCAGGTAGTCGGCGCCGTGGCAGGAGGTGCAGGAGGTGGAGCCGTTGGCGACGACATCCGCCCCGTGATTGACGCGCAGCGCCCAGTCGACCGGATGGCCGCCCGGACCGTCGTGACAGGTGTAGCAGGAGATTCCGCTCGTGCCGCCGAGGTAGTCGGCGCCGTGGCACGTCGTGCACGACGAGGCGCTGTTGTCGCGCACGAAGACGCCGTGCTGCGCCGGGTCGGCCCAGCCGTCGGGGTGGGCGCCGGTGGGGCCGTCGTGGCAGCTGTAGCAGGAGACGGTGCTCCAGCCGCCCAGATAGTCGGCGCCGTGGCAGGCGGTGCAGGAGGTGGAGCCGTTCGCAACGACGTCCGCCCCGTGATTGACGCGCAGAGCCCAGTCGACCGGATGGCCGCCCGGCCCGTCGTGGCAGGTGAAGCAGGAGATTCCGCTCGTGCCGCCGAGGTAGTCGGCACCGTGACACATGGTGCACGACGAGGCGCTGTTGTCGTGCACGAAGACGCCGTGCTGGCTCGCGTCGGCCCACCCGTCGGGATGGGCGCCGGTGGGGCCGTCGTGACAGGTGTAGCAGGAGACGCCGCTCCAGCCCCCGCGGTAGTCATCGCCATGACAGACGGCGCAGGTGGACGAACCGTTCGTGCTCACCTCGACGCCATGAGCCTGCGCCGCAGACCATCCGACCGGATGCCCGCCAGGCCCGTCGTGGCAGGCGTAGCAACCCGGAACGTCGGCGGTGCCGTGCAGGTCGAACGCATGGCAACTCCGGCAGGAGGTCAGCCCCCTCGCCTTCACGTATTCGCCGTGGAAATCGGGCGAGGCGGTCCGGTTCCAGTCCGCGGGATGGGCGCCGAAATCGGGATCGACGTCGCGCTCCGCGCAGCCGGCCAGCGCGATCAGCCCCAGGCCGGCCAGCAGCAGCAGAGCCAGGCGGGGCGGCAACGCAAGTCTGTCGTGATGTGTCATGCGGCTCAGCCTCCGTGGCAGGCGGCGCAGGTCGGTGCGCCCTTGCCGTCACTGTGGCAGGCGATGCAGCTTTCGATTTCAAAAACGCCGTCGACGGCGTGCCGGCCGCCGTCCGGCAGGCGGACCCAGCCGGCCCGCGAGTGGCTGTCGGGCAACACCCGCTCGGCGACGTGGCAGGAGCTGCAGAATTCCGGCTCGCCGTGGCAGGTGGCGCAGTCCTGCTCGTTGCCCCGCGCCCTGATGCCGTGATTGAAGACGAAGTTCAGGGGATGCGTCCGCGGGCGGACGTTGTCGCCGGCATGGCAGGTCTGGCAAGAGGTCTGCGTGTGACAGGTGGCGCAGAGCGCCGCGTTTTCGCGCGCCTGGCCGCCGTGGCGATTCGCCCAGAAGGCGCCGTGCGAGACCGGACGCAGGTTCGCGCGGTCGGCGTGGCAGAGGCGGCAGTCACCGTAGTCGTCGGCGGTGGCGTGGCAGACGCGGCAGTCGGGCTTGGCCGGGAGCCGCGGCGCGACCACGGCCGGATCGCCGTGGCAGGCGGCGCAGGCCATGTTCCGACCGAGATGGGCGGCGTGAGCGAACTTTTCCGCGGGGAACGCCGGGCGCGCGACCGGCTCGATCGCATCGACGTTCGTGTGGCACGTGGCGCAGCCTGTGTCGTCAGCGATGTCGTGACAGGCGCCGCAGTCGTCCATGCCGGGGCGCAGGTTGTCGCGCGCGCTGCGCGATTCGGCCACCCCTGCGTGGCAGGTCGCGCACTCGACGCCGGCCTCGAAGTGCGTGCGGTGCGGCATGACGAGGCGGTCCGGCTGAACGGTCTCGGCGGCCGCCGCCGCGCCCGCGGCCAGCAACGTTACGGTCAGGATGATCGGCAACCTCATCGCAGCCAGCCTCCCCGGTCGAGGCCGTAGCGCGAAGTCCCGCGCGCCATGGCCAGATCGACGCCCAGCAGGAAACGGATATCGCTCGAGTAGAGCGGATTGTCGAGACGCTGCACCTCGGCCGTGACATCCAGGCCGGGACGGAGCCGGGCGCAAAACCGCGCCGCGAGCGTGGTGAGATCCCGTTCGTCCGACGCGGGGGCGTCGGTGATCAGGGCGTAGGTCAGGTACGACGCCTCCCCCTCGAGACGCAACCACGGGGCGGCCTGCCAGCCCGCCTCGCCGTAGAGGCTGTTCTCCTCGCCTGCGTCGCCGAACCGCACCGAGTAGCCAAGGCGGGCGTTGGGCATCAGCAGCGCCAACCCCACCCGCGACGAGGCGCGCGTGTCGACGAAGGAACCCATATACTCCAGTTCGCCTCCGTAGCGCGAGCGCTGCTCCCAGCGCACCGCGCCGCGCGCCAGCCGGATCCGCTTCACATCCACGAAACGGGCGAACCAAGACGCCGCGTCAACGGAGGGGTGGCGATCCATGAACTGCAGCGTTACGGCGGGGCGCTGCGGCGCGACCTGCCACGTGCCCTGTGCCTCGAGGCGCGCCCAGCGATCGCCTTCCAGATCGTAGGCCGCCCGCGCGAGGGCGCGCAGGTGGCGGACCGCCGTCGTCGTGTACTCGAACCCGACCGGACGCTCGCTCACGACTCCGTCCCGCTCGCGGTAGGCGCCGGAAAACCCGAGCCGGTGCGCCGGCGCCAGCGCCAGCCTGAATCGGCCGCCGGCGGCAATTTCTTCGTCGAATCTGCCCAACGCATACGTGTTGCCCGACGGCGCCCGCGCGCCGCCCCAGATCAAAGCCTCGGACCCCCGCGCCAAACCGCAGGTCAGCGATGCACCATCGAGCGTCAGACCGGCAACGCCGCTCTGCAGGAACTGCCGGCCGACGCGCGCGCGCAGCCGCGGCGCGAGACGGGCCTCGAGATAGCCGGTGTAGAGCCGCGCGTTCGTGAAGTCGGTCGACGACGAAGCCGGACTGCTGGCGAGACGACCCGACCCTCGCAACGTGATCCGCCCCCCCGCCAACCCCGTCGCGCTGCCCGCGAACTGCTGGTAGAAGCGGAATTGGTCGGCGCCCGCGCCAAGCCGGTCCTCCGTCTGGAAGGCGTAGCCGGTCGAGCGCAGGCCGAAGCTCCACGAAGGCTCCGGCGTGAGCAGCTGCAGCTCACCGGCCCCGGCCGCTCCGGCCACCGCCATGATCCCCAGCACGGTGGCCAGAACAGCGCCGCCGCGGCAATAAAATGCACGGCTGTAGAGCCCGGGCAGTTCCATGATGACCGTTTCCTTCGCGAGGGGGGTTCTGGCGCCCTGGCCGACAAAAACCTGATAACAGCGGACTTGCAATAGGTCGCCCGAACTTCAGACGTACAATTCAGCCATTATTGGCCATCCTGATTGCAGAAGCCATACCAAATTGTCGTATATTTTGCGATTGTGATTCTCGACGACAAAGTAGAAGGAGGCGGCGGTCATCACGGTGATCGGGCCATGGCCGATCACCCGCGTCGGGCCGGCCGGTCACGGCCCGGCGACCCGCAACATGAAGTCGTCGCCAGCCACGTCGAGCACCAGCAGCTGCTCCGGGTGCGCGCCTCCGGCCAGGATCAGGTCCGCAATGCGGTCCTGCACCTCGCGCTGGATGACCCGCTTCACCGGCCGGGCTCCGAACGCCGGGTCCCAGCCGAGTTCGGCCAGGCGCGCCACGGCAGCCGGCGTCGCCTCGAGGCGCAGCTCCTGCTCCGCGAGCGCGCGGCCCACCTTCGCCAGTTCCAGGCTGACGATGGTTTCGATCATCGCGCGCGTCAGTCCGTGGAAACGCACGATCGCGTCGACGCGGTTGAGGAACTCCGGGCGGAAGTGGCCGCCGAGAGCATCGAGCAGGCGCTTCTCGGCCTCGCGCTCCTCCTCCGGTCCGGCGTTCGGCCGCGCCTCGAAGGCGGCGTCCTGCGCCAGGTTCGAGGTCATCACGACGAGCGTATTGCGGAAGTCCACGACGCGCCCTTTCCCGTCGGTGAGACGGCCGTCGTCGAGCAGCTGCAGCAGGATGTTCATCACTTCGGGGTGCGCCTTCTCGACCTCGTCGAGCAGGATGACGCTGTACGGGTGCCGGCGCACCGCCTCGGTGAGCTGGCCGCCCGACTCGAACCCGACGTAGCCTGGAGGCGCGCCGATCATCCGCGCCACGGCGTGACGCTCCATGTATTCCGACATGTCGAGCCGCACGAGGTGCTTCTCGTCGCCGAACAATTCGGCGGTGAGCGCCTTCACCAGTTCGGTCTTGCCGACGCCGGTCGGGCCGAGGAACAGGAACGATCCGAGCGGCCGGTTGCGGTCGGTCAACCCGGCGCGCGAGCGGCGGATCGTCCGCGCGATGCGCTCGACCGCGTGGTCCTGCCCCACCACGCGCGCCTCGAGCCGTGATTCCAGCTCGCGCAGCCGCTGCGTCTCGTCCTCCACCAGCCGCCGCGACGGGATACCGGTCCACCGCGCCACGATTTCGGCGATGTCGTCCTCGCCGACCTCCTCCTTCAACAGCGCATTGTCGCCCTGGACCGCGACCAGGCGCGCCCTGGCATCCACGATTTCGCGTTCGATCTGCGTCCTGCGCCCGTACTTGAGCTCGGCCGCCCGCGCGAGGTCGCCCCGCCGCTCGGCCGCCTCCATCTCGACACCGAGCCGCTCGATCTGCTCCTGCAGCTTGCGGATGCCGTCGATCGCCTCCTTCTCCTCCTCCCACCGCGCGCGCAGCTTCGCCAGATCCTCGCGCAGCTCGACGAGCTGGTGGTCGATGGTCTCGCGACGCGTTACGGCGCCGCGGTCGGTCTCCTTCGCCAGCGCCAGCCGCTCGATCTCCAGCTGGTTGATGCGCCGCTGCAGGTCGTCCACCTCGCCCGGCACCGAGTCGATCTCCATGCGCAGCCGCGAGGCCGCCTCGTCCATCAGGTCGATCGCCTTGTCGGGCAGCATGCGATCGCTGATGTAGCGCTGCGACAGCTTCACCGCCGCCACGATCGCGCCGTCGGAGATGCGGATGCCGTGGTGCACCTCGTACTTCTCCTTGAGCCCGCGCAGGATGGCGATTGCCTGCTCGCTCGTCGGCTCCTCCACCGGCACCGGCTGGAACCGGCGTTCGAGGGCGGCGTCCTTCTCGATGTGCTGCCGGTACTCCTCCACGGTCGTCGCCCCGACGCAGTGCAGCTCGCCGCGCGCGAGCGCCGGCTTGAGGATGTTCGACGCATCGAGCGCCCCCTCGGCCGCGCCCGCCCCGACGAGCGTGTGCATCTCGTCGATGAACAGCAGGATCTCACCCTCCTGCTCGACGACCTCCTGTACGACCTTCTTGAGCCGGTCCTCGAACTCGCCGCGGTACTTCGTGCCGGCCACCAATGCGCCCATGTCGAGCGCCAAGAGACGCTTGCCCTTCAGCCCCTCCGGCACGTCCCCCTCGACGAGCCGGCGGGCGAGCCCCTCCACGACGGCGGTCTTGCCGACGCCGGGCGATCCCACCAGCACCGGGTTGTTCTTGGTGCGTCGGCTGAGGATCTGGATCACCCGCCGGATCTCCTCGTCGCGCCCGATGACCGGGTCGATCTTCCCCTGCCGGGCGAGCGCGCAGAGATCGCGCGCGTACAGGTCGAGCGCCGACTTCTGCCCATTGCCGGCCTCGCCCTCCTCGCCTCCTGCGTACGACGTGTCGGCGGCCCCGGTCTGCGCGAACGCCCGCGCGACCTTGTCGGGCGTGACTTCGAAGGTGCGCAGCACGCTGCCGGCGCGCCCCTTGTCCGCCGCCAGAGCGAGCAGCAGTTCGCGCGTGCCGACCAGGCCGCCCGCGCTCTTTGGCGCCAGGCTCTGCGCCTCCAGCAGCAGCTTCTGCAGTTCGGGGCTGGACGTCGGCAGCTCCTTCACCTGCGCCACCGGCAGGGACTTCAACTCCTGCGTCACGGTACGCGCGATGAGCTGCGGATCACGCTCCAGGGCGCGCAATGTCTGGGAGGCCAGCCCCGGTTCGGCCAGCATGGCGTCGAGCAGATGGACCGGCTCCAGCTCCGGATGACCCATCTCGTAGGCCCGGCTCTGGGCCTGCTGAAGGATTTCGGCGGCATTGACGGTCCAGTTTTTCATTTCAGCGACTCCCTGTCTGCGGCGCCCCGACACCGCGTCCGGACGCAATTGCACCCGGCATGCCGTGCGCGAGGCCTGCTGCCCGACTAATTCGCAATAATATGTCGATAATATACTTACAATCAGGAGGCCTGCTCGTGGAATCGCCGGATCGGCGTCTGAGGGGACCAGTACAGGCGCGGCACAAACGAACTGGCATGTCATAATGACACACGAACCGACAGGGGCGCGGAGCGATTTCGGGCGCATCCAAATAGCCGTTGCTACGGGAGCAATTGTTTTGCATGCCCCATGGCGCCACAGCGACCCCGATACCACGCGACCGGAACCCGCGCTTCCCGGCAAACGTCGCTGCGCACTTTTTGCTTCCGTAGCAACGGCTATTTGGATGCACCAAAAATCCATGTCGCACACCTCAGCCTGCGCACTTCCCGCTTCCGCAACTGTATCCGGGGGAACCCACCCCCCGCCCCACCCACCCCCGACCTTCGTCCCCAGGATCCCCCCTTGCCCCGGAGCCGCCGGAGTGGTTCCTTGCCAGTCGCGCGGACACCGCGCCCAACGTCCTCCCGGACTGGAGATTTCCCGTGAGCGACCATCGCGCCGATCCGGCTGCTGTCCTGCGCCGCGTGTGGGGCTACGAGACCTTTCGCCCGCTGCAACGCGCCGCCGTCGAGGCCTCCCTTGCCGGGCGCGACGCGCTCGTCGTCCTGCCGACCGGCGGCGGCAAGAGCCTTTGCTACCAGCTGCCGGCCGCCGCCGGCGCGGGGCTGACGCTGGTCGTGTCGCCGCTCATCGCCCTGATGGACGACCAGGTGGCCGCGGCGCGCCAGGCCGGCCTGACCGCCGCCTCGCTGCACAGCAATCTCGCCGCCGCGGAGCGTGCCCGCGCCTTTCGCGACGCGGTCTCCGGCGACCTGCAACTGCTGTACGCCAGCCCGGAGCGTCTCGTGCTCGGCGACCTGATGGAGGCGCTCGCGCCCCGCCTGGGTCTGATCGCGGTGGACGAGGCGCACTGCGTTTCGCACTGGGGACACGATTTCCGGCCCGAGTACAGGCAGCTCGCGCCACTTTTCACGGCGGCGCCAGGCGTCCCGCGCATGGCCCTCACCGCCACGGCCACGCCCGCGGTCCAACGCGACGTCATCGAGCAGCTCGCGCTGCGCGACCCGCTCGTCCTCATCGGACACCCTGACCGTCCCAACCTCGTCTATCGCGCGTTCCCGCGGCACGACACCGACATCCAGCTGCTCGCCGCGGTGCGCCGCCACGCCGGCGAGGGGGGCATCGTCTACGCGCAGACGCGGCGGGAGGTCGAGCGCATCGCCACACGCCTGCAGGGAGCCGGCGTGCGGGCCGCCCCCTACCACGCCGGCCTCGGCGCGGCCGAGCGCGCCGCCACGCAGACGGCGTTTCTCAACGAGGACCTCGCCGTCGTGGTGGCGACGATCGCCTTCGGCATGGGCATCGACCGCTCGAACGTCCGCTTCGTCATCCATGCCAACGCGCCGCGCAGCGTGGAGCACTACCAGCAGGAGTCGGGGCGCGCCGGCCGCGACGGCCTGCCGGCCGACTGTACGCTCCTCTACAGCGCCGCCGACCTGCAGGCGCACCGCCGTCTGGCCGAAATGGACGGCCCGCTGCCGGAGGAGCGGAAGAACGCGCTTGAACGGCAACTCGCGCAGATCGCGCGGTTCGCCGTGGCGCCGGTCTGCCGGCACCGCCTGCTGAGCGAGCACTTCGGGCGCCCCTGGCCGCCGCCGACGGACGACGCCGGCGCCCCGCCGCCCCCCGCCGCGCCGGTCCCGGGCGAAGCCGACAACTGCCATGCCTGCGACGTCTGCCTCGGCGAGACCATCGCGCTGGCCGCTGGCGAGGCGCTCGTCGCCGCCCAGAAAGTCCTCTCGGCGGTGCTGCGCACCGGCAGCACCTTCGGCGCCGCGCACGTGACCGCGGTCCTGCGCGGCAGCGACGGCGAGCGGATCCGCGACCTGCGCCACAACGAACTGTCGGTCCACGGCCTGCTGCGCGACGAGTCCGACGCCACCGTGCGCGCCTGGATCGACCAGCTCATCGCCCAGAACGCCCTCGAGATGGTGGAGAAGATCAGCGGCGCCCGCCGCTTCCCGATCGTCCGGGTGACCGAGCAGGGGCGCGCCGTGCTGCAAGGCCAGGAGGCCCCGCGCCTGACGCGGTTCTGGCGCGGGGCGGAGGGCAAAGAGCCGGTGCCGAAGGGGAGGAAAGGGGCGAAAGGCAAGCGCGCCGCGGCCGCCACCCACGCCGGCGCGGAGTGGAGCGGCGTCGACACCGACCTGTTCGAGCGGCTGCGCGCCCTGCGCCGCGAAATCGCCCAGCGCGAGAGCGTGCCACCGTACGTCGTCTTCTCCGACGCCACGCTGCGCGAAATGGCGCGCCTGAAGCCGCGCGACGAAGCGGAGCTGCTCGAGGTGAAGGGAGTCGGGGAGACGAAGCTGGCGCGGTACGGGGAGCTGTTCCTGTCGGCCATCAGGGGATGACCGGCCGACGGGCGCCCCTGATGAGCAGCCACAGCATCAACACCATTTCGCCGAAGAGGGCCGGCATGGCGAGGTTGCGCACCAGCTTGAAATCGTCGGGAAAGAACAGTCCCGTCGCGCTCATCACGACATAGGCGAGGCCGTTGAGAAGCAGCCAGAGGCCGAGAAATCGGGGAAGAAAGCGGGAGCGGTACACGAGCAGGCCCAGCGGCAGCAGCCACAGCCCCCACAGGACCTGCGACACCAGCGCTCCGGCACTGTCGAACTTGAGCAGCAGAAGCACGAGCGCATCCCGCTGCGGCTGCTCGAAGGCGGCCAGGAAATCGGCGCCGCGAGCGAGCGTCAGAGTGGCCACCTGGTTGGCAGTGCTCAGGAACGCCAGCGGAACATCGAACAGGATCAGCAGGGCCATGAGCGCCGCCAGCGTCTGGCCGACGTCCCTGAGCAGGCGGTACAGGGCCAGGATGGCGCCCACGAAAAACAGCTCCGAGACGATCCCGACCGCGATGCCGGCCCGGAACAACGACTCGTGCGCCAGGATGCTGTTGACCGTCGCGCTGGCGTCTCCGGACACGAACACCTTGCCCGGCACGTAGAGGAGCACGAACGGCCCGCCAATCACCACCGGCAGGTACAGCAGTCCGGCCAGCCGCGCAGCTCTCCCGGTCGAGTCCATTCGCCTGCCTCCCCGTGTCCGTGTACGCTCCGACCCTCGCCTCAAGGACGGAGCTTGGCAATGGCAGTCTCCTACGGAACCGCTGGGTTCGTTGTTGCCAGAGCGCTCCGTTGGCTCGCTTCGGGATCACATCCGCATTTCCCGAGCGAAGACCGAGAGGAGGGCAGGTGCCCCCGTGGCGGAATCGAGACGCACACAGAACTATATAATCAGTATTATTGAAATTATTGTGACACTGTAGTACCATATAGCACTCAAGTGTGCTTTGAGTCTGCCGATTTCTGTTGCTGCTGGGGTCCTCTTGGGAAAGGACAGGGCCGGCGAATCGGAAGTCCGGTTGCTGCGTGCGTTGGCCGCCGATCCGGGCCGCGCGAGCAGCACGAAGACGGCCACCACCGACATGATGGCCCATCACCTCACCAGAGCGGATGTCTGCGACGCGCTCTGGGACTGGATCCACGAGGGCACGGCCGTCACCAGGACGATCATGCACGGGCAGGACGCGGGGCAGTTCGCCTACGAGATCTGGCCGGAGCTCGCGGGCCGGCGCTTCTACTGCAAGTTCATGATCCTCGGGGAGCCGTCGCTCAGCCCGAAGCTCTTCATCGTCTCCGTCCACCCGGACCGACCCGAGGCCATTCGCCCAGGAGGCCAGTCATGACGAACACCTGCCCGATCTGCGGCGCCGCCGCGCTGGAGCGGCACGAGGGCGAGTACCGCATGGAGCCGCCACCGAACATTCCGGGGGGCACGCTGGTCGTGCCCGCGGCGACCTGGGAGGAGTGCGGCGCGTGCCACGAACAGGTGCTCCCCCCCGCGTTGACCGACGCCCTGGACGGCATCAGGTACGACCGCCTCGGCCTGCTGCCCCCGGAGGAGATCCGCGCCGTGCGCGAGCGCGCCGGCCTGAGCCAGGTGGAGATGGCCCTCTTCGTGGGCACCGGCGAGAAGACCTACAGCCGCTGGGAGTCGGGGCGTTCCCTGCAGAATCGCTCGAGCGACAACCTCATCAGGCTGGCCGACCGGTTCCCCGCCCTTTTCGCCCAACTCGAGGCCCAGCGCGATCCGGACCGCCAGCAGAAGATCGAGGACTATCTGGACGGCCTCGGCGGAATGAAGGGCGACAGCGCGCTCGCAATGGCCGCGCACGGCGCGGAAATCGACGCCACGCTGGCCGAAACGCTGCGCGAGCGCCTGCGCCTGCTCGCCGCGCAAAGGAAGTAGACGACATGGCCGGCGCCATCCAGACCTCGGGGTCCTTCGACATCCAGCCCCACGAACTCGTCGCCTTCCTGCTGCGCCGAACCGGCCAGGACGCGCCGGGCGCCGTGAACGCCGCCACCCTGCTGGACTACCTCAAGCTCGACTACCTGTCCGTGGATTTCGAAGGAAGCCTCGCGCCGGCCCTCCCCCGCCGTACCCGACTCCCCCGCGCGCTCATCTCCTTCCCCGACCGCCTCGTCGCCGTGGACAGCGCGCTCGACCCCCGACGCACCCGCTTCAGCGTGCTGCACGAGGTGGCCCACTACGTCCTGCCCACCCACCAGCACGCCCTGTATCTCTGCGACGCGGACGGTCTGAGCTCGCGCACCCGCCTCGACTTCGAGATCGAAGCCAACCGCTTCGCCGCCGACCTGCTGTTCAAGGGCAGGCACTTCCTGCTCGAAGCGAGCGCCGAAGCCCCCTCGGCCCGCACCGTGAAGGCCCTGGCCACCCGCTACCAGGCCTCCTTCGAGTCCACCGCCCGCCGCCTGGTGGAAACCAGCCTGCGCGAGATCATGCTCGTGGTGCTCGCCCCCGTACCCGGCCGCCCCCTCCTCGACCCCTCTCTCCCCGCCCAATGGCAGGTACGCTACTGCGCCACCTCCCCCACCTTCCGCACCCGACACTTCGCCTCCATCCACGGCGAAGCCCCCCCAGAGATCGTGACCTCCCTCACCACAGACACCCGCGATGTGGCGCACAGCATCACCGCCCCGCTCCCAATCGACGGCAAGGACGGCCCCACGACGTTCCGCGCCGAGTGGTTCTTCAACCAGCACAACATCATGGCACTGCTGACTCCGAAGCAGTAGCCAACACCCCCCGAGTCACGCTTCTCCTGTCACGCGACGCACGCACTCGCCGCATTCGCCGGTCTTCTCTCAAGTAATAAAGCCTCCGGCAATCCCGGGGCGGTTCACGTGCCCAAGTCCGCCAGTGTCAGCGACACTTCCCTCCGCGCGCGATAATCGACAAAACTGAGATGGCGCCGGGCGTCCGTCAGGCCCGGTCGTCGGCAGCGACCTGCCGCAGCGACCTGGTGTCGCGCAGCGGGGCGCGCCAAACAGCCGCCGGTACTCGCGGGGAAATTGGGAGGGGCCGTCGTAGCCCACGTGGAATGCGGATCGTTTCCGTGGAGTTCGCCTGGAGCCAGCCGATCGCAGGCGTCCAGCAGTGGCGCGGTCACCTGGCCGATGGCCATGCCACGGTCGACGAACACGAGTATCTTGGCGGCCGTTGGCATGCCGATCTCAGGGATGATCGGGCAACTTTGCGGGCCTCACGCCGGGGCCGGGGCCGCGCTCGACCCGCACACGACAGGAGGAGCTTCGATGCACAGAGCCAAGGCCTACTCCGCGGCCAGCGCCACCTCTGCGCTGGCCTCCACCACCATCCCGCGGCGCGACGCCACGGCCACGGACGTCCAGATCGAGATCCTCTTCTGCGGAGTCTGCCACTCCGACCTGCACACGGTGCGCAACGAGTGGAGCAGCATCATGCCCACGGTCTACCCGGTCGTGCCGGGCCACGAGATCGTCGGCAGGGTCACCAAGATCGGATCGGCGGTCACGAACTACAAGCCGGGCGACCTCGTGGGCGTGGGCTGTCTGGTCGACTCGGACCACACCTGCCCCAACTGCCGGGCCGATCAGGAGCAGTTCTGCCCCGGCGCCGTCTTCACCTACAACGGTCCGGACAAGCATCTCGGGGGAGTCACGTACGGAGGCTATTCCGATAGCATCGTCGTCGATGAGCGGTTTGTCCTGCGGGTTCCCTCCAACCTGGACCTGGCCGGGGTCGCGCCGCTGCTCTGCGCGGGGATCACGACCTACTCGCCCATGCGTCACGGGAACGTCCGCGAGGGCCGGAAGGTCGGTGTCGTCGGCCTCGGCGGCCTGGGCCACATGGGGGTGAAGTTCGCCCGGGCCTTCGGCGCCCATGTCGTGGTGTTCACGACTTCACGTTCGAAAGTCGAAGATGCCCTGCGGCTGGGGGCCCACGAGGTCGTCAACTCCCGCGAGGCCGACGGGATGGCGAAGCACGCGGGCAGCTTCGACTTCATCCTGGACACCGTCTCGGCGGATCACGACCTCAACGCCTACCTCAACCTGCTGGCCCTGGACGGCAACCTGACGCTGGTCGGCGCGCCGGAGACGCCGCTGTCGGTGTCGTCCTTTGCCCTGCTGTTCGGTCGCCGAAGCCTGTCCGGCTCGCTGATCGGCGGCATCGCGGAGACCCAGGAGATGCTCGACTTCTGCGGCGCGCACGGCATCACAGCTGACGTGGAGATCATCCCCATCCAGAGGATCAACGAGGCCTACGAGCGGCTGGTGCGCTCCGATGTGAAGTACCGCTTCTCGATCGACATGGAGTCGCTGAAGTCCGCGTAAGCCCTGCGGACAGGAGGGAACGGCAGCATGCGGAAACGTGCACTTGGCAACGGCGGCCTCGAGGTGTCGGCCCTGGGGTATGGCTGCATGGGCCTCAATTTCGGCTACGGCCCGGGGCTGGCGAAGGACGAAGCCATCGCCATGATCCGCGCCGCCTTCGCGCGGGGCGTCACCCTCTTCGACACGGCCGAGGCCTACGGTCCGTTCACCAATGAGGAGCTGGTCGGCGAGGCTCTGGCTCCCGTGCGGGACCAGGTCGTGATCGCCACCAAGTTCGGCTTCAGGGATGGTATGGCCGGGGCGGGCGTGGACAGCCGCCCCGCGCGCATCCGGGAGGTGGCCGAGGCGTCGCTGCGCCGCCTGCGGACCGATCGCATCGACCTCTTCTACCAGCACCGGGTGGATCCGGCCGTGCCCATCGAGGAGGTGGCGGGCACGGTGCGCGACCTGATCGCCGCGGGCAAGGTCCGGCATTTCGGCCTGTCGGAGGCCGGCGCGCAGACGATTCGCCGGGCCCATGCCGTGCAGCCGGTGGCCGCTCTCCAGAGCGAATACTCCCTCTGGTGGCGCGAGCCCGAGGTGGAGATCCTCCCCACCCTCGAACAACTGGGGATCGGCTTCGTGCCGTTCAGCCCGCTGGGCCGGGGCTTCCTCACCGGGAAGATCGACCAGGACACCACGTTCGCCGACACCGACTTCCGCAGCACGGTGCCCCGCTTCGCGGCGGAGAACCGGCAGGCCAACCGGAAGCTGGTCGATGTGGCGCAACGCATCGCGGACGGCAGGGGCGTCACGCCCGCGCAGATCGCCCTCGCCTGGCTGCTGGCGCGCAAGCCGTGGATCGTCCCGATCCCGGGCACCACGAAGCTGCACCGCCTGGAGGAGAACCTCGGCGCGGCCGACGTGGAGCTCACGGCGGCGGAGCTGCAGGAGATGGAGGAGGCGCTCGCCAGGACCACGGTGCAGGGGCACCGGTACTCAGAGGGTGCGCAGCGGCTGATCGATCGCTGACATCACGCCGCCTCCGCATCGCCCCGCACCAGAGCCAGGCCGCTGCCCAGCAGCGGACCCACGAGCAGGACCGCGGTCACCGTCTGGGTGACGAGGCCACCCCGCTCGTCCGTCCAGAAGCGGAAGAACACGTACATGCCCGCGCCCGCCAGGATCAGCAGCGCCGCCCGCCACGCGCGGCCAGCGCCGGGCCATCCAGGCCAGCAGGAAGAACGGCAGCGCCGGGACGCAGTGGATCAGCATGCCGAGGGGGTGCTGCCAGCTGTCGGCCATGCAGAAGAGCAGCCAGCAGATGCCGAAGCCGAGCAGGATCCGTTGCGACGCCCGGCGGGCGCCCCAGAAGGCCAGCAGCGAACTGAGCAGCCAGGTGAACCAGAGCAGCGCCAGGAAGAGCGTGGCCAACTCCTCGGGGTTCTTCAGGTGGCGCTCGCCGGAGCGGGTGTAGCCGGCGATGACGAAGCCGGCCAGCGCCGTGACGAGGAAGGCGTGGTAGCCGGCGCGCTGGGCGGCGCGGCGGGCGAACTCGTCCTTGTCGCGCAGCCAGCCCAGCTCGCGCAGGACGCCGGGGCCGACGGCGCCGAGGCCCGACAGGGCGATGAACCACCAGCTCACGCCGGTCAGCAGGAAGCCGCCGATCACCACGGCGGCGGCGATCAGGGTGGCGCGCGAGGGGCGCCAGCCGAGGCGATTGCCGAGCGCGCTCACGACGCTCTCCAGGCGAGGGGAGGTCATAGCCGTCCTTTCCGCGGGGGGGGCCGACCGGCCGGGCGGTCCGTTCAGTCGTCCCAGACCCGCTCGTCGTCCGCGAAGCCGAAGAGCGATTCCACCGGCGCCCCAAACACCCGCGCGATCCGGATCGCCAGCCCGACGGAGGGGTTGTACTTCCCCTTCTCGATGGCGATGATCGTCTGGCGGCTCACACCGACCCGGGCCGCGAGCTCCCCCTGGGTCATCTCGCCGTTCAGGAATCGGTGCTTCCGGACTTCGCTGCGCACGTTGTCGTCCATGCCCGGAGCATCGTCGACCGGAATTGTGATGTCAAGTATATTTAACATAATGTAAAGGAGGGCATACCACGCGGTCGCGAACGGCCATCCTGGGGCCCCCACGACAATACTTGGCGGCGACGGAACACTACCCCCTCTTCCTGCGTCTCCTCCCCGTGCATGCACGGCTGAGACCCCCAACAAGGCTGGATCTGTTATGAATCGGAATGGTCCGCGCCGCAGGCGCCTGGTCTGGATCGTCGTGGCGATCGTCGTCGTGGTTGGCGGCGCGGTCGGATTCACCGTCATGAAACGCAACGGCAAGGCGAAGAACGCCGCCCCCGTCGTGAAGGTCGAGCGGGGATCGGTCGTCGAGAAGGCCCTCGCGGTCGGATCGATCGTGCCGCGCGACGAGATCTCGGTGAAGGCCCGCGTGTCGGGGGTCGTGAAGAAGGTCTACCGGGAGCCGGGGCAGATCGTGCCGGCGGGGGCGCCGTTGCTGGAGATCCAGCCCGACCCGACGCCGCTCGAGGTGGCCGACGCGCGCCGGCGCATCGACCTCGACGAAATCACGCTGCGCAACGCGGAGAAGGAGCTCAACCGCACGCGCGACCTGCTCACGCGCGGCATGGTGGCCGACCGGGAGTACGAGGCGGCCGAGAAGGCGTTCGAATTGGCGCAGATGCAGGTCGCGGCGGGGCGCGAGCGGCTGCAGCTGCTCGAGAAGGGGAGCGTCAGCATCGCGGGGCGGGAGATCGAGGCGATCGTGCGGGCGCCGATCTCCGGGGCGATCCTGGAGCGGAACGTCAACCTGGGCGATCCGGTGGTGCCGCTCACCTCCTATCAGGAGGGCACGGTCCTGATGACGATGGCCAACATGGACAGCCTCATCTTCAAGGGAACCGTCGACGAGATCGACGTCGGCAAACTCTCCGTCGGCATGCCGGTCGAGGTCAAGATCGGGGCGCTGCCGGGCCAGACGGTGCCGGGGCGTCTCGCGCGGATCTCGCTGAAGGCGCGCGAGGAGAACAACACGCGGATGTTCCCGGTCGAGATCGCGATCGAAGGGACCGGGGGTCCGCTGTTGCGAGCCGGCTACTCGGCGAACGCGGACATCATCATCCGGCGGGCGGACGGGGTGCTCACCCTGCCCGAACGGGTCGTCCACAGCGCGAACGACAGCACCTGGGTCGAGATCAGCGGCGCGGCCGGCGCGCGCGTGCGCACCCCCATCACGACCGGCCTTTCGGACGCGATCCGCATCGAGATCACGACGGGGCTGACCGAGGGGCAGGAGGTCCTGGAGAAGCCTGAGAAGACGCTTTAGCCGCCGGCCGTCACCCGAATCGATCCGGAGCCGTGTCCCGATGACTTCGATCCGCTCCTTTCTCGTCAACCTCTCCCACCTGCTCTCCCTGTTCCGGGAGTTCCAGGCCGACCTGCGCGCGCAGCGGCGGCGGGCGGCGATGACGACGTTCGGGATCGTCTGGGGGACGGCGGCTGTCGTCATCATGATGGCCCTCGGGACGAGCGTGAAGCGGCAGAACCTGGTCAACATGCGCGGGATGGGCGACGCGGTGATCCTGCTCTTCCCCGGCTCCACGACCATGCCGTATCGGGGCTTCGGCGTGGACCGTAATATCCGGCTCGTGGCGTCGGACGTGACGCTGCTGCGCCAACAGGTGCCCGAGGTGGCGAAGATCAGCGAGGAGTACGCGCGCTGGGACGCGGTACTGCGCGTGGGCGACAAGGTGCGCAGCCCGCTGGTGTCGGGGGTGAACGTCGAATACGGCGATATCCGCAACGAGATCCCGCGCCCGGGGGGGCGCTGGTTCAACGCGCGCGACCTCGACGAGCGGCGACGGGTCGTCTTCCTGGGCGACAAGGTGAGCGAATTCCTTTTCGGCGCCGACAAGGATCCGGTGGGCGAATCGGTGTTGCTCAACGGGGTGCCGTTCCGGGTCATCGGCGTGCTGCGCACGAAGAACCAGAATTCGAACTACAACGCGCGCGACGAGGATCGCGCCTTCATCCCCTGCACCACCTATGTCGCGATGTTCGGCGAGCGCAACGTGGGCAACATCGTCTTCACCACTCGCTACGGATGGGACCGGTCGACAGAGGTCGTGGTGAAGGTGCGCGAGGTGCTGGCGCGCAAGTACGTGTTCGATCCGGCCGACGAGGACGCGGTCAACATCTGGGACAGCGCCGAGTTCTTCTCCGAGTTCTCGCTCTTCTTCACCGGCTTCAGCATCTTTCTCCTCATGATGGGCGTGATGACGCTGGGCGTGGGGGGACTTGGCGTTTCGAACATCATGTATGTCGTCGTGCGGGAGCGGACGCGCGAGATCGGCATCCGGCGAGCGGTCGGCGCGCGGCGCTGGGTGATCATGGCGCAGTTCCTGGCCGAGACCTGCTTCATCACCGGGGTCGGGGCGGTCATCGGCGGGCTGCTCGCCTGGGGCATCGTCACGGCAGTGGCCAACATGCCGGCCGATGCGAAAGAGGCGCTCGGCACGCCGGTCATCGATCCGTTGGTGGCGCTCGTCTCCGTGACCATCATCACGACCGTGGCCTTCCTGGCCGGCTGGTTCCCGGCGCGGCGGGCGGCCAACATCGACCCGATCGAGGCGTTGAGAGGCTAGACGCGATGTGGACGACGTTCCGGCAGGAACTGCTGCACGACCTTCGCCACCAGAAGACGCGGGTCTTTTTGACCGTGGGCGGCATCGTCTGGGGCACGATGTCGGTCGTGCTGCTGCTCGCCTTCGGGTTCGGGCTCGAGCGGCGCGTGATGGAGGGCAATCTCAACTACTCCGACGCCGTGGTCACGGTGCGGGCCGGCGAGACCACCAAGCCGTTCCAGGGACTGCCGGCGATCCGGACGATCAACTTCACCATGGACGACATGCAACTCCTGCGCGAGAACCTGCCGCTCGTGGGACTCATCTCTCCCAGCTTCGGCCGTAACGGCATGATCGTCAGCCGCGGGCGGGAGCGCACCACAACCTACGGCGAGGGGACGGCCCCCGACTTCGCTCTCATGCGCCACTTCTTCCCCGGCAACGGTCGTTTCCTCAACGACGCGGACGTGATCGGAAAGCGGCGCGTGGCATTCCTCGGCGACGGCATCGCGAAAAAGCTGTTCGCGGCGGAGGATCCGGTCGGCCAGTTCGTCGAGATCGACGGACTGCCATACAAGGTCGTCGGCGTGATGGCGGCCAAAGTGCAGATGTCGATGAGCAACGGCCCCGACGCCGACCGCGTGATCCTGCCCTGGTCGACCTTCCAGACCGTCTACGGCGCTCAGCGGGTGAACCGGATCCTGATCCGCCCGGCCGACCGCACGCGCACGAAGGAACTGATCCGCGACATCCGCGACCTGCTCGGTCGCAAGTACCGCTTCGACCCGACCGACACCTACGCAGTCGACATCGACGACGACATCGCCAACGAGGAGATCGGTCGCAAGATCATGCTCGGCCTGAACATCTTCTTCGCCGTGATCGGGACGATGACGCTGGTCGTGGCCGGAGTGGGCGTGGCGAACATCATGTTCGTCGTCGTGAAGGAACGGACGCCGGAGATCGGCATCAAGCGCGCGGTCGGAGCGCGGCGGCGGCACATCGTGGCGCAGCACATGATCGAGGCGTTGCTGATCACCGGCAGCGGCGGTGCGGTCGGCATCCTGGTGTCGTGGCTGCTCGTGGCCCTGGTGGGGCTCGTGCCGGACGACTCCGGACCGCTGCGCTTCATGGGACACCCCATCTTCTCGCGCATGGTGGCTTTCGTGACGGTGGTGATCCTCGCGACGATCGCCCTGCTCGCGGGTCTGTTCCCGGCGCGGCGGGCCGCGGAGATCGACCCGATCGAGGCCCTGCGCTACGAGTGAGGGGAACTCCCGGGACGCCGCCGTCTACGCTCCCGGCGCGTACACCACGCAGCCGCGCGGCGGGGACGGGAAGACTCGGGGTGGCGCCGCCCGCCGGCCCGGTTATACTCCGCGTCCATGGAAAAACGTTTGTCATCTGCGCCGCCGCCGCCCGAGTCGGCCGATTCCGATCTCTTCCGCCGGCAGGAGTCCGCCCTGGTCGGGCTCAATCTGGCGGTGCTGGCGGCGCTCGTGCTCGTGCACCTCGGCTTCAGCGGAATCCTCGGGGCGCCCAACCGCCCCGTGCTGGTCGCCAGCGCCACGTTCTTTCTGCTGCAGACCGTCGAGCTGTTCGCCCTGCGGGCCCGGCGAGCGCCGTTCGGACCGCGCGCGATCTTCATCTACCCCCGCATCTCGGTGCCGGTGAAGCTGCTGCTCGGCGTGGTGGTGGCCTACCTGGGCGGGGCGGAAGACAGCCATTACTCGGTGCTGCTGATGCTGCCGATCATGTCGGCGGCGTTCCGCTTCCGTATGCCGGCCATCCTGCTGACCGCGGCGACCGCGGGGCTGCTGACCATGGTCGACCTCTGCCTTTATTACCTCAAGCATCCCCCGTGGATGCCGCGCGAATTCTACGAAGCCGCCACGGTCGTGCTCATATATTTCGTGGCCGGCATCGTCGTTGGCCAACTCACCGACCAGCTGCGCCACGACCGGCAGCGGTTGCGAGAGAGCCTGGCCGAGCTCGAACGGACGAAGGACCGGCTCGTCGAGGACGAGAAGCTGGCGGCGGTGGGCCGGCTGGCGGGGGCGATCGCGCACGAGATCCGCAATCCGGTGGCGATGATCCTGAGCTCGGCCCTGATGGTGAAGGACGAGGAGCCGGCCGACGGACGGCGCGCCGAGCTGTGCGACATCGTGGCCGGCGAGGCGCGCCGCCTCGAACGGCTGACCACCGACTTCCTCGACTACGCGCGGCCGCGCCCCCTCGAACTGCACGCCACCACGACGGCCGAGCTGCTGTCCTACCTGACCGGTCTGGCGCAGGCCCGCGCCCAGGAGACCGGCATCGCGGTGCGCTCCGCGTGCGAGGACGACTGCGCCGTGCTGGTGGATCCGTTCCGGCTGCAGCAGGCCCTGCTCAACCTGCTGGTGAACGCCCTGCAGGCGTCGCGTCCCGGCGCGACCGTCACCGCGGGCGCCCGTTGCGACGGGGAGCATGGCGTGGTCTTCCACGTCGAGAACGAGGGGGCGCCGATCGCCGCGGAGCTGACCCCCCGCCTGGGCGAGCCGTTCTTCACGACCCGGGCCGGCGGCTCCGGACTGGGTCTGGCGATCACGCGGAACATCGCCCGCGCCCACGGTGGCGAGCTGACGCTCGCCCGGAACGACGGCGGTCGCGTACGCTTCGAACTGGCGCTGCCCGACGCCCGTCGGGGCGTCCCCGCACCGGAGGTGACCTGAGCCGATGCCGCGCATCCTGATCGTCGATGACGAACCGTCGCTGCGCCGACTGCTGTCGGTCGTGCTCGGCGCCGAGGGATACGAGATCTCGGAGGCGGGAACCGTGGCTCAGGCGCGGACCGCGCTGGCCGCGCACCAGTTCGATCTGGTGATCACCGACCAGAAGCTGCCCGACGGCGACGGACTCGGACTGCTCGCCGCCTGCCAGGAGGCCGACGCCACGACCCCGGTCATCTTCATCACCGCCTACGCTACGGTCGATCTGGCGGTTCGCGCGATGCGGCAGGGCGCGTTCGACGTCCTGCCCAAGCCGTTCGATCCGGACGCGGTGCGGGTCGCCGTGAAGCGGGCCAGCGAGCGGGCGGAGCTGCTGCGCGAGAACGAAAGCCTGCGCGGGGCGATGCGACGACTCGACCCGTCCACGCGGCTGGTGGGGGGCAGCGCGCCGATGCAGGCGCTGCGTGAGGTGATCGCGCGGGTCGCACCCACCGCGGCGACCGTGCTGATCACCGGCGAGACCGGCACCGGCAAGGAGCTGGTGGCCCGGGCGATCCACGCGGCGAGCCCCCGGTCCGACCGGCCTTTCGTTGCGGTCAACTGCAGCGCCTTCACCGACACGCTGCTCGAATCGGAGCTGTTCGGACACGAGCGCGGCGCCTTCACCGGCGCCGACCGCGCCCGCCAGGGGGTCTTCGAGGCGGCCCACGGCGGCACGCTCCTCCTCGACGAGGCCGGCGACATGTCGCCGCCGCTGCAGGCGAAGCTGCTGCGCGTGCTGATGGATGGCGAGATCGTGCGGGTCGGTTCGACTACCGTGCGTCGGGTCGATGTCCGCATCCTCGTCGCCACGCACCGCGATCTCGATCAACGCGTGAAGGAAGGGCTGTTCCGTGAGGACCTCTACTACCGCCTGGCCGTCGTGCCGATCACAGTGGTGCCGCTGCGCGAGCGGGTGGAGGATCTGCCGGCC
The DNA here is from genome assembly GCA_963732385.1 of uncultured bacterium. GTDB lineage: Bacteria > Krumholzibacteriota > Krumholzibacteriia > LZORAL124-64-63 > LZORAL124-64-63 > CAVSZB01. The sequence continues at coordinate 278,579 of CAVSZB010000003.1, read as the reverse complement.
CTGATCACCGTGATCCTCGCGCGGGTGGCCGGTGAATTGAAAATCCCCCCCCGCCGCATCTGCGCGGCCGCGGTGGAGCGCCTGGCGGGCTACCCGTTCCCGGGCAACGTGCGCGAACTGCGCAATCTGCTCGAGCGCGCCTCGATCCTGGCGCGCGGCGAAGAGATCTGCCCCGAAGACATCCCCGTGCTCGCCGGCGCCGACCCGCGGTCTCGCGACTGGACCGCAGCCATCCCGATCGACCGCGAACTGCGTCCCGCGCTCGAAGAGGTGGAACGGACCCTCATCGGACGTGCGCTCACCGCGGCCGACGGCGTTCAGGCCGAGGCGGCGCGCCGCCTCGGCATCTCCCGCAGCGACCTGAACTACAAGCTGCGCAAACACGGCCTGGCCGGGCGGAGCGGCGACTGACGTTCAAATAATGAGATGATTATCATCGTCATTGTTCGAATTCTTGAACGTTCGCGCGACATCCCGCCGACCACTATTCAGATAAAACTATCAATAGCAACACATTAGAGAATTTGCCGGTCTGGCACGGCGACTGCGTAGGGACCTGCTGTCAAGCCACCGCAACCCCCGAACTCAAGGAGCGGAACATGACGAAGACTCTGCATACCGCCCTCGTCGCCGGGTTCGCGCTGGCGCTGCTGATCGGCTCGTCCGTGCCGTCGGCACGCGCCGCCGAGGGCGACAAGGACGCGCTGCGGAGCTTCAAGGCCGCCCGCGACTTTTATGTTAGCGCTGTCTGCGGCTACACCACGACGAATCTCAACTTCGAAAAGTGTGCCTCGTGCCTCACTTCGAAGGATCGGTACGTCAACGTGAGCTAGCGGGGCGCGGCGGAGCGCATCCTCCCGCCACACCTGGGGCCCGCATCTGGACGGCGGGAGGGCGCATCCGCAGAGAGAACCGAAGCAGAGTCCGGTAGTCGGACCACCAACAGTGGGACCCGAAATGCCGGGACTGCTGGGACGGGACCTCGCCCCCGCCTCAGCAGTCTTCTGCTGTCCGCCTTCCTGGCGCGGACGATCCATTGCCGGAACACCCCCCCGCGACTACAATTGCGTGCTCGATGGCCTGGCGACCGGTCGCGCGTCGCGCAGTCAGTGGAACAATGGAATGAGGTGCCGACAGTGCAGCGGGACAGGATCAAAGCGCTACTGGCGCAGGGAGCGGCGGGGCAGCGGGTGACCGTGTGCGGCTGGGTCCGCACGAAGCGCGAGTCGAAGGATGTGGCCTTTCTCGCCGTGAACGACGGCTCGGCGCAGGACAACCTGCAGCTCGTCGTGGCCGCGAATTCGCCTCCTGCGCTCCTGCTGCCGCGCGTCGGCACCGGGGCCGCGATCCGCGCGACCGGCGCCCTGCGCGAATCACCGGCAGCGGGCCAGAAGTGGGAAGTGGCGATCGACGGGCTCGAGATCTTCGGCGAGGCCGACCCGAAGACCTACCCCCTGCAGAAGAAGGGCCACTCCCTCGAGTTCCTGCGGGAGATCGGCCACCTGCGGCCCCGCACGAACACCTTCGGCGCCGTGCTGCGCGTGCGCAACACGCTCGCCTTCGCGGTGCACGAGTTCTTCCAGGGACGCGGTTTCGTCTGGGCCCACACGCCGATCATCACCACGAGCGACGCGGAGGGGGCTGGCCAGCTGTTCGCCGTCACTACGCTCGACCTGACCGCGCTGCCGCGGCTCGACAGCGGAGGGGGCGGCATTGACTTCGACCAGGACTTCTTCGGCAGGCGCGCCTACCTCACGGTGAGCGGCCAGCTCGAGGCGGAGTTCATGGCGATGGCCCTGGGCGACGTCTACACGTTCGGTCCCACGTTCCGCGCCGAAAACTCGCAGACTTCGCGTCACCTCTCCGAGTTCTGGATGATCGAGCCGGAGATCGCCTTCGCCGACCTGTCGGACGACATGGCGCTCGCCGAGGACTTCGTGAAACACCTCTGCCGCGCCGTCGTGGAGCGTTGTCCGGACGAACTGGCGTTCTTCGCGAAGCAGTACGCGGAGACCGCCATTGCCGACCGCGGAGATCGCGCGTCTGGCGGACGCGAAGTTCGCGCACTGCACCTACACCGACGCCGTGGCCGAACTGGAGAAAGCGCAGCGCGCCGGACAGACGTTCGAATACCCCGTGGCCTGGGGCAGAGACCTCCAGTCCGAGCACGAGAAGTTCCTCACCGACGCCGTATTCAAGGGGCCGGTGATCGTGACGGACTATCCGGCCGACATCAAGGCGTTCTACATGCGGCGCAACGACGATGGCCGCACCGTGGCCGCGATGGACGTGCTGGTGCCGCGCATCGGCGAGATCATCGGCGGCAGCCAGCGTGAGGAGCGGCTCGACCTGCTCGAAGCGCGCATGCGCGCCATGAACATTCCGTTCGAGGGGCTGCAGTGGTACCTCGACCTGCGCCGCTACGGCTCCGCTCCGCACTGCGGCTTCGGCCTCGGCTTCGAACGCGTGGTGCAGTATCTGACCGGCATGCAGAACATCCGCGACGTCATCCCGTGCCCGCGGGCGCCGCGGGAAGCGGGGTTCTAGGCCGTCGCCCGGATCCCGCAATCCAGCCGCAGCCGCGCCGCGGACAGAACGACAGGGGCGAGGAAGGTCAGGGCGAGGATCGGGCGGCCGGGCAGGCGGAAGGCCATGACGGAACCTCCGGTCGACCAGGCGGCGGCAGGGCGGCGGGAAGGCCCTGTCGCGTCAGGGACCTCCCAGCCGCGATCCCCTGCGACAAGCAATTGCGGGGCCGTTTCGTCCTGTCCCGCCCGCCGGAGGCCTTAAAGAGGCACCCGACAATGGATTGTCGGAAGCGGCCGCCCGGCGCCCGGTTCCGGCGGCGGCGGCGGCCCGCCGTGGAATGCGAATCCGCGACCCGATCCGTGGCGGTTTGAGCGATCCCCTGGCGTCCGCGCTTCTCAACCCGCATTATCCCCCCATGTTCGAGTATCAGAACCATCGCCGCTACTTCGCCCAGTGCGCCCACGGGCTGGAAGCCCTGCTGGCCGACGAGCTGCGGGAACTTGGCGCCGAGCCGGAGAACCCCGGCCACCACGGCGTCGGTTTCCTGGCCGACGCCGCCACCCTCTACCGCGTCGCCTACGGCTCGCGCCTGGCCGCCCGCGTGCTGGCGCCGCTGATCACGTTCGACTGCCACAGCGACCGCTATCTCTACACGACCGCGCGCAAGCTCGACTGGAACGCCCTGCTCACCCCGGCCACGACGTTCGCCGTCGACGCCACGGTGTCGCAAAGCCAGATCGACCACTCGCAGTTCGCGGCCCAGCGCCTGAAGGACGCCATTGTCGATCATTTCCGGGAGACGGCGGGCGATCGCCCGAACGTGGACCGACGGACGCCGCAACTGCAGTTGAACCTGCACCTGCGCAACGACCGCGCCGTGATCAGCATCGACATCGGCGGCGGCGCCCTCCACCGCCGCGGCTACCGCATCGCCGGCGGCGACGCCCCGCTGCAGGAGACCCTCGCCGCCGCGATCGTCCGCCTGAGCGGCTGGGACGGCGAAGACAAGCTGCACGACCCGATGTGCGGCTCCGGCACGCTGCTGGCCGAGGCGTGGCTGGCCGCCTCGCGCATCCCCCCCGGCTGGCTCCGCGCCGAGCCGACGCCGCCGTGGGCCGTGCTGCCCGACTTCGACGCCCGGGCATGGGCGGACGTGAAGCGCGAGGCCAAGGCCCGCAGCCGCCGGCTGCCGGGCGGCCTGGTCACCGGCGCCGACCTCGACCCCGCCGCGCTCGCCACCGCCCGCGCCAACCTCGACCGCCTCCCGGCCGGCGTCGCGATCCGCCTGCGCACCGCCGATGCCCGCGAGCTGGCGCTGCCGCCCGGCGCCACCGTCCTGACCAATCCCCCCTACGGCGTGCGGATCGGCCGCCAGCACGAGGTCGACCTGCTGTACAAAGCGCTCGGCGATGCCCTCAAGCGCAACTGCCCCGGCACCACCGCCTGGATCCTTTGCGGCGACACCAAACTGGTCGGCAAGCTGGGGTTGCGGCCCACGCGCCGCATCCCGCTGTGGAACGGCGGGATCGAGTGCCGGCTGGTGCGGCTGGATCTGTTCGCGGGGCCGCGGGAGCGGAAGCCGTAGGCCTCGCGCATCACGTCGGGCGCCCACCGGGCAATTCACGCGGAGACAGTCCGGGGGTCCGCTCCTTTCACCGCATGATCACGATGTCGATCCGCCGGTTCTTCGCCTTCCCTTCGGCCGTCTGGTTCGAAGCCACGGGCCGCTCGGCGCCGAAGCCGATGGCCTGGATCCGCTCGGCCGGGATCTCGAGGCTGGCCCGCAGGGACTGCATGACGGCCAGGGCGCGCCGCTCCGACAGACGCTGGTTCGCGACCGGGTCGCCGGCCACGTCGGTGTGGCCCTCGACCACGACGCGCGCGTCAGGATAGAGGCCGAGGATTGTCTTCGCCTTCGCGAGCAGCGGCATGTGGACGTCGCGCAGGTCGCTCTTGCCGCTCTCGAACGCCAGGCCGCTCAGGCGCAGGATCACGTCGCCCGCGGCGTTGTAGAGGACCTCGCCGTCGGCGGGGGTGATCAACGCCTTGGCCTGGCGGAATTTCTCCTCCATCTCCTTCCGGGCCGAGAGCTGGCTCGCGACGGCGGCGTGCTCCTGAGACAGCTCGGCCAGATGGGCCTGACCGCTCTCGATCCTGGTGGCGAGCTCGCGCTTCTCGGCGAACAGGGCGTCGAAACGTTCGTCGATGGCGCGGACCAGCGAGGCGCCATCGTCGCCATTGCCGGCCGCGCCCACACGGGCGGCCGTGCTGCGCAGCGCGATCGCGACCGCCTCGCGCTCGGTCGCGAGGCGTCCGGCCTCGGCGCGCAGGCCCTGAATGCGCGCGGTGAGCGTGTCTGCCGCGGCCTGCGGGCCGTCGTCGAATGGCAGGCGGGGGAGACCGAGCGCCGCGCCTGCGTGGTCCATCTGGATTTCATAAAGCAGCATCAGCTTCTCCCACGCCTGGTCGTTGCGGGCGAGAGAGCGGACCGACTGCGCGATCGTCGAGGCATGACGCGCCTCGTACTCCGCCTCGGCGGCCGTGCGCGCGGCGTCGTCGTGCTTCGTGCGATCGGCGAGCAGGATCGCGTCAGCCTCGCGGCGCGCGGTGCGGGCCCGATCAAGCGTGGCGAGCGCGTACTTGCCCGCTTCATCGGTCTCGGCCCGGACTATGAGCCGGTCGGCCTCGCCGAGGATCGCGACGCGGATCGCCTCCAGTTCGGCGCGTTCGAAGAGCGGCGCCGCAGCGGTGGCCTCGGCCAGGCCGCCCTTCACGTCGCCCGACTCGATCTTCGCGGTGGCCTTGAGGAAGCGCTCCTGCGCCGGCGCCCAGGCCGCCGCCGCCAGCTCCGCGGCGTGCGCCGCCTGCGCGCGCGCGCGGGGGGGCAGGTGCTGCTGCAGCGCGAGTCGGCAGACCTCGCCTGCCTTGCGCGCGTTCTCGACGAACTCCCGCGCCTCGGCCACCTGCTTGTCCAGCTGCTCCTGCTTGCGCTCGGCCGCCAGAGCCTTCTCGGCCCTGGCCAGGGCCTCCTCGGCTTTCGCCCACGCGTTCGGCGCATATACGTCGACCTCGGACCGCCGGGCTTCATCCATCTGCCTCGCCAGTTCGTCGTACGCGGCGCGGTCGAGTGCCGCGGCCGGACCGGCCGCCACGGCGCACGCGACGAGCGCCACGATCGCCAGCATCATTCTGCTCATGAACGCCTCCCCGGATGGAACCTGTGCCACCGATGCTACAGGTCCCGGCGCCGGACGGAAAGGAAAAGCAGATATCGCGGAGACGACATCCCGTTACGCCGTCCGGGGCGCGGATCGCCGCCTTTCATCGCACGGGCGTCTGCAGTACGGCCCATTCCTTTGACACTCCATCCCCCCGGGTGCGACATTGGCGCCAGGCGCGCGAGCGCGCCGTCAGCCGTCCCCTTCCGCCCCACGATCGGAGCAAGAGATGCCCACCCGCGAGAATCTGCAGGCCGCCTTCGCCGGCGAGAGCCAGGCCAACCGGATGTACCTCGCCTTCGCGAAGAAGGCCGACCAGGACGGTTTCCCCAACACGGCGCGCCTGTTCCGGGCCGCCGCCGCGGCGGAGACGGTGCACGCACACGCGCACTTCCGCGTGCTCGGCGGCGTCAAGACCACCGAAGACAACCTCAAGGCGGCGATCGCCGGCGAGGCGCACGAGTTCCAGACCATGTACCCGGAGTTTCTCGCCGAAGCCGAGGCGGCGGGCGAGAAGGGCGCGGTGCTGTCGTTCCGCTACGCGCTGGCGGTGGAGAAGATCCACCACGATCTGTATGCGGAGGCGCTGTCCGCGTTCCTCGCCGGCAAGGACACGACCGCCGGCGACATGTTGATCTGCCCCGTCTGCGGGCACACCGTCCGCGGCGAGGCGCCCGAGCGCTGCCCGGTCTGCGGCGCGGCGCACGAGAAGTACACGAAGGTGGAGTAATATTCCATGCGCGACCTTGTCGATACCGCCTGGCTCGCCGCGCATCTCGGCGATGAGAACCTCGTCGTGGCCGACATCCGCTGGCAGCACGGGCAGTCGGACTTCGGCCGCGAGGTATTCGAGGCAGGGCGGGTTCCGGGCTCCGTGCGTCTCGACCTCGACACCGACCTCTCCGATCTGAGCGATCCGTCGCGCGGTCGCCACCCCCTGCCCGACCCGCGCCACCTCGTGGCGGCGCTCGCCCGCGCCGGCATCGGCGAGGGAACGCGCGTCGTGGCGTACGACGACGCTGCCGGCGCGGTGGCGGTGCGACTGTGGTGGCTGCTGCGCTGGCTCGGACAGCAGGGCGCCTGCGTCGTGCTCGACGGCGGGATCGCGAAGTGGTTCGCCGAGGGACACGCGGTCGAGAGCGGGCCGACACCGGACCGGGCGCCACATCCGCGGCCGCTCGCGCCGCGCGTGTGCGACGAGCTCACCGTTCAGCGCGACGAGGTGGCGCGGGCGGAAGCGCCCCGACTCGTCCTGCTCGACGCCCGGGCCCCTGAGCGGTACCGCGGCGAGGTCGAGCCGATCGACGCGCGCGCCGGCCACATCCCCGGCGCCGTCAACGCGCCGTTCACAAACAACCTCACCGCCGACACCGCGCCGATATTCCGCTCAACGGAAGAGCTGCGCGCGGGCTTCGCCCGGCTCGGCCTCGGCCCCGACGACGGCCCGCGCGTCGTCTGCTACTGCGGCTCCGGCGTGACCGCCTGCCACGACCTGCTGGCGCTCGAACTGGCCGGCATCCGCGGCGCCCGCCTCTACCCCGGCTCGTGGAGCGAGTGGATCGCGACCCAGGACAACGTGTAGGTCGCCCGCAGTCCGCGCACCGCGAGCACGTTCACGGCCAAACTGCCGGTCGGCCGCCCCGCCGGTTGCCGGTGGCGACCTTCCGCTCCTAGATTGTGCGGGCAAACCGCAGCGCGGGCCGACGTACCTGCCTGCGCCTCGCCCATGCCTCGCTGCCGGGAATTCCCGCGAAAGGAGCCCGCTCATGCGCACCGCACGCGCTTTTGTCCTGATGATGGCCGTCGCCGCCCTGCTGACGGCCGCGCCCGCTCTCGCCCAGACCGACAAGCCGGCCGGCGGCCCCGACCAGGCCGCCATGGAACAGATGATGGCCATGATGCAGCCCGGCCCCGAGCACCAGCAGCTCACCAGGCTGGCTGGGAAGTGGTCTTCCGTGAACAAGATGTGGATGGACCCCGCCGCCCCCCCGACGGAGATGACCGGCGCCATGGAATACGTCTCGGTGATGGGCGGCCGCTACCTCCAGGGGACCTACAAGACCGTGATGATGGGCATGCCGTTCGAGGGGATGAGCATCGACGGCTACGACCGCTACAAGAAGGAGTACTTCAGCCTCTGGTTCGACAACATGGGCACCGGCTTCATAGACATGCGCGGGACCAGGTCGCCGGACGGCAGGACGACGGTGATGATGGGCCTGATGTTCAACCCGCAACTCGGCAAGGATTCGCCGGTCCGCTCGGTCACCACCTGGATCGACGACAACACGATTCGCTACGAGATGTTCGAAACCAAGGGCGGCAAAGAGGCCAAATCGATGGAGATCACCTACAAGCGGATGTAGGCGACACCTCCGGGCCCTGCGGCCTGCCCTCCAGTGTCTCTTGACGCGCCCCCGGAGTGGGCGTTGAATGATGATGAACTAGGAGGTTCGCCATGATTCGACGCCTGCTCCTCACTCCCGCCCTCGCCCTCGCCCTCGCCCTCACCCTTGGTCTGGTCCTGTCCGGCTGCGATGACGACCTCGTCCTTAACACCGAGCGGGACACTCTCAGCGATCCGATCGCCGACATCGCGACCCTCGGCGGCTACCTGTTCACGACGAACGAGGACTGGTCCGGTCACGCCGGCAGCCAGGTCGACCTGTTCAAGTTCTCCAGCGACGGCTTCCCCGAAGGACGCTTCGATCTCGGCCTCAACGGCGTCGGTTACCTCGCCGCCACCGCCGACCACGCCGCCATCTACCTGCAGGCCCGCGACTCCGGCCTGCTCTTCAAGGCCACCCCCGTCGGCGAAATCGCCTGGACCCGCGACGATTCCTACGCCGACGGCCAGCATCTGGCCTGCGGCCTCGCCTACCGCGCCGACCTCGACTCGTTCGTCACGCTCTATCACGAGCCCGGCACCGCCAACTACACGGCCCGTCACCACGGCCCCGACTTCGCCGGCGCCTCCAACCCGCTCCCCGCCCGCATCTTGGACACCTTCGACCCCGACACCGGCGTCTTCGCCATCGCCTGGCACGACGGCTGGATGTGGGCCCTCGGCCGCAACGTGGCCGGCGACGCGGTGGTCCAGGGTTTCGCCGACGACGGTGGCGTCACCCGCTACCTCACGTTATCGGACTCGACCGCCTGCGGCCTCGCCCCCGCGGACGAAGGCCTCCGGATCGCCTACCCCGACCGGCGTTTCGAGCTCCTCCCGCTCGACGGGCGCTAGGCGGGCCGGACGCCCCTTCTGGAGGATGCGGTGGTAGCAACAAGTGCGCAGGTCGTGCGGCATCGACAGCGGCCCCGGGGCCCTTACTGACAGCGATTGCTACGCGTGCAAAAAGTGCGCAGGTCGCGAGGGGGCGGCCAACCGCCCCCGGCCCCGCAAACTCGTTGCACGCGTAGCAGTCTCTGTACGGATGCACTCCAAACCGCGCCCCCGGCCCCGCAAACTCGTTGCACGCGTAGCAGTCTCTGTACGGATGCACTCCAAACCGCGCCCCCGGCCCCGCAACGCCGAGTCGGGTCGCGCAGGCCGCGCAGGCGTCCGACCGGCCCTCAGGGCCTCCCCCCCGTCGCCCCCGCCACCAGCCGCGCCACGTGCGGCGCTACCATCAGGAGCAGTTCGGCGCGGGGCGACGGCGCGCGGGCCAGCAGCGGCCCGTCGCCGAAGCCGAGCTGCAGCGTGTCCTCGCTGGCCAGGGCGGCGAGCGCCCGCAGGCCGAGTTCGCTGAGGTTGGACAGGTCGTCGACCAGCGGCTCCGCCTCGCGCAGCGGCGCCGAGGCCGCGAGCACCGGCGTCAGTTCGTCGTGCAGCCGTCGCCACCCCTGCAGACGGGTCGCGATCGACGCGCAGCCGGACGCGCGCTCCGGGTCCGCGAGCAAAGCGTCCACATCGCGGCCGAAAACCCGCGCCGCATCGCTCTCGGGCGGCACGGCATCGACCAGACGATCCAGCGGCGTGAGCTGCGTGTAGGCGCCGGATCCGGAGCGCTGGTAGTTCTTCACCGGCTCGAGCAGCGCCGCGAACCGGACCAGCGCCTCCGCCGGCTGTCCCCCCGCCAGCCGCTCGAGCATCAGCCGCGGCCCGCTGCGGTGCCGCAGCCCGATCGCTTCGAGATGGTCGCCGAACAACTCCAGCCGCCGATACATGTCCGGCGCGTCGCGCACGATCGCCGGCGACCAGAGCCGCTCCGCGATCGCCGCCGCGCGCGGCCAGACCCGCCCGTCGAGCATCTCCGGCGTGACGAACTCCGCCCACATGCACGCCTCGCCCCCGAGGACGTTCGCCGCGCTGCGCGGCGGCAGCAGCGCCGCCTCCCCCCCGAGTGGATCGACCGCGTAGTGGATCTCCGCCGACAGCATGAGATCGAGGTACCACCCCGCCGACAGGATGCCGCTTCGTCCGCCGACCGCCGCCTTCGCCAGAGACTCCGGCCCGCGCCACGACTGGATCAGCGTCTCGCGCGGCAGGCCCGGCTGCAGAACCTCGTCCCACCCGATCATCGTCCTGCCGTGCCCCTTGAGGATGCCCAGCAGCCGCGTGTTGAAGTAAGCCTGCAGTGCCGCGTTGTCCGCCAGCCCATGCTCCACCTTGAACGCCGCCACCTGCGGACTCGCGTCCCACTGCGCCCCGTTCACCTCGTCCCCCCCGACATGCAGGAACGGATCGGGGAACAGCCCGGCCATCTCGCCAAAGAACCGGTCGAGGAACTGGTAGGTCCCCTCGCGCGTCGGATCGAGACAGGGATCGAATACCCCCCACCGCCGTTCGATCGCATACACCCCAGGCAGCGCCGCCAACTCCGGATACCCCACGACCCACGCCGTACTGTGCCCCGGCACGTCGAACTCCGGCACGACCCGGATCCCCCGCTCCCGCGCATACGCCACGACCCGCCGCACGTCGTCCTGCGTGTAGAACAGCCCATCCGACCCCAGCTCATGCAACTTCGGGTACACCCGGCTTTCGACCCTGAACCCCTGGTCCTCCGACAGATGCCAGTGCAGCACGTTCAACTTCGCCGCCGCCATCCCCTCGAGAGTGCGCAGCACGTCCGCGACCGGCATGAAGTGCCGGCAGACATCGAGCAGCAGCCCCCGCCACGGAAACCGCGGCGTGTCTTCGATCATGACCGCCGGGATCTCCCACCCCGCCGCAGCCGGAACAACGAGCTGCGCCAGCGTCTCGATCCCCCGCGCCACCCCGTACGGCGTCGCCGCCGTCAACCGCGCGCCATCGGACGTGACGACCAGCGAATAGCTCTCATCCTCGATCGCCTGCTGAACCGCGTCCGCCCGCGCCGCGCAGCTGATGACGACCTTCGTCGATCCCCGCAGCGACTCCCGCGATCCGGTGCGCGCAGCGATGCGGGCGGCGAGCCGCTCCGCCGCCGCGACGACCAGCGGATCCTTCGCGCCGCCCCCCTCGCGGTTGACGTCCAGGTTCCTGCCCAGCGTCAGCGCACTGTTCCCCAGTTCGAGATGGAACGGCGCCGGCAGCAGATCCTGCGGCGAGTGCGTGAACGCCGCGGCCGACGGCGTGTCGCAAAGCAGGCAGAGCAGCGGGGCGAGGGCGAGGAGAGCGAGAGGCGTGAGATATCGCACGGGGAGCCTCCAGACTGGCGGTGGCCGCCGTAATCCGGACAGGAACTGCCCCAACTGACGGCGCCACGACACTCAAACAAGCGTCCCGGCGGCGCGATGTGCAACCCGCGAAGGACTGCGGCCGTGGCCGGCCTCACCGCGCGATTGACACCAAACGGCCGGCAATGATAGCATCCGGCCTCCAGACGGTGAAAAGGGTCGAGAATCCGCGGTTGAATTGCCTTTCCCCCGAATTCGCTTTATGCTGGCTGACCCGATGGTGGTTGCGCCTTTTTTTGAGTTCCGTTGAACGACCAACCGCGGAGCGCCGGCTCCGCAAGGAGTGCGAAGTATGGAGGTCGGCATCGTTGGGTACGGAGCGTACGTGCCGCGGCATCGGATCAAGGTCGAGGAGATCGCCAAGGTCTGGGGCGCGGATGCACCTTCGTACAAGAAAGGGCTGATGCTCCGGGAGAAGTCGGTCCCGGCGCCGGACCAGGACACGATCACGATGTCGGTCGAATCCGCGCGGCACGCCGTGCGGCGGGCCGGCATCGACCCGGCCGCCATCGGCGCCATCTACGTGGGCTCGGAATCGCATCCTTACGCGGTGAAGCCGAGCGGCACCGTCGTGGCCGAGGCCCTCGGCGCGACGCCGGATATCCACTGCGCCGACATGGAGTTCGCGTGCAAGGCCGGAAGCGAGGGGATGTTCGTCGCGCTCTCTCTGGTCAAGGCCGGGCAGATGGATTACGCCCTCGCGATCGGGGCCGACACCTCGCAGGGAGCCCCGGGAGACGCCCTCGAGTATTCCGCTTCGGCCGGTGCGGCCGCCTTCATCATGGGGCGCGAGAGGGTCGTCGCGGTCTGCGAGGACACCTATGCGTTCATGACCGATACGCCGGACTTCTGGCGCCGGGAATACCAGTTCTATCCCCGGCACGCCGGCCGCTTCACCGGCGAGCCTTCCTATTTCAAGCACGTCCTCACCTGCGCGCGCACGATGATGGAGCGCACGGGACGCGGCCCGAAGGATATCCAGTGGGCCGTATTCCACCAGCCCAACGGCAAGTTCCCCCAGCGCGCGGCGCAGGAGCTCGGTTTCGCCAAGGGGCAGGTGGAGCAGGGCTGGCTCAGCCCGACCCTGGGCAACACCTACTCGGGCTCCTCCCCCATGGGACTGACCGCGATCCTCGACGTGGCCAAACCGGGCGACCGCATTCTGATGGTCAGCTACGGCTCCGGCGCCGGCAGCGACGGCTTCATGTGGCGGGTGACCGATCGCATCCTGGAGGTGCAGAAGCTCGCTCCCCAGACGCGCGCTCAGTTGGAGGACCGTCCGATCTATGTCGATTATGGCAAGTACGCCAAGTTCCGGGGCAAGATCCGCAAGCTGGCGGACTGAGTGCGGAGGAAATACGACCATGCGTGAGGTAGCTGTCATTGGCATCGGGATGAACCGGTGGGGAGAACTGTGGGAGAAGTCCCACCGGAAGATCTGGACCGAGGCCGCACTCGAGGCGATCAAGGACGCAGGCGTGGACCGGATCGACGCCATGTACGTCGGCTGCATGAGCGGCGGTCTCTTCATGGGTCAGGAACACCTGGGCGCGCTCCTGGCCGAACAGCTCGGCATGGGACCGATTCCGGGGACCCGGGTGGAGTCGGCCTGCGCCTCGGGCGGGCTGGCGTTCCGCCAGGCCTATCTGGCGGTGGCCTCGGGAGCCCACGATCTCGTCCTCGCCTCCGGCCTGGAGAAGATGACCGACGTGGACGGCGGCGCGGCCACCTACGCCCTCTCCACCGCGGCCGACCAGGAATACGAATGCTATCAGGGGATCACCTTCCCCGGTCTCTACGCGATGATGGCGCGCGTGCACATGCACCGCTACGGGACCACCCGCCGGCAGCTGGCGGAGGTCGCGGTCAAAAACCACCTCCATGGCTCGATGAACCCGCTGGCGCAGTTCCCGATGAAGGTGACGGCTGAGCAGGTGATGGAGTCGGTCCTGGTGGCCGATCCGCTGCGCATTCTGGATTGCTCTCCGATCACCGACGGCGCGGCCGCGGTGGTCCTGGCGCCGGTCGAGCTGGCCCGGAAGATCACCAAGGGTCCGCTCATCCGGGTGGCCGCCTCCGCCCACGCGACCGACACGATCGCCCTGCACGACCGGGAGGACCTGGCCTGGATCGCCTCCACCGCCACCGCGGCCGCGGCGGCCTACAAGCAGGCCGGCATCGGCCCGCAGGACCTCTCTTTCTGCGAAGTGCATGACTGCTTCACGATCGCCGAGATCATGGTCATCGAGGCGCTGGGGTTGTGCGACCGCGGCAAGGGCGGCCTGGCGGCGGAGTCGGGCCTGACCGCGCTCGGCGGCAAGATTCCGGTGAACGCCTCGGGCGGGCTCAAATCGAAGGGCCATCCGGTCGGCGCCACCGGGATCGCGCAGGTTCGCGAGGCCGTCGTTCAGCTCCGCGGCACGGCGGGCGACCGCCAGGTCAAGAACGCGCGCCTGGGGCTGACCCAGAACATGGGCGGGACCGGGGCCAGCACGGTCATTCACATCTTTGATCGTGCGTAGGAGGAGATCATGACCATCGGATCCGCACGCTACTGGCGAGAGGTTCCCCAGCGCTACCGCTACGAGGCGGCGAAGTGCGTGAAATGCGGCAAGATCTTCTTCCCCCCCGCCTGGTCTGCAGCGCGTGCCGGGGACAGGAGTTCACCAGGGTCATCCTGGCCCAGGACGGAGTCATCGAGACCTTCACCATCATCCGCGTGGCCCCCAGCGGCTTCGGCGACGAGGCCCCATATGCCGTGGCGATCATCAGGCTGGACGACGGCGTGAAGATCACCGCCCAGGTCGTCGACTGCGACCCCGAATCCCTGGCCATCGGCGATCGCGTCCGCCGGGAGTTCCGCCGCCTCCAGCAGGACGGCGAGTCGGGCATCCTCTGCTACGGCTACAAGTTCGTTCCGCTGGTGACCGTGTAAAACGCGCTCCGCGCCTGAACCGGCCGCCGGGTCCCGGGATCCGGCGGCCGGTTTTGTTTACCTGCCGCCAGCCGGTTCCCGGCTGCCACCGCCGGTGGCTATCTCGGCGACTCCTCCAGGATCTCCAGGATGGCGCGCGCGCAGTAGACCCGATTGCGCTTCGCCTCGCCGGCCAGCGCGACCATGCCGGCCGCCTCCAGCCGGTCGATCGCGCGCTGGGCCGTCGTGAACGCCACACCGAGACGTGCCGCCACATTGTTGACGCTCCGGAACGGATTCTCGGCGAACAGTTCGAGCGCCTTCTCCGGTACCCGGGACGGAGCCTTCGCGAGCCGCTCCCGCCAGAGCAGGAGCAGGTCATCGATCCGCCGCACCCGGTCGAGCGCGTCCTCCGCCTGCTGCGCCACCCCGACCAGGAAGTACTCGAGCCACTCTTCCCATTCGCCCTTCTCGGTTACCGCCAGCAGGCGCGCGTAGTACTCCTGGCGCGTAGCCTCGAACCAGGCGCTCAAGTAGAGCAGGGGCGACGGCAGGATCTCCTTCGCGACCAGCAGCAGCGTGACGAGCAGCCGCCCGACCCGTCCGTTGCCGTCAAGAAACGGATGGATCGCCTCGAACTGCGAATGCACGAGCGCCGCATGGACAAGTGGCGGCAGCGAATTGTCGTGAAGGAACGTCTCCCACGCGCCGAGACACCCCATCAGTTCATCGACTGGAGGCGGCACATAGGTGGCGTCGGCCAGAGTGCATCCGGCCGGCCCGATCCAGTTCTGGCTCCGCCGGAACTCCCCCGGCGTGGCCACTTCCCCGCGCACGCCGAGCAGGAGCTTCCCGTGCAGTTCGCGCACGAGCCGCAACGACAGCGGCAAGGTGCGCAACCGCTCGACCCCATACTCGAGCGCGACCACGTAGTTGGCGACCTCACGCAAATCGGCCGGACTCCGCTCGACCACCGCCCCCGCTTCGGAGGCGAGCAACTCCCCGATCGTCGCCTGCGTCCCCTCGATGCGGCTGGAAAGCACCGCCTCCCGCCGCAGAAACGGTCGGATCAGCAGATGCGGGTTCGGCAGCCGACGTCCCTCCCCGGCCAGCCGCCCTACCGCCCGGTCCGCAGCCGATAGCGCGCCGGCCAGCCGCTCGTCCCAGGCAATGGGCGGCGGCAGCGCCCCCGGCACATAGGCCCGATAGCCCCCGGGCCCGTGAACCAGGCGACCATTCGGCCGGCGTTTCTGTTTTGGCGCCAAAGCCATAGCTTCCCTCGTTTGCGACCGCGATAACAGCCCCGAACATTATTAGCGATTATACACAAAAACGCAAACAACAATCCCACTCATGCTGCACCGGCCGTCGGCACACCCCCCAAGCGCCATGGCCACCATTGCTTGCGACCGCGATAATAGACCAGGACGTTATTAGCGATTGTTTGAATAATCGAAAACAATCGCCATGGCCACCGCATCAGGGCGGCCACATCATCATGGCGCCGGGCTCGGCCGACAAACTCAGGTCCACGTTTGGCGGCGGCGTGGCCAACGCCAACTGTCACGCTGCGGTCGGGCTCGGCGTGGGTGGGCCTGGCGGGTCGTTGGGGCGCTTATTAAGGCTCGCCAACCCCGAAACCGATCCGTCGACGCCTGGGTACGGCCGCCGGACTCATCAGGCGCCGGATCGCCTCCACCAGAGCCACGATCTGCCGGTCGTGCGAGCCGAACTGGCGCTCCAAATCGTCCAGTCGCCGGCACAACTCCGCGTGCTGGAGCACCGCTTGACGGAGTTTCACGAATGCCCTCACCACGAACACGCTCATTTCGACCGCCTGCTGCGATTTGAGCACGCTCGCGGCCATGATGGCGCCGTGTCCCGTGAACGCACACGGCAACGCCTTGGAATACCTCAACTTGGAGAGGTGGTCGCAATTTGCGACCACCTCTGCCGTCTCGTCTCCCGTCAGCTCGAACATGAAGTCTGCAGGAAAGCGTCCCTTGTTGCGTTTCACCTGACCGGTCCAGCCCTTACACGCCACGCGGCCCCAGTCCATCCGTGATCTGTTCCGGACTCGGCAGGACGCCGCGCAACTCGGCGGGCAGTTCCGGAACGAGTCGCGTGGCCCAGCGACTCACCCCGATCGGCTTGTTCAGGTCCCGGAGCGCGTATTCCGCGATCACCCGGCTGCGCGAGCGGCAGAGGATGAGACCGAGGCTGGGCCGATCCTCCGGATGCCGCAGCCGATCATCCACCGCCGACAGGTAGAAGTTCATCTTGCCGGCGAACTCGGGCCGGAACCGCGCTGTCTTGAGCTCGATCACGACGAAGCAGCGCAGCGTCAGGTGATAGAACAGGAGATCGAGGTAGAACGTCTCGCCGTCGACTTCGAGCGGAACCTGCTGCCCGACGAACGCGAAACCCGTGCCCAATTCGAGCAGGAACCGGCGCATGTTGGCCAGCAGGCCCCGCTCCAGCTCGCGCTCCGCGGCGTCGGAGCGCAAGGTGAGGAAGTCAAAGCTGTAGGGATCACGCACGATCTGTCGGGCGAGGTCCGACTGCGGAGGCGGCAGCGTGGTTTCGAAGTTCGTGACCGCCGAACCCTGGCGGGCATACAGTCCGGACCTGATCCAGTGCTGGAGCATGGAGCGGGACCAGCCGTTGACAATGGTCTGGTGGGCGTACCAAAGTCGCTCCGTTCTGTCCTTTAACTGCTGCATTAGCAGTATGTTGTGTCCCCATGGAATTTCAAGCAGCAGCGGGGGCAGCTCCCCTTTCGCCAATTCTCGCACAGGCTGTGCGAGAATTGGGCGCGGTCCACTCCACGCAACATGGAAGGCTCGCATCCGCCAGATGTTCTGGCGCGAAAACCCCTTCAGCCCAGGAAACGCCTGCTGGATGTCCGCCGCCAGCCGCTCGATGACCGCCCGCCCCCACCCGGCGTCATCCTGTCGCCGGACAATGAGCTCCCCGATCTCCCAGTACAGCCGGACCAGCTCCCGATTGACCGACAGCGCCGCCCCGACCTTTGCGGTCCGGATGCGCGCGCGGATATCCTCGAGCACCGCCCGATAATCCTCCGGAAGGCCGGCGTCTGCTCCGACCTCGCGCAGCCCCGGCGCGCTTCTCTGAATGCGATTCCCGCCCTCCATGCCGGAACGCCAAAAGCGTCATTCATGCCAGATCCCCTGAAATGCGGTGACGACCGCCATCTGGCACCCACGAGGGCGCTGCAGCTGCCGCACCACCCGGTCACCGCCGGAAGTGCGACTCCAGCGCGCGTCACCTTCGCGTCTGGCCGACACTGGTTGGAGGCATGGGCTGGTTTGGCGTCACCTAGGCGCGTCGCCAATTCTCTCACAAGCTGTGAGAGAATTGGCGACGCCGCGCCCCGCGCCACGGACTTGCCCCGGCGCAAGTCGGGCCATCCCGCGCGCCAGTTTGCCGGCCCACCGCCTTGACGTTCCCCCCCCACCCCCACTAACCTGAATGCCTCGTGGCGATTTGAGCCGGCCAGCTTGCCGCCACGCTAAACAACGAGCTAAAACGGCCGGGACAGCGGTTCGCCGACGCGAGCCCGAACGCTGTGCCGCGTTCGGGTCTTTTCATCCGCAGACCGCCCCCCGGCGCAGCCCCCATCCAGGAGGTCCGCGTCGTGAACACCCGAGGCTTCGAGATCCTGCCCCCCACCGGCGGCTCCGCGCTGCCGCTGATCGTGCACATCCCGCACGCGTCGCGCGCCATCCCGGCCGCCGTCCGCCGCGCGTTCACGGCGACGCCCGCACAGGTCGACCGCGAGCTCGCCACGATCACCGACCACCTCACCGACCGCCTGTTCGACCCCGCCCGCGCCCTCGGCGCCACCCTGTTCGTGAACCGCCTGAGCCGCCTGGTGATCGACCCCGAGCGCTTCCGCAACGACGCCGACGAGTCGATGGCCGCCAGCGGCATGGGCGCCGTCCGCCTGCGCACGGTCGATGGCGACGACCTGCGCGCCCCCGACTTCCCCCCCGCCGCCCGCGCAGCGCTGATGGCGAAGCACTACGACCCCTACGCCCTCATCGCAGCCTGGCGCGCCGGCCCCCTGCGCGACATCGCCTGGCTCCCCAACGCCCCTTTCGCCGGCAGCTACGTCCCGTCGAGTTTCTGGGCCGCGCACGACCCCCGGCTGCAGTCGGTCATGATCGAGGTGGAGAAGAGCCTCTACCTGGACGAGGCGCGGGGCTTCCGGGCCGACCGGCGCCGCGCGGGCTGGACGCTCGTGCAGCAAATGCTGGCCGAGGCGGCCATCTGGCTGCGCAATGGCTTGTCATGAAGTCTCTTAAGCCATAATGCGATCCCAGCCGAACATTTATATTGACACTAGACACCGTCGAGTGTAGATTAACTGTCGTCATCGCTCACGGGCCGGAATTCGGGAGGACCCATGCTGCTGTCCGGGGACGGGAAATACAGGATGTCGGAGCTGGTCGAGCAGACCGGTTTCCCGGAGCGCCAGATCCGCTTCTACCTCGCCCAGAAGCTGGCGCCCGGCGCCGAAAGCCGCGGCGCCGCCGCGGTCTACGGCCAGGCCACCCTCGACCGCCTGCTGCTGATCCGGCACCTGAAGGAGATCCGCGTGAAGCCGGCCAACCGCGCCCTCACGCTCGACGAGATGCGCCAGACGATGGACGCCCTCGGCAACGAAGGCGCCATGCGCCTCACCTCGGACATGGCGCAGCTGCAGATCATCGACACCGACGAGCTGCTGCCGCAGCGGCTCGACAACGCGAAGCCGTTGATGTGCGGCATGGCCTCGGTCGGCAACACCGTCTGGGAGGACCGCGCGCCGTACGCGCCGCCCCCGCCCGACCTCGGCGACCTCGGCCCCCTCCTGCGCCGCCTGCTCGACACGCTGGAGGAGCTGACCGCGAGCCTGGCCATCCGCGAGCGGAGCGAAACGAAAGCCTGGCGCCGGCTGGCCCTCGCCGACCTGGAGATCCAGGTCCGCGAGCCGGCCGACCTCGACGAGAGCGCGAGCCTGGGCCGCCACGCGGCCGCGCTGCGGGCCCTGCTGGGTCCGTATCCAGGCGCCGGCGACTGATCACCGCCGGCGCCGTCCGCGCGGCCAGGCCCGGCCGCGCTCCCGGATCGACCCGGGACCGTGTCACGAGATCGCCCGCATTCCCGTTCCGAGGGAGGACCAGAGATGATCGCCAGAATGAACGCCCTGAAGTGCCGCGCCCTCGCCGACCACAGTTTCGTGCACCCCGCCGGCGGCGCGCGCCACCTCCTGATCGACCTCGAGGCGCCCGCCGTGGAGCGCCCCGACGACGCCACGCGTCAGCCGCTGAACGTGTCGCTCGTGATCGACGCCTCCGGCAGCATGGCAGGGCGATCCGCTCGAGGCGGCGAAACGCGCCGCGATCGGCATCATCGAAGCGCTGTCCGCGCGCGACCGCATCACGGTGGTCTCGTTCGCCGACGACATCATCACCCACGCCGCCGGCCGCACCGCCGACACCGCCGGCCGCCGCGCCGCCATCGCCGCCGTCCGCGCCCTGAGCACCCGCGGCTGCACCGACCTGTGCGGCGGCTGGCAGCGCGGCTGCGAACTGGCCGCCGAACTGGCCACCACCCTGGAGGGCGCGAGCAGCCGCGTCATCCTGCTGTCCGACGGCCACGCCAACCGGGGCATCACCGACCCCGCCGCCCTCGAAGAGATGGCCGACATGTGGCGCGAGCGCGGCGTCTACACCTCGACCGTCGGCATCGGCGAAGGCTACAGCGCCGAGCAGCTGCGCGCCCTCGCCAGCCGCGGCGGCGGCCGCATGCACCACGCCGCCCGCCCCGAAGAGATCATCGAGGTCGTGGTGGGCGAGCTCGGCCAGATCCTCCTCACCGCCGCAGATGATGTCCGCGTCACGATCACCGCGCCCGCCGGCACGACCGTCATCCCCCTCGGCCCCTGGCCGCTCGAGATCGACCGCACCCCCGCCGACGGCACCACCCGCACCACCCTCCTGTGCGGCACCCTGACCTCCGCCCAGCAGCGCACCCTGGCCGTGCGCCTCGACCTCCCCGCCACCGCCCCCGGCTGCCGCCTCCCGGTCACCGTCACCGCGACCTGGACCCCACCCGGCAAAGCCGATCGCCTGTCCACCCCAACCCTCGGACTGGACTTCACCGCCGACGCCCAGCGCGCCGCCTCGCACGACCTCCGCGACAACGACGCCTCCGAAGCGATCGCCCACCTCTGGCTCACCCACCTGGTCCTCCACGCCTCGTCCCACCTCGAACAGGGCGACCGCGCCCAGGCCTACCGCACCATGCAGGACAGGACCCAGGAGTTCCGCGCCTACTGCACCGGCCTCCCCAACGAAGACTGACCTCGTGCACGACTTCGCCCAGCACGACGACTCCGTCCACGCCTGCCTGTCGATGTGCGACGTGAAGGAACTCCACGTCTCCTCGATGAAAACCATGCTGCGCGACCGCGACCTGCGCGCCGCCCACGCACCCCCCCACCCGCGCCGCGCCCCCCGAAGCAAGGCGTAGAGCCGGAGGACCGACAGAGAGCAGCAACAGCCCCCATCCGTGGTGATTTGAGCCGGTCGGCTTGCCGCCACGTTAAACAACGAGCTAAAAGGCCGGGCAGCTGCCCGCCGGCGGGACTCCCCCGCCGGCCGCAGCGACCCGGCGGAACTCGCACGCAGGAGGTCCGCAGATGTCATCGCAGAAGAAGACCCGCCGCCCGAAGCGCCAGCCCGCCCCCCGCGTCGTCTACGGCCCCGCCCCCTGGGACGGCGACCTGCTGCTCGTCCTCCCGTTCGCCTACGCAGTCGACGACGCCTCGTACTATCTGGCCCGCAACGAGTCCAGGACCTGGGCCGAATTCCTGGCCGCCCTCCCCTCCCACCACCGCGAGACCCTGTCCCAGTGGATCATCGACAACGCCGAGCATAAGGGCTTCGCGGAGTACTGGGAGAAGCGCCTGCTCGACCCGGAGGAACTCGGCGAGGAGGAGGACCCGAACCTCACCCGCGCCCAGGCCTGGGCCGGCTACGAGGAGCTGTCATGCCCAGGCGAACGCCCCCCCCTCGGCCACGAACCGTTCGACCGCGGTGAATGGGAGTCCACGGAGTTCGATTACAACCTCGGCCCCGAGAACCCCCAGACCACGATGACCGACACCGTCCCCCCTCGATCCTCTCCCTCCACGGCATAGCCCAAGACTCCGTGTGGGACGGTACCATGACCACCCTGAACATGAAGGACGAACCGGAGATCGTGGCCCTCTACCGCAAGCGCGGCTACCGCATCGTCCGCCACGACACCCTGATCGACGCCGCCTGCGGCTTCACCGCCAACCCCGACGACCTCCACCGACTCATCCTCCTCGAAGACATCTACGAGGACATCCCCGAACCCCGCCCCGAGGAAATCGAACCCGAACCCGCTCCGCAGCCGCCTGCCCCCAAACCGGCAGAGCCAGTGACCGAGATCACCGCCGACCCCTGGCTCAAGAACGCCGCCAACAGAGCCCCTGTCCCTGGCGACGCAGTACCCGTTTGCACGTACGAGGTATCGTTCCTGCTGGGCTCGTATCCCGAATCCGCCTTCCTGCGCCGCACCGTGGCTGCCGATGAGCTCTGGTTCCGCAGCGACCACCACGAAGGCCGCGCCGTGATCTCGCCCCCACACCCCGACGATCATTCGGCCGCCTGCGAACTCTTCGAGATCCTGACCGCCTCCCGGGCCCTCGCCTCCTGGCCGGCCGGCTTCACCGCCCCCGGCCTGCTGAGCGAGGAGGAGTACGGACGCATCCTCGCCACCCTCGACGCGGAGTTCTCCTCCAACGCCGAAGCCGCACGCGCCGAAGAATCACAACTCGTCGTCGTCGCCCGCGAGCTAGGCCTCAACCCCGAACCGTCCGGCGAAGGCCCCCACCACTGGCGCGCCCACTGCCCCGGCACCAACCACAGCTTGATGATCAGCTCAAGCAGCGACCAGTTCGGCTGCGGCTACTGCAAAGTGAAAGGCGGGGCAGAGAAGTTGAGGGAATTCGTTGCCGCACGCAGAGCGAAGTAGAAGAAATGCAATGGAACCGGCGGCGTTCCCCATCACTTTCAACGTGCATCAAGGAGCCAGAACAATGAGTGGAATTCCCAGCATCACGTACATCAGCGCCGATGGCGACGGCTGGGGTCCCCTGCAGGGATTCCTCCTCGAAGCGCTGATCACCGCAGGCGTCAACGCGACGGTGGGAGCGTGCCTCCCGAATCAGCCCCACCTGGATGAGCTCGGCGTCCGCGCGCTGCCGGCCGTGATCATCTCCGGCGAGGTCGTCCTCCAAGGCCGCTTCCCGACCATCGACGACTGCCACGAATGGCTGTCAGGCTTGATTCCTGACTACGATCCGGAAGACCCCCTGTCGCCTCACGACGATTTCCCGATGCCAGACACGCTGGACGAGGCTGTCGCGATCCTCCTGAAGGGCATGTCGCCGGACGACCTCGCGTCACTGGCCGCGATCGCCGAGGAGGATCTGATCATGTACCACCACGGCTGGGGCACCGGCATCCGCAATGCCTTCGGCCTCTGGCACAACCGCGCTCTGGTCGAATCCTGCGGATGCGAGGATCCTGACGATGCGTCGATGGTGATCATTCGGGGGGCGTGGAAGGAGGCGAAGAAGGCCTCGCCGCGAGCGTAGACTACCGGGCATCCGTGATAGCCCCGCGGCCGAAGAAACCGTACGGGGCAAACCCGCGGCTAATGAACAGCCTGCTGAAGGCCATTCCGGCGCGCTGTTGAGATATGCGTTGCAATCCCTCCCAGCTACGCGCTTCGCGTCCCTTCAGGCCTTCGCAAACCTTTTATGCACAACTCGCGAATCACCGTTTCGCGCCTCGTCCTTCTTTGTGTAGGCAATGTAGCCTTGAAGGGTATTCGGCATTTCGATCTTTTCAGCTTTGGTCGTCGGGAAATCATTGAGGATCACCTGAATATGCTCCCCCAGAACCCTGCCAAACACAGTTGGGACGGCATTGCCAATCTGCTTGTACTGCTGGGCCTTAGTCCCTCGCACGTCCCAATCGACCGGAAACCCCTGAAGCATCATGACCTCTCGAAGTGTCAGCCGACGCAGTGCGCCGTTCCACCGCACCCAGTCCTGACTTGCAGATCCCGTTACCGTTCGCGCTGGTAACGTCAGGTCGGCAATGAACGTGCCCTGCCTGTAGCCCCAGTGACCGCCTGGCCGAGTCGCTTCGGCCCTACCTACACTCTTCAGCCCTGCTCCGTCCGGAAGTACACGCAACTGACTCGCCAAAGACTCGGTCGGATATGTGTAATTGGCTTCGTTGGCATCGGCATACATTCGCAGGAAATCGGCCAACGTGTTCCATCGACGATGAATCAAGCCGGATTGTCTCTGGTGGCTGGGCTCGGGGAAAACGGGAGCCCGTCCTGCCGAGGTCCCAAGAATGAAGCACCGCACCCGTCTTTGACATGAACCGTAATCTGCAGAATTGAGCAGAGTCGCCCTGCAACTGTATCCATGCCGCCAGAATCGATCGAGAAGTCCGTGGAGGACTCCGCCAGGCTCTCCGTTTGAGTCGCGCGCAGTCACAAGCCCTCGCACGTTCTCCAAGAGAAACACCTTGGGGCGGATTTCATCGACGATCCTAACGAACTCGTTAACGAGAAGACCCCGAGGGTCGAGAACACTCAATTGCCTGCCCGCACTCGAGAAGGCCTGGCATGGCGGACCACCAACTACCACATCGACGCGCTCGCCCCGACACAGGTCCCCTCCCCCTATTTCCCGAATGTCTGAATTCAACAACTGCGTGCCGACGAAGTACCGGCGCCCATCTTCCTTCGTAAATCCCTGATTCGCGGCGAGCGTGCCGCAGAACACCGGATCGATCTCGCATTGAGAAACAGCCTTTAGACCGGCTTGCTCAAGACCAATATCTAAGCCTCCAGCACCGGAGAAGAGGCTTACATAGTTTCGACTCTCCACTATAGAATCCTCTCAAGGTCGCTCAGCCTATGCTCCCAAATGACCGTGATCCCCGAAGCCTCCAGGCTACGAATCCCAATTTCGGTGAAGAAGCCGCCGATGATCGCAACGACGATCGGATTACCCAAGGCAGCGCACGACTTCCAATCGCTTGCTTTGTCGCAACATTCCTTGATTCTCTTTGTAGAATCGATCTCGACGCCGACGGCCTTGGCTTCGATCAGAACGATCTTCTTGCTTACTTTGGCTCGGACCACAAGATCCGCCTTTTGCCGCGTCCGGCCTTGGATTCGCGTCTCTTGAGCAAACTCTCCGATCGCGATATCGGTGGAATTGCTCAACAACCCGCGGAATAAAGACCGAGTATATTCCAAGTCGATCAGCGCACCAGCAATCGCGTGTTCCTGCTGATCCTTCCTCCAATTACGATAACGTGTCTGAGCGTTTTGATCCGCCGCAATGGAACACGTCCACTTCCGAGCGTAATCACGCGCCAAGCCACGAAGGCCCTCCTCCAATTCTTCCTCCAGCCATAGGAATCTGGACTTGTCCAAATGCTCGGTCACAAACGTCGCTATCCGTGGTGCAATCGCTTGAAGCTCCCGGTGTTTGGCCGTTGGGTTGGCAACTTTCTGGTTTTCGAATCGATCGATAGAACTAATCCCGAAGAATTGCCCAAATTTCATCTGGCTGATCGATGGAGCAATCGCGTAGCGCAATACCCTGATGATCCTAGAATCAGCAAGAACCGCATCCGCAGTGATGCTCCGAAAATCGTCCGTCAGACCAGCCGCAAGGTCATATATTTCAACGTTTTGGAGGAATGCGTTGTCGTACATCGCCTCCATGGAGCCCAAATAGACCAACATCTCGTGTTCCCGCGATTTGACGATATCTTGAGCGACTGTCATCCCTAGTGGTCCTCGCTTGCAGAGGAAGCAACCAGCCGACATTGGGTTCTTGCCGTCTCAGGCCTGCAAGATACTCGGGACGGTCCGCCCGGTCAATGCGTCGGCTATCACCTTGCAGAGAAATAAGATGCAGCCGTTCTGTTCGGCGTCTGTCCAGTCTGTGGGCCAGGGAGGCGGCATCCCGCCGCCAGGGAGGGCACACTGCCCCCGCGGAGCAGTTCCTGAGCGCTACAGTAGCTTCGCCTGGCGCCATACACAGATCGTAGGGGGCGTCAGGCAGCGGCAGCAGGGCGGACTGCTCCCGGCGCCGGAACAAGTCCAGGGGCTCTCTGTGACGCGAATCGTGGGCCATCCAGATGCCTGAGTTCCGTCGGAAACAACAGACTGCTCCCGCCCGGGGTCACGTAAGGGAAGGCCTCGTCCGCGCTTGTCCAATTCGCTGAACCGATGTCTCTTGGGCTCGGCGTGAAGGCCGTTGGCTGGGCGAAAAATGTAGATGACCAAGCCACCTTGGGCGCCAGGGATTTCCTGGTTCAAATTGAGGTTGTAATCCCGGTCCAAGTTGAACTGCCCGTGGCGCTCAAAGATCGCGACCGAGCTTCGTCACCTTGACGGTGCAGCTTGTTGAGGCACCTAGGCCGAGCGCGGTTGGATTCGAAATGATGAGTTGGCCTGTTTTCGAAAGGCGACAATGGCTTGTCATTGACTTGGTTTGTGGGATGGGCTGGCATTCTCCGCCGATCCACTCGACAGAGGCGCCATCGTTGCTGGCGGTCAGCTCAAGCCGATAGGAGCCAGGACTTAGCTTGAAGATGTTAGACTCGCCATCTTTGAGCACTAGCAGCTGGTCCATGACCACGCGGTCGCCGAGATTGGATACATTGCATCCGCACAAGATCGTGGCAGTAACAATCAGCGCCCACGCTCGCATGAATGGCCTCCGTATTTTGGCGTTTGTCTGGATAGGTCTTTCCAGGCCAGAGCTATTGCCTGCGGTTGTCATGGGACATTCCGCCAAGAACGCGTGCGATCTTCGTGAGCGCGGGGATAATGCGGCGAGGCTGACTCCTCGCGCTCCTTCCGCGGTTCAAGCCATCACTCAGGGAGCTTGCGGCCCGCCTTATCAAGCGCGTGTGCGATGATGTCGCGAAGCACTACCAGGGTTGCGGCGTCAAATTGTACGCTTTGACTCACCTTTCCTGGCAGTTTTCGGCTTGTTGACCCAAACGTATCGATTTGTAGGACCGGACTTCCCCCGTCGTCCACGAACACGCTGTAGGTCGCCTCGACTTCATCGTGAACAGCGAAGCGTTCCCTGTCGGACTCAACAAGCTTCTTTACCAACGCCAAGTTTGCACCTCCGGCACGTGCCAGGCATGGACAATACGCCTGGAATTGCGCCTGGTAAACGACAAACGCGATGTTGCTGGCGAGACCGCTTCGGGCCAGGTGCGGGCCTCCCCTATCTGATTGCCGGGGGGATGCCGGCGGCCTCCGCGTCGATCCAGTAGACGCCCCAGTTGCGGAGGAAGAACAGGGCCCGGCCGTCCGGTGAGAGGGTCGGCAGCAGTTCTGGTACCTCCGTGTTGACCTCGGGGCTCAGGGGGGTGGCGGGGAGCCAGTTGCCTGCCGCGTCGCGGCGGGAGAGCCAGATGTCGGAGTCGCGGCCGAACAGGAGGCAGTTGCCGTCGGGGGTGATGTAGGGGAAGGCTTCGTCGGCGGTCGTGTTGATGGCGGGGCCGAGGTTCTCCGGCTCGGCGTGGACGCCGTCGGTCGGGCGGGAGACGTAGATGTCGGAGCCGCCCAGGGTGCCGGGGATGTTCAGCGTCAGGTAGACGTTGTGGTCGCGGTCCAGGCCGAACTGCCAGTGCAGGGGTTTGGCGTTCACGGGGTCGGCGAGCAGGCTCGGGTTCGCCCAGTCGTCACCCTGCCTTTCCCATGTCCAGATCCGCTCGCCCTGGGGGGTGCCGTCGGGGTCGGGGCGGCGGGCGACGTCGTACAGCTTCGTGCCGTCGGGGGAGATCAGGGGGACGTCCTCCACGCGCACGCCGTCGAAGACGGCGGGGATCGGGTAGGTCCATCTCCCGTCCACCAGTCTGGTGCGGAGGGTGCGGCCGGTGCTGTAGCCGGTGTCGCGGGGCACGATCATGCAGTTCCAGAGGGCTTCGGTGCCGTCGGGGGAGAAGGTGGGGACGCTGTGCTGGCCCCACCTCGCGCTCACGATGCCGGGGGCGAAGGGGGTGGCGCAGGGGGGTGGGTCGCCCTGGCCGAGCCAGGGGCCCCTCAGGTCGGGGAAGCGGGGGGGCGACGGGTCGGCGCCGGCGGCGGTGAGGTGGGACACCATCTCCGCGTCGTCGCGTTCCTGGGCCAGGTTCAGGGGGGTCTGGCCCATGGCGGTTCTGGCGTCTCATGGCGGCGCCGTGGGTCAGCAGGTGGTCCACGGCGTCGGTGCGGCCCATGTCGGCGGCGTAGTGGAGGGGGGTCCAGCCGTTGGGGTCGGGGGCGGTGGGGTCGAGGCCCCGGGCCATCAGCGCCGTCATGATCGGGACGGAGCCGCCGGCGGCGGCGCGGTGGAGCAGGGTCGCGCGGGCGTCGGGGGCGGGGCGGGGGTCGAAACCGGTGTCGAGCATGCGGGTGAAGAGGCGGGGCAGGCCCTTGTCGGCGGCGCGGCCGATCAGCTTGGCCGCTTCGGCGGGCGCGTCGGGGAGTGCTGGCGTTGCGGTCGAGCAGGAGGTCCACCACGTCGGCGTAGCCGCGCCAGGCGGCCAGGCTGAGGGCGGTGTCGCCGAAACGGTCGCGGACGTCGATGGCGGCGCCGGCGTCGAGCAGGGCGCGGACCACCTCCACTCCCCCCTGCTCGCGGGCGGCCAGGACGAGCGGGGTGCGCTCGTAGCTGTTGCGGTGTTCCAGGGCGGCGCCGCGCGCCAGCAGGAGGCGCACCACCTCCAACTGGCCCGACTGGGCGGCCAGGCCGAGGGGGGTGAGGCCGTCGGGCATCGTCAGCTCGATGGCGGCGCCTTGGTCGAGCAGGGTGCGGGCCGCTTCCGCGTGGCCGCGCGAGGCGAGGCTGTGCAGGGGGGTGGCGCCGTTGGTGTCGATCGGGTTGGGGTCGGCGCCGCGGGCGAGCAGGAGGCGGATCACCTCGAGCTGGCCGGCGCGGGCGGCGTGGTGCAGGGGGGTGCGGCCGGCGTCGTCGCGGGCGTCGCGCGCGGAGGGGTCGGCGGCGAGCTGGGCGGTGACGGCGGGAAGGTCGCCGGACCGGGCGGCTTCGTGGATGGCGGCGGCGCGGGCGAAGGGCGCCGGCGTCAGGGCGCAGCAGAGCAGCGCGAGGGCGACGGGGTGGCGCATGAGAGGACCTCCGGGGAGGTGGGGGGAGAATTGATATTACGGCGGGGGGATGAAAGTTGTTGCTGGAAATCGGCTTGGCTGCGACCGGACGGATTACTCAGCGTACTGAGTAATTTTACTCAGTGGCGGGCGACAGCGGCAATTGCGCCCCTCGCCACCGTCACGTCCATGGCCCTCCCCCGCTCCAGTTCCTTTCGAAAGACGAACCGGAGACGAGGCTCTCGCGGATGGGTCCCAGGAACTCGATCACCCGGTTTCCGATCGCTTCGAAGTCCGCCGGCGGGGCGGCGCGGTAGGCCCCGGCGCGCACGTAGCTGGTCCAGCGCACGGCAAGGCCTTCGTCGCCATAGAAGGTCCGCAGCAGCACATCTGGAATCTCCGGCGTCCACTCGGTGCGGCGGCGCCTGAAGCAGGCGGAGACGGCCTCCCGAAGCTCCGGTCCCTTGAACGCGAACTGCGCTGAGAGGGCCCACACGTCGTGGAAGTCCTTCATGCGGCTGTTCCGTCGGCCGAGTTGGACCATGGCTTCGAATTTTTCCGCTACGGTAACGATCCGCGGGTACGTTCGCACATGTGGGGCTGGCAGCCCATCGAGCAGCGTGGGATACTCGGCGTCCTCGGGGCCCGGCACGACGGCATCGCCGAATCCAAAGTCGACCTGTACCCGAATTTTCGCCTTGCCGAGATAGGCACGTAGTACGGCCCGCTGTCCGGCGTACTCGTCCTCCTCGCGGATCGGCGAGACGTCGAGGGTGCCGAGGTCGAAATCCAGGCCGTCTTCGGGGCAGGGCACCGAGCAGATCGCTCTCATGGTCGCCCGGACGCCTGCGTCATCGTTTTCGCCGTAGGCCAGCAGATCGATGTCGCGCGTGGCGCGATAGGGATCAGCCATCCACACCGTCAGCAGTCCGGCGCCCTTCAGAATGCAGCTTTCGCGCAGAATCGAGGCGCCCATTCGGTACAGGAACCGCTCGGAGGCGTAGCGCACGAGAGTCATTTCGAACTGCTCGCCGTGTTGATTGGCCCTCTTGAGCAGCCGGGCCTTGATCGAAGCTGCCACGTTCTGGCTCATGGGGCCGTCGCCTCCAGCACGGAGTGGAGGAGGCGCGAGGGCAGCACATCGAGCGTGCGGTAGAGCGCGTCGGTCGTCGCGAGCTTCTGGCGCAGGGTGTCCCGGAGCGCCTCCATCGCGGCCTCGCGTCCGATGAGCCGTTCGAAGCGGAAGCAGTCCACGACCGTTCGCGCCGGATTCGTGATGCGCGCCGGAACTCCCTCGAACTCGGTCTGGACCACGCCATAGGTCCAGGCGGGTCCGCTGAAGCGCAACAGCCGGAGCTTCACGCCTTGCTCGCGCGGCGGCCTGGACTTGTGCGGGATCGCCAGCCAGATCTCGCGTGGGAGTTGCGTGCCGATGCCATGCACCTGCAGCGCCGACAGCAGGCAGATGATCGAATGCGGCACTCTGGCGCAGGTTTCGGCCAGACTGTGATGCTCGGTGGGCTCCTCGTCAGCCAGGCGGTAAAGCCCCCACCCCACACGCTCGACAGCCCCGGCCTCCACTAGGTTCTGGAGGCGGTCGTAGCTGATGCCGATCGCTGCCAGCTGTCGGGGCCTGAAGAAGGCTCCGAGGCGGCCTGTGCGCAGTTTGCGGGTGGTCAGGTCGAGACTCTCCAAGGTTTCCATCTCAAAAAAATGTCGGCATACATCTCACTTATGCCGACACTTTACAGGCGAACAGGCGGATTGTCAATAGAAAATGTCGGCATATGTGCTTATGGTGCCGACATTTTTCAGTCCCGGAGTCACCCTCCTTGGCCGCTGCCCCCCAGGCCCCGCCTTCTGAAGACTCGCCGACGGGGAGTCTTCAATTTCAGAAGTTGCAGCGGGCTGATCGAGACGGCGCGCCACTCCAGGTGTTTGACGGCCGCCGCTGGCGGATGGCCGGCGCTGATCGAACTCCTGCCGCAGCCGCAGCGCGCGCAGGTAACGGTCGAATGCGCCTTCGCCCCGCCGGAACGTCGCCGCTGGCACCGGACCGCCCCCTGCCCTACAATCCCCCTTCGCCCCCGGCCCCTTCCGTGCCCTCAACCGCAAGGCAGGATTTCGCATGACCGACGCCAAGCCGACCGGCCTGTTGCGCTCCTTCCCGCGCGTGTTCTGGACCGCCAACGTCATGGAGTTGTTCGAGCGGGCCGCCTACTACGGGATGAACTCCGTGCTGGCGGTCTACCTGAGCAATGAGGTGGCGAAGGGGGGGCTCGGGTTCACCGAACAGTCGGTGGGGTTCCTGCAGAGCATCGTGTACGCGCTCACCTATGTCGTGCCGATCCTCGGCGGGGCGCTGGCCGACCGCTACGGGTACCGGCGGATGCTGCTGGTGGCGTTCTCGCTGCTGGCGGCCGGCTACTTCGCGGCGGGTCACGTCAGCGCGTACGGGTTCGTGTTCGCGAGTCTGGCGGTGATGGCGGCGGGGTCGGGGCTGTTCAAGCCGATCATCTCGGGGACGATCGCGCGGTCCACGAACGAGAAGAACTCGGGGATCGGGTTCGGCATCTACTATTGGATGATCAACCTTGGGGCGTTTTTGGCACCGCTGGCGGTCAGCGTGCTGAAGGGGTTCTCGTGGTCATATGTGTTCACGGCGTCGTCGCTCTACTGCGCTTTGATGTTCATCCCGACGTTGTTCTTCTATCGCGATCCGCCGCGTCCGGCCAGCACCAAGACGCTGCGCGAGGTGCTCGGCGGGGCGGCGATGGTGCTGGGCGACGCCCGCTTCATGCTGATGATCCTCGTCTACTCCTGCTTCTGGATCCTCTACTTCCAGAATTTCGGGTCGGTGCTGTGGTATCTGCGCGACTTCATCGACGCCGTCGCCGGTGGACCGCTTCTTCGCCGGCCTGGGCATCCCGCTGAAGTTCGACGCGGAGCACGTCACCGTGATCAACGCCGGCACGATCATCCTGCTGCAGATCCTCGTCAGCCGCATCGTGCGCGACATCAAGCCGCTGCCGACGATGGTGGCCGGGATCACGATCGGCGCGGCCGGCTTCCTGGTCCTCGCGCTGACGTCGAGCGTCTGGGGGTTCATCCTCGGCATCGCGGTCTTCTCGATCGGCGAGATGACCGCCCACCCGAAGTACTACAGCTACATCGGGCTGGTGGCCCCGGCCGACCGCAAGGCGGTCTACATGGGCTACGCGTTCCTGTACGGCGTCATCGGCAGCCTCGTCGGCTCGAGCGTGGGCGGGGCGATGTACGCGTCGATGCTCAAGCCGCTGGTGCCGCAGGCGGGCCAGGCGATCATCGCCGGCAACCTGCGCACATTCTGGCTGATCTTCGCGGGGCTCGGTGTCGTGGCCTCGGGCGGCATGATCATCTACAACCGCATCTTCGCGGCCGACACGCCGCGCACCAACGCGCTGGCGCGGGTCGTGATGACGATCGTCTACCTGCTGATCATCGGGCTGGGCGTCTGGTTCATGGCGCTGGGGCTGCGGGGACAGCCGGTGGCGTACAAGACCGTGGTGCAGGCGTGCATCATGCTGGCGCTCGGCGGTGGCGGGCTGGCGGTGAGCCTGCGGCGGCGGGAGACGGGGCACGCAGGGGGCTGAGGCGGGCGGGCGGCTGCGCTTCCGAACCGCCATTGCTACTGCGGCAACGAGTTTGCGGGACGCGGAGGTGATCGGGCTGCCGATCGCGGGCTGCGCACTTTTTGCAGCCGTAGCAGTGGCTGTTCAGGGGTCTGCACAGACCACCATCGATGCTGTGCCGACCCGACCCTGGGGTAACGTCTACACGGCGATGGCGCGCCGATGTGGGGTGGCGGCGGCCACGCCTGCATGAGGCGGTTGGCGGTCCTTCCGCACAGCGGTTGCTACGCGTGCAACGAGTTTGCGGGCGGGAGGAGAGATCGTCTACGGGAACCGTGCGATCAGCGCGGACACTTTGCGGCCGCAATAGTCATCCGGCCGCCAACCTACCGTTGGATAGCAGCCCGGCGGCCTAGCTGAGGCGACCGGCCGGAAGCGGAGTCCTGTCACTGTCGGCAGCGCCGTTGTCCTGCGCGGGCTCCTCGGTCGCCCTGCCCAGCCAGCGCTCCAGGACCGCGGCCAGCTCCGCGGCCTGCACCGGCTTGCTCAGGTAGTCGTTCATCCCGGCTTCCAGGCACTTTTCCTGGTCGCCCTTCATGGCGTGCGCCGTCATGGCGATGACCGGCACCTGGTGATTGAGCACCGTGGATTGCGGATCGCGGATGTGGCGGGTGGCTTCGAAGCCGTCCATCTCCGGCATCTGGCAGTCCATCAGCACGAGGTCGTAGGGCAGGTCCCGCACGGCGGCAAGGGCCTCCTGCCCATTGGCCACGACATCGACCCGGTAGCCCATCTTCTCGAGCATCTTCACCGCCACCAGCTGATTGATGGCGTTGTCCTCGGCCAGGAGCAGGCGTACCCGGCGCCGGCGCGCCTCCGACACCGTGTGCCGGGTGACCAGACCGGGGGCCGGCCCTGCCTGCGAGGCCTCTCCGCGCCCCAGCACCAGCGCCAGGCACCCGCGCAACTGCGACGGTCGCAGTGGCGCGGTCAGGTACCCGTCGAAGCCGAGCGCCTCGAGCCGCGCCGCGTCACCCTGCACGCCCAGAGGGGTGATCGCGATCAGCCGGGTCGCGCCGACCTCCGGACTTCCCTTGATCCGCAGGCCCAGATCCTCGCCGCCCCGACCCGGCAGGCGCAGGTCCAGCAGGGCCACGTCATAAGGATCCCCCGCGCGGACCGCCTCCTGCAGCAGGGCCAGCGCCGCCTCGCCATGCGGGGCTTCCGCGGAGCGACAGCCCCAGCCCCGGACCAGGGTCGTCATCGGCGACCGGCTCACGTCGTGCTCGTCGACCACCAGCACCCGGACCCCGGTCAGATCGGCCAGCGGCTCCGGCGCGGATGACCGCCCGGGGAGCTGTTTATCGAAGACGATGGTGAACCAGAAACTGGCGCCCCGGTCCGCCTCGCTTTCGAGACCGATGGACCCGCCCATGAGTTCGACCAGCTGCCTGGAGATGGCCAGCCCCAGGCCGGTGCCGCCGTATTTGCGCGTGGTGGAGCCGTCGGCCTGCATGAAGGGGGAGAAGAGAGCCGCCTGCTTGTCGCGGGGGATGCCCACGCCCGTGTCGGTGATGACGAAACGCACGGAGGCCTGCCGCTTGTCCTCGGCCACGAGGCTCGCGCGGAGCGTGATCCCGCCTGTCCGGGTGAATTTGATCGAGTTGCCGACCAGGTTGAGGCAGATCTGGCGCAGCCGGCCCGGGTCTCCCCGCAAAAGCACCGGAACCTCCGGTTCGACCAGGCAAGCC
This sequence comes from uncultured bacterium, assembly GCA_963732385.1. Taxonomy (GTDB): domain Bacteria; phylum Krumholzibacteriota; class Krumholzibacteriia; order LZORAL124-64-63; family LZORAL124-64-63; genus CAVSZB01. The sequence goes on along the minus strand of CAVSZB010000003.1, from coordinate 244,648 downwards.
AGGCTCAGCCCCTTCTCCTTGGCCTTGAGGGCGAGCAATTCGGTGAGATCCTCGAGCGTCGCGCGCAGGTCGAAGTCCAGCGATTCCAGCTCGAGCTTGCGGGCCTCGATCTTGGAGAAGTCCAGGATGTCGTTGATGATCGACAGCAGCGCCTCGCCGCTCGTGCGCACGAGGCTGGCGTACTCCTGCTGCACGGGAGAAAGCTCCGTGTCCAGCAGCAGGCCGGTCATGCCGATCACGCCGTTCATGGGGGTGCGGATCTCGTGGCTCATGTTGGCCAGGAACTCGCTCTTGGCGGCGTTGGCGGATGCGGCCTGTGCGGCCAGGTCGCGGGCGCGCACCATGGCCGCCTCGAGCTGGCGGTTGGTCTCCAGGAGGGCCTCCTCCGCCCGCTTGCGCTCGGTGATATCGCAAGAGATGCCTTCGAAACCAAGGAACCTGCCGTCCTCATCCGTCAAAGGAACGGCGCTTGATGTTTGCACACGCCATGACCCATCGGCGTGCCGCAGTCGGTACTCGACTCCCTCCTGCCGTAGTCCGGTCGCCCTCACCCGCTGCAGGAATTCCAGGCACCTCGCAAGATCATCCGGATGGATGTAGGTCTGAAATGGTTCGCCGATCGCATCGGCAACCGAGTGACCCGTGAGCTCGGTCCAGGCCGGGGAAAGGAAGGTGAATACCCCATCTGCGGTGAACGTGTAGATGATGTCAAAGCTGTTCTCGACCAGGCGGCGGTGCATTGTCTCGCTCTCGCGCAGCATCTGGTCGCCGGTCTCGACGACTGCGAGCAGGCCGTTGAAAGTGCGCGCGAGACGCCCGAGCTCGTCTGCTGTGTCGTCGTGCACGCGCACCGTCAGGTCGTGCGATTCGGAGACCTTGCTGATGGTCGTTTCCAGCCGCCTGATCCGCCCCAGCACGATCCGGTTCAACAACGTCGACAGGACCAGTCCCAGCGCGAGAAGCGCGCCGATGACGGCTGCGGAGGCGTAGCGGGCCATGCGCAGCCCCTCGCGGCGCAGTTCGCGGTCCAGGCTGGCCGTGAGCCTCAGCAGCGGCTGCCCGCGAAGGTCGCGGAGCACGGAACTGATCTCGATCCGGCGGTCGTCGAGCGGGGTGACCGCGTATTCTCCGGAGACCTCGATCTTTTCGCCGGGCGCCAGGGGCGAGACGGCGAGTGTCGTCTGCAACTGACGACCGAGAGCGGATACCGTGGCCTTGTCGAGCAGGCGCGCCATGACCAGGAAACCGCGACTCGGCCCCCTGGCTTCGCTGGTCAGGATCGGCAGCGAGACGATCATCAGCGGGCCCAGCGCGCTCGGCAGCAGGCCGGTCACCGGCTCGCCGGCGGCGGCGTGGCACGGCAGTTCGAGATCCGGGGCGAGCACGGCCGCGAGCATGTCGGTCCGCGCCACGATGGCATCGGCCTTCTCACCGTATACGCACCCGTCCACGAACGCGCCCGTCGAGTCGGCGAGCACCAGCAGGCAGATCGAGAGGTTGCGAGCCATCTCGGGGTTCATATTGACATCGCTGTAGCTGTAGCCGCGTTCGTGCATGAAGACGTAGGTTTCGTCCCAGTTCGCGTAGTCCCGCGCCAGGGCCTCCAGCATCATGCTCTCGCGAGCGATCGTTTCTTCGCAGCGCCGCATGTCGCGCTCGGCGTCCCGGCGCTCCATGCGGTCCAATCCGGGGACGACCAGCAGGCTGCCGACCGCGACCACGAGCAGAACGCAAATCGCGACTCCGCCGCCAAATAGTAGCGATATCCTGGCGCGCAGCAGCAAGGGCCCGGGCCTCCATGATTTTGAACGCCGCGATCAGGATGGGCGGGGACGCTCCTCCGATTATGGGTTATCGCCCGCGCCTGGCCTTGGTTGAGGGAAATCGCGGAGAATCGCCGTCTGACAGCCAAGTCGATGGCCGGCGCATATTTCTGTCGTTTCAGGCGCGTCCGGCGCCCGGAAAACGACGCGCCGACCCCCATGCCGGGCATGGCGGGTCGGCGCGCGTCGCACCGCGGGTCGGGGGCGCTCAGGCGCCCGACACGACGACGTCCCGGAACACCAGGCTCGGCAGGCGCTGGGACGAGTACATGTAGGGGTCGTTGGCCACTTCGATCAGCTTCGACCAGAAATCGAGGGCGTTGCCGGCGATGTTCATCTCGGCGACCGCGTGCACGGGCGCGCCGTTTTCGAACAACTGCCCGGCGATACCCACCGAGGCGTCGCCCGTGGTCGTGTTGTTGTTGCCTCCGATGAACTCCGTGATGAAGATCCCGCGGCCGAGGTCCTTCATGATCTCGGGCACCGAACGGCGGCCCGGCGGGATGATCAGATTGGACGATCTGCCGGTCGTCGGCTCACAGTCGAGCTTGCGGCTGTAGTACCAGTCGACGTAGAACTCCCGCAGCACGCCAGCCTCGATCATCGCGCGGCGTACGGCGGTGATCCCGTCGCCGTCGTGGAGGCGACTGCCAAGGCCCCGCTCGAGGAACGGATCGTCCACCAGGGTGAGGCTGTCGCCGCCGATCTTCTGGCCTTTTTTGTCGGCCAGGAACGACTGTTTCTGCTGCACGGCCCGGCCGCTCATGGCGCCGAGCAGACCGCCCAGGAGGCGGGGGGCGACCCGGTTCTCGACGATGATGGGCAGGGTCGCGGTCGCGATCTTGCGCCCGCCGAACATGGCCAGGGTGCGCGACACCGCCTCGGCGCCGATCGCCTCCGGACGGGGAAGATCGCCGCGGTTGACACACACCGCGAAGTTGGCGCCCGCCGGCCGGCGATCGCCCTCGTCCTGCGCCGTCACCATCGCGCCGGCGACATAGTAGGTGGACTCGCTGAAGCCCTGGAAGCCGTTGCTGGCCAGCAGCAGGTCCTCGCCGCGGCCGTCCTGGAACTGGGACGTGACGGAGACGAGTTTCGCACCCCCCTTCGCCAGGGAGGCGGCCTCGATCGCCCGCGCCATGTCATGGCGGTGGGCGGGCTCCATCCGGGCGTAGGCCGGATCGCAAAGGCCGAGATCGCGCTCGACGAGCCCGGCGTAGTATTTGGGATCGGGAAGAGAGCGGTTCGGATCCTCGGCCAACAACCGGGTCATCGCCACGGCATCGGCGATGAAGCGCGACAGGGCCTGCGGACGCAGGTCCGACGTGCCCTGGACGGAATAGCGCCCATCGACGAAGATGGTGATCTGCAGGTCGCGCGTGGAGGCTTCCTTGATCGTCTCCGGCTTGCGCTCGCGGTAGCTGACCTCCACGTTGCGCTGGCTGCTGATGGCCGCCCTGCAGGCATTGGCGCCGGCGCGCTTGGCGGTGTCTATGGCCAGGGAAGCCAGATCGAGCATTTCCTTGTTCATGACGCCACTCCTTGCCTCAGGACTTCGAGCCGCCGACGGTCAGCGATTGAACCAAAACGGTTGGCTGACCGAATCCGACCGGGACAGACTGGCCGCCCTTGCCGCAGCCGCCCGAGCCGTTCCGCGCCATCTCCATGTCGCCCGCCACCGCGACGATGTTCGCCAGCATCTTGGGCCCGTTGCCCATGATGTTGATATCCTTGATCGGGGCGCCCAGACGGCCGTTCTCGATCAGCCGGCCCTGCGAGACGTAGAACGCGAAGTCGCCTTCGCCGATCTTCACCTGCCCGTTGCTGACGTCCTGCACGTAGATGCCGGAGCCGGCCTGGCGAATGACCTCGTCCGGCGTCGCCTCGCCCGGCAGCATGTAGGTGTTGCGCATGCGCGGCTGCACATAGTGCTGATAGCTCTCGCGCCGGCCGTTGCCGGTCGGCGGCACTCCGTAGTGCGTGGCGGAGATGCGATCGTGCATGTAGCTGGTCAACATCCCCCGGTCCACGAGCACCGTGCGCTGCGCCGGCGTGCCTTCGTCGTCGAAATTGAGCGAGCCCATGAGGTTCGGGATGGTGCCGTCGTCGATGATCGTGACCGCCGGTTCGGCGACCTTGCGGCCCAGCATCGTCGCATAGGTGGAGGTCTTCTTGCGGTTGAAGTCGGCCTCCATGCCGTGCCCGATGGCTTCGTGCAGCAGGATGCCGGTGATGCCGGGACCCAAAACGACCGGCATCTCGCCGGCCGGCGGCCGCACGGCATCGAAGAGGACCAGAACACGGTTCACGGCCGCCTCGGCGATCCCGTCGACGAGCCCGGGCGTGTAGAAATCGAAGCCTCGCCGGCCGCCCTGGTGCCAGTTGGACCGCTCGCGTTTGCCATCCTTCTCGGCCAGCACGGTCGCCGAGAGATAGGTGCGCGGCTGCAGATCCTCGGCCCTGGCGCCGTCGCTCGTCACGACCATGATGCGTTTCTGCTCGTCGTGGAACTGGACGACGACCTTGTTCACCAGCGGGGAGCGGGCGAAGCACTGGTCGCCCAGCGACTGCACGAGCGGCAGCTTGGTTTCGAGAGGCACCGAGCTCAGGAGGTGATCGAGCGGATAGACGTCGCCGGTCTTGAGATTGTCGAACGTCTTGGCCGCCGAAGCCCGACCGCCGGCGGCGATCGTGGCGGCGGTGGCCGCAGCCATCAGCATCGGCTTCTCCGCCAGCTGCTGGGTGAAGCCGTAGCCGACCTGGTCCCCCGTGACCGTCCTGATGCCGACGCCGAGGGAGACCTGGCAGTAGGCCCGGTTCACCTGGCCGTCCTCCAGGACGAGCCAGTTCTGGATGGTGTGCTCGAAGAAGAGATCGGCGAAGTCCCCGCCCTTCGACAGCGCCTCCGCCAGAACCTTGTGACTGAGCGCGTCGGAGATGCCGAACTCGCGTTCGAAGTAGCCGGGCGCCTCGGCCGCGGCCAGAGCGAACCAGCTCTTCGAGAGGGCGGGAAGCATCGCGGTCCCCGCCGCCGCCACCGCGGCGTTCCTGAGAAAATCACGTCGGGTGAGCAATGCCATGACAGCCTCCCCTGGAAAATTGCCGACGCTGCTATACGCCGTGCGCGGGCAATTGTTGCGGATCCCGCGCGACGATTTTGGGGGCCGGGTGCGCGGGTGTGCTGTTCGGCGGCTGGGGGGCGACGGCACGACCCTGCCTGCATGAGGCGGTTGGCGGTCCTTCCTGACAGCGGTTGCTACGCGTGCAACGAGTTTTCAGGCCGGAGCGTCTGAAAGGACAACTTTTGGCTCGATGCGTCAACGAGGCCGTCCACGGGAACCGTTAGTACCCCGCCTGGCCAAGCACCTCGATGCCGACGTTGTTGCCGTAGGTTCAGGAAACCCCGCCGTCCGTCGTCACCTGACCAACGTCACCGACCGCTTCGCCACGCGACCGGCCGCATCGAGCCGCAGCTGGTAGATGCCGCTCGGGACCGGAAGACCGGCATCGTCGGCGCCGTCCCAGACGATCTGGTCCGTGCCTGGGATCCGTTCTGCCGCCAGCAGGGTGCGCACGCGCCGGCCGCGCGCGTCGTGCACCGTGAGGGTCGCCAGGCCAGCCGCGGGCAGGCCGAACGACACGGTCACGCGCGGGTTGGCGGGGTTGGGCCAGGCGTCGAGCCGCAGGGTCGCGGCGGGGGGGCCGTCCAACACGACCGTGGCCAACGGCGAAGCCGCTGGTGCCGCCCGCAGGAGCAGGTTGTAAACGCGCGGCCAGCCGCCCGCCTCCCTGTCGACGAAGCCGCCCCGCCAGCCGAGGCCTCCGGCGAGCCCGTCGCCGAGGGCCGTGCCCTCGAAACGCCGCTCGAGCGCGCCGACACGCCGCACGACCGCCAGCTCGGAGGCCTCGGCCAGGTTCGACTCCCAGTCGATCCGCACGCCGCCGGTGGCATGCGTGGCGGCGAGCAGGCCGCAGTACGCCGGCACCGGAACGTCCGCGGGACGCAGCCAGTGCACGAGGTACTCGCAGCCGTCCACGCCGGTGGCCGGATCGCCGTCACGATTGAAGGTGGCGCCCTGGTAGAGGCGAACCACTTCCGCCGCGTTCGCCAGCATGCCGTCCAGGCCGGCGCCCACGACGACCGCGAGGCGATAGAAGATCTCTTCGCCCGGCGCCAGGGCGACGAACGGGCCGGAGGAGATCAGGACGCGGTAGTCGCTTTGCTTGTCGACGGGTACGTTCGGATCGATGTCATCGGCTGACATCAGCGCATAGCGCTCGGCATCGTTGGTCGGATCGCCGCCCAGATCGAAGGCGGTCTGCCCTTCCATGATCTGGAAGCTCGCAATCCCCGCCGCCACCGGCGCGCTCGCTCCCGAGGCATCTGTCGTGTGGTCCAGGAGGACGAAGCCGATGTATCCGGGCGCCGTGCCGCTGTCGCCGTCCTTGTCGTACATGTAGCCGACCGAGAGCGGGACCCAGGTGTCATCACTCGCGCAAACGGACCCCTGGAACCAGCCGGCCAGGTCGTCCGCCGCGATGGCGATTCCGGTGCGCAGGCCGATGTCGCAGTCGGCGAAGAAGCCGGCGTACACGTTTTCGAGCACGTGGGAGCCGGCGTTGCGGATCGTGAAGTCGAAGGCGAACGCGTCGCCGATGAGCGGATCGGACCACTGGCAGGTCTGCTGGGTGACCTCGAGGCCGAGAGGCACGTGCCCCAGGTAGGTGGTGGACAAGGGGTCCGCGTACCGGCAGCGGAAATATTGCTGGCTGATGGCGGCGAAGTCCTCGTCGATCAGGCCGTCGCCGTCGTCGTCGAGACCGTTGAGCGGATCCTCATCCTCCAGCCCGTCGGCGTCGTCATCAGGCAGCGGCTCGGGGTAGCGGTGGCCACCAGACGCGCCCATGGCGCTGCGGTAGAGCGTGTCGAGCGGATTGTCCGTCGGGACAAATTCGTGCTGGAACTCGCCGGTGGTGACCAGATGCTCGCCGAGCGATACGGCACCGACCCACAGCCCGGCTCCCCAGAGGTACTCGGCGGCTCCAGGCGCCGGCCATTGGCACGACGGCGCGTCAGAGAACGCCGAGACTACGTCCGGATGGGAGCCGATCAGGCCCCAGTTCGTGATGTTGCAGCCGAGTCGACCGATGTCATGCACGAACGAGCCATCGGTAACGAGGATTTTTTCGGGCGCGACGGGCGCCGTTTTCGCGGGGCGCGCGGCGCCAGCCTGCGGGATCAGCAGGGCGGATGAGAACACGACAGCGAGAAGACACGCAGCCAAGGGGGACCAGGACATTCGGTCACAATGCTTGACCATGGCATGACTCCTTTTCGGCAATCACGGAACAGCAGCCGTGGGGTAGCCGGGCGAGGAGTTGGCATCAGTATAGGAATATTGAACATCGCCCGCCAACTCGGGCGAATGGGACGGATCGGCGGCGGGAAGGCAACTTTCCTCGCCCCGCGTCCGTCTAGCCGTCTGATTCGCATCCTCATTTAGAGGGGGGTCGCGCCATGCAGGTTTCGCCGCGTCGTCTTATGGCTTTGTGCGCGCTCGTCCTCGCGGTGGCGCCGGTCGCCACGTCACGAGCCGGCTCCCTCGACCTTCCAACGCACCGCTGGGGGCTGAGCTTCGGCAGCTCCCACGATTTCACCGGCCTGCGCTTCAACCTGCGCGACCGCGACATCGGCACCATCACCGGCTTGAGCACCACGTTCTGGATCCCGCGCGACGACCCCCGGGGCCGGGTGCGCGGCCTCTCGCTCGGGGTGGTCGGGACCGGAGCGGAGTGCATCGACGGCCTGTCGATCAATCTGGTCGGGGTCGGCGCAACACAGCGAGCGCGCGGCATCCTGATCGGGGGGCTGGGCGCGGGTACCGGAACGAACGCCAAAGGGATCATCGTGGGCGGCCTGGGCGCCGGCGCCGGAGACAATTCCACGGGCGTGATTCTGGGCGGGCTGGGCGCCGGCGCCGGAACGAACGCCAGGGGACTCATCATGGGCGGCCTCGGGGCAGGCGCCGGAGACGATGCCACGGGCGTCGTGCTGGGCGGCCTGGCCGCGGGTGCAGGGAATCGCGCCACTGGCGTGATTGCCGGCGGTCTCGCCGCCGGCGCCGGAGATGCGGCCACCGGCGTGCTGCTCGGCGGTCTCGCCGCCGGCGCCGGCGACAATCTCACCGGGCTCGCGATCGGCGGACTGGCCGCCGGCGCCGGCAGGCGCTTCACCGGCGTGGGCATCGGCGGAGCGGGCCTCAAGGCGGCCGACTGGCGGGGGCTGGCGGTGACCGGCGGCTATCTGAGATGTGACCGCTTCGCCGGTCTGAGCATGGCGGGGTACGCGCGTGCCGGTGAGCGTTGCGACGGCCTCGCCATCGCCATTTTCAACTGGACGCGTGAGCTGCACGGCGTGCAGATCGGACTGCTCAACTACGCCGGGAACAATCGACGCGGCACGAAATGGCTGCCGGGATTGAACGTGCATCTGAAATGACCTGAGCGGGGGGGGCGGCTGGTCGGAGACACGCGCACTTTTTGCTCGCGTAGCAACCGCTGTAACTACTGACTCGAAGCCCCACCACCAGAAGCGTTCGCCCGGTTTGAACAAGCACCCGCAGTGCCCGACGCCTGGGCGCTCGCCGGCGCGACGCCGATCACCTGCGGCAACATGAGCCTACATCCCCCCGTGCCGCCCATATCCCTCCAGCATGACGCGCGAGGCCCCGGCGATGGCCTCGCGCCACTGTCCCGCCAGCCCCGCGTCCCACGCCTCCCCAAGGAATCGCTCCAGCGAGGCGAGCATCGCCTCGCCCCACACCGGGTAGAGCTCCGGGGGGATGCCACGATGGCCGTGGCGGTGACCGAGGATTCCCAGGTAGTTCTCGATGGCGGGGTAGGCGTGGCGGTGCAGTTGCTCGATCAAAGGAAGCGCCATCGTGAGGGAGAGGGCCTGCCGCTCCATGTCGAGGCCCACGAAGTGGGCCCTCGCCTCGGGGCTGCGGCGGAAGAACTCGGCATAGAAAGCATTGCCGAAGCTGTCCTGCGAGGCGAGGACGAGACTCACGCTTTCGCCGATGTCCATGAGGTGTCCTTCCGTCAGGGAACCCGCGGACCATCGCCGTGCAGAGCGTCGGTGGGCGCCCACGGCACGAGACGCGACACGCCGATCACGTTCGGAATGGGGCTCGGCCCCGCCTCGCGACCGGCGGCCGGTCCCTCCGGATCATAACAACCGGCCAGCTCGTGCTCCTCACCGTCCGCCTCGACGTAGAGTTGCGCCTGCGCCCCCCCCTCGAGGTACATCAGGTTCCGCAGCCCCAGCGGCAGATCCAGCAGCTTGTTCACCAGATCGTGCATCGGGTAAGGCGACCGCACGTGCAGCAGCAGGACCCGTCCCAGGGTATCGATACCGGCGGCGGCGGCGCTCCATCGACGCGCCTGCGGATGCCAGACGTTTCGACCGTCGAGCGCCACCATCCGGATGCTCTGCACCAGGCTGCCGTATCGCGATGACAACGCCGCCACATCCTGCAGCTCGCGGTCGATGATCTGCGCCGCCGGCACGCCGACGTCGCGGCGATCGAAGGCCAGCACCGCCATGTGGCGGGTCAGGCGCTGGTTGTTGACGTGGTGACGCGAGCGCAGCAAAGAGACCGCCGTCAGGTAGTCCTCGGCGAACATGCCGGCATTGATCGCGGCGACGAGTCGACCGTGCCGGCACCATTCGCGCGGCGTAAAAGCCTTACCCTGCCCAGGCGCCGACGCCATGAGCAGCTTCAGTTCGAAGCGCCCGGGATCGATGCGCAGAACGCGAACCGTCCCGTCGCCGGCCACGCAGGCGAGCGGCACGGGCAGTTCCGCCCAGTCCAGACCGACCTCCAGCGCGCGCCAGGGGCCGTCCGCGGCGATCGCACGCGGACCGGCACAAACGGCCGCGACGGCCAGCAGGGCTGCGCAGAGGGAGGCTCGGGCGGATGGCCATGCACGCAGGTAAGGCATAGGATGGCTCAAGTTAACCGATGCCGTGTCGCGAGGCCAGCAGGGGGTCCGGGGGATGCGGAAAGGCGTGGGGAGTTCGGGAGGTACAAGAAGTATCGGAGGTGCGGAAGTCCTTCTTTATAGGGACTGCTACGCGTGCAAAAATTTTGCGTACCTGGAGGTGCGGTTGCTCCCTCTCTTCGCCTTCGCGCACTTTTTGCTCCCGTAGCAATCTCTGTCCGGATGCACTGATAATTTCCTGTCAACACTCCCGGGCCCGCCCCCCCCCGGCTTACTGCCCCAGCTCGTGCCTGTGATAAACGACCGTACCCGCATGGCGCGCCAGGCGCGCCACCCGGTGCAGCAGTTCGCACATGGTGCGCAGCACGACGGGGCGGCCCAGGATCTGCGCCAGTTCGCTTTCGATCGCCAGCCGTTCAGCGGGGCCGAGGATCCGGTCGGCGAGCTTCTCGGTGAGGATCGGCAGCAGGGCCGGGTCTTTACGCTCGTCGTACCGCGCCCTCTCCGTTCGGATGCGCACAGGGTCGAAGGCCGGCAACCGGCCCTGCCGGTCGCGGACCGCTGCGCCCGCGATCTCGGCCCAGGCCCCCTCGAGCACGACCAGCCGCAACAGGTCGTAGCGACGGCAAAGCCCGGCCAGCCGGCGCGGCCGGACAACCTGGACCGGCCAGGCGCGCGCGGTTTGGACAAGCGGCGGAGCCGCGACCTCATCCGTCCGCGGAAACAGGACCGATAGCGACGGCGGCAGGGCTGCCCGGCCCGCGCCGAGCCCGGCATTTTGGGCAACCCCCTCCACCCCCTCCACACCCGCCGCCAGCGCCAGGTCTCGTGGATCCGCGTTGAGACGCAGCCCCCAGCGCCGCAGGCGCGGGCCGGACGGGTTCTGGATCGGGTCGAGCAGGGTCCAGGATGTCGTGCGGCCCGGCAGCAGCCGGGAGACGGCGTCGGGGCCGTCGATGGCGAGGAGTTCCAGCAGGAAGCCGAGCCGGCGGCCGGCCGATGCGACCGGTGACTGCAGGGCGTAGTCCGCCAGACGGTCGGGAACCAGTTGGAATCGCCCCCGCCACAGCGCCCCCACGACCGCGGCGAGGCCGCCGCAGAGGTCCGGCCGGCGGAGCGCATCCACCACGGTGCGCTCCGGATCGCTGACGAGCATCCCCGGACCGCCGGGAACGACCTGCATCGTGACTCCGAAGGGGGCCCCCGCCCCACACCGCACAAACCGCAGCGCGACTCCCCCAAGCCGCCGGCTGCGTCCATACCGCGCGGCGGTCGCCGTAACGAAGCCGGGCGGAGGCTGGGCGAGTCCGTGCCAGGCCAGGGCAGCGCCGTGGGAGAGGAACGCCCCCTCCGTTTCGGCCAGAGCCGCAGCCAGGAGGTGCAAGGGCGGCAGACCGCTGGTCCGGAAGTCACCGTTGTCGCCTGTCATGGACACCCCCCTCCCCTCCGTCATCGCCCGTTAACACCGCCGCGCCCCCACGAACCGGGCCCGTACACCCGCTGCGCCCCCGTCCCGAGGCGCATCCGCCCCCCCGGGCACTCGCCGGCTGCGCGGAAGGGGCCCAGCGTGCTAGAATCGGGCCATGGCCCGCATGATTCCCCGCACGCTCCCCGTCGACGTGACCAGTTCGGCGGAGTGGCGACTCTTCGAGGCGCTGCGCGACGGCCTGGACCGACGCTGGACCGTCCTTCACTCCTTCCCCTGGCTGGACGACTCCGGGCGAACCCTGCGCGAAGGGGAGTGCGACTTCCTGTTGCTGCACCCCGAACGGGGCCTGCTGGCGGTCGAAGCGAAGTCGGGCGAGATCCGGTACGACGGCCCCACGCGCACCTGGATGCGCAGCGGAACCGGGATCGTGATCAAGGATCCGTTCCGCCAGGCGGCGACCTGTGTGCACTATTTGAACGAATTGATCGGACGGCGCGTGCCGCAGTGGAAGAAGTTGCAGCCACCGTTCGGACACGCCGTGGCATTCCCCGAGGCCGACAATGTGCCCGGCAACCTGCCGCCGCACGCCGTGCCCGACATCCTGATCCTGCGCCCTGACCTGGAGCACCTGCAGGTCCGGGTGGAGTCGATTCTCGCCCGCTACCGCGAAGCGTTGTCATGCCTGCTGCCGGAGACGGTCCATGACGCGCTAGGCGCGCTGCTGCCGGTGTTCGACGTCGTGGCCCCGCTGGCGGCCAGGCTCGAGTCACAGGAGACGCAACTCGTCCGCCTCACCGCCGAACAGACGCGCCTGCTCGAAGGACTCGAAGGCAATCGCCGTCTTCTGGTCGAAGGGGGGGCCGGCTCGGGCAAGACGATCCTCGCGCTCGAGAAGACCCTGCGCCTGGCGGCCGCGGGGAGGCGGGTCCTGCTGGTCTGCTTCAACATCCCGCTGGCCGACCGCCTGCGCGCGCTCCTGGCCGAGCGTGGCGCCACAGCGGACGTTTTCTGTTTCCACGACCTGGTGCGCCATGTCATCGAGGGCGCAGGCCTCGAGTATGCGGTGCCGCTGGAAAACCGGCAGGAGTTCTACGACCGGACGGTCGTGGAGCTGTTCTACGAGGCCGTGCCGCGCTTCGCGACGCGCTGGGACGCATTGATCGTGGACGAGGCGCAGGACTTCGCCGACGAGTGGTGGCCGCCGCTCGAGGCGCTGCTCGCGGACCCGCGCGAAAGCACGTTCGCCGTCTTCACGGACCCTGGCCAGGACCTGTTCAGGCGCGCGGGGCGGCCTCCGTTCACGGAACCGGTCTTCCGTCTGGCAACCAACTGCCGCAACACGGCGCGGATCGCCGACATGGTGAACCGCTTCGCTGCGATTCCGGGGCGCCCATCGCCGCGCACCCCTGACGGTCAGCCGGTGGAGATCGTGGTGGTGGCTGACGAGGATGAGGAGCACGAGACGGTCCGCAAGTTCCTGCACCGGCTCATCCACGAGCAGGGAATCCGCGCCGAGCGGATCGTGATCCTGGGGCGACACCGCTTCGAGCATTCGTCGTTCGCCAGCCGGCCGCGTCTGGGCAACTACCAGATCATCGACAACCTCGAGCCGGGCGCTCCGCACCAGGTCCGCTACGCGACAATCTACCGGTTCAAGGGGCTCGAGGCGGATGTGGCGCTGCTCACCGGCACGGATGAGGCCACCCTGACGGCCGACGATGCGGGCCCCTTCGCCGGGCGGGAGCGGGCGCTGCTCTATGTCGGACTCTCCCGCGCCCGGCTTCTCGCCGTGGTGATCGCTACCCGGCGACGGAGCAGCGGCACAGACTGACCGTGAACGTGGAGCCGACGTCGGGCGTAGTCGCGACGCTGACGCTCCCACCATACAGCTCGGCGAGACGTTTCAGGATCGACAGGCCCAGACCGCTGCCCGGGATGGCGCGCGTTTGGGCGTTCTTGATGCGCACGAACTCGCCGAACAGACGGGCCGATTCCTCGGCCGTCATGCCGATGCCCGTGTCCTGCACCGCGATGGCGAGCGTGCCATCGACCCGCTCCTCCAGCCGCACCGACACCGAACCCTGGTCGCGGTTGTACTTCACGGCGTTCGAGACCAGGTTGTTGAGGATGATCTCGATTTCGCCGCGATCGGCGGTCAGGCGCAGGGCGGGCGGGGCCAGGAGTGTAACGACGATGCCGCGCCGATCCGCCAGCGGCTGTACCGTCTCGATGGCCGTACGCGCCACTTCGACCAGATCGACGTCAGCCAGATCCCGCCTCTTCTGCCCCGACTCGATGCGCGTAAGGTCGAGCAGATCGAAGATCAGTTTGCGCATGCCGTCAAGGCGCACGAGTGTACGCTGGATCGGCTCTGCGTAGGCGTCCACTTCGTTGCCGAGGGCGTGGTCCTGCAAAATGTTCAGATAGCCCTCGATGGCGGCAAGCGGGGCCTTGAGCTCGTGGGCCAGCACCGACAGAAACTGGAAGCGGATCTGCCGGCGCTCGGCGGCCAGTCGGCGCGCCTCGCGCTGCAGCACCAGATGGCGGCAGCCCTTGCGCACGGCCGCCTTGAGATCCTCGGGAGTGAACGGCTTGGGCAGCAGATCGTAGGCTCCGCGCTTGGTGGCGACGATCGCCGTTTCGATCGACGCGTAGGCGGTCATCATGATGATCACGGTGTCGAGCCCCATCGGCTCCAGGCGGTCGAGCAGGTCCAGGCCGGTCATGCCGGGCAGCTTGTAGTCCAGGAGCATCAGGTCGGGCGGACGCTTCTCGATGGCGGCGAGCGCCTCCTCGGCGCTCTCCGCCGCTTCGGTCGCGAAATCCAGCTCCCTGTCCAGGTCGGGCAAAAGCGCCGTGAAGCGGGCGAGCGCACGCTCGGCGCCGCGTCGCATCCCCTCCTCGTCGTCCACGACGAGCACGCGCAGCGTCTCTTTCATGCGATCTCCTCCGCGTCGCGACCCGCGCCCGCAACCACGCGCTCCTGCGGCGCACGGACCGGGATGACCACCGTGAAGGTAGTTCCGGTAGGGCCCGCTTCCGGATCGGCGTTCGAACGCACGGTGATGTCGCCGCGGTGCATCTTGACGATGCCGTAGGCGACGGCCAGGCCGAGGCCGGTTCCCTTGCCAAGCTTCTTGGTGGTGAAGAACGGCTGAAAGACCTTCGACAGGTCGGCCCGCGGGATGCCACAGCCGGTATCCTCCACCTCGATGACCAGGTGCTCGGGCGTCTCCGCAGTGCGAATGTCCAGCCCGCCCCCCTCCGGCATGGCCGCGAAGGCATTGCTGATCAGGTTGGTCAGCACCTGGACTAGCTGGTCGGGATCCAGGTCCCAGAACTGCGTCGTGTGACCCGGCTCGACACGCACGCGCACCGACCGCGGCGCGGGCACGCTCTTCACGCTCTGGCCGATCAGCTCGCCCACGTCGACGGCCTGCAACAGCGCCTTGTTCTCGCGCGCGAAGTCGAGGAGTCCGGCCACGATGCGTCGACAGCGGTCGGCCTGCTGCACGATGGTCTGCAGGTCTTCGCGTCCGTCGGCGTCGGCAGCCAGTTCGTCGGCCATCAGGTGGGCATACATCAGGATGACGCCGAGCGGATTGTTGAGCTCGTGCGCCACGCCCGCCGCGAGCTGCCCCATGCTGGCCAGGCGCTCCGAGTGCATCAGCTGTTCCTGCGTGCTGGCCAGTTTCTCGCCCGACAGCTGCAGTTCATGGATGGTGCGCTGGAACTCCTCGATCACGAACGGCAGGCACATTTCGCTTTCGGCCAGCCCCTTCTTGATCGCGATGGCGTGATCACGACAGGTCTGATAGCCACAGGCGCCACAGTTGAGCTCGTCGCTCTTCTCGAGCTTGCCCATCCGCTTGAGGATTAGCCGGACCTCGCGCGGAGCGACCTCGGTCAGGCGCTGGTCGCGCGGGCGGAACGACCGGGTCAGGTCGAGACCGGCCAGGCGATCGATGCTCTTGTGCCACTGCAAGGCGTCGTGACTGCCCATGCGGTAGTTGACGTAGTGGCTGACGCGCGCCCGGCGCTTGAAACGCGACTCGCCCGAGGTTATGCAGGCGCCCGAGATACAGCCGTCGCAGGAGAGGATTTCCAGCAGGCCCGCCTCGAGCGTCCCGTCGGCGAACGCCGCGATGGCGCTGGTCAGACTGCGCACCCCCTCGGCCGCGACCACTTCGCCTCGCAGCAGATCCTCGTGCACGCCGGCGGCCTGCAGGATCCCGCGGCTGATGGCGAAGAGGGCGCCGAGCGCCGGATGCGGCGGATCGAAGTCGGATGGCTCCACGCGTTCAGCGCGGATCCGGCGGGCCTTGAACATAGCGCGCAGCTCGGGGAAGGTGATGACCGCATCGACCTCGCCGGCCACATCCTCGTCGGCCGCCTCCATCTTCTTGCCCACGCACGGGCCTACGAAGATCATGCGCAGGTCTTCCCCGTAGATCTGTCGCAGCGCCCGCGCCTCGGCGATCATGGGCGATACGATCGGCGCCAGGTGGTCCACCAGGTCGGGGTGGTAGCGTTCGACCAGGCCCACCACCGCCGGGCAGGTCGTGGCGATGTGGCGCGACCCCTTGTCCTCGACCAGCAGGCGCCGGTAACGTTCGGCCACCAGATCGGCTCCGAACGCTACCTCGGTCACATAATTGAAGCCGAGGGCGCGCACCATCCCCACGAGCTGGCGGAAATCGACCTCGGCCTGGAACTCGGCCGGGAAGCTGGGCGCGATCATGGCGGCCACGGGGGCGCCGCTCTTGAGGATCGCCTCCACGAACTCGGTCGTGGGGACGACCTCCTTGGCGCCCTGGCTGCAGACCCGCACGCAGTTGCCGCACCCGATGCAGCGCTCGGGAATAACTTCGGCCTGCCGCTGCTTGATACGGATGGCCTTGGCCGGACAGCGGCGGACGCAGGTGAAGCAGAGCCGGCAACGGTTCTTCACCGTGCGCACGTAACAGGTCGTCGCCGCGCCGCGCCCGCTCGAATCGTCCGCTCGCTCCATCGGTTGCACCGGTCCTTCAGGCCGAAAGCAGTTTTCTTACCTCGGCCCGCAACTGCTCGGGTCGTACCGGCTTGTCGAGGATCGCATCGGCCTTCACCCAGGCGCGGGCCGTGGCCGACTTGGGCCGGAAGTCCAGGCCAGTAGCCGAAGCGACAGCCGTGAGGAGAATCACCGGCACGTCGGGATAGAGTCGCTTGGCCGTGTTTGACAGCACGAACCCAGCGTCCATCTCCTCCATCATCAGGTCGAACACGCACAGGTCCGGGTGGAGACCCAGCAGCGCCTCCTCTCCCTCGGCGCGGCTGCCGGCGGTTGTCACCTCGAAGCCGTCGGCCCGGAACAGCAGGCTCAACTGAGCCAGGATATCGTCGTCATCGTCGACCAGCAGGACCCTCTTCCCGGTCTCCATATGCCCTCTTCCTCCCGTTACAGCACGACGTCGCGCTGCGCGTAGTGCGTGTGCAGCAGGTGGTGACTCTTCTCGCCGAGCGGCTGACCCAGGAACTCCTCATAGAGTCGCTTCACCCACGGGTTCTCGTGGCTGAGGCGCAGCGTCTCGTCGCGATCAATCTGGTAGAGACGCTTCATGCGCGCCTTGACCGCTTCGGTCGTGGTGGAAAGCGGCTGACCGCCACCGTTGATGCAGCCGCCCGGACAGGTCATGACCTCGATGAAGTGGAACTGCTTGCGTCCCGCGCGCACCTCCTCGAGCAGACGGCGGGCATTGCCCAGCCCGCTCACCACGGCGGCCTTCACCTCGATGCCGCCGAGGTTCGCGGTGAGCTCCTTGCAGCCGTCCAGTCCGCGCAGCGGCTCCACCTTCAGGTCCGGCAGGTTCCTGCCGGTCAAAAGCCAGTGCGCCGAGCGCACCGCCGCCTCCATGACTCCGCCGGTGGCGCCGAACAGCTTGCCCGCGCTCGAACGCTCGCCGAACGGGGTGTCGGTGCCTTCCGGCTCGAAGCCGTTAAGATCGACACCGCACAGGCGCAGCAACTGCGCCAGTTCGCGCGTGGTGAGCACGATGTCGACATCGGGTACGTGGTCCTGGCCCATCTCCGGACGGGCACATTCGAACTTCTTGGCGGTGCACGGCATGATCGACACGCTTACGATGCGCCGCGGCGGAATACCTTCGCGCTCGGCCACGAAGCTCTTGATCAGCGCGCCCATCATCTGCTGCGGACTCTTGCAGGTCGAGAGGTTGGGGATGAACTCCGGGTAGAACTCCTCCACGAACTTGATCCAGCCCGGCGAGCAGGAGGTCATCATCGGCAGCACGCCGCCGGTTTTGATGCGCTGGACCAGTTCGGAGCCCTCCTCCATGATGGTCAGATCTGCGGTGAAAGAGGTGTCGAACACGCGCTTGAAGCCGATGCTGCGCAGCGCCGCCACCATTTTCCCGTCCACGTCGCCGCCCGGCTTGAGCCCGAATTCCTCGGCCACGGTCACCGACACCGCCGGCGCGTGTTGCACGACGCAGAACGCCTCCGGGTCGGCCAGCGCCTGCAGCACTTCACGCACCTGGTTGCGCTCGACCAGCGCTCCGGTCGGGCACACGCGCACGCACTGGCCGCAGAGTATGCAGCTCGACACGTTCAGCCCGCGGTCGAAAGCGGTGCCCACGTAGGCATTACAGCCGCGGCCCATGAAGTCGATCGCCGCGACCGTCTGGATCTCCTCGCACACGCGCACGCAGCGCCCGCACAGGATGCACTTCTCCGGATCGCGGATCAGCGCCGGGCCCGACTTGTCGAGCGGCGTCTTCGTCTTCTTGCCACGATAGAGGCGCTGGTCGATGCCGTGCTCCTGCGCCAGCCGCTGCAGGTCGCAGTGGCCGTTGCGCAGGCAGTAGAGGCAGTCGTCGGGGTGGTTCGACAGCAACAGCTCCAGGATCGTGCGACGCGCCTCGAGCACCGTGGGCGTGCGGGTGTTTACCGCCATCCCCTCGGCCACCGGGTAGGAACAGGCAGGCACGAGCTGGTGGCTGGCCTCCAGTTCGACCATGCACAGCCGGCAAGCGCCGGTGGGGGTGAGCCCCTCCACGTGGCACAGCGTCGGCACCTTCACTCCCGCGCGGTTGAGCGCCTGCAGAATGGTTTCGCCGGGCCTGGCCTCGGCCGCGCGGCCGTTGATCTGCATGTTCAGCATGAGGAGTCTCCTCTTTCAGCGTCCCACATGACGTGCCGCCCGTTACGCCGGGTGCGTGAACTCCAGGTCGCAGCGCATGCAGCGCCGCGCCTCGCGGATCGCGTCCTCGTCGGAGATGCACAGTTCGACCTCGGCGAAACCCTGCCTCAGCGCGGCCTCCAGACACGGCTGGTGCACCCGCCGCACCGGCGCCGTGTCGCTTTCGTCGCCATCGACCGGCGGCGCCACGAAGACCGTAGGCAGCAGCACCCGCGGCAGCCGTTTCAACTGGCGTCCATGCACATAGCGGTCGATCATCATCGCCGCGTCCTTGCCGGCCGCAATCGCCGCGATCACCGTGTTGGGCCCCGTCGCCACATCGCCGCCGGCGAAGACGCCCGGCAGGCTGGTCGTGGAAGCCTCGGTGTCCACGCTCAGGCCGCCGCCGCGCGTCTTCTTGAGCTCAGCCAGGGCTTCAAGCTCCGGCTCCTCGCTGATCGCCACCACGAGCGTATCGAGCGACAACATGAATTCGCTGCCGGGGATCGGTACCGGCCGTCGCCGACCGCCGGCATCGGGCTCACCCAAAGTGTTGCGCTGGAGCAGCACGCCGGTCAGATGTCCGCTCGCTGCGGCGAGACCGGTGGGCGCCACCATCGTCTCGAGCGCGATGCCTTCCTCGAGCGCCGCGTGGATCTCCTCCGCGTACGCCGGCATCTCCTCGCGGGAGCGTCGGTAGAGGATGGTGACCGACGTCACGTCCGGCTGGCGCAGAGCCACCCGCGCCGCGTCGAGCGCCGAGTTTCCGCCGCCGATGACCCCCACGCGCCCGCGAGCGAGGCACTCACCGCCCAGGTTCCACGCCTTCAGGAAGCGGATGCCCGGCACGACCCCCGCCACCTCCTCACCCGGCAGCCCGAGCGTCTTCGAGCGGTGCGAGCCCAGGGTCACGTACACGGCCGCGTGGTCGCGCCGCAGCTCTTCGAGCGTGACATCCCGCCCGAGCTCCGTGTTCAGGCGCAGCGTGATGTTGGGATCGAGCAGAGCGGCGATCTCACGTTCGAGGATGTCGCGCGGCAACCGGTACGCGGGGATGCCGGCCACCAGCATGCCGCCGGCCTTCGCCTCGCGCTCGATCAGAGCCACGCGGTAACCCCGCTTCGAAAGCTCGTGCGCCGCCGTGAGCCCCGCCGGACCGGCGCCGACCACAGCCACCTTCTTCGCCTCGGGGGCCGCGGGCAGAATGGTCGTCCGGTAGCTGGCCGGATCGACGTGATCCACCACGTAACGCTTCAGCGTGCGGATGGCGACCGGGTCGCCGTCCGCTGGCGCCGGCGCGGCAGATCATCTCGCAGGGGTGATTGCACACGCGCGCGCAGGCCGACGGGAACGGATTCGCGCTGCGGATCGCCTGGTACGCCTCCTGCACCTCGCCGCGGCCGATGTGCGCCACGTAGCGCCACACCTCCGTGCCGACCGGGCAGCCGTTCTGGCACGGCGCGCCGACGAGCTCCTTGCACGAACCGGCGGCGCACCGCCGCTCGAACACGTGCTGCTCGTACTCTTCGCGGAACCACCTCAGCGTGCTGAGCACCGGATTCGGGGCGGTCTGCCCCAGCCCGCACAGCGACGTGCGCCGGATCACCTCGGCCAGTCGTTCCAGCTCCATAACACCCTGGAATCGCAGCAGCGCGTCGAGCTCCTCGTCCTTGCCCCGCGGCCGCGTCAGCGCGACCAGGATCTCGTGCATGCGCCGCGTTCCCTCGCGGCACGGAATGCACTTGCCGCACGACTCGGACTGGATGAACTCCATGAAGTACTTGGCGAGGTCCACCATGCAGGTGCTCTCGTCCATCACCACCAGGCCGCCCGAACCGACGATCGCGCCGAGCGACTGCAGAGACTCGTAATCGATCTTGACGTCCATCTGGCTGGCCGGGATGCACCCGCCCGACGGCCCACCCATCTGCGCGGCCTTGAACTTCCGCCCGCGCGGAACGCCGCCGCCTATCTCATTGACTATCTCACGCAACGAGGTGCCGAACGGCACCTCCACCAGACCGGTGTTGTTCACACAGCCGACCAGCGAGAACACCTTCGTCCCCTTAGACTTCTCGCTCCCGATGCCGGCGAACCAGTCGGCGCCACGCGCCAAAATGAGCGGCACGTTGCACCAGGTCTCGACGTTGTTGATGTTCGACGGACTGCCGAACACGCCCGACTGCGCCGGGAACGGCGGCCGCGGCCGCGGCATGCCGCGCTTGCCCTCGATGCTGGCCATGAGGGCGGTCTCCTCGCCGCACACGAAGGCGCCGGCGCCCATCTTGATGACCATGTCGAGGCTGAAGCCGCTGTCGAGGATGTTCTCCCCGAGCAGCCCGCATTCCCGGGCCTGCGCGATCGCCCGTTCCACCTGCTCGATCGCCAGGGGATACTCCGCGCGGCAGTAGATGTAGGCCTTGCTCGCCCCGATGGCGTAGGCCCCGATCATCATGCCCTCGATCATGAGGTGCGGATTGCCTTCCAGCTCCGAGCGGTTCATGTAGGCGCCCGGATCGCCCTCATCGGCGTTGCAGATGATGTATTTCTCGTCGCCCGGCTGCTGGCGGCACAGCTCCCACTTGCGGGCGGTGGGGAAGCCGGCTCCCCCGCGCCCGCGCAGCCCGGCGCGCTTCACTTCGTCGATGACGTCTTCCGGCGTCAGGTTCGTGAGGGCCTTCCCCAGCGCCATGTAGCCGCCGTTGAGCAGGTAGTCGTCGATGGAGGTGGGGTCGAGGTGCCCGTTGTCGCCCAGAATGACGCGCATCTGCTGCTTGTAGAATGGCACGTCCTGCTCACGCAAGATGCGCTGCCCGGAGGTCGGGTCGATGTACTGCAGCCGCTCAACCACGCCTTTCTCGACGCAGGTCACCCGCACCAGTTCGTCGGCGTCGTCCGGCTTCACGAGCACGTAGAAGATGTTCTCGGGCCGCACCACCACTACCGGCCCCTTCTCGCAGAAGCCGTGGCACCCGGTGGCCTTGACCTCGACCCTGTCGGCCAGCCCGTACTTCCCGACCGCCGCCCGCAGCTCGCGCACCAGATCGATCGACCCCTGCGCGTTGCACCCCGTGCCGCCGCACACGCAGATGCGCGTTCTGGTCGGGTCGTGTGCGGCCTTGAGGGACTCTCGGTAGGTTTCCAGCTGCCGTTCATTGGCGAATCGCATCATGACGTACTCTCCTCGGCCCCGCCGCCCGCGGCCCGACCGCCGGCGCGGGGGGTTACTTCGTCACGCGTTGGTCACCGCATCCGGGGTCTTCGCCGCCGCTTCCTGCCGGCACTGGTCCAGCAGCTTGACGATCTTCGTGGGCGACACCTTCGGAAAGAACTGCCCGTTGATGGCGATCGCCGGCGACAGGGCGCAGGCGCCCATGCACGCCACCACCTCGAGGCTGAACAGCCCGTCGCGGGAGGTCTGCCCCGGCTCCAGGCGCAGCGACCGGGTCACCGTATCGAGCACCTTGGCCGAGCCCTTCACGTGACAGGCGGTGCCGCGGCAGATCATGACGTGGAAGCGCCCCTTTGGCGCGAAGCGGAACTGGTTGTAGAAGGTGGCCACCCCGTAGATCTTGCTGGCCGGCAGCTTCAGGTGCCGGCCTATCGCCACGATCGCCGGCTCCGACAGGTAGCCCTCGGCCTCCTGCACCTCCTGCAGGATCGGGATCAGCTTGTCTCGCCCCGCCCCGGGGTGACTCGCCAGGACAGCTTCAACCTGACTGCTCATGCTCCCGACTCCCCTCTGTGCCAGGCTCATCAACGCCCGCGGAATAAGAGCGCCCGCCTGTTCCCGTTATGCTATCGGCAGCTGCTACACGTTCTGGACGAGCATTTGCAATCGACATTGTGAAGAAAGTCACACTGTGATGCTATGCACGGGGGCAAATTCGTAGCCTGCTCTGCGGCTGTCAAGGGATTTTCATTATTGGGGGGTTGCGGTCGGGATACTGGTCCCGTAAATGACTACAGGAGTGAATGATAGCAGCGCTTCGGGTCGGAAATGTATTTTGCGCTAAAGATTGTTAATTTGCTGAAGTATACTTAGAGCCCGCCTTTCTGAGCCTGGTACTGGGAAAAGCTAGCGCGATGTGCGGGATAAGTCCGGTTCGGGCTTCAGATCCCCCGGACCGCGGGACGAGGACCTTAGACGGCGCACCCCATGCGCACCGACACCGCAATTCCCGCCGGAAGCGCCGCGCACCCCGGCGACTCGCCGCCGCGCACTTATTGCTCCCGTAGCAACCGCTGTACGTATGCGCCGCCACGCCCCCTCACGCACCTCACGCTTTGCAGGACCTGTTCGGCGTCTTCGTGATCCAGTTATCGATTGATTCCCTGTTTCCCATCGCGCGCCACACGTCCTCGGCCCGAATCGGCATGTGCGTCAGCTCGGCGCCGACGGCATGCCTGATGGCATTGCCGAGCGCGGGAGCCACGGAAATCATCGGATGCTCGCCAACGCCGCGGGCGCCGTATGGTCCGTCGAGCTGCGGCGTCTCCACCGCAATGCTTTCGATCACATCGGGGATATCGCGCGCGGTGGGGATCTTGTTGTCCGTAAACGACGGGTTCAGGAGGTGCCCCTGCTCGTCGTAGATGTAGCCTTCGCAGATCGCGGTCCCGAGGCCCTGCACCATGCCGCCGATGCACTGGCCGCGCACGATCTCCGGGTTGATCACCTTGCCGACGTCGAACGCCGACGCAATCTTGAGGACGTGGTACTCGCCGCTCACGGGATCCACCTCCACGATCACGCCGTGCGCCCCATAGGTCCAGTCGAGGGCGGGGTTGCCCTGTCCGGTCTCCTTGTCGAGGTTCGAAAGCCCCTGCGCCACGTATCGTCCCACGCCGATGAGCGGACCGCCGATCGCATTGCCGTTGGGAAACGCATAGCCGACCGCAAGGGCCGCGAAGGTCACCGAGTGATCGGGATGGTGCTTCACGAACACCTTCTCGGAGTCATGATCGAGGTCCAGCACCTGGGCCCGCAGCACCTGGGCGGCGACGCTGTACGCGTTTCCCAGCAGGTCATCACACGCCAGGATCGCCGCGTTTCCACTCAGGATCAGCCCCTTCGAGGCGACGGTCTGCCAGTCGTACGGATCGCGGTCGGTATCCTTGTCTACGCAGATCTTTACTTTCGCCATATCGAATTTCAGCCGCTCGGCCACGATCTGCGCCATCGCCGTGGTGGAGCCCTGGCCGATTTCGGTCAGGCCGAGGTTGACGACCACGGTGCCGTCGGAGTTCATCTTGATGACAATGGCCGAGGCGGTGAACGGCGGCATGGCCGGCGCCTTGTGCAATGCCGCGAGGCCCTTGCCGATCTTGCGGCCGGTGCGCTGCTCGCGGGCCGATTCGTCAGCATCGAGCCGGCCGTAACCGATCGACTCGGCAACCGCGTCGATGCACCGGGTGACGTCGCCGGTGTTGCTGGTGATCGTCTCGCCAGTCAACGTTTTCGAACCGGGCACGAGCGCGTTCCTGCGGCGGAACTCAAGCGGGTCCATGCCGATAACATCGGCGATGAGCTCCATGTGGCGCTCGACCCCCCAGAAGAACTCAACGTGCCCGAAGCCGCGATACGCCGTGCCGTACGGCTTGTTCGTGTAAAGCGTGTAGGCGTCCACCCAGGCGTTGGGAATCTCGTAGGGACCCGCAGCGGAGTAGCCCGACGCGCGCGTGACATTCACCGCGTAGTCGGCGTAGGCGCCGGCGTCCCAATACATGGTCATCTTCTGGGCGATGATTTTGCCGTCAGCGGCGACGCCGGTCTTGATCCGGTAGGTGAGCGCGCTGCGGCACGGCAGCAGGCTGAACTCCTCTTCGCGCGTGGCCTGGAATTTGACCGGCCGGCCGCCCGCCTTGCGCGAGAGGCAGGCCACGAGGGGCTCGAGATGGATGCCGGCCTTGCCTCCGAATCCGCCGCCGACGTGCGGCACCATCACCCGCACCTTGTTGAGCGGCAGCCCGAACGTATGGCAGAACAGATTGCGCACGGTGAACGGCGACTGCGCGCTGGACCAGATGTTGATGTTGTCGCCCGCCTTCCATTCGGCGATCGCGACGTGTGTCTCCATCGGCACGTGCTGCACCGAGGGATTCGTGTACTCGCGCTCGATCAGCCACGCGGATTCGGCAAAGCCCTGCTCGACGTCACCCTTCCGCAGCCTGGTCAGGTTCGCGATGTTGGTGCCCGGAGCCGGCGTGAAGGCCGCGGCGACGTGGTCGTACCGGCCAAGGTCCGGATGAACCAGCGGGGCGCCTTCCTTCAGTGCGTCCATGTGGTTCAGGACGGCGGGCAGCACGGCGTATTCCACCTCGATCAGGTCGGCCGCGCGCCGGGCGATGGCAAGCGTGTCCGCGGCGACCGCGGCGACGGCTTCGCCGAAGTGGCGCACTTCACCGCGGGCAAGGATGTGCTTGTCGACAATGTAAAGACCGAGCCGGTAGTCCAGTTCTGCGCCCGTGAGTACGGCGCGCACTCCAGGCAGACGCTCGGCCTGCGAGGTGTCGATGCTGCAGATGCGCGCCCGTGCGTGCGGGCTCTGCTTGATCTGGGCGTGCAGCATGCCGGGAAACGACAGGTCGCTGGTATAGACGGCCTCGCCGGTCAGCTTCTCGGTGACCTCCGAGCGATCGCTGCTTTTGCCGACGTACTTCAGCGTCCCGGGGTCGGCGTTCTCATGCATACTTCACCCCGCCCTTTTCCGTGAGCTGACCGGACGCGTCAAGCACGGCCTCGATGATCTGCTGGTAACCGGTGCAACGGCAGAAGTTGCCCTCGATGCCCGCCTTGATCTCGGCAATCGTGGGTTTCGGGTTGCGCGCCAGCAGTTCGCGTACAGACATGATCATGCCGCCGGTGCAGAAGCCGCACTGCACGGCGTGATTGCGGCTGAACGCCTCCTGGATCGCCGAGAGCCGCCCGTCCTTCGCCTCGCCTTCGATCGTCTCGATCCTGCGCCCGTCGGCTTCGACGGCGAGGATCATGCATGCGTTCACGGCGAGCCCGTCGAGCAGTACGGTGCAGGCGCCACACTCGCCGGCGCCGCAGCCCTCCCTGGCGCCCGTCAGCCCGACATCCTCACGCAGGAAATGCAGCAGCGTGCGGTGTCCCACTATCTCGCGCTCGTAAGCCTGTCCGTTGACCGTGACCGAGATCTTCATTACTTCACCTCCAGCAACAGCCGACGAACGAAGACCTCAACCATGTGTTCGCGATACTCCTTCGTGCAGCGCAGGTCGCTGATGGGGCTGATCGCCTCGCGGACGGCCGCGACGACCGTATCGGCGGGCGCGGACTCCGCGAGCCCGTCCACGAGCACGGGCGTTGGCGCCGCCGAGCTGATGGCGAGCCGCATTGCTCCGGACTGCTTGTGGACGGCCACTCCGACAATGCCGAGGTCGTGGCCATTGATGCGCTTGAGCTTCCGGTATGCGCCGCGAGCGCCGGCGGCCGCGGCGGGCACCACGACGCGGTCGATGATTTCACCGGTCGCGAGCACGGTGCGCCGGACGCCGGTGAAGAACTCGCGAAGCGGAACCACGCGCTCACCCTTCATCGAGGCGATCACCGCGTACGCGTCCAGGCACAGCAGGGCCGGCGCCATATCGGCGCACGGCGACGCGTTGACTATGTTGCCGATCACCGTCGCGCGATTGCGTATCTGGTAGGACGCGAGGTCGCGCGCGCACGAAACGAGCAGCGGATAGTCCTCATGGATTCGCGAATCGCGCAGGATGTCGTTGATCGTCGTCGCGGGCCGGATCACGAGACCTTCCGCCTCGCTCCACGACATCTCGCCATAGCCCGCCACGCGCTTGACATCGAGCACCAGCGCCGGCGAAACGGAACCGGCGCGGATGTTGACGAGCAGATCGGTGCCTCCGGCCAGCAGCCTGGCCGCCCCGCCGTGGTCGGCGAGGAGCCCGAGGAGCTCGGCGCGCTGCCGTGGCGCCCGGTATTCAAAGCTGTGGAGCATATCGCCTCATTCCTCGGTGGCCCGGAGCCGGAGTCCGAACAGGAATCCGGTCGCGGTATCCATCCCTGAACTGTGACCATGCGCGCACAGGTCGTCCAGTGCCGCGCGCGCGCCTTCGTGCGCATGATCGCCGGCGAAGGCGGCGGCGAGCGCGGACACCGCTCCGGAGAAACATCCGGCGATCGCGCACTCCAGACAGGTCGCGCTGATCACGGTCGTCGCCCCCAGCCGGGCCGCGAGAGTCCCGCCCCACTCGACCATGAAACCGCGCTCCTGGCTGCCCTCTCCGCTCGCGCACCAGAGCGCGGCGAGGAGCCCGCACAGGAAATCGTCTCCCGCGGGGGTCAGCCCCGCGCCAAGACCCATCATGCCGGCCGCGGCGCCGCCAGCCAGGTCCGCGTTCTTCGCGCGCAAACCGCTCGCCAGCCTGCGCGCCTCCCCGGCCAGCCGCGCACCCAGGCGCGTAGGCGGGGATGATCCGCCGCAGAGCGCCGCCAGCCGCAGGTCCGTCCGCTTCTCCTCCTGCAGCGCGTCGAGATGGCGGGCGCAGACCACCCAGGTTTCGCGTGACGTCTTGGCGCCCGGGTCGATGCGCGGCGGCGCCCGGCGCGTCGCCCTGACGGCGACCGAGAGATCGACAACGGGGTTATCATCGCCGTCCTGGCCTTCGAACACCAGCGTGTCGCCCTCGCGATGACCGCGCGTTCCGGCGGACACAGGCCACGCATCGAAGCGTTCGTGCGTCGCGAGCCGGATGCCCTGAGGGTAATCGTCGGCGTCTGCACCGACGAGCGTGATGAGGCCGCGGCGTCCCGGAACCGCCAGATTCATCGCCGGGCCGAACAGGCTGTGGACGCGAAAATCGAAGCCCCCGACCGGGACTTCGGAGCCGATCGCGACCGCGGTCCGCCGCGTTGTTATGAGGGACACGTGATGCACGGATCAGGGCTTCCTTCACGGGAATCCCGTCTCAACTGAAAACGAACACCTTCACCGCCGGGCCGGGGCGTTCGTCAGCCTCGATCACCCTCGCATCGAGCTTCGCCCCGATAACCGGGTCTCCTTCGCATTCGAGACGCCCTGAAGCGCGCAGGCCGTTCGGGAACTCCACCATGGCGAACATCAGGAACTTCACGTTGAAGCCCTCGGGCAGATTCCACACCCGTGTCCAGGTAAGCAGGGTGCACGGTCCTTCGAGATCGAAGGGCTCCCAATGGCGCCCCGTGGAGGGGTCGCGGGGGGCGTCGCACTTCCTGCACACCATGGGCGCAGGGTAATAGATCGAGCCGCACTTCAGGCACCGGTAGCCGCTGATGTGGGGCGTCTGCTCGCCGTAAATGCTGAAATCGATCATCAGTGGCTCCCTAGTCCTTCGCCAGGATCGTGGTTACGACATTGTTGCCAAAACCGCCGAAATTGACCGCCAGGCCGAATTTTGGGTCCTTGACCTGGCGCCCTTCTTCGGCCTCGCCGCGCAGCTGCCGGACGAGTTCCACGACCTGAGATACGCCGGTGGCGCCCACGGGGTGCCCTTTGGCCTTGAGGCCGCCCGAGGTGTTGATCGGGATCCGGCCGCCGATTTCGGTCTCGCCGTTGCGCACGCCGAGAAACGACTTGCCGCGCTCGAAGAAGCCGACTTCCTCGCTGTTGAGAAGCTCGAAGATCACGAACGCATCGTGCAGCTCGGCCAGAGAGATGTCCTGCGGCGTCACGCCCGCCATGGCATACGCTTTTTCCGCCGACAAGCGGACGGCGTCGAGTACGAGCGGATCCTTGCGATTGTGTACGCAGTGGGTATCGGTCGCTGAAGCGATCCCCGCGATCCGGATGGGCTTGTTCCTGAAGAGATCCACCTTGGGCGAGTCCATGTTGACCAGGATCACCGCCGCGGAGCCGTCGCTGATCGGGCAGGTCGAATACATGCGCAGCGGCTCGGCGACGTAGTTGTTCACCACGCTTGCGTTCTCGCCATCGGCGATCGCCTCGATCGTGACGGGGATCTGGACATGCGCATAGATGTTCTTCGCGCCGTTCGCGTGGTCCTTCACCGCCACCAGGGCGAGATCGCGCTCGGTCATGCCGTACTTCTGCATGTACAACCGCGTGAACATCCCGGCGAAACCAGGCAGCGTAAGACCCATGTTGTACTCGGCCTCGGTGTGCGCCATGGTGGCCACGATGTTCGTGGCCTCCCAGCCCGACACCGTCCGCATGACCTCACCCGCCGCCACCAGGACGACGTCGGCCATGCCCGAGGCGATCGCCATGTACCCCAAACGTATCGCGCTCGCACCCGAGGCTGGACCGTTCTCGACAAGTTCGGCCGGACACGGTTCCATATCCATCCGGCTGACCAGCGCGGAGGCCACGGAGGTCTGGTGGTTGAACAGGCCCGCCGCCATGTTGCCGACGAGGACCTGGTCGACCTGCTTGCGCAAGTGAAGACCGCCCGCGTCGCGGAAGGCGTCGTTCGCCGAATACGCGATCACGTCCACGAGATCGTACTCGCTCGAATTGCCGAACCGGCAATGTCCGATGCCGACGATTCCGATACGAGGCGCCATCAGTCGCCCCGCTTCCAGCCGGGAAGCTGCACGTACTCATCGGGCATGATGAGCTTTTCCGCAGTCTTCAGAAGCTCGGCCGGCACGGGCCGCGTGCCCGTGCACTTCGCCGGCCTGACCGCTTCCCACAGCTTGCGCGTGAGCGTGAACGTGGGCACGCCGCCGAGTTCGTGGCGCAGTTCCGGGTACTGGGCGGAACGGTCCTCGAGTTCGTACTCGATCATCCAGCGCTTGAAGCCGATCGGGCTCTCCGCGACGATGTGCACCTCGTTCTCGTCCAGATATTCGATATGATGCTCCATCTTGGCCGCGAAGAGCTGGGCGCCGACGCGCAGGCCGCGCTTGATGGTAAGCGTGTGCAGGCTCATGCCGAGCCCTTCTTTGACGTGACGGCTCGTGACAATGCCCGCGATGATGCCATCGATGGCTCCGACGATGATGAATTCGTTGGCGACCCGATAGCGAAACCAGCCGAGAATCTCGCTGTACATGCGGGCGGCGACGATGTCGTAGTAGTCCTTCGCTACCGCAAGCAACGGGTACACGGTGCCCAGCAGGGCGCCGGTGTCTTCGCGACGCGCCTCGCGCACGACCATCTTCTCCCCTGAGGCGAGAGTGATCAGCTTCGCGGGGTACGGCGCCAGCTTCGCTGCCGGGGGCCGGAGTTTCATTTCCAGCTGGTCGATCGCCATCGTGCTTCTCCATTCCGGTCAATGACGCCGGCGCTTGTCGGCCGGCAGGTTTCCGGGCGTTCGCGGGCCCGCCTTACTTCCGTTTCTTCTTCGCCTCGTCGTGGAGCCACGGATTCCGGGCGCCCGCGACGTCGCCGAACTTCGTGAGCCTGGCTTTCTTCTTTTTGGCCATGAGCCTGGCGTAGCGTGCGTCTTCAACCATGGCGACGATGCGGGCGATGCTCGACTCGCCGTCGACGAACCGCCACGGGAAGCAGCCGATGAGCGCCCTCTGGTTCAGCAGCAGGTCGATGTCGCCGCCGACGCACTCGGCATGGATCAGGCCCTTGTGGAACATCTCCAGGTGCATCAACTGGTACTTGTCCGGAGTGAACACCTCTTCCAGGCCCCGCTTGTATCTGGCGCGAAAGTGCTCGTCGCACTCCCTGGCCTGGACAGGCATCCATTCGCGGATCTTGGTGTTCATCGGATGGTCGGCGCTGCCGCAGTCCACGCCGATCCAGCGCAGCTTCTTCTTCTTGGCCCAGACGGCGAACTCCCGATCCGGACCCGGGTGCCTGACCATGTAGCGGACCTCGTCCGCGGTCGGCTGATCCCAGCCGTAGTGATGGAAACCGGTGTGGATGAGAAGGATGTCGCCCGGCAAGACCTCGACGCGCTCCTCGACCATCTTCGACGTGTACACGTCATAGTCGCCGCAGACGTCCGAGAGATCGACGATCGCGCCATCGTGGACCAGGAAATCCATGTCGAGACTTGCGATGTCCTTGCCCGGCGAGTGGAAGTGGATCTCGCCGTCGAGATGGGTGCCGACATGGTTCGAGTGCGTCACCACCTGTCCATTGGCGCCGTGGGGAGCGAGGCGCTTGAAGTACTGGACCTGCAGCGGCGTGTACGTCGGCCACGGCGGGGTGCCGATGCCGAGCGGAATGGTCAAATCGATCATCTTCATGGTGCGTCTCCTGGACCGTGTTTCCCGTTCAGGCGATTGCCGCCGCGAACGCCAGCAACGCGTCCTCGAAACAGTTCCTGGGGGGCTTGACGAGCCCCGCGCCCACCATGCCGATCCCCGGCTCTCGATGGGCGATTCCCGTATTGATTACCGGGAGGATCCCCGATTCGACGACCTTGCGGACGTCGATGCCCGTGGGCGTGCCGCGGAAATCGAGAACCGGAATCTGATAGGCGTTGTTTTCCGCTACTGTGATCTCGTACATGCTCAGCGTGAAGTCGATCGCATCCGCCGGTTTGCCGCCGATGAACTTCACGATCGCGGGCGCAGCGGCCATCGCGAATCCGCCGATGCCCGCGGTCTCGGTGATCACCGAGTCGCCGATGTCCGGCGCGGCGTCCTGCGGACCGAAGCCCGGCAGGTAGAGCCCGTCGACCATCCCCGCCGGACCGGTGAACCAGCGCTCCCCCAGGCCGGAGAGGCGAATGCCGAAGTCGGTGCCGTTGCGCGCCATGGTCGTGATGACGGAGCTGCCCTCGATGCCCCGCGCCGCGTCCACCGCGCACTTGGCGGAAGGCATCGTGAGGTTGAGGAAGAAATGGTCGTTCTCATGCATGAATAAGAGGACCTTCGCAATACGCTCCTTCGGCTCGTCCACCTGCACCAGGAAGGACGCGAGCTCGCGGATCAACAGCGAAGTGCCGGCGCGATTGCGGTTATGCCCTTCATCCCCCATCTGCAGCGCCTGCGCGATAAGGCTGCGCATGTCGATCGGCCCGTGGAGTTCCAGCGCCTTGCTCAGAACTGGTGCGAGATCGGTCTCCAGCCAGCGCAACCGCTCGAGCACTTCGCCGGAAAACGCACCGTACCGCAGGACCTTGCCAAGCCCCTCGTTGAACGTGCAGTAGGCGCGGTTGCCGTACGTGGCGTTCCCGAGGATCCACACCGGCATGCGCGACGTCATCACCCCCGCCATGGGGCCCACCGCGTCGTGGTGATGACAGGGCTCGAATACAATGGCGCCCGAAGCGGCGAGGTCCTCGGCCTGGGCGCGCGTATTCGCCAGGCCCTCGTAGAGCAGGCCGCCGATGACCGCGCCCTTCAGGGGGCCGCACATCCTCTGCCACGTCACCGGCGGACCGGAGTGAAGCACCATGTTCGGCTTCATCCCGGGCACGACCTCGCCCGCGACACCGACACCCATGAGCATCGGCCTGCTCTTCATGATGCGCTCCGCGGCGAGCGCGTTGGCGGCATCGACATCCACGCGCGGGTTGCTCGCGATGCGGTCAAGAGCCTCGATCATGCGCGCGTCACCGCCTGCCGGCGGCTTCCAGCGCACCTGCACCACGGGCGTGTCGCACGCCCGCAGGTTCTCCGCGAAGGCCTCCAGACCGAGGTTGATGACCGCCAGTTCGGACGCAAACAAATCGGTGACCGCCTGGACGTCGGGCCCGCTCATCGCGCACCGGCCGCGTTCGCCAGAACCTTCTCCAGGATGCGCACCGCCAGCATCGACGCCTGGAAGTTCGAGGGCATTACCACGACGTCGGCCGCCTCGAGCACCGCCTTCTGCCGCGCGTAGCCCTGGTGGTCGCCGTTCGTGCCGGTGATCGAGGCGACCACCGCGAGGCGCCCCCCGCGTTGCGCGGCCGCCTGCTTCGCCGCGACCAGCGACGGCGCGAGGGCGCCCGCCGGATCGGCGTGCGAACCATAACCGAGCACGATGTCGACGAGCATGACGGCGATCGAATCGTCGCCGGCCTCGGCGTCTATCCGCTCCGTGCGCGTGCCCGGGTCGATCATCGGGTGCGGACGGCCGACGGTGAACATGTCGTCGCCCAGATCCACCACCGTGTGCCCGACCGACGTACGGGGGTCCGCCAGAACGAACGCCGGGTCCGTCTGGTTGTTCGAGTACACCGCGCCGGTGAGCGCGTGCAGCAGGATCCACGCCTCGTCGGCCAGCGTGCCACCCGTGAAGTAGCCACGGATCCAGCGCTGCGCCTTCGCCATACCGGCGGTCTCGCGCGCGACGATCGCGTCGATCTCGACGTCCGGCCGCGCGAACAGGCGCGGCGTGTAGCTCTGCCCTCCGGCGATGGCGACCGCCATGCCCGCGGCCTCCTCGAGGTTCGTCGCGTGTCGCAGGCGCGAGTTCGACCGCGCCGGGCCGCCCGCGCGCGCCTGGCCGATGAAATGCACCACCGCACTCTTGCCCGTCGCCTCGAGCGCGGCGACGACCTTCGCGGCGACCGCGGGCGCCGGCGGCTTCGAGATCACGACGATGACCCTGGTCGCCTCGTCGCGCGCAAGCGCCTCGATGCCCATGAGCATGGTGATGCCCCCGAC
Source organism: uncultured bacterium (assembly GCA_963732385.1). GTDB lineage: Bacteria > Krumholzibacteriota > Krumholzibacteriia > LZORAL124-64-63 > LZORAL124-64-63 > CAVSZB01. The sequence goes on along the minus strand of CAVSZB010000003.1, from coordinate 211,670 downwards.
CCTCTCGTTCCTGAGATCGCGCCCACCGGTGCCGATCGCCTGGCTGACGCCCGAGCCCGCGCGGTCGATCAGCACGGACAGTTCCTGCAGACCCGTGCCCGACGCGGCGACCACACCAATGGGTCCGCGACGCACGACGTTCGCGAAGCCGAGCGGCCTGCCGTTCAGGATCGCCGAACCGCAGTCGGGCCCCATCACGAGCAGGCCCTTCTCGCGCGCGTGCGTCTTGAGCGCGATCTCGTCATCGAGCGTGACGTTGTCCGAGAAGAGCATCACATGCCGCCCGCGATCGAGCGCCTTGCGCGCCTCGCGCGCGGCGTACACGCCGGGGATGGAGATCATCACGACGTTGGCGCCGGGCAACATCTCGAGCGCGCCAGCCAGCGTCGAGGGCTCGCGCACGGCCCGGCCCGCGGGCGCGGACGAGCCTTTCCTGCGAGTCAGCGCCGTCTCGGCGGCCGCCAGCGCCGCCTCCAGCAGCGCAGGATCCGCGCAATCCACAGCGATCACGAGATCGTTAGGCCCGACCCCCGCGAGGTCACCAGCGGCGCAGCCCATGGACGTCAGCAGGGCGAGATTCATCGGGGTGCCCATGGCCACCGCGGCATCCGTGACCCCGGGCAGGCCCTTGAGTTCCCGGCCGAGGAGCATCAGCACCACGGAATCGAAGTACGCTTCCTTGTGGACGAAAACCCTCACCACCGGAAGCCTCCGATAACCTGCTCGCCAGGCTCCACGGAGCCTGCGTTCAGGCAATGCCATACGACAGGAAACGGGCTGTCCAACCGCATATTCCCCTTTTTCCCGTCTGGCTGCCGAATGCTAGCATCGCCGGAAGCCTGGCGTCAATCGCGTGGCGCCGGCTCAGACTGGCTACACGCTGGTCCTGCAAGTACCTGCTGAAATCCGCGGCCCCCTGGCAGGTCGATACGACCCGAGACGGTCAGGGCGGCGCCAGGTCATGCACCGCCCTCCCCGAGCCATGTCCGCCCTGACGGCTTCCCGCCGACTCCTACTTCTTCCCGCCGCAGGTCGCCTTGCTCGGGCACCCGCCACAGGGATCACCGCCGGCCGCCTTGCCATCGGCCGCCTGGACAGTTTCGAAATGCGCCTTCGGCGCCACCTTCGCCACGATTCGCGTCAGCGCCTCGGGGCTGGTCCTGCCCGGCTCGAAGGTGACGAGGAACTTGCCGGTTTCGGCGTCCGCCTTCGCGGCGACGACCCCCTTGTGTTTCGCGAGCGCCTTCGTCAGATCCTTGACCAACGCGGCGTCGGTCAGGCCCGGCACCGCGAAAATCGCGGTTTCGGCGGCCGGCACGGCGTCTTTGGCGGGGGCCTCGTCCGCCAGCGCCGAAGTCGCGACCAGGAGCAGGAGAATGCCGGGAATCAGGGCGAGGTTCTTGATGCGCATCGAAATCCGCCTCCTGTGATGATGATCTGCAAGCGGTCAGAATGATCTTCAGCCCGTCAAAATGATCGGCAGGCTGTCAAGGAAAGGGCTGGTCGACCCGCGCGCCATCCACTTCGCGCACGACGTAGACGCCGAACCGGAACTCCTGCGCGGCCTCGTCGTAGGCGGGCCCCTCGATCGCCTCGATCAGAGCCGGGACATCGGTGACGGCGGCGTCGTAGGTCACTTCCACCCGCCCGCGCGATGCGTACGCCGCGAAGGAGAGCGCGCCCGGTGTTTCCGCAAGCTGCCGCGCGGCCCCCTCCGCCGTGTCGACGCACCTGACGCCGCTCACCACGAACACAACGCGCCGCGACACGGTTCCCTGCGCCGCCGCGGCGAATTCCCGGGTGACGCTCGGGGCCGCGAACAGCCGCGCCCCCCCCGCGGCAGCCGCGGTGCACGCCACGATCAGCGCCGGCACGATCCACAACGGCGCCTTCACCGCTTCACCCCCGCCCAGCGCAGTTCGAGCGCCTCCTCAGACGGGCAGACAGCCGTGCACTCGAAGCACAAGGTGCATTCCCCCGACCGCACCTCGTCCACACCCGAAACGTCCAGCGCCTGCGGGCAGGCCCGGTCGCAGGCGCCACAGCCGGTGCAGACGGAGGCGACCCTTGCCAGCCTCAGCCGACCCGCCACTGAGAACGGCCAGATCGCCGCCCCGAGCGGGCAGAGGTATTTGCACCACGCCATCGGCCACAGCAGGGCCAGCAGCAGCAGGCCGCCCAGGATGGCGTAGCTCCAGGCCTGCACGTCGTGCCCATTGGCGCTGAAGAGGATGTAATAGGGATCGTAGCCGCGGAAGACCAGCTCCCCGGTCTTCCAGGTGGCGGCCAGCACGACGGCCAAAACCACGAGCCGCAGGACGACCTTCAGCCACCGGTCCACGCGGGGAGGCACCCGCACAAGCCCGGTGAATCCGGGCCGGTGGAACAGGCGCCGCGCCAGCCGTCCCTCCCACTCGAAAAGCGCCCCGACCGGACAGACCCAGCCGCAGAAGGCCTTGCGCGCCAGCAAAGTGAGAATCAGCAACCCCAGGAAAAGCGCCAGGTTCAATTCACCCGCAGCGCAGGAGAAGCGCCTGTGCGTGACGAACGACCAGGCCGTTTCCAGGCCGCCGAAGGGACACCAGGTCTCCACGGAAACCACGGAGCGGCCCATCGCGAACCGCGCGCCAGCGAAGACGGCGGCAGCCATGACAGCGGTTTGCAGGGCGAGGCGCAACCACTTCAAGACCAGATCTCCCCGGTATGCAGAGATCGGCCCGGGGCCCTCTCCGCCGAGACAAGGCTATCAGGCAAAACCGGCTGTGTCAAAGAGGAGGGGAGCGACTCAGGGGGCACTCCGGCCGGAACGGGCCGCCGGGCGCACCCCCTGGGTTCAGTCGAGGGAGAGACCACGACCGGCGATTTCGCCTGTCGCTACCAGACCCGCTTCTTAAAGGCCGCGACGACCCTGCCCCGACGCACCACGCCCAATATTGTTGACTCTTCGTTACTTTCCCATTGACTATTAGCTCCATTCTATTGCATGATCAAAAAGCGCCCCTCAAGGGGGGGTTGAGGGAACTCGCGGTTGATCCGGTCGCACTTCGCCCTGGCGACCCGCCAGCAGCACTCTCTGGTGTCGCGGCATCCTCGTCTGACCGCTGAAGTTGTAGGGTCTTTGCCTCGCGGATGCGGAGGTGATGATTCGTACGGTCAGGCCATGGTTGCTTCGCGATTCTATATCATTAATTGTGTCACATAGGGAGTAGACAATGACTAGCACTTCCCACCGAGTGCGCTGGGTCACTTTGGCCGTGGCCGCTTGCATGTGCATGGCGTTTCTGGCCGGTTGCGAACGCAGCGATCCTCTTTCGCCCGGCGCCGACGGCGCATCGCTGACCAAGCCCGCGCCCACGACCACGGTCGGCAACAACCTGTCCACGCCGGTCTTCTTCACGGAAGGCATTGGCCTCACCGGATCGAACGTGGCCATCGCCACCGGCCTGCCGGGCGATGCCGGCGATATCTGGGCCGGGACCTTCACTTATCTCGACGTTACCTATTACCTGCAGCAGACCGTCAACGTCTGGCAGGCCGACTGGGTGAACGGCGCCGGTTCGCCGCCGGTGGAGGTCGTCAGCGACTGGGCCGACGCCCTGACCCACCAGGCCTGGGACCAGCATTCGCTCATCCGCACCGAAGTGGTGCTGTTCAAGTCCGACTTCGAGGCATATCAGGCCGCCCAGGCCACCCCGCTGACCGGTTATGCCATGAACTACCTGTACGGCGACGGCCTCGAAGAGGTCTGGGGCACGCCCGCCGACCCGGCCAACCCCGCCATGGGCACGGTCATCCCGGCCACCGCGGCGACCGCGTATTCGAGCTGCGCCCGCTTCAGGATCGAGAAGCTGGCCTGGCCGGCCGACATCACGAACGTGCCGACCGGCATCATCCCGGACACCTTTGCGCCGGGTTATGACGCTTACATCGCGTCGACCTTCTACAACAGCAGCGTCTACGAACGCTACGGCGTGGACGGACCGACCGCAGCCTACTCGGCCGAGCTGAACGTGCCGGGCAAGGTCATCTACGGCTACAACTGGGATCTGGCGCACTTCAAGCCGCCGGTGGCGCCGAAGGTCACCGCCGGTTTCGACTGGGTCAACGGCGTGACCAAAGTCGGCTGGTGGCGTCTGACCTTCAACCTGGATCCGAGCTGGGACACCACGACCCGCAACGCCGCCATAACGGCGCTGGATCCCGGCGACCTCGAAGACATCTGCGACTTCCATCCGGTGGTTGTCGTGCCGACGGACGATCCCACGGCCGCGTACACGTACCTGGACCTCTTCGTGGCCGACTGACAGAGAGATTTTTCGCGGCTGGCGCGTAACGTCGCGAATCGGCAGACAGCGGCCCGGCCACTCGGCCGGGCCGCTTTCCCATTTGATTCCGCTGCAGCGAAACCGGCGGAGTCCAAGAGGGGGCAGCAACGCCGCGGGTACTCCGGTCGGATCGGGTCGGCGGGCGCACCCCTGGGTTCAGCCTGCCAAAGCAGTCTGCCGGCGTCCGGCCGCGATACGCCACATCCGGCAACAGCGGGTTATCCTGAACCGGCATGCAGACTATTCTCAATCTGGAACGCCCCTTGCATTCCCCGGCACCAGTTCCTCGCCAGGCAGGAGCCCGAATGCCCAAGGAGGCCGTTATGAGTTCCCGGGTTATGAGATCAATGTTGTCGCTCGCCGCGCTGACCGTTCTGAGCCTGGCCGCCGGCTGCAGCGACGATGCCACCTCTCCGGCTACCCTGACGCAGGATGAAGCCGACGATCTGGCGACCCAGGTCGCCTCCACGCTGGCCCTCGACAACGGCGGCACACTGGCCGTGCTGCCGACGCTCAATGTGGAGACCACGGTCGCGAAGACCGCCCCCCCTCCGACCGAGGGAGAGACCACGATCGGCGGTTTCACCTATCACTACCAGATCCGCTTCATCAATGCCGCCGGCGACACCATGGCCAGCTACGATCCCCTGCTGACCGTGCGACTGCAGACGCAGCTGCGGGCCGCGGGCGAGATCACGACGGTCCGCTACCAGGCCCAGGTGCAGCACCGCTCGCAGTTCGAACTGCAGGGCGTGAACGCGCTGGCTGACTCGCTGAAATTCAACGGCACCTGCAGCGACTCGTGCCAGAGCTCCTTCACTGCACTCATGTACCAGTACCAGCGGCACTTCCGACTGGAGAGCCAGGTCCAGGTGCAGAACGTGGCCTACCTGAAGCCGGTCGAAAGCGGCGAGCTGCCGTGCTCCGGCGTGATGACCTGGGAGATGATCGCCGCCCGCTACATGGACGCTGAGCGTACCCAGCTCGCGGCGCAGCTGCGGGCTACGGTAACCGTGCGCTTCACCGGCGGCGACACGGCCGAGCTCGAAGTGGAGGGTGGCTGGACCTATCAGCTCAATTTGCGCACCGGTGAAATCGTGCGCACCTGACCGAGACCCGAACCCCCGGGAGTTCGCGCCGCCCGGAGCCCCGCTCCGGGCGGCGCTCGTTTCCGCCTCCGGTTTCGCGGCACCGCACGAACCGCGACGCCCCATGCCCGAAATAATAAACATCTCATTACTTTCATGTTGACTTTTGAATCCGTTCTGCTGCACAATCAAAAAGCTCCCTCAGGGGGTTGAGGGAACTCAACGTTGATTCGGACGCACCCAGGCCGAGTGCGGCCCGCCAACAGTCACTCGTGTAGCGGCATCCTCGTCTGCCCACCGAAATCGCTGTGTCTTAGCCTCGCGGATACGGAGGTGATGATTCGGACGATCAGGCCATGATAGCTTAGCGATTCGACATCATTGTTTCACAAGGGGGTAGACGATGACTGGCACTTCCCACCGAGTGCGCTGGGCCGCCCTGACCGTGGCTTTATGCATGGGCATGGTGCTGCTGGCCGGTTGCGAACGCAGCGATCCTCTGGCGCCGGCCACCGACGGCGCGTCGTTGGCCAAGATGGGCGGTAACACCGCCGGAGCCAACAATCTGTCTTTGCCGGTTTTCTTCACGGAGGGCGTTGGCCTCACGGGTCTGAACGTGCTCGAGAGCACCGGCATGCCGGGCGATGCCGGCGATGTCTGGGGCGCGACCTACAGTTATCTCGACGTTCTCTACTACCTGCAGCAGAGCGGTAACATCTGGCAGGCCGACTGGGCGAGCGGCGCCGGCGCCCCGCCCGTTGAGGTCGACAGCGACTGGGCCGACGCTCTGACCCACCAGATCTGGACCGAGCACTCCATCATCCGTACCGAAGTCGTGCTGTTCAAGACCGACTTCGCGGCGTATCAGGCCAGCCTGGCCGCGCCGCTGAACGCCTACGCGATGAACTACCTGTTCGGCGAGGGCATCGAAGAGGTCTGGGGCACTCCGGCCGATCCGGCCACCGGCAACGCGACGGGCACGCTCATCCCGGCCGACGCCGCGACCGCCTATTCGAGCTGCGCCCGCTTCCGGATCGAGAAGCTGGACTGGCCGGCTGACATCTCGAACGTGCCGACCGGCCTCATCCCGGACACCTTCGCGCCGGGCTATGCTGACTACATCGCCTCCACGTACTACAACAGCGCCGTCTACGAGCTTTACGGCGTGGACGGTCCGAGCGGAGCCTACTCGGCCGAGCTGAACGTGCCGGGCAAGGTCATCTACGGCTACAACTGGGATCTGGCGCACTTCAAGCCGCCAACAACGCCGAAGAAGCCCACCCCGGGGTTCAACTGGGTTCCTGGCGTGACCAAGGTCGGCTGGTGGCGTCTGACCTTCAATTTCGATCCGAGCTGGGACACCACCACCCGCAACGCGGCGATCAAGGGCCTCGACCTGGGCGACCTCGACGACACCTGCGATTTCCATCCGACCGTTGTGTTGTCGGACGATCCGACCGGGTCCTACACTTACCTGGACCTGTTCGTGACCGACTGATGAGGGAATCTGTAGTGGAAGGCGCGTGACCGCGCGCTCCTCCAGGCGGCGGCCCGGCTTCAGCCGGGCCGCCGTCGTTTGCAGGCGACTCCGCGCGCAACATCGGCCGCCGGGCCGACCCGACGCGGCCCGGCTCAGATATCGCGGCGCGTCCCGGCCGCCGGCTGCTTCCAGAGGTGCTCCCTCGTTTCGGCCACGATGACGCCCGAGAGCAGGAGCAACGACACGAGGTTGGGCACGGCCATCAGGCCGTTGGCGATGTCTGCGAAGGCCCAGACGGCCGGCAGCGAGACCACCGACCCCACCATCACAGCCGCCACCCAGGCCAGCCTGTAGGGACGGATCGCGCGCGTTCCGAAGAGGTACTCGGCGGCGCGCTCCCCGTAGTACGACCAGCCGAGGATCGTCGAGAAGACGAAGGTCAGCAGCCCGACCGTCAGCACCATCGGGCCGAACGCGTGGATCTCTCCGAAGGCGGCGCTCGTCAGGGCAGCCCCCTGCAGCCCCTGCCGCCAATCCCCCATGTTGACGAGCATGAGCCCCGTCAGGGCGCAGACGACGACGGTGTCCCAGAACGTGCCGGTCGATGATACGAGCGCCTGGCGCACCGGATTGCGCGTCTGCGCGGCGGCCGCGACGATCGGCGCGCTGCCCAGACCCGATTCGTTGGAGAAAAGGCCGCGCGCGATGCCGTAGCGCACCGCCTCCTTCATGCCGGCGCCAAGGAAGCCGCCCACGGCCGCCTGGCCATTGAAGGCGCCGCGCACGATCAGACCGAGGCTGTCGGGCAGCGTGTCGGCGCGCAGGACGAGCAGGACGACACAGCCGAGCACATAGAACACCGCCATGAACGGCACCAGCCGTTCGCAGACTGCGGCGATGCTCCTGATCCCGCCCAATATCACCACCGCCGTGAAGGCGGTCATGATTGCGCCGGTGAGCCAGGGCGAGACCCGGAACGTCTCCCGGGCGAGCGATGAGATCGAGTTCGCCTGCACCATGCAGCCGATCCCGAAGGCGGCGATCGCGGTAAAGGCGGCGAACAGCACGGCCAGCCAGCGCAGGCCGAGTCCCCGCTCCAGCGCGTACATCGGTCCGCCGGCCATCGTCCCCTGCGGCGTGCGGACCCGGAATTTCACCGCCAGCACCGCCTCGGCGTACTTGGTGGCGATGCCGAACACGCCGGTCAGCCACATCCAGAGCACCGCGCCCGGTCCGCCCGCGCCGATGGCGGTGGCCACTCCGACGATGTTCCCGGTGCCAATGGTCGCGGCAAGCGCGGTGGTAAGCGCCCCGAACTGTGAGATGTCTCCCTCCCCCTCGCGCCTCCGCGAGAACGAGAGCCGGATCGCACGGAAAATGTAGCGCTGCATGAAACGCAGACGGAACGTCAGATAGAGGTGCGTGCCGAACAGGAGCACCAGCAGCGGCGGCCCCCAGACAACGTTGCTCACGGCCTGAAGGAATCTTTCGAGCGCGGCCATCGGTTCTCCTCGCGTGGCAGGTGATCTCACAGAGGATTGTCTGTCAGGGGGGAAATATCGCTCAAGAAAATACTCGCAATTCCTGAGATGGCGCGATGCGGCATGGCGGGGCACGGACACCGGACTCTGGCCTTCCGGCAGGCGGAGCCCTAAACTGGGCCTCTTTCCCCAGCCGCGAGAGGCGGGCCGATGATCGAAATCCAGGGCGCGCGCAAGAGTTTCGGGGACAAGGTGGCGGTCGAGGGGCTCGACCTCACCGTGCGGGACGGGGAAATCTTCGGGTTCCTCGGGCCGAACGGAGCCGGGAAGACGACCACCATCAGGATGATCGCGGGATTGCTGCGGCCCGACGCGGGGGCGGTGCTGGTCGACCACGTGGATGTGCGGCGGGAGCCGATCCGCGCGAAGCGGCAGCTGGCCTACGTGCCCGACGGCCCGGACGTATACGAGAAACTGACTGGCGCGCAGTTCGTGAACTTCGTGGCCGACGCCTACCGCGTGCCGCGGGTGGAGCGGGCGCGGCGGACGACCGAGCTGTCGGCCGCGTTCGAACTGACCGCGGCGTTGGGCGACCTTATCGAGTCGTACTCGCACGGCATGCGGCAGAAGATCGTGCTGCTGGCGGCGCTGGTGCACGCTCCGCGCATCTGGATCCTCGACGAGCCGCTGGTGGGGCTCGACCCGCGCTCGGCGTTCACGCTCAAGAACATGATGCGGACGCACGCCGACGCCGGGAACACCGTCTTCTTCTCCACGCACATCCTCGAAGTGGCCGAAAAGCTGTGCGACCGGGTGGGCATCATCGTGAACGGGCGGTTGATCGCATGCGGAACGCTCGACGAGCTGCGCTCGCGCCCCGGCGAGTCACTGGAGAGTCTCTTCCTCGAGCGGACCGAGCGGTGAGGATACTCCCATGCTCACGCTGATGCGCACCATGCTGATCGCCAACTTCGATCTCAATGCTCTGCGGTCGCCGCGCCGGCGCTGGCGGATGCTGGCCACGCTCGGCGTGATCACGCTCGGCGTGGCGCCGCTGGCGGTCGCCTACACGGTCGGAATCGGCGGCGCCTACGCCGCGATGGAGCAGCAGGGACTGCCGCTGCAGGACCTGCTGCTGGCGGGGATCTACGCGCTCGCCCAGATCACGGTCCTGTTCACCTCGGTGACCGTCGCGCACGCCACGCTGTTGCGCGCGCGGGATCTGTCGATATTGCTGCCACTGCCGTACCGCCCGACGCAGATCGTGGCGGCCAAGCTGGCGGTGGTCTGGCTGATCGAACTCGCCATCGGGGGGGCGTTCTTCCTGCCGCCGCTCCTCCAGCACCTCGCGCACACCGGGGCCGGACCGCTGCGCTGGCTGGCGGCGGCACCACTGGCGCTGGCCATGCCGGTGATCCCGCTCTGCGCCGGCACGCTGCTGGTGCTGCTGGTGGGAAACATCCCGGGACTGGGGCGTAACCGCTGGTTCTGGCACCTGATGCTGACCTCCGCCATGCTGGCCGCCTGGCTGGTCCTGCGACGGGTCGTCGACCCGGGCCTGCCGGTGACCGACGCCATGGATTTCGTGCAGGTCAAGATGCGCCAGTTCGAGTCGATCGGTCGCCAACTGCCCGGCTCCCTCTTCGCGATCCGCGCTCTGACCGCGCCGGGGCCGACGGCGGCCGTGAATTTCCTGCTCGCGCTGGCCGCCCCGGCCGTCGCGGTCGGCGTCGTGCTGCTGGCGGCGGAACGTATCTACCTGCGCCCCGTGCTCGAGGGGGCGGGCGCCAGCGCGCGCGGACGGGGGCGTGCGGAAGCGTCGCGACCGCGTGCGTTCCTGCTCTCCTGCGCGCGCAAGGAGATCGCCTGCGTCATGCGCGACCCCGCGGTGGCGATGAACGCGCTGGGCGGCTACGTGGCGGTTCCGATCGGGGTGACGATGTCGTTGCTGACCCGGCACGGCGGCGCCGACGGCGGCGGCCTGCGGGAACTGGCGGGGGCGTTCGCCGCCCCTCAGGAGTCGGCGCTGCGCCCGGTCGCGGCGGCCGGTCTCGGGCTCGCCGTGGCCGCCCTCGGCACTCTGTCATCGCTGTTCTCGGCGAGCTGGTCGAAGGACGGCCGCCGGCTCTGGATCGAGCGGTCTCTGCCGGTGGAGCCGTTCGCGCTGTTTTTCGGCAAATGGCTCGGCGCCCTGACGATCGCCTCGGTGGCGCATCTGGCCACGATGGCGGCGGCCGGCCTGCTGTTGCGCCTGACGCCCGGGCCGTGGCTCTACGCCTGGTTCACGGGCGAGCTGGCCCTGGCGGCGGCCGGCGCGTTCGGTCTGGCCATCGATGCCTCGCGCCCCAAGCTGGCCTGGAAAGAGACCATCGAGGCGGTTAAGCAGAATCTGAACGTGCTTTTCGGCCTGCTGGCGGGAATCGCGTTGCTGGCGGTGAACGCCGTGGTGCTGGTGGGCTGCATTTCGCTGGATCTGCCGCCGGGCGTGGTCTGGGCGGTGCCGGTCGTGGTCAATCTTGGCGCGCTCGCCGTGGCTATGCTGGCCGGCCGCGCGGCGGCGGAACGGATGGCTGAACTGGACATCTGAGGTGACGGCAGCGATTGCGGACCGTCCCTTTTCCCGCGCGCCGCCAGCCAATACTGGAGACTGCTGCCAGACACAATTGGGTCATGCCGCCGAGAACGCCGGAGCGTAACCGTCCAACCGACAGGGAGCGAAAAGGCGGACCGGGCGGTTGAAATTCCTATCTTCTGCCTGAAGTGCTGCTCGATCCATTTCCCTTTGCTTCACGGCCGAGTCTGAAGGGAGCGGCCCCCCCGCACGGGGGGGCCGCTTCTGTTGGTGCGCCCGATCCGGGGATTTCACAACTCGAGACAATGCCCAACCTAAGAGGTTTGCATATATAGCGAAGGGGCAAATTTGATAACAGACGGTGAGATTATTCCCCACTTCCATGTAGAGGACCGTTGACAGAGGGAAGGGCAATCTGGTAATCTGAGTATCCTCGCTGCTTCCCGTTGGCAAAGTCCGACGGGAAGACTCTGCAATACCATCCTCGCCGACCTGCTGCTGAGCCTATCGTCAGTGCTGCGCCGCTGTTTGGACCATTCCGGTCTTGGCCTGGCATTGAGGTTAGAGAGGTCTTGGAGATGGGTGTGATTGCGACCGAGCGGTTCGGCTTGGCTTTGGGATTGGCGAAGCCGTGGTCGATGGTTCGGGTCGATATGCCCCCGCCCAAGCCCTTTCTGCTGCTGCTGCTCCAAATTGCATCATTCTCCACCAAAATATTCAGAGGAGGCGATCTCACCTTTGTGACTCATGTAGTGGCTCATGGGCAAAAGTTCGTGCGATGCGCGCTGTCCCTGGGCTCCACTCTCTCAGTCGTCCGCGCACTTGACATTCGGTACTGTTGCACTGTTGCCAAGTTCCACTCGCCCACGTTCCAGCTTGAAGGAGATAAGCTTCATTTCTCGCCCGGCTTTGCGCCGCGAAACTGTGCGGGGATGAACTTTGGCCTCCCTTGATTTGCTCCCGGCTGAGTTAGTAAGTGGCAGCCGGTGACGTGTGCGCAACCTTGATTGCGTTGAATCGAATCAACGTTAGGGGGAAACATGAAGAGACTCACATTTACCGTATGTCTGTCTCTGGCGCTCTTCGCCAGCCTCGCGATCGCCGACGATTCTTCCAGGGATGACAGCGGACAGGCCCGGCTTTACCCGTTTAACGCCAGGGGCGCCAACAACAGCGCGCTTACTGGCGGGCCCGTGAGCAGCGGCAAGGCCGCCGTCGATTCAGTTTATATCATGGGCGGACCGAACCGGCTGGACGGAAAGTTCGAGTCTTCGACCAAGGCATTGGTGCCTGACGATCAGGGATGGACCGGCAATGACGACACGAACATGACGGCAACCTGGCACATCTCCGACTACAATTGCGCGAACCTGGATCCCCTCGGCGCCGCCAACCTCGCCATGTGGTGCGGCGAGGTTTTCTCCGGATCCTGCAGTGAAGTGGATCCGGTCGAAGGCTACGATAACAACTATAACCTTTGGCTCGATTGGTACGGCCAGGTCGCGAGCAATACCGTGGCCACGGACGTCACCGTAAGAGCGATTTTCAACTCCAATTCCGAGAAGCGCTACGACTATCTGATTCTCCAGGTCGAGAAGCTCGGCGTTATGGAACAGGCGGGCAAGACGAGCGCCTGGGACGGCGTGAATGTCGCCGTGGCTGTGGAAGTGGCCTTCACCGTAGAACCGGACAGCTACGTCGGGGATCTCAACAACGAGATCCACCTGCGCTGGCTCGGTTATTCCGACACCGGCTGGTCCGACGGCGACTGCTATTGGCCCAGCGATGGCCTCGCGCAGCTCGACAACATCGAGGTGCTCTTCGGCAAGCTGCACGCTGAGGTGCGGCAGACTTATGATACTTTCCAGCCCGGCGATCCGGTGCACTGGGTCAACGTCAAACCGCCGTATGTCGGCGAATTCCACAAGGTGTGGCCGTTGCTGGGGGACGCCGACGTGTGTCTTAGCAACAACACGCCGCAAATGGCGTTCATCGACGACGGCATTGTGGTCCCCGGGACGGGCGGCACTCAATGCACGACCTGGAACTACGGCCCCGGTGGCTGGGGCGTGACGACAACCGGTGGTCTCGCCGGCGATCTTTACGGGATCAACAACAGCGTCATTTCCCCCGTAATGGCCTGGCCCGGGGGCGCTGATGGGGGCTACGACGGCGCCACTTTCCTGTGGGACGTTTACAACCACCTCCCGATCGATAACGGGATCTTCTACTTCTGGGGCATCCGCACTTCCAAAGACGGCGGCATCACCTGGCCCGGAGGCTGGAAGGATTTCAATACCGTGATCTACGGCGGCGTCCTGGGTGAGTACTACCGCGACTGGTATGGAGTGACCTCCCTGCTGAACTCCGGCCGCAACGCGGTCCAGCTCTCGTTGGGCGTGACTGAGCCCTGGCTCGATAAATATCTCAGCAACGATAACACGCCGTCGCCGTACTTCGACAACGTGGCGCTGGCCGTTTACCCCTTCGGGGGGCCCGCGCTGTCGGTGACGGGTGAGTGGGCCTTGTTCAACGACGGCTGGCCCGAAAATGCCGAAATCAACTATACGGATCTGGCCCAGAACTGGGTGCGCGTGGACATCGCCGGGAACACCGACGACGTTGCCAACACTCCGGGCGACTCTGTCGTCGTGACAGTCAAGGCGGTCCGCAACGGCGCCGTGCTTACCGGTCCGCCCACCATGCACGTCAAGATGAAGATGAATCCCCTGTTCGACGCCTACCGCACGGCCATTCCGGCCGGCTTTACCCAGGACGGTCCCTATCTCTACGGTACCGTGCTGGGCGACACGGTCTGGAATGAGTCCATCCCGCCGGTTCGCCTGCCGAACCTCTTCCAGTTCGACCTGCCCGACACCGGGTTCTTCTTCCCCGGCGACAGTTTCCACTACTACATCAGAGCCGAGGACACCGTGGGCGGGGTTGTCGGTGTCTCGCAAATGCCCAGGGATTCCACCGGTTTCTCCTATTTCCCTGGCGATCTGCACTACGACTCGTACCGCTATTATGAAGTCTGGAAGGTCGACGCTCTGCCGACGATGATCACGGCGGTGAAGGACGTTGGGCAGCCTCACCTGCTGTTCTGGGACGATTCCGCGGACCGCGGCAACCAGAATGAATGGTTCTCTTCCCTGGACAATCTCGGCTTCCGCCAGGGCATCGACTATGACATTTACGCCAATGCCGGCCCGTCCTCCGGCCTGGGCAACGGCCTCGGCGGCCGGACGAACGCGCTGAAAATGTCCGGTTACAACACGCTGCTTTACACTTCAGGAAGCCTGGACGCGTATACGATATCCAGCACCACAAAAGGCGATCCCGGCAACGATATCGCCTGTCTGGATGCCTGGCTGAATCAGGGCGGCAAGAACTTCTTTGCCACCGGAGATAACCTCATCCAGGACATCTCACGCTCCGGCGTCAATGCGGTCCTGTTCAGAGACAAGTGGTTCAAGGTCGCATACAACGGCTTCAACCTCGCGCCGCTCATCGGCGGCCAGGTTGCACCGCACGTGAGCCCGATCACCGTCGCGGGCGCGCCTGTGCTTACCAAGTCCTACCTGGTGCAGGGTGGCTGTGCAAACTACATCAGTGACTTTGACGCCGTCACCGCGCTTGCTCCGGCGGTCCGGATTGCCCAGTTCACCAGCCCGACCGGCGCCCTCGGGGCCTACCCGTACGCGGCGGCGGTCTACAACAACGTCACAGAAAACACGGCTCGCGTCGTTTTCATGCCCTACGACCTGAGCAATATCTGGGACGGCGCCCCGACCGGCGGGATCGCGGTCCGTACCCAGATCCTTATGGACGTTCTGGCCTTCTTCGGCAATTTGCCTGGCGGGGCTGCAGTGGGCGTGACGCCCGAGGCAGTGTTCACGGCCAGGAACTTCCCGAATCCTTTCAACCCGAGCACGAAAATCGAGTTCACCCTGCCGGCCAAGAGCCAGGTTGAGCTGAAGATCTACAACGTGCGCGGTGAACTGGTGAAGACGCTGCTGAACGAGAACATGGATGCGACGACGCACTCCGTGATCTGGGACGGCCGCAACTCCACCGGTCAGTCGGTCTCCTCGGGCGTGTACTTCTACAGCCTGAAGGCCGGCAGCTACGAGAAGATGGAGAAGATGACGCTGGTGAAGTGATCCGGTTGCTTCACGGCCGAGTCTCAAGGGAGCGGCCCCCCCGCACGGGGGGCCGCTTCTGTTGGTGCGCCCGATCCGGGGATTTCACAAACAGCGACAATGCCCAACCTAAGAGGTTTGCATATATGGCGAAAGGGTAAATTTAATAACAGACGGTGAGATTGTTCTTCACCTCCATGCAGGGACCGTTGACAGAGAGGCGGCAATTTGGTAACCTCATGTTCCTCGCTGCTTCCCGTGGGAAGAGTCCGGCAGGAAGTCTCTGCAATACCATCCTCGCCGCCCTGCTGCTGAGCCTATCGTCAGTGCTGCGCCGCTGTTTGGACCATTCCGGTCTTGGCCTGGCATTGAGGCTTAGAGAGGGGCCTGGAGATGGATGTGTTTGCGACCGAGCGGTTCGACGATGTGGCTTTAGGACTGGCGAAGCCGTGGTCGATGGCTCGGGTCGATATGCCCCCGCCCAAGCCCTTTCTGCTGCTGTTGCTCCAAATTGCATCATTCCCCACCAAATATACAGAGGAGGCCAATCTCACCTTTGTGTCTCATGTAGTGGCTCATGGGCAAAAGTTCGTGCAATGCGCGCTGTCCCTGGGTTCCACTCTCTCAGTCGTCCGCGCACTTGACATTCGGTACTGTAGCTAAGTTCCATACGCCCACGTTCCAATTCGAAGGAGGTAAGCTTCATTTCTCGCCCGGCTTTGCGCCGCGAAACTGTGCGGGAATGAACTTTGGCCTCCCTTGATTTGCTCCCGGCTGAGTTAGTGAGTGGCCGCCGGTGACGTGTGCGCAACCTTGATTGCGTTGATTGGATCAACGTTAGGGGGAAAACATGAGGAGACTCACATTTTCCGTATGTCTGTCTCTGGCGCTCTTCGCCAGCCTCGCGATCGCTGGCGATTCTTCCAGGGATGACAGCGGACAGGGCCGGCTTTACCCGTTTAACGCCAGGGGCGCCATCAACAGCGCGCTTACTGGCGGGCCCGTGAGCAGCGGCAAAGCCGCGGCCGATACAGTTTATATTATGGGCGGCCCGGACCGGCTGGACGGCAAGTTCCAGACTTCAACCAAGGCATTGGTGCCGGACGATCAGGGATGGACCGGCAAGGACATCACGAACATGACGGCCTTTTGGCACATCTCCGACTACAATTGCGCGAACCTGGATCCCCTCGGCGCCGCCAACCTCGCCATGTGGTGCGGCGAGACTTTTGCAGCGAGCTGCACCGAAGAGGACCCGGTCGAAGGCTACGCTAACGGCTACAACCTTTGGCTCGATTGGTACGGCCAGGTCGCGAGCAATACCGTGGCCACGGACGTCACCGTAAGAGCGATTTTCAACTCCAATTCCGAGAAGCGCTACGACTATCTGATTCTCCAGGTCGAGAAGCTCGGCGTTATGGAACAGGCGGGCAAGACGAGCGCCTGGGACGGCGTGAATGTCGCCGTGGCTGTGGAAGTGGCCTTCACCGTAGAACCGGACTGCTACGTCGGGGACCTCAACAACGAGATCCACCTGCGCTGGCTCGGTTATTCCGACGGCGCCTGGTCCGACGACGACTGCTATTGGCCCAGCGATGGCCTCGCGCAGCTCGACAACATCGAGGTGCTGTTCGGCAAGCTGCACGCTGAGGTGCGGCAGACTTATGATACTTTCCAGCCCGGCGATCCGGTGCACTGGGTCAACGTCAAACCGCCGTATGTCGGAGATTTCCACAAGGTGTGGCCGTTGCTGGGGGACGCCGACGTGTGCGCCAGCAACAACACGCCGCAAATGGCGTTCATCGACGACGGCATTGTGGTCCCCGGGACGGGCGGCACTCAATGCACGACCTGGAACTACGGCCCCGGTGGCTGGGGCGTGACGACAACCGGTGGTCTCGCCGGCGATCTTTACGGGATCAACAACAGCGTCTGGTCACCTCCTATGGATTGGCCCGGGGGCGCTGATGGAGGCTTCGACGGCTGCTATTTAATGTGGGACAATTACGCCCACCTTCCGATCGAAAACGGCATCTTCTACTTCTGGGGCATCCGCACCTCCAAGGACGGCGGTCTCACCTGGCCCGGCGGCTGGAAGGATTTCAATACCGTCTGGTACGGCGGCCTTCTGGCCGAGTACTACGTGCACGGCGAGGCAGTGACCTCCCTGCTGAACTCCGGCCGCGACAAGGTCCAAATCCTGCTGGGCGTAACTGAGCCGTGGCTCGATAAATATACCAACAACGACAACACGCCGGCACCGTATTTCGACAACGTGAGGCTGCTCACCTTCCCCTTCGGCGGGCCCGCGATCATGTTCAATGGTGATTGGAACATGTTCAACGACGGCTGGCCCGAAAATGCCGAAATCAACTATACGGATCTGGCCCAGAACTGGGTGCGCGTGGATATCGCCGGGAACACCGACGACGTGCTCAACACTCCGGGCGACTCTGTCGTCGTGACAGTCAAGGCGGTCCGCAACGGCGCCGTGCTTACCGGTCAGCCCACCATGCACGTCAAGATGAAGATGAATCCCCTGTTCGACGCCTACCGCACGGCCATTCCGGCCGGCTTTACCCAGGACGGTCCCTATCTCTACGGTACCGTGCTGGGCGACACGGTCTGGAATGAGTCCATTCCGCCGGTTCGCCTGCCGAACCTCTTCCAGTTCGACCTGCCCGACACCGGGTTCTTCTTCCCCGGCGACAGTTTCCACTACTATTTCAGAGCCTCGGACATCGTGGGCGGGGTTGAGGGTGTCACGATCATGCCGACAGATACCACCGGCTTCTCCTATTTCCCGGGCGACCTGCACTACGACTCGTACTGCTATTATGAACTCTGGAAGATTGACGCTCTGCCGACGATGTCGATGACGATATCACCGGACAAGGGTGATACGACCTTTGTCCAGCCCGAAGTGCTGTTCTGGGACGATTCCCAGGACCGCAGCAACCAGAATGAATGGTTCTCTTCCCTGGACAATCTCGGCTTCCGCCAGGGCATCGACTATGACATTTACTGCAATGCCGGCCCGTCCTCCGGCCTGGGCAACGGCCTCGGCGGCCGGACGAACGCGCTGCAAATGTCCGGTTACAACACGTTGCTTTACACTTCAGGAAGCCTGGACGCGTATACGATATCCAGCACCACAAAAGGCGATCCCGGCAACGATATCGCCTGTCTGGATGCCTGGCTGAATCAGGGCGGCAAGAACTTCTTTGCCACCGGAGATAACCTCATCCAGGATCTGTCACGCTCCGGCGTCAACGCGGTCCTGTTCAGAGACAAGTGGTTCAAGGTCGCATACAACGGCTTCAACCTCGCGCCGCTTATTGGTGGCCAGCTGACGCCACACGTGAGCCCGATCACCGTGGCGGACGCGCCGGTGCTGACCAAGTCCTACCTGGTGCAGGGTGGCTGTGCAAACTTCATCAGTGACTTTGACGCCGTCACCGCGCTCGCTCCGGCGGTCCGGATTGCCCAGTTCACCAGCCCGACCGGCGCCCTCGGGGCCTACCCGTACGCGGCGGCGGTCTACAACAACGTCACAGACAACACGGCTCGCGTCGTTTTCATGCCCTGCGACCTGAGCATCATCTGGGACGGGGCCCCGACCGGCGGGATCGCGGTCCGTACCCAGATCCTTATGGACGTTCTGGCCTTCTTCGGCAAGTTGCCTAGCGGGGCTGCAGTGGGCGTGACGCCCGCGGCAGTGTTCACGGCCAGGAACTTCCCGAATCCTTTCAACCCGAGCACGAAAATCGAGTTCACCCTGCCGGCCAAGAGCCAGGTTGAGCTGAAGATCTACAACGTGCGCGGTGAACTGGTGAAGACGCTGCTGAACGAGAACATGGATGCGACGACGCACTCCGTGATCTGGGACGGCCGCAACTCCACCGGTCAGTCGGTCTCCTCGGGCGTGTACTTCTACAGCCTGAAGGCCGGCAGCTACGAGAAGACGGAGAAGATGACGCTGGTGAAGTGATATGGAACGGCTAGTCAAACGTTGATTAGTGCGCTCCTCGGGGGCCCCGGCGACAGCCGGGGCCCTTCTTACGCCTGGTTGTTGGGAGCAGGGACTGCAACGACGGTTGATCAGACTGATATCCGCGGGTTGGTTACCGCACACAATTCTGTCCGTCTCGGGGTGACCTCCGTCTAACACCGCGGGTCCAGCTCATGGCCTGCCGCATACTTCAAACGAGGATTCCCCTGACCGGTCCCTGCTCCACTCAGCGTCCTAGTGTTGCTTCGTGGCTGCGACCCACATCGCGGCCCACACGAATCCACTCAGTTCACGGGCCACCGCGACGGCGACCTTGTTGCGATGCTTCGTCTTCTCCAGGTGATGGAATCGCCTGCCGAGTCGATGCTGGGCCTTCACGGCGATCGCGACCATTTCAGGATCCTGACCCATCCGGCGGCGATCGAGGATCAAGGTCGAGCCTACCCTGTACTGGTAGTGCCAAGCGGCTTCGACTAGGATCCGTCTTAGGAATGTGTTGCCCGCCTTGGTGATCGAACCACGATGTTGTTGCTCGCCGCTGGAGTGCTCCTTTGACACCAACCCCGTGTACCCCATCAGCCGGTCCGGGTGACTGAAGCGACGGATGTCTCCGATCTCGGTGACCAACGTCATCGCCGTCAGGGTCTTGATGCCGCGGAAGCACTGCAGCGCCTCGACGGTCGCCCGCCAGGGCTCGCGACAGGACCACTGCTCGATCTCGGCGTCGAGCGACCGCTGCTGAGACTCGAGGTACTCCAGGTGGTCGAGGTCGTAGGCCAGGACCGTCTGCAGCGGGCCCGTCATCTCGCGGCGCAACGTGGCCAGCCAGGCGCGATGCTGCTTCGTCCAATTGCTTTTGGTCCCGGTGAAACGATGTCCGTGGGTAGCCAGCACCCGGACGATCCGATGCTTGCTGCGCACGATCTGACGCTGCAGCGACAGTCGGCATCGCACGAGCTGGCGTACCGCCTCTTGCTCCTCATCTGGTATCGTCACCGCCCGCAGATGGCCGCTGCGATACATGCGCGCCAAGCGCACGGCATCCAGGCGATCGGTCTTGCGGTGATCGCCCGGGCAGCGGGGGATCAGACTCGGGGCGATCACCTCGCACTGGAACCCATCGTGGTCCAGGGCCCGCTGCAGGACGTAGCCTGCACCCGAGGCCTCGTAGCATGCCCGCGGGGAGCCCTGCTTGGTCAAGCGGCGGAAGAGCCGGCGAACCGCGTTGAGGTCCCCTGGCAACCGGACAATCTCCGGGATGTCCTTGTCTCCAAAGAGGATCGCCGCGGTGATGGACTCCTGGTGAACATCCATGCCCACCCAAACGGTCGCTGTGCTATCGTGTGTCATGGCTGGGTCCTTTCGTGAGCGGGAGTTTCGGCTCCCTAGTGTCCCTGGTCCGTGCGGACTAACACACGATACCCGAGGGGCCCAGCCGTTCCATTATGTCTAATCCGGTTGCTTCACGGCCGAGTCTGAAGGGAGCGGCCCCCCCGCACGGGGGGGCCGCTTCTGTTGGTGCGCCCGATCCGGGGATTTCACAACTCGAGACAATGCCAAACCTAAAAGGTTCTTATATATGGCGAAACGGCAAGTTTAATAATAAGCAGTGAAGTTATTCCCCACTTCCATGCAGGGGACCGTTGACAGAGGGAAGGGCAATCTGGTAATCTGAGGATCCTCGCTGATTCCCGCGGGCAAAGCCCGACGGGAAGACTCTGCAATACCATCCTCGCCGACCTGCTGCTGGGCCTATCGTCAGTGCCGCGCTGCTGTCTGGACCATTCCGGTCTTGGCCTGGCATTGAGGTTAGGGAGGGTTTGGAGAAGGATGCTTTTGCGACCGCACCAAACACACAAAACGAAAAGGAGGCCAATCTCACCTTTGTGACTCATGTAGTGGCTCATGGGCAAAAGTTCGTGCAATGCGCGCTGTCTTTGGGTTCCACTCTCTCAGCCGTCCGCGCACTTGACATTCGGTACTGTTGCTAAGTTCCATACGCCCACGTTCCAATTCGAAGGAGGTAAGCTTCATTTCTCGCCCGGCTTTGCGCCGCGCAACTGTGCGGGAATGAACTTTGGCCTCCCTTGAATTGCGCCCGGCTGAGTGAGTGGCGGCCGGTGACGTGTGCGCAACCTTGATTGCGTTGATTTGATCAACGTTTGGGGGAAAACATGAAGAGACTCACATTTACCGTATGTCTGTCTCTGGCGCTCTTCGCCAGCCTCGCTATCGCTGACGATTCTTCCAGGGATGACAGTCAACAGGCCCAGCGTCACATATTTGACGCCAGGGGCGCCGACACCAGCATACTTTCTGGCGGGCCCATAAGCAGCGGCAAGGCTGCGGCCGATACAGTTTATATCATGGGCGGCCCGGCCCGGCTGGACGGCAAGTTCCAGACTGCTTTGGGGGTTGCGGACGACCAGGGGTGGACCGGCAAAGACTATACGAACATGACGGCCATCTGGCACATCTCCGACTACAATTGCGCGAACCTGGATCCACTCGGCGCCGCCAACCTCGCCATGTGGTGCGGTGAGGTTTTCTCCGGATCCTGCAGTCCAGAGGATCCGCTCGAAGGCTACGACAACAACTACAACCTTTGGCTCGATTGGTACGGCCAGGTCGTGGACAATACCGTGCCCACGGACGTCACCGTGAGGGCGATTTTCAACTCCAACTCCGAGAAGCGCTACGACTATCTGATTCTCCAGGTCGAGAAGCTCGGCGTTATGGAACAGGCGAAACCGACGAGCGCCTGGGACGGCGTGAATGTCGCCGTGGCTGTGGCAGTGGCCTTCACCGTAGAACCGGACAGCTACGTCGGGGACCTCAACAACGAGATCCACCTGCGCTGGCTAGGTTTTTCCGATGGCGGCTGGTCCGACGGCGACTGCTTCTGGCCCAGCAATGGCCTCGCGCAGCTCGACAACATCGAGGTGCTGTTCGGCAAACTGCACGCAGAGGTGCGGCAGACTTATGATACTTTCCAGCCCGGCGATCCGGTGCACTGGGTCAACGTCAAGCCGCCGTATGTCGGCGAATTCCACAAGGTGTGGCCGTTGCTGGGGGACGCCGACGAGTGCAACACCAACAGCACACCGCAAATGGCGTTCATCGACGATGGCATCGTGGTCCCCGGAACGGGCGGCACCCAGTGCACGACCTGGAACTACGGCCCCGGTGGCTGGGGCGTGACGACGACCGGTGGTCTCGCCGGCGACACTTACGCGATCAACAACAACGTCTGGTCCCCTGTAATGGAATGGCCCGGGGGTGCTGATGGGGGTTACGACGGCGCCAATTACACTTGGGACAATTACACCCACCTTCCGCTCTCCAACGGGATCTTCTACTTCTTTGGCATCCGCACCTCCATGGACGGCGGGCTCACCTGGCCCGGCGGCTGGAAGGATTTCAATACCGTGTACTACGGCGGCGGCCTGGCCTCGTATGGCCGCTTTCCGTATGCAACTCCGGTGACCGCCCTGCTGAACGCCGGCCGCAATGCGGTCCAGATCTCGCTGGGCGTGAACGAGACGTGGCCCGATGATTATCTCGGCAACGATAACACGCCGGCACCGTATTTCGACAACGTGATGCTGTGCGCCTTCCCCTTCTATGGCCCCACGATTACGGTGTTGGGTGCCTGGGACCTGTTCAACGACGGCTGGCCGGAAAATCCTGAAATCGACTATGCGGATCTGACCAAAAATTCCGTGCGCGTGGACATCGCGCAGAACATCGACACTCTCGAGAGCGACATTGGCGACTCTGTCGTCGTGACAGTCAAGGCGGTCCGCAACGGTGCTGTGCTTACCGGTCGGCCCACCATGCACGTCAAGATGAAGATGAATCCTCTGTTCGACTCCACCTGCCGTACGGCCATTCCGGCCGGCTTTACCCAGGACGGTAATTATCTCTACGGCACCGTGGTCGGCGACACGGTCTGGAATACGTCCGTTCCGCCAGTCCGCTTGCCGAACCTCTATCAATTCGACCTGCCCGACACCGGGTTCTTCTTCCCCGGCGACAGTTTCCATTACTACTTCAGAGCCGAGGACTCCGTGGGCGGGGTTCCCGGTGTCACGCATATGCCCAGGGATACCACCGGTTTCGCCTATTTCCCTGGCGACCTGCACTACGACTCGTACCGCTATTATGAACTCTACAAGATTGACGCCCTGCCGACGCTGATTACGGCGGAGAAGGACGTTGGGCAGCCTCACCTGCTGTTCTGGGACGATTCTCAGGACCGCGCCAACCAGGATGAGTGGTTCGCTGCCCTGGACAATCTCGGCTTCCGTCAGGGCATCGACTATGACATCTACTGCAATGCCGGCCCGTCCTCCGGCCTGGGCAACGGCCTCGGCGGCCGGACGAACGCGCTGCAGATGTCCGGTTACAACACGTTGCTTTACACTCCCGGAAATCTGGGCTCTATTACGCTCTCCAACGGGGATATTAAGAAAGCGGATTCCGGCAACGATATCTACGTGGTGGATTCCTGGCTGCAGCAGGGCGGCAAGAACTTCTTTGCCACCGGCGATAACATCATCCAGGACCTGTCGGCCTCCGGCGTCAACGCGGTTGCCTTCAGGGACAAGTGGTTCGGGGTCACATACAACAACTTCTACCTCGCGCCGCTCATTGGTGGCCAGCTGACGCCACACGTGAGCCCGATCACCGTGGCGGACGCGCCGGTGCTGACCAAGCCCTACATGGTGCAGGGTGGCTGTGAGGGCGGCATCAACGACTTTGACGCCATCACCGTGGTTGCTCCGGCGGTCCGGATTGCCCAGTTCACCAGCCCGACCGGCGCCCTCGGGGTCTACCCGTACGCGGCGGCGGTCTACAACAACGTCACGGCGAACACGGCCCGCGTCGTTTTCATGCCCTACGACCTGAGCTACATCTGGAACGGCGCCCCGACCGGCGGGCTCCCGGTCCGTACCCAGATTTTGCAGGACGTTCTGGCCTTCTTCGGTCATTTGCCTGGCGGGGCTGCAGTGGGCGTGACGCCCGAGGCAGTATTCACGGCCAGGAACTTCCCGAACCCGTTCAACCCGAGCACGAAGATCGAGTTCACCCTGCCGGCCAAGAGCCAGGTTGAGC
The DNA here is from genome assembly GCA_963732385.1 of uncultured bacterium. GTDB lineage: Bacteria > Krumholzibacteriota > Krumholzibacteriia > LZORAL124-64-63 > LZORAL124-64-63 > CAVSZB01. The sequence continues at coordinate 187,452 of CAVSZB010000003.1, read as the reverse complement.
TGAAGATCTACAACGTGCGCGGCGAACTGGTGAAGACGCTGCTGAACGAGAACATGGATGCGACGACGCACTCCGTGATCTGGGACGGCCGCAACTCCACCGGTCAGTCGGTCTCCTCGGGCGTGTACTTCTACAGCCTGAAGGCCGGCAGCTACGAGAAGATGGAGAAGATGACGCTGGTGAAGTAATCCGGTTGCTTCACGGCCGAGTCTGAAGGGAGCGGCCCCCCCGCACGGGGGGGCCGCTTCTGTTGGTGCGTCCCTTATGAACGCCTACATCCGGATGCCTGAAATTCTCTCACGGCTTTTGCTGGAAGTACCCGGTCGCCTCCGGCAGCAGCTTGTTCAGGTTGGCGATCCGCGTTGCGTCCGACGGATGCGTGCTCATGAATTCGGGCGGCTTCTGGCCGCCGGATGCCGCAGCCATGCGGGTCCAGAACGTGACCGCCTCTTGCGGGTCGTAGCCGGCCATGGCCATGAAGATAAGGCCGAGGCGGTCCGCTTCACTCTCCTGCTGCCGGCTGAACGGCATCAGTACGCCGTACTGGGCTCCGGCGCCGTAAACGCCCATCCAGAGCTGGCGGGTCTGGTCGGGGCGGCTCTGCAGCGCCGTGTCGAGCGCCAGGCCGCCGAACTGTGCCAGAAGCTGCTGGCTCATGCGCTCGCCGCCATGGTCGGCGATGGCGTGCGCGATCTCATGGCCCACGACCACGGCCAGACCCGCCTCGTTCTGCGCCACCGGCAACAGTCCTGAATAGACGACCACCTTGCCGCCCGGCATGCACCAGGCGTTCACCTCCGGACTCTCCACGAGGTTGAACTCCCAGCGATAGTCAGCCAGGCGCTGCGTCTGTCCCTGCCGGGCGAAGTACTGTTCGACGGCCCCCTGGACACGCCGGCCGACGCCCTGCACCAGGGCGGTCTGGCGGGTGTCGGTGCTGAGCTGGTTGCTCTTGATGAACTCGTCGTACTGCTGGTAGCTCGTGGCCATCATCTGCGACTCGGGGACCAGGCTGAGCTGCCGTCGTCCGGTGATCGGCACCGTGGCGCAGGATGAAGCGAACAGGCACACCGACAGCAGTGGAAACAGTACGCTCAATCGCATGGGATCCTCCCCGGACTGGCCGACTCTCCCAAATACCAATCAGTAATATGCCACAGAACGGCCGGATCCGCCGCTTCCCCCGCGTCGTCCGCCGGACATGGAACGGCGGGATCGCATGTTGTGCCATCCCGCCGCAACCTAACCGCAGAAACGCTCCCGGGCGCCGCCTAGCCCAGGGAAAAAGCGGCGATGGCCCGGTCGGCCAGTGCCTTCAGGGGCGTCCAGTAGACGCCAAGCAGCAGGGTCGGCGCCGCCAGCAGTCCGAGCACGGCCAAATGCAGTGGCGCGAGACGGATCTCCTCCCCCGACCCGGGCGCGAAGTACATCGCCCTGACGATTTTCATATAGTAGAAAAGGCTTACCACGCTGTTGAGGGCGCCGATCACCGCGAGCCAGAAGTAGTGGCGGTTCACCACTTCGGCGAAAAGGTAGAACTTCCCGATGAAGCCGGCGGTGGGCGGCAGGCCGGTCAGCGAAAAGAGGAAGATCGTCATCATGATCGCCGCCGCGGGGGCGCGCGAGCCGAGTCCGGCGTAGTCGTCGATCTCCTCGCTGTGCAGGCGGTTGTTGAGCGCGATCACGAAGAGGAAGGCGCCGAGATTCATGATCGCGTAGACCAGCAGATAGAACAGGATCGCCTGCAGGCCGCCGCGCGTAAGCATCAAAAAGCCCATCAGCAGATAGCCCACGTGGGCGATGCTGGAGTAGGCGAGCAGCCTTTTGACGTTGGTCTGGCGCAGCGCCACGAGATTTCCGTAGGTCATCGTCACCACCGAGAGCACCGCGATGAGCAGCGGCCAGTCGGTCGGACCGACCAGCGCGCCGGGCGCCGCGCCAACGTTCGGGGCGAGCAGCGTCGAGTAGAAGAAGCGGATCATCAGCGCGAAGCCGGCCGCCTTCGGGCCCACGGAAAAGAGGGCCGCCACTGGCGTCGGCGCCCCTTCGTAGACGTCGGGACACCAGAAGTGGAACGGCACCGCGGCGATTTTGTAGCCCATGCCGACCATGACCAGAACCAACACCACGAGCAATGCAAAATTGTCCGCGCGGCCGGCCACCAGCGCCGTGCGAATGCCCTCGAACGTCACCGCGCCGGTCAGGCCATAGAGAAGCGAAAGGCCGTAGAGCATGATGCCCGACGAGACCGCGCCGAAAATGACGTACTTCAACGACGCTTCGGTCGAGCGGAGGCTGGTGCGCATGTAGCCGGCCATCACGTAGCTGGTGAGGCTTGTCAGCTCAAGGGACAGGTAAAGCATGACCAGATCGCGCGCCTCGGCCATCACGCACATGCCGAAGGTCATCAGCGCGACCAGGGCGTAGAACTCGCCCTTGTTCTCGCGGCGCCGACCCATGATCTCCTCGCTGGCCCAGGAGAACAGGATCGTCACGACAGCCACGCCGGCGAACAGTATGCGGAAGAACCCGGCCAGCCCGTCCACGACGATCGATGAGCCGAGAACGGCGTGGGCGCGATCCGGCAGGCCGGCCACGCCAAGCGCGAGCGCCAGCAGGCAGCCGGCCAGGGATACGGTGAACGACACGGCCGGACGACGGCCCCGCACGACCAGGTCGGCGAGCAGCGCCAGCAGGAACGTGGCCGCGAGGACGGTCTCGGGCAGAAAATGCCTCAGGTCCCCCCAGCTCGGTGCGATCAGGGCAATCGGCGTCAAGGGCGGCGCCTCCTTGGCGCGAGGCCGGTCAGTTGGCCACGACGGTGATCAGGTTGTTCAACGTCACCTTCATCAGATTCAACACCGGCATCGGGAACACGCCCAGCAGCAGGACGATCAGGCCGATCGGCACCAGCGTCACCAGTTCGCGCGCGCTGATGTCGGGCAGGTTGTCGTACTGGGGATTCTTCTCGCCCAGGAAGACCCGCTGCAACAGCCACAGCACGTAGGCCGCGCCGATGACGATGCCGAGCCCGCTGATGATCGTGATCACGGGGAACGTCTGGAAGGCGCCCATGAAGACCAGCGCCTCACTGATGAATCCCGACAGGCCCGGCAGGCCGAGCGCCGCGAACAGGGCGAACGAGAAGACGCTGCCGTAGACCGGCATCTGCTGCATCAGGCCTCCGAAGCCGTCGATCCGGCGATGATGCGCCCGGTCGTAGATCACGCCGACGCCGAGGAACAGCATGGCGGTGATCGTGCCGTGATTGAACATCTGGAATACGGCGCCGTTGATGCCCTGCGTCGTGAAGGCCGCCATGCCGAGCAGCACGTAGCCCATATGGCTGATCGATGAATAGGCCACCAGCTTCTTCATGTCGCTTTGCGCCATGGCGCAGAAGGCGCCGTAGATGATGTTGATCATCCCCAGCACCGCCAGCGGCAGCGCGAACCAGCGCGCGGCGTCCGGCAACATCGGATAGCTGATCCGCAAAATGCCGTAGGTGCCCATCTTCAGCAGCACGCCAGCCAGGATGACCGACACGGCGGTCGGCGCCTCGACGTGGGCGTCGGGCAGCCAGGTGTGGAACGGGAAGATCGGCACCTTGATGGCGAAACCGATGAACAGCGCCATCCAGACGAGGTGCCGCACGTGGCCTCCGAGCAGCCAGGGCGAGTGGTTGGCCTGGCTCATCATGTGCAGCATGTTGAAGGTGTGGCCTCCGGTGGCGGGGTCCTTCACGTTGAAGTACAGCGCCAGCATCGCCAACAGCATCAGCACGGAACCGGAGAGCGTGTAGAGGAAGAACTTGATCGCGGCGTATTCCTTGCGCGGCCCGCCCCAGATGCCGATGAGAAAGTACATCGGCAGAAGCATGACTTCCCAGAACATGTAGAAGAGGAAGAAGTCGAGCGCGCAGAAGACGCCCATCATGCCGGTCTCGAGCAGCAGGAAAAGCGAGAAATAGCCCTTGGGCGCCTTGTCGATGCCCCACGAGGCGATCACGCAGATGAACGAGAGCAGCGCCGTCAGCAGCACCATCGGCACGCTCAGGCCATCGACGCCCATGAAGTACTCGATGTTGAACGGCGGGATCCAGGCCGCTTTCTCCACCAGCTGCATCGCCGCCGTGCCGCGATCGAAGCCGATGAAGACCTGGACGCCCAGCAGCAGCGGCACGGCCGTGGCCGCAGCCGCCACGTACTTGATGAGCGTCTTCCGCTCGCGGGGCAGGAAGGCGATCACCGCCGCCCCGAGGAGGGGGAAGAAGGTCATCCAGGACAACACGTGCTCACCCATGCGTGCCGCTCCTCTCGAGTTGCCGCCCTCTTACAGGGCCCTGAAGACAAAAATCAGAAGCACGACCGAGAAGCAGACGAACACCAGATAGGTCTGCACCCGGCCGGTCTGTACGCGCCGGAAGCCCTCGCCCGTCCCCTGCAGAACCCAGGCGATGCCGTTCACGAAGCCGTCGACCCCGCGCAGATCGAACAGGCCCACGACCCAGCTCGTGAAGCGCGTCAGATAGCCACAACCGTTCACGATACCGTCAACCACCGTCAGGTCGAACCACCCGCACAGCCGGCTCCAGCCGAGCGTGCCGCGATAGACCGTGGCGGCGTAGAATTGGTCGAAGAAATACATGTTCTGCAGGACATGGTGCAGGCGCGGCAGCCGGGCCAGGATCGCCGGCGCGCTGATGCGCCCCTTCTGGTACGTCAGCCACGACAACCCGATGCCGGCGCCGGCCACCAGGATCGACAAATACATGGCGAGCCGGTGCGCCACATGGTGCACGTGCTCGACGTGCGCGTCGTGGCCCGCCACGGCGCCGTGGCCGCCGGCCGGCGCCGCGTGCGCGCCGTCCCCCGCGGCGTGGGGCTCGGCATGCGCCGGTTCGCCGTGCGCCTCCCCGGCGTCCGCTTCAGCCGGCTCCGTCGCGGCTTCCGTCTCGTGGGCCGCCACCATGATCGGCGCCGACGCTGTCGGCCCGCCATGATCCGCCGCGATCCGGGCCAGGTCATACGGACCGACGAAGCGCGCGAACCAGCCGTCCGCCGGACCGCGCCAGCCGGCGCTCACCACGGACAGGAACGCCAGCATCACCAGGGGCGCCGTTATCACCCAGGGCGATTCGTGCGCGTGCTCGTATTTGTGGTGGTCGCGCGGCTTGCCGGTGAAGGTGAGGAACACCATGCGGAACATGTAGAAAGCCGTCAGGCCCGCCGCGGCCAGCGCCAGCGCAAACGGCAGGAAGTGCGCCGGGCTGAGCATGGCGAAGGCGAGCGCCGAGCCGAGAATGGCGTCCTTGCTGTAGAAGCCCGCAAACAGGGGCACGCCGGAGATCGCCAGCGTGGCGATGAGGAACGTCCAGAACGTGATCGGCATCTTGTGCCGCAGGCCGCCCATCTCGGGCATCTCCTGCGTGTGCACGGCGTGGATGACCGAGCCGGCGCCGAGGAAAAGGAGCGCTTTGAAGAAGGCGTGCGTCGTCAGATGGAACATGCCCGCGGCCGCGCCGCCGACCCCGATCGCCATCACCATGTAGCCGAGCTGGCTGATGGTGGAGTAGGCGAGCGACTTCTTGATGTCGGTCTTCACCATGGCGATGGTCGCGGCGAGGAAAGCGGTGATCGCACCGACGTAAGCCACGACGAGCAGGGCGTTCGGGTCGAACAGCGGCAGCAGGCGCGCCACCATGTAGACGCCCGCGGCGACCATCGTGGCGGCGTGGATGAGGGCGCTGACCGGGGTCGGGCCCTCCATGGCGTCGGGCAGCCAGATGTGCAGGGGCGCCTGGGCGGACTTGCCGACGCAGCCCATGAACAGGCCGATGCCGGCCCAGGTCAGCACGCTGCCGGTCAAAGCGCCCTGGCTCACCTTCGTGAACAGTTCGAGGTAGTTGAACGTCCCGCACGCCGTGAAGAGGGCCAGGATCCCGAAGAAGAAGCCGAAGTCTCCCACCCGGTTGGTCAGGAACGCCTTCTTGTTCGCGGCCGCGGCCGACGGCTTGAAGAAGAAGAAGCCGATCAGCAGGTAGCTGGCCAGGCCGACCAGTTCCCAGAACACGTACAGGAAGAAGAGGCTGTTCGACAGTACGATGCCGAGCATGGCGAACGTGAAGAAGCCCAGGAACGCGAAGTACCGCTCATAGCGCTTCTCGCCCTGCATGTATCCGGTGGAGAACAGGTGGACCAGGAAGCTGACGGTCGTCACCACTACCAGCATCACGGCGGTCATGCCGTCGACCAGGATGCCGGCGTCGATGCGGAAAGCCCCGAGGTCGAGCCAGCGCCAGACCCCCTCGACGCGGTACCCCGGGTCGTTCAGCCCCCAGAAGTGGAAGAAAATGCGCAGCGCCAGCAACCAGGCGATGCCCAGCAGCCCCACGCCGAGCCAGTCCCCCTGCCGCGGCAGCCGGCGGCCCAGGAAGAACAGGATGGCGTAGGAGACGATCGGCAGCAGCAGGATCGTCAGGGCGGTCTGCAGGACGGCGGTGTCGGTCATCGTTTCTGCGCTCCCCCTTCGGGCCGCGGGCCCGGCGCGGCGCGCCGACGCGGCGCGTCCGGCGCTATCGCTGCAACCGGCTGGCGGCGTCCACGTGCACGGTACCGAAGTTGCGGAACATCGCGAGCACGATGGCCAGCGCCACCGCGGCCTCCGCGGCCGCCAGCACGATCACGAAGGCCGCCACGACCTGCCCGTCCAGCCCGTGCTCGACGAAGCGCGCGAAGGCCACGAAATTCACGTTCGCGGCGTTGAGAATCAGCTCCACGCCCATCAGCAGCCCGACCGCGTTCCGCCGCGTCATCACGGCGAAGACGCCCAGGCCGAACAGCACCGCGCCGACAGTGAGGAAGTGCTCCAGGCCGACGTTCACGACCGCACCTCCTTGTCGGCTGTGTCGCCGCCGGCATCGCCGGCAAGACCGGCCGGGTCCTGGCGCCGCGGCTCACGGATCAGGATCGCCGCGCCGATCATGGCGACGAGCAGAACGATCGACACGAATTCGAACGGAAAGACGAAGCGGGTCAGGAATTGGGCGCCCAGGCGCGCGGTAGTGCCCTGAGCCGCCTCCGGCGCGCGCGCGGCCCACGTCGTGCCGGTAATCACCTTGTAGAGCAGCGCGAAGAGCATCAGCGCGAAGATGCCGGCCGGCACGAAGCGGTCGAGACCGCGGCCGCCGGAGCCGGCGCGCGGGATGCGCGTCATCATCACGGTGAACAGCACGAGCACCAGGATGCCGCCGATGTAGACGATCACCTGCGTCACGGCCAGAAAGTCGGCGCCGAGCAGAGCGTACAGTCCGGCCACCCCGAACAGCGTGAACAACAGGCTGAAGCCGGCATGCACGATGTTGCGGCTGAACACGACGCAGAAGGCCGACAGCACGATCAGCAGGGCGAACGCGTAGAAGACGAGGTCGCCGGTCACTCGTGTTCCTCCTCTTCAACGAACATCCCGAGCTCCGCGCGCTTCTGCTTGTGCGTCGGGATTGGGCGCTCGGGCGAGACGAACTCGTATACCAGCTTCTGCCGGAAATAAAGCGCGTGATCGTAGTCGTGACTCATGGTGACCGCGTCGGTCGGGCACGGCTCGGTGCAGAGACCGCACCAGATGCACTTGTTGAAATCCACGGCGTAGCGGGTCATGTACCGGTCGACGCCCTTGCCCGCAGTCTCGATGTAGATGCAGGAGACCGGACAGGCTCGGGCGCACTGCAGGCAGGCGTTGCAGCGGTTGGTATCAAGGTGGACGAAGCCGCGGAAACGCTCGGGCAACACCCAGCGCTCGTCCGGATACTGCAGGGTGACCGGCTTCTTCACCACATGCTTGATGGTGATGCCCATTCCCTGCAGCGTCGAGAGCAGCGCGTGCCGGATATTGGCGAAATACTGCCGCATGGGGCCTCTCCCGGGGCGTCCGGCGCCAGACCGTCAGGCCGGCCGGCTGAACGCCATCAGCCAAAAGCCCGCGCCCACCAGACAGAGGAGCGCGAGCGGGATCATGACTTTCCAGCAGACGTGCATGAGCTGGTCGACACGCAGGCGCGGCAGCGTCCAGCGGATCCACATCTGCCCCAGAACCAGCAGCACCGCCTTGATCAGGAACACGGCGGCCGGCGCGACGTGCACGCCGGGGATCGCGTGCTGCCAGCCGCCCAGGAAAACGACCGTGGCGATGCAGGAAACCAGGAACAGGTTCGCGTACTCGGCCAGGAAGAAGAAGGCGAAGCGCATCCCGGAATACTCGGTGTGGTAGCCGGCCACCAGCTCCGATTCGGTCTCGGGAAGGTCGAACGGGGTGCGGTTCACCTCGGCGATGGAGCAGATGTAGTAGATGAAGAACGACACGAACAGGAATGGATTGCGGAACACGAACCAGCGCCAGAAGCCGCCCTGCTGGGCGTCGATGATGGCGGTCATGTTGAGCGAGCCGGCATACAGAACGACCGGCACCACCGCCAGCGCGAGCGGGATCTCGTAGCTGACGATCTGCGCCGCGCCGCGCGCCGCCCCGTAAAGCGACCACTTGTTGTTCGAGGCCCAGCCCGCCATCAGGATGCCGATCGTGACCAGGCTGCTGGCCGCGAAAATGAAGAGCAGGCCAGTGTCCAGGTCGGCAGCCAGGAACCCGGGCGCGAACGGGATCACCGCCCAGGACAGAAGCGAGCCGAGAAAGAGCACGAACGGCGCAAGGATGAAAAACCGCTTGTCGGCCTCGGCCGGAATGATGTCCTCCTTCTGGAGGATCTTCAGCATATCGGCGATCGGCTGGCCGACGCCGTGCCAGCGGCCGACGCGCATCGGTCCGAAGCGGCTCTGGATGTAGCCCGCCACCTTGCGTTCGGCCCAGGTGAAGACGATCGCGCACGACGCCATCACCAGCGCCATGATCAGCGCCATCGTCAGCCCGACCAGCGCGAACAGGACCTGCGGCGCGAGTGCGCCGCCGCCCAGGGCCGTGAACAACCGGGTCACCTGATCCATGGCTACCTGTCGATCTCCCCGAGAACGAGGTCCAGCGAGCCCACGGCCGCCACCAGATCCGAGATCATCTGACCCGGCCCGAGCTTCTCGATCACGTGCAGATTGGAGAACGAGGGCGACCGCACCTTCAGGCGGAACGGCGTGGCGCCGCCGTCGGCGACGACGTAGAAGCCCAGTTCGCCCTTGCTGCTCTCCGTGCGCGTATAGGCCGCGCCCGCAGGCACCTTCACGACTTTCTTCACCTGGTCCGACTTCACCGGGCCGTCCGGCAGACTGCTCAGGGCCTGCCGCACGATACGGCACGACTCCGCCATCTCGCGGACGCGCACCATGTACCGGTCCCAGCAGTCGCCGACCGTGCCCACCTCGCCCTGGCCGACCGGGATGTCGAACTCGAACCGGTCATAGACCGAGTACGGGTCGTCGCGACGACAGTCCCACGACACGCCGGACCCGCGCAGCACCGGCCCCGTGCAGCCGAACGCGTGGGCGTCGGCCACGCTCAGCACGCCCACGTCTGCGGTGCGCTCGATGAAGATCTTGTTGTAGCTGAGCAGCGTGTTGTACTCGTCGAGCTTCGGCTCGAAGATGTCGAGGAATTCCGTGATTTCCTCAACCAGGCGATCCGGAAGGTCGAAGCGGACGCCGCCGATGTCGTAGTAGTTGTAGAGCATCCGCCCGCCGCACAGCCGCTCGAAAATGTTCAGGATCACCTCGCGCTCGCGGAAGGCGTACAGCAGAGGAGTCCAGGCCCCCATGTCGAGCCCGAAGGTGCCGAAGGCGATAAGATGGCTGGCGATGCGCTGCAGCTCGGCGCAGATGACCCGGATGTAGTCGGCGCGCTCCGGAATCGCAATCCCCAGCAGCTTCTCCACCGCCACCACGTAGCCGAAGTTGCAGTTCATCGGGGCGAGATAGTCGAAGCGGTCCGTATAGACGATCCACTGCCGGTAGTCGCAGCCCTCGGCGGTCTTCTCAGCGCAGCGGTGCAGGTAGCCGATGTACGGGCGCACCGAGTGCACGATCTCGCCGTCGGTGTGGATGAGCAGGCGCAGCACGCCGTGCGTGGACGGATGCTGCGGCCCCATGTTGAGCTCCAGCAGATCCGACTTCATCCGCGGCAGCGAGCCGGTGTCGTCCCGCGGGGGGACGCCGTCATGCGTGGTGGCCATGCCGTTCATCCTTCGCTGGGGGCCGCGGGGCCGGGCGGGGGCAGCACCGGCTGCGCGTGGCTGACGCTGTAAGATCGACCCTCGAGCGGCACGCCGTCCCACTGGTCCGGCATCTGGTAGTCCTTGCGCAGCGGATGACCGACCCAGCCGTCCTCGAGCAGGATGCGCCGGAGATCGGGGTGGCCCTCGAAGACGATACCGAAGAGGTCGAACGCCTCGCGCTCATGCCAGGCGGCCGTCACCCAGACCCCGCCAACGGTCGGCAGCTGCGGTTCCGCCCGCGGCACGCGCGTCTGCAGCGTGAACTTGTGGCGGTGCGTGTTCGAGAAGAGGTGGTAGACCACGCCGAAGTCACCGGTGCCGACGCGTTCGCTGCGCTGCGCCTTGCCATCGGCGTCGTAACCGAGTATCGCCACGCTCTTGCCCTTGCCCGACGCATCGTAGCCGTCCCAGTCGACGCCGGACAGGCACATCAGCGAATCGCAGGCGAGACGCGGGTCATCGCGCAGGAAGAGCGCCACATCGGCGATCCGCGCCGGCGCGATCTCCGCGCACGGTTCCGGACCGTCGGCACGCCAGCCGGTGACGGCTTCGCCGAACTTCCCGACCAGCAGCGCGTGGATATCCGCCTGCTCCATGCGCCCCCCTTACTTGCCCGTGTTCTGGTACGGGATCTTCTTTGCGTATTCCGACACCCAGACCGGCGGCCGGAATTTGCCCCGGCGCCCGCGGATCTTGTCCTGCAGCCGCATCAGCCCGTCGAACAGCACTTCCGGCCGCGGCGGGCAGCCCGGAATGTAGACATCGACCGGCACCAGCAGGTCCACGCCCTTGACGACGTGGTAACCGTACTTGAAGTAGGGCCCGCCGCCGATGGCGCACGAACCCATCGCCACGACCCATTTCGGTTCGGGCATCTGGTCGTAGATGCGCTTGAGGCGCGAGGCCATTTTCGCGGTGACGGTGCCCGAAACGATCATGAGGTCGGCCTGCCGCGGCGTGGGCCGGAACGCGCCGGCGCCGAAGCGGTCGATGTCATAGCGTGTCGCGCTCGCGGACATCATCTCGATCGCGCAGCAGGCGAGGCCAAAGGTGACCGGCCAGATGCTCGACAGCCTGGCCCAGTTGAACACCTCGTCGAGCGTCGTCAGGATGAAATTCTTGCGGTCGCTGTCGACCACCTTCGCCAGGTCGTCGTCGACGCCGAAATCGAGCATCTGCTCGCGGGCGGGATCGTAACCGGGCGGCGGCGTGGTGCTCTCGGGGATGTAATCGCGGGCGGTCATTCGGCCGCCACCTCCTCGCCCGACGGACGGGCGGCCAGGCTCCGGACCCAGTCGAGGTCCCCCTTGCCCCAGACATACGCCAGCCCCGCCGCGAGAATCGTCAGAAACAGGACCATCTCCCAGAAGACGAGCGCGCCGAGGCCGCTCACCCCCAGGAACTGGCGGAAAACGACCGCCCACGGGAAGAGGAAGATGACCTCGACGTCAAAGACGATGAAGAACAGCGCCACCAGATAGAACCGGACATTGAAGCGCACCCACGACGAGCCGCGCGGCAGCTCTCCGCACTCGTAGGTAGTCAGCTTCTCCGGGGTGGGATGATTCGGCCGCAGCAGCCGGGCGATGCCCAGCGCGAGGAGGCCGAAAAATATCCCGAACAGGATAAAGATGAGGACGGTCGCAAAATCAGCCTGTACGCCACTGCTGACCGCGGCGGGAGGCATGGAAGAATTCATCAATACCACTGCCCCTGACTGGGTGTTCCGGGATCGACACGGCTGGCGAGCTGGCCGCTACGGCGGTTCCGGACCGCCGGGCGGGCAGACCGCGCGGCGGCGCCGGACGGATCGGTTGCCGCGACAAAATAAGGGAGGGCTGTCCAAGGAATCAAGAACTTGTTAAGCTCCTTTATTCCGAAGGAGATAAGAATGATCCGCGTTATCGCCGTGGGGCGACTCAAAGAGCGCCGAATTGCGGCATTAGTGGAGGAATACGCGCAGCGCATCCGCCCCCTGGCCCCCTTCGAAACCGTTGAACTGCGCGACGAGGGGCCCGACCGCGAGGCGGAGGCCATGTTGCGCCGCCTCGGTTCCGCAGCCGGCCACTCCCTGGTGGTGGCGCTCGACGAGCGGGGCGACGAACTGACCTCCCGCGGTCTGGCCGACCTGCTCGGGCGCCACGGCGCGATCGATTTCCTGATCGGCGGCCCCGACGGCCTCGGCGCCGCCGTCCGCGCCCGCGCCGCGCGCACCGTGCGCCTGTCCACCCTGACCCTCCCCCACGAACTGGCCCGCCTGCTGCTGACCGAGCAGATCTACCGCGGCCTGACGATCCTGAAGGGGCACGCGTACCACCGGGATTGAGCCGCCTGACCAGCCCTCCCCTGCTCACCTCCTGCGTCGGCAACAAGTCCCTGCCGCCATGCCCGGGTGGCAGGACGGGCGGGAGGTCGTGCTTTGCGCCGTCGGTGGCGTGGCCTATAATGTGCGGGCGCTCAACTCAACATGAACCTGCCGCCCCGGGAAGGCTGCCGCCCATGCGTTTCGCGCCTTTGCCTGTTGCGGTCCCTGGACGGCTGTTCGCCGGCTCCGCGGTCCTGGCCCTCCTGCTCGCCACCACCATGGCCGCCGCCGCGACCCTGGAAATCGACGGTCCGGCCGGCACGGCCGTCACTGTCGACGGCGCCCCGTCAGGGCGGCTGCCGCTGGTCTCGCCCGTTTCGCTGACGCCGGGCCTGCATGTCGTGACCTGCGCGCTGCGCGGCTACGAGCCGTTCAATGCAGACGTCCTGATCGCCCACGAAAGCGACGCGCATCGCCTTTACGCCCGCCTGATCCCGCTGCGCCGTCGCGACAGCGCGCTCTTCAGCCTCGTGTTCGCCGGGCTGGGGCAACAGCATATTGGACGGCCGGCGCTCGGCTGGGCCCTGACCGGCCTCGAGGCGGGCGGTCTGGTGACCGGACTGGTCGGCGAATTGTCGTTGCGCAACCGGCGCGACGACTACGCGGTGATCTACGACGCCTACCTTAACGCCATCACGGACGAGGAGATCGTTGCGCGGCGCGCCGAAGCCGCGGCGGCGTGGACCCGGGTGGAAGATGCGGAGTCGCTGCGCCGGACCGGCCTGCTCGTGGCTGCCGGCGCAATTGTCGTCAGCGTGCTCGACGCCTGGTTGCGCTTTCCGTCATTCGATACGGGCGCGGGGCTCCTGCCTGAGGGGGCGGCGGCCTCAGCGTCCGCGGCGGAAACCGTGACGGCGGGAGCACCGTCTACGGCCGGCGCCGCGCTGCATGTCGGCTGGACCGCCCGCTTCTGACCGGTCGCTCAGGGAGGATGTCCGCGATGCGCCACCGCCGCTTCACCGCCCGCTCCCCCGTTCGCCTCGCACCCGCGGCGTTTCTGGGTCTGCTCGGGTTGCTGGGGTTGCTGACTGCAACCTTCGCCCCGGGCTGCGCGCGCAAGCCCGACTCCCCCGCCTGGACCAATCCGTTCGATCCGGAGGCCGCCGATCCGTTCCATCTGACCGCCCTCGCGACGGAGAACGCGGTCGTCCTGCTCTGGGACGCGCCCCCATTCTCCGACATCGCGGCCTACGAAGTGCGGCGTTCTCTCGACAACCAGAATTTTTACTCCGTTGACGCAACGACTGCCGACGTGAACAGCTATTTCGACACCTCGTTCGTCCCCAACCGGGTCAACTACTACAAGGTGCGCGCGCGCAACACGGCGGGAGAGGTATCGGGAACGTCGCGCCAGGTGGCGGCGGCCGGCCTGACGTATCCCCGTCTCGACATCGCCGGCGGCGCCCAGACCACGCCGACACGCCACGTCACCCTCTCGATCGTGACCGCGGCGGGCGATTCGCTGGAAATCGCGGACAACGCCACGTTCGCCGGCGCGCTGCGCCTGGTTGCGAGCACGACCGACACCAACCATGTGACATGGGATCTCGGCGCCGCGACCGCCAACGGCCAGCGCATGTGGGTCTGGCTGCGCGTGAAGACGGGCGCGGTGTTCTCGCTCGTCACGCACGACTCCGTGGTGACGTCGTTCCGACCCGACCTCCAGATTCGCGCCCTGCCGGCGACCCTGGCCACGCGCCGTCTCACCCTGGATATCCCCGGCAGCGCCGGCATGACCCGTCTGCGTTTCGCGCCGACGCGCGCGGAACTGTCGGCGATGACCTGGGCCGCGCCCGATTCGTTCGTGACCGACCACGCCTGGTTCACCGGCGATGTTCTCGGCGCCGCGGCGTCACCGCAATGGCTGTACGGGGAGTTCGAGGGGGACTTCGGCTACACGTTCGTGGACAGCCTGCTCTGCGAGCCGGACGATCTCGCCTCCGCCAGCTTCCAGCTCGCCGGCGGCGCCGCCGTCACCCTTGAGCCGTCGGTCGCACTGGCCAGCGTCGCCGTCGCCACCGAAATGCGCTTCAGCGAAGACCCCGCTTTTCCGTCCGTGCCGTGGCTTGCCTGGGCCGCCGCCAGCGAATTTACATTCAGCGCTGACCCCGACAGTCTGCGTATCCTGCCCGGGACAAAGGTCGTCTACGGTCAGTTCCGCAATGACTGGTTCAGCGCCGTCCGCACCGCCACCATCGTATTCAGCCCCACCGCCCCCCCCCGGATCCGCTGAGCGGGCCGGCGGACCTGTCACGCCGCCGCCCCTCTGCCCCTACAGCCCCTGCCGCCGCCGCCGATAAGAAGGGGCCGGCGCACGGCCGCGTCCGGCGGAGGTTACTGTCATGTCGTTGCGCCGCAATTCGTTCCTGACGTTCGCGCTGGCGACCGTGGTGTGGCTTGCCGCGCCGGCGCGCGCGGCCGATCCTGACCTGATCCTGTACCTGAAGCTCGACGCGACCAGCGGCACGGCCGCGGTCGATTCCTCCGGGCTGGCCAACAACGGCACGGTCGTGGCGGGGGTGAACGGGCCCGACTGGGTCACGGGTCATCGCGGCGGGGCGCTCCTGTTCGAAGGGCTGACCTCGACCGGCGCGCGCTACATCCAGGTGCCGTGGCACACGAGCCTGCGGGTGACAACCGGTCTGACGGTCATGGCGTGGCTGAAGCTGACCGGCACGGACAACGACGAGCAGACGCTCGTCGGCCGCTCGGAGGCCACCGACTGGCAGCTCGAGTTGCACGCCAACGACAAGCGCATCCCGTTCAGCGTGATCGTCGGCTCGTCCCGCCGCACGCTGACGGCGACGATCCCCGGCGCCGGCCTGTCGGCCGGAACCTGGTACCACGTGGCCGGCACCTACGACGGCAGCCGGCTGCGGGTCTACCTGGACGGCGTTCAACTCGGCAACTCGGCCTGCACGGGGACCGTGAACGTGAGCAGCAACGCCAGCCTGCCGCTGGGCGTGGGGGCGCTGGCCGAGGCGGTCGGGGAGTGGGAAAACGCCTTTCCCGGCACGCTAGACGAGGTGAAGATCTGGAAGCGCGCCCTCACCGCGGCCGAGATCGTGGACGAGATGAACGCCGGCGCCAGCTTCACGCGCCTGCAGTGGCGGGAGAACTTCTGATCCCTGATCCCCCGACGCGAACGGTCGGCGCCCCGTGGCGCCGACCGTTCTGTTTGTCGGCGATCCTTTGTGCGGCGGCCGGCCGGACGCCAGCGATCATCCGTAGGCGTGCTGCCCGCCCAGCACGAGATTCCCGAAGAAGCTCGCCAGAATCATGATGAAGCCGAGCACCGACATCCAGGCGGCCTTGCGCCCGCGCCAGCCGCGATTGTAGCGGCCATGCAGGAACAGGGTGTAGAAGAGCCAGACCACGAGCGCGCCCACTTCCTTCGGGTCCCAGCTCCAGAACGAGCCCCACGCCTCGTAGGCCCAGACGGCGCCGGCGAACAGCGCTCCGACCGTGAACAGGGGGTAGCCGATGCTGAGCGCCTTGTAGTTGATCTCCTCGAGCATCTCGAGGGAGATCCCTCCCGGCGAGGCGTCGGCCGCGGCGCGCAAACGCCGGCGGGACACGATCAGGTACATCACGCTGACCGCCGTGGCGACCAGGAACGCCCCCTCGCCCAGCGCGGCGAGCACCACGTGGATCGGCAGCCAGTAGCTCTGCAGCGCCGGCACGAGCTGCTGCGTGACGTCGTTGGGCAGCATCGAGGCGCTGACGATCAGGATCACCACCAGCGGCGACACGACCACGCCGATGATCGGCTTGTTGTAGCGCCACATGATGATGAGGAACGAGACCACGGCCATCCAGGCCATGATGTTCGCGTACTCGTACATGTTGGCGAACGGCACGTGGCCGGACGCCCGCCAGCGCACGATGATGGCCGCCGTGTGCGCAACCACGCCCAGCGCGATCAGCGCGGTGGCCGCGCGCGCGAGCGGCGGCCGCTTCGTCGCCCCGAAGACGACGAAGGCCAGGAACGACAGCAGATACAGCGCGAAGGTGACCGTGAACAGGGCGCTGTCGGGGGCGCCGGTGAAGGCCGCCCCGAGGACCCACGCCCCGCCGGGAACGAGTTGCGTCGTCAAGCGGCCTTCTCCTTTGCATCCGCGCGCGTCGCCACGCGCAGGTTCCTGACGCCGGGGTCGGCGCCCCACTTCTCGGCCCAGCGACGGAAGTCCTGGCCGAAGAGCAGGCTGGCCCGGTTGGTGAACACCGCCACGTGGACCTGCCATCCCCCCCGGCCGTCCGGTTCGGCATGGGCCCAGAGCTGCCGGTGCGCCACGTTGAACGACAGCACGAGACCGACCGTGCTCAGCAACAGGCCGGCCCAGATCAGGCCGACGAACGGCGCCCGCGTGACCTCGAGTCCGGTCGCGTAGGCCGGCTCGAAGTTCTGCACGGCCACCCGCCGCTCCGTCCAGTCCCCCATCGCCAGGTCAGGGAAGCGCGCGAACACCCACTGGGTGCCGACCTGCCGCCCGTCCTGCAGGATGCGGAAGAGGAAGGCGGGGTTGTTGGGGTCGGGCGAGACATTCTGCAGGCCGTTGGGACCGACCCGCGCGTCCGACAGATAGCGCGTCGCCTCCGCCTCGAACCCGCCGCCGAGCGGCAGGCGTTCGCCGAAGCGCACCTCGCGCGCCGGCGACAGCTCGTTGCCGGACGTGTCGCGCACCGCCGCGATCAGGCTCTTCACCCGGTCGTGGGCCGGCTGGTAGCTGGCCTGGTAGAAGTTGTAGCCACCGTAACGCAACGGGTGGTTCACCGCGATCTGCTGTTTGAAGGTCTCGCCGACGCGCGGCGTGACCGAGAGGTCGGAGCGGTACTGTTTGACCATCCCCTGCTCGTTCAACTCGACGTTGAAATCGTCGACGGTGATCGTGAACGGCAGCGCGTGCTCCTGCTCGCCCATATCACCGACGGTGAGCATGCCGGAACTCTCGCCCGGCGCCAGCCAGAGCATCGTCTTGAGGCCGAACACGGTGGAGACGAGGCCGCCCACCAGCAGGAACAGCAGGCCGGCGTGGCTCAGGAACGGACCGAAGCGGGCCGGACCGCCGCGATTCGCCGCCAGCAGGAGCGCGTCCCCGGGTCCGGGCCGGCGCTCCACTCTGTACAGGGCGCGCCGCAGCGGCCCGGTGATCATGGCGAACGGATCGTCGCCCTTGCAATCGTACGTGGCGCGATTGTCGTAGCGCTCGAAGAAACGCGGGTGATCGATCCAGCTCGCGAACAGCGCGCGCCGCCAGACGCCGCGGGCGCGCTTGATCGCGCAGGCCAGCAGCGCCAGCGTCAGCAGCCCCACCAGGCCGCGGAACCACCACGACCGGAAGGGGTCGAACATGCCGAAGAATTTCAGGATCGGGAACAGCGCCGGTCCCGCCTTCTTCTCGGCGAGCTGTTCCCAGTTCATCCGGTCGGTCGGAAACTGGTCGCTGACGATCACGCCCACGATGCTGCCGATGGCCATGAGCAACAGCAGCCAGATTGCGAAGCGCATGTTCGAGAGCCGGCCCCACAGCCGGGCCGGCGTCCAGGGGGACCGGCGGACGGCGCGGGGTTTGGCGTCGGATCCGAGACTTGGCAAGGCGTCACCTGCCGGAGTGAAAGGAGGGCCGACCGCCCGGGGCGGGCCGCGGCACACTGCATTGTACCGCCACGTGCGGGCACTGCCAAATAAGTGAAGAGCGACCGCTAATGTCCAACGAATTTTGTAGGATATCTGGCCCGCATGGAAAGGCCCCCGGGACCAGCGTCCCGAGGGCCGCCGAGAGGGCCAACACCGTCCCTACTGCGGTCGTTCCATATCATTTCACCAGCGCCAACTTCTGGATCTTCACCTCGCCGTCCACGGTCAGGCGCGCGAAATAGACGCCGCTGGCCATCGCCTGGCCGGAGGCGCCGCGGCCGTCCCAGGTGCATTCGAGCCAGCCGGAGGCGAGGGGACCGTCGGCGAGAATGCGCACGAGGCGACCGCGCTGATCATGAACGGTCAGCAGGATGTCGCGGGCGCCGGACGGGATATGGAAACGGACCGTGGTGAGCGGATTGAACGGATTCGGACTGGCGGGCAGAAGCACGGTCGTCAAGGCGGCGGCGGCGGGGACGTCCCCGGCGGCTGTGATGGCGTTGCCGACCGTCAACTCGTCGATCCACCAGCCGAAGCCGCAGTAATCCCCGTCCTCGGCCGACCAGCCCGAGTCACTGGTCAGGCGCAGGCGCAGGTCCAGTTTGGCGTAACCGGTTTCCGGGTCGGCGCATTCGGTGATGGCGGCGACCGGGATCGCGAACGACTCCAGGGCGCAGCCGCCGCTGTCGCCGGTGAACGTGGCCACCACATGCCAAGGCGCTCCTGAATCGCCGGCGCAGCGCACCTCTACCCAGCCGTAGTCGTAGGCCCACTCCAGGTCGAACTTGTGGCGCAGAGTCACGGAGGCGCCGGCCTGCACGACGATCGTGTGCCAGGCGAAGTCGTTCCAGCCGTTGCCGTAGCCGGGCGGGCAGACGAAGCTGGGATCGTTGACGCCGAACCACAGGCCGGCGGCGCCGTCACAGCCGATCGCCTGCGTCTCATCGACGTGAACGAAGCTGTTGCAGAACTGCCAGTCCTCGGGACCGTTCTCGAAGTTCCAGGTCAGATCGGCCACCGATGACAGGGCCACGGCGGCGAGCGCGGTCCCGATCTCGAAGTCGACCTGCACGTTGGGGGCGGCGAGCGTGATATTGGTGAGCGCGATGCCGGTCGGCTCGCAGAAGTAGTCGATGGCGGACGGCACGGTGTCGGCGGCGAAGCGGTCGCGGCTGCGCGGCGCGAGCCAGTCGGTCGTGTCGGCGCTGGCGGACGCGAAGCCGGGCCAGAGATCGCCGTTGTCGCCGCGGTTGGCGTTGTCGAGCCAGCGCGGCTCGTCCCAGCCGGCCGCGCCGTCGAGATGCTCGAACGGGGCGCCCGCGAGCGTGAACCAGGGAGTGGCCTCCACGACGTCGACGAGGCGGTGCGTGTCGCCGGCGTTGCTGATGCACGACTCGTCAACGTGCAGAACGAGCAGCCCCTCGGGCGCGGGCAGGCCGAACCGCACCTGGCGCCGGGTCAGGCCGGCATCGAAGCCGAGTTGGCGCCGATTCTCGACCAGAAAATATTCGTCGCCGGTGGTGACGCCACCGCGGAAGATGCGGCGCGCCGACGGACTCGTTTCCGCCGGCGGAAGCGTAACACCGACGGTCGTCGTGGTAACGACCGTCGGCGAGAGCCAGCCTAGCTGCTGCTTGCACCACGCCAGCGGGTGGGCGGGACAGGAGCCCCACTGTCCGCCGGGACGCGCGTTCCAGGAACCGCCGCTCATCAGGCACCAATCCCCCACGCCCTCCGAACTGTAGTCGGTGTCGTAGAGGTCGGGCAGACCGAGCACGTGCCCGTACTCGTGGCAGAAGACGCCGATCGATTCGAGGAGGCCGCTGGCGGTCTCCTCCGGCTCAACCGAGTAGCGCCCGATGCGCACCCCGTCGCCGGTGGCCAGACCGCCCGTGAACGACCAGGCATGCGACCAGATGTCGACAGGGTTGCCGGTCTCCTCCTGACCGGGGCCGGCGTGGACGAAGAAGAGCGCGTCCACGTAGCCGTCATCGTCGGCCGAGTGCGGCACGCCGTCGGGACCGTCGTTGTCGTAGAGGGCGAAGTTCACGGTGGGATCGAGCTGGGCGACCGCGTTCTGGATCATGGTGCGCGTCGTGGTGAAATCGTAGGGCGTGTAGCTCGCGTAGGTGGTGCTGGAGGTCGTCCAGCCGATCGGCGCGCCCGACACGCCGAACGCGCCGTAGCTGACCTCACGGAAGTAGTCGTTCATGCTCCCCGTCGGCCAGGTCCCGGTCGAGAACAGCAGGTTCTGGTACGCGGACGCCGGGTGCGCCGTCACATCGGCAGGATGATCCGTGAACTGCCACAGGATGACCAGGCAGGTGCCGCTGCCGGAGATCTTGTCGGCGCCCGCCTTGGCGCGAGCGTCGCGCGACTCGGTGTACATCTCCACCGGCGTCTGCTCGCCGGTCAGGCGGACCAGGCCGGCCTTGCCAACGCGCGCGAGCAACTCTGGATGAGCCGGCATGAAGTCCGGCCCGCCTGGCCTTTCCGCGGAGACGCCAGGCACGGCGACGGCGGTCAGCGCCAACAGCAGGCCGACGATCCGGGCGACGGCGCGGGGGGCGGCGGCGAAATACGGCGAAGTGTGCTTCATGTGCGAACGCTCCAGGAAAAGGGTCCGATCAACCGGAAATGCGGGCAGGGCGCGGCCTGCTCCTCCGTCCCTGAAATGTCATTTCACCAGCATCATCTTGCGCGTGAGCGAGCGGCCATCGGCCTGCAGCCGGTACAGATACATGCCGGAGGACTGGCGGGCGCCGCGCTCGTCCGTACCGTCCCAGACCACCGCGTGGCGGCCGGGCGCCTGCACGCCCTGCTCGAACGTGCGCAGTTTGCGACCGCCGGGGTCGAACACAGTCAACGTGACCGGGCCCTCGCGCTCGATCGAGTAGTTGATCAGCGTAAACGGGTTGAAGGGATTCGGGCGGTTCTGGTCGAGGCACCGAACCGGCGTTTCCTCTTCCAACGGGTCGCGGTACATGAGTTGCGCGACGTCCGCGTTGGCCCGCAGGTCGGCGAGGTTGTCCCCGTAGATCAGCGCGAAGGCCACAGAAATTTCCGCACCCGGATCGATCGCGAACGGTCCGGCGGAGGTGAGAGCGGAGTAGTCCGCCGCGGTGGTGGCGGTCGGCAGCGACATGGTGCCCCTGAGGTGGCGCGCCTTCACGCCATCGTCGATCGACCCCTCCGGATAGACGTAGGTGGCATTATCGATCAGCGTCAGGTTGCGGTGCGCATCGGGGTAAAGCAGCGCGATGCCGACGCAGGGCCCGGCCGCGTTCTCATACATGTAGGTCAGGTGGCGCGCGATATCGGAATCGCCGTAGTTCTGGCCGGAATTGCCAAGGTCCCAGTCGCAGAACACGCCGGCGTGGTAATCGGTCACCGCGGCCACGCCGGTGTTGCGTATCGTGTACCTGAGAACGACGAAGTCCTCGCTGGCCGCATCCGTCCAGGCGTAGCTGTTTTGGGTTACCAGGAGATCCCGCGGCGCGGCATGGCCGGAATCGTTGAAGATGGCCTGGTATTCCTGCGGCGCCACGCCGGTGTTGACTGCGGCCACCCGCCCGAGGGGCGTGGAGGAGGCAACCCACTCGTAGGTCTCGACCGTAGTGCCGACGGCGGTCCCGCTGTAATCGTGGTTACAGATGTAGTTCTCGCCGGTGCCTCCCCAGAATGAGCCGAGGTAAAGCACGCTGCCTTCATTGACGCGGCCGAACCCGTTGCCGAGGCTGAGGGTATCGTTCATGAAGCCGAGCGTGCCCTGATCGGTGACGGTCAGGTAGACCCGGCCGGCATCGTGATCGCGGTACTCGGGCAGACCGACCGGCAGCTTGAAATCCTCGGTCACCTGATAGCCGTCCGCCGCGAACATGGTCAGCCGGCAGGTGAAGACGTAGCCCTGCGGGGCGGCGGCGCCAACCGTGAGGGCGAACAGATCACCCGCGTTCGCGGCCGATTCTGTGCCCGTGGCGAGATCCGGGTAGACCGCGTAACCGTCACTGACGGTGACGTACGGGTTCGCCGCCACGACCAGACCCGCCGTGACGCCGGTGGCGTTCACCAGCGAACTGTTGTTCCGAAGAGTGATGAGCAGGTTGAAGCTCTCGCCCGGATCGATCGCGCCGTCAGCGTCGGCGTCATCGATCGTGAGCGTGGATCGCACCAGGTACGGATGCAGCGCCGCCGGCACCGCGTTGACCGCCGCCAGCGCGTTGATGGCGCCCGCGCCGTAGGTGTTGTCCTTGCCTGCCGCGCCGAGCGGTGTGGCGGTCTGCTCGATGATCGAGTCGATGCCGGCTGGAGACAACGATGGGTTCCTCGACAGCATGAGCGCCGCCACGCCCGCGGCGTGCGGGGTGGCCATCGAGGTCCCGCTCCAGGTGTCGCCGGAGTAGCCGTCCGGCTTCAGAAGCGAATTGACATTGACGGCCGGCGCGCAGATGTCCGGCTTGATGATGCCGGTCGGGGAAGGCCAGTCGTTCCATGGCGACACATCGCCCCAGTAAGCCGGGCCCCACGATGATACGGCGTAGATCGTGTCGTTCAGGTAGCCAGTGCCGCCGACGGAGATCACCCCACCGCGCGAGCTCCAGGCGGTGCCGGCGGCGTGCCAAGGGGCCGGCACGCGGGCCGTCACGCCAAGTTCGTCGGGAGGGCTGTAGAAGCCGTGGTCATTGCCGGACGCGTTGAAGAACGCCACGCCGGCCGTGCGGATGCCCTCGGCGTTCTGCCGCTCGGTCTTGTGGAGCGACACCGGCAGATAGCCGCCGATGCCGAGCGACATGGTGAAGACCCGGGCCCCCTCCAGGATGGCGTACTGCTGCCCCTCGTAGATGACGCTGAACGGCGCGCCCGAACCATCCGAATAGAAGACCTTGCAGACCATCACCCGCGCGCCCGGGGCGACGCCGGTAATCGTACCGTTCGTGCCGTCGCCGGCCAAGGTGCCGGCGGTGTGCGTGCCGTGGCCGGCGGCGACGCCGGTCACGTCATCATTCGGATCACCGTCGAAGTCGGCGAAATCGTAGCCGTTGACGTCGTCCACGTAGCCGTTGCCATCGTCGTCAAGACCGTTGCCGGCGATTTCGCCCGAATTCACCCAGAGCCGGCTGGCGAGGTCGGGATGCATCAGCCACACGCCGGTGTCGAAGTGCGCCACCACGATCCCGTAGCCGTTGCAGCCGGTGTCGAGCCATACGCGGTTCGCCTTCACCCATTTCACGCTCCACGCCGTGTCGTTCGCGGAGGTCATCAACCTTGCCGCGGCGGGTCGGGGCTGGTCTGCGGCGCGCGGAGCCGCGGTCACGCCGCCCGCCATGTCGTACGGCTTGTCGTGGATCAGCGTGGCGGTACTCTTCGTGGCGGCGAGGGTCTGCACTGTCGCCGCATCGCCGCGAAAGGCCAGCGCGTCGGCAAGCCAGAGCACGCGCACGTTCGTGGCGCGACCGGCGCGCACGGCGACCTCGAGCGCGTGGCGCGCCTCCGCCTGATCCGTCTCCGCGCGTTCCTTCAGCGCCGCGACCACCGCCGCCCGCCGCACCTCCGGCGCAGCTCCATCGAGACCACGGTCCAGGGCAGGGTAATCGAACGTATCGTCGAACAGCATCAGCACGTCGACCGCGGCGCCGGCGCCCTTGGCGCCCAGTTCAGCCTGCAGGCCGGGATCGATCGTGGCGGCGCCCACGAGACCGGCCCCCGCAGCCAGCGCCGCAAGGGCCGGAATCAGGCAGGAAAACAGCACGTGACGACGGAGCATGAGTTTCTCCCTGGCCGCGGATGAAGCCGTTTGCGGTGAAGAAACGACGCTGGCGCGCTGGCGGGGAAAGCAGGCCGGCCGATCCGCTGTTTCGATCTGAAAGTCTTGCAGTATCGGGTGAATATACTACATGTGGGCGCGCCGGCGCAATCGGGTCGGGACCGGTCGTCACGGCACGATCTCGATCTCGTGCGTGACCTCCGCCGTCGCGCGCAGCATCGCGCCGACCGAACAGTAGGTCTCCTCGGACAGGTCCACGGCCCGGCGCACCTTCTCCTCCGGCACATCACCGCCCACGCGGTATTTCAAGCGGATCCTCGTGAACACGCGCGGGTGGCCCGGCGCGCGCTCCGCTTCGGCGGAGACCTCGAGTGAACGGAACGGCGTCTTCATCTTGTGCAGGATGCTCGCCACGTCGATGCCACTGCAGGCGCACAACGCGATCAGGCAGTGCTCCACCGGCGTGGGCGCCTGCGGATCGTCGCCGTCCGGACCGGGGGCGTCCATCATGACGAGGTGGCCCGAATCGGCTTCGCCGACGAAGCGCAGGCCGCCGGCCCAGCTGGCTCTGGCAGTGGTCATGGTTGCGCCTCCCGCACGAAATGGGGCAGCGAATCGGGCAACGGCAGGGCAAGCTCCACGAAACCGCAGTACTCGCCAGCCACGAACCACGGAGCCTGGTAGATCAGCTTGCGCACCCCGTCCTTCTCGATCGTGTACACGTGGCGCGTCCGTTCGGCCAGCATCTGCTCAAGCTGCGAACGCGACGGCTCGGGATGGCAGTCGAGCACGTTGCGCCCGATCAGGGCGGCGCCGCCGTCCCGTGCGAACGTCTCCACCGCGCGCTCATTCAGGTCGAGGATGATGCCCGCCGCGTCGCAAACGGTGACGGCGGCGGGAAACTCACGGATCCAGTCGGGGCCCGGCATGCAGACCTCCCGTGGTGGCGCATCCGTCAGGGTCGTTCTTCGTGCAGGTCCATGCGTTTCATCCCCGCGTTGATCTCCGCGCCGAGCAGGAAGATCAGGCCGCTCATCCAGAGCCACACCATGAGGATGACGAACGCGGCCAGTGAGCCGTAGGTGGCGTTGTAGGAGCCGAAATTGCGCACGAACAGGCGGAACAGCGAGGAGGCGCCGAGCCACAGCACGGTCGAGGTGACCGCGCCGGGCAGGATCCAGCGGAACTCCTGGCGCGCCTCCGGTCCGAAATAGTAGAGCAGGGCGAGCGTGAGCAGGTTCAGTCCGAACACGACAGCCAGGCGCAGCTGCGTCCAGGCGTTGTAGCTGTCGCCGGCCAGACCCAGGAACTGGAAGATGACGTGGGTGGCGTGGGGGCCGACCAGCACAAGCACCGTCGACAGCAGCATGATGCCGCTCAGTGCGATCGTGAGCACGATGGCGAGGAGCTTCTGCTCCACGAGCGAACGCCGCGGGCGGATGTTGTAGGCGCGATTGATCGTGGTGATGATGGCGCCGATCCCCATCGATCCCGACCAGAGCGCCACCAGCAGGCCGACGCCGAGCAACTCCTCGCGGCGGGTCGTCAGCAGCGACTGCACCGTGTCGGCGACCAGCTGGAAGGACTCCACGGGAAGCGACTCGCTCAGCACCCCCATGACATGGCGATCCAGGTCGGGGATGGGCAGGAAACTGATGAGGCTCAGCAGGAAGACAAGGAAGGGAAAGATGGACAGCAGCATGTAGAAGGCGATCTGCGCCGCCATCCCCATGCAGTCGTCGTACCCCATCTCGCGCTGGAGGCGCCGCAGAAAGAGGCCGAACCGCTTGATCTCCTCGCCTGGTCTCATCGCGCCACAGCATGGGCCGGAAGGCCGGAGAAATCAACCGCGACCGGTCGACGCGTCCGGATTCGGCGTCTCAGGCGCCCAGCCGGAACGTCAACCAGATCACGCAGACGGCGTGGACCAGCAGCGTCAGCAGCCAGGCGCCCTGCGCCAGCGCGGCGCGCCGGTCCAGTCCCCCGTCGCCCGGCAGGCAGACGCTCCGGAAAAGAGCCACGGCGACGATCGCGCAGACGATCCAGGGAGTGAGCAGGAACCGCGAAGTGGAAAAGGCGAGGCCCACTGCGGCCGTCCAGCCGCCTACGAGCAGGATCAAAAACAGCGCGACGCCGCCCGGCAGCGCGATCTGTCGCGCCAGCCGACGCAGTCGCAGCGGGCGCAGGCTGACCAGCGTCGCCAGCACGGCAAGGCCGGTCAGGCAGCCGCAGATGACCGGAACGATCCCGCCCACCCGCCGCGCCAGCCAGGGGGGGAACTGGCCGACGGTCATCGCCGCGAGACGGATGCCGCCGAGGACCGTTTCGTTCGCCCAGTGCGTGAAGAAGAGACGCGGGTCGTCGCGCACGATGCCGATCAGCGACAGCTCGCGCTCCCCCGGCGATCGGCTCCAGTCCATTTCGCCGTGCAGCCCGAACCAGACGTTCCGGGCCTGGGTATGGTGGAACGGCGTGCCGGTCTCGCGCCAGGAGATCGCCATCTGCGGCGCGTAGACCGCCAGGCCGGCGCCCACGGTCACGACCGCGAGCAGCCACCGACGGCGTCCGTCGCGCCCGCGCAACGCGATCCAGAGCGCCGCCAGCACGAAGGCCGGCAGCAGGACCAGCGCGGTCTGGCGCACGAGCGCGGCGGCACCGGCCCACCCCCCCCGCTGATCGCGCGGGAAAACGTCGCGTCCCGCAGCGACGCGACCAGCGCCCGCACGGCCAGCAAGGCGATCAGAGAGGCGAGTTGATCCGTGCCGACGAGCAGGGCCGTCTCGTGGAAGTGCCAGTTCAGGGCGAGAAATACCTGCGTGGCCAGCGCCGCGCCCGGCCCGAACAGTTCGCGGGCCAGCGCGTGCGCCACGCGCAGGGACAGACCGGCCGAGACGACGGCGATTATCCTGGCCGCGACGAACGGGTCGGCCAGCAGCAGGGTCCCGAGCCGCAACACGAACGCATAGCCGAACGGATAGAGACCGTGCAGGGTGAAGACCGCGCGCCAGCTTGCGGCGCGGGCGGCGTGGCCGACGAAGTCGTTTTCCACGGTCTGGAGAAGCGGACCGTGATGGACCGCCTGCAGCGCCGCGCCGACGGCCACGAACAGGGCCGGCACGAGCCAGGGTGACGGTGGAGTCGCAGCATGTCCGAACCGGCGCATGCCGCTCAGCATGAGCCGAACACCGCCGGAAATCAACGCCTGTGGGCGGCGGTGGGCAGATCGGAGGCGACGGCGCGGGCGGGCGACGTGGAGGGCGCGGGCGACGCGGGCAACGCATCGGCGCGCCGGGTCGCCTTGCCGCCGAAAGCGATGCCCATGCGCTGCAACAGCGGATAGGGCGGCTCACCTCCGGCGAAGATGAAAACGTAGTCGTTCGGCAGTTCGATCTCGACGTCCCCCCGGCGCAGGCGCACACGGTCGGGCAGGATCGCCGTGACCTCGGCGGAAAACAGCGTTTTCACCTCGTTCGCGACCAGCGCGGCGGCAAAGCGCTCCGCGTTGCGCTTCTTGATGCGGAACAGCTTCTCCTTGCGGTACGCCAGGGTGACGGTGTTGCCCGGCTGGCGCGCCAGCCCGAGCGCGGCCTCCACGGCGCTGTCGCCGCCACCGATCACGAGCAGATTCTCACCGTGGTACGATTCGGCATCGAGCAGCTTGTAGGCGACCTTTTCCAGCTCCTCCCCGGGCGCGCCGAGCCGGCGCGGCGTACCGCGGCGTCCGAGCGCCAGGATGACGGCGCGCGCGAGCCATTCGCCGGTCTGGGTGCGGACGGCCAGCAGACCGTCGGGGCGGTGCGTGATCATCTCGAGCTTCTCGCCGGTGCGCACGTGCAGTTCGAACTGCTCGCGTGCCTCCTGCCAGATGCCGAGCAGCTCCTCCTTGGTGTACTCCTCGCGGTCGAGACGGCCGTAGAGCGGGATCTCTACCGGCTGGGTGAGGACCACTTTCTTGCGCGGATACTGCAGAATCGTGCCGCCGGCCTGCTCCTGCTCCAGAACGAGGTACGACAGCCCCTCGCGTCGCGCCGTCAGGGCGGCGCTCATCCCGGCCGGTCCGGCCCCCACGATGATAAGATCGCGCAGACGCGCACCGTCGGCGACGCCTCCCGGGGCGGGGGGCTCGACGGCGGCGGGACCGGCCGCCCGCAGCCGCCGCGCCACCGTCATCACGACCCGCTCCCCCTGGCTGATGGCGTTGCGGATGAGGGCGAAACCGCTCAGCTCGCCGGCGATATACACGCCGGGCACGGTGGTCTCACAGTCCGCGGTCAGCCGCGGAATGTCCTCGCGCTCGCCGACATCGCCGAGACCGACCTGGAGCGCGCCGACCGGGCAGGCATCGGCGCAGCGCGCGTGTCCGATACAGCGCATGCCGTTCACGATGACGGCCCGTCCATCGACGATGCCGAGCACATCCCCCTCGGGACAGGCCGCCACGCAGGCGCCGCAGCCGATGCACTGCCCCTCGTCGATGAGCGGGTACTGGGCGACCGGGCGGTCGGCGCCAAGCTGAACCGCCTCCTCGCGGCGCGCCGTGTCGGTCCGGTTGCGCCGTCGGAAGCCGACCGCGTACGGAATGAGAATGACCGCGCAGAGGACCGCAACGACGCCCCAGATCAGCAGGTTCTCCACGCCGTCCTCCCGCCGTCCGCTAGAAGTTGAGACCGGCTTCGGCCAGGAACCGGTCCCCCTCCACGTCATCGCCCCAGTCGCGTTCGTACTGGCCGGACAGGAAGAACCGCGTCGTCAGGTAGCGGGTTCCGTCGATCCTCGCCCAGCGGTTCTGGCGACGATCGCCGCCAGCGGTCGGCGTGTAGAGGTATTCGCCGCCCGACAGGCCGATCAGGTGACCGGCCAGGAATGCCTTCTGCAGCTGCAGCGAAGGATTGAATCCGTCGGCCCACGGCCCCGAGAAGCCGGCGGCCTGCGCGGTCAGGCGCACGCGCTCGCCCAGGAAATCGTCGCGGGTCAGGCTGCCGTGCCACGACCAGGTGTCGTCCGCCTCGCCCTGCCGGTGGCGCCAGCCGCCGCCCGCAGAGCCGGTCCAGCCGGCGCCCAGGCGGGCGTGGAGATTCGCGCGCAGGCCGGTGCGGAAGGCGGCGTCGAACAGGCTGTCGGGCAGGGCGCGATTGTCCCAGGTGCGGTAGCTGCGGCGATTGTCGTAGCTGACCGACAGCGCGGTCCGCCCACCCGGACGGTAGCCGGCCGAGAGGTATACGTTCGACAGTTCCACCGCGGCGGTGCCGGGCGGCCGGCGCCAACCGTGGTTGAGATCGATCTCCCAGCTCTGGAACAGGCTCCAGCGGCGTCCGGACTGCCAGTCGTTCCGCAGGAAGAGATACTGACGGCTCACCGTGGAGCCGTGGTATTCGGCGGTGCCGGCCAGCGCCGCCGACCACCGCGACGCGCCGTATTCCCCGCCGGCGGCGTTCAGGAACAGGCCGTACTTCCGGAGCGAGCCGCGCGGCGCCGTGCTGCTCCAGTCGGGCAGGAACCCGCCAAAGGCGCCGGCGCGCAGCGTCGGGGAGAGGCGGGCTTCCACCAGCGCGCCGTCCACCGGGCCGGTCGCGGCGAGCGCGTTCGAGACAATCCGCCCCGCCTGCCAGTTGACCGTGGCGTCCGGATTGTCAAAGGCGAGCGACAGCGCGTAGACGCGATTGCTCCACTCATCGGCGGGGACCGTCGCGTTGTAGCGACGCGAACGCCCGTCGTGCCGGGCGCGGCAGCGCATCTGGAACGTGAGATCCTTCCCCCACAGTTTGCGGGCGCGGAAGTTGATGCGCAGCGTCGGCTGGTCGTAGTCCAGCCCCGAGGCGCCGCGGTCCGCGAACCGGTACCACTGCAGCGCGACATAGCCGCTCGCCCGGGCCCAGGGTGGATCGGACGGCTCGTCGACCGGCGCCGGCTCGGCGATCGGGGCGGGAGCCGGCGGCGGCGCGACCGCCGCGGCAACGGTGACGGTCCCGTCGCGGAGGGGCCTCACGGCATCGCCGGGCTGCACGGCCGTGTTCGCGGCGAGCACGCGGCACGACGCCGAATGCTCGGCGGCATGCGCCACGGCCAGGGTGGCCACGCCCTCGCCCCGGCGCGACACGAGCAGCGTGTCGCCAGGAGCAAGGCCATCGACCGTGCCGGCGTCGAGATAGACGAAGTCGGCCGAAAGATAGCGCACCTTGAATTCGCGCGCGGCGGCCGACGCGGGCAGCAGGAGCGCCATGGTCACGGCGGCCAGCCAGAGGCGGGCGACAGCTGGTTGCGCGCGGTGCATCAATCGGCCCTCCCGTTCGGGTGGCAGCTGTAGCAGGCGGTGCTGAGATACTCGTAGTTCCTGACGCCGTCGTGGTGGCCGTCCGTGTCGGTCCGGTTGTGCTCGTGGCAGTCGATGCACTCGAACACGCCGTAGTCGGCCGGATTCACGTGGCAGGTCGCGCAGGAGGCCCACACCGTTCGGTGCGCCCCGGAGTTGATCGGAAACAGCGTCTCGTGGTTCCATGTCGACGGCTGCCAGGCAAGCGTCGTATGGCAGGTCTGGCAGGTGCGCGGAAAATTCGCCGCGGTGTGCGCGGGATCGGTGGTGGCATTGTAGGTCGCGGCGTGGCAGCCGTCGCAGTCCTGCGGCAGGCCGCTCCACTGCCCATCGACATGGCACGTCGTGCAGGTCGTGGTCGCGTGCGCACCGGTCAGCGCGAAGCCGGTGCTCACGGCGTGATCGAAGGTGCCGTCGCCCCAGGTGGTCGTGCTGTGGCACTGCTGGCACGTTGTCGGCATGCCGGAGGCGGCGTGCGGCGGATCGGTGGTGCCGTTGTAGTCGGCGGCGTGGCAGCTGTAACAGTCCTGCGGCGTGCCGGCCCATAGTCCGTTCACGTGGCAGGCGGTGCAGGCGAGGCTCACATGCGCGCCGGTCAGCGCGAAGCCGGTGCTCACGGCGTGATCGAAGGTGCCGCCGCCCCAGCCGGCGTCGGTGTGACACTGCTCGCAGGCGGTCGCCAGGCCGGAGGCGACATGCGGCGGCTCCTGCGTGCCGTTGTAGTCGTCCGCGTGGCATGAGTAGCAGAGGGGCGAGGTGCCGGCGTAACCGCTCGCATGGCAGGAGAGGCAGCCGGTACGGGCGTGGGCATTGCGCAACGGGAAGGCCGGGGTGTGCTGCACGAACACCGGCCGCCAGGAGGCGGTCGGCACGTGGCACTGGGAGCAGTCCGTGCTGAAGCCGGTCAGCAGATGGCTGGGCTCGCGCGTGGCGGCATAGTCGTTCGCATGGCAGCCGTAGCAGGTGACCGGGTTGCCCACGAAGTCCTGCCGCTGCTGGTCGACATGGCACGCCTCGCAGTCGGCGGCCGCGTGCACGCCGACGAGTGGGAAACCGCGCTCGGCGTGCTGCTCGAACAGCACGCCACGGCTCTCCCAGCCGGTCGGCGCGTGGCATCGCTCGCAGTTCGGGCCGAGCTGGCCACGATGGGCGTCGACATGGCAGTCGGCGCAGGCGCTGCCGACATGCCCGAAGGTGAGATCGCGGTGGCAGTCGCCGCATTTCACGGCCGCATGTCGCCCCGCGAGCGGGAAGCCGGAGCGGCCGTGATCGAAGGCGGGCGGCCGCGGCGCCACGCTCCAGTCCGCGGTGTTGTGGCAGATCGCGCAGTCGAGCGCCAGCGGGCCGTGCGGACTGTCTGCCGGCGTCTGCGCGCCGGCCGGAGAAGCCACGATCGCCAGCAGAACGGCCGCGCTCGCCACGGCCCACTTCGCGAGTCTCATGGGGTTCCTTCCTGCGACGGGACGACGGCGGCCTCCGGCCGGACCGGATTCGACCGATGGCACGTCGCGCATTCCCGTCCGAGCGGCTTGTAGCGGGTGAAGGCCGCCTCGCCCTCCCCCTCGCGGAGATGGCACTGCGCGCAACGGGTGCGGGCGTGCGCACCGTCGATCCTGAAGGCCGCCTCGCGGTTGTGATCGAAGCGCCCGGCGCGCCAATTCGCCGTTTCGTGGCAGCGTTCGCAGGCGGTGACGCCCCCGGTCGCGGCGCAAAACTGTCCGGCGTGCGGGTCGCGATGGCACGACTCGCAGGCGCGGTCCACGCCACGCAGGTGGATGGCCCCGGGCGGCGCAGCGGGCGCCAGCGGCTTGTGGCAGGCGGAGCAGCGCGCCGTGGCGTGCTTGTCCGCGAGCGGGAATTTGGTCGTGGCGTGGTCGTAGGTAGCTGCCGACCACGCGTCGAGACGATGGCACGACTCGCAGCCGCCCTTGTCGACCCACGGCCTGGCTTCGTCGCGATGAGGATCGCGATGACAGACCTGGCAACGGGTGGAAACGAAGTGGAACGGGATGTCCGAGACCGGCGCGCCGGCCCGCGGACGGGCGTGGCAGCCGACGCACGGCACGGCCAGGTGCGCCCCCGCGAGCGGATAGGTCGTGCCGGCGTGACGGTCGACCGTGTAGCTGGACGGAGCGTACCCCTCGACGGAGTGGCAGCGGGCGCAGTCGCCCCCCCCCTCGAGCTTCGTGAACTGCCCGGCGTGCCGGTCGGCGTGACAGTCGGTGCAGGCCGCGAACTTCAGTCCGCGGGCAGGGCGGTCGGGACGATGGCAGCCTTTGCACGGCACCGCGATGTGCTTCCCACGCAGCGGATAGCGCGTGCGCTCGTGATCGAACCGCGCCTGGCTCACGGCGCGCCAGCTCTCGGTCGTGTGGCAGGAGGCGCAGGCGCCGCCGAGACGTCCGGCGTGCGGATCCTGGTGGCAGTCGTCGCAGCCCGCGAAAGCCACGCCTCGCCACTGCCGTCGCCCCGCGCCCGCCGGTACGCCGGCCACAGCTGCCGGCTCGACGGCGTCAGCCTCCGCCGGCAATGCCGGGTGGCACTTCGCGCAGACGACATCCCGGTGGCGACCGGTCAGCGGGAAGTGCGTCCGGGCATGATCGAAACCGGTGGCCCCGCGCCAGCTCTCCAGGCCGTGGCACGAGCGGCAGTCCGCCCCGAGCTGGCCGGAGTGCGGATCGCGGTGGCAGGCGGCACAGTCGGTGCGCAGGCCCAGGAACGTGCGCTGGGGATTGGCGGCGCCGGCCACGAGCGCCGCCCGGCCGGCGACGGCTTCCGGCTTGTGACACCGCCCGCAGGCCGGGCCCGCGTGCTTACCCTCCAGCTTCCAGCCGGTCTGTGCGTGGTCGAACTCGGCCTGGCCGGCCCTGCCCCACCAGATGAGCTGATAGTCGCGGCCCTGGTGCTCCACGTGACACTTCTCGCAGGTCTCGTGGCCCGGCTGCGCGTGCAATCCCTGCTTCGCGCGGACCCGCGCCGCGAGGGCGGTGTGGCAGGCGAGGCACCTGTCCGCGGAGAGCTTGCGCCCCACTTCGTGACAGCGCGTGCAGTTCTCCACCCCTTCGAGTTTCTGGTGCGACCCGTGCAGCGGTCCGGGACTCAGCTGCGCGGACGCCGGCGCGGCGGCCGACAGCGCCAAAAGAAGCGCCGCGGCGCGCGGCCAAAGAGCGCGCAGGCGAAGTGTCGTATGCAGCATCAGAACACCCACGTGTAGCCGAGACTCGCGGCGACGGCGACATGCACGAGCATGATGACCAGCATGATGACCGCGAACGGCTTGTGAACGACATGCCACCAGTGGAAAATGCCGCGGATCGTTTCGAGTCGCCGCACCTTGCGCTCCAGGACTGCCCGTCGCCTGGCCAGACGGACCAGTTGGCGCGGTCGTGATTCCTGCGCCACGCGCTCCGACAGCTCCTTCTCCAGCGCCGCGATCTCCTGGCGCGAGAGTTCGTGTCCGGCGAGGTTGCGCGGGATCTGCAGGTAGAGCCACCGCCCGAAGACCCCGCTCAACGCCACAGCCATCATCGACCAGAAACTCACGGCCACCAGCCCCCGCACCTTGAATGAGGTGTGGAGGATGATCAGCAGCGGCCCCACGATGCCGAAGCAGATGTGCACCTGCAGCCACTGCGCGGGCGTGCCGTACTTCTGCAACCATCGCGAGCGCTTGCGCACCGAGTAGAGCAGCAGCAGCAGGACCAGCGCCGAGCCGACCACGCCGTAGCCGTGCCCGCGCATCCCGCCGGGACGCAGCAGGCGGTAGTCCTCCATATGCGGGCGCTCTGCCAGCGGCGTGATGTAATAGGAGTAGCCGTCGATCAGTGCGGTCATTACGACCGCGGCCGCCGTGACGTACAGCACAGCCACCATGAGACGAAAACCGATGTCGCGCCGGGATGTCATATGTGTCCACCCAAGGCGACGACCTCCCCCGTAAACCGTTGCGGCCGGGAATCCCAACTTAAAAGATGGGGATTATGCAAGAACCAGACCACGCCGCGTGTTGAGCGTCAACCCAGTTGATGGAGCCGATCCCGTGCCGTAACCTCTTCGCCGGACGGCGACACTCTCCGGGCCGTCTGAACCGGCCCCGTCTCCGTGGAGGCTCAGCATGTCGCTCAAGCGCTCCTTTGTCCTCGCCCTGCTTGCCTTTCTGGCCCTGTCGTCGCCCGCCGCCGCGACTGCGCCCGCCCGGAGCGACACCGCCCAGGCCCCGCCCCCCCTCCCGCTGACGGCGTGGCTGCTGCTCGGGCCGACGCCGGCACCGTTGCCGGCGTTCCACGCCGACAAGGTGAGAGGGTTCGCGGCGGGAGATCTGGCCGACGCCGGCGCGCTCGACCCCCGGCGCCTCGATCCGCACGCCGCAGACACCGTGACGCTGCCCGGCGCGGGCCTCCACGCCTGGCGGCCGAGCGCGGGCGCGGAAGCGGCCCTGGCGCGCCCGGCGAACGACCAGCCGTCGGTCGCCTGGCTCGCCACCCGCCTCGAGTGCGGGCGCTGGCTGGCCGCGACCCTGACGCTCGTCACCGCACACCCGATCGCCGCGTGGCTCGACGGTGAACCACTCACGCTCGCGCCCGCGCCCGCCCCCGGCGACACGACGAAGACGCGCCAAACGGCCCCGCTCAAACTGGCGCCCGGCAGGCACCTGCTGCTGCTTCACACCGTGGCCGATCCCGCGGTGAAGGGGGCGTGGGGCATCGCCGCGTCGCTCGCGCCAGGCACGGACGTCCCCGCCGACGCGCTCCGCGTCTCGACCGCCCCGCTGCGCGCGCAGACCGTCCGCGACGTGCTCGACGCTCCGGCGATCACCACCCCCGCCATCTCGCCGGACGGCCGGCTCATCGCGCTCACGCTCGCGGAAGTCGGGCCGGGCGGGCAGCGCGAGACCTGGGTCGAACTGCGCCGCGCGTCCGACGGCCGCCTCGAACGCAGCTGGCGCGGCGCCCTCGACATGGACAACGTGCGCTGGGCGCCGACCGGCCTGCGCCTCTCCTACACGAGCAGCTCCGACGACCGGACCACCATCTGGCTGCTCGACCTCGCGACCGGCGAAACCTCGCCCCTGCTGCGCGATGCCGCAGACCTCGCCGAGTACGCCTGGAGTCCCGACGGGACGTTCCTGGTCTGCCAGCACGTGGTCAAGGCCGAGCCCGACAAGCGCCAGATGAAGCGTTTCGCGAATCTGGCCGACCGACAGCCCGAATGGCGCGACCGCACGCGCCTCGTGCAGGTCTCCGTGCCGGACGGCGCCACGCGCCGTCTCACCGCCGGCGAGTGGAGCGCCGACAACTGGCGCATATCCCCGGACGGCAGCCGGCTCCTGTTCTTCCGCGAGTGGCCCGACTACACCGTGCGCCCCTACACCCACCGCGAACTGTGGGAGCTAAACCTGACCACGCTGGCCGCGCGAATCATCCTTGTCGACCCCTGGATCGAAGCAGCCGAGTACGGACCCGACGGGCAGGCGCTCGCGCTGCAGGGTTCGCCCTCGGCGTTCGGCGGCCTGGGCCGGGACCTGCCGGAGGGGACCGTGGCCAACGATTACGGCGGTCAGCTCTACCTCTACGACCTGCGTACCGGCACGCCGACGGCGGTCAGCCGCGACTTCGCTCCGGACCTGCTCCGGATGACGTGGAACCGCAAGGACGGGCGCATCTACGCACTGGTCGTCGCGGGCCAGCGCCAGGATCTTCAGGCCCTCGACCCTGCTTCACGGAAGTGGACCCGGCTTGCCGTGGACATGGACGTAGTGGAGAACTTCGATCTGGCCGTCGATGCCCCGCTCGGCCTCGCGCTCGGCAGCGGCGCCACACAGCCGCAGCGCCTCTCGCTGGTGGACCTCAGGCGGGGACTGTCGCGCGTCATCGTGGAGCCGGCGGCCGGATACTACCGGGACGTCCGCCTCGGACGGGTCGAGGACTGGCCGGCGAAACTGCCGTCGGGCGAGCGGCTCGACGGCCGCGTCTACTACCCGCTCGACTTCGATCCGGCGCGGAAATACCCCTGCATCGTCTACTATTACGGCGGCACCACGCCGGTGGGACGCGACTTCGCCGGGCGCTACCCGAAGAACGTCTGGGCCGGTCTGGGCTACTTCGTCTACGTGCCGCAACCGAGCGGAGCCACCGGCTACGGGCAGGAATTCGCGGCGCGTCACGTCAACGACTGGGGCGCCCGCACGGCACAGGAAGTGATCGACGGCACACAGGCCTTTCTTGCCGCGCACCCGTTCGTCGACAAGGACAGGCTCGCCTGCATCGGCGCCTCGTACGGCGGCTTTCTCACCGAGTACCTCCTCACCCGCACCGACATGTTCGCCTGCGGCATCAGCCATGCCGGAATTTCGTCGATCGCCGGCTACTGGGGCGAGGGCTACTGGGGCTACGACTACGGCGCCCGCGCGCTGGCCGATGCCTTTCCCTGGTCCCATCGCGATCTGTACGTGAACCAGAGCGCGCTCTTCAGCGCCGACAAAATCCACACCCCGCTGCTGCTTCTGCACGGCAGCGCCGACACGAATGTCCCCCCCGGCGAGAGCGATCAGCTCTACACCGCGCTGAAGCTGCTGGGCCGCGAAGTGGAATACGTGCGGGTCGAGGGGCAGAACCATCACATCATCAATCGCGATCAGCGCATCCTCTGGAACGACACGATCCTCGCCTGGTTCGCGAAGTGGCTGAAAAACGAGCCGGAGTGGTGGAACGAGCTTTACGCGCGGTAGCGGGAGATCGCCGGGAGAGACTCGTCGCGGGCCCGTCGGCGTTGGGCGGGCCCGCGCGTTTGCGGCTGCGCTTCGCTCAGGCCTCGCCGCGACCCGCCGGCTCGACGAGCTCCTCGACCTGGAACAGCGCCGCGAGCTGGAACAGGTCGAACACCCGGCGGATGTGCGGGGTCACGCCGATCACGCGCAGATGCGCCCCCTGCTGGCGGCAACGCCGATGCAGATCGACCACCAGGCCAACCCCCCTGGAATCGATCTCGATCACGCGCGACAGGTCGAAGCAGACATCGGAGAACTGGCCCGCGTGCACGGCGAGCGCCTCGGCCATGTCGGCGCCCAGTTCACCTTCGTTGATGGCGATCAACGGCTGCTCCGGCGCCAGCGTAAGGATCCCGTTCCGCGCGCTCTGCAACATTGCGTTTCCTTTCCCCTGTCGGACTCGGCGCTCAGGCCGGGCCGTCCGCCGGCGGCGGCAGGCTCAGCGTGAAACGGACCTCGCCCGAATCCACATCCACCTGTTCAGTCATCTCGGCCAGGATCACCAGGCCGCGGCCTCGCACGCGGTCCGCGCCCTGGGTGCGTTCGCTCTCCAGCGCGGCCTTCCAGTCGAAGCCACGACCGCCGTCCCGCACGATCAGCACGGCGCGCCGCTCATCGGGGTGCCACTGCGCCTCGATGTCGACGGCGGCATCGCGTCGGTTCTGGTTGCCGTGCATGACGGCGTTGTAGACCGTCTCGCGCAGACAGAGCGCGAAACGGA
Source organism: uncultured bacterium (assembly GCA_963732385.1). Classification (GTDB taxonomy): domain Bacteria; phylum Krumholzibacteriota; class Krumholzibacteriia; order LZORAL124-64-63; family LZORAL124-64-63; genus CAVSZB01. Next base: position 149,681 of record CAVSZB010000003.1, on the reverse strand, counting down.
GCTGCCAATCGTCGGACGGCCGGGCCTGGTCGTCCAGAAAACGCATCACTTCCCGCACGACCTGCTCCACCACACGGATGTCGTTGCGCGCGGCCAGACGCAGAGTCACCACCCTGCCGAGGGTGACGCGGCGATTCATGATGGCATCGACTAGGGTTTTCAACGGGCCGTCTCCTCTTTGCGCTGCGTAGCGCCAGCCGGGCGAAAGCGGGCGAGCGGCGCAATTCTGCCTTAAAGGATCGGTCGGACCGGGGCGGGGTTTAGCCCGTGCAGGGGTTGCGCGGCATCATTCCGGCGGTTCGTCGGTGCTCCGCGGCAGGGAGCCGTGCAGATCCCCGTCCCAGTCCTCGCGCATCAGGACCAGAACCGCCGAGTTCGGCACGATCAGATATTGCTGCTGGTCGAAGGTGATTTCCACGGCTGCCTTGCGCAGAAAGAGCATGTAATCCCCCTCCTGTGCCTGCAGGGGGACGTACCGCGCCACCGACTCGCGCGGCGAGGCCGACTCGTCGTACAGGTCGGCAAGCTCAGGAATCGGCAGGCCCGGCCCGACCGCCGCCACCCATCCCCCCTGCGCCAGACGCGAACTGATGGCGGTCTGAGGCAGGTAAAGTCCGGTATTGGTCCGCTCCTCCCCCCGTTCGGGCCGCACGAGGATGCGATCTCCCACCACGATCAGGCGCTTGCGCAGGCCAACCACGTTAATCGTCCTTCCGGGGCGCCCCCGGGCACCCCCCTTGTCCGCCGATCCTCACTTGTGTTATCATTATGCGACAACCTCGCCCGAAGTGCCAATCTCGACCTGGAACCCGAAGAGTCTCTTTTCGGGCTGGTCGAGGGAAAGTGCATGCAGGGTGAGGTTTTTGTATTTATGTAGTTTGTTTATTCTTTTTATGTTTGCCGCGGGGCTGCCGGCTTGCGTTCAGGCCGGCGTCGGGCGGGGAGACGCCGCGCCCGGCCCCCTGGATGCCCGCAACCCCGAGGTCGTCCTGCCGATCCTGCCGATCGGCCAGACTTATCGCGGCGGCGAAACGGCCCTTTTCGCCTGGACGTTCGGCGAACTGCACCCCGGTTCCGGTTCCGCGGCCCTCCTGGCGCGCGTAATGATGGATCTCGCCGCGCTCGACAGTCTTGCCGCCCCTCCCCTGTCCGGCCCGGTGCAGTGGGCCTGGCCGGTTCCGGAGCTCAATTCGGCGCTCTGCTTCCTGACGGTCACGGCGGCCGACTCCTTCGGCAACCGCACCGCGGCCACCACCACCCGGTTCTCGATCCTCGCCTCCACGACCGGCGTCACCCCAACCTTCGCGGGCAACCCGGTCGTGCTGCGGCCCCCGCACCCGAACCCCTTCAATCCGGCCACCCGCCTGGCGTGGGCCCTGGCGGCGCCCGGAGAGGTGCGGCTCGTGCTTTACGATGCCCGCGGCCGCATGATCCGCACGCTGGCCGAGGGGCCGCGCGAGGCAGGCGAGTACGAGGCGATCTGGAACGGCACCGACCACACCGGCCGGCGTGTCGCCGCCGGCACGTACCTGCTGCGCCTGACCTGGCGCGGCGCCTCCGGACAGGCCGAACTCACGACCAAGGTGGTGATGGTGCCTTGACGCACGCCCCCGGCCTCCGCGCCTGCACACTCGCCATCGCGCTGCTCGGCCTCGCCACCGCGTCCGCCCCGACGGCGCGCGCGGCCGATCCTGTCGTCAGCAACGTGCGGTTCGCCCAGCGGACCGATGGCAGCCGGCTCGTGGACGTCACCTACGACCTGGCGGACGCCGACGGCGACACCTGCGCCGTCACCCTGCTCGTCTCGGACGACGGCGGCGCCGACTGGGTCATGCCCTGTTCGCAATACACGGGCGATGCCGGGCCGGGCATCGCTCCGGGGTCCGGCCGGCACATCGTCTGGAATTTCGGCTTCGACAACCCCGATCGGGAGGGGAACGACTACCGGGTCCGGGTGGTGGCCAGTGATCTCGGCACGCTCTTCGCGCCCCATTCTCCCCGCCTGTACGCGATCAACGACTGGATGTCGATCGACTGGACCGTGCCGGGTCAGTTCGAAAAGTACGCGCGCGCCGATCTGGTCGTCCTGACGCCGAATTACCTGTGGGGCAACCCGCTGAACGAGTCGCTGCACGTCATCGACCGGATCAAGGCCATCAATCCCGATTGCCGGGTGATCGGCTACGTCCTGGGCAAGACCTCGATGCTGAACTGGGAGAATTCCGGTGCGAACCTGCCGTTCTGCCAGGCCTGGTTCGACCGCACGCGCCCCTTCTGGGTTTCCACCACGCTCGGCGACACCCTGATGGACTGGCCGGGGCAGCCGGTGATCGACATCACCAACCCGGCCTGCCGCGAGGCGATGGTGCGCACGATCGTGGAGTTCCAGCGCAACTCGAACAACAAGTTCGACGGCATTTTCTGGGACTACTTCAACAATCTGATCTGGATCGCGCCCGCGGTCGATCCGATCGTCGACGGTGAGCCCGATTTCGATGGCGACGGCATCGCCATGGCGTCCGACCCCGACGAGATCGCGGCCTTCAAGGCGGGGGAAGCTTCGCTCATCAGCGCCGTGCGCGACTCGCTGGGTGACGACTTCATCCAGATCTTCAACGGACAGCGGGCGTACGCCGACTCCGCCTTCGCGGCCCTGGGCGACGGTATGTTCTACGAGATGTTCCCGGAGATCTTCTTCCCGCGCCCGGAAACGGTGCGCAACGCCCTGAGCCCGTCGTTCCCCTACAATGTCTTCCGCACGATAAACTGGCCCCGGCGCGACAACGGAGGCCCCTACAACATCCTCGCCAGCACGACCCAGAACAGCTATTACGATTATTATACTGGCACGATGAAGCCGCTCATCCTCGGCAACCTGTTCCGCGCCATCGGGCTGCTGGCCGGCACGTACTCGGCGTGGAATCCGGGCGGCATCTGGGGCTACGGCTGGACGAACGTGGACATCAGCCTCGGGCCGGCGCTCGGCCCGCCGCTGATCAGCGGAAACAACTACGCGCGCGATTTCCGCCACGGCCGGATCGAGTTGATCATGGACAGCGGAATACACCCCGACCCGTTCGATTACACGATCTGGGTGAATGGGCGGATGGTGGAACAGTGGGCGCTGCCGCTCCACTTCCCGTAGCCGCGGCTCGTCAGGCGCCCAGTCCGGCTGCGCCGCGCAGCGACAGGTCGACCCGCACCTTCGGCAACGCATCGGCCGCCGCACCCGGTGCGACGAGGGCCGCCGCGATCTCCCCGAGGGCGCGACCGTCCCCCGGCACGATCCGTTCCGGCAGGAGATCCGCCAGCGGCACCGCCACATGCGCCCGCCGGGCGATGTCGGGATCCGGCGACGGCGCGCCCTCCGTCCCGGCCTCTTCATCCCACAGAGAGATGTCGATATCGATCGTGCGCGGCGCGTTCCGGTCCTCCGGATCGCGCACCCGGCCGAGCGCCCGCTCGATGCCGCCGATCACGTCGCGCTTGAGCGTGGAGGGATCGAGGGCGGTCTCGAACAGGACCGCCGCGTTGAGAAACAGAGACCCGCCCGGAACGTCCACCGGATCGGTCTCGAAAACCCGCGACACGCCGACGATCCGCCCCGCCCCCCGCAGCATGGCGACCGCGAGCAGCAGATTGCGTCCCGGTTCGATGTTCGATCCCAGCGAGAGCGCCACCAGCGCCATCAGAAGTCGTCCCGCCGTCTGGTCACGCAGACGCCGACCGAGCGGGCGAAGCGCAGGGCCCCCGGCTTCTCGACCGTGACCTCGGCTTCGGCGACCGGGTGTCCGGTCACGATGAGGCGCGCGATTTCCGTGGCGAGCTTCTCCACGGTCGCGAATTCCGCGCTCTCCACCAGCGCGATGACCTCCTTGGTGATCGTGCGGTAGTTGACGGCATCATCTATGCGGTCGCTGGCGCCGGCGGGGTGCAGATCGGCGGTGAGCACGAGGTTGATGAGGATGTCCTGGCGATTCGCGCGCTCGTCAGGCTTGACGCCGACGATACCGCGCAGCAGCAGGTCCCGGATCAGGATCTTGTCCGCGTCCATCGCCCCAGCCTAGACAAGATGCCGGCCGCCGTCGACCAGGATCGTCTGCCCGGTAATCGAGGGGCAGGTCACGAGGAACATGAGTGCGTCGGCCACCTCTTCCGGGGTCGACCAGCGGTCGAGCGGGATCTTCCGCTTGAGCGCATGCACATAGTCTTCCGACTCCCGCTCCGGTGGCAGCACGGCTCCCAACGCGATCTCGTTCACCTTGATCCGCGGCGCCAGCGCCACGGCCAGGCTTCGGGTCAGACCATGCAGCCCGACCTTGCTCACGGTGTAGGCGAAGTGGTCGCCGCCGGGCCGCAGCGCGCGCCAGTCGTTGAGATTGATGATGTCGCCGGTGCGCTCGGCCGGCAGCGCGCGCGCAAACGCCCGGGACAGCAAAAACGGCGCCCGCAGATTGATCGCCGCGTTCTCGTCCCAGATCCGCGCGTCGGTGGCGGCCAGCGGAATATTCGCGAAGACCGACGCGTTGTTCACCAGGATGTCCACCGGCGCGAGCGCGGCCGCCGCCTCGTCGATGAGACGGTCGACCTTCTCGGCGTCACCGAGCTCGGCGCGCAGCATCGCCGCGCGCACGCCCAGCATTCCGACCTCTTTGGCAACGGCGAGCGCCTCGGTCTGCGGTCCGCGGAAGTGGATCGCCACATCGGCTCCGGCTCGCGCGAGAGCGATGGCCAGCACGCGCCCCACCCGGCGGGCGGCCCCCGTGACAAGCGCGACCCGCCCGGCCAGCGGCCGATCGGTTCCGGCAGCGGCATTCCCGGTCATGGAACCTCCTTCAGCGTTCGGGGCGCAGCGTCACCACGAGCGCCCCCTCGCCGCCCCACGCGGGCGGCGCCTCCCGCGTCGCGGCCACGATGGCGGGATGGTCGGCACACCACTGCCGCACCAGCGGCCCGATCACCGGCCGGCCGCCCGGCGAATTGCGCCCCCGGCCGTGCACCACGAGCACTTCGACCCGGCCCAGGTGACGATACGCCTGCAACATCGTGGCGAGCCGCTCCAGCGCCACTTCGGCGATGAGTCGGCGCAACTGGATCGTCGGCGGGGCGTCGGACGCGCGCTCCCTGGGACGGGCGCCGTCGCCCTCCGCCGCGTGCGCGTCGAGCCGAATGCTGCGACGCAATCCGCGGCGGGGCGCGTCGTCGTCAGCCTTCCCGGGGTGGTTCTTGCGGCCCATGCCCCGTTCCTTCCGCGCCCGGCGCCGTCAGTCGGACCAGAGTCGCCCCCCAGCCTGAACCGTCGGTGGCCAGTCCGAAGTCCACCACCGCCGGGTGCCGCCGCAGCGCCGCGTGCACGATCCGGCGCAGGTTCCCGATCCCCCTGCCATGGATGATCCTCACGGCAAGAACATGCCGCGCCAGACAGGCGTCAAGATAGTCCTTCACCAGGTCTGAGGCTTCTTCCGGCCTGAACTGATGCAGATCAAGCACGCCGTCGATGGAAAGATCCGCTGGCGTCTGCCAGGCGGGTTCCTCGTCAGCCTCGTCGCGCTCTTCGTCTGTCACGCCGGATCCCCCCGCAGTTCGACCTGATACCCCGTGTACTTGCGCAGGTTGATCACGCAGCTGTCGAGGATCAGGTACTGCCCCTTGATGCCGAGCAGCGCGCCGGCGGCCGCGGGCTCCTTGTCGAGGTTGAGGCTCTTCACTTTGACGGGATGCCGCGACACGGGGTAGACGAAGGCGTGCGGCGCCCGTTGGTCGGGAGGCAGGATGCCGGGAGCGCCGAGCTCGGCGAGGGCAGTCAGCACCTCGCGCGCGTACGCCGCGAGATCTCCGGCCGGACTCGCCTCCCGGAGCATGCGCAGCCAGTGGGTCCTGTCGGCAAAGCGCTGCGCCAGGGACGCCTCGATCAGGCCCACGTCGCGCCGGTTCGGCAGCACCGCGAGCGGGATGGCCGCCACCGCCCCCTGGTCGATCCAGCGCGCCGGAATGTTGGCGCTCCGGGTGATCCCCACCTTGAAGCCGGAGGTCAGAGAAACGTACAGGACGTGCGGCTGGAAGCAGTGCGCGTGGGCGAACGATTCGTCGCGGCAGGGATGACCGGGATCGCCGAAGTGGCACAACTCCGGCCTCACGATGCAGAGATCGGCTGCGGCCAGAGATTGCGAACAGGGAAAGCACCACCCCTGTGCGAAGGTCTTCTTCACCTCGCGCCCGCACGCCACGCAGGCGATCTTCCCCGTGAATCGCAGCGCCACCGCGCGTCCGATCAGCGGATTCAGCACGAGGTCGGCCGCGCGCCGGTCCTGATCGTGGAACCCGTCGGCCAGCCGGTAGGTGACCGGCACCGTCGCCTCGACCCGCATCTTGCACAGGGTGCCGGACCAGAGAAGCTCCACGCGTAGTATCCTGTCTTCGGTTGAGGCCGGACCCTTCCGGGCCAGATGATCATGGTCCCACAGCGGCTGCGCGCACGCAAGCCAGCGGCCGCCTGATGGCCGGTTTACCGTTGTCCGCCCATCGGCGGTCACGAGCCGCCGCCCTTCCGCCGGCGTGATGTTTCGTGTGCAGCCAGCTGCACACAATACATCAAGTGACTCAGGCGAGTCAGTTCAGGAACCGGTCGGCAAGATTGTCTGCCGCCTTGGGCTTCCCGCCGCGGCCTTTAGCCGCTATTCTCCCCCGATGCTGAACTGGATCTGGGGCGCCTTCTTCCTGATCGCTGTCGGCGCGGCGCTGGTGCAGGCCGTGTTCCTGGGACGGCCCGACGCCTTCCGGGACGTCGTGGGCGCGCTGTTCGATTCCGCGCAGACCGGCTTCGAAATCGCGCTCGGGCTGACCGGCGTGATGAGCCTGTGGCTCGGGCTGATGCGGATCGGCGAGAAGGGCGGCGTGGTCGAGGCGATCGCGCGGGCGTTCCGTCCGCTGTTCCGACGTCTGCTGCCCGGCATCCCGGAGGGACACCCGGCCGGCGGCGCGATCGTGATGAACATGTCGGCCAACATGCTCGGGCTCGACAACGCGGCCACGCCGCTCGGACTCAAGGCGATGCGCGAGCTGCAGACGCTCAATCCCGAAGCGGAGCGCGCCAGCAACGACCAGATCATGTTCATGGTCCTCAATGCGTCGTCGGTGACCATCCTGCCGATGACCATCTTCACCTTCCGCGCGCAGCTCGGCGCGGCCGACCCCACCGACGTCTTCATCCCGATCCTGATCGCCACGTATTGCAGCACGTTGACGGGACTGCTGGTAACCGCGGCGGTGCAGCGGCTGAACCTGTGGAACCGCGTCGTGATCGGCTACATCGGCGCGATGACCGTGGCGATCGCCGCGCTCGTGGCGTATTTCGCGCGGCTCGACGGCGAGGCGGCAGGAAGGCAGTCGGCGCTGCTGGCCAACGGCCTGCTGCTGTCGGTGATCGTGGCGTTCCTCGTCGCCGGCGCGCGCCGGCGGATCCCGCTCTACGAGACCTTCATCGAGGGGGCGAAGGAGGGCTTCCAGGTGGCGATCGGCATCGTGCCGTACCTGGTGGCGATCCTCGTGGCGGTGGGGGCGCTGCGCGCCAGCGGCGCGCTCGAGGGTCTGCTCGCCGCGATCCGCTCCGGCGTCTCCGCGCTCGGTCTTGACACCCGCTGGGTGGACGGCCTGCCGACCGCGCTCATCAAGCCGCTCAGCGGCAGCGGCGCGCGCGGCCTGATGATCGAGACCATGAAGACCGCCGGACCCGACTCGTTCGCCGGCCGCCTCTCCTGCGTCATCCAGGGCAGCACCGAAACGACATTCTACGTGCTGGCCGTCTACTTCGGCTCGATCGGCGTCAAGAAGACCCGCCACGCTCTCGGCTGCGGCCTCGCCGCCGACGCGGTGGGCGTCGTGGCGTCGATCCTCGTCTGCTATCTGTTTTTCGCGGACTAGATCTGTGGCCTCGGCGGCGCGAGCCGCGGGGGCCCCGTTCCTCCCGACTGACGACGGACAACCCACCCTGCTCACCGGTGGCACAAAGTTTCTGTTTGCGAGCTTCATTAATTGAACGTATATTCGTTCAATGAATTTATATTCATCAGGCCTGAGGAGGCCCGTCATGTCCGAGACACGCAGAGAACGCCGGCGGCAGGAAGATGAGGATGAAATCCTCGCTGTAGCCCTACAACTCTTTGTCCAGCAAGGCTTTCGCGGCACGAGCATGCATCAGATCGCGGAGAAGGCCGAGTTCTCCGTCGGCAAGCTCTACACCTTCTTCCCCTCGAAGGAGGACCTTTTCCGCGGACTCCAGGAGCGGGGAATGGCAGAGTTCCGAACCATCTTCGAGGCCGTAATCGACGATGGAGGCCGGCCCCTTGACGAACTGCATAAGGTCCTCAGGTCGGCGTTCGCCTTCGCCTCGACCAAGCGGGACATCATCCGGGTCGAGATCGCCGAGCATCTCGGTCGCGCGCTCAACGTCAAACGGCCGATCCACGATCTGGTCCGTGACCGCTTGCGGCAACATCTGGACCGGGCGGTCGAAAATGGTGATCTGCGCCCGCTCGACACCTATCTGCTGGCGACCATGATCCTGGGCGCCGGCGAGGCCCTGGTGGAGAACCTCGCCAGCGCCGAGACCGACGATCCCTACGCCGCGATCCCGGATCGCATCATGGAATTGATGGTCCTGCCTCACGCGCGCAAGAACGAGGTGCCGCGATGAAACGTTTTGCGCCCATCGTCTGCCTTCTGTTCAGTGTCGGCGCGGCCCAGGGTCAGACCCTGGTCCGCCTCGACGAGGCTGTGTCGCTCGCACTGGAAAGCGACGAGACGCTGCAGCAGGCCGCGGCCGCCGTGGCTGCGGCCGAAGCGCGGGTCATGGCGGCGCAGGCGGGCCGCCTGCCGACCCTCGATCTCGCCGCCGAGTACGCCACGAATCTGAAGCTGCCGGTCATGTTCCTGCCGTCAGACCTCGCCGAGAGCTTCGGTGGACAGACCAGGCTCGAAATGGGCGGGGACTACGAGCTTTCCGGCGCGCTCACGGCCCGGGTGAACGTGTGGACCGCCGGCCGGGTCTCGTCGTCCGTGGGGGCGGCGCGGGGTTTCGTCGACGCCGCGCGTTACCGCGAAAGCGCGGTGCGCGATTACGTGCGCTACTCCACCGCGGCCGCCTACTTCAAGGCCCTGCTCGCGCAGGCCGATCTGGCCAACGCGGACCTGGCGCTCGCCGAGACCGAGGAAGCGGCGCGGGTGGCGCGCCTCGGCCTGGAGCAGGGCACCACCAGCCGTTTCGATGGCCTGCGCGCCGAGGTCGAGTTGTCGAATCATCGTCCGCGCGTCGTGCAGGCGCGCAACCGGGTCGATCTTGCCCGGCTCGAACTGGACCGCGTCTGCGGGACCTCCGTGACGCCGGCCGACACCCTCGCGCCCGCGCTACCGCCCGAGCCGGCCGACATCCTTTTGGCGCGGATGCGCGAGGCGAGCCCGGAGCTGAAGGCGCTCACCGCGACCGTGGCGGCCCGCGAGCAGCAGGTCCGCCTGGAAGAAGCCGCCCGCGGCCCGGTGGTCCAGCTGTCCGGACACTACGCCGTGCAAGGGCAGTGGGACGACACCCTGCTTCCTGGGAACGATGAGCCTGCAACCAGCAGCCAGGTCGCCCTCGCCGTTCAGATGCCCATCTTCGACGGGTTGCGCGCAAAGGCCGGCATCAGCAACGCGCGAGCGGAGTTGCGGACCGCGCAACTCGAACGCGATCGGGTGCTGCGCGACCGCGAGCTGGCGGTGCGGCAGGCGGTCCTGTCGCTCGAAAACGCGCTGCTCGCCCTGGCCGGGACGCAGGAAACCGTCCGCCTCGCGCAGGAGACCTATCGCCTCGCGGTGGTGCGGCTGGAGAACGGCGTCGGCACACCGATCGAGCGGCTCGACGCCGAACTGGCCCTGTCCACGGCGCGGGCGCAGCTCGCCGGCGCCCTTCACGCTTCGAATCTCGCGCGCGCCGTACTCGAACTCGCGGTCGGCAACGGAGGAACGAAACCATGAAGTCTCGCATCATCGTCATCGTCACGCTGGTCGTGGTGGTGCTGGCATTCGTTGCCCGCTTCCGGATCCTCGGCCGGACCGAGGTGTCGGCGAGCGTCGAGTCGGTGCAGGCCGCCGAGGGCAAGCCGGTGGAGATCGTGAGGGCCGATCGCGGCGACATCGAGAACTGGATCTCGCTGGCCGGCACGGTCGAGGGCGTCGTGCAGTTCGCCGTGACGTCGACCAACGCCCTGCGCATCTCCGCCGTCCCGGTTCACGAGGGCGACGTCGTGCGGGCCGGCGATGTGATCGTGCGCCTGGCGCACGAAGCCCCAACGCCGATGGTCCATAGCTACGCGCGAGCCCAGGCCTCCTACGACAACGCGCTCAAGGACGTGAAACGCCTGCGCCGGTTGAACGCCGAGGGGGCGATCAGCGACCAGGCGCTCGACCAGGCCGAAACCCGCCTGCGGCTGGCCGCCGCCGACCTGCAGGACGTCGAGGGAAGCACCTCGCTGGTTGCGTCCGCGGACGGGGTGATTGCGAGCATCGTCGTGAACGTCGGCGACACCGCCGAGGCCGGCAAGCCCCTGGTCTGGATCGCTCGCACGGATGACGTGAAGGTGTGCTTCACCGCAGGCAGCCGGCAGGCGCTCGCGATCGCGATCGGGCAACGGGCCGTCTGGGACGACCCTGACGGCACCGTCCGCGAGGGCGCCGTCGCCAGGCTCGACCTGCGCGCCGACTCCAAGACGCACCTGCGCGCCGGCGAGGCCCTGTTCCCCAATCCGGACGGGCGCCTGGTGCCCGGCCTCCTGGTCTCCATCCGCATCCGCACCGATGTGCGCGAGAACGTGGTGCGCGTGTCCACGAAGGCGCTGGTGGACGGCCCGGCGGTGTTCGTCGTAGGCCAGGACGGCGTGGCTCACAAACGGCCGGTGACGGTGGGCGCGACCTCGACCGACGTCGTGGAGATCACGGCGGGACTCGCGGCGGGCGAGCAGGTCGTGCGCTTCGGCCAGGCTCGTCTCGCCGACGGCGACCGGGTCAAGACGGTGGGTGACTGACATGTATCTCCTGCGCGCCTTCGTACGCCGGCCCGTTATGACAACCATGCTCGTGATCGCCATGCTCTACCTGGGCATCACGGGCTACCGGTCGCTCAACCTTGAACTGATGCCGCGGATCGACTTCCCCGTGATCGTCGTCACCACGGTCTATCCGGGGGCGGCGCCGGGTGAAATCGAGACGCAAGTCACCAAGCGCATCGAGGACCAGGTGGCGACCCTCGCGAACATCGAGAAACTCGAGTCCACGTCACGTGAGAGCGTGTCGCAGGTGGTGGTCCAGTTCGCGCTCGAAACGAGCCAGGACCAGGACGCCATCGATGTGAAGGACAAGATCGACCAGATCCGCTCCGAACTGCCCGAGGACGCGGACGACCCGATCATCGCCAAGTACGAGATCGGCGGCGAACCGGTCATCAATCTCGCGGTTTCCGCCGACCGGCCGCTCGACGAGGTCTACCGCACCGTCGACCAGATCATCAAGGAGCGCCTGAGTCGCGTGGATGGCGTGGCGGAGGTGGTGGTGACGGGCGCGCGCGAACGCGAAGTGCGCGTGGACGTCGATCCCGAGCGTCTGCGCGCGTACGGGCTCACGCTGCTGGATGTCGTCAGGCTGCTGGCCGCGGCGAATCTTAACGTGCCGGCCGGCCACATCACTCGCGGCGCCGACGAGGTGAACGTGCGCCTGCGCGGCGAGGTGCGCGATCCGGCCGAACTGGCCGAGTTTCGCCTGCCGCTGGCCGGCGGCCAGACCATCCCGCTGTCCGAGGTGGCCACCGTCCGCGATGCCACGGCGGAGCTGCGCGAGTTGACGACCTGGGAGGGCGTGCCGGCGATCGGCATCGGCGTGCAGAAGCGCACGGATGGCAATACGGTGAAGGTCGTCGACGGCGTGCGCGCCGCCCTCGCGAAGATACGGGCCGAACTCCCGTCCGACTACCGCATCGAGCAGGTCTCGGAGAACTCGCAATTCGTGCGCGATTCGGTGAAGAGCGTACTGAGCAACCTGGGCTTGGGCATCCTGCTCGCGGGCCTGCTGCTGTTCATCTTCCTGCACGATTGGCGGCAGACTCTCATCGCCGCGCTGGCGATGCCCATCTCCGTGGTTGCCACCTTCATGCTGATGCAGGCCTCGGGCTTCTCACTCAACGTGATGTCGCTCATGGCGCTGGGCATCTCGGTGGGCACGCTGGTGACCAACTCGATCGTCGTCCTCGAGAACATCAGCCGGTTGGTGCAGGAGGGAGCCGACCCCTTCGACGCCGCGGAGCGGGGCACCGCCGAGGTGACCATCGCCGTGCTGGCCTCCACGCTGACCAACATCGTCGTGTTCACGCCGGTGGCCTTCATGAGCGGCATCATAGGCCGCGTGTTCCTGCAGTTCGGTCTGACCGTCGTCTTCGCGACCATCTTCTCGCTGATCATCAGCTTAACGCTGGTGCCCATGCTGGCCGCGCGCCTGGTGAAGCCCGGCCGCGGCGTGGGCCACGGCAGCGGTTCCGGCGCCCGGCTCGCGCGCGCCTGGGACACCGCCTACTCTCGCCTCGAGGTCGGTTACCGCACCACCCTCGCCTGGAGCCTGCGCCGCAAGGCAGTGCCCCTGGCGGTCACCCTGGCAGTGCTGGTGTTCAGCGTGGCGCTTTTCCGCTTCGTGGGCGGCGAGTTCATCCCGAACACCGATCAGGGGTTGTGCCAGGTGGTCATCGAGTTGCCCGAGGGCACCAGTCTCGAACGCACGGGCGAGCTTGCGCAGCGGGTGGCTGTCCTGGCACGCGCGCGCGCCGAGGTGGCAGGGGTGCAGGTGAAGGTCGGCGGCGAGGACCGTGGCGTCGAGGACGCCGTGGTGCTGATCCGGCTGCTGCCGGTGGCTGAACGCGACCTCGGCCTGGTTCCGTTCATGAACGGATTGCGTCCGGACCTGGCCGGCATCCCTGACGCCCGCATCTCGGTGCTGCCCGTGGGCGAGGGCAGCAGGGGCGAAGCGGACCTCGAGATCGAGGTGCTCGCCACCGATCCGATCCAGCTCAAGACGGCCGCCAGGCAGGTTTACGCCGCCCTTCAAGAGATCCCCGGGCTCGTCGAAGTGCAGACCAGCGATCAGCCGGGCAAGCCGGAGCTGAACGTCGTGCCGCGGCGGCTGCAACTCGCGCAGCAGGGCCTCACGGCAGCGACCGTGGGCGGCATCCTGCGCGCCGCCTACGAGGGCCAGGAGGCGGGCGTTTTCCGGCAGGACGGCGAGGAGTACGACGTCGTGGTGGCCTATGACCCGGCCAGCCGCACCGATCCCGCCTACCTGGACGACCTCCCCATAACCACTCCCTCCGGCACCACGGTGCCACTCGCGGACGTGGCCGAACTGAGGGAGATCGTGGGCGACGCCACCATCCTGCACGCGGACAAGCAGCGAAAAGTGAATGTCACCGCGAATATCGCCGAGGGCACGCTCTCGCAGAAGCGCGTGTTGATCGACCAGCGTCTCGCGAAGCTGGGGCTCCCGGCCGATGTGGTGGTGCGTTACGCCGGGACGGCGGAGATGCAGGACGAGTCCTTCGCCTCGATCTTCGCCGCCCTGATCATGGCGGTGATCCTCCTCTACATTGTCATGGCTGCCGTGATCGAGAGTTTCATCCATCCGGTCACGGTGATGGCGACCCTGCCTCTGGGCCTGATCGGCATGGCGCTGGCGCTCTTTTTCACCGGACAGACGATCAACATCATGTCGCTGCTGGCGCTGGTGATGATGGTAGGCATCGTGGTCAACAACGCGATCCTGATGCTCGACCACACGGCGCAACTGCGCGCTCAGGGTCTCGGCATCACCGATGCGTTGCTGGCCGCCTGTCCCATCAAACTTCGGCCGATCCTCATGGCCAACCTGGCCATCGCCATCGGCATGGTGCCCCAGGCGATGAGCGGCGCCGGCGCCGAGTTCCGCACGCCGATGGCCGTGGTGCAGATTGGCGGCGTGCTGGCGTCTACGGTCTTCACCCTGTATTTGATCCCGGTCGTATATGTATTGTTCGACCGGCTGACCTTCGCGGGGAGGCGTGAGCGGTCCGGGGTGGCGGCGCCAAAACCGACGTCCTGAGCCGGGCTCGCCCGGGCGGCGTCCGGAGGCTTCCGGCCGACGGGGTCTGCAGCGAGAGGCCGCCCGGCGCACCGTGAGGTTTCCCGACCGCGAGGCGGCGGCCGTCTACGGCTCCCGCACCACCGCCATCAACTCCGCCCATATCGCGCGCAGCGCGGGACGCGCCTCGGCGGAGAGACCGGCTCCGTGGCCCGCCGGCCCCGCCAGGTACAGGTCGAACGCCTCGGCCCTCGCCCCAAGCACGGACGGGGGTTCGAGCAGCTGATCGGGATCGTACATGAACGCGAGCCGCGCGCCGCCCTGCCGCGCGGCGAACAGGAGCGTGCGCGCCGCCTGGAAGAAACATCCGCGCGCGGCCAGAGTCAGCGCCAGGTGGAGCCGCGCCTGGCCGGTCGGGCCCCACGGGATCAGGCGCGGGCCGGCCTCCACCATCACGAACGCGCCCGGCGGCGCCGTGTCGAGACGATTCATCCAGCGCACCCGCACCGCGCGCCCCAGCACCAGCCGCGGACCGAATTCCCCGCCCACCGCCGTGTGCAGGCGGCTGGTCAAGACCATGTGTTCGTCGAGACGGTCGGCCTGGTCGGCCACCGCCGGCGTCGGCGGCACCTGCAGCAGGATGAGGTCCGGCCCGTCGCCGGCGTCGGCGGGGGGCCGCGGCATCTCCGTGAGCAGCCGCGTGGCGCGGCGCGAGATCTCCGTGTGCGCGACCAGAGGATCACGAGGCCAGCCGTCCGCCCCCGGCGCGCGCAGCCAGACCGAGAAGAGCGCGAGCGCCCAGGCTGTCGCGGCGAGTCCGATGATCGCCGTCACGACCGGTCGCAGCGTGATCCGGCGCGGCACGAGCGACGCGAGCGCCAAAGCGAAGCCGGCTGTCGCCGGGTAGACGAGGTAGGGAATGGTGTGATGCGCGAGCGGCAGCAACGGCGCGAGCGCCAGCAGCGCGGCCAGGCCGCCCGCGGCGCAGAGCCGGTCGCCGCGGCGCCAGCGCCACGCTGCG
This sequence comes from uncultured bacterium, assembly GCA_963732385.1. Classification (GTDB taxonomy): domain Bacteria; phylum Krumholzibacteriota; class Krumholzibacteriia; order LZORAL124-64-63; family LZORAL124-64-63; genus CAVSZB01. Next base: position 134,539 of record CAVSZB010000003.1, on the reverse strand, counting down.
CACGCCGTCCACGCCAGCCACACCGCGAGCGCGGCGGCGTAGAAAGTGACCGGGAATCTGGTCGGGTAGATCGGCCAGGGCCAGACCGTCCAGACCCCGTAGATGAGCAGGTTGAACAGCGCGTCGAGCGGCGCGCCGAGCGCGTAGGCCGCGCCGGCGGAGCGGTCGAAGTGGCGCAGCACGAGCGCCGCCTCGCCCGCCGCGACCACGAGAAGCGCGGCGATGACCGCCCACCTCGTCGCCGCGACTCGCCCCCCGCCCCGCTCCCGCCGCGCCACGAGCAGGGCGCCCCAGAGCACCGGCAGTCCGAACGCGCTCTCCTTGGCGAGCATGGCGAGCGCGCCGAACAGGCCGGCCAGGAGGAGATCGCGCACCGCCCGCGCCGGCGCCGGCTCGCGTTCGCCGCCCGGCGTCCAGCCGAGCGCGGCGAGCCAGCGGTCGGTGGCCGCAAGCGCGAGAAACAGCGCGAGCAGATCCTGCACCGCGTTCGCCGACCAGACCGGCGCCAGCGCCACCGGCGCCGCCGCGAACAGGAGTCCCGCCGCCAGCGCGCCGGCCGGCGCCAGCCCGCACCGCGCCGCGATCCGCGCCAGCAGCGCCGCGCTGCCTCCGTGCAGCAGCAGGCGGGTGAGCGCCCAAGGCAGGGGGTCGAGCCCGAAGAGGGGGTGCAACGCGCGCCAGTAGACGACCTGGCTGAGGAGACGCGCCGGCAAAGCCCGCTCGGGGGTCAGCCCGTTCGCGCGCGCCAGCAGCCCCCAGTCGTCCTGGCTCCAGAACGTGCGCAGCGCCGGCAGGTGGCCGAGCAGGGCGGCAAGGAAAGCGGCGAGGGCGGGCGGGAACGCGAATCGCCGGGCATCATTCGTGGCCACGTCCGCCCCCTCTGCGGTCGCCCGACGCGGATTCCCCGCCTCGGACCTGGGCTCCGTCTCCCGGCGAGCGTGCAATTTTGCCATATGGATGCAAGATTGCAGGTTCTCCTGCGCGGAGCGCCGCCGCTACTTCCCGCCCGGTGCCGTCCCTTCGCCCCGCGCCGCCCGGTGCAGGTCGATCTGCGGCTTCTCGTCGAGTTCCGCGTAATAGGCGCGCAGGATCTCCAGCACCTCGGGGCGGCTGAACTCCGCCGGGATGCCGGCCCCTTCGGCCAGCCCCTTGCGCAGCGCGGTGCCGGACAGGAAGAGGCGGTCCGCCTTGCCGTGCGGGCAGGTCTTCATCGAGGCCATGCCGCCGCATTTGAAACACCAGAAGGTCCAGTCGATCGGCAACATGCGGATCTCGAGGGCGCCGGGCGGGATTTCGTCCCAGATCTTCTGCGCGTCGAAGGCGCCATAGTAGTCCCCCACGCCGGCGTGGTCGCGTCCGATGATCATGTGCGTACAGCCGAAATTCTGGCGGAACAGGCCGTGCAGCAGTCCCTCGCGCGGGCCGGCGTAGCGCATGTCGAGCGGATAGCCGCCGCAGACGACGCGCTCCTTCACGAAGTAATGTTCCACCAGGGTGTCGATGCAGCGCACCCGCACGTCGGCCGGGATGTCGCCCGGCTTCAGCTTGCCAACGAGCTGGTGGATGTAGATACCGTCGCACACCTCGGCGGCGATCTTCGCCAGATACTCGTGGCTGCGATGCATCGGGTTGCGCAGCTGCAGGGCCGCGATCGTCGTCCAGCCGCGCTGCGCGAACAGCGCACGGCTCTCGGCCGGCCGCTGGTAGACCCCCGCGAACTCGGTCGGGTAGTAGCTCTCGCTCAGCACCTTCACCGGTCCGCCCAGGTTCACTGGCGGCTGCTCCAGCAGCATCCCGACGCCAGGGTGCGCCGGATCCTCGGTGCGGAACACCTCGCGCGCCTCGAGACCGCGGTCGATCGCGTACTTCTCCTCCACCCGCATGGTCGCCATGATCTCGCCGGTATCGGCCGACAGCAGCGCGATGTCGCGCCCCTCCTTCACCGACGCCGCGAACTCCTCGCTCACCGACAGCGTGACCGGGATGGGCCAGAAGATGCCATCGGCCAGGGTCATCGCCCGGCAGACCCCCTCCCAGTCAGCCCGCCCCATGAACCCGCCGAGCGGCGTGAACCCGCCGATGCCGAGCATGACCAGATCGCCGGTTTCGCGGCTCGACATGGTCCAGGCCGGCAGGGTCCGCGCGTGGTCGGTCTCCGCGCGCAGGGCGTCTCCGGTCAGGAGCAGGGGCTTGAGAGCATCGCAGCCGTGCGGTCGGATCAGCATGGAAACCTCGCGATCATGGGTTCAAACGTCGCAAAGACAAAGGGTTGGCGTCCGGCTCCATGGTAGGCCCCGCCCGGTGGCTTGTCAAACGACCGCCGGCGCCGGTTCGATCCCGTTGCTCGCTCGGGCGGAGCGCCGACGTGGGCGGCGGTATGACGTGCGAAATCTGCCGGGATGCATGACTATTAGAGAGGCCCTGCCTGGTCGTGACGGACGCCAGTCCCCCCTGACCAGGGATTGCGGAGCCACCCGGGACCAGAGGATAAGACCACATGAGAAAATACCGGATCGGTTCGTGGATGCTGCCCGGCGTCCTGCTGGTGATGTGCACCGCGCTCGCCTGCGGGCAGAGGGAACGTTTGGAGGATGCGATGACGAACGCCGAGCAGGTGAGCGCCGCGGAGTGGGACACGCTGGTCGCGAGGCGCGTGGTGTTCGGGCGCCAGTCCGTGGGCCTGAACATCCTCACCGGCCTGCAGGCCCTCGCCGCCGAGGCGCAGGTGCCGCTGGCCATCACGGAGACGCGCGCGCCGTCGGGCACCGCCGGCATCGTGCATTTCAAGGTGGGCCGCAACGGCGACCCGCAGGCGAAGATCGACGACTTCGCGGCCGTCATGGAGTCCATGGGCCAGCACGCGGACATCGCACTGATGAAATTGTGCTATATCGACATCTCCTCCGAAACGGACATCCGGCGCCTGGCCGACTATTACGGCGAAACGCTCGACCGGCTCGGCGCGCAGTTTCCCCGCACCACCTTCGTGGCGGTGACGACCCCGCTGACCGCTGTGCAGTCGGGTCTGAAGGCCCGGGTCAAGAAGCTGCTCGGACGCGCGTCCGACGGCCTCGCCGCGAATGCCCGTCGCACCGAGTTCAACGAACTCCTTCGCGAGCGCTATGGCCGGCAGGGGCGACTGTTCGACCTCGCGCTCTGCGAGTCCGAAACTTCTGCGCCCGAGCGGTTCCAGGGACAGACAGTTGAGACTCTCGACCCGGCCCTGACCAGCGACGGCGGCCACCTGAACGCGCTCGGCGCACAGCGGGTCGCCACGCGATTCGTGAAATTCCTAGCTGCTTTGCCGGCGCGCTGAGGCCAACCATGCGCGATGAGATGCGGCTGGACGCCAGATTCCACCACGAATTGCGCTGGCCGGGGCGGCGCCCGACGCCCCTTTCGCTGGCGCTCCTGTGGCTTGATTCGCCGGGGCTCTGGGTGCTCTTCTGGCACCGCTTGGCCCATCGCTGCGAACCTGCTTCGCGGCACGGTGCCTTGGGCCAGCTATGCGACCTGCCACTGCGCGCTGCGGTCAACTTGACCCATTACCTGTCCCATGTTCTTGTCAAGTGCGACCTCATGCCGTCCATGTCCATCGAGGGGGGCGTCTGCCTGGCGAACCGGGGCCATATCGTCATGGGGGCACGGGCAGTTGGTCGTGGCTCACTGATCCATGACCATGTCACGATCGGCATGAGCCTTGCGGACGGCGATCGGCCGACGATCGGGCGCAACGTCTGGGTCGGCCCGCATTGTGTCATTTATGGCGGCGTATCGATCGGCGACGGCGTTACCGTGCTGCCAAGGACGGTGCTGACCCGGAACCTGCCAGCGTCCGTGGTGGTCGGGGGCAACCCGGCACGGGTGGTGCACCGCGGCTTCGACAACTCTGCTCTGCGGCGCAGCTTCTCCGCCAAGCCGGATGTCGTGCCTGATGAGTCTGATCTACACCTAGGCTGAGGTTTTCCATGTTCGAGGACTTCCGCGCCGACCTTGCGCGCTTCGACCGCTGCCCCAGGCCGTGCAGACTGCGAGCGTGGGGGCTGTTAAGGCGGAGCTGCGGTCTCCAGGCTCTGCTGGCCTACCGGCTCGGGCGCTGGATCACCCGCCGCGGCCTGCGTTCGGCCTGGCTTCCAGTGGCACTGGTATTGACCCTGCCATGTCTCATCCTGACCGCCTATGTGCGCCTGGCCTACGACCTCCACCTCGACCTGAAGGCAGAAATCGGCGCCGGCCTTTATATCGGCCACTTCGCCGGGATCCGCGTGCGCGGCTGCCGACTTGGCCAGAGTTGCTCCATCCAACAAGAGGTCCGGTTAGAACCGGCGCCGGAGGCCCTGGACGGGCCGGCAATCGGTAACCGTGTATGGATCGGCGCGCACGCGCGGATCATCGGTCCCCTGTGCGTAGGGGACGGGGCGACGATCAGCGCCGGCGCTGAGGTTACCCAGGATGTGCCAGCCGGCTGCTTGGTGCTGGGGAGCCCCGCGCGTGTGACAAGGTGGGGTTACGACAACAGCCCCTTCCTGTAGCGCGCCCACGCAGGACTGGCTTGCGAAACTGACCGTTATTGATCAAAATTGGGTCGCGTAGTGTGAGGCCGAACGCGGCCGGCGTGCCGCCACGGCTTCGCCGCCCCCACTGTCTCGCCAAACCATCCCGATCACCGAGGTTGTCGCTATGAATTCGGCGCACCCCCCTCGTTCCGCGGCAGCGGCCGACCTTGCCGACCCGCAGGCCGCCCATGAAAAGCGGAACGTGGCGCTCTCCTCGGTGGCGGGTGCGGTCGTACTGACCGGCATGAAGCTGGTCGTAGGCCTGGCGACCGGCAGTCTCGGCATCCTTTCCGAGGCGGCACACTCCGCCCTCGACCTCGTGGCCGCCGTGGTCACCTTCTTTGCCGTGCGCGTCTCGGCGCGCCCCGCCGACCGTGAGCACACCTACGGACACGGCAAGGTGGAGAACCTGTCGGCCCTGTTCGAGACGCTGCTCCTGCTGGCGACCTGCGTGTGGATCGTCAAGGAGGCGATCGACCGGCTGTTCCACCGGCACGTGGAGGTGGAAGCGACCATCTGGGCCTTCGCGGTGATGATCATCTCGATCGTGATCGACTTCTCGCGGTCACGCGCCCTGTCGCGCGTGGCGAAGAAGTACGACAGCCAGGCCCTCGAGGCCGACGCGCTGCACTTCTCGACCGACATCTGGTCGTCGTCGGTGGTGCTGGTCGGACTCGCGCTGGTCGTCGTGTCTCAGCGGACCGGGCTGGTCTGGCTGCGGCGGGCGGATGCCGTGGCGGCGCTCGGCGTGGCCGTGATCGTCGTGTGGGTGAGCATCCAGCTCGGACGCCGCACGATCGCGGAGCTGCTCGACGAGATCCCGCGCGGAACGCGCGACGAAGTGCAGCGCGCGCTGCGTCTGCCGGGCGTGACCGAAGTGGTGCGGGTCCGCCTGCGTCGCAGCGGCCCCGACAGCTTCGCCGACGTCACCCTGCGCGTGACACGCGACACGACGCTCGAAAGCGGACACGCCATCGCCGACGCTGCGGAACTGGCCGTGCAGCGGCTCCTGCCAGGCGCCGATGTGATGGTCCACATCGAGCCTGCCGGCCCCGGTGCGCCGACGCAGGCTTCATAGCGCCGGGTTGAAGACGCCGCTACGCGCACTCAGTTGGCCGACCTCACAGCACGGAATCCCATGCTGAAGCCAGAGAGCCTCGGGTAGAGGAAGGCCCGGTAGGCTGAGCGGCAGTCCTGCGGGTCATCGTTCCAGCTGCCCCCGCGGAGCACCCGGTAGGAGCCCGCCACCGGGCCCACCGGATTCGTCACAGTTCCGACATACGTGCCGTACCAGTCGTTGCACCATTCCCACACGTTGCCGTGCATGTCGTTCAGGCCGAAGCCGTTTACCGGGTAGTTTCCCCCGGGCACCGTCCAGCCGACCCACGGCCCGGTCGGGCACCCGGGGTAGGCATAAGGTCCGTAGAAGTTCGCCTCGGTGGCAGCGTCCAGGCAGGGCCCCGTGTTGAATACGGTCTGCGTTCCCGCCCGACACGCGTACTCCCACTCCGCTTCCGTCGGCAGGCGGTAGCCCGTTGCCGTATAGGGGTTGCCACTATTGCACTGCCAGGTGCTGTGGCTGTAGGCCCGCGGCAAGCCCTGCTGCAGGCTCAGCCAGTCGCAGTACGCCGCCGAACCGTACCAGGTCAAACACTTGACCGGGTGGGTCGGGTTGACGCAACTGAAGATGCCGTCGCTGAAGGTCATTTCGTAGTCTTCAAGGCCCAGATACTTCAAGATCTGGGTGGAGCCGTCCAAATGGTCGGCCAGACTGGCGCTCGTGGCCGTCGCATAACCATGATCGTACGCCCACTGGGCCAGCTCCATGTACTGCTGGTTCGTCACCTCGTTGGCCTGCACATAGACGCCGTGGGTCAGGGTCACCTGATGTTGAGTCTCGTCGGTGTATCGCCCCGACTCAGAAGTCGGGCTGCCCATGATAAAGGTGCCGGGGGTGACGTAAACGAAATCACTCATGTTCGCGGCATCATCGGCGGTCACCCGCAGCCGGCAGGTCGTGCTGCTGAAGCCGGGAAAATCCGAGCCCGCGTTCCATACCATGTGGAGGGAGATGCCCGGAAGGACACCGGCGCCGACGTTTCCGGTCACGGTCCGGCAAAGATTCGGGTAGGTCGCGCCCTCGTCTGTCGACAGGAACAGGCTCACCGTCACCGCGATGTCGCCAACGGTCTCGAGATCGTAGGTGATGTCCCAAAGGGCGGTGAGCGGGCGCTGCTGCACCTGAACGTTGGAAACAAGCAACTGCGTGCCCTGGGCCCGGGCTATCGTTGCGCCCAGCAACAGCACGGCCATGATCACGCCGGCTCGGGGCATCCGTGATGTATTCATGTCTCATCCTTCGTTTTATAGCGGTCGCGATGCGGCCTCAGCGGGCCAGCGTCAGCTTCCTGGTTTGCGATCCCTGCGGCGTGCTCAGCCGGCAGAAATACGTGCCGGTCGGAGCCCCGTGGCCCGCGTTGTCCTGGCCGTCCCAGATTGCCTCGTGGCGGCCGACCGACCGGGGGCCCGCTTCCAGCACCCGCACCAGCATTCCGCGCAGGTCGTAGATCGCCAGCTCGACCGTGGCGGCCTCGGCCAGTTCGTACGCGATCGTCGTGCGGGGGTTGAACGGGTTCGGGTAGATCGTGGCGAGGATCGAGGCCTGCGGAGGGCCGGCTGCGTCATCGCCAACGGCTGTCACGGTGTCGATGGAGAGGATCCCCGAGTCGCTGTGGCTGACGCGCGCCTGGGCTGCTGCGCCGGCCAGGAGCAGAGTGGCGGCGATCAGCAGGAGCGTTCGCGAGCTTCTCATGTGAGTCTCCGATGAAGTGGGACATTCCGCTTGTTTTTCCCCATTTCCCAGTCGGCCCGACGGCAGCGGTGATCCGGAGCGCCGGTCAGGATGTACCGGACTGGCAAGTAAATGATTCTAACATAACATCAAGCAAGTGGTGCTTGATTTGTATTAATGGGGATAATGGCCGTCGCCTTTGGGCGGACGGGACCGTCACGACCGGTCTCGGCGAGAAGCGACTTGCGCCGGCGCAAGTCGGAGCGGGCTGACGTCCTGTTGTGAGGGGAGCTTCGTGGAGGGATGCTACCCGATATGGAAACGTCTCCACGAGGTCGCTCGCGCGCGCACGGATGATCGCGCGCCCGCGAGCTCCTCGTACTCCAGCATCGGCGCCAACCGCGGAAAGTCCCCGCTGCATTTCCGCTCTCACGGCAGAAGCGTGACGTTCCCGTCATCCAGATCGTAGCGTGCCGCCACGATCCTGAGCTGTCCCGCCTTGACCTTCTCCGCGAGGATCGGCTCCGACGCGGCCAGCCCCTGCGCCACCAGCGTCGCGTGGATCCGCATGGCGTTCTCGTTCAGATCGCCCGGCGCGGTACGGGCCGCAGCCACCGCCGGAGCGATGGCATGGATCAGCGCCGGCAGATGACCCGGCGCCTCGCCCCCCGCCACCGCCGCGCCCACCGCGCCGCACCGCTCGTGCCCCAGAACCACGATCAACCCCGTACCGAGGTGCTCCACCGCATACTCGATGCTGCCGAGCGCGGCATCGTCGATCACGTGGCCCGCCAGACGCACCACGAACAGGTCGCCCAGCCCCTGATCGAACAGCAGCTCCGGCGGCACCCGCGAATCGGCGCACCCCACCACGACCGCCAGGGGATGCTGCCCCTTCGCCACCTCCGTCCGGCGTCCCGCGTCCTGGTGGGCCTGCGTCATCGTCCCCGCCACGTACCTCTGATTGCCCTCCATCAGCTTCTGCCAGGCCGCTTCGCCGGAGACCGCGGGCGCGCTCTCGGAAGCGAACGCCGGCGTCAGGACCTGGAGCACAAGACCAACGGTAATCACGGAAATCGTCACGACTCTCATGTCGCCCCTCCTTCGGAGCAAGGATGAGGGATCTGGCGAGGAGTCATCGCACATCGCCCGACACGCCGGAAAAGCGTGCGGTCACTCAGGCGAGGTGGATTGTGCAGGCAAGATGCGGGAGGCAGCATATCACAGGCAGGGCACCGGATACATCTTCCTAAGCCGCCCATCTCCAACCGACAGCGGAAACGGGGCACCTCCCGAACGATGTCTGGCGAACCGCCGCCTCAATCTCGCAGAAATCGTCGCGCGCCCGATGGCTCGCCTCCTTGCACTTTTTGCATCCGTAGCAACCGCTGCACGTACGCGCCGCCAACCCCCCGCACAAACCCCTCCCCCCCTACTCCGCCCCCCCCTCTTCCTGCGCCCCCACCGAGAAGTACACCGCGTCGGGGTGGTGGAATACGATCGCCGACACCGAGGCCTCCGGATCCATCATGAAACCGTCGGTCAGCGCGATGCCGACCTCCTCGGGCCGCAGCAGGTCGAACAGGATCCGCTGATCTTCCAGCGCGGGGCAGGCCGGATAACCGAACGAGTAGCGTTTGCCGTGGTACTTGGCGCGGAAGCGGTCCATCATCGTCAGCGATGCGTCGTCGGGGAAACCCCACTCCTCGCGCAGACGCGCGTGCAGCCACTCGGCGGCCGCCTCGGCCGTCTCGAGCGCCAGCGCCTCCAGCGCGTGGCTCCTGAGATACTCTCCGCGCGCCCTGAAGTCGGCCGCCAACCCGCGCACGTCCGGTCCCGCCGTGACCGCGAACAGCACGACATTATCGCGGCCGCCGCGCGCCGCCACGGTCGCCGGCCGCACGAAGTCGGCCAAACAGAGGCGCCGTCCGGCGTGCTGGCGCGGGAAGGTGAACGTGGCCAGCGGCTCGCCGCCCCCGGGCGCCGTGTCGCCCGCGTACAGCCTGATCGCGTCCCCGTCGCTCTCGGCGGCGAACGCCTGCCACACTGCGCGCCCGCTCAACGCCCCGTCCCGCCCGAGCGCCTTCAGCTCGTCCACGACCGCCAGCAGCGCCAGCGCCTTCGCGTCGCCCCGCGCCACCGCGTCCGCGAAGCGCCCCTGCAGCCCGAGGTGGCGGTTGTACAGCATGGCTGGATTGACGTACGCCCAGACATCGTCAAGCGGAAGCCCCACCAGGGTCTGCCGCGCCCAGCTCCGCGGCGTCGGCACGACCTCCACCGGACGCACGCCCGGCGCGCCGGAACCGCCGGCCGTCGCGCCCCCCGCGGCCGTCGACGCAGGCGACGCCAGCCCGCTCCGGTAGGCCTCCCATTCCGTCGCGTATGCCTCGCGTCGCGTCGGGTCGAGCAGCCGCCCGGCGAGGTCGAGCCCGTGCATCGCGTCGCCGGCGTACGCCACGACGCCGCCGTAGGCCGTCGCGATGCGCCGGGCGACGAAACTTTTCGTGAGCGCCGCGCCGCCGACCAGCAGCGGCGGCGTCTTGCCGGCGAGCGTCAGCTCCTCGGCGGTCACCACCATCTGGGCCGCCGACTTCACCAGCAGCCCCGACAGCCCGATGAGGTCGGGGCGGTGCTCGTCGATGGCGCGGATCAGGTCGCCCGGCGGCACCTTGATGCCGAGGTTCACCACGCGGTAGCCGTTGTTGGTGAGGATGATGTCCACGAGGTTTTTGCCGATGTCGTGGACGTCCCCCTTCACGGTCGCGAGGATGACCGTCCCCTTGTTCGCAGTCTCGCTCTTGGCCATGAACGGCGTCAGCCAATCCACCGCCGCCTTCATCGCCTCGGCGGACTGCAGCACCTCCGCCACGATCAGCTCGTTGGCGTTGAAAAGTCGCCCCACCTCGTCCATGCCGGCCATCAGCGGACCGTTGATGATCTCCAGCGGACGCGCCTCTTTCAGTTTCAGCTCGAGGTCGGCCACGAGCCCCTCACGCGTCCCTTCGACGATGCAGCGCGCCAGCCGTTCGTCAAGACTGTACGCGTGACCATCGGGCGCATGCGTCGGCAGGCCGCCCCCGCCGCCGCGCTCCGCGCGTGACGCACTCGCGACTCCGTTCGCGCGGGCGCGGTAGAACTCGGTGATTGCGACCACCGCGGCAGCGTCGGTCTCGAACAGGACCCGCTCCGCCAGTCTCCGTTCGTCGTCGGGCAGTGAGGCGTAGCGCTCGAGCTTCTCAGTGTTGACGATCGCGAGGTCGAGCCCCGCCTTCGTGGCGTGATGGAGAAAGACCGAGTTGACAACCTCGCGCGCCGACGGCGGCAGACCAAAGCTGACGTTGCTGATGCCCAGGATGGTCCGGCAGTCGGGCAGCGCCTGTTTGATCAGGCGCACCCCCTCGACCGTCTCGAGGGCCGAGCCGAGATAAGCTGCGTCTCCCGTGGCGCACGGAAAGACCAGCGGGTCGAAGATGATGTCCTCCGGCGCCACGCCGTACTTGTTGACCAGCAGATCGTACGACCGCTCCGCCACTGCCAGCTTGCGCGCCCGCGTCAAAGCCATCCCCTGCGCCGGGTCCTCGTCGATGCAGCCGACCACCAGCGCCGCGCCGTACGCTCGCGCCAGCGGCACGACGCGCGCGAAACGCTTCTCGCCATCCTCGAGGTTGATGGAGTTGAGGATCGCCTTGCCCTGCATCCAGGTGAGCGCCCGCTCGAACACCTCCGCGGAGGTGGAATCGATCATGAACGGGACCTTCACCTTGCGCACGGCGCGGTCGAGGAACGCCTCCATTGCGGACGCCTCGTCGCCCTCGGGATCGGCCAGACAGACGTCGATCACCTGCGCGCCGCCCCGCACCTGGCGCCGCGCGATCTCGCTCGCCTCCTCGAACCGGCCGTCGCGCACCAGCCGCTTGAACACGCGGCTGCCGATCAGGTTGGTCCGCTCGCCCACGAGTACGGGGCGGTTCTCGTCCGTCAGCTCGAGACTCTCGAGGCCCGACACGATCGTGCGGCCGGTCAGGCGCGGCGGTACGCGCGGACGGACGCCGGCGGCCGCGGCCGCCGCGACCATGTCCGCCAACGCCCGGATGTGCGGTGCCGTCGTGCCGCAGCAACCACCGACGAGGTTCACCCAGCCGGCGTCCACGAACCGGCGCAGCGACGCGGCCAGCATCGCCGGCGTCTCGCCGTACCGCCCGTCTTCGTCGGGCAGCCCGGCGTTCGGCGCGCAGGCCACCGGGCAGGGGGCGAGCGCCGACATCGCCCGCAGGTGGTCGGTCATGAAGGCGGGGCCGGTGGCGCAGTTCAGACCGAGGTAGAGCAGGTCGAGGTGGCGGAAGGAGGCCGCGAACGCCTCCACGGTCTGTCCCGCGAGCGTCGTGCCCATCGTCTCGATCGTGCCCGAGATCGCGACCGGGAGCTCCGCGCCGAGCTGCCGCAGTGCATCGCCGATCCCCTGCAGCGCCGCCTTGACGTTACGCGCGTCCTGGGCGGTTTCGACGAGCAGGAAATCGCACCCCCCCTCGACCAGACCAAGGGCCTGCTCGCGGTAGTGCGCCCTCAGATCGGGGAAGGTGACGCCGCCGGTGACCGAGATCGCCTTCGTCGTCGGCCCCATCGAGCCGGCCACGAAGCGGGTCCGCCCGGGCTCGTCGAAGCCGGCCGCGACCTCCCGCGCCAGCCGCGCCGCCAGGCAATTCAGCGCGCGCGCGCGCGCCTGCTGACCGTACTCGGCCAGCACGAGCGGCGTGCCACCGAAGGTGTTCGTTTCGAGGATGTCGGCGCCGGCCGCGAGGTAGGCGGCGTGGACGCCTCGCACGACGTCGGGCCGCGTGGCGACCAGCAGCTCGTTGCACCCCTCCAGGTCGGGCCCACCAAAGTCGTCGGTACCAAGGTTGGCGGCCTGCAGGGCGGTTCCCATGGCTCCGTCAAGGACCAGGATCCGCTCCGCCAGTTGCGAACGCAGGCGGACGGTACGCTCGCCGTTCACGGCCACCTCACGATTTGATCCGGAAACTCTCGAAGAACCTGGTGGCCTGCGCCGCGGTCAGTCCTTCGGCGCCCCGACTCCACATCGTCATGATAAAGACCCGGTCTCCGACGAGCATGCCCTGGATCCACATCTCGCCCTGTCCATTGATCTCCCGGCAGAAGGCCCGCACCCCATCGTAGTCGGGGTGTCTGACCGGCCCCTGCTGCATGACCCGCAGATGAAACTTGCGCGTCAGATCCTCGATGAGCGCCGTCACGTTGCGCGGATTCGGAGGGCCGCCCCATTCGTCGCGCAGGACCAGATAGGTCGCAACCATCACCCCTTCGTTGGGGCGGTCGGCCAGATCGCAATAACACTGCACGAGCTCCGGCGGCGCATTGCCAGCTCCGCCGGGATAGCTGCGCGTACTGATCTTCGGGCAGCCGGCCGGAAAAATGGCCGAGAATCCGGCCTCGCGCGAGGTAAAGGGGACCTCACCGATGGCCGGCTTCAGATCGTTATTCGACGTTACTACCGGTCCGTCCTCGCCGCCGGCGGGCGCTTTCTTTTCCGCCGCCGCCTCGCTGGCGGGCGTCCGGGCCGTCGCCGCAGGCGCCTGCGCCGTGGCCGGTGGCGCCTGCGCCGTGGCCGGTGGCGCCTGCGCCTTCCGCTCCTGGCCGCAGCCGGCCGCCGCCAACAGCACCGCCAGCCACACCGCCAATGTCACTCCCACCCAACCGCTCCCAACTCCGCGCTTCATTATCATCGCCGTCATCGCCCTTCCTTCCCCTCCAGCAAACGCTCCATCTCCCCGAGCAGCTCGCCAAACAGCGCGATCACGCCCTCCACCGGCGCGGGCGTCGTCACATCGACCCCCGCCCGCCGCAGCGTTTCCACCGGATAACAACTGCTGCCCGAGCGCAGGAAACCGAGGTACCGGTCCCGCGCGCCCGGTTCGCCCGCCAGGATCCCGCGCGCGAGCGTGGTCGCGGCGGCGCACGCGGTGGCGTACTGGTAGACGTAGAAATTGTAATAGAAGTGCGGGATGCGGCACCAGGTGTGTCCGCTGCGCGCCGGATCGAACTCCACGTCCGGCCCCCAGTAGCGCCCCACCATCTCGAGATACAGGGCGTCGAGGACCTCCGCCGTGAGCGTCTCGCCCTCTTCGCCCATACGGTGGATGCGGTACTCGAACTCGGCGAACATGGTCTGCCGGAAGACCGTGTCGTTGATCTGCGAGATGTAATGGTCGAGCAGGAACAACCGTCGGGCGCGGTCAGTCGTGCCTTTGAGCAGGTGATCCAGCAGCAGCGCTTCGTTCAGCGTCGAGGCCACCTCGGCCGTGAAGATGGGGTAGTCCCCGTAGACGTACGGCTGGTTCCTCGTCGCGAGCCACGTATGCAGCGAGTGGCCCATCTCGTGGGCGAGCGTGAAGACGTCGCGCGGCGTGTCGGACCAGTTGAGCAGGATGTAGGGCGATGTGCCGTAAGCGCCGCTCGAGTAGGCCCCGCTGCGCTTGCCGGCGTTCTCATGGACATCGATCCAGCGCTCGGCGAAACCGCGCCGCACCACATCCACATACTCCGGCCCCAGCGGCGCCAGCGACTCGAGAAGCAGCGCCTGCGCCTCGTCGTACGTGAAGCGGAACTCCCCCTCCGGAAAGAGCGGCACGTACAGATCGTAGTCGTGCAGCCGCTCCACGCCAAGCACCCGCCGCTTGAGCGCCGTCCAGCGGTGGACGGTGTCGACGTGGTCGTCTACCGTTCGCGCCAGCGAATGGAAGACCTCCGTCGGAATGGCGTTGCGCCCCAGCGAAGCCTCGAGCGTCCCGGAGAACTTCCGGGCCCGCGCGAAGAACACGTGGTTGCGCACGTTCGCGTCCAGATTGGCCGCGAGGGTATTGATAACCGCCCCGTAGGCGTCATGAAATTGTTCGTACGCCACACGCCGCACGCGCCGGTCCGGGGAGCGGATGAAGCGCGCGTAGCGCGCCTTGGTCAGCTCGACCTCGCGGTCCTGCTCGTCGCGCACCGGGCCGAACACGAGGTCGGCGTTGTTGAGCGCGTTGAACACCTGGCCTGCGCCCCGCGCCAGGTTCGCCGCGCCCGCAAGCATTTCCTCGCGCTCCGCATCGAGCGTGTGCTCCTTCAGGCGCTGGATGTCGTCGATGAAATGGCCGTACAGCCGCAACTCCGGCAGGCTTTCGAGGAAAGCTGTGATGGTCGCGGGCGGGATGACCAGCAGTTCCGGCTCGAACCAGGCCACCGCCTCGCCGAAGCAGACCGCCAGCGTGTCGGAGCGTCCGTCGCGCGCGATGTGCTCGCCGACGCGCGTGTCCTCGTCGCTGCGCATCGACGCGTAGACGTGCAGCACGCCGAGTCGCCGCCGCCACGTCATGATCTCCTCGAGTGCCGCCAGCAGGTCCCGGGCAGAGCGCCCCAGCGTGCCCCGGCGGGCCTCGAGACGGGGCAGCGCCGCGTCGATCGCCGCGAACTCCGCCTCCCATGCCTCCCAGTCGTTAAAAACCGGCGAGAGATCCCAAGTATACTGCTCCTGAATCGCTTCGCGAGGAACCGCCCCTCCGCCCGTAGCCACCACCGTTTCGCCGGCGCGGCGCGTCCCGGCCTGCGCCGCCCCCGTTGCGCCCGTGTTTTGATTCGCACAACTCATTACTGTGCAAGCCTTTCACATTTTGACACCCGCCGGAGCGCGCCCGCGCACAGTTTCTAGCAAACGCCGTCGACCGGCAACGGCAATCACGCCGCTTCCTGCGCAGACTGACCGACGCCCGGCATTCACGCCACAGAACCCAATGTCCTGCAACGTCCAAGGGATGTGATCGACTGGCCCGGGGCCGCACTTGACGAAAATAGGACGCGCTCCCGCCCGGCCTTGCCGCCCGATATCGCCTGCCCGGACGGCTTCCGACGCCAGGGGCGCCATCCCAAACACCCACTTGACACCTTTTGAGCATATGCTTATTATCTCCGGAGGAGGTAGCCACCATGCCCAGGCCCCCCTGCTGCCGTCGCGTCGCCGGTCATCCCGCCGTGACCCTGTTCAAGCCGGCCGGCATCCCGACGCGCGAACTGGCCGAGGTCGTCGTCACGCTCGACGAATTCGAGGCGCTCCGCCTCGCCGACCGCGAGGGGCTCTATCACGAGGAGGCGGCCACGCGCATGGGAATCTCACGCGCCACGTTCGGCCGGATCGTGGAATCGGCGCGGAGCAAAGTCGCCAGCGCTCTCGTCGATGGCCGAGCGCTGAGAATCGAAGGTGGCCCGGTCCGGCCCGACAGCCGCAGCGGAGGCTGCGGCCACGGCCGCTGCCGCTGGCGAAACGGAGAAGGGAAGGAAGCATGAAAGTCTGCATCCCGGTTAACGAGGACCGCGGCCTGGACAGCCCTGTCTGCGGCCACTTCGGCTCGGCCCCGCTGTTCCTGGTCGTCGATACGGAGACGAGCGCCTGTCGCGCCCTCCCCAACGGCAACCAGCACCACGCCCACGGCATGTGCCGCCCGCTCGACGCCCTGCGCGGCGAGCCGCTCGACGCCCTGGTCGTCGGCGGCATCGGCCTGGGCGCCCTGACCCGCCTGCGCGAATCGGGCCTCGACGTCTGGATCAGCGACCGCTCCGATGTGAAAGCGACCCTGGCCGCTCTCGCTGAGGGGTCGCTGCGCCGCGCCGATCCCGCCGGCGCCTGCGCCCACCACGGCCAGGGCCACGGCCACCAGCACGGCGTCGATCACGCACACGGTGGTCCGCACGGCTGCGGACACGGGCAGCACGGGCACAGGCACGGTCCGGGCGGTTCGGAGACGGGCGACAAAGCGTAGGATTCGCGTTCCGTTTTCTCGGCGGCGGGCGGCGTCACCGTGGCGCGGCCCGCCGCGCACCTCCCTCAGAACAGAAAATCCGTAGACAGCCAGTTCGACCGCCGCTCACGCAGGATCTCCGTCACGAGCGCCTTGTTCCCGTCGGTCCCCTTCGCCGCCACCAGAGCGCGGATCGAGAAGACCCGCAGCGCATCCGACACCGACAGCGTCCCCTCGGCCGAGTCCTTGCGTCCCGTGAACGGGAAGACATCCGGTCCGCGCTGGCACTGGCTGTTGATGTTGACACGGCTGACCTGGTTGACCAGCGGATCGATCAGCGCCCCGATCGCCGCCGGGTCACGCCCGAACACGCTCACCTGCTGCCCGTAGTTCGACTCCACGATATAGCGTAACGGCTCGTCCACCGACCGGAACGGCGCCACCGGCACCACCGGCCCGAACTGCTCCTCGCGCCACAGGCGCATGCGCGCGTCCACGGGAGCCACGACGGCCGGGGTGAAGAACGTTCCCTCCGCCCGCGCCCCGAGCGGGTTGACCACCCGCGCGCCCAGCGCCACGGCATCCTCCACGAGACCGGCGAGATACGCGCTCTTGCCCGCCTCCGGCAGCGGCGTGATCTGCACGCCGTCTTCCCATGGCAGACCGCGCTGCAACCCGTCCACGCGCGCCGCCAGGCCCGACAGGAAAGCCTCGTACACCTGCTCGTGCACGAACAGGATCTTGAGCGCCGTGCAGCGCTGCCCGTTGAACGACAGCGCCCCGAGCACGCATTCGTTGAGCGCCGCCTCGAGATCGGCATCGGGCAGGATGATGGCCGGGTTCTTGGCGTCGAGCCCGAGTACGCAGCGCAGCCGGTGCGGCGCCGGGTGCTGCTTCTTCAGCGTGTCAGCCACGCGCGCCGTCCCGATGAACGCCAGACAGTCCACCTTTCCCGACGCCAGCATCGGACCGATGATCACGCGCCCCTCGCCGTAGACCGTGTTGACGACGCCGGCCGGGAATGCATCGCGGAACGCCTCCAGCAGCGGCCGCAGCAGCAGCACCCCGAACTTCGCCGGCTTGAACACGATTGTGTTCCCCATGAGCAGGGCCGGGATGAGCGTGGTGAAAGTCTCGTTGAGCGGATAGTTGTACGGCCCCATGCAGAGCGTCACCCCGAGCGGCGCCCGCCGGATCTGCGCGAGGATCCCCTCCGCGATCGTGAATCGCGACGACACGCGGTCCAGATCCTTCAAGGCATCGATCGTGTCGCGGATGTACTGCAGAGTGCGATCGAACTCCTTCTCGCTGTCCCCCCGCGTCTTGCCGATCTCCCACATCAGCAGCCGCACCATCTCCTCCCGCTGCGCCCGCATCCGCAGCGCGAAGTCCTCCACCGCCCGGATCCGCGCCGCCACCGGCAGGGTGGGCCACGCCCCCCGTCCCTGGTCGTAAGCCGCCGCGGCCGCGTTCACCGCCGCCAGCGCCTCGGCCTCTCCGAGCAGGGGGTAGTGTCCGATCTCCGCCTGTCGCAGCGTCCCGTCCGGCTGCCGCAGACAGATCGGCGACAGCACCTCGTGCACCGGTCCCGGCCACTGGTGCAGTTCGCCGGACAACAGCCAGGAACGCTGGAAGACCGGTGCAGGCCGCTGCGCCGCCAACGTCGCGTCGTCGCGGGGAAAGGCGAAAAGAGGGGATTCGTTCACTTTGAGGCCTCCGGTCTGGGGAAAGCGAACCAACCGGCTCGATGATCGGGTATTGCCGCCGGCGCGGCAACCGCTGTCGCGAAGAGCGGCCGGACCAGGTGCGCGATCCCGCCGCTTCAGTATCATAAGACAGGAGCGATTATGTCTGGTTCTCGCCTGTCCGCCTCGCCCCTTCGCCCTGACGATCGGAGCCATCCATGACCGACGACCGCACACTTTCCTTCGGCCCGGACGACAACCGCACGTTGCCGCCCGATCCCACAGCCGCAACCGCGTCGGGCGAAAACATCGGCACCGTGATCGGCCCCTACCGTCTGGTGCGCCGCCTCGGCGAAGGCGGCATGGGCGAGGTTTTCGAGGCGGAGCAGACCGAGCCGATCCGCCGCCGCGTCGCCCTCAAGGTGATCAAGCAGGGAATGGACACGCGCGCCGTCGTGGCGCGCTTCGACGCCGAGCGGCAGGCGCTCGCCATGATGGACCACCCGTGCATCGCCAGGGTATTCGACGCCGGCGCCACCGGGCGCGGCCGGCCGTTCTTCGTCATGGAGTATGTCGAGGGCGAACCGATCACCGACTACTGCAACCGCCGGCGGCTGGACACGCGCGAGCGGCTCGAACTGTTCGTGCGCGTCTGCGCCGGCGTTCAGCACGCCCATCAGAAGGCGGTCATCCACCGCGATCTGAAGCCGTCGAACATCCTCGTCGCGGAGGTGGACGGACGGCCGGCGCCGAAGATCATCGACTTCGGCGTGGCCAAGGCCACCACCCAGCGGCTGACCGAGCTGACGATGTTCACGCAGATGGGCCAGCTGATCGGCACGCCGGAGTACATGAGCCCGGAACAGGCCTCGCTGACGGACGACGACATCGACACGCGGACCGACGTCTATGCCCTGGGCGTGGTGCTGTACGAGCTGCTCGTCGGGACGCTCCCGTTCGAGTCGGGGGAGCTGCGCAAGGCCGGCTACGAAGCGATCCGCAGGATCATCCGGGAGCAGGACCCGCCGCGGCCTAGTACGCGGTTCGGCAGCCTCGGGGACCGGGCCACGGCCGTGGCGGAAGAGCACGGCAGCGCGCCGAAGCGCCTGCAGAGCGAACTGCGCGGCGACCTGGACTGGATCACGATGAAAGCGCTGGAGAAGGACCGCGACCGGCGCTACGAAACGGCGAACGGGCTGGCGGCCGACCTGCGGCGCCACCTGCGCAGCGAGCCGGTCACCGCCGGCCCGCCCAGCACCTCGTACCGTCTCGGCAGGCTGGTGCGGCGCAACCGGGGCGCGTTCGCCGCCAGCGGGGCGCTGGTGCTGATGCTTGCGGCTCTGGCGGTGACGATGACGGTGCAGGCGGGACGCCTCTCCCGCGAGCGGGATCGCACGACCGTACAGGCGGCCAAGGCCGAAAAGACCACCGAGTTCCTGCAGTCGATGCTCGGCGGGATCACCCCCGCCTCCGCCCGCGGTCGCGACACGGCGCTGCTCGAAGAGATCCTGTCCAACACCGCGAAGCGGACACGCGCCGAACTGACCGACCAGCCCGAGGTGGAGGCGGCGATCCGCCGGACCCTGGGAGTCACCTACTCGGCCCTGGGCAAGTTTCCCGAGGCCGCCACGAACCTCCAGCGCGCGGACTCGCTGCAGACCGCCCTGTTCGGCCCGGGCAACGCCGCCACGCTGACCACGCGACGGCTGATCGGCCAGACGAGCGCACGCGCCGGACAACACGCCGAAGCGGAGAAGCAGTTGCGCGCCGTGCTCGACGACGCCCGGCGCGAGCTCGGCCCCGACGATAAGGTCGCCCTGGCGACCATGGTCGATCTGGGCGGCCTACTCAACCGCGTCGGCAACCAGAAGGAGGCGCTCGAGTTCTGCGAGGCGGCCCTGGCCGGACTCCAGCACAGCCCCGGGGCGGAGCCGGACGCGCTCCTGGCGGCGAAATCCAACCTGGCCGTCGTCTACTTCGGCGCGGGGCGCCTCGACGAGGCGGCCGCGCTCGCCGGGGAGGTCGTGGCGACCCGGACGGCAACGCTGGGCGAGGACCATCCGCAGACCATCGCCGCCAAGGGCACCCTCGCCTACATCCTGGAGCGGACGGGGAGGGCCGACGAGGCGGTGCGCCTTCACCAGGAAGCTGTGGCAGCGGCGATCCGCATCTACGGCCCCGACCACCCCGAGACGATCAAACTCAAGAACAACCAGGCGGTCTTCTTCACCCGCCTGGGCCGGTTCGCAGAGGCCGAGGCGGCGCACCGCGAGCTCGCGCAGACGAACAGCCGGATCTTCGGCCCCGAGAACCCCGAAACCCTGCTCTCGCTGATCAACCTGGGCTCCGCCCTGGTCGGCCTGAAGCGCTACGCCGAGGCCGAGACCCTCCTCGACCACACCCTGGCCACCAGCCGGCGCCGGCTTGGCCCCGACCACACCCGCACCATCTCCACCATGACGGTGCTCGCCAATCTCTTCAACGATCAACGCCGCTACCGGAAATCGTCCGCCATGCTCGGCCTCATCGCCGGCTCCTCGCGCCGCCTCTACGGCGACACCCATCAGGCCGCGGTGATCGCCTACTACAACTGGGGCGCCAAGCTGCAGGACATGGGCGACAACAAGGCCGCCGAGCCGCCCTTCCGGCTGGCCCTCGAACTGCACGAGCGCGCGCAGGGGGGCGACCAGCCCTACATCGCCGCCACCCTCAACGCCCTGGGCAAGGCGGTCGCGGCCAGGGGGGCACAGGCCGCAAGCGATTCCCTGCTGGCCGCCGGCCTCGCCATGCGCCGCCGCCTGTTCGGCGACACGCACGCCGAAGTCGCCTATTCGCTCCACACCAGGGGCGACGTGCTGCACGACCGGGGCGATCATGCGGGGGCGGCGGAGGCCCTGCGCGAATGTGTCGCCATCCGCGACAGCGTGCTCTCTCCCGACGACTGGCAGCGCTGGGGCGCCCGCTCCGACCTGGGCCGCTGCCTGGTCGATCTCGGCCGCTACGATGAGGCGGTCCCGATCCTCGAATCGGCCGTGAAGGGGCTCGACGCCAACCCCTACACCCACGACCTCGCCGACACCGCGCGCGGCCTGCTGGCCACGTCCCGGCGGAAACGAGGGCGCTGAACCGGGCCCCTGTTGCATCTTTTTGGGCTTGACAGCCTGCTATTCTTTGTGAATAATTCTATGAGAATAATTCTCTGGGAATATCGAACGCTCTCGCGAGAAGGGGGCCCGCCATGAGCAATCCCTTCTATCTGATCCCGATCCCCCCCGACGGCCCCCTCTGCGACCGCGCTCCCGAACTGCAGGAGCTTGCCGCCCACGCCCGCGCCAAAGGGAGCGTGGTCCTGTATTCCCCCCGCCGCTTCGGCAAGACCTCCCTGGTGAAACGCGTGCAGTCCGACCTGGCCGCCGAAGGAGCCGTGACCATCTTCTGCGACCTCTTCGGCGTCGCCTCCGCCGAGGACGCCGCCGCCCGACTCTCCCGCGCGGTGTTCGCGCAGGTCCACGGCCGCGAGCCGCTCTGGAAGAGGGCGCTCGCCACCCTGCGCACGTTCCGACCGGTCCTGCGCCCCGATCCCCAGGGCGGCGCCAGCCTGACCGTCGAGCCGGTCGCCGCCGGCCGCACCGGCCTGGCCCTGCTGAACGAAGTGATGGAGGCCCTGGTCTCGTTCATCGCCGGCACCGAAGAGCTGGTCCACCTCGCCCTCGACGAATTCCAGGAGATCGTGATGCTGAAGGAGGCCCCCGCCGTCGAGGCGGAGCTGCGCAGCGGCATCGCGCGCACCGGCGCCGCGTGGACCTTCGTCGGCAGCCGCCGCCATCTGCTGCTCGGCCTCTTCAGCGACCGCCAGCGCCCGTTCTTCCAGAGCGCCATCCTGCGCCCGCTCCCCCCGCTGCCGGCCGCTGACCTCCGGGCCTACGTGCAGGAACGCTTCGCAGCCGGCGGCCGCCCGTGCAACGAGGCCGCCGCCGTCTGCCTGACCTCCCTCGCCGCAGGCCACCCGTACTACGCGCAACGCCTCGGCTACTTCGCCTGGGAGATCGCGCAGCGCGAGAAACTGGAAATCGTCGAGCCGACGATCGCCGCCGCCCTGGCCGAGCTGCTCCAGGCCGAGACCCCGGTCTACGAGGCCGTCGTGTCGGCCCTGACGCTCCAGCAGCGCCTGCTCCTGCGCGCCCTCGCCCGCGAGCCGTCGCCCCGGATCATGGCCGCCGGCTACCTGCAGCGCCACCGCCTCGGCTCGGTCGGCGGCATCCAGAAGTCGATCCGCGCCCTCAGGGAGCTCGACCTGGCGGAGCGCGAAAACGACACTGAACCGTGGCGCCTCACGGACGCGATGCTGGCCCGCTGGCTGAACGGCCGGGGCGAGGAGCGGGTGTCTGCGGAAGAGCCATCCGCGCCGGCGCCAGGAGGCATGTCATCGGAATGACGCAAACCCAGCCTCATGGCTTCAGGGCGCGGATCGCCGCCACGCGCTGGAACAGCGAGTCTGCCGCCGCCTCGCGTCCCGTGACCTGGTAGATGGCGGCCAGTTTGGCGAGCGGCAGGACCACCAGCTGGTTGTCAGGGCCGTACGCCTTCTCCCAGATCGCCAGCGCGCGATTGCAGAGCGATTCGGCCGCCGCGTACTGACCCTGGAGGCGATACGACTCCGCGAAGTTGTGGAGGGCCCAGGCCACGTTAGGGTGGTCCGCGCCGAGGGATTTCTCCCAGATCCCCTGCGCACGCATGAAGAGCGGCACCGCCTGTTCGTTCCGGCCCTGCTTCTGGAGCGACGTCGCGAGCGAGTTCAGCACCAACGCCACGTCGTCGTGGTCGGGACCGAGATTCCTTTCCCTGATCTGCAGCGAGCGCCTCAGCAGCGGTTCGGCCTCTTCGGCCCGGTCGCTCATCAGGTACAGCCTCGCGAGATCGTAAAGTTCATTGGCCACCCCGGGATGATTTCGGCCGAGGGCCTTCTCCCGGATGGACAGCGACTGCCTGTACAGTGATTCGGCCCGCACGTGCTCACTCAGGCCCTCGCAGACCGCCGCGAGACTGTGCATGGTCTGGGCCACCTCGATATGATCCGGACCGAGCGCCTTCTCCTGGCCCGCCAGTGCGCGCGCGTAGAATGCCTCGGCCTCGACGTACCGGGCCTGCTTCCCGCACACCCATCCGAGGTTGGAAAGTTCGGTGGCCAGGCGTGAATCATCGGGGCCGTGGCTTCGCTCCGCGTGCGCCAGCGAGAGCGTGAAGAGCGACTCTGCCTGCGCGAACCGCCCCAGATTGCCCCGCGCCACCGCAAGATTGTTCTGGTTCACGGCCACCTCGTCCTGGTCGGGCTCAATAACTCTCGCGCGGATCGCCAGCGAGCGGGCATAGAGCTGTTCCGCCTGCTCGTGTCGGCCTTCGCCGGCGCAAAGCATGCCGAGCCTGAACAGCTCCGCCGCCACCTCGGGATGATCGGGGCCGAAGGCCCGCTCCCGGATCGCGAGCGCACGCCGGTAGAGCATCTCGACCTGCTCTGGTCGGCCCCGCTCCTGGTACAGCCACGCGAGGGTGTTCAAGCTCACGGCCACGCTGGGGTGATCGGGCCCGAACGCCCGCTCGCGGATCGCCAACGCGCGTTTGGCGGCCAGCTCGGCCGCCTTTTCCTCGCTCCGCAGGTGGTACATTTCCGCGAGGTTGTCCAGACTCTGGGCCACGTCAGGATGATCGGGACCGAGCAGCGTCTCCCGCATCGCCCGCGCGCGCATGTGCGCCTGGTAGGCCTCCTCCCTCCGGTCCAGGGCCAGGTCCAGGGTCGCGAGGCTGTTCATGGTCGCGGCCACCTCGGGGTGGCTCCGTCCGTAGGCCTGCTTCCGGATCGTCAGGGCGCGCTCGAAAAGCGGCCTGGCCTGCACGTACTGCTTGCGCGCGAGGCACAGCGACCCGAGACCGTGCAGGCTGGCGGCCACATCGGGATGATCCGGACCGAACGCCGCCTCCCGGATCGCCAGCGCACGTGCGCCGAGCGACTCGGCCTGCGCAAACCGGCACTGGATCGTGCGTAGCGCCGCCAGTTGATCCAGGCTTGCGGCCACGTCGGGATGATCCGGGCCGAGCGCCGTCTCCCGGATCGCCAGCCCGCGCGCGCACAGCGTGTCGGCCCGCCCGTACCTCCCCAGGACCTCGTACAGATGCGACATGTCGTTCAGGCTCGCGGCCACGGCGGGATGATCCGGGCCGAGCGTCCTTTCCCGGATCGCCAGCGCTCGCTCGAAGAGCGGCGTGGCCTGCGCATAATGCCCCTGGGCAAACAGCATCAGCGCCAGGCCGTTCACGCTCGTGGCGACATCGGGGTGATCGGGCCCGACAGTCTGCTCGGCGAGCGTCAGGGCCCGCTTCACTGCCGGCACCGCGCGGGCGTAGTCGGCCGCGCGATAGAACTCCATCGCCTTCTGGAAGCGGCGTCCCCACTCGTCCCCCGCGCCCTGCGCCAGCAACGCGGATGCCGACGCCAGCAGCAACAGAATCAGCGCGCCCGTCCGACCACTGCGTCTCGCCAGGGCCAGGAACCGCTTCACCGTGGATGTAGCCATCGGCCTCCCCCTGCATCGACCTGGCGCTATCCACCGCCTGGAAGCGCGGATGGCGCCGATTCACATGGGCGAGGATGATCGTCTGGTCAGGCGAGGTCCGGCCAAACTGTCCACTGGAGCGCGGCCATCGCCGCCGCCCCCTCAGTCGCCGCGCAGCGTCCCCAGGATCTCCGTGATCCCCGCCAGATGGTGATCGTCGTGCTCCGCCGCGAAGACCATCAGGTCGAGCACCCGCATCGGCTGGCCCAGGCGGGGGTGGAGCGCTGTGCGGGCGATGGCTGCGTCCGAAAGCTGCTCGAGCCTCCCGACCAACTCGCCCCTGACCGCGCGAAAGCCGGCCAGTACGGCCGTCGCCTCGCGCGAATTGTAATCGGCGTCGATCGTGCGCCGGTTGCTCATGTCCGCGGGGCGCAGCCGCTCGAGCCCCTGCGCGAAGTCGTCCAGCCGCCCGATCCAGAGCGCCTCGACCTCGATCAGGTGCCCGACCGTCTCCTGGATGGACCAGGTCTCCCCGACCCGCGCCCGCAGCTCGTCGGGAGTCAGCCCGCCGACCCGCTCCCCGACCCGCGCCGGCGTACCGCGGAGTCGTTCGAGCACGTTGGGGAACATGGACAGCGGCAGGTCGAAGATGAAGCGTCGTTCGATCCAGAGGGCCTTGCGTGGCACGACAGGTTCCTTTCGACAAACGCCGGCGCCCTGCCGGGCGAGACGCCAAGGATATTCGACGAGCACGCTCATGACGAGCTTGATCGCCGGCGTGACCGCAGCATCGGACAGTCGGGCGTCAGCCTTCACGCTCTGTGGTGTTTCCGGCGTGCGTCACTCCCTGCCGGCGAAGGCGTGGAGAATGCGCAGTTGAACTGCAGGCGCCAATGGCGGCATGATCGGCGCCGGAGGAGTAGCCGCAAGATCCGCTTCCCGCATCGCAAGGCAGGCGCGACCTCCGTCCCGCCGACCGTCGGGCTGAATCGCTTTCGCCGGAGGCAACCGATGATCCGCTGTCTGCTCCTGGCCGCCGTCCTGCTCGCCTCGCTCCCGGCCGCAGCCGCCACGCCGTCCGTGGATGCGGCGCCCGCCGCCCTGACCGCCCGCCTCCAGCAGGTCATCGAGACGTTTCTGGCCGCCAACCCGACCGCCCCCGGCGTCTGCGCCGGCGTCATCTGTCCGCGCCTCGGCCTGGACTGGTACGGCGCCGCCGGGCACTCCGCCCGCGATTCCGCCGAGCCACTCACGCCCCGCCACACCTTCCGCATCGCCAGCAACACGAAGACCTACGTGGCCACCGCCATCCTCCGCCTCGCCGAACAGGGCCGCCTCTCCCTCGACGACCCCCTCGGCCGCCACCTTACGGACGAGGAGCGCACCCTCCTCACCAACGACGGCTACGACCTCGACGCCATCACCCTCCGCCACGTCCTCAGCCACACATCGGGTCTCGACGAGCACGCCGGCGACGACCGCTACGCCGCCACCATCCTCGCCGACCCCCAGCACACCTGGACCCGCGATGAGCAGGTCCGCCGCTGCGTCGAGTGGCGCGATCCCGTGGGCGCCCCGGGCGAGCGATACAAATACTCCGACACCGGCTACGTTCTCCTTGGCGGCATCATCGAACACCTCACCGACCGCAACCTCGGCCAGGCCGTGCACGAACTGGTCGACTACGACCGCCTCGGCCTGCACTCCACCTGGTGGGAAATCAACGAGACCCCGCCGCCGGGGGCCGCTCCCCGCGCGCACCAATATTTTGGAGACCGCGATACCTACGACTGGAATCCCACGCTCGACCTGTACGGCGGCGGCGGCCTGATCACGGACGTGCGCGACCTGGGCCAGTTCATGCGCCTGCTGCTGAAGGGCCGCGTGCTTCACGACGAAGCGACTCTCTCCGCCATGACCGGAGAAGGCACGCCGCCCTACCGGCTGGGGCTGATGTGCGTGGAACTCGACGGTCGCATGGCCTGGGGCCACCAGGGATTCTGGAACACGTTCGCGTTCCATGTGCCGTCGCTGGATCTGACGGTGGCGGGGTGCGTATTGGACCACCACGCCACGAACGGGCGGGTTCTGGCGGCGGAACTGGTGGCGGCGGTTCGTCAGTAGGGCCGTCTTCCCAACGCCACAGACCTGGGTAGCCGCTGAATCAACGGACGGGGGGGGAAAGCGGAAGCCGGTCGACGTCGCCCTGGGGCTGGCCCTGACAAGCTCATCTCTCCCGGGAAGACCCGCTCCATCACGTCAGGGGCGAAACGCGAGGATACCGTACGGCAATCAGCTCCTCGACCCTATGCGAGAGAGCGCCGTCCGAGAACGCGGCCGCCTCCATCGGAACTATGGCGGTCAATGCCCCACGATTTTGCGGCGCACGAACGCCCCGGCATGGGCGCCGGCCAAAGCAAATGGAATGGCAAGAAGTACACCCGGGCCGCCCGATAGTTCGGCAACCAGAATGGGACCGGCAATGAGCAGGGCAGACAACCACGGCGTAACACCCGCAAGCGAACCAAATGCCGCAACGAGCAAAACCCCGAATGCGATTATGCCCGTGTCGTCCCATTGAGGCCGCGTGTCAATCCACGCCAGCGTCACGCCCGCTCCCAGCACCAAGACAATTCGCCACCACACCTGTGGCGAATTTCGGCGCGGACTGCCGGGCCCTTGCCTCGAATGCGTACCCTGAAGCTTGCCGCCCGGATCTTCGCTCATGTGCATTCTGCCTTCTGTGCGTCTACTGCTGGCTTCACCCGCCATGGCGGCCGCCGAAGCCTGCAAGGCGCGCCGTTTGCTCTGCAAGCATCGCTACAGGCGCCCTTGTCAGGTACTTGCGCTGGTTAGAAAATCCTTCATTTGCTCCCAGGAACCAGGGGTTCGCCTGACTCAGCTTCTTCCTCTTCCTCATGCAGCCTATATTCCGCCGCCCGCCCTGCTTCCGGATCCAGGATCGAATGCAAAGCCATAAATGCAGTTCCCATAGCCCCGCTGTGATTGCCTGAGTTTCGATAGTAAATCCAGCCTTTCAACTCCATCCAAACCAGAAGCCGATGAACAGCAAAAACTAACGCTCCCCCAATAACAACAATCACGATCCAGAACACTGCTGTATTCATCACGTCCCCTGACCCGATCGACTCGGTGATATGTCAACACCATGGTCTTTCTAGCGAACCTGCGCAGAGGCTGAAGGCGCCGGTCGGCCAGCCACGCCCTGCGAGCCACCGAGGCGATCCGGGCCAGGAATCATCGATCTGACCAGACCGCCAGCTCATTTCCGCTCGGATCGCTGAAGTGAAAGCGTCGTCCACCCGGAAACTCGAATATCTCCCGGACGATCCGCCCCCCGCTCTCACTGACTCGGGCCTCGATCTCTGCCAGGTTCGTGGAATAGAGCACGACCAATGGTCCGCCTGCCCGCACTTCTGGCGCCACACTAAAACCGCCGGCTAATCGCCCGTCGGTGAAGCTCGTGTACTCAGGACCATAATCAGTGAACTCCCAACCGAAGACTTCTGAGTAAAAACTCTTGGTCTCTTCAATGTTTATGGCGGGAAACTCTATGTAGTCAACACGACGGTCCTGTTCTGCCTGGTCCATGAGTTCGTCTCCCTCTTGCGTCTCCGCGGTGATGTGGCTGCTTCCTGTCTGGCTCGCGGCGGATTCACCTGCAAAATCGATTGGCACGCGCCCGGTGAAGGCTTGGTCGCGAAAAGAAGCTTTGTCCGTGTGGGCTCTGGTTGAGCGATCGTTCTTCCTTGGTCGCTCGGCCAACTAACCCCTGGCGGTGCCTGATACCCGCTCCCAAGATTCGATCTCGCCCGGTACAATCCGAAAAATCGGGTGAGGCAGCGGCCGCACAACGGAACCATGACGAGCGGCCCACCCTGGGTCACGCCCCTTCACCTTTGCCGCCAGATGGCACCATTCGAAGTTGATTTGACCACGAGTTACTCGCGCTGTCCCCAGGTCACGTCGCTGATCGATCTTGCTACAATCGAATCGGAAGCCTCGAGCCTCGGATTCAGCATAAACACCCCGAAGGTACTCGGCAATGGCCCCCACAGGAGACGCGCGACAGCGAAACCTTTCTAACTGGGGGTGATGCCGGTACCCACGTGTCTCTCCCTTCAACACGGCTTGCGCGAGCAGGCCCTCCCGCCACAGCGCGACCAGGCCCCGTGAGTCCAGATATTTCGGATGCAGAGACCATATTCGCATCGCTGCCCCGCAGACTCAGCCTATTCGAAAATCCAGGCTCCAATGTCCTTCTTGCAGGCGTCCGTCAATTCATGCCCAGTATTTATCAGGACACGGCTCTCCACATCAATGCCCAATAACCGGCTTGAGTCCTGTACCAGCCTGGCACCTCGGAGCTTCAGGTCTCGGCCGAAATCATCCTTGTCTCCAACGACGATTAAAAACCGCCGATTCTTCGTAGGGAGCTTGTGCAGGTCGGTCAGGTGAAACATGCCGTGATCGACCAGGCAGAAGCTATCAAATCGCTCCAGAATGAAATCGTCATGTGATGACACCAAAACGGCGATGGCGATTGCTCCGTTGGAAAATCCCACCATAGCGCTCTTTGCTCGATCAATATTCGGCACGACGTCGAAAAGCCTCTGTAGCATTACTTCATACGCCTCCGACAACACCCGATAGTCGGAAAAACCTACGATTATCCCCTTCCCGACTTCCGAAGGATCAATGTCTGCCTTGAACAACGGCAGACTTGCCACAACACAATCATGACCGCCGCCGATATCTTTCGCATTGCCGATATTGCCTCCCGGATGGCCATGGTAGCCAGGCACGTATACTACAAGAGGATACTCTTTCGCCTTTGAATAGGACACCGGGAGGCAATATTGCAGAATCGAATTCTTATCGTTCCCGGTGAACCTGCTATACAGATTTGCGGGCAATTCGTCTTTTCCGAATTCGATAACCTGAACGGCTCCCCATGTAGTGTCGGTGACTGGCTGAGCTCGCGCCAATGCGGACAGCGTCACAAACCCAGCCAGAATTGCAGCTATCGGTAGAATCATGGTTTTGTCCTTCGCGCGCCAGGCATTAGCGGCGGCGCGCAGTGCCTTCCGCTGTATGCCGTTGTTGACCATCGGTCAATGACTCTTGCTGGCGGCCTTATGTTTGAATGAGACTATGCAGATAGCGATGAATACCATCAGCACTGCCGACGCCGAGTAGCGGCTCAAGGCCAGCCCGCCAGACGCTAACGGCTTGTCAAGATAGTCTCCGACCACAGCACCGAGCGGCCTTGTCAGCACAAACGCGGACCAGAACAGCAATGCATGCGATGCGTTGGTCTGCCTGTACGCTGCCGCCACCAACATCAAAAGCACAACGAAGACCGCCGCCGCCCCAAGATAGCCGAGACCCGCCGTATCTGCTGTCCAATCCCCGAGCGCAGTGCCGAGGGTCTGCGAGAACATGATCGTTGCCCAGTAGAAAGTCTCCGCTCGGGGCGTGCTCACCGATGCTACCGACACCGTGCCCATCGTGCGATGCCACACCGCAAGCGACGCCAGCAGGACTGCCAGCAGGAGGGCGCTGCCACCCGAGTAGCCGACCCCAAGGGAGCGGGTCGCGAAATCGGCAAGGGTAGTACCAACGGTGGTGGTGGCGATAATCGTGATCCAGTAGACATATGGATTGAAGCGCTTCGCGGCGATCTGGATGCCAACGGCGGCAATGAAGATAGCGGCGAAAATGCCCGTGGCGACGAGATAGCCAAGATTCATTGACATAAATACCGCGTCGCCGGCGGTCTCTCCGAGAGTCGTGGCGGCGATCTTGATGATCCAGAATAGCAACGTGACTTCCGGCACCTTGCTTCTCCCGCCACTCGTCTCAGGGCTCACGCTGTGTCCTTTGGTTCCGAACATGCCGAAGGCTAACGTCTGTTTCAGATGCAACGGCGGCTGGAGCGCGACGTTCGCCAGCACAGCGCGTGACAGACGGCTTTGTCGGCAGGAAACCATTGTTAGAAGTCTCCAGCCCTACAGTTCGTCTTCTCCCTGTGGATATACGCCATGGACGCGTTCTTCTAACCATGCCCACAGGGTCTCGCTGCCGGCGCCAACCCCGGCGTTCTTCGCGATGACCTGAGACTTCCTGATTCCGTGCTCTTGCCAACTGCGCCCACCATTGGTCACATTCTGCAAGACTGGCATTGCACGGTCCATGGCGTTGGCGTACCTGGCTTCCGCCGTCGCCCCGGCCGCGAATTCCTCACACAGCTCGCGGTATTCAGCCCG
The DNA here is from genome assembly GCA_963732385.1 of uncultured bacterium. GTDB lineage: Bacteria > Krumholzibacteriota > Krumholzibacteriia > LZORAL124-64-63 > LZORAL124-64-63 > CAVSZB01. The sequence continues at coordinate 103,880 of CAVSZB010000003.1, read as the reverse complement.
AACACCCGGAGGCAACGAACCAGTCAAGCGCTCGAACGCCGCCCTCTCTTCGTCATTTGGACCCTTCGCGTCAGGTCGGGCGTAGACGATCGTGTCGCCCGTGTCGATTTCGGCTATGTCGTGAAGCAGGAGCATCCTGACGACTCTCGAAATATCTACCGCCTCGTTCGCATAGTCTCGAAGCGTCAGCGCCAAGAGCGCGACCTGCCAACTGTGTTCGGCTGAATTCTCGTACCGATCTTGCCCGATAGGCCGCGTCTTCCGCTCGACCTTCTTGAGATTCTCCAGCTCAAGCACGAACTCGAGGCAAGCCTCAAAAGCGCTATGGGACATTTATTCTCCAGGACTTCTAAACTGTTGTTTTATCCGCAAAATCGCCAAGCGCGCGACAAGCGGCCTTGTCTGGTGCAGGATCTTGTCAGGCGGCGTGTAGTTACCCAGCGGATACCTCAGGCGCTTTGCGGCCAGGGTATACAACCCATTCGAATGGCCACTCGCGCTTCATCCATTCCCGAACGGCGGACTCAAGTACTGGGTCGAGTCCGTCATCGTAAGATGACTGACGAACCCACATAAAGACCGCCGCATCCGGTCCGCGCCTCCCCTTGTTGATGTACACACACCCAAGGACGCGATCCTCATCCGGCGACACGACCGTGAATGTAAAACTCTTTCGCTGCTCAAAACGACGTTCCTTCCTCGCCAGGTCTTTCCTGTTTTGCTCAAGGGTGAACGAATCGGTCGGCCAGCGGTCACCTAGCAGGGCAGTATGGATAAGGCCTATGCTCTCCATTACCGCCTCATAGTCCTTCTCTGCATCGGCGACGGTTATTGGACGCAACCGAAAATCTGCGGTCTCGAATCCAGTGGGAATTTTAACGTCACCTGGAACGAATTCTGATGAACCGCAACCTGCCACGATTAACAATACCAGACCGTAGGCTGCCCTTCTCATCCCATTCCTCCCATCTTCGGAGAATCACCGTTCGTCGAAAATGGAACAGACACGCGGTCGTACAGGGATCCGTTTCCGCCTCTGCCGGCCTGTACGCTCGCCGCCTGTCATTGGAGGCCGGCACCTGCTACCGCGAGTCCATCGGCTTCTTCCCGATCGTGAGGTACCACGCCTCTCCCCCGTCGTCCGCCCTCGCCCATGCCAGATAGGCCGGCCCCACCGGGGTCTTCGCCCCCAGCGCCACCGTCACCGACCACCTGAGTTCGCGCAGTCGCGCCTCGCGCGGGTCTGCCCACGCATCCCCCGCCTCCATCCAGAACCCGAGATGGTGCCGCGGCCTGAAGCTCCCCACGTGCGGATTGATCGCGCGCCAGTATCCCGCGCGGGCTATGCCGTACGACGGTCCAGCCAGCCGCCCTTCGCGATACCCCGAGAACGAGAACAGCCCCCCCGGCCTGAACCGATCGAATTCCGGCATCTCCGTCCGCAGATCGCTCCCGCCCTCCACCCCTGCCCAGAGCGTGTTCTGCCCCAGCGTGGCGTAGCCGCGCAGATTCGCCTGCATCCGGTCGTACACGAACGGCGCCGCGAGCTGCGGCTCGGCCCGATACCAGTTCGCGTCCAGCGCGACCCCCTTCTTCGGGAATCCGCGGTCATCCAGCGTGTCCCAGATGAGTCTGGCGGTCCATCCGCCATGACGACCGGACAGGGACGCGATATCCGCATCACCCGTCGTCAGCCGTGCCCGATCAGTGCCATAAACCGCCCCCGCGCGCAGTTCGGCTCTATTGCCGAATTGATGTCCTATGTCGCCGGCGCCCTGGGCGCTGCGGAGGCGGTAGTCGGCGGGGTGGGCGCCCTCGTCATGCAGAGTGTGGCGGGTGGTGACCAGCTCGCCGCGGAGGGAGATGAAAGAGGACTGGTCGTAGGCGAATGGCTGGTACCACTCGGCGGCGATGCCTGGCGACGATCCGATGGCGCCGTCAAGGCGGAGTTCGCCGTTGAGCGGGTTGATGGCGTGGCGGGTCCAGCGGGCCCGCAGGTCGTAGCGGGCGTCGCCGGCGAAGTCGTCTTCCAGCGCGAAGCCGAAGTGCAGCACGTTCGGGGCGTAGGATTTTTCCCTGGCGAGGATGCGCAGGCGCCAGGCTTCGCCCTGGGGACGCAGGTCTGTGGTGACGGATTCGAAGCGGCCCAGCTCCCAGATTCTGGAGATGCCGCGGTCGAGGCGGCGCCAGTCGAGGCTTCTGGTCGGGACGAGGGCGAGACGGCTTTCGATGACCCAGTCGTCCAGGGGGGACGTGTTCACGATGTCGATGGCCGCCACCTGGACCGGTTTCCGGGTACGGCGGGCGCGGGCGGCTTCGTGGACCGCGAACTCGTCCGGGGGGAGGGACCAGGGGGCCAGTCTGGCGGCCAGATCGTGGGTGGCGTCGGCGCCGCGCTCCACTGCCCAGGCGGCGCGGCCGAAGGAGCCACTGCTCATCATCTCCAGGTCGGGGGCGATCACCAGCTGGGCCTGGGGGAGCTGGTCGCGGGTGGTGCGGCGGGATAACAGGGCGCCGACCTGGCGGGCCAGGCCGGGAAGGGATTCGAAGTCGTCGGGGGTGGCGCGGTCGAGGGGGCGGATCACATCGACGGCGATGACGATGTCGGCGCCCATGGCGCGGACGACGTTGACCGGGAGCGTCAGCGAGAGACCGCCATCCATCAGGAGGCGGCCATCGAGGTCGACCGGGGGGAAGACGCCGGGCACGGCCATGCTGGCGCGCATGGCGCGCATGAGGTCGCCGCCGGAGATGGCGACGGCTTCGCCGGTGCGCAGGTCGGTGGCGACGGCGCGGAAAGGGGTCGGCAGGTGGTCGAAGCCGCCGGGCGTAGGGACCAGCAGTTCGGGGACCGGGAGGGCGAACGCCAGCTTCTGGCCGGCGACCAGGCCGCGGGGCAGAACGAAGCCGCCGCCGGCGAAACCGAGCTCGAGGTCGAACAGCTCGGCGCGGTCGTCAAGCTTGGCGCGCAGCGAGCGGTCGCCGCGATCGGGGCGGTCGGAGAAGATGTCTTTCCAGTCGAGCGGCACCAGAGCCGACTCGATCTGGGCAGGGGTCAGGCCGACGGCGTAGAGCCCGCCCACCACCGCTCCCATGCTCGTGCCGGCCACGAAGTCGATCGGGATCCGCAACTCCTCGAGGACTCTCAGCACCCCCACATGGGCGAAGCCGCAGGCGCCGCCGCCGCCGAGGGCGAGACCGATGCGGGGGCGGCGCGGCAGCGGGTCGGGCTCGTCCTCGGAGCGCTCCGGCACGACCGGGGCGCCGCGGCGGAGCGCCTCGTCGGGAACCTGATCGATGGTCCGGGAGACGGGCGGCGGGTCGTCCGCCGACGGCACGGTGGCGGCGGGACAGGCCGGCGCAGAGACGGCGACAAGCGCCGTCAGGGCAACCAGCGGCAGACGGAAAAACGTTGGGCGATAGTGTTCACGCATGGGCCCATCATGACAGGCGGGGCCACGTCCGGCAACCGCCCGGAAGGGGAGCGGGCCCGTGGCTGACCAGACCGGCATGCGCACTTTTTGCATACGTAGCAGTCTCTGTCAGGAAGGCCGGCCGCCCCCCCATCGAGGGCTCGGCCCGCCAGTCGGGACCCTTTCGCGCCCGGACTGGGAGTATTCCGGAATTGTTTGACTGAAATGGCCTTCAATCGAGAATTTATATTCTTTTTGTTGATAATAATCCTCTGATCGTTTATGTTTTCTCCATGTCATCCTGGCTCATTACATGGCTCGGCGACGAAGATCTGGCCGCCTCCAAGGGGCATCCCGGCCCCGGCGAGGGGCCGGTGGCGGAGTTCCTGCGCTCGGCCACGTTCGACCGCGTGCTCCTCCTTCACAACCACGGCGCCGCGGCCACCGGGTACGCCGCCTGGCTCACCCTGAGCCGTCGGGTCCGCGCGGAGATGGTCGGGGTGGAGCTGCCGCGGCCGGACGATTTCGACGATGTCCACTCGCGCACCGCGCGGGTGCTCGACGAGGTGGCGTCGCGGCACGAAGCGTTCCGCGACGGCCGCCGCTGTTACCTCCTCACCCCCGGCACCAAAGCGATGTCGGTGGCGCTGCTCTGGATCGGCAGCACCACTCACCCCGGCGAGATCCACGCCAACTGGTCCGACCCCGCCGAGCCCGACCCGGCCCGCCGCGCGGTCCGTCTGCGCTGGGCCGAGGCTGGGGCGACGGCTGCCTCCGGGTCCGCCGCCGCGCCGGCCGACCCGGCCGCCGCCGCCCCGGCGTCCGCCCCCTCCCCCCTCGACGAGGAGCGCGGTGTCGACAACGACGCCCTGCGCGACGCCGACGGCCGCGAACTCAGCCGCCTGCCGGCCTTCCGGGAAATCTACGACCGGGCCGCTCTCGTGGCCCGCTCCGAGGCGCCCGTGCTGATCGTCGGCGAGAGCGGCACCGGCAAGGAGCTGCTCGCCGCCTGGGTCCACCGGCTCAGCGCGCGCGGCGGCCGTCCGTTCCTCCCGGTGAAGTGCGGCGCCGTCCCCCCCACGCTGATCGACTCGCACCTGTTCGGGCATGTCCGCGGCGCCTTTTCCGGCGCCACCACCGACAGCCCCGGTCTCGTCGGCACCGCCGCCGGCGGCACCCTCTTCCTGGACGAGGTCGATGCCCTCCCGCGCGAGACGCAGGCGCGCCTCTGGCGGGTCCTTCAGGCAGGTGAGGTCTACCGCGCCGGATCGACCAAACCGGAGCGGGTGGACGTGCGTATCGTGGCGGCCTCCGCCCGCGATCTGCGCCGCCTCGTCCGGCAGGAGGATTTCCGCCCCGACCTGTACTTCCGTCTCGCGCAGTACACCCTGCGCCTGCCGCCGCTGCGCGAGCGGCTCGAGGACCTGCCGCTGCTGTGCGACGCCCTGCTGACCCGCTGGCGCGAGCGCTACGGCGCCGACGCCTCGCTCGACCCCGGCGCCTGGCGCGCCCTGCGCGCCTACCCGTGGCCCGGCAACGTGCGCGAACTGCAGGGGATCCTCACCCGCTGCCTCGTGGACGCACCGGTCGGCCCCGACGGCGCCCGCGTGATCGACCGCGCCCTCGTGGCGCGCGCCCTCGAGGAGCAGGGGCTCGGCACCGACGCCCCGCCGCCGGCCGGCGGCGACGACTGGGTCGGCGCCGTCGTGGAACGCCTCCTCGCCTCCGGCAAGCCGTACGGCGAGGCGATGTTCGCCGTCGAGGCGACCGTCATCTCCCGGCTGCTCGGCGCCACGAAGTCGCAGGCCGAAGCCGCCCGCCGGCTCGGCATGACCCCGCAGGGGCTCAACGCCAAGCTCAAGACGCTGCGTCGCCACGGCGCGGCCCTCTAGGACCGGCCCGGGGCAAATTCGGAATTAATGATGAATTTTCGGCGGGGGTGCCGTCAGATGGCGCCCGCGGCGCTCTCGCGCATGGCGCGCCGGTGATTGACCACGCCGGCCGCCACGATCAGCGTCCCGCCAACGAGGCTCACCGCGTCGGGCCGCGCGCGCCACAGCGCCAGGTCGAGCAGCAGCGACCAGAGGATCAGCGAGTAGTCGTAGACCGCCACCCGCGACGCCATCCCCAGCTGGTAGCCCCACGTCAGCGCGAACTGCCCCACGGCCGCGAACAGGCCGGTCCCGAGCAGGCAGAGCCACTGCCGTCCGGTCGGCGCCACGTACACGGCGAGCATCAGCGGCAGAGTCACCGCTGTCGAGACGAGCGAGAACCAGAAGACGATCCGGTGGGCCGGCTCGCGGTTCTTCAGCTTGCGCACGAGCGTGTAGGCGAGCCCCGACACCACCGCCGAGCCCACGCCCGCCAGCGCCGGCCAGAGCGCCATGTCGAGGCGCGGCTTGACGACCAGCGCCGCCCCGGCCAGCGCCACGCACAGCAGCGGCCAGGCGCCCCGCGCCAGCTTCTCGCGCAGCAGCCAGGCGGCGAACAGCATGACGAAGAACGGAGCCAGCTTGGTGAGGATGGCGGCATCGGCCAGGCTCAGGTGATCGACCGCGTAGAAGTAGAGGAAGACGCCGGTCAGCCCGGCCGTCGAGCGGGCCAGAAGCAGCCAGCGGTGGCGCGCGCGGGTCAGCGGATTCTCCCGCAGCCGCAGCGCCGTGCCGGTCGTGATCAGCAGGGTGACGAAGTTGCGGAAGAACACCTTCTGCGCCAGCGGCAGCGGCCCGGCCAGCTTCACGGCCGCCGACATCAGCGCGAAGCCGAAGGCGGACAGCAACAGGCAGAGGACCGCCTTGCGGTAGTTATCGCGCATCGGCCCAAGATCGCAGGCGTGAGGGCTTCCGGCAACCGCGGGCCAGGTGGGCGCGGCCTGCGGGGCGGTACGAAGTCCTTCCTTACAGAGACTACTACTGAAGCAACTATTTCACGGATATGCAGGCCGGGATCGACCTTCCGGGAGCGCGATCGGGCGCCGACGGCTCGCACCGAATCGATTCCGCCCGCGCACTTGTTGCACGCGTAGCAGTCTCTGTAAGGAAGGACTCCGGCGAAGCCCCCCCTGAGGCCCGCCGCCCGGCCCTACGCTGTCAGTCGTACCAGTTCCACGCGGCGGTTGTTTGCCTTGCCCTCGGGCGTGGCGCTGGCATCGATCGGCTTCGCCTCGCCGAACCCCTGTGTCTGCAGGCGGTCGGCCGCGGTGCCCTGGGCGACCAGCCACGCCTTCACGGCGTCGGCGCGCTTCCGGGAGAGCGTCAGGTTGGCGTCGTCAACACCGTCGCTGTCGGTGTGTCCCTCGATCGAGAGGCGGAGCGCCGGGTCGCCGGCCAGCAGCTCGGCGATCAGCGAGAGCGTCTTGTACGACTCGCCCCTGATCTCGGCGGAGCCGGAGTCGAACAGGATGCCGTGGGTGACGATGCGGCCGGTCTCGGCCAACTGGTCCTTCAGGGTCTTGCCCCCCTCGGCGAGGCGGAAGCCGCGCATGATCAGCGGCGCCTCCCCTTCGTTCCAGGGATCGAGCATCACGCGCAGCCCGACCGGGTTCCAGCCGGTCACCTTCGGGATGTTCGCCACGCGCTCGTTGTCGACGTAGCACTTGATGGTCGATGGGGTCACCATCACGCGCATGGTGTGCTTGCCTTTGGCGAGCGGCTGAGGCAGCGCCTTGTCCGCCTTCTGGTCGCCGTTCAGGTTGAAATAGGTGTTCTGGTGATCCTTCACGGCGAAGTCGCCGATGTCCTGCCCCTCCGCGTCGACCCACCGGATGAAGTGCCAGTGCCCCTTCGTTTCGGGTCCGCCGTCCCAGATCTCCAGCTCGACCGTGTAGCGCGGCGGCAGGCCGTCGGCGATGTCGGGACGGATCGAGCCCTTGTTCGTGTTCAGGATCCACGTTTCGCCGGCGAATTTCGCCACCTCGAACACGCCGTCGTCGAGGCGCCAGCGGTGCGGGAATTCGCCCATTTCGTCGCCGGCGAGGTCGTCGTAGAAGATGGTCCGGTCGCCCGGCACGAAGTCGTATTTAGTATAGAGCGCCATGTCGGCGCCGGCGGCGCCGCCAGCGGCGGGGGCTGTCGTTCCGGCTGCCTGGCCGGCCGCTTCGTCCGCCTGTTCCGGCTCGGCCGGCGCGGGAGCGTCCTTGTCGGAGACCGCGGCCTCCGCCGCCGATTCCGCCTTCGCCTTCGCCTCCTTCAGCTTGTCCTTCAGCTTGGGCAGACCCGCGCGGGCGGCGGGCGGCGGGGCGATGGCGAACGCGAAACAGAGTCCGGCCACCACGGCCAGGACGATGGCGAAGCGTGAGCGGAACATGGGGCGGTCCTTTCTACATCGGGGCGCGGGCCAGACGACGGTCGGCGTGGACGCCCCCCAAGATGCCACAGCGCGGGGCGGGCCGCCATGGTCGCGCGGGGGCAGGAACGATCTTGGTCCATGGCGGCGGCCTGCGCTAGACTCGCGCCCCGGCGCGGGGGGCGGTGGCCGCCCGCGTCGCTTCCGGCCGGCCCACGGGGGGGACGGCCGGCCGGTTCCGGCGCACCATTACAAGGAGCCCGGCATGACCTCATCCGGCCACGAGCGCGAGTTCCGCCGCGAGATCCGGCTGTTCGACGCCACCATGATCGTCATGGGGGTGATGATCGGGTCGGGCATCTTCATCGTCAGCAGCGACATCGCGCGCACGGTCGGCTCGGCCGGCTGGCTGCTGGCGGTCTGGCTGTTCAGTGGTCTGGTCACGCTGCTGGCGGCCGCCTGCTACGGCGAGTTGTCGGCGATGATGCCGCAGGCCGGCGGCCAGTATGTCTATCTGCGCGAGATCTTCGGACCGCTGGTGGGTTTCCTCTACGGCTGGACGCTCTTCATGGTGATCCAGACCGGCTCGATCGCCGCCGTCGGCATGGCGTTCGCCAAGTACACCGCCGTGCTGGTGCCGGCGCTCGGCGAGCAGAACGTCGTCTTCTCGCTCGGCGCCCTGCACGTCAACGCCGCACAACTGCTCGCGATCGCCAGCATCGCGCTGCTGACCTGGCTCAACACACTCGGGCTGCGCGAGGGCAAATTCGTGCAGGACGGGTTCACGGTCATCAAGGCCGCGGCGCTGCTCGGGCTGGTGGCGCTGGGGCTGACTCTCGGGCGCAACCCCGCGGCGCTGGCCACGAACTTCCACGATTTCTGGGCCGCCAGTCGCGCCGTGGTCGGCGCGGACGGGGCGGTCGTGCGCGAGACGCTGTCGGGGATGGGCCTGCTGATGGCGATCGGCGCCGCGTCGGTCGGCTCGCTCTTCGCGTGCGACGCCTGGAACAACGTCACCTTCACCGCCGGAGAGACGGTCGATCCGCGGCGCACGATCACCCGGGCGCTGGTGCTCGGAGTGGCGGTCGTGGTCGTGCTCTACATGCTGGCGAACCTGGCTTACATCCTGGCCCTGCCGATCGCCGGCGACCCGCGGGCAGCCGACGCGGTCGGCCGCGGCATCCAGTTCGCCACCGACGACCGGGTCGGCACCGCCGCCGCCTCGACCATCCTAGGCGCCGCGGCCGCCGTCGTGATGGCGGTCTGCATCATGATCAGCACCTTCGGCTGCAACAACGGCATGATCCTCACCGGCGCGCGCGTCTACTACGCGATGGCGCGCGACGGCCTCTTCTTCCGGGGCACCGGCACGCTGAACCGCCACCACGTGCCGGCCACGGCGCTCGTGTTGCAGGGGATCTGGTCGTGCGCGCTCTGCCTGACCGGCAAGTACGGCGACCTGCTCGACTACGTGATCTTTTCGGTGCTGATCTTCTACGCGCTGAGCGTGGTGGGGATCTTCATCCTGCGCCGCCGCCTGCCGGACGCGGAGCGTCCGTACCGCGCCCCCGGCTACCCGATCCTGCCGGCGCTCTACGTGATCATCGCCTTCGCGATCTGCGTCGACCTGCTGATCGTCAAGCCGAAGTACACCTGGCCCGGACTGATCATCGTCGCGCTCGGAGTGCCGGTGTACCAGGTGTGGCGCCGTCTGCCGAGACGGACGTAGGCCGCGAACCGGCTCAGCGACCGGTCCCGTGCGCGGACGATGACTCGAGGGCCTCGCGCCCGCCGCCGGACGCGGCATCGTGGGACATGGCCCCGCCTCCGTCCCGCACGACGAACGTGGCCGCTCCCTCGCCGATGGTCATCGTCGCCGCGGCCACTGCCGCCTTCTGCGCCGCCTCGTCGTACAGCACGGTGATGCTGATGCGTCGGTTCTGGACGTCGGTGGCGTCGGCGGGATTGCGGGGACGCGTGTCGGCGAAGCCGCGCACCTCGGCCACCTGGCCGGGGCGCAGCCCGTGCTCAAGCATGAAGCGGCGGGCGCTGTTGGCGCGATCGGCGGAAAGCTCCCAGTTCGTGTAGGCCGCGCCGGCGGGGTAGGGACGGCTGTCGGTGTGCCCCTCGATCGCCAGCTTGTTCGGCAGTTCGCCCAGGCGGGTGGCAAGCACGCTCATGACCTCGCGCGCGCTGGCGCTGAGGTTCTGGCTGCCGACGTCGAAGAAGAGGGAGTTCGATTTCTCCACGAGCTGGATGTTCAGGCCCACCTCGGTCATCTTGATTTCGATCTGTCCCTCGAGCTGCTTGAAGTCCGGCATGCCGGCGAGACTTTCGCGCACCTTCTCGGCGGTCGATTCGAGAATCTTCTCCTGCGCCTCGCGCACCTGCTCCGGAGTGGGCTGCGCTCCGTTCGGACCCGAGCCGCCCCCCTGCTCCGGCAGGATCGAGGCGCCGTCGAGCACGCCGCCGTGGGCGGCCTTGTTGAAGGCGCCGGGGTCGCGGAAGTAGCCGGCGACCGCTTCCTTGACCTCCTGTTTCTGAGAGGTGAGCCAGAGCACGATGAACAGCGACATCATCGACGTCACCAGATCGGCGTAGGCCACTTTCCAGGCGCCGCCGTGGTGCCCGCCGTGACCGCCCTTCTTGATGACGATGATGGGGGCCTGCTGCTCGCCGCCATCGCCGTGCTTCTGATCCGCCATGACTATTGCCCATCCGGCGCCGCGCGCCCGTGGTCAGCCGTGCCCTGTTCGCCCGTCAACCCTTGCTGGGACGGCAGGCCTCTTCCAGCTCCTTGAACGTCGGCCGCAGGTCTGTGTCGATGGTGCGTCGGGCGAACTCCACCGCAACCATCGCCGGCATGTGCTTCCAGAACGCCACGAGCGCCGCCTTCATGACGTGGAAGTAGCGCATCTCGGCCTGGCCCACGAGTTCGATATTGGTCGCCATCGGCTGCACCATTCCGTAGGAAAGCAATAGTCCGAGGAAGGTTCCGACCAGCGCCGCGGCCACTTTTTCGCCGATTTCCGCGGGCGGACCGTCGATGAAGCCCATCGTGATCACGATGCCGAGCACGGCGGCCACGATGCCCAGGCCCGGCAGGGCGTCGCCGACCTTCTGCAGGATGGCCACCGGCGCCGCCTCTTCGGCGTGGCGGGTGTCGATGTCGGCCTCCATGAGCATTTCGAGATCGTGCGGCGGCACGCCGGCGGTGATGATGATCTTCACCGTGTCGCACAGGAACGACACGGCGTGGTGATCCGCGAGAAACGTCGGGTACTTGCTGAAGATCGCGCTCTGATCGGGTTCTTCCACGTGAGGCTCGAGTCCGACCAGGCCATCTTTCTTGGCGATCTGGAAGAACTCGTAGAGCATGGTGAGCAGCTCCAGGTACTTCACCTTGCTGCTCTTGTCCCCCTTGATCATGGTGCCGAACAGAGCGCCCATGCGCTTGAGCACGCGCGGCGGCGCCATCGCCACGAGCGTCCCCAGCGAGCAGCCGGCGATGATGATGTACTCGGCGGGAATGTACAAAGCGAGCGGCTTGCCGCCCTCCATGATGAAACCGCCAAGCACGCATCCGAAGGCGAACAAAATACCAATCACGGTAAACATGGCGACACCGTCTGTTAGAGACGCCAAACCGCGGGAGAAATCCGCAGCGTACGTTCCGGACCTTCTTATCGTCTGTGAGCCCTTGCTCTTTAGGACCGGCCGACGACGGGAGGCGGCGGGCACCGCGGCGGCCGCCAAATCAGGACTATTGTTGTGGCTTTATGCGATCAGGAGAACAGGGGGCGGAAGAGCCCCAATCTCGAGCAGGCCGGGGGCCGAGCTCCCTGGCGCCGGCGCGCGGAACCGGTCGCCGGCCACGAATGCGTGCGCTATGATCCGCCTGGTCGGACGGATATCGGACGGCGCTTCGAGCGCGGGCGGTTTCAGCGTGGGCCCGGGCGGCAGAATGGGGTATGGAATGGCGCGAACGCGGACGGCTCTCCTTTTCGCGGCGGCCTGCAGCGGCCTCGTCGCCGCCGTGCACATAGGAACGGCATTCGGAGGCGCGGCCTGGTACCGCTACTTCGGGGCGCCGACGCTCGCGGCGCGGATGGAGCGGGGCGAGGTCGTCCTGCCGACGGCTCTCACGTTGGCCCTGGCACTGGTGTTCACTGCGTGGGCGCTGTACGCGCTGTCGGGCGCGGGCGTGCTGCGCCGCCTGTCGCGGGCGCGGCCCGTGCTGCTGGGCATCGGCGCGATCTACGCGTTGCGCGGGCTGCTGTTGCTGGTTGATCTGGCCGTCGTACTGCGCGGCGGCGCCGTGCCGGCGCGCGCATTCGCCTTCTCGGCCTTCTCCGCCGTGGTCGGCGCGCTCTACCTGATCGGCGCGGGGTACCGCCCCGCGACGCGTCCGGCGCCGCTGCGACGCCGCAGGTCGCGGCGTTCCTGAGGACATTTGTCAGTCAGCACCCGGGTCGATCACCGATCCTCATCCCTCGTCAGCGGCACGAACCGCACCCCCACCACCCGATTGCTGCGCACCACGCCGTCCTCCCCCTTCACCGCCAGCATCAGTTCCTGGTCGTGCCCGGTCGACCCCACCGGGATCACCAGGCGGCCGCCCCGCTTCAGCTGCTCGATCAGGGGCACGGGCACGTGGTCGGGCGCCGCGGTAACGATCACGCCAGCGAAGGGCGCCAGATCGGGCAGGCCGGCGTAACCATCGCCCTCGTACACGGTGATGCGGCCGGTGTAGCCGGCGGCGGCCAGGTCGCGGCGGGCGCGACGGGCCAGGGGCGCCACGATCTCCATGCTGTGCACCGTCACGCCCATCTCCGCCAGCACCGCCGCCTGATAGCCCGAGCCCGTCCCCACCTCCAACACCGTGTCGCCGGGCGACGTCTCCAGCAGCTCGGTCATCAGGGCCACGATGTAGGGCTGGCTGATCGTCTGGCCGTGGCCGATGGGCAGGGGACGGTTGGCGTAGGCCGCGGACTGCTGGTCGGCGGGGACGAAGCAGTGGCGGGGGGTGCGGGCCAGGGCTTCGAGCACGGCGGAGGAGAGCGCGGGGCAGCCCGGTCCGGCGGATGCGGAGCGGTCGTCGCGGGCGAGCTCCTCGACCATGGCGTGGCGTTCGGCGGCGCGGTCGACGGTTGCGAAGCGGTCCACCACCGTGAGCTCCGCCGTCGGGATCGCACCTGGCCGCGGGCCGGCCGGCTCGAGCGTGCGCCCGATCGCCACGAACATGCTCACGAGGTGGTCGGGGGGCAGGTTGAGAATGCGCGCCACCGCGGCGAAGTCGAAGCCGTCCATCGGGCAGGAGCCGTGGCCGAGCGCGGTCGCGGCGAGCATGAGGGTCTGCGCGGCCAGGCCGCAGGAGCGCATCGCCTCGTCGCGCTGGAGCTGGGCGTCGGGCGCGTAGAAGCGCCGGATCGTGCCCGCCATCCGGTCGCGCACGGAGGGTTCGACATTGCGCCAGCAGCGCTCCGGGTCGCGGTCCCACGCCTTCACATCGGCGCAGAGGACGATCAGCAGCGACGCGTCGGTCACCTGGGGCTGATCGTAGGCGGCCTGGCGGAGCTGGAAGCGCACCAGCGGGTCCCGTACGACGACGAAGCGCCAGTGCTGGAGGTTGAAGGCGGTCGGGGAGAGCGTGGCCAGTTCGACCAGCTTCGCCGTTTCGCGCTCGTCGATGCGGTGCGACGGGTCGAATGCCTTGATCGCGCGGCGGCTGCGAATCGCGGTTTCGACATCCATGCGGCCCAACCCTTTCCCGGAAAGTGCGCGACACGGGCGGCTCACGCGGAAGTTCCTTCATTGTAGGCGATTGCCGGCGACAGGCAATAGTGGCGCCGGGGCCGGGGTACAGGGCCGGTCGCGGTTGGCCCGTACGACGGCCCGCGGCTATCTTTCAGCGTCTTGCGCGGCCGGGGCGGTCGTGAGCCGGGAGCGTGGCGTGGGAATTCTGGGCACGATGATCGGGGGGACGATCGGCTTCGTCCTCGGCGGACCGCTCGGGGCGCTGCTAGGCGGCGCCATCGGGTCGCGGGTGGAGGATCCGACCCCGCAGCAGCTCGGCGCGCCGCCGCGCGGGCGGCTGTACGGACGCTGTCCGCGGTGCGGGGCGCCGGTGAGCATCGAGCAAGGGCGCCCGCTCGCGTGCGGTCGTTGCGGGGCGGACCTGCGCGCCCGAGCCGGCGACCCGCTCGAGCAGGGCATGGCGCAGACGGCGTTCATGCTCGCGCTCATCAGTCTCGCGGCGCGCGTGGCCAGGGCGGACGGCCGCGTGTCCGAGCCGGAAATCCGCGTCTTCGATGAATTCCTCGCGCGCGACCTCGGCATGACCACCGAGGAGCGCCGCACGGCCGCGCGCGTCTTCAACAACGCGCGCGATGCAGCCACTCCCACGTCCGCCTACACAGCGCAGATCCGCGCCCTGTTCGGACACCGCCCCGACCGCCTGCGCGACCTGCTCGCCCTGCTCATGCGCATCGCCTGGGCCGACGGACGCTGCGACCCGTCGGAGGAGAAGCTGCTGCGCGAGATCGCCGGACAGCTCGGCCTCTCGGCGCGCGACTACGAACAGGCGAGCGCGCTGTTCGCCCGCTTCGACGTCGGCGCCGCCTATGCTCTGCTCGAAGTGGACCGCGGCGCTACCGAAAACGAGATCAAGCGCAGCTATCGTCGACTCGCCAAGGAGTACCACCCCGACACGCTCGCCTCGCGCGATCTCTCCGAGGACTTCACTAAATTCGCGGGCCAGAAGATGCAGGCGATCAACGACGCGTACGCGCAGGTGCGCAAGGAGCGCGGGTTCTGATGCCGGAACTGCCGGAAGTTGAGAACGTCGCGCTGGCGCTGCGGGAGTGCCTGGTGGGGCGGCGACTGACGGGGATGGAGGTGCGGTTCGCGGGGGTGCTCGAGCCGAGCGCGGAGGCGGTTGAAAACGCGCTCGTGGGCTGGGTGTTGGTGAAGGTGCGAAGGCAGGGTAAGTACTTGCTGCTGGAGTTTGGGGAGGGGGAGCGGTGCGGGGAAACGGGCGCGGGGTGCGCGGGGATCGGGGGGGGGGACGTATCGGCGCACCCGGTCACAATTGAGCGCGGCTACCGCCGCGCGGTGTGCCTGCACCTGCGCATGACGGGCCAGATCTTCGTGGACCCGACCTACATCCCCGACCGGCACACCCACCTCGTTTTCGATTTCGAAGGCCTGCCGGTCTACTACCGCGACATCCGCAAGTTCGGGCGGCTCACGCTCGTGGAGGCGGGCGCGGACGGGTCGTTCGCCGTCGCCCCGCCGCACGTCGGACCGGACATGCTGGAGATCGGCTTCGCCGCCTGGCGTGAGCGGGCGAAGGGGCGGCGCGCGCCGATCAAGGCGGTGTTGCTCGATCAGGGGGTGGCTGCAGGGATCGGCAACATCTACGCCGATGAGGCGCTTTTCCGGGCGCGCGTGCATCCGCTCATGCCGACCGCCTCGCTGGCGGACCCCGACCTGCGGCGGATCTTCAACGCCGCGCGCGCCGTCATGCGGCTCGCCATCCGCCACGGCGGCACGACCTACCTCAACTTCGTCGACTTCCGCGGACAGCCGGGCAACTTCCGGCGCAAGCTGAGGGTGTACCAGCGCGACGGAGCGCCGTGCCGCGACTGCGGCGAAACCTTGGCGCGCCTTGTGGTGGCGGGGCGATCGAGCCATTTCTGCCCCCGGTGCCAGCCGGCGCCACGCAGAAAAGGGGCGCGCCGTCCGACCGCGACGCGCCCCCGCGCACCCCGCGAAAGGTCCTGAGCTCAGGCCCCCCGGACCTGCTCCGCCAGGTAGTTCTCGATCTTCATCTGACCGATCTGGTCGAGCTGGGCCTCGAGCCAGTCGATGTGATCCTCCTCGTCCTTGAGGATGTCCTCGAGCATCTCGCGCGTGCCGTTGTCCCCCGCGGCGCCCGCCTCGGCGATGGCCGCGTTGTACATTCCGATGGCCCCCTGCTCCGACTTCGCGTCGGCCATGAACTGCCGGTGCACGTCGGCGCCGATGTGGATCGGGTTGAGCTTGCTCACCACCGGCACTCCCTCGAGGAAGAGGATGCGCGCGATCAGCTTCTCGGCGTGTTTCATCTCGTCGATGGCGCGCTTCTCGAGGCGCTGGTGCAGGCGATCGTAGCTCCAGTTCGCGCACATCTCGGAATGCACCATGTACTGGTTGATCGCCGTCAGTTCGTCGGCCAGCAGCTTGTTGAGCGTGGCCAGTACCTTCCTGTCACCCTTCATGTCCGCCACCTTCCCGGCCGCCACGGCCCTGGAGGCCCCATACCCATCAACTCCGACACGTATTTCGGCGCCGGAGCGCCGAAGGAGAGCACCTGGTCGTGGAATACCCGCGTCTGTCCGAAATGCAGACCGCCGTGGCGCGTGGCATAGTCGTCGCGCAGGCGGTTGATCTCGAGGTTGCCCACGTAGTAGGTCGACAACTGCGCGGAGGTGAGGCAGGCGCGACGCCACTTGCCGGCCGCCTCCCCCTCCTCCTGGAACCCCTCGGTCATCATCAGGTCCATCGCCTGCTGCTCGCTCATGCCGTGCACGTGGACCCCCTGGTCGAGCATGGCGTTGATGATCAGGCGCAGCCGCATCTTGAGCTGCTGCATCCGCACGGCCGATCCTCCGTACCCTTCGCCCGTCATCAGCTGCTCGGCGTAGGTGGCCCACCCCTCGACGAAGGGGCCGTTGGCGAAGATCGCGCGGGTGAGCGTCGGGGCGCGGAAACGGTTCGCGCGCATGCCCTGCAGATAGTGGCCCGGCATCGCCTCGTGGATGGTCAGGATCTGCAGCATGTGGTCGTTGTACTCGCGGTAGAACGACTCCGCCCGCTCGGGGGTCCAGCCGGGCGGCGCGGGCGAGATGGAGTAGAATGTCTGCTGCCGCGCCTCCAGCGGGCCCGACGCCTCGCAGAAGGCCACCGCCACGCCGCGCTGGAATTCCGGCATGACAATGATGCGGATCGGCTCGTCCGGCAGGGTCATCAGGTCGTGCTCGCGCACGAACGCCGTGCAGGCGGCGAGGTCCGCCTCGGCCTTCGCCACGATCGTGTCGTTGGCCTGGTGCTCCTGCGCCAGCCGCCCCAGCACCGCGCGCACCAGGTCCTTGTCTTGCGGCGCGCGATGGTTGGCGGCGCCGGGGAATTGCTTCGCGTATAGGGAATGCGCCAGCTCGACCATCTCCGTCTGCGTGGCGTCGAGATCGCGCTTGGCGCTTTCCAGGATCTGCTCGGGCATGAGGTCCGATTCCAGCGCATAGGCCAATTTGCGGCCGAACCGTTCGGCGCCGAGTCGGAAATCGCCGTCGGCGCGCGGCAGGAGGTCGTCGCGCAACCAGCGTCCGTAGGCCTCCAACGCCGCGGTCGCCGCGGCGCGCGCCGGGGCCAGCTCCTCGCGCAGCGCCGGCTCCTGCTCGAGGAACGGCTCGAGCTCGTTGCAAACAAGTCCCATGAGGCCGTCGTTCTGGAGGATGGCCGTCTCCACATGGATGCGCGGCGGATGCGCGAGATTGGCCCGCGCCGCCTCCGTCACCGCCGGCATCGCCTCGAGGCGTCCCTTCACGGCCCGCAGGCGGTCGGCCAGCGGCGCGAAGTCGCGCGCCACGAGCGCGTACAGAGCGCCGCCCGCGTTGTAGACCAGCGGATTCCAGGTGTGCTCGCGCAACGTTTCGGCCGCGTAGACGGCCGATTCCAGATTGTTCATCAGGATGCGGCGGTCGATGCGGTTGTCGGTCAGGAGCTTCGTCTCGTCGAGCGCGTTCAGCGAGTCGAGATACGCGCGGGCGAACGCAGCGCGTCGCCCGACCCCCGCCTGACTGCGGTCGGTGAGCTGCGCGTCGAAGCGGTGGTCGCCCAGGCTGGTGGCCCATTCGGGATCGAGCGCCCGCCAGGCATCGAGGCACCGGTCGGCCAGCACGACGAATTTCGCGTCTTCGTCGAGGCCGTCGCGGCACGACGTCACCCCGACGCACAGCGCCGCCAGGCTCAGCATCAGCACCGCCTTCATGAAAACCTCCCGTTCCGGCCCGTAGTGTACCCCCCGCCGCGCGGCGCGGCAACCGTGCGGCGGGGCAACCGGCGGGAAACGCACCCCATGTCTCGTCATCGGATACCCCCCCCGCTTCATTCGCCACGAGCCCCAGCAAAGACCCGCGCGCAGCCACAGATACGGTCGCCAGATGATCTGGCCGCAAAATGTGAACCGGGAGCGAATCCGGGCGGGCGAGCCGGAGGATTATAGATGATAGGGCAGCGCGGAACAGAACCGCGCGGAATTTCCTGAGTCGCCGCCCCACCACATAAATCACGCCAACATGACTCTTGATTGTGTTGTATTATTACTCTTGAATCTCCACCTCATGTATGGTATGACTTGAGGAGTCGCCCCAGACCCCCTCATTCGCCCTCCGGGGTTCTGTTACTCGCCCCCTATTTCGTCCGACTCGCCTCGCCTGGGGACACTTGGCCCCGCTGGCGCGCGTGCCTCCATGGTACCCCGTCAACGAGCCGTTGTCGTCATTTCCGCGCAGGCCGCGCCATGCTTGTCGCCCCCTGGCGCGCCGGCCAGTCCTGACATGTACCAGCGCCGCCCGAGCATCTGGGGAGGTATGCGTCGCGAGCCAATTCGCCGCCATGAGTCGGACTCCGCCGCAGACAGCGAGACTGTTTCGTTCCGTCCGGAGTCCAGGCAGCGGTGGGATTTCTATCTTCGATCAGGGGGAACGAGCATGAGATCCACCAGGACATCCGTGGCGATGCTGCTCATCGGCCTCTGCCTCGCGGTGGCGGCAGACGCGGCGACAATCAACGTTCCGGCCGACTACGGTACGATCCAGGGCGCGGTTGAAGCGGCGATCACGGGCGACATCATCCAGATCGCATCCGGCACCTATACTGAACAAGTGCAGATCAGCAAGCCGGTTACCCTTGTCGGCGCTGGCGTCGGGGCGACCATCATCGAATCGCCGGAGACGCTTCCGATTTTCTACATGACCGGCTCCAACAAAAACTTTCCCATCGTGTACATCCACGATACCGGCAACGTTGTCCTGAGCCATCTCACAGTCGACGGCAACGGCCGGGGCGACGCGAACTATCGCTTCCAGGGCGTCGGCTTCTGGAAGTCGAGTGGCAGCATGACCGACTGCTCGGTTGTGCGCGTCCAGGACACGCCGTTCAGCGGCGCTCAGCACGGCGTCGGCATCTATGGCAATAACAACGACATTGGCACCGAAGTTGTCGTGCTGACCAACATCGTCGTCGATCAATTTCAGAAGGGTGGCGTGGTGTTTTCGGGGGTCGGCATGACGGCCGCCTTGAGCAACGTCACCACCATCGGGATCGGTCCCACGTCCATTACCGCCCAGAACGGCATCCAGATCAGCTACGGAGCCGGCGGCACCCTGACGGACTGCGTCGTAGGGAACGTTGTGTTCACCGGCGATGATTGGACGTCTACCGGCGCCCTCTTTTTCGAGAGCAGCGATGTGACCGTGGAGGGCGGCGAGATCTTCGGTTGCCAGTCGGGCCTGTCACACGCCCAATACGGCTGGGGTTACAGCCCTGCGATCGCACCGCTGGTGATCCTCCGCGGCCTGCGCGGGCACGACAACACGTGGAACGCATACGGCGATATGGCGAACACCGGCGCCCGCATGGACCTGCTCGTGACCGGCTGTGACTTCTACAACAATGCCGGCACGGGGCTCGGCATCTACGGCTACTCTGCGGGTTCGCGGTATCCGGGCTGGACGGACGGGGTGGTCAACGCCACCATCACCGGCAACCGCATCGCGAACGGCGGCTATGGCCTTGAGGTCTGGAAGGACGCCCTCGTCGGCGCATCCAATGCCATCAACTGCGTGGTCCGGGCCAACGATTTTTCAGGAAACATCGAGTACGGCACCTACAACAATTTCGCGAACAGCCTGCTCGACGCGGAACTGAACTGGTGGGGCCGGAGCGACGGCCCGACCTATGTGGTGCCGATGGCGGGCGGTTTCCTTCCGCCATCCGTTTCGCCCCTGACCAATGACGGCCCGTTGCCGAAGGCGGCCGCGCGGGCGATCGTTTCCGACCGCATGATCGCGGACAAGGCGATCGGCGTGAATGTCTCGCCGTTTGTCGACTACGCGCCCTGGCTGGCCGGCAACGTGGCCTGCGTCCCCGATCCCCGGAACCTCAACATCGCCAGTCCGACGGGCGAAGTCGTGGTGAAGTATCTGGGCGGCGCCTCGGCCCCCCTGTTCGGATTCTCCATCGAGGTGTTGTGGGATCCGGCCGTGGCCAGCGCCACGATCGCCAGGCCGGATGCCGGCCTGTTCAATAACCCGACGTACTTCATCCCGACCCCCATCACCAGCGGCGCGCTCGTGGGCTTCCGGGTCGACGCCGCGCTGCAGGGCACCGAGACCGGCATCCTGCTGGGCGACCTGTTCAAGCTGACTTTCACCCGCGTGGCGGCCGGGTACGGCACCACGCCGATCGACATCACGCTGCTGGCGATGCGCGACAACCTCAACGCCGATCTCCTGGGCCTGTCCGAGGATGACGGACTGGTCGTGGTCGACGGCACCGCGCCGACGGTCACGAACACGTTCATCGCGAACGCGACACTGTCCCACACGGACGACTACATCAAGAACACCGACCACGCCGTCGTCACCGCCACCGTCGGCGACGACGACCCGACCTTTGGCGTTGCCGAACATCCGGGCCGACCTGACTGTCCTGGGGGGCGGCGACAGCGTGGCGCCGAACGGCTACACGCTGGGCGTGGCCACCTGGGACGTGCCCTCGGCCACCTGCCTGCCCACGGACGGCCTTATCGACGTCACCGTGACGGCAATCGACC
Source organism: uncultured bacterium (assembly GCA_963732385.1). GTDB lineage: Bacteria > Krumholzibacteriota > Krumholzibacteriia > LZORAL124-64-63 > LZORAL124-64-63 > CAVSZB01. Next base: position 83,306 of record CAVSZB010000003.1, on the reverse strand, counting down.
CCCTGGGCAACAGTGCCTCGCACAGCGACGGCATTATTGCTGACAACACGCCGCCCGCCGCCCTGGCCGATCTGGCCGCGACGCCCGGGCACCAGAAGGTCAACCTGACCTGGACCGATGGCTACAGCGCTGTTCCCACCGACTACTATGGCGCGCTGATCCGCTTCAAACGCTGGACCGGCTACCCGGTCTATGCCGACCTCGAGCCGGAGTATCCTAACATCCCGACCGCGGGCGACGGCACCGCCCTCAGGGTGGATGGCAGCGTGTCCGCGGCGACGCACAGCCTGCCCCTCGCGGCGGATCGTGACATCTACTACTACAGCGGCTTCGTCTATGATATCGCGCTCAACTACAGCCCCGCGGCCGCCAACGCCCGCGCCACCTGCTACTGGCTCGGAGATGTGTGCGGCGCCTCCCTGGGCGACCTTGCCTACAACGGGAAGGTCGACGTCGCGGACATCAACGTTTTCGGATACGCCTACGGCCTCTCGCCGCTGACGAGTGCGTACGACGAGTGCGACGTCGGCCCCACCCACAACCGCAGCCGCGTCGGCATTCCGCTCCCCGACGGCGTCGTGAATTTCGAAGACCTCATGATCTTCGCGATGAACTTCGGCGTCGTCAGCAAGGCCGTGCCTGCCGGCGGCGGTCTCCCCGTGCTCGCCTGGACCCGTGTTGACGATACGACCTGGGCGCTCACGCTCGACAATTCCTGCTCCGCGTTGCAGGGCATTTGCCTCCGCGGCGACCTGCCTGACGGCGTTGTCGCCCAGGTGGCGCCGGGCGCCCTGATCGCCGATCAGCATGCGCCGTTCTTCCTGAAGAACGCCGGCGGCCTCGACGCCGGCCTGGCCCTGCTCGGCACGAACACCGGCTTCGCGGGCCGGGGCGAGCTGCTCCGCGTGACGCTGCCGGCCGACGTCAGCCCGACCAACGTCACCATCACCGCCCGCAGCGTCGCCAATGAGGATCTCGGCACGACCGTGACGCAGCCGGATGTTACTTCGCTGCCGCGGGTGTTCGCGCTCGCGCAGAATGTGCCCAATCCCTTCAACCCCATGACGAAGATCAGCTTTGCGCTGCCGGCGGATACGGCAGTGCGGCTGCGGGTGTTCGGCGTGGACGGGCGCCTGGTGCGCACTTTGATCGACGACCAGATGGCGGCGGGCAACCACGACGCGATCTGGGACGGTCGCAATGACACCGGACGACGGGTCGCCTCGGGCACCTACTTCTGCCGGATCGAGGCCGGAGAGGATGTCCAGGCCAGGAAGATGAGTCTCATGAAGTAGTCGCCTCGCGCGACGCGGGAGCCAGGCCCCGGACGCTGGCGTCCGGGGCCTGCCCTGCCGCGGCAAGGTCCTTTCGCCCGTCATGCATACGGGGGATTTCCGGAGTGGAGAACATCATGCGCGGGACCAGTACTGACCGCCACGCGTCAGAGCGAAGGGAGGGACAAGCCGCTTCCGCGCCGGCTCAACCACGAAACACCATGCGAGCGAGACCAGCCATAACAGCCTGAATCAGGGGGAATGAACATGAGACGAATCATCGCGGTCTTCACTCTTGCGGCCATGCTCGGCCTGGCCGCGCCTGTGTTGGCAATGGGTCCCGTCGCCTCGCCGTTCGATGGCCCGCCAAGCAAGGTTCGCGTCGGAGTGCCTCCGGCAGCGGAGAAGAGCTTTGGCGACCCGACGGACTATTTCGCTTCGCTGCTCGCCGGGGCAGATTACCTCGTGAAGATGCAGGCCGACATCACGGAGGACAATGCCGGCAACGGGTCCTCCGACGCGGACCCCGATGACGGCGGGTGGGACTGGGTGACAACACTCTTTGTGCACAGCTCGTCGTCGAGTTCCACGAATTTGTATGGCGTGACCGCCCTGGGGATCCTGGGGGCCTACAACCTCGATCCCCAGCCGGCCCGGTTCATCGCCCTGAAAGACGCCGCCGACCACATCGTAAGCGTCGGGCCTGCAGTGATCCGCTCGGGCCCGGATGTGATTTTCCTGCTGCGCTTCGCGAACCTGCCGGACTGCCCCGACCCGGCCTACTACAGGGCAGGCGCGCAGGCGATCTGGGACCGCGACATCAGCGTCTACGTGACGATGGCGGCACTCGCCGCGTACATCCGCGACATCCGTTACGCCCAGGGCTACAGCAACGGCATCATCCCCTGGGACATCGCGTTCTGGGTCGAAGCGGCCATGCTGATGGAAGAGACCTTCCCGGGAGCGGGCCACGCCGCCGAGGCCGCGGCCATGGCCGAGGTCATCTACCAGGACAGCTTCGCCGGCAACCCCGGCTACTTCGATCCCGACGGAGCCAACATGGGCAGCGACCCGACCGGGGAAACCGCGATCTACTGGTGCTACACCCTCGGCTTGGCCGGCATCATCGACGCCTTCGCGGTCTCCGGCACCCATACCGCCGAGCTGCCCGCGTTGCAGACGCTGCTGCTGGCCTGCCAGTACGCCGACGGTGCCTTCAGCGAACAGTACGGCGCCACGGACCTGGTCAATGATCGCCACTGGCAGTCGACTGCCTACGCGATGATGGCGTTGTACGAGAACCTGCCGGTCGCGACGACGACCTTGACCGCCCTGCGCTCAGCGGCGGCCTGGTCCATCTCCACCCAGGACGACACGGGTGCCTGGGTTTCTGACAGCGGATACCATTACCCCGAGGTCGGCGCCGAGAACACGAGTGCGCTGGTGGACGCCTTGCTGGCCGGCAACAACGTGGCCTGCGTCCCCGATCCCCGGAACCTCAACATCGCCAGTCCGACGGGCGAAGTCGTGGTGAAGTATCTGGGCGGCGCCTCGGCCCCCCTGTTCGGATTCTCCATCGAGGTGTTGTGGGATCCGGCCGTGGCCAGCGCCACGATCGCCAGGCCGGATGCCGGCCTGTTCAATAACCCGACGTACTTCATCCCGACCCCCATCACCAGCGGCGCGCTCGTGGGCTTCCGGGTCGACGCCGCGCTGCAGGGCACCGAGACCGGCATCCTGCTGGGCGACCTGTTCAAGCTGACTTTCACCCGCGTGGCGGACGGGTACGGCACCACGCCGATCGACATCACGCTGCTGGCGATGCGTGACAACCTCAACGCCGATCTCCTGGGCCTGTCCGAGGATGACGGACTGGTCGTGGTCGACGGCACCGCGCCGACGGTCACGAACACGTTCATCGCGAACGCGACACTGTCCCACACGGACGACTACATCAAGAACACCGACCACGCCGTCGTCACCGCCACCGTCGGCGACGACGACTTGACCTTTGGCATTGCGAACATCCGGGCCGACCTGACTGTCCTGGGTGGCGGCGCCAGCGTGGCGCCGGACGGCTACGACGCTGGGCGTGGCCACCTGGGACGTACCCTCAGCCACCTGCCTGCCCACGGACGGCCTTATCGACGTCACCGTGACGGCAATCGACCCCCTGGGCAACAGTGCCTCCGACAGCGACGGCATTATTGCCGACAACACTTCGCCCGCCGCCCTGGCAGATCTGGCCGCCACGCCCGGGCATCAGAAGGTCAACCTGACCTGGACCGATGGCTACAGCGCCCTTCCCACCGACTACTACGGCACGCAGATCTGCTTCCGCCGCTGGACCGGCTACCCGACCTACGCCACCGGCGAGCCGGGTTATCCGGAGAACACGACCACCCCGGGCGACGGCACCGCCCTCAGGGTGGATCGGCAGCGTGTCCGCGGCGACGCACAGCCTGCCCCTCGCGGCGGATCGTGACATCTACTACTACAGCGGCTTTGTCTATGATATCGCGCTCAACTACAGCCCCGCGGCCGCCAACGCCCGCGCCACCTGCTACTGGCTCGGAGATGTGTGCGGCGCCTCCCTGGGCGACCTTGCCTACAACGGGAAGGTCGACGTCGCGGACATCAACGTTTTCGGATACGCCTACGGCCTCTCGCCGCTGACGAGTGCGTACGACGAGTGCGACGTCGGCCCCACCCACAACCGCAGCCGCGTCGGCATTCCGCTCCCCGACGGCGTCGTGAATTTCGAAGACCTCATGATCTTCGCGATGAACTTCGGCGTCGTCAGCAAGGCCGTGCCTGCCGGCGGCGGTCTCCCCGTGCTCGCCTGGACCCGTGTTGACGATACGACCTGGGCGCTCACGCTCGACAATTCCTGCTCCGCGTTGCAGGGCATTTGCCTCCGCGGCGACCTGCCTGACGGCGTTGTCGCCCAGGTGGCGCCGGGCGCCCTGATCGCCGATCAGCATGCGCCGTTCTTCCTGAAGAACGCCGGCGGCCTCGACGCCGGCCTGGCCCTGCTCGGCACGAACACCGGCTTCGCGGGCCGGGGCGAGCTGCTCCGCGTGACGCTGCCGGCCGACGTCAGCCCGACCAACGTCACCATCACCGCCCGCAGCGTCGCCAATGAGGATCTCGGCACGACCGTGACGCAGCCGGATGTGACTTCGCTGCCGCGGGTGTTCGCGCTCGCGCAGAATGTGCCCAATCCCTTCAACCCCATGACGAAGATCAGCTTTGCGCTGCCGGTGGATACGGCAGTGCGGCTGCGGGTGTTCGGCGTGGACGGGCGCCTGGTGCGCACCCTGATCGACGACCTGATGGCGGCGGGCAACCACGACGCGATCTGGGACGGTCGCAATGACACCGGACGGCGGGTCGCCTCGGGCACCTACTTCTGCCGGATCGAGGCCGGAGAGGATGTCCAGACCAGGAAGATGAGTCTCATGAAGTAGTCGCCTTGCGCGACGCGGGAACCGGGCCCCGGACGCTGACGTCCGGGGCCTGCCCCACCGCGGCAATGTCCTTTCGCCCGTCATGCATACGGGGGATTTCCGGAGTGGAGAACATCATGCGCGGGACCAGCTCGGTTGTTCTGTTCGCCCTGCTCGTGCTCATCGCCCCGACGGCCGGGGCGGCCGTCACGCTGCACTTCACCCCCGCCGAAACGACCGTCGCGCTCGAAGCCACGTCGCACCTGTCGATTTGTCTGGACGTGCCGCTCGAGGTGCGCACGGTCGAGGTGTGGGTGCGCTTCGATCCCGCCATCCTCACCAGCCTCGGCGGCGGCAAGGGGGCGCTTTTCGGCAGCGCCCCCTGTTTCGTCTGGGAGGGGTTCGAGTTGACGGCGCCCGATACGTGGCACGGTTTTGCCGTTACCATCGGCTCCACCTGTTGGGTCACCGGACCGGGCGAACTGCTCCGCTGGAACTTCCGGGCCGACGCTCGCGGCCTCGCGGCCATTACCGCCGTCGAGGTGCGCCTCTTCGACCCGCTCGCCATCCGCATCGCCGACGTGACCCTGCCCCCCACGACCGTGCGCGTGAAAGACCCCGCAGTCACGCCGGTGATTGATCCGCCCCCGGCCCCGGCGGGACCTTCGCTCGGCCTGGCGCCCAACCCCTTCAATCCGCGCACCTTCGTATCGGCTGCCGTGAGCATATCCGGCCCCGCGCACGTGGAGGCGTTCGATCTGCGCGGGCGCAGCGCCGGCCTCATCTGGGAGGGGTGGGCGGAGCCGGACATGGGTCCGGTGCCGTGGGACGCGGTTGGTCCGGACGGACGACCGCTGGCGGCCGGATTGTATATCTTGCGCCTGCGCGACGCTTCCGGGCGGTCAGCCCTTGCGCGCGCCCTGGTGGCCAAGTAACGTTTAGGGACGGTGACGGGAGGGCGACCCGTCGCTGCCAGGAGGCGCCGTGGTCCGCAAGGATCCCGGCGCTTCTGTGTCTGCCTGCGCCTCGCCTTTCGGGGCGTCAGACGCAGCCGGTCGGCTTGGGGAGCCCGGCCACCTTGCAGGCCCCCTTGGCGGGACCGGCCGGGAACAGCTCGTAGATCTGCGCGAGCGAGAAGCCGGTCTCCTTGCACAATTTACGGATCATCGGCGCCACGCCGAACTGGGCGTGGTAGGTCCGCAGGTAGTTCATGATTTTCCAGTGGTCCGCGGTGAGCGCGCCGATCCCCTCGACGTCCGCGAACGCGGTCGCCACCTGCTCCGTCCAGCAGCCGGGCTCCGTCAGAAAACCGTTCTCATCGATTTCGACCTTGATGACGCCATGCTCGAACTGAGGCATGAGAATAACCCTCCGGAATGCTGGGTGAATCTCCGGAGGCGAAGATATCGGACAGGACGGAGGGAGTCAAACCGGCGGCAAGGGTTGATCGCGGCCACTATCCGGGCGGCACAGGGGTTGCGCGCCGGCCGCGGCGGCGTCTCATGTCTCTTCGTCGTTCTCTCCTGCCGGTTCCGCCAGCAGCATCCCCTCCGTGAGCGCCTTTTCCCATTCGCCCCGCACCCTTTCCCAGTGATTCTCGCGCGCCGGCACGCTCACCAGCTTGAATTCCGGCAGCACGAGCCCGGTCAGGGAGATTCCGTACACGCAACCGGTGTCGATGCCATAGGTTAGATCGCGCCGGGCGCCGGCGGCCCACGAGTGATGTCCGTAGACGACCGGTTTGGGGCCCTCATAGACGTCGTACCAGCCCTCGTTGCCGAGCATCTCGCGCAGCGACATCTCGCCGGCCGGTTCGCCGATCAGGACGGCCGGGTGCTGGTCGGCCAGCGGCACGCCCGGCATCAGCCCCCAGTGGATGAGCAGGACCTCGGGCAGATCGAGCCAGAGCGGACACTCGCGCATCCAGGCGAGCGCGCGCGCGTAGAGTGCCTCGCCGCACTGCGCGCGGGTGATGCGCTGCGACAGGCCGCTCACGCCGCGCCCGTGCTTCCACTCGTGGTTGCCCATGATCGAGACGGCGCCGGGGCGCGTCAGGAAGAACTCGAGCACCTCGGGGGACTCGGGACCGCGGTCGGACACGTCGCCGATGGCGATGACGCGATCGTCCGGTCCGATTCCGGCGGCGTCGAGCAGGGCAAGGAGTTCGGCATAGCAACCGTGAATGTCGCCGACAATAATGCTCTTCATGGAGCGCCAGAATAGCGAACCGGCGATCCTGGGGCAACCCCGTAGAGTGAATGTACGTTATGATCGCGCCCGAACGCCCCCGCCGCCCCGCCCCGGCCGCGGACCGGCGCCACGCCTTCCCCTGGAGGTCTCGGCCATGAATCATCACGATCGCGCCGGTTTCCTGTCCCAACTGCTGGCCACGGTCCTGGGTGTCGTCCTCGCGCTCGGGCTGATAGTTGGCGCGGTGCTCGTGAAGGCGGGAGGCGGCGGGCAGGGGAAGATCCACGGCCACTCCTGGCTCGTCATCGACCTGTACGGCGCCCTGCCGGAGTACGACCTGCCTGGCGACGGCCTGGCCGGCGCGGTGCTGGGCGGCGACGCGGCAACGCTGCAGCGCGTGCTCACCGATCTGGAGAAGGCGCGGGTCGACAAGCGGATCGACGGCGTCATCCTCAAACTGTCGAGCAACTGCGGCGCCGGCGTCGCCAAGCTGCAGGAGATCCGCGAGCAGGTGCTGGCGTTGCGCGCCGCGGGCAAGCAGGTGTACGGGTGGGCCGACACTCTCGACCGTCCGGTCTACGCGCTCGCCGCCGCCTGCGACTCGCTGTTCATGCCGCCCACGGGCTACCTGCAGTTCGCCGGTTTTGTGGCGATGTCACAGCATATCCGCGGCGCCCTCGACAAGCTCGGCGTGCGCGACAACCTGCACAAGATCAAGGACTACAAGTCGGCCGCGGAGATGATCCAGCGCACCGACGCCTCGCCCGAAGCGCGCGAGAACCGCCGCTGGATGCTGCGCGAAAGGTCGGAGCTGTTCGCCGCGTCGCTGGCGGACGACCGGAAGATCGAACCGGCCACGATCGCCGGGTGGATGGAGCGCGCGCTGTTCCGGCCCGAAGAGGCCGCCGAAGCCGGCATGATCGACGGCGTCTGCTACTGGGACGACCTCGAGGCGCGCCTGAAACAGCCGAAAGACACGCGCCTGCGCATCGTCACGCAGGAGCGCTACGCGAAGGTGAAGCCGCAGAAGCTCGGGCTGAAGGGGAAGCGGACGATCGCCGTCATCCACGCGCACGGCATGATCGGTGGCCGGGAGAGCCGCGTCGACCCGCTGCTCGGCCCGATGATCGGGCACGAGACCGTCTGCCGCGAGCTGCGCCGCGCACGCGCCGACAAGAAGGTCGCCGCGATCGTCTTCCGGGTGGACAGCCCCGGCGGCGAGTCGCTGGCGAGCGATCTGATCAGCCACGAGGTGGAGATCACCGCGAAGGTCAAGCCGGTGGTCGTATCGATGGTGGACGTGGCCGCGTCGGGCGGCTACGACATGGCCTACCGAGCGTCGAAGCTTGTGGCCGACGCCGCCACCACGACCGGCTCGATCGGCTCGATCAGCGGCAAGTTCAACGTCAAGGGGCTGCTCGACAAACTCGGCGTGACCGAAACCGCCGACACGCTCGGCGCCAACGCCCTCATGGAGTCCGCCACCCGCGACTACACGCCCCGGGAGTGGCAGCTGTTCACCGACAACCACTGGGCCGAGTTCAACGCCTGGCTCGCCGACGTGGCGCGCCACCGCGGCCTGAGTTTCGCCGACGCCGAAAAGCTGGCGCACGGCCGGGTCTGGAGCGGCCGCCAGGCGCAGGCGAACGGGCTGATCGACGAAGTGGGCGGGCTGACCCGGGCGATCGCCGTGGCCAGGGAGCTGGCCGCGATCCCGGCCGACCGGAAGGTCACGGTGGCGCACTTCCCGGTGAAGAGGGAACTGCTGGAGTCGCTGCTGAACGGCGATCCGGACGAAAAGGGGCTGGGCGACGGCAAGGCCGCGCTCGTCCCGGCCGTCGGGATGACCGCTTACTCGTTGCTGCACGGCGAGTTACGGGACACATGGCGATTTCTCACCGTCACCCCCCTGCGCCTCGCAGAAAACTGGGAACTCGACTGACCGTTCCTTCGTAGAAGATGGAGCGCTTGAATCTCTCATGGACTCCTCCTGTCGGTTGGTTCCACTCAGTCCCAGCGCCCCAGCCCCCAACAGTGGGCGCACCCAGGCGGCCGGCCCGAGCGAGGGGTCGGCCGCCTCCTTTTTTGGCGTGGCTCGACCAGTGGGCCGGGAAGCCCGGGCAACGCAACGTCGAGGCTGACTTTCCCGTAGGATCGCGCCTATCTTGTTCTCCGGCGTGCCTGCGGGCCGCCTGCCACCGCCCCACCGCACCCGAGGAGGCCCGACTTGTCCCGTACCGCCCGACTTCCGGCCGCCCTGGCGATGATCCTGATCGCCAGCGCTGTCAGCGCTGTCAGCGCCGCCCCGGCCGCTCCGCCCGCCGGCGCGACCCCCTTCCCCACCACGACCTTCACCCTGCCCAACGGCTTGACGGTCATCCTGCAGGAGGACCACCGGCTGCCGGTCGCGGTGATCGCCACCCGCTTCGGCGTGGGAGCGAAGGACGAGGCGCCGGGGCGCACCGGCTTCGCGCACCTCTTCGAGCACCTGATGTTCATGGGCACGAAGCGGGTGCCCGGCAACCAGTTCGACATGATCATGGAATCGGAGGGGGCGGAGAACAACGCTTTCACCTCTACCGACCGCACCGGATATTACAGCTTCGGACCGGCCGAGACGCTGCCCACGCTGCTCTGGCTCGACGCCGACCGCCTCCAGGCGCTCGGCGAGAACATGACACAGGAGAAGGTCGATCTGCAGCGCAGCGTCGTGCGCAACGAGCGCCGCCAGTCGTACGAGAACGCGCCGTACGGCGCCGCCGAGCTGGTCCTGCCGGAGATGCTCTGGCCCGCCGGACATCCCTATTACCACGCGGTCATCGGGAAGCACGAGGATCTGCAGGCCGCCACGCTGCAGGACGTGAAGGACTTCTTCGACACCTGGTACGTGCCGGCCAACGCGATCACCGTCGTGGCGGGAGACTTCGACCCGGCGCAGGCGCGCGCGGCGATCGAGGCGACGTTCGGCGCCGTGCCGGCGCGGCCGGTGCCGCAGCACGCCGTCGTGGAGCCGTACACGATGCGCGCCGAGGTGCGCCGCCTCATCACCGACAAGGTGGAGTTCCCGAAGCTGTACCTGACGTGGCACGCCCCGGCCGCCTACGCCGACGGAAGCGCTGCCATGGATTTCGCCGGACGCATCCTGGCCGGAAGCCCGTCGGCCCGCCTCGACCGCCGACTCAAGCTCGACCGCCAGCTCGCGCAGGAGGTGGCCGCCTACGTGGACGACCGCGAACTCGGCTCACTCTTCCAGATCGAGATCACCGCGGCTCCCGGCGCCGACCTCGAGGAGATCAAGCGCGAGACGCTAGCCGTGCTCGCCGACCTCGCGCGCGACGGCCCCACGACCGAGGAGCTGGCCCGCCTGCAGGCGCAGTTCGAGGCCGGCTTCCGTCAGCGCGCCCAGAGCGTGCTCGGCCGCTCCCTCGCCATGACCGACTACTACCACTACTTCGGCCGCGCCGACGGCTTCGCCCAGGACCTCGCGCGCTACACCGCTCTCACCCCGGCCGCCGTGCGCGACGCCGTGCGCGCCGTCTTCGGCCCCGGTCGCGCCGACCTGCGGGTTCTGCCGGTCGACGCCGCCGTTGCTGACGCGAATCTCGACCAGAAGCCGGAACTGTTCGCGCCGCGCCCGTTCACTGCTCCCGAGGTGGAGAGCTTCAAGCTGCCCAACGGTATCGCCGTCGACTTCCTCCCCCGCCCCGGCTCGGGCCTCTTCGCCGGTACGCTGCTCGCGTCAGGCGGAGAGCGTCTCCTCCCGGCCGACAAGGCGGGCCTCGGCGCACTCACTGCCACCCTGCTCACCTGCGGCGCCGCCGGCAAGGACGCCACCGGTTACGCCGCCGCCGTCGAAGCGCTCGGCGCTCGCGTCACCGCCCAGCCGGGCCGCGAAAGCACTTCGGTTACGGTGCACGGTCTCGTCTCGCGCCTCGAGCCGACGCTCGACCTGTTCGCCGACGCCATCCTGCACCCCAACCTTGCCGACCCCGACTTCAACCGCGAAAAGGGAATGCTCAAGGCCCGCATCGCCGCCCGCTCCGACGAGCCCGCCGCCGTGGCCCGCCTCGCTGGCGGCGCCCTGCTCTACGGTCGCGACGACCCCCGCGGCCGCCCCGTCGAAGGCTACGAGGCAACGGTCGAGGCGATCACCCCGGCCGACGTGAAGAGCGCCGCCTCGCGCCTGCTCGACCCGTCGCGCGCCCGCTTCGTCTTCGCCGGCGACTGCACGCGCGCCCAGCTCGAAGCGGCCCTGTCCGGGCGCTTCGGCAAGTGGAAAGGCTCCGGCGGCGGCGCCGCCCTGCCCCCCGTCGCCCCCCCCGCCCCCGCCACCACCCGCGTGGCGATGGTGGATCGCCCCGGCGCCCCCCAGACCGTGATCTATCTGCTGCGCACCGTCCCCCCCGCCGAAGGCCCCGACCGCGCCACCCGCGCCTGCGTCAACACCCTGTTCGGCGGCAGCTTCACCAGCCGCCTCATGCAGAACCTGCGCGAGAAGAACGGTTACACCTATGGAGCCCGCAGCGCCTTCGTCCACGACGGCTCCCGAACCGCCTTCATCGCCTCTTCCTCGGTCCAGACAACAGTCACCGGAGCCGCCCTGACCGAGTTCCGCAACGAGTTCCAGAAACTGGCCGGCGGCGGCGTGGAGGCCCCCGAAGTCGCCAAGTCAATCCGCACCACCCGCCGCAACTTCGTCGAAAACGCAGAGACCGTGGGCGGGCTGACCGCCGCGGTGGTCGACTTCGCCAACAACGGCCGCCCGGTCGATTCGCTGGGCCGCGACATCGACGCGCTGGCGATCGTGACCCCCGAGCAGGTCAATGCCCTCGCGGTCAGCGGCCTGTTCACGTGGGACGACATGATGATCGTGCTGGTGGGCGACCGCGCCACGGTGCTGCCGCAGTTGAAGACGGCGGGAATTTCGGAGCCGGTCACCGTGGATGTGGAGGGACGCGTAGCGCGACCGTAGTCGCGATCCCCAGGCAGAAGAGGAATCAGTCGCATGATGAACAAGGTGCTGATCAGAAGTGAAACGAGCGCCGATGTCAGCGCCATCGCCGAGGTCACGATCGCTGCTTTCAATACTCTGGCAATCAGCAATCATACGGAGCAATTCATTATTGCCGCACTGCGTGCTGCCAGGGCGCTCACGGTCTCGCTCGTAGCAGAAGTGGATGGGCGAGTAATAGGACATATTGCATTCTCTCCGCTGACGATTTCCGACGGTTCCCAGAATTGGTACGGGCTGGGGCCTGTGTCGGTATTGCCGGAATACCAGCGAAGGGGAGTTCCACGCTGGATTCACAGCAGACGATCAATCAGAGGGTGCCAGCTACTCGCAATAGATCGCCCATCACTGGTCTGATTCATTGGGTGTGGCGTCTGTGGCAATTCACGGAATTCCCCGGGATGATGAAAAGAAATGAACGGGATAGCGGCATGCCGGCGAAGATCGGAATCCATCTGCGGGTGGATGGCGGCGCTCATGTTCATGGCGCTCCCGCCCATGGCGATCGGAGGTGGGGACCAGGCTACGGCGCCGGTCACCGGCGCGAACTGGGAGCTCGCCGCTCGCTGGGATCCTGGCCAGACCTCCGATCGTCTGGGCACCCTCACGGTCGAGCCGGTCTGGGACGCCGACGGGTCGGGGTTCAGCTACGCGGTCGGAGCCGGGGACTCCACGCGGTCCTGGCGGGTGGATTCCCACCGCGGTCGCCAGCAGCCGATCGACGCCCCGGCCGCCGAATCTCCGGCGGATGCGCCCCCCGCCGACGGCGTTCCTGATTACTGGAGCCGCTCTCCGGACGGCTCCCGGGCCGTGTATGTCCGCGGCAACGATCTGTACCTCGTCGCGACAGGGGATCCCGGGCGGGAAACCCGCCTCACCGCCGACGGACGCAGCGACTACACGATCGGCACCGATCCGGTCGTGCACTCCGGCGACAGCAACGTGCCGAGAGCGCCCGAGGTTGTCTGGTCGCCCGACTCCCGCCGATTCGCGTTCCTCAGGTGCGACAACTCGCAGGTTGCCGACCTCTGGTGGATCGATCATCTGGCCACGCCACGGCCCACTCTCAAAACCCTCAAGTACCCCTTTCCCGGCGAGCCGGTGTCCCGCTACGAGCTGTGGATCTGCGCGGTGGACGACCCCTCCCTGCTGCGGCTGGAGACCGGGCGCTGGCCGGACCAGGACCTGACTTCGATGTTCCACGAAACCCTGTGCTGGAGCGGGGATGGCCGGACGCTGCTGTTCGAGCGGCGCAGCCGCGACTTCCGGATGGTCGATCTTTGCGCCGTCGAGGCGACGACCGGCCGGGTGCGCACCCTCGTCGAGGAACGGATGGATGATCAGGTGTACACCCGCCCCCCCGTCCTGCTGAACGAGGCGGGGACGTCGCTGCTCTGGTGGTCCCGGCGTACCGGCTGGGGACACTGGTGCCGGCTGGAGCCGGGCGGCGCCCTGCGTCCGCTGAGCACCGGCGACTGGAACGCGCTGGACGTGGTGGACGTGGACCGGAAGCGTGGCCTGGTGTACTTCATGGGGGCTGGCCGGGAGAAGGGGATCAATCCCTACTACCAATTCCTGTACCGGGCCAGCCTGGCGGGCGGGGGCGTCAGACTGCTGACCCCCGAGGATGGCTTCCACGAGATCGCCTTCTCGCCCGATCACCGCTGTTTCGTGGACAACTGGTCCCGGCCCGATCAGCCGTACCGGTCGATGCTGCGCAACGCCGACGGCCGCCTGCTCCTCGAGCTGCGCCGGGCCGACACCGCCGCGCTCGAGGCCGCCGGGTACCGGCCGCCCCGCCCGTTCACGGCGCTGGCGGCCGACGGGAAGACCGAACTGTGGGGGCTGATCTACCTGCCGTTCGATTTCGACCCCGCGCGTCGCTACCCCCTGGTGACCCGGGTCTACCCTGGCCGCCAGGGCGAGTACGTGCCGTGGTCGTTCAGCCCGGTCACCGGCGAGGGCTACCTGGCGCAGCTGGGACTCGTGGTCGTCCGGTTCGGCAACCGGGGCGGGACGTTCGAGCGGTCCCGCGAGTACCGCGAATACGGCCGCGACGACTTCCGCGGCTACGGCCTGGCCGACAAGCGCGCAGTCATCGAACAGCTGGGCGCGCGCTTTCCGTGGATCGACCTGGACCGGGTCGGCATCTTCGGCGGTTCGTCCGGCGGCTACATGACGATCAGCGCCATGCTCGAGCACCCCGACTTCTTCAAGGTCGGCGTGGCGATGACCGCGCCGAACGATCCGGCGGCCTACTACAACGTCTGGGCCGAGCGCTACGCCGGCGTGACTCAGGCCGTCGATCGGGACGGCGTGGCCCGCTGGGAATGCGGGCCCGCGCCGGGAAACGCCGAGCTCGCCGACCGGCTGGCGGGCCACCTGCTGATGATCAACGGCGAGGCGGACGAATTCGTCCACCCCCTGCACGCCATGCGGATGGCGGACGCCTTCGTCCGGGCGGGCAAGCGCTTCGACATGCTGATCATCCCCGGCGCCGGCCACGGCCTGGGCGACTGGCGCTACCTGTACAGCGTGATCCTTGAGTACTTCGCCGACCACCTGCTCGGCGACCGTCGCGACACCGTCGATACCCTGTCGCGGCCCCGCTGAGTCGTCAGTGATTCGAAAGCGATTGAATATCGCGAGGCCCCTGGGCGCCGGCCGGAAAAGGCGCCCGGCCCGGATGCCCGATGAAGCCGTCCGCTCTGGCCCTTTACGGCGCAGGCCGGCGCCCGCGCCAGTCCGGACCGCAGCTTAGAGGAATTAATGCAACAGGAGGAAGCAATGTCGGAGGTCGTTAATCTCGACAGATGTTTCGAGCGCTTCAACGATACGTATTCACCCAAAATCGTTGGTGAACTCAATGGACAGTTTGTCTTGGTCGTCCGGGTAGAGGGTGACAAGGTGCCGTGGCATGCCCACGCCAAAGAGGATGAAATGTTTCTCGTATTGGATGGAATATTGGACATTCTCGAAAGGGAAAAGACAACGGTACTCCGATCCGGTGAGTTCTACATTGTCCCGAGAGGCGTGGAGCATCGGGTCGTTCCTCAAGGCCACGTAAGGCTGATGTTGTTCGAGCCTTCGGGAATTGCCCACACCGGAAAGGTGAAATCGGAAATTACCAAAAGTAAATTTGATCGGCTTTAATGCTGCCCAAGCCCTACACCCAGCAGGAGCAGGTGTCGGGCGAATACCATCACTGTGCAAACTGCAGGCCGATCGAGAAGATGGGGCCGGGCGCAAACGGAAACACCTCCTCACGACCTGGGCCCATCAAACGTCCTCGAATACCGAGCATCATGCCGAATTCCGAAGAGATGGGAACCTCGCACTTACTGTATCCGGACAACTGCCATCCGCCATCAGGCAGATTGCAAAATGGCGAGTCACATTCTCCCGAGTAGATGCTCTTGCTGGATACCAGGATCAGCCCGGCAGAGGCTCCCGCAGATATAATTAGCCGTGCGCGTGCGTAGATACGCCAATCATGTCCGAGCTCGATCGTGGTGGCCGTGTTCTTTGCTGTGTACGTGTTGCTGGTTTGCCAGATTGTATCATGCGCCTGGTGTCCTAAAAACAGGCTCCAGCGATTTCCCTTTTCGCTGGCGGCATACCGCCTTGACAGCCACCCGATCCTCAGCGAAACGCCCGGGTCGGTCGCATACTGCTCGTGGTCCGAATCTTGTGGCCCCGTATACGCGGGCGTATTCACGTCGTATTCGATACTGATGACCTGGGCTCGCGCAACAGATGCCGCAAGCACAATGGCAATAATTGCCGCTTGCGCGATTCTGCGCAATGCTGCTCCCTGTGATATCTTGTTGGACGTCCCGCGCCCTACTCCTACCATGGACACTTCCTGCTTAATGTCCAACCCTGGCTTCACCTGCCAGGCCGCCTGGCGTGGCCCGATAGAAGAGGCGCGCCAGCAAAACACAAACGATCAGAA
Source organism: uncultured bacterium (assembly GCA_963732385.1). Classification (GTDB taxonomy): domain Bacteria; phylum Krumholzibacteriota; class Krumholzibacteriia; order LZORAL124-64-63; family LZORAL124-64-63; genus CAVSZB01. The sequence continues at coordinate 67,427 of CAVSZB010000003.1, read as the reverse complement.
ACACCCCCACGTACCCCAGAATGCCGATGTTCCGCACTTGCATATCCCCAAGAGCAACGCCAATCAAACCGGCTAGCGCGAGCACTCCACTGGCGATCATGGTCACACGGACCCAAACGGCCAATCGGCTCCCGCTGAAGACAGGGGCGGCGAACAACATCGAAAGCGCAAAGAAGATGTCCCAGCCGAGTATGTCTAGTGAATATGCGACCGATGGCCACTTGAACGACATAAACAGGGGCAGCCACGAATTTTCGACGAAGATGGCCTGGCGGCTTAGGGTCAATAGGACAAAGTGGAGGCTACAGGTCAGGCCTGCGAGCAGGCCCATAAATACTATGGAGATCAGACCAAGCACCTTCACCGGCTGTGGCGCCCAGGCATGGATCGCCACCATGAGCGCCACCATCGCCGGCATCATGACGATGATAAGAATTTCGAGGATCGAGAACAGCGGGTCGCTTATCGGCTGATCCGGTGATTCAAGCCCTGCCAGCCCGGCTGCCAGCGTCACTGCGTACGCGACCAGCAGAACAGCTGTCGCAACCGCCGAGATTAGCCCAAGTCTACGGGCGGTTGTGTTGAACTCTATGGACATGCCGCCACTCCCCGTGATTTTCCAAGTAGGCTCAAAATTAAGTATCTGGAGCTACATATCCCCCATCGCCCTTTCGGATCTGCCGCTCGGGGCCGGGGGTGTATCCCGTAAATGGTGGATTGGGTGCCTGTTGGTGTCCCTTCGCCCAGGGAATTCGAGATGATACGACGCGGAGGGAGCGGCGTAAACAGGCAGCGGGCGCTCGGGGAGCTTTGCGCGGGCGAGTTCGCCAGCCCGCCCGATGTTCAGGCCGAGCACCTGCTGGCAGAAGAACAGAAATGCGCTCAGCGCTTGTGTTTGGGTTGATACGCTGACCGTCGCGGCGGACCGGGATCGCGGAGCGGATGCGCTCGAGCAGGCGGGGCTCGCGGGTCAACCACCGCCTTTGGATCGATCATCGTCGCAGGGGCCGCACGTCAACTCCGTGCGACGATTTGGGTTGCCGGGCCTTCTCCCGGACCGTAAAATCATCCGCCGGTCCAGCCGACTGTGCTTCCCTGGCGCGGCGCGCCCCGCGCCCCCACGACCCGAAGGAGACCGTATGAGCGAGAAGCCGTTCCAGCCTGTTGTTTCGGCCGACTCGACGATGCGCGAGTTCACTGTCCGCGCGCTCGTGCTCGGCCTGATCATGAGCGTGATCCTGGGGGCGGCGAATGCCTACCTGGGGCTGCGCGCCGGCATGACGATTGCCGCCACTTACCCGGCGGCTGTCATCGGCATGGCGGTGTTGCGGCTGATGAAGGGGTCGCTGCTGGAGGAGAACTTCGCCCGAACCGTCGGCTCGATCGGCGAGTCGGTGGCGGCTGGGGCGACGTTCACCATCCCGGCGTTCGTCATCCTGCGGATCTGGAATTTCAATCCGGAGTCGATGCTCAAGGAGTACCTGACCGCGTCCGCGCTGATGATCCTGGGCGGCATTCTCGGCATCATGTTCGTGACGGTGCTGCGGCGCGTCATGGTGGAGGACCCGGGGCTGCCGTTCCCCGAGTCGGTGGCGGCCTCCGAGATCCATCTGGCGGGACAGCGCGGCACCGAGGCGGCTGCCCAGCTGTTCCGCGCGATGGGGATCGGCGCGTTCATCAAGCTGCTGGGCGACGCCGGCATCTTCGCCGCCGCGAACCAGTTCTCCCTTGCGGTCGGCAAGGTGCGCGAGAGCTTCGTGCGGCTCGGGCTCGACGCGTCGGCGCGCAAGGTCGACGCCGGCGGCGTGACGAGCATCTCCGCTCCCGATGTCACGCCGGCCTACCTCGGCGTCGGCTACATCATCGGGCCGGAGCTTGGCGCGCTCAACTTCGCGGGCGGGCTGCTCGCCTGGGGGCTGTTCGTGCCACTGCTGATCTTCTTCCTCGGCCCGCAGCTCGCGCCGCAGTACGTCGGAACCGACGGCGGCACCGACTGGGGTTCGATGGTGGGCCACCTCTACCGCTTCATCGTGCGCCCGATCGCGGTGGGCGGCATGCTCGTCGGCGCCACCTACACGCTCTACAAGATGCGCAAGAACCTGGCGCTGGGAATCCAGCGCGGCGTGAGCGACGTCCGCAAGTCGGCCACCGCGGCCGCGGCCACCCGCCGCACCGACAAGGACATCCAGTTCAAGTTCGTGCTGGTCGGCATCGCGGCGGTCTTCCTGCTGATGGTCGCCCTCTACTTCTACTTCACGAAGGTGCTCGGCGGCGCGATCCTGGCCGCCATAGTCATGCTGATCACCGGCTTCTTCTTCGCCGCCGTCTCGGGAAATCTGGTCGGCATGATCGGCTCCTCGAACAACCCGATCTCCGGCCTCACCCTGGCCACCACCATTGTGGCCGCCCTGACGATGGTGATCATCGGCGTCAAGGGAACCGCCGGCGTGGCCGCGGTGCTCGGCGTCGCCGCCGTCGTCTGCGTGTCGTCGGCCGTGGCGGGTGAGATGCTCCAGGACCTCAAGGTGGGGCACATCCTCGGCGGTACTCCGTGGAAGATGCAGGTGGGCGATATCCTGGGCGTCTGCGTGGCCGGACTGCTGATGTTCTTCCCGCTCTACCTGCTGCACACCTCCGACCTGGCCAGCAACCCGGCCACCGGCGGCTTCGGCGGCAAGGTGCTCGCGGCGCCGCAGGCCGGCCTGATGGCGGCCCTGTCGCAGGGGATCGTCGGCGGCGAGATGGCCTGGCCACTCGTCGTCGTCGGCATCGCGATGGGCCTCTCGCTGATCCTGATCAAGGTCCGCAGCCCGATGCTGTTCTCCGTCGGCATGTACCTGCCGCTCGGTACCACCTTCGCCATCTTCATCGGCGGCGTCATCAAGGGGATGGTGGACAAGGCGGGCGAGAAGCGTGGCCACAATCCGGCGCAGAAGGCGCGCGTGGACAACGCCGGCGTTCTGGCCGCCTCCGGCCTGATCGCCGGCGAGGCGCTGATGGGTCTCGTCATCGCGGCCGTCGTGGCGATCCGCCCTGACAAGACCTTCCCGCAGGTGAAGGCGATGGCCGCGGCGGCCCCCTGGCTGGCGCTGCCGGTGTTGGCCTTCCTGGGCTGGTACCTGATCAACATGCCGCTGCGCAAAGCCGGCAACCCGGACGAGCCGGCGCCGCCGACCGCGGTGATGTAGACGCCGACGCGCCCGTAATCACGCGGACGGTCAAATGCGAGGACGGGCGGCCCGAGGGTCGCCCGTTCCTTTGGGCGCCGGGCGGGCCTGCAGGCTGGCGCCGGTGACGGGCTGGCTTGCCGGCTGGCGTGCCGGGCACCAGCGGTGACGGGCAGGTCTGCCGGGCGACACCCCTGCCGGACTCCTTCCTTGCAGAGACTGCTGCGGGAGCAAAAAGTGCGCGGCCCGCCGCGTCTGCCATTTCTGCGCACTTTTTGCACTTGTAGTAGTCTCTGTAAGTACGCGTTTCCGGCCCCCCCTCCCGACGCCCCCCAAAAATGGCTTGATTTAGTCCGATTTTGTGCCGATTGTGTAATGGCGAAAGTAAAGTCCATAATTCCAGGGGAGGGGCGGATGCTCCGCAAGATCATCGAGATTGACGAAACCCTGTGCGACGGTTGCGGCGACTGCGCGATCGGCTGCGCCGAAGGGGCGATCCGGATCGTCGACGGCAAGGCGAAGCTGGTGAAGGCCGACTTCTGCGACGGCTTCGGCGACTGCATCGGAACCTGCCACACCGGCGCGTTGCAGATCGTGGCGCGCGAAGCCCCGGCGTACGACGAGCGGGCCACGGTGGAAAATCTCCGCGCCACCGGCGGCGAGGAGGCGGTCCGCCGCTACGAGGAGGCGCAGGCGCGCCACGCCGGGGGCGGCCCTGGGGTGACCCCCGGCAGGATGCCGCACGCCGAGCCGCACACGGGCGGCGGCTGTCCCGGCTCCGCCCAGCGCGAGCTGAAGCGCACGGTCCCCGCCGCGGCGCCGCGGCCCCTGGCCATGGCGGTGGGCGCGCCCGCCGCCAGCCCGGTCGGCGCCCCGACCGCCCCGGGCGGCCCGGTCATCATCCCGTCCGAACTGCAGCAATGGCCGGTGCAGCTGCACCTCGTGCGGCCGGGCGCGCCGTTCTTCAGGGACCGCGAACTGGTCATCATGAGCACCTGCGGGCCGCTTGCCTCCGCGGAGGTGCACCAGCGCTACCTGCGCGGACGCGGGGTGGTCGTCGCCTGTCCGAAGCTCGATAACACGGCGCCGTACGCGGAGAAGCTGGCCGGGATCCTCGCCGAACCGAGCATCCCGAAAGCGATCGTCGTCATCATGGATGTGCCGTGCTGCGGCGGGCTGGCGCAGCTGGCGCGGCAGGCACTGGCGGCGTCAGGGCGCAGCGATCTGGTCGTTGAGGAGCACATCCTCGCCCTGACGGGCGAGTTGAAATCGGTGCGCCTGCTGTCCGCGTGAGGCGGGGACCGGTCAGACGTCGAGGCCCGGCACGTCCTCGCCAGGGTGGCTCGGATCGGGCCAATACCCGATCTCAGGGGGGCGCGGCGCCGGCGTGAACAGGACCACGCCAGCCAGGAACGCGTAGAGCACAGCTACGAGCACGAACGGCAGCCAGGTTTCCACGCCGGCAAGCGCGAACTGGTTGAGCGCGGCGCCGAGCGCGGAGTTCGCCTCCGCTCCCGCGGAGAGACGCCGCAATAGCCACGCCATCAGCAGAAAGACGAACACGTAGGAGTAGTTGCGCCGCAGGCGCGCCCGCATCGCCTGCAGGAACGTGATCTTGAACTTCGGGCGCAGCAGATCGTCGGCGACCATGACACCCCACCGCTCGATCGGGCTGTGCGGATCGCGACGCAGCAGCGGTCCGTAGAAATTTTCCTCCAGCATCCGCAGACGGGCCCGGTAAACGTCGAAAAAGCGAAACCGCCGCGCCTCGTGCAGCAGGAAGACGAGATTGGCGTACATCCCGGCGATGAGCGTCTCCTGGGCGAACGCCGGATTCTGGAAGCTCAGCGTGAGGACGGCGACGGTGGCGACGATCGCCCAGTTCGTGGTCGTGTCGAGCCGCTGGCGCCAGTTGAGCGTCCGCTGGAGTTCGCCACGATAGAGATGGACGAGCGCCGTCACATATTCCGCACGCGAGACCGGCAGGCTCTCGAAATCGGGCCAGAAGCCGGTCTGCGGATAGGCAGGACTTTCGCCGTTCGGCGTGTCGGGGTGCGGATCCATGGCGGCAGCGTAGCCCAAGCGTCCGCCGCGCACAAGGCCGGCGGCCCCGCGGGTCGCGGGCCTGACCGGCGGCTAGAAGAGCGTCGGCCCGCCGCTGTCGCCGCCAGGGCGGGAGCGGCCGGGCGCCGATGCGGGCGGAGCGGAGACCACGGGTGGTGTCGGCGCCGCGGATTTCCCGGGCAATGCCGACGCCTCAGACGCCGGCGATGACACCGGACGCTCGGGAAAGCGGCCCGCGGCCGCCTCGCGCGCCAGGCGGCGCACTTCGGCGCTGAAGGGCTTTTCGAGGTCCGGGCGCTGCAGGAAGCGCAGATAACTCGCGTCTTCGGCCGCCACCTGCCGCAGCGTCCGCCCCTTGAACTTGCCGAAAGTGAAGACCGCCTCGCCCTCGGGGTTCCAGATCAGCTTGCCGTCAGGATCGACCCCGACGCCGCGCCCCTGGCCGCAGAAAGCGTGCAGGCCGTCGACATCGGCCGGCAGGTCGGCGTAGCGGCCCACCTGGGCCTCGAGGATGTCGAGCGTGGCGAGGGCGTCGGCCAGGGCGGAGTGAGCGCCGGCGTGCTCGCGTCCGCAGTAGAAGCGCAGCGCTGCGCTCAGGTCGCGCGGCTCCTTGAGGTGGAAGATCCGCATCGCGTCGACATGGCGCAGCGACGACCGGTCGAGCGGACACCCGACCCGCTCCAGATCTGCGGCCAAAAACGGCAGGTCGAAGGAGGCGGAGTTGAAGCCGGCCACGTCGGCGCCGGCGAAGAGGGAGAGCACGTGCGCGGCGATGTCGGCCAGCCGCGGCATGTCACGCACGTCGTCGTCCGTGATGCCATGCACCGCGGTGGCGCCGGGCGGAATCGGCATCTCCGGGTTGACCCGCTGCACCCACTCGTCGCGGCTGCCTTCGGGATCGAGGCGCACCACCCCGATCTCGACGATCCGGTCCCGTCCGATCTCCACGCCGGTGGTCTCGAGGTCGAACACGACCAGCGGCCGCGCGAGACGGAGACCGGACATCGGTCAGCCCTTCCTGCTCGCCGGCACCCTGAAGATCCACTCCGGATGGAGGGCGCTGGTGCCGGAATGGATTTCGCACAGGGCCTCGCGCAGGCGCCGCGTGATCGGCCCCTCCTTGCCGTCGCCAATGCGATGATCCTCGCGCCCGAAGTGGATGACCCCGACGGGGGTCACCACGGCGGCGGTGCCGCAGGCGAAGACCTCCTTGAGGCGGCCGGCATCGGCGTCGGCGCAGACGCGTGCGATCGCTGGCGGCTCCTCCACCCAGTTGAGTCCGAAATCGCGGCAAAGCGTGTTCACTGAGTCCCGGGTCACACCGTCGAGGATCGTGTCGCCCGTGGCCGCCGTGACGACCCGGTCGGGATAGACGAAGGCGATGTTCATCGCCCCCATCTCCTCGACGGTTTTGCGCTCGCGCGCGTCGAGCCAGATGATGTTGTCGAACCCCTCGGTCTCGGCCAGCTTGATCGGCAACAGCGCCGCGGCATAGTTGCCGCCGGTCTTGGCATAGCCGGTGCCGCCGGGGGCGGAGCGCACGTACTTCTCCTCGGCCTTGAGGCGCAGCGGGTTGATGCCCCCCTTGAAGTACGAGCCGACCGGTCCGATGATGATATAGAAGAGATAATCAGTCGACGCTTTGACGCCGAGCCCGAACTGGGTGGCGATCATCGTGGGCCGGATGTAGAGCGCGTCGGGCGACTCGGGAACCCAGGCGCGGTCCAGGTCGATCAACTGCTCGAGCGCCTCCATGAACAGCTTCTGGTCGACCTCCGGCATGCACATGCGCCCGCAGGAGATTGTGAAGCGACGGATGTTCCGGTCCGGCCGGAACATGTGCACCGACCCGTCCCGCGGGTTGCGGTACGCCTTCATCCCCTCGAAGATCTCCTGCCCATAGTGCAGCACCTTGGCTGCCGGATCGAGAACCAGCGGTCCGTACGGCTCGATCCGCGGGTTCTTCCACTGCCCGTCCGCATACTCCATTTTGAACATGTGGGGCGTGAAGATCTTCCCGAAGCCGAAATTTTCCGTCGCCGGAGACGGCGGGCTGGCGTGCCGCGTGATCGCGATGTTCATGGAAGCCTCCCGGGCCGGATGGACGGACATGGGACCGACCGCGCGCTGCAGGCGGACAGGGGCGGCCGTCCGCCGCACGCGAATCGACCATAATCGTGGCGAAGCGGAGGGGAAAAAGCAAGCGGTGTCAGCGGTCGGGAAGTGCCGCCCGATCGGCCCTCAATCCACCGCCAGGGCCCGCTCAAGTTTCGATTTCCCTTGAGGTACGGTCGGCACTCCGGCCCGCGCCAGCAGCGCCTCGAGCACCGTACGCACCGCCTCGGGGTCGTCGTCGATCCCGATCTCGACCTCCACCTCCCAGGCCCGACGCCCGTCGCCGAACAGGGTACGGTCGACCTCGGCCCGCCAGGCCCCGGTCAGAGGGTAGGCGCGGCGCAGATTGGCGAAGCGGGCCCCCTCGGCGAGGGACTCCCCCAGCGGCGGCAACAGCGCCCGCCACGACGCCGGAAGGTCGTCGCCAGCCAATGCCCTGCGCGTCCAGAAATCCGCCCCCTCTTCCCGCTCCTCCTCCTGCCGATCGTAAAACGCCCCGCTCCCCGCGCGAGCCCCCTTAAGGCCGAGGATCACGCGGTCGGGCGCCCGACCTGGCGCAGCCCCGTCGTCCGGCAGATCGACCTCCCCGCCCACCTCCCACTCGGCCCGCAACCTCAACGCCCAGAGCTGCGCCCGCAACCGTCCGTCCGGGGTGTCGAAGAACCGGTTCTGCTGCAGCCGCCCGCCCGGAGCCGGTCCCAGCAGCGCTTCCACGCGCCGGGTCGCCGCCTCGTTTCCGAGGTCATACTTGAGTTCACGCTCACGAGCCATGAGGGCAGCTTAACCCGGATGACCACTGGAGGCGATGGGATCTCGACGTAGGGGAGGGCACCGACGCGCGGACGCCGCGCCCCCACTGGGCACGGCGTTCACGCGTCTCTTTGCCGGGCGGGCCGGAGCCACCCCCTACTTGGGAATGTTCGGATCCGCTTCGCCGACCGTCGGGTCGGTTTCGCTCCAGCGCACGAGGTCCTTGGAGGCATCGTTGGGGGGCGTTTCTTCGCCGGGATCCTGAAGGATCAGGCCGCTGTAGGCCAGGAAGTGGCCGGCGCGGGGGTACCCCATCAGAACCACGCGGTCGCCGGACTCAGGGCCGCCGCTGCCGTCGGCGCGGGTCTGGTTGAGAAACGAGCAGTTGCGCTCGAGGCGGACCGTTCGGCCGTTGAGGCTCCAGGCGCCGTCGTACCCGCGCGACAGGACCCCCTCGATCATCGTCATCGGCGCCGTGCTGAGGTGACCACGGGCGGCCACGCTGCGGCGGTCTGGCTTCGCGCGGCGCAGGTCCTTCGTAAAGCCGGTCACGGAGATCGCCGCCATGGCCAACAGCGCCAGTAGCAGCAGGGCGGCCGGTCCGAAGCGGAGTGTCGATCTGAAGTTCAGCATGGTTCCTCCCTGCGGCGGCCGGGGCGGGACGCGAGGCGCCCCGCCTCCCGGTCGTCGCTACGGCAACGGCGTTTCGGGGGTCGCCTGCGTTGCGCCGTCGAAGTTCTCCTGCCAGGAACGTACGGACAGGTGGAAGATCGCCTGGCCGATGTCCTGGACCGCGATCGTGGCGTTGCTCGACTGGACGATGATGCTCTCGTTCACGATGTCGAGCACCGGGCGGGAGGCCACCCCCTCGCCCAGATCCTCGGACCGCTCCGCGGTGGCCGTGCCCTCGAAATCGTCGTCGACCATGGGCGCGCCGCCACTGTTGTAGCTCATGTGGTAGAACCACGACGTACCGCCCGCCTGGCACGCCTCGCCGCTGGGCGAGAAAGCGGTGAAGTAGACGTTGTTCGCCGCGACCACGGCGCGCTCGGTCACGCGCTCGCCAAGGCCGCCCCACAGGTCGACGAACCAGCCGCTTGCATCGCCAATGGTGTTGTCCGGATCGCTGGTCTGGTCGTCCAGATCCGTGCGCGTGTAGCTGCCGCCGGAGTTGTCGTCGCGGACGCAGTAGAAGCTGTTCTGGCTGGTGGTCGTAACATCATCTTCGGTCAGGTACGCGCCGGTGCCGAAGTAGACGAACAGGCGGGTCTCGTCGGCGAAGGCGGTGGCCGGCTGCGCCGTGATCGGCTGGCCGGCCGCAAACAGGCGGGTCAATTCCCAACTGCCGGGGTCGCTGTCGTTGTCGAGGCCGAAGCGCCACATGTTGCCGAGCAGATCTCCGATGTAGACGACATCGGTATTGCCGTCGAAATCCATATCGACGGCGCGCGGAGTGGTGGCCATGTTGCGGCCGCTGTTGCCGGTGCTCAGCAGGATGTTGCCGAGCTGCTGGCCGGTCTCGAGATCGAGGACATTCAGCCAGGCGCGCCGGGTGGTTGCGTCGAGACCGGAACCGACCAGTACAACCGAGCGGTCGGCCACGCGCGCGAACTCGGCCTCGGACCAGGAATCTCCATAGCCGGCCAGATCGGTTTCCCACATCACGACCGGCGCCGCCGGATCGGTCACGTCGAGGGCGAAGTAGGCGCTACCGCCCTCCCGTCCGCCTCCCACGAGCACGGTCTTCCAAGTATGGCCGATCTTCACATCGCGGATGGAGGGGGTCAGGTCGACCGTATAGGTGTGACAGTAGGCCGAGTCGGCGATCGTCTTGAGCTTCGGCAGGACGAATTGCGGCACGAAGGCCCACAACTCCTCGCCGTTCTCGGCGCTGAAGGCGTGGAGCATGCCGTCGTTGGCCCCCACGTAGATGGTGCGCGGACGGTCATGGTTCGTCTGCATGAAGGTCTGGTAGTCCGGGTCCGTGTTAAAATAGCTCGGCGCGCCGACCACTACGGGGGTGGAGTGGATGATGTCGCCCAGGACCCAGCCGTCACGTTCGCGGCGACCGTCGCTGGGCTGGCCCCGGGTCCACTGCATCATATAGGAGGCGGAATCGGCGTCATCGAAGCCCATGGCGCGCGCCAGCAGGGGGCCGTTGGAGGCGTCCCAGTCGAGGCGTTCGCCGTCGTAGAAGGTGAAGATTTCGCGCGTGTCCGGATCGCGGTCGGCCAGAATCGCGCCGGCTTCCCAGGCCGCGCTCTCGCCCGTCTCGTACGGCAGGTCGAAGGCCTCCAGGAAGCCGCGCCACAGCCCCGGCATGAACTTGCCGCGGTATAGCCGATCGTTGTCGCCACGCTCGGTCGACACGACGGCCACGGCCGCGCCGGACGAGATTTTCGTCACGATGTCCTGCATGATCCGCGACAGGCTCAGCCACAGCTCGGCGGCATTGCTGGCGAGCAGGTACATGCCGTCGCCGTTGACGGCCGTCTCGCGCAGGATCCCGCCGTCGAGGCCAAAGCCGATCGTGTAGGTGATGACGGTCTGGTCGCCCGGCATCCCCTCGTCGGTGCGCAGGTCGTTGTGGCGCAAGTAGTAGGCTACGTCGTCCATGTAGTCGCTGCAGTAGTTCGTCTCGGGATATGGCGCGCCGAGGGAAGCGCAGGTGCCCGGGTCGCGCCCGTCATGGTCGGCATCGCGCAGGTAGGCACTGACGCCAAGGTCGTAGGTGGGGAATCCGTCGGTCATGACGATCAGGAAGTTGTACTGGCACGGCTGCTGGATCGGCCGGTTGGCGCCCGTGCCCTTGAAGTAGTCGAGGATGTCTTCCATTGTCTCGCCCGTGGGCGTCCAGGTGGTCGCCGACACGAGGTTGACGGTCTTGCGCAGGGTCACGGTGTCGGTCCCGCAGTTGGCCACGACGGTGCCGCCATCGTCGTTGTTGAAGCGGGTCAGACCGAAACGCACGTTGCGCGAGCGCTTGATGATGTCGGTCGTGACCATCTTCGCCACCTGCACGCGCGTGACCCGCGGGATCGCATTGCGCTCTCCGTTCGAGGCATTGAAGTAGATCCAGTTCAGGTAATTGCCGTAGTAGCGGCCGTTCTGGCCGCCGTCGGAATTGACGAGGTAGGCCGTCGGCGTGGACGGTAGCGTTCCGATGAAGCTGCGCGCCGAGCGGAGACCGTCAGTCGCCACATAGTATATGGTGTCGGGCACGAAGCGGAGCGTCGTGCTCCCCCCCAGGCCCCCGTACTCCACGTTCGGGTCGTAGCCTGCGTGGAACATCGCCTCGTTCATCGATCCAGAGTTGTCGAACAGGATCATGACATTGGCGTCGACCGAGCCCTGTTTGACGAACAGCGGCACTTCGCACCCCTGCGCCGCCGCCAGGGTCGGCAGACATAGCCCCGCCGCAACGCCGGCCACCAGAAACAGCCACGGGCCGGGTGCCCGCCGCTTCCCTCCTGTGCTCGCATGCATGATGACACCCCTCGTTAGCTTGCCCCGTGATCGTCTATGGGCAATCCGGACGCGGCCGCGCCGCGGCCGCTAGTAGCCCTCCCGATACAGCCTGCTGGCAACGACCTGCACGGCGCTGTTGCCCTGCCTGCCGGTCGTACCGGCGGCATCCACCGCGTACTCGTAGTCCAGGTAGTCCGTACCCCAGCCCGCCTTGGGCCGTTTGCGCAGAAAGCGGCAGCCGTACCGGTAGTTCTGACTTGCGTCGATGCTGGTGATGCCCTGGGTCCGCACCGTCATATCGGCGAAATCGGTGATCGGCGGCGGGTCGTCGGCCAGGCGGATGAAGTTGATGGCCGCCTCACCCCCGGCGTCCGCCGAGAAGAGGGCGCGCACGTGGACGGATTCGGCCGTCGTCGCCTTGTGTTCGGAGGAGGCCAGCCAGCTGGCGCCCACCGCAATGACGGTCAGCACCAGGAGGATCAGGAGGGTCGCCACGAGCGCAAAGCCCTCCCGCCCCGGTTGCGGCGAGGTATGAGAAGTCATGCGAGGTCCTGCCTTCCCTGCGTCCGGCGACACCGCCGGCCGCTTCAACCGTTGCGGACGAAGACGCGCGTTACATAATTCAGTGGTTCCCCCTGCTTGGATTCACCGGCGATGTTGATTTCCATGAAGCGGATTTGGGCCCGGTCCGTGGCGATGAGCGGGCGCGCCATCAGTTCTGCGCCCGCGGCGTCGAAGTAGCGGAAGTCCACCGCCGTCACGTTGCGCAGGATCACCTGCGCTCCGGAGCCGGAATCCCGCAGCAGTTCTCGGGTGTTGGCGACGTAGGTGTAGCTGACGTCCTCGGCCGGCTCCACCGCCTCGATGGTGCCGTCGCCGTCAAGATCCATGCGGCATTGGAAACTCGTCGCGTCGGCCAGCGGGAAGGTGTTGAAGCCGGCGCTGGTTGGATCGCAGCCTGCCGATCGAACCTCGCGCGACACCAGGCCAAGAACCCCCCGCACGTTCTGCTGGTACTCGACGCGGGCGCTCATATCGGTGTAGCTGCGGCGCGATCTGGTCATGAAGCCGAAGATGACCCCCATCGCGACGCCGAACATGGCGATCGCCACCATCATTTCCACCAGGGTCAGGCCGCGGCGGTCAGTCAGCGGCGCAATACCTCGAAATGTCTTCACGGCCCCCCCTTTCAGCGCATTGATACGAGCGACACCATGCGGAGCGTCTGGTTCACGCGACCGTCGTTCCACGTCACGGTCACACCGACCTGGTTCATGCCGAAGGAGACGTTCTGGACGTCGGCCACCCAGCGCAGCTGGCCCACGTTGCCCGAGTCGGGCACGGCGCTGCCGAAGCCGGCCCCCTTGGCCTGCTCGATCCGGCTCTGGGCCAGGGCGATCGCCTGGGTGTAGCGGTCCGCGTGGTTCACCTCGCGGCGCGCACTCGACTGCACAACCGCCAGCGGGACGATCCCGATGCTCAGGATCGCCATGACGATCAGGATTTCGATGAGCGTAAAGCCCCCGCGATCGGGCGGCGTGCCGCACTGCGAAAGCGGTCGCCCGCATCGCCGCCTCCGCGGACGGGATGCCTCTCGCACCGAACGAGCTCGAAACCGGGTCATCTCAGTGGACCTCCACCGTTCCGGTCGGCAAAAGGTTGATCGTGCGCGTCGCGCCATTGCAGCCGTCGACGCTGAAATCCTCCGCGTCTGACTGGCCCCACGGGAAGAAGCGGACATCGCCGCCGGCCGAAAGCGCCACTCCGGGCTCGAAGGTGCGGCTCCACACCACGCTGCCGGTACCCAGATCGGTCATCGTGTAGCCGTCTGCCCGCACCGCCACCTGCACGGCGCGACCGCTGGCGATGGCGGTCGAGCGGGCCAGTTGCAGATCGGCGGCGAAACGGTTCACTGAAGTTGAAAGACGGTTGGATCGCACGTAATTACCGAAAGCGGGCAGCGACACGGCCGCCACCAGGCCGAACACCGAGATCACAACCATGATCTCGACGAGGTTGAAGCCGCGCTTGTCCTTCAGCATGGCGCTGAATACCTCGTTTCCGGCCCTTGCCCTGGAACCCGGGGAGAGTGAGCCGCTCAGAGGCAGCAAGGCATGTGCCACCCCGCGGATCTCTCAAAACCATGATAATATGAATGTTATAAGGTGCCCGGCGTCCCGGGAGCTTGCAGTTCGCCCGCCTGCGGGGCCGATTCTGCCGAGGGGGTTGCATCCTGCGCCGTCAGGCGGACCGGCAGGAACGCGCGGCCGGCCAGGCCGAGGATCAGCTCGAACAGCCCGGAAACCGCGAGCACCGCCACGACCCCGAGGGCGTCGGCGGCCAGCGGCCCGCAGAATACCGAAAGCAGCGAGAGGGGCCCCATCAGCGGGCTGAGCCACCCGAACACCCGGCCGCGGCGGTCTTCCGGGGTTTCCTTCTGCAAAAACGTGGCCAGGTTGATCTGCGCGGCGGCGCCAAGCGCGCCGAACAGGCCGAAGAGCAGCAGCGCGCCGGCAAAACTGCGGTTCACCGCGAACAGGATCAGCGCCAGGCCATCGATCGCCACGAGCCAGGTGACATTGCGCAGCGTCTGCCGTCCGCGTGAGAGCAGGCCGGCGGCGAGCGCCCCCACGAGCCCGCCCAGGCCCGCCGCCGACAGCACGAGGCCCAGATCGACGTCGCCGCGCCGCAACACGCTCTTGACGAACACGATCACCAGCGGCTGCTGCATGGCGGTCACGAAGGCCATGCCGGCCAGGAACAGGAAAGCGAAGCGCAGCCGCGGCTGCCGCCAGAGCCAGCACGCTGTTTCGCGGATGTCGGCTCCGGCCGCGGCCAGGCGCGCCCGGCTCGACGCGGCGGCCACCGCGCCCATGGCTCTGCCGGCGCGGCGCGTGAGCGCCTCCTCGAGGTAGACAAATCCACGCGCACCCAGCAGCGCCGCCGAGGCGACAAACGACACCGCGTTGACCCCGAACGCCGCGGCAGTGCCCGACAGCGCCACCAGCCCGCCGCCGATCGCGGGGCCGACCAGCAGCACCAGGTTCTGCGTCACCATGGTCAGGGCGTTGGCCCGGTTGAGTTGCGCCGCCGGCACGATGTCCGGCAGCAGCGCCAAACGCGCCGGCCCGGCGATCTGGCGCCCGGCCGACAACAACGCCGCCAAAGCGTAGACCGCCGGCAGATCATGCGCCCAGGCAAGGGCCCCGGCCACCACGGCACTGCCAAGATCGCACCAGATCATCGCGGTGCGACGATCGCGCCGGTCGAGCAACAGCCCCACCACCGGACCCAGGAGAATCGCCGGCACGATCTGCACCGCCGCCAGCACGCCCAGATCGACCGCGCGGCCGGAGATGCGGTACACCTGCAGGTAGAGCGCAATGATGGCGATCTTGTCACCGAGACCGGATACGAGGGAGGCGCTCCAGACGGCCAGGAAAGAGCGGTTGCGCAGCAGCTCGCGCAGGTCGGTCATGCCGCGCCCTTTCCACGCAACAACGGATGGCGCGCCAGCAGGCGCCGGTGCTCCTCCTCGCGCATCCGCACAACCACCTGGCAGCTATCCCCTTCCCAGATCTGCTCCAGTACGGCGCCGGTGCGGTGGAACACGGCGATCAGGTCGGAGCGCGAGGCCGGGATCGTCAACCGGTAGACTTTTTCCCTCGCCAGGAGACGCCGCACGATCGACTCCCGCACTGCGTCGGCCCCTTCTGGCGCCAGGGCCGACACGAACAGCGCTTCGGGATGCAGCCGCGCGAACCGGTTGCGCAGCGCCTCGTCGGGCGCGAGATCGATCTTGTTGAAGACGAGCTGGACCGCGCGATCCTCGGGAACGAGTCCGGCCAGCACGCGATTCACCGACTCGATCTGCCGTTCCGGGCTGGGGCTCGACGCCTCCACGACATGCAGCAGCAGATCGGCGTCGCGCACCTCCTGCAGGGTCGCCTGGAACGACTCCACGAGGTGGTGAGGCAGGCGCCGGATGAACCCCACCGTGTCGGTGAGCAGGAAGCGGCGGCGCTCGTCCACGTCCACGCGTCGCGTGGTGGCGTCAAGGGTGGCGAACAGGCGATCCTCCACGAAGACTCCTGCCTGAGTCAGGGCGTTCATGAGCGTCGACTTGCCGGCATTCGTGTAGCCGACGAGCGCCACCGTGAACTCCCCCTGCCGGCGACGGCGCTGCTGGCGATGATCGCTGGCCACCTCGGCCAGCTCCCGCTTGAGCTGCGCGATGCGGCGCCCGATCAGGCGGCGGTCGGTTTCGAGCTGCGTTTCGCCGGGGCCGCGCGTGCCGATGCCGCCCGCCTGCCGCTCCAGGTGCGACCAGAGTCGGGTCAGCCGCGGCAGCATGTACTGCAACTGGGCCAGCTCGACCTGCAGCCGCGCCTCGCTCGTGCGGGCGCGGCGTGCGAAAATGTCGAGGATCAGCTCGGTGCGGTCCAGCACGCGGGCGCCGAGCTCCTTCTCGAGGTTGCGTCCCTGCGCCGGCGCCAGATCGTTGTCGAAGACGACCAGGCTGGCGTTGCGCTCCTCGATCAGGGTCTTGAGTTCGGCCAGCTTCCCTTTGCCCAGGAAGGTGGACGGCTCGGGCCGGTCGCGCTTCTGCAGGATCTCGCCGCACACCACGCCGCCGGCGGTTTCCACGAGTCGCGCCAGCTCCGCCGTGTCGGGCGGGCCGCCAATCTCCTCGCCGAAGCGCAGCGGCAGGTGGACCCCGACCAGGATGACCCGCTCCACCGCCGCGGCCGTGCTTGTGTCATGCGATTTCCTGGACTCAGCCATCCGTTGCTCCCTCGATTTCTCGGCCCCATTGTTCCCACTGAGCCAGCCGCTCGGCAAGCGCGTCTTCAGTCTCGGCCAGGCTTTCGCTCAATTCGCGGACACGCGCCGGCGTGAGCCTTGGCTGCGCCAGCTCCGCCATCACCTCGTCGCGCCGCCGCTCAAGCCGGCTGATCTCCGCCTCCGCCTCCGCGATCCAGCGCAGACGGCGCGTCCGCTCGTTCTTGCTCAGCGGCGCTTCCGTCGCGCCAGGCACTCCGGATGCGTCGACCGGCGCCCCCCCCCCGCCCCGCTCGCCACCGCCCCTGGCGCGGACGGAACCGGGGGCGAGGACGGCCAGCGCCGCCTGACGTTCGCGCCACTGAGCGTAATTGCCGGAGAACAGCTCCACGCGACTGCCCGCAGCCCCGGTCGGGTCGGGCGCGAAGACCGCCAGGCGCTGCGCCACGCGGTCGAGGAAGCGTCGGTCGTGGCTCACCACGATCAGCGTCCCCGCGAAGCCCGCGAGCGCTTCTTCGAGCGCCTCGCAGGCGTTCACATCGAGATGGTTGGTCGGCTCGTCGAGCAGCAGCGTGTTGTGCCCCTCCTTGATCAGTCGCATCAGCGCCAGCCGCCCCCGTTCGCCGCCGGAAAGCGCGCCGACGGGGCGATCGAAGGCGTCGGGGCCGAAGCCGAAGGCGGCCAGGAAGCTGCGCAACTCGCCGACCGTTGCGGCCGGGGCGGCGTGAGACATTTCCTCGAGCACGGTCCGGGCGTCGGAGACCGTTCGCAAGTGCTGGTCGTAGTAGCCGAGATCAACGTGGTGGCCGATCTTCACCCCGCCACGGTCCGGGAGGTCGAGACCCGCCAGCAGGCGCAGCAGCGTGCTCTTGCCGCAACCGTTGGGGCCGACGATGCCGAGACGTTCGCCCCGGGCCACCAGGAGGTCGAGTCCGGTCCAGAGCGGCCGCCCGTCGAATCCGCGCGACAAGTCCTCCGTTTCAAACGTCATGCCGCCGCTCTCGCGCCGCGGCACGAGCCGCATGGTGAACCCACTCTCCTCGCCAGGCGGTCGTTCGAGCCGCTCCTCGCGCGCGAGCAGCTTGCGGCGCGACTGGGCCTGCTTCGTCTTCTGTCCGGCGAGATTCCGACGGATGAAATCTTCCGTGCCCTTGATACGCTCCTGCTGCCGCGACCACGCCGTCAGCGCCTGCCGCTCCTGCTCGCCGCGCGCCCGCGTGAAGAACGTGTAGTTACCCGTGTAGGTGGTGAGGCGTCCGCGGGAGAGATGCAGGGTCTGGGTGGCGATGCGATCCAGGAAGAACCGGTCGTGAGAGACGAGGATCATCGCGCACGGCAGGCGCAGCAGGAACTCCTCCAGCCATTCGCAGGCATCGAGATCGAGGTGGTTGGTCGGTTCGTCCAACAGCAGCAGGTCGCCGCCAGCCAGCAGGACCGACGCCAGCGCCGCGCGCCGCCGCTCACCGCCAGACAGCGTGCCGAGCGATCGCGACCAGAGGTCGGGCGGCAGGCCGAGCCCGTGCAGGGCGCTTTCGAGACGGGCGCGGCAACTGTAGCCGGCCAGCCGTTCGTACTCCGCCTGCAGACGTCCCTGGCGCCGCGCCAACTCCTCCCACGCGTCAGGGGGCGCCTCTTCGAGCACCTTCGCCACCTGTGCCAACTCGTCTTCTAGCGCCAGCTCGGGAGCGAACGCCGCGCCGAGCACACTGTCGTACAGGGCCCCCCCGCCCGCCGGCCCCGAATCGACCGTCGTCTCCTGGCGCAACAGGCGGATGACCGCCCGCGTGGCGACCTGACGTGTGCCGCCGTGCAGCGGCAGATCCCCGGCGAGGAGGGAAAACAGGGTCGACTTGCCCGCGCCGTTGTCGCCCACCAGAGCGCTCTTCACCCCGGCAAAGATGGTGAGGCTCGACTCGTGCAGGATTTTTTCGCGCCCGAAATCAAAACTGGCGTTCTGCAGGGAGACGATCGACATGCGCCGTGCCGTTCCGCGCCGCCGCCGCGGGCGATCCCGGGCGCGGGCTGGTGCCAAACTTGCTGGCTAGCCGGAAGATTCCGGGATCCGTGTCCGGCTTCCCGTTCGTCGCCGGCGGCGCCGACCCGCCGGCAGGTCGGCCGCCCGATCCACAATTTATTATCAGAAAGGAGGTTAGTCCATGTCAACGCCGTCGGTAGCGGTCATCGTGCCCACTCTCGACAACGCTGACACCCTCGGCGCAGCGCTGCGCGCAGTGACCGAACTGGACTGGCCCCGGGAAGATTTGGACCTGATTATCGTCGATGGTGGCAGCGTCGACGACACTCTTGGCCTCGCCCGGGAGCACAACGCGCGGCTGTTCGTGCGCGGCGGAACCGACGCCGAATTCCGGCGCAACTTCGCCGCCGGTCAGACCGACGCCCTCACCCTCTTCTTCCTCGACCCTCTCTGCGCACCGCCGCGCGACTGGATACGCGCCTCACTGCACCATCTGGAGCTGGCCCAGGTGGCGGCTGTCGGCGTGCGTCCGGCGCCCCCCTCCGGTCCGGACGCCTCGTGGGTCCAGCGCGCCTGGGCGCAGCGCTGCCTCGCCCGTCCGTCCGACGCGACGGCGCGTCGCCTCGATATCCGGCTTCTGGCGGTGCGTCGATTCGAGTTCCTGGCGGCCGGCGGCCTCCCCGAGGGCTACGGCGCCGTCGCGGTGACGGAGCTTCTGCGGCGCATCACCGGGCCCGGTTCTGCCCGCCGTCGCCTCGTAGCTCTCACGCGCGCCGACGGCGTGCGCCTGGGCACCGGTCGCCGCTTGCGCGACTTCTACCGCGCCCAGCGCCGCCTCGGCGAGGCGTCGCTCAGTGACGGCCTGAGGCTCGGGCTGGTCTCCGCCGACACCGCGCACGTCCTCATGCCTCTCTA
Source organism: uncultured bacterium (assembly GCA_963732385.1). Classification (GTDB taxonomy): domain Bacteria; phylum Krumholzibacteriota; class Krumholzibacteriia; order LZORAL124-64-63; family LZORAL124-64-63; genus CAVSZB01. The sequence continues at coordinate 48,191 of CAVSZB010000003.1, read as the reverse complement.
CGGTCTGCTGGCCACCTTTGCGCTGCTCGCCAGCGGGCTGCGGCACGCTTTGGCCGCCCGTCCCATGGATCTCGAGCTGGCGCTGGTAGCGGCCGCCGCGCTCCTGCCCAGCGTCGGCCCGGCGCTCCAGGTGGCGCTGCGTCGACGCCGGCCGGATCTGTTCCCCGGGCTCTGGCTGCTCTATGTGGTACGCATGGCGGCGCGGGGGGCGGCGGTGCGCTGACCGGGGCCGCATCAACCGGAACGGGCGCGGGCGCCCTCCGGAGATGGGCGCCCGCTGTCAGGCCGTATCGCGGGGAGGTCACGCCACCGTAGATGGCGGCACCGGATTCTTGCGGTACTTCAGCGGCGCAAGGCCGCAGCGGTCCTTGAAGGTGCGCGAAAAGTGCGCCAAACTGTGGAATCCGCACTCCTTCGAGATCGCCTCCACTGACAGGTCGAACCGACGGAGCAGGCGCTTGGCGTTCTCGATCCGCACCTGGATGAGATAGTCGCTGAAGCTCATTTTCACTTCCGACCGGAACAGATTCGAGAAGTAACCAGGCGAGAGATGCACCGCTTCGGCCATGCGATCGCGGTTGATGTCCTCCCGGTAGTGCGCCAGCACGAAGCGGCAGGCGTACTCGGCGCGATAGTCCTGGATCGCAGCGGACGCGCCGGTCCGGCGCCCCGACTCGTCCTGCAACTCGATTTCCGGCAGCGGACCGACCCAGAGTTTCTCCCCCCCCGGCCGTGGCACGAGGCCCCCCTCCGGTTCGCCCGATTCCGTCGCTTCCGCGTCGTGCGCCGTCGCGGCGGCCTCCTCCGGGGCAGAGGACTTCGAGAGGAACTCGATGACGTGCTGGGCGGTCTTGTGCAGGTTGGACTTCTGAGCCACGAGTACCGGCGTGTTCAGCCGGGCCTGATAGTGCGCCAAAATCTGACGCAACGCCGGCGGCGTCTCCGCGGCATAGACGAAGATCAGGCGGGTCCCCGGCACATCAGCCCAGTCCTCATCCCGCTGACACTGGCGCAGCAGGATCTTCGGGCCGAAAAGAGCAAAGCACAGTTCGGCCGGATTGCGCTCAGAGGCGGAGCAGAGGAACAGGATTTTCTGGTAGTCATCCCCGCCCCCGACCGCCACGCGCGGACAGGCCGGAAACTCGATGATGAACGTACTCCAAGCCTCTTCGATCCTTTCCAAGCGTTCTTCCACGTGCTATCCCCCCGAGACGAGTGGTGTCCGGGTTGTGATTCTATGGTGTCATTCTTCCTATAAAAATATATCTGAGTCTGAACTTTTACCATAATACGCTGTTTTGTGTCGGCTTGTCTACGAGGAAAATGATACTCGCCAAGAATCCCGGTCCCCGTTTCGGAACACTTTTATGACCCGCGCGCCACATTCGTGGCAAAAAAGCCGGAAATCCCTCAACTGCCCGTGGCTGTTTGGCTTCCGATGCGTTGCCGTACGGACGGCGCGATTCACCGGCGGGGACGACCTGGAAAGAGCGCGACCCCCGCGATCGGCATGGGGGGCGCGTCGTGCTTCACGGTCGCCTCAGGGGACGGTCGGGGCCGGACCGGGCTCCTCTGCCGGGTCGGGGCCGCCTTCGGCGTCTCCGACCTCATCGGCGGATCCGTCAGCCTGTACCGCTCTGGCGGCCGCCTCGTCCACCCCGTCGCGCGGCGGACCGTTGCCGGCGAGTTTGGCCACCCCGCCGACGAGGTCCCCCTCGCCAAGAGAGATGATGCGCACCCCCTGCGTGTTGCGCCCGATCGTGGAGATGTCTCCGACCGCCAGGCGGATGCTGATGCCGGCCCGCGTGATCACGATCAGTTCTTCGTCGTCGGCCACTTCCTTGATCTCCACCAGGCGACCGTTGCGCTCGCTGGTCTTGATGGTGATCAGGCCGCGTCCGCCGCGATGTTGCAGGCGGTAGTCTTCCAGCGGGCTGCGCTTGCCGAAGCCGTTCTCGGCGATCGTGAGCAGGGTGCTGCCGGCGTGGACGATGACCATGCCGATCACCTCGTCCGCCGCCGCGACCTGGATCCCGCGCACGCCGCGCGCGGAGCGGCCCATCGGGCGGATCTCCTGCTCGTTGAAGCGGATCGCCATGCCGGCGCTCGTGGCCAGGACGACATCGCGCGTGCCGTCGGTTTCTGTGGCGGAGACGAGGCGCTCCCCGTCCTCGAGCGTGATGGCGCGGATACCGGCGCGGCGCGGCCGGCTGAACTCCTCGAGCGGCGTCTTCTTGATGATGCCCCGACTCGTGGCGAGCATCAGGTAGTGGTCGGGCCGGAACGCGCGCACCGGCACGACCGCGTGGACCTTATCCCCCGGCGCGATCTGGATCAGGTTGACGAGCGGCTTGCCCTTGGCGATGCGCGCCACGCTCGGGATTTCGTGCACCTTCAGCCAATAGCACTGCCCCTTCTCTGAAAGGGCGAGCAGATACTGGTGGGTCGAGGCGACGAAACAGTGCTCCACGAAGTCCTCGGCCTTGGTGCTGATAGCGGTCGCGCCCTGCCCGCCGCGCCGCTGCAGGCGGTAGGCCGCCATCGGGGTGCGCTTGGCATAGCCTCCGTGCGTGATCGTGACGATGACGTCCTCGTCGGCGATCAGGTCCTCCAGCGCGATATCGCCCTCGTCGGCCACGATCTCGGTGCGCCTGGCGTCGCCGTAGGTCTCTCGGATCTCCTGCAGTTCGTCGCGGATGATCTGCAGCACGCGGGCGCGGCTGGCCAATATCGCCTTCAGTTCGGCGATCAACTGGATCAGCTCGAGGTACTCCTGTTCAATCTTCTGCCGCTCGAGGCCGGTCAGGCGGCCAAGGCGCAGGTCGAGAATGGCCTGGGCCTGGATCTCGCTGAGCGCAAAGCGCGCCACCAGCTGTTCCTTCGCCGCCGCCGGCGATTCGCTCTCCCGGATGAGCGCCACGATCGCGTCGATGTTGTCGATGGCGATCCGGTAGCCTTCGAGAATATGCGCCCGCTCCTCGGCCTTGCGCAGGTCGTAGCGCGTGCGACGCACCACGACTTCCTCGCGGAAGCGCAGGTATTCCGCCATCGCCTCCTTGAGGTTGAGCACGCGCGGCCGGTTGTTAACCAGGGCGAGGGTGTTGACGCCGAAGGTCTGCTGCAACTGGGTGTGTGCGAACAGCTTGTTCAACACCACCTGCGGGAAGGCGTCGCGCTTGAGGAGGATGACGACGCGCATGCCGTCGCGGTCCGATTCGTCGCGAAGGTCGCTGATGCCTTCGAGGTGGCCGTCGCGCACCAGGTCGGCCATGCGCTCGATCAGCGCCGCCTTGTTCACCTGATATGGCAGTTCGGTCACCAGGATCGTGGCGCGTCCCTTGGCGTCGAGCTCGATCTCCGTGCGGGCGCGCACCACGAGACGGCCGCGCCCGGTCGTGATGTAGTCGTGGATCCCCTGGCGCCCCTGGATGATGCCGCCGGTCGGGAAATCAGGCCCCTGAACGTGCGCCAGCAGCGCCACCGGCGGCAGCTCGGGGTCGTCGAGCAGCGCCATCAGGCCGTCGCAGATCTCGCCGATGTTGTGGGGCGGGATGTTCGTCGCCATGCCGACCGCGATACCGGTGGCGCCGTTGATCAGCAGGTTCGGCACCGCCGAAGGCAACACCCCCGGCATCTGCCGCGAGCCGTCGTAGTTCGGCACGTAGACAACGGTTTCCTTCTCCAGATCGCGCATCAGCTCGGTGGCGATCCGGGTCAGGCGCGCCTCGGTGTAGCGTTCGGCCGCCGCCGCGTCGCCATCGACGGAGCCGAAGTTGCCCTGGCCGTCCACCAACGGGTAGCGCAGGCTGAAGTCCTGCGCCATGCGGACCATCGTGTCATAGACGGCGATAGTGCCGTGCGGATGGTAGTTACCGGTGGTATCGCCGGTGATCTTGGCTGACTTGCGGTACGGCTTGCCCGGCTGCAGGTCGAGGTCGTTCATGGCGACCAGGACGCGCCGGTGCACCGGCTTGAGACCATCGCGCACGTCGGGCAGGGCGCGCGAAACGATGACGCTCATGGAGTACTCGAGATAGGACTCCCGCATCTTTTCGTCGAGATCGACGTTCAGGATCCTGCCGGGCGTATCAACCATCGGGCGCCTCAGATGTCGAGGTCCTCAAAGCGGACCAGGTGGGCGTTTTCCTCGATGAAGCGGCGCCGCGGTTCGACGTCGTCGCCCATGAGGATGGTGAACGTATGGTCGGCGACGGCCGCGTCCTCCACGGTGACGCGCAGCAGGGTGCGGGTCTCCGGGTCCATCGTCGTCTCCCACAACTGCTGCGGGTTCATTTCGCCGAGGCCCTTGTAGCGCTGCACGTAGCAGCCCCGCTCGCCCAGCTTCGCCAGCGCCGCGTCGCGCTCGGCGTCGGAATGGGCGTACATCTCCGTGTTCCCCTTCTTCACGCGATAAAGCGGCGGCTGCGCGATGTAGACACAGCCCCGATCGATAACCTCGCGGAAGTGGCGGAAGAAGAGGGTCAGAATCAGCGTCCGGATGTGCGAGCCGTCCACGTCGGCGTCGGTCATGATGATGACGCGATGGTAGCGAAGCTTCTCGATATCGAAATAGCCCGCCCCCACCCCGGTGCCGAGCGCCGTGATGACGGTCTTGATCTCCTCGTTGCCGAGGATCTTTTCGAGTCGGGCCCGCTCGACGTTAAGGATCTTGCCCTTGAGGGGCAGGATCGCCTGGAACCGTCGATCGCGTCCCTGCTTCGCCGAGCCTCCGGCCGAATCGCCCTCGACCAGGTAGATCTCGCACTCGGCCGGATCGGTGGAGGCGCAGTCGGCCAGCTTGCCCGGCAGCGCCGCGGAGTCGAGCGCCGATTTGCGTCGGGTCAGGTCCCGCGCGCGCCGGGCCGCCTCCCGCGACTGGGCGGCGCCCACGCACTTGAGCACGATCCGCTTCGCGTCGGCCGGATGTTCGGCGAGGTACTCGCCCAGCCCGGCGTTGACGATCTGCTCGACGATCCCCTTGACCTCGGTGTTGCCGAGCTTCGTCTTGGTCTGCCCCTCGAACTGCGGCTCCGGCACCTTCACCGAGACCACGGCCGTGAGTCCCTCGCGCACGTCGTCGCCCGAAAGGGCGGGGATCTCCTTCTTCAGGAGCCCGTTCTTCTGGGCGTAGGCGTTGATGGTTCGGGTGATGGCGGCCCGGAAGCCGATCAGGTGGCTGCCGCCCTCGGTGGTGTTGATGTTGTTCGCGAAGGTGAACAGGTTCTCCGCGTAGGCATCGTTGTAGTCCAGCGCCACCTCGACCTGGATTCCCTCCAGCTCTCCCGCTATATAGACCGGCTTGTCGCACAACACCGTCTTGTTCTCGTTCAGCCACTGCACGTACTCGACGATGCCCCCTTCGTAGGCGAAGGTGCGGGTGCGTTCCCGACCGGCCCGCCGGTCGGCGACGGTGATGGCAAGGCCCCGGTTCAGGAACGCCAGTTCGCGCAGCCGACCCTGCAGTGTTTCGTACGCGAAGAGGATAACGGGGAAAATCTCCGGATCGGCCTGGAACGTGATGGATGTGCCGGTCGTTTCCGGATCGCAGTCGCCCACGGCGGCCATCGGTCCCGTCGGCGCCCCGCGGCGATACTCCTGCCGCCAGATCCGGCCCTCCCGCCGCACTTCGGCGCGCAGCAGGACCGACAGCGCGTTGACCACGCTCACGCCGACGCCGTGCAGCCCGCCCGACACCTTGTAGCTGGCGCGGTCGAACTTGCCTCCCGCGTGCAGGCTGGTCATGACCACCTCGAGCGCCGGCTTCCCCTCGGTCTTGTGCATGTCGACTGGGATGCCGCGTCCGTTGTCCACGACGGAGACCGAATCATCGGCCTCGATGGCGACGGTGATCTGCGTGCAGTACCCCGCCATCGCCTCATCGACGGAGTTGTCGACAACCTCGTAGACGAGGTGGTGCAGGCCGCGTAAGGCGGTGTCGCCGATGTACATCGCGGGACGCTTGCGCACGGCCTCGAGCCCCTTGAGCACCTGGATGCCCTGGGCATTGTAGGCTTTGGATTCGGCGGCGGCGTTCATGCGACCATCCTGTGCGTGTGGTGGCGGACCGGTGTCACCGGGCGGTGTCGCCGCCGCGGCGGCGTGTCGACCGGTGGTGCCACCGGATCTCGCGCACTGAACCCTCTCCATGGATCTCGTTGAACCGTTTCGCGATCAGCGGCAGCAGCAGCGTCAGCTCCTGCCGCCAGACGGCGTTGTCGGCCTCGAGCGTGAGCACCCCGTTGCTCAGGTCGACCGGACGCGAGAAACGAGCCACTCGCTCCCCGACGATTTCGCTCCAACTCTCCAACTGTTGCCGCTCATCGTGACGACGGCCCAGGCCGGTGGTCTCGAGCAGGCGCGCCAGAACGTCGCCGACGCGCTCCGCGGGGCCGCGACGGGCGCGGGTCTGGCCCGGGTCGTTGCCGCGTTCGTGGCCGCCGCCGTTCATGCCTCTCCCGCCTCCACGCGTCCGGCGCTGATCTCCCACGTACGCAGACCGCTCGGTCGCCATCCCGTAACGTCGTCCGCGCGGGCCGTGGCGATCATCAACTGGTGATCGGCCGCGCAGCGCTCCTGAAGGCGGCGGGCGCGCCCCTTGTCCAGCTCGCTGAACACATCGTCGAAAAAGAGAATAGGACGGACATGCCTCTGCTGGAAAATATGTTCTCCGTGGGCGAGCTTGAGTGCCAGCGCGGCGCTGCGCATTTCCCCGCGGGAGCCGAAGCCCCGCAGGCCGACCCCGCCCAGGAGCAGTTCAAAATCGTCAAGATGCGGGCCGGCCAGCGGCCGCCCCCGCCGGATTTCATCCTCCCCAATATAGTCAATTTCCGCCAGAATTTCCCGGGCCAAATCGCTCTTTCCTCCGTCGTCGCCACGGCAGGCGGCAAGGCGGGGATGGTACCGGAAAGCCAGCGGCGCGCTTGATGGATCGAGCTCGGCGTAGGCCGTTGCCGCCAGGGGCTCGAGGCGACGCACCCAGACCGCGCGGGCGGCGCAGAGCGGGGCCGCGTGTCGCGCCAGTTCGCGGTTCCAGGCCGTGAGTTCCTCCCGCGCGATCGATGCCGACTGCGCGCCTCCGCGGCGCAGGTCGCGCAACAGGCTCCCTTTCTGACGGAGAGCGCGGTGGTAGGCCTGCAACTGCTCCAGATAGGACCGATCGAGCGAGGAGATTGCCTGATCGGCGAAGCGGCGGCGTGGCTCGGGACCGTTCGTGGCCAGCGATACGGTGGCGGGATCGAACAGGACCGTGGCGACCTGTCCGACCAGATCGGCGCGGCGCTCGATAACCACCCCGTCGAACTGCAGCCGGCGCTCGCCCCCCCGCCCCAGGGCGCAGGTGAACTCCCGCCGGGTACCCGAATCCTCTTCGAGAGTCAGGCTTATCCGCGCCCGCGCCGCGCCGAAGCGGAGCAGGTCCTCGTCGCGGGCACCCCGGTGGGAGCGGCCGAGGGCTACATAGTCAAGCGCCTCGAGGAGATTCGATTTTCCCTGCCCGTTGGCGCCAAGGAAAACGTTTACGCCGGGCGAGAAGACAAGGCGCGTCGCCGCAAGATTGCGAAAGTCATCGACCCCCGCTTCGAGCAGCCGCATACCGCTCGCTCAGTCCGCAGCGAGGCGCAGGGGCATCAGCAGGCAGAGCAGATCCTCGTCCGCCGCGCTTTTGTCGCCTGGCGCCGGGCGCAGCAGGGCCGCACTCTGCGCATCCTTCACGGCCAGTTCGAGCGTTTCCGCGCGCAGATTCTTCAGCACATCCAGCAGATAGTTGAAATTGAAGCCTATCTCCAGCGCTTCCCCTTCGTAGCCGACAGGGATCTGATCCTCGGCCCGGCTGCCGTCACTGCCCACGGCGGTCAACTCCATCCGCCCCGACTCGATGCCCAGTCGGATCTGGTTCGTGAGACGGTCTGCCGTGATCGATACGCGTCGCACCGCCTGGGCGAACGCCTCGCGATCGATGGTGACAATGCGATTGTTGGCTTTCGGAATGACCGCCTCGTAGTCAGGAAAAGGTCCTTCGAGCAGGCGGGTGTGCAACACCGTGGTGCCGACCCGGAAGCTGAGTTGGTTCGTTCCGAGGAAGATGCGCAACGTGCCTTGCCCCTCGGCAAGACGTGCCAGCTGGAGCAGCCCCTGCGTATCCGCTATGAAAGCCCGCTCTTCCTTGACGCCGAGTTTAACCTTGCGTTCCACCCGCGCCAGTCGGTGTGCGTCTGTAGCGATGAGACGCAGCGAACCGGGTCGGACTTCCCACAGAATACCGAGCAATGGCGGTCGGGTTTCATCGCGGGAAACCGAGTAGGCGGTCGAGCGGATCATGCTGGCCAGTGCATCGGCCGGCATCTCGACCCCCTGGTCCTCGCCAAGGGCCGGCAGAGCTGGAAATTCGTCAGCGTTCATGACGGGCTCTTCGAGCGCCGAGCGACCGCTCACCACGGAAACACGACCACCCTTTTCCTCTATAGTGACCTCTCCCGGCGAAAGAGTCCGCGCAAACGCCACGAACTTCGCCGCTGGCACAGCTACCTTTCCTTTGCGTTTGACCGTGACTTTGTCTGTGAAGGTGGACGCGGAGATGTCGAGATTGGTGGCCGAAAACTCGATTCCCCCCTCCCGGACCTCAAGCAGGATGCAGGCAAGGATCGGCAGCGTGGTCTTTCCAGGCACGATGCCGCCGACAACATTCAGGGCCTTCGAAAGGTCTTCCTGCTGCAGCGTGATCTTCACGTCAAGAGCCTCCGGTCAAATGCGGCCGCACGCGTGGGGTGGGACGCAATGATAGACGGGCTCCCCTCCCCCTTCAAGATTCTATTTAAGTAGTGTAGTCGTAGTAGTAGTAGGGGGTGTGGATAGCGGGGATAAAAGTCTGGCAAGGCCCCGGATAAAGCAGAATAGCCGGTTTCAAGGGCAGACACCCTGGGGACGCAGCGGTGCGGAGATGGGCGCGGGACACGTGGACAAGCAGGCGGTTGTCCACCAGGAGACCCTTGTCCCCGGTTGATCCACAGGCTGTCCACCGGCTTGCGCACCGCGTTGACCTCGAGTGATCGGGTGGGCGGAAGTGTCGCGTTACGGTGGCGACGGTCCCCGGGGGCCGTCGCCGGTGCAGCAATATTACACGGGAGGAATCACAGCGCTGCGAACAGATCCTTGAGTTTACCGCGGAACAGCGGATCCTGAGCACTCAGCGCGGCCACTTTCTGGCAGGCGTGCAGGACCGTGGTGTGATCACGGTTTCCGAACGACTTGCCGATCATATTGAGGGAGGCGCCGACCTTTTCGCGGGCGATGAACATCGCCACCTGTCGGGCGAGGGCCAAGTCCTGGGTGCGCTTTTTGGACTTGAGCTGATCGACGGTGACATGAAGACGCTCTGCCACGAGCCCCATCACGTCGGCTATCGTCACGGTCCTCGCCGGAGCAGCCTGGAAAAAGGAGGAGAGAGCTTCCGAGGCCATTTCCAGACTGATCTCGTGACCCGTCAGGCTGGCGAAAGCCAGCAATTTGATCAGCGCCCCCTCAAGCTTGCGGATGTTGGTTGTGATGTTCTCGGCGACGAACTGGATGACGTCGTCCGAGATGTAGATGTTGTTGGCTTCGACCTTCTTTTTGAGGATGGCAATGCGCGTCTCAAGGTCGGGAGCCTGAATATCTGCGATAAGCCCCCACTCGAAACGAGACCGCAGCCGCTCCTCGAGGGTGGTGATCTCCTTCGGGGAGCGATCCGAGGTGAGGACGATCTGCTTGTTCTCGTTATGGAGGGCGTTGAACGTGTGGAAAAATTCCTCCTGGGTCGACTCCTTGCCGGCCAGGAAGGCAACGTCATCCACCAGAAGCACGTCCACCCCGCGGTAGTCGCGCTTGAAATCGTAGGTGCGATTCTGCTGGATGGATCGGATCAGGTCGTTCATGAACTGTTCCGCCGTCACATAGCAGACCCGGCGGCCAGGAGAGGTCGCGAGTATGGCATTGCCGATGGCGTGCATCAGGTGGGTCTTGCCAAGGCCGACGCCGCCGTGGATGAAAAGCGGATTGTAGCTCCCGCCCAGATTGCGGCTCACCGCGATCGAGGCCGCATGTGCCAGCTTCGAGCCGGAGCCGACCACGAAACTGTCGAACGTGTATTCAGGATTGAGTTTGTGGCGTGAGCGCCCGGGCGGCGGGGCAAGGGATCCGTTCAGCAGGGCGTCGGCATCTGCCGACTCGCGGCCGACCGCGGGGCGGGCCGCCAGCAACTCCCGCCGGGCGCCGGCCTGCGCCGGGTCGACGGTGAGACGGCAAATCGAAGCGCGCCCGAAGTGCTCGCTGACAGCGGTGTTCAAGGCGTTCACGTGGTGCTCGCTGAACCAGTCCATGAAAAAATGGTCCGGGCAGAACACCTCGATATTGCTGTCGGTCCAGAGACCGGGACGCAGCGGCAGAAACCAGGTTTCGAAGGTCTGTTGGGAAACCCGCGGCCGAACGCCGTCGAGAATATCGTTCCAGTAGGCGTCCAGGGGAGCGGCATCCATGGGTCCCGATCAGCTTTCTTTCCGCGGCCCCAAGGCCCGGAAGGACGCAGGTTGTCCACAGCCCAACAAACCACCCAACACACACAAATACAACAACATAGCCCAGCAAGACGCGGCCGCAACCAGAACTTGTCCACTGCAGCCGCCACTGGTGGACAAGTCGCCGCCGCCGCCGCCGCGTTTTCAACACCAGGGGGCGAAACCTATCATAGGCCTCCAGGTCCGGCAAGGGCTTTCTCCGCCCGGGAGCTTCAATAAGGGCAGGTTCTTGTCCGGCAATCGATTAATGCTCCACCCCTCGCCGGGCCGGCAACCCCCCCGGAACGCCCGTCCTCGAGCCGGATCTGGAGCAGCTTGTCGTATCGGAAGTTGCGGGACCGGAGTCTGGCCGGTCGTCGGAGGCAGCATCCGGACAGGGCGGGAGACAGCCAAGCCTTGACAGCCCCGGGTGGTTTCGCTACTGTTTGCCGATTCTGGTCGCGTTAAGGAGGATTTCGTGAAGCGCACTTACCAGCCGAGCAATATCTGCCGGGCCCGAACGCACGGGTTCCGCAAGCGCATGTCGACGCGCGCCGGGCGTCTGGTGCTCAAGCGCCGCCGCGCCAAGGGTCGCAAGCGCCTCAGCGTCTGATGCAGGCGCGCCGCGCGTGACGCGTTCGCTCCGCACGATACGGGAATTCGCGAAGGTCTATGCGGAAGGCGACAAGCGCGTCGGGCGTCTGCTTGTTGTGTATCTGCTGGCGGCCGAAGACGATGCACGGGGCGTCGTGGCAAGCCGCAAGGTCGGCAAAGCGGTCCAGCGCAACCGCGCGAAACGACTGCTGCGTGAAGCACTGCGGCGCGCCTCGGTGGAGGCCTGCCTCGCGGGGCATGCGTGTCGACCGGGCAATCCCGGATGCTGGATCGTCCTGGTCGCGCGGCGCGACATCCTGTCCGCCGGTATTGACGATGTCTGCGGCGAACTCGATAGTCTGCTGTCGCGCCTAACGAACCCCTGACTTGCCGCCGGTGGTGCCGGGCGAGTCGTCATTCTCCCAGGCATCGCGGAGTTGCGGACCCGACATGTGGCGCTTCCCTTACTTGCTCATCACTCTCTACCGTCGCGCCCTGTCGCCCCTGCTGCCCGGTTCCTGCCGCTTTTCACCCACCTGCTCCGCCTATGCCGCAGAGGCGCTGCGCACCCACGGATTGCTGCGCGGTGGCTGGCTCGCGGCACGGCGGCTGTTGCGGTGCCACCCCTGGCGCGCAGGGGGCCTCGATCCCGTTCCGCCGCCGGCGGCCGCGCTCGTGCGGTCGCCCACCTCCACCGGAGAGAGGTCGCATGGATAGGCGCACGCTGTTGGCTTTTGTCCTGAGCTTCATCGTCCTGGTCGGATTCGCGGCGTTGACGAGCCGGCTGTCCGGGCCGCGCCCGGTGGTGTTGCCAGAGCCCTCGCCCGCGGCGACCGCCCCGGCTGAAGCGGTCGATGCTACGGCGGGCGTCGTGGCGAGTCCCGCCGCTGTGGCGACCGCGTCGGCCGCCGCCGGTTCTCCTTCCGATTCGGGCGACCCGCTGCGGTTCGCGCCGGCCGCCGGCGCGCCGCTGCATGTGGCGACCGATCTGTATGAGTTGACGATCGACCCGCTCGGCGCCCGGCTGACGAGCTGGCGCAGCCTGCGCTTCAAGGGCCCCACGGGCGGTCCGGTCGAGCTGATCCCGGCCGACGCCCCCGCCCCCGGCCCGGGCCAGGGCGACGCCGCCGTGTTCGCACGCGCCACGCTCGATCTCTCCGGCGCGCCGTATTTGTCGGACGCCGGGCCCGAATTGCGGATCGCCGCCGGCGACCCCCCGCGCAGCGTCACCTTCACAGCGCGCACCGAGGGTGGGATCGAGGTTAGAAAGACCTACACCTTCCTGCCCGGAAGGTACGATTTCACGGTCGATCTTGACGTCGCCGGCAGCGGGCCGGCCCTCGCTCTGGTCGGCGATCCGGTGCGCGCGCACTTCGCCTGGACGGCCGGCATCGCCAGCACCGAGCGCAACCGCAAGCTTGAGGACATGGCGTTCCGCGCCTTCGCCATGGTCGGCGAGGAGATCCAGTTCAAGGCGCGGCGCAGCCTCGGTAAGGACGCGGAGAAGGCGAGGGCCACCTTCGAGGGCTCGATCCGCTTCGCCGGGGTGCAGAACAAGTACTTCCTGATCGCCGGTTTCGTGGCGGACGGGAGGGAGAAGCCGGTCGCCGGGATGGCGCATCTGGACGGCGCGCCGGAACGGGGCCAGCAGACATGGTGGGTGGAGCGCCCGCTGACGCTGCGGCCGGGGGCGGCCGGCGGCGCGCGGCTGTCGTTCTACCTCGGACCGGCGCAGTACGACCTGCTGAAGTCATACAAAGTCGGGCTGGAGAAGAGCGTCGATCTGGGCTGGAAGATCTTCCACCCGCTGGCGGCGCTCACGCTCGGCTTCATGAACTGGCTCTACCGCTGGCTGCCGAACTACGGCCTCATCATCATCCTGTTGTCGGTGTTGACCAAGGTGGCGTTCTACCCGCTCACCGTCAGCAGCACCCGCTCCATGAAGCGCATGCAGGAGGTGCAGCCGAAGATGAAGGCGCTTCAGGAGAAGTTCAAAGGCAATCAGGAGAAGCTCAGCCAGGAGATGATGAAGCTGTACAAGGAGGAGAAGATCAACCCGATGGGCGGGTGCCTCCCGATGCTGCTGCAGATGCCGGTCTTTGTGGCGCTCTACCAGGTGCTGCGCGGGGACATCGCGCTGCGGCAGGCGCCGTTCGTGGGATGGATCAACGACCTCGGCCAGCCCGATGCGTTGTTCCACCTGCCGTTCGGCCTGCCGTTCTTCGGCAACGAGTTCAATCTGCTGCCGCTCCTGATGGCCGGATCCACCTACTGGCAGGTTAAGATCACCCCGTCCGCGCCGGCCGGCGGCGCGTCGATGGCGATGATGAATAAACTTATGCCGGTGATGATGCTTTTCTTCTTCTACAGCTTTCCTTCCGGTCTGGTGCTCTACTGGCTCGTCAATAACCTGCTGACGATCTACCAGACCTGGAGGATCCACGTGACCACGCCCGTTCGCGGAGGTGCCCAGGCATGAGTGACGCCATGGAGTTCAAGGGCCGGACCGTCGAGGACGCCATCTCGGAAGCGCTGCTGCGCCTGGGGGCGCGCCGCGACGAGATCGAAATCGAGGTGCTCGACAAGGGAAAGGCCGGCCTGCTCGGCCTGTTTGGCGGCAAGCCGGCGCGCGTGAAAGTCTCGCGCAAGGTCATGCGGCGGACCGACGGGGCCGCCCGGCGCGACGCTCCGGCGCGTCCCCGCGGAGGCGAGGAGCGGAGCCGCGACAGCCGCGGACGGGGCCGCGAAGGCCGGGACAATCGTGAAGGCCGGGACGACCGCAACGCCCGCGGCCCGCGCGACAACCGCGAGCCGCGGGCCGCCGCCGCCGCACCGGCCAAGGGACCGGTCGCCGGGTCGGCGTCGGGCGACCGGGATCGTGGCCGCGACGGGAACGCCGCCGCCGGAGGCGAGCGGACCCGTCGCCGCCGGGGTGGCCGGGGTCGGGGCAGGGGCCGCAGCGAGGGAGAGGGCGCGCCACGGGTTGAGCCGGTCGCCGCGTCGTCATCGCCGGACGCCGAGGCGCCGCGCTCGTTCTCGCCGCCAGCCGTGATTCCGTCGCCCGTTGCGCCGGTCGTTGCCGTGCCGCCGGCGGTCGCGCCGCCTCCGGTCGCCGCGCCGCCGCCCGTAGTATCGCCCTTGCCTTCTCCTGCGCCGTCGCCGTCTTCGGTGCCGGTCGCGGCGCCGCCTGCCGCCGCCGGGTTCGGCGCGCTCATGGCGGCGGCCGAACTGGTCACGCCGCTGCGCGACGTGCCGGAAGCGGAGGCGCCCACGGCGATCCAGAAGCTGACTACCGAGTTGATGGCGCGGGCCGGCTTCCCGTGCCGGGTTGACGTACGGCCGGGCGAATACCACGCCGTCAGGATTTTGACCGACGAAAGCAGCGCGGCGCTGCTGATCGGGCGCAACGGCGCCACCATCGACGCGATCGAGCATCTCGTCGAGCGGATGGCGAGCCAGGCGGTGGGGGCGCACGTCCACATGAACCTGGACGTGAACAACTATCGCCGGCGGCGCGAAGAGCGGCTGGTGCAGCGGGCTCAGGAGATCGCGGCGCGGGTGTTGCGCAGCGGCGAGCAGGAGAGCCTGGAGTCGCTGCCGGCGCGCGAGCGGCGGGTCGTCCACCTCGAGGTGGCGAAGGTGTCCGGAGTGCAGACCTTCACGGTGATGAACGAGGAGGGCAAGCACGTGGTTGTGGCCCCGGCCGGGGCGATGCCGCCGGACGGCGTTGCGACCGGCAGTGGCGCCGACGCGGACCAGGCCGACCCTGCCGAGGGTGCGGCCGATTCCGGCGCGAAACCGGAGGCGGCCAGCGGGGGCCGCTCCGCTCCGCCCGACGCGCCGGCCCTCTAGTCCGGATCGCGGTGGTGGAAGGTGGGGGCGGCGCGCCGGCGCCGCCCCGCGTTTTTCCCGAACGGAGGCCGGGACATGACGCAGGGCGGGGACTCCGGGGAGCCGCGCCACGACACCATCGTGGCCATCGCCACCCCGGAAGGGGCGGGAGGGCTGGCGGTGGTTCGCGTAAGTGGAGCGGGCGCGCTGGCGATCGCAGCCGCGCTGTTCCGTCCGGCGCACCCCGGGACGGCGCTCGCCTCGCACCGCGCACGGTTCGGACTGGTCGTTTCGGCGGCGGGGGAGGCGCTGGATGAGGCGCTCATGCTGCCGTTGCTGGCGCCACGCAGCTACACTGGCGAGAACACGGTGGAGTTCCACTGTCACGGTGGACGGATGCCGGCCCGCCGCGTGTTCGATGCCTGCGTAACGGCCGGGGCGCGCCCGGCCGGCCCGGGCGAATTTACGCGCCGCGCTTTCATGAACGGACGGCTCTCGCTCGATCAGGCCGAAGCGGTGGCCGATCTGATCCACGCCGAGGACGAACTGACGGCCACCGCGGCGCTGGCGCAATTGCGGGGGGGGCTGCGGCAGGAGGTTGCGGCCATCGAGGGACCCTTGCGCGATCTGCTGGCGGATCTCGAGGGGAGCGTGGAATTTGGCGAGTCGGGGCTGGCGCGGAGCGTGGAGCGGGAGCGGGTCGTGGCCGACCTGCGGGCCGCCGGCGAGGGGCTCGATCGCCTGCTCGCCCTGGCGCCGGCGGCCCGGCAGCTTCGCGACGGGGTGCGCGTGGTCCTGGCTGGTCCGCCCAATAGCGGCAAGAGTTCCCTTTTCAACGCACTGGTGGGGCGGGATCGGGCGCTGGTGGACTCCGAGCCCGGCACCACGCGTGACGTAGTCTCGGCCAGCTTGCGGTATGGCGGTCTGACGTTCGTGCTTCACGACACGGCCGGCCTGCGCGAGGGCGGCGGGCGGGTGGAAGGCCGGGGCATGGATCTCGCGCGGGCCGCGCTCGCCGAGGCTGATATTGTGCTCTGGCTGCACGACCTCACCGTGCCTGCGGCTCCGGACCTGGACGAAGCGGTGGTGGACGGCGGGGCGCGCCTCTTGCGGGTCGGCACCAAAGCCGATCTTGCGGCCGGGGCTATCGGCCCGGCCGGTGGCGTCGTATTTACGTCCGCGCATACCGGAGCTGGAGTGGAGGCGCTGAGGGAGGCGCTGTTGGCGGCGGCTGATGCCGCCGGCATGCGCGAAGTGGCTCGATCCGGCCTGCTGCTCAACGCAAGGCATCAATATAGGTTGATGGTCGCCCGCGAGTCGCTGGCGGAACTTTTGCTGGTGGCTGAGGCCGGCGGAGTCGGCGAGGAGATTGTGGCGGGCCTGTTGGGGGCCGCCCTGGCACGGCTGGGCGAAATCAGCGGTCGCGTCTTCACTGAGCAGGTGCTGGCTGACATTTTCTCCCGGTTCTGCGTGGGTAAATAGCCGGCGAAACGACATATCAATAATGGCTGATATATATGAAGTGATTGTGATCGGCGGCGGGCACGCCGGCATCGAGGCGGCTCTTGCCTCGGCGCGTCTGGGACGCAACACCGCCCTGCTCACGCACGATCGTCGCGAGATAGGCCGCATGCCGTGCAACCCTGCGATCGGGGGGCTCGGCAAAGGCCAGCTGGTGCGCGAGATCGACGCGCTCGGCGGAGAGATGGCGCTCGCGATCGATGCCAGCGGCATCCAGTTCCGCCTGCTGAACCGACGCAAGGGGCCGGCGGTCCGCTCCCCGCGCGCCCAGGCCGACAAGTGGGCCTACCATGCCTATATGCTCGGGGTGGTCGAGCGGCAGCCGAACCTGACGATCGTGGAGGGGGAGGCGGCCGACCTGCGGGTCGACGACACGGCGTCGGGCGTCCGCCGCATGGCCGGCGTGGTGACGGCCAGCGGCCTGGAGCTGGCGTCGCAAAGCGTGATCGTCGCCACCGGCACCTTCCTGCGCGGGCTGATGCATGTCGGCGACGATAGGCGCGCCGGCGGACGGGAGGGAGCCGCCAGCGCCGAGGGGCTGAGCGAGGTGCTGCGCGCCCTCGGCTTCCGGCTTTGCCGCCTGAAGACCGGAACCCCGATGCGCCTGCGAGGCAGCTCGATCGACTTCGCGGCGCTCGAATCTCAGCACGGCGATGCCGATCCGACGCCGTTCTCGTTTCGAACAGCGCGGCTGATGGTCGACCAGGTGCCGTGCCATCTCACCTGGACGAACGAGCGCACGCATGCCGTCATCCGTGCCAATCTGCACCGCTCACCGCTTTATGCCGGCGTGATCGAAGGACGCGGGCCGCGTTACTGCCCGTCGGTCGAAGACAAGGTGGTTCGGTTCGCTGACCGCGAACGGCACCAGATCTTCCTCGAGCCGGAGGGGCGCGCGAGTGAGGAGATTTACGTCAACGGACTGTCGACCAGCCTGCCGTCCGAGGTGCAGGAGGCTCTGGTGCGGACGGTCCGGGGCCTGGAAGAGGCGGAGTTGCTCCGTTTCGGCTACGCCGTGGAGTACGACTCGCTGCCGTCCTGGCAGGTGCGCGCAACGCTTGAATCAAAGAATATTGATGGGTTGTATTTTGCGGGGCAAATCCTCGGCACCTCCGGCTACGAGGAGGCGGCCGCGCAGGGCCTCATGGCTGGCCTGAATGCAGCCCGCAAGTTAATGAATCAATCTGCGTTGATCATTGCCCGGGGCGATGCCTACATCGGTGTCCTGATCGACGACCTGACCACAAAGGAGATTCTGGAGCCGTATCGCATGTTCACCTCGCGCGTGGAGCGGCGGCTCGCGCTACGCTGTGACAACGCCGAGGCGCGCCTCCTTTCGTATGCGAGGGAGGGGGGCCTGCTGGCGAAAGAGCAGCTCGATGATGTTGACAGCCATCTAGGCGCGACATCGAAACTGCGAAACACATTAAATATGTGGCGCCTGCCGGATCCGAATGGAGGGGGCAGAGTTTCAGCCGCCGATCTCGTGCGCCGCGCCGATGGCAGCGTGGAGAACCTGTTGGCCATGGCCCGGTACGATGATGGGGCGCCTGTCGTGGATCTTCCCGACTTCGCCTCGCCCCAGGGGCGCCTGCTCTGCGCTACGGTCGAGGCCGATGTCAAGTACGAGGGCTACATCACCAAGCAGGACAAGATGTTGCGGCAGATCGCCCACCTCGATGCCGTACTGCTGCCGCCCGATCTCCCGTATCTGAAGCTGACCGCGCTCAGCTTCGAGGCGCGGGAAAAACTGGACAGGATGCGGCCCGGCACCCTGGGACAGGCGGCCCGCATCGATGGGGTTCGATCGTCTGACCTGGCCGTACTGGCCGTTCTGCTGCGGCTCCACCGGCCCGACCCGGCAAGTGGACCAGGAGGGCGGACATGACCGACGAGATACGGGATCCACTGGCGATCTACCGGCGCGAACTGCTGCGCTGGAACGTTCAAACCAATCTCGTCTCCCGCGAAAGCCCCGAACGGCAGGTGTCGCTGCTCATTGACCAGTGTGCTGCGGCCTGGGTGACGCTGGTGGCGGGGCTCGGCGAGCTGGCGCCGGCTGCTGCGGAGGATCTGGCGCGGGGGAGCGTTGGCTACGTGGATATCGGTTCCGGGGGTGGTTTTCCCGGTATTCCGTGGCTTCTGGCCGGGATGCGGGAGCCGCCGGTCGTCTCCTGCCTGGTGGAGCCGAGGGCCAGGCGCGCCTGGTTCCTGGAGCGGATGGTGGCGCTGGCCGGGCTGAAGGGCACGGGCGTACAGGCCGCTCGATGGGGGGCAGAGTCGCTGCCTGTCGATCCTGCGGCCACCCCCGGAACCTGGATTCTTTCTCTCATGGCGCTCCGGCTGACCGATCCCCAGGTGTTGTCCGGCTGGCATCGCTCAGTCGGTGAGAGGGGGGAGGTTTCTTCGCCGCGAATCGTCATTGCCCGTGTCCGGCCCACCACCCCGGCAGGGCCAATCCCTGCGGCGTTAAGAGGGGAGCTGTCTCTGCCGGGCGACGAGAGCTGTTGGCTCCTGCCATGCGGGCCCGCTGAGTCGGGAGCCAGTCTTCTCCTTTCCATATATGGAAGGCCACCAGCCTCAACGTGAGAAGAGTTTCCGCCTCTGCCGCGGGCCGCCGGGTTCCACGGGGAACCTGGGTGGGTCGCGCCCTCATTGCCAGCGGGTGTTCCATGTAGAACCTTGCCACAGGATCGGCGCAACGCCCCTCCCGGCGCCCATTTCTGGACAAAGGGCTGGACAGCGAGGCCCGCTCGCCTATAACTTTCCGTGTCGTCGCTGTTCATGACGCCCGGGCCGCCTGCTCATCAGGGGGCACCCTCGCAAGCGTCAGAAGGAAGGATGCCGAGCGCCATGGGCAAGATCATCGCCATTTCCAATCAGAAGGGCGGGGTCGGCAAGACGACCACGGCGGTGAATTTGAGCGCCAGTCTCGCCGCCGCAGAGAAACACACGCTCCTGCTTGATTTCGATCCCCAGGGCAACGCCACGAGCGGAAGCGGCGTAACATCATATAATGTAACAAGTTACGAGGTTTTGCTCGGCTCTTCGCCGGCCGTATCGGCGATCCGGCCGGGCCCGGTGCCATTTTTCGACGTGCTGCCGGCCGACCGGCGCCTGGCCGGCGCGGAAGTCGAGTTGGTGCCGCTCGTGTCGCGCGAGCATTTCCTGGCCGAAGCGATCGGCCCGCTGCGCGAGCGCTACGACTACATTATCATCGACACGCCGCCGAGCCTCGGCCTGCTCACGCTCAACGCGCTGACCGCGGCCGACACCGTGCTGATCCCGATCCAGTGCGAATACTACGCCCTCGAGGGGCTGAGCCAGCTCCTGAGCACGGTGCAGCTCGTGCAGAAGAGCCTCAATTCGAAGCTGCGTATTGAGGGAGTGTTGCTGACGATGCACGACAAGCGCCTGAAACTGTCGAACCAGGTGGCCGAAGAGGCGATCGGCTATTTCGGCGACACCGTCTACACCACGATGATCCCGCGCAACGTGCGGCTGAGCGAGGCGCCGTCGTTCGGCAAGCCGATCCTGCTCTATGACGTGGAGTGCGCCGGCGCGAAGAGCTATCTCGAACTTGCGGCGGAGATCGTCACTCGCAACGCGGCGGGCGCGCCCGCCAGCGGCCCGGCGACGGCCGGCAGGGGGGCGGCATGAAGCAGGGGCGCGTGCTGGGCAAGGGGCTGTCGGCACTGATCCCGGGGGCCGAGGGGTCGAGCCGGCTTGGGGAACGGGAAGTGCGCCACCTGAGGCTCAACGTGATCGGCCTGAATCCGGACCAGCCGCGTAAATCATTTGACGAGAGCAGTTTAGGTGAGCTGGCCGATTCCATAGGTCAGGTGGGGGTACTGCAGCCGGTGCTGGTGCGAAGGCTGCGCGGCGACGAAACAGTGGCGCGGCTGACCGATCTGCCGGGCGGACCGCCGGCCGAAACACCGGGCGATCCGGCCTACTGCGTGGTGGCGGGGGAGCGGCGGGTGCGGGCGGCGCGACTGGCCGGTCTGTCCGAGGTGCCGGCAATCATCTGCACCTATGAGGAGACCGAGGCGCTGCGGGTGGCGCTGCTGGAGAACATCCAGCGCGAGGACCTCAACGCGCTCGAGGAGGCCGCGGCGTACCGCCGGCTGCTCGACGCCTACGGCGCCACGCAGGAGGAATTGGCCACGATGCTCGGCAAGAACCGCAGCACCGTCACCAATACTCTGCGCCTGCTGATGCTCGATGAGGAGATCCAGCAACTGTTGCGCGATGGCGGCATCAGCCGCGGCCACGCCAAGGCGCTGCTGTCGGTGCCCGATGCCGCGGCGCGCCTGCGCCTGGCGCGGCTCTGCCGCGCGCGCGGGCTGTCGGTGCGCGAGTGCGAGCGGCGCGCGCAGGCGCTGGTGATGGGTGGGGCGCCCCGCACGCCGCGCGGGGGCCGCAAGCGCGGCGCCGACGGCGGTAGCGACGAGACCCGTGAGGTGCGCGCCCTGCGCGAGCGCGCGGAGCGACACCTCGGCGCGCCGGTGGTCATCGAGCGCGACGTGAAGACGAAGCACGGCGTCATCGCGGTGCGCTTCTTCTCGGACGACGACCTCGAACGCGTCCTGGCGGCGATGGGCGTGGACGCTGACCTGTCGTGAACGCCCGCCCGCGCGACAGTCGCCCGACGCCCCGGCTCCGCCGCCCGCTCAGGCTGCGCGCGCGGCTGGGCGCGCGGCTGAACCTGTTGCGGGGCGTGCTGGTGGTCCTGACCGCGGCCGTCATGATGCTGTTGCTGGCCGAGCTGTGGAAAGTGTTGCACCGCGAACCGTCGTTGCGGCTCGCGCTGCGCGAGGCGCTCGCGGCCGATCGCAGCCTCTGGCCCCTGCTCACCTCGCCCGTGCTGCACCTGATCCTGCTCGGCACCGGCTGGCTCTTCTGGTTCTCGCGTCGCCGTCGCCACCTCGAACAGATCCGCCTGCGCCGCTCCGAGAGCAAGTACCGCAATATCATCAACCATGCCGGCGAGGCGATCTTCCTGCTCGACGCCGAGGGGTGTGTGCAGGAGTGGAACAAGGCGGCCGAGGCCCTGTTCAGCGCGCCGCGCCGCGATGTGCTGTCGCGCCCGTTCGCCGACATCCACTTCTGCTGCGGCATGGAGATGGACCGCGCCATGGCTGACGCCGAACGCCTCGGTCGCAGCCTCACCTTCGAGTTCCCGTTTCCGCGCGGCGGCCGCAGCGGCGGCCAGATCTCGCTGACCATTTCGCCCACCAGCGCCAGCGGCGGGACGGGGGACCCCGCGCGCGCCTGTGTGGTCATCGCCCGCGACATCACCTCGGAGAAGCAGCTTGCCACCAAGATGAGCGAGACCGAGAAACTGGCCGGCATCGGCCAGCTTGCCGCCGGCATCGCCCACCAGCTGAACACGCCGCTCGGCTCGATCCTGCTCTCGGCGCAGATGCTCGAGGAAACCATAAAGGTGGACGACGAGCTCGAGGACGTGCGCCGCATCGTCCGCCAGACCGAACAGTGCCGCGGTATCATCAAAGGACTGCTCAACTTCGCCCGCCCCTCGGGCGAGGCGCGCGGCGTGGTCAACCTGGCCGACGCAGTGAGCGAGACCATGCACCTGCTCGACAAGACGATTCACCTCGCCAACGTGGAGGCCACGGTCGAGGAGCGCTCGCCGGCCTTCGTGATCGGCAACCGCAACGAGCTCGACCAGGTGTTCTTCAATCTGCTCGCCAATGCCCTCGATGCCATGCCGTCCGGCGGCCGGGTCACGGTGACGATCGGCGAGGGGGAGCCTGGCGAGACGGAAGTGGTGTTCGCCGACACCGGAGAGGGGATCGCCCCCGAGTTCCACGATCAGGTCTTCCTGCCGTTCTTCACGACGAAGGAGTACGGCAAGGGGACCGGCCTCGGCCTGTCGATCGTAGCCCGAATCGTTCACGAGCACGGTGGCCGCATCGACATGGAGAGCCGCCCGGGCGAGGGGACCCGTTTCACGCTGACGTTCCCGCGGCCGCGCGCCCTGCCGTCCGGACCGGAGGACTGACTCGTGCCGTTTCTGCATCTGCCGCCGCGTGCCCGCCTGATCTACATTCCGGGCGACGACCACCCCAGCCACGAGTTCGTGCTGCGCCGCCGCCTCCTGGCGATCGTGCTCGGCGTGGCCGCCCTGCTCGCTCTGCTGGTGGTGACCTTCCTGGCGACCTACGCCGTGCTGGTGCTGCGCTCCTCGCAGGTGTCGCGTCTCCAGCGCGAACTGCGCGATGCCTCCGACCAGCTCGAGCGCGTCCGCGATCTGAACAAGGAGCTCGACCAGATGCGCCGCATGCAGGACCAGGTCCTGGCCATGCTCGGCGTGACTCCCACCGCCCCGACCGGCGCCGGCCTCTCCGGCCCGCCCGACGCCCCGCTCCCTGGCGCCGCAAGCCTGCCCGACGAACCGGCCCGCCGCCCCGCCGGCTCCCCCACCGGCGCCCCCGGCCCCGGCATCGGCCTGATCGCCGCCCCCCCGCCCGACCTCTGGCCCGTTTCCGGCTATGTCACGCGCGGGTTTACCGCCGCCGACAGGGACGGCAATGGGGCCCATGCCGCCCTCGACATCGTCGCCCCCCTCGAAACGTCCCTGAAAGCCGCCGGCAAAGGGATCGTCACCGTCGCCGGCTGGGACAATTTCCTCGGTAACTATGTTGAAATAACCCACGGGTTGGGGTATGTAACGGTCTACGGTCACTGCAGTCGACTCTCGGTGCAGGAGGGCGACCGCGTGGACCGCGCCCAACAGATCGGCACTCTGGGCGGCACCGGCCAGGCCAGCGCCCCCCACCTGCACTTCGAGGTCTGGAAGGATGGCGTGGCCATCGACCCGCGCCTGATCATCCCCGGCGATCCCCCGCGCTGACCCGCGGTTACGGGAGGCAAGAATCATGTTCGGAAAAGAAGCCGAAACCCAGGACACCCAGCCCGATCGCACCGGCAACCAGACCTCCATCCTGGCCCAGGGCTGCAAATTCGAAGGCAAGATCGAATTGCGCGGCACCCTGAGGATCGAGGGTGAATTCAAAGGCACGGTCGAAACGCCCGAGAACCTGATCGTCGGCAAGTCCGGCGTCGTACACGCCCAGTGCAAGGTCAAGAGCGCGGTGATCGGCGGCCAACTCTACGGCAACATCCAGGCCGAGAACAAAATCGAGCTGCAGGCCGGCTCCCGCCTCGAGGGCGACATCCGCACGAAGCGCCTGGTGATCGACGAAGGCGTGGTGTTCGAGGGCAACTGCAGCATGGGCGGCGGCAAAGCGGCGCCGCTGACGGTCGCGGCGACGGCGAGCTCCGGCGGGGGGATGGATCCGCTGAAACGGTAGGGCGGCGGACCTGCCGCAGCCACAACACCTTCGCACGCATGCACCGCCCTGCGGGCGCCACACGTTGGTGCGCGGGCTGGCGATTGTCCTCCTCGCGCCAGGCGCCGAGGTTGGCCCTGCGGTGGCTGAATCCCACTCGCCATTCAACTGTGACTATATGCTTGCATATTCCTCTAGATTCTGATAATCTGCCTGCCGCAGCATCCTCTGCAACCAAAACTCTCGCCCCGGAGGAAATCATGAGATCAACGGCTAAATTCGCATTTCTGCTCACCCTGGTTCTTCCGGCCATTGTTTTGGCGGGGGCGCCGCTGGAGGGAATCTGGACCTCGACCGATCTCGGGGGGCCGGTGCCGGTCGGCCGGTACACCGAGAGCTGGGCCACGGGCGGGGGGGCCATGCAGGCCGGGACCACGCTCAACGCCTCTTCCTGGGACGGGGTGACGCTCGGCGGGTCGTGGGCCTACGCGTGCGCGATTGAACTGAGCGATGCGGTGTTGCTCGATGACCTGGTGAATGCGCAGGGGTACGGCACCCGGACCTGGCGCAAGACGTTTTCAGGCGGCACGATCTGGCTGAGCGGGAGCGGGCCGTGGTCCACGGGGGACGCGGAGTACACGGGGCCGATCGCGTCCTACGTGGAGATCGAGACGGTGACCTATGCGGCGTTCACGCCGATTGCGGCGACGACCAACATCCAGGCGTCGGCGATGATCATCGGGTACGACTCGCTCTGCCTCGGGTTCACGGTCGGCAATGGCGCGAAGATTGGCGACACGCTCTCCGGCGGAACGCTGCCGGCCGGCTATCCGGCGCTGTTGACCCCGGACTGCAATCCTGCCGGCGTCAACGGGGCGTGGTGGAATCTGGCGCAGTTGACGCTCTACATCGCCGGCTGCTCCGTTGGCGACGTGGAGCAGAGCTGGGGCGGGATCAAGGCGCTGTACCGCTAGGGTATGCCGGGCGGGATTCCCCGCTGCGGGGTGATCGCCTTCACGCGAATCGGGCGGGCCATGCGGTCCGCCCGATCGTTTTGGGGTGCGGTCCGGCGCGGCGCGGACTAGCGGTAGACGCTCTTGATGCCGCCCCAGGTCGTCTGATCGTTGGGGACCGTGCAGTCGATGCCCAGCGTGATTGTGCTGACGTCGCCCCAGGTCCCGTACTGCAGGCTGGGGGACGCGGCGGCGCAACTGGCGTCGAGGAACGTCGGGTAGGTGGCCGGCTTTGTGAAGAAGGGGGTCTCGCCGACGCCGGAGCCGTTGGCGATGGCGAACGCCAGCTGGCAGCCGTTCGAGAAGAGGCCCGACGTGTTGCCGTTGACGACCGAAGCGACCGGGGTGCTCACGCCGAGGTACATTATGTACTGGACCGTCGTGATAAGCGACGTCGTGAAGAGCGTCGCGGTACCGTCGCCCCACGGCCAGCCGCCGGCGTATAGGTTGAAGGTGCCGCCGGTGAAGGTCGACGTGTAGACGATGGTGCCGACGCCGCCGATGCGGTTGTCCTGCACAAGGAAGTTGACGGTCTCGATCGGGCAGCTGATGTCCCACTGCGCGCCGAGGTTCGCGCCGTCCCAGGACTGGATGTGTGCGACATGGGGAAGTCCGGAGTTGACTCCCGGCCGCCACGTCGAGGCGCGACCGGTGAGAATGGAGCCGCCCAGATCTGTCGATCTGAAGATCCCGGTCACCGGGTCAGCCTGGGCCAGCACCGGCAGGAGGACGAGGACAGACAACACCACGGCCAATAGTTGTTGCCGTTTCATAGTGCATCCCTCCGAGTTGGGCGAGGTCGCCAGGGTCGCCAGCTTCGCCCGAAAATGAGTAGACATGTCGCGATGCAATCCGCATGCGTCGGGAACGGTCCGGGTCGACGGGCAGTCTCGGGCGCGTCGACAGGATAGCACATCCGCATTCATTCCGGTGGCGGGCGTTTTCAGGGCGAGGGAAATGTTCAGGAGAAACGAAGAGCCCAATCCCTGCGCCGCCGCAGACATGCTCTGGGCGCGCCGCTTCCTGCGTGGGTTCGCCGGGGGCGCTGCGGACCGAAAAATACGACGCTTCGAGGGCAGCATAAATAGTTACTTTCATAAACCAAACATATATGAATTGCCAATTCTGGCGCAACTGTATAAACAAAAGCTTTATTTTCTGCGGTGGCTGCTACGCGCGATCGCAGTCTCGTACCGGATGCCTGTCTACCGATCGCGCACACTCCGCGGCCCCGGTTGCGGACTTTCAGTTGACATCCTCCCCCCTGGAGGGTTTCCTGAGCCCCGCCTTGGGCGGGACGCTCGGTGGCGGCGATCCGTTGGCCGGGGGTGTCGCGGTGAGAGAGTCGCCTGAGGATCGTCGGGGCCGGCAGATCCGGGACATCGGCGCCTATACGGCGATCCCGATGATGCTCGTGGTGGGGCCGGCGCTCGGGTACTTCCTGGGCACGCTGATCGAGAAGAAGTGGGGCCACGCCCCCTGGCCGAGCGCCGGGGGGGCGATGTTCGGCCTGGTGGCTGCGGGACGGCAGATCTGGCTCCTTGTCACGCGGGATGGTCGCGGCCGGTGAACAGCGTGATCCTCAAGCGGGCCCGACTGTGGACGATGATCGTCGCAGGCGGGCTTTCCTTAGTGCTGGTCTTTACGGTGTCGGCCCGCTACGCTCTCGGCGTTTTCCTGACTGCGGCGTGGGCCGCGGCGGGATTCTGGATGCTCGAGGGGCTGACGCGGCGCGCACTCGTGCCGCCGGGCGGCCCGCGGGCGACCGGCGCGATCGCGATGCTGGCCGCCGGCAAGGTCCTTCTGTACGGTGTGGCGGTCTGGGCCCTGCTGGCCCGGATTTTTCCGCCGACCAGTCACCTGATAGGATTCTCCCTGCTGCTGACAACCCTGGTTGCGGTTGCCGGGTTTTCACGCCGCGCCGCGCCCGGGGGCGAAAAGCCGCCGCGAGGGACAGATGCATAGACGGATTCGGATCCTCCCGTCCATTCCAGCCCTGTGGCTGGCCGCCGCGCTCGTTTGCGGCGCCGTCGCCGTCGCGTGCGCGCAGGAGCACGCCGTGCCGCCCTCCGTTCACGAAGTCGCGCCTGACGAGGCTGCGGAGGCCGTTCACGGCGAAGCGGCGGGCGGGGAGCACGGCGGCGAGCACGCCGTCAATCTGGTCACGCTGGCGGCGAAGCTGGCGCAGGGGGGACGGCCCGAGCCGACCCGGACATCGACCTTCCTGATGCGTTTCCAGGCGCAGTTGTTCGCGGCGCTGGTGGCGATCCTCCTGATCACGGTGTTGTCGCGCGTCGCGGCGAAACAGACCGACCACCCGGGCCGGCTGCAGGCCGCCGTGGAGATGATGTTCGACGGGCTGTACGGCCTGTTCCGCTCCGTGATGGGACCCGAGGCGCGGGCCTACACGCCGTATCTCGGCACGCTGTTCCTGTTCATCCTGTTCAACAATCTGCTGGGCATGGTGCCGCTGATGTTCGCCGCCACGTCAGTGCTCAACACGACCATCGGCCTGGCGCTCTGCACCTTCTTCTATGTGCAGGGGATCGGCATCCGGAAGAACGGCGTGCTCGGTTACCTGCATCACCTGGCCGGTTCGCCACGCAACGGCATGGAGTGGGGCTTTTCGCTGCTGCTGTTCCCGCTGCACGTGCTGGGCGAGTTCATCAAGCCGATGAGCCTGAGCCTGCGACTCTACGGGAACATTTTCGGCGAAGAGACGCTGGTGGCGACCTTCATCGTGCTGGGCGCCGGCATGCTGGCGGGGCTGCACGTGCCGATCGGCCTGCCGATCCAGGTGCCGCTGATGTTTTTGGGGCTCTTGACGAGCGTCATCCAGGCGCTCGTGTTCACGCTGCTGTCGACCGTGTACATCGCCCTCATGCTGCCGCACAAGGAGCATGCGGAGGAGCACGGCGCGCCGGCGCACGCGCACTGAGCGCACCTCGTGTCGGGGCGGGTCAGGCCCGCCGTGGATCAGGATCCTGTTGAAGGAGGAGTCATGAACAACCTGCTCGGATTGGCCCTTCCCCTCGGTGTCGGCATCGCCGCCGTGGGCTCGGGTCTCGGCCTCGGACGCGCGGTCGGTTCGGCGATGGAGGCCATGGGCCGTCAACCCGAGGCGATCGGCCAGATCCAGACTGCGATGGTGATCGGCTGCGCGTTCATCGAGGCGCTCACCATCTACGCTCTGCTGTCGGTCTTCATTCTCCAGGGCAAGCTGGGCTGAGCCGCGGCCGCTGACGGCCCGGCCCGGTCCGCGCACGCGCGGAAGGCGCTGACATGTTGAAGGCACTGGGAATCGACCTGGCTCAGATCCTCACGACCGTTCTGGGGTTCGTGATCGTCGTCCTGATCCTCAGGAAGACGGCGTGGGGGCCCATTCTCGAGTTTCTCGACGCGCGCCGCGAGAAGATCCGCAAGGATTACGCGGACGCCGAGAACGCCCTGGGCGAGGCGTCCGGCCTCAAGGGGCAGTTCGAGGCAAAGCTCGCCGACATCAGGACGCTCGAGAGGCAGCAGATCCAGGAGGCGGTGAAGCGCGGGGAGACGGTGGCCGAGGGGATCGTGGCGGAAGCGCGCGCGAAGGCCGAATCCACGTTCGTCAAGGTGCAGGACGACATCGAGACGGAGGCCCGGAAGGCCCAGCTGGCCCTGAGGGCCCAGCTCGTCGACATGGCGCTGCTGGCCGCCGAGAAAGCGATCGGCGAATCGCTCGATGACGAGCGTCACCGACGGCTGATTCGCGAGTACATCGACAACCTGGGGCAGGTGCGCCATGCATGATCGCCGGCTGGCGACACGCTATGCCGGCGCCCTCCTGGCGGCCGCCACGCGCGACGGCGATCCCGCCGCGATGGCGGAATCGTACGCGGCCGTGCGCGACCTGCTGGCGCGGCGTCCCGATCTCGGGGCTTTCCTCCGGGGGCCGCAGGTGTCCGAGGACGAGAAGCGGGGGCTGTTGCGCACGCTGTTCGGCAGCCGGATCGAACCGTTGCTGCTGAACTTCTTCCTGCTCCTGATCGACAAGAACCGGATCGAGCACCTCGACGACATCGGGCAGGAATTCGCGCGTCTCGTCGAACGCGCGCAGGGGCTGCAGCGCGCGGTCGTTACGACCGCGGTGCCGCTGCCTCCCGACCTGGAGGGGGCGCTGGCGAAACGACTGGAGGCGCTCACGGGTTCGCGGATCGTGCTGGAGAAGCGGGTGGACCCGGCGGTGATCGGCGGCGTGGCGGTGGTCGTGGGTGACGACGTCATCGACGGCTCCGTGCGCGCGAGCCTGCAGCATCTGCGCGCGCGGCTGCTGAAGTCGCCGCTGCCGGGCGTCGCCGCGGGTTGAACGGCCCGCGGCGGACGGCCGGGGCGACGCTGACGACTACGAGGAGAACGCCGTGAAACTGAAGGCTGAGGAGATCAGCTCCATCCTCTCGCAGGAGCTGCAGAAGTACGGCCGCGACCTGGAGGCCGAGAGCGTCGGCACGATCCTGCAGGTGGGCGACGGCATCGCCCGCGTGTACGGACTGCAGGAGGTCATGGCGGGCGAGCTGGTAAAGTTCCCCGGCGACCTCTACGGCCTCGTGCTGAACCTCGAGGAAGACTCCGTCGGCGTTGCCATCTTCGGCGACGACAAACACATCAAGGAGGGCGACAAGGTCTCCCGCACCGGGCGCATCGCCGAGGTGCCGGTGGGCCAGGCCGTCGTCGGGCGCGTCGTCAACGCCGTGGGCCAGCCGATCGACGGCAAGGGGCCGATCCCGCAGGAGGAGACGCGCAGGGTCGAGATCAAGGCGCCCGGCGTGATCGATCGCCAGCCGGTGAAGGAACCGCTCATGACCGGCCTGAAGGCGGTCGATTCGATGATCCCGATCGGGCGCGGCCAGCGCGAGCTGATCATCGGCGACCGGCAGACCGGCAAGACGGCGCTCGCCATCGACACGATCATCAACCAGAAGGACACCGGCGTGTTCTGCTTCTACGTGGCCATCGGCCAGAAGCAGTCCACGGTGGCTAACGTCCACAACACGCTCGAGAAGGCCGGCGCCATGGCGTACACGACGATCGTGTCCGCCTGCGCCTCCGAGCCGGCCCCGATGCTCTATATCGCCCCGTACGCCGGCTGCTCGATGGCCGAGCACCTGATGTGGCAGGGCAAGCACACGCTCGTCGTGTACGACGACCTCTCGAAGCAGGCCGCGGCCTATCGCCAGCTCTCGCTGCTGCTGCGCCGGCCGCCGGGCCGCGAGGCGTACCCGGGTGACGTTTTCTACCTGCATTCGCGCCTGCTCGAGCGCGCGGTGAAGCTGTCGGACGAAAAGGGCGGCGGCTCGCTGACGGCGTTGCCGATCATCGAGACTCAGGCAGGCGACGTGTCGGCGTACATCCCGACGAACGTCATCTCGATCACCGACGGGCAGATCTTCCTCGAGGGCGACCTGTTCTATTCGGGCGTGCGCCCCGCGATCAACGTCGGCATCTCGGTCAGCCGCGTGGGCGGCAACGCGCAGACGAAGGCCATGAAAAAGGTGGCCGGCCGCCTGCGCCTCGATCTGGCGCAGTACCGCGAGCTGCAGGCGTTCGCGCAGTTCGGCAGCGACCTCGACAAGGCCACGCAGGCGCAGCTGCGCCGCGGCGAGCGCATGGTCGAGGTGCTCAAGCAGGGCCAGTACTCGCCGCTGCCGGTGGAGAAACAGGTGGCGATCCTGTTCGCCGGCACGCAGGGGCTGCTCGACGACGTGCCGATCGACCAGATCGCCCGCTGGGAGACCGATTTCTACGCCTTCATGGAGGCGACGCACGCGGAGATCTTCCACACCATCCGGCAGACGCGCGATCTGAATGACCAGGCCCAGGCCGACCTGCGGCACGCGATCGAGGAATTCAAGGCGCAGCGCCAGCCGGTCGCGAAAGCGTAACGGCGGGCGCGGGGGAGGCGGACGGTGGCCGGCGCCGGCATCAAGATCATCAACAAGCGGATCCGCTCGGTCCGCGCGACGCAGCAGATCACCAAGGCCATGAAAATGGTCGCGGCGTCGAAGCTGCGGCGCGCGCAGGCGCGGCTGCTCTCCGCGCGCCCGTACGCCGGCAAGCTGAGCGAGCTGCTCGGCCACCTGGCGGCGTCGGGGCTCGACGGGCACCCGCTGTTCGCCGGGCGGTCGGTGAAGCGCCGGCTGTACGTCGTCGCCACCTCGGACAAGGGGCTGTGCGGCGCCTACAACATGAACGTGATCAAGCTGGCGCACGCCGCCCTCGACGCGGCGCGTCGCGAAGGCATCGAGGTGGCGGTCTACGCCATCGGCAAGAAGGCCCGCGACTTCTTCGGCAAACGCGGCTACACGCTCTACGAGTCGCACGTCGATTTCGGCGGCGAGGCGTCGGCCGACAAGGCGAAGCGCGTGGGCGACCGCTGCGAGGCGGCGTTCATGACGGGCGAGTTCGACGAGGTGCGGCTCGTGTACGCGCGCTTCATCAGCACGCTGACGCAGCGCCCGACCGACCAGCCGCTGCTGCCGGTGGCCCCCCCCGCAGCCGCCCCTGTGGCGGCGGCGCCGCCGCAGCCGGCCGCGGCGCCGGCCGAGGCGGCGAACATCGACTACATCTGGGAGCCGGACCGCGAGACGCTGCTCGGCGCGCTGCTGCCGCTGTACATGCGCAACCGGGTCTACCTGGCTCTGTGCGAGGCGTTCGCCAGCGAGCACGGCGCGCGCATGGCCTCCATGAGCGCCGCGACCGAGAACGCCGGCGAACTGATCGACGCCCTGACGCTGCGCCGCAACCGCGAGCGCCAGGCGACCATTACGCAGGAATTGAGCGAGATCGTGGGCGGCGCGAACGCCCTCTAGCGAGACCGAGGAGAGGACCATGGCCGAGAATTACGGGAAGGTCGTGCAGGTGATCGGGCCCACGCTGGATCTGGAGTTCGACTCCGACCACCTGCCCGAAATCCTCAACGCCATCCGCGTGCGCGACGACGCCCACGGGATCGACCTCATCGCCGAGGTCGCACAGCACATCGGCAACAACGTCGTGCGCTGCGTGGCCATGGACTCCACCGATGGCATCATGCGCGGGGTGAAGGGGCTCGACACCGGCAGCCCGATCCGCGTGCCGGTCGGCGACCAGTGCCTCGGCCGCCTGTTCAACCTCCTGGGCGTGCCGATCGACAACATGGGGCCGGTGCCCAGCCCCGACAAGACCTCCCCGATCCACCGCGCGCCGCCCCCGCTGACCGAGCAGGGCGAGGCCAACGAGATCTTCGAGACCGGCATCAAGGTCGTCGACCTGCTCGCCCCCTACGCCAAGGGGGGCAAGATCGGCCTGTTCGGCGGCGCCGGCGTCGGCAAGACGGTCATCGTGCAGGAGCTGATCCACGCCATCGCCACCGAGCACGGCGGCTACTCCGTCTTCTGCGGCGTGGGCGAGCGGACGCGCGAGGGCAACGACCTCTACCTCGAGATGAGCGAGTCGGGCGTGATCAAGAACACCGCGCTGGTGTTCGGCCAGATGAACGAGCCGCCCGGCGCCCGCCTGCGCGTCGGCCTGACCGGCCTGACCATGGCCGAGCACTTCCGCGACGAGATGAAGCAGGACGTGCTGCTGTTCATCGACAACATCTTCCGCTTCACGCAGGCCGGTTCCGAGGTGTCGGCCCTGCTCGGCCGCATGCCGTCGGCCGTGGGCTACCAGCCGACGCTGGCCACCGAGATGGGCGCCCTGCAGGAGCGCATCACCTCCACCCGCTCCGGCTCGATCACCTCCGTGCAGGCGATCTACGTGCCGGCCGACGATCTGACCGACCCGGCGCCGGCCGCCGCCTTCACGCACCTCGACGCCACCACGGTGCTTTCGCGCCAGATCGCCGAGCTCGGCATCTATCCGGCCGTGGACCCGCTCGCCTCGACGAGCCGCATCCTCGACCCGCGCGTCATCGGCGAAGAACATTACAACGTGGCCCGCGCCATCCAGCAGATCCTCCAGCGCTACAAGGACCTGCAGGACATCATCGCCATCCTCGGCATGGACGAACTGAGCGATGAGGACAAGACCGCCGTGCTGCGCGCCCGCCGCATCCAGAAATTCCTCTCGCAGCCGTTCTTCGTGGCCGAGGCGTTCACCGGCCAGCCGGGCCGCTACGTGAAACTGGAAGAGTCGATCCGCAGCTTCAAGGCCCTGGTCGAGGGCGAATACGACAGCCTCCCCGAGCAGGCGTTCTACATGGTCGGCACCATCGAGGAAGCCGTAGAAAAAGCCGAGAAGATGAAGTAAACAGCGCGGCGAGAGCCGCGCTCAACATCGAAGCGCCCCACGGCGCGCCGGTAGGCGCGCTCAATTCGAAGCTCCCTGCGCGCGCGACATAGTGCAGAATCGAAGCGCCCAACGTTGCCAGTCCCGTCCCCGGGGGAACACCCAAAATGCCCAAGTCCTTCAAAGTCTCCATCGTCACCCCCGAAAAAACCGCCTTCGAGGCCGAAGCAGTCTCCGTCAACCTCCCCGGCACCGAAGGCTATCTCGGCGTCTGGGCCGATCACGCCCCCCTCGTCACCGCCCTCGTCCCCGGCGTGGTGACCGTGCGCCAGGAGCAGCGCGGCAACGCCGGCGACGCCAAGTTCCTCGCCGTCAGCGGCGGCTTCGTCGAGATCGCCCACAACGAGGTCATCGTCCTGAGCGACACCTGCGAGGCCGCCGGCGAAATCGACTTCGAACGCGCCAAGAAGGCCCTCGAACGGGCCAGGGCCCGCCTGACCGCCCCCGAGCCCGGCACCGACATCGACCGCGCCCGCGCCGCCGTCGAACGGGCCGAAGCGCGCCTGAAGGTGGCCTACCTGCGGGAGGACGGACGCGAGGGCACCGGAGCGCGGGCCTAGGGCGCGGGCGGGAACCGGCGCGCGGACGCCCGGAGGAATCCCGATGCGCGTGTACACCATCTTCGCCCATCCCAACCGGAATTCCTTCACGGGCGAGGTGCTCGCCGCATTCACCCGCGGCAGGCAGGGCTGAATTTCTGAGGAGGCCGCCATGAACGCACTGGTCGTGCTGGCCCACCCCGAACCGCAGAGCTTCAACGGCGCCCTCTACCGCACCGCCATCGACACCCTGAGGGCGTCCGGCCACGACGTGTCCGAATCGGACCTCCACGCCCTCCGCTTCGACCCGGTCTCGGGCCGCCAAAATTTTCTCACCACCCACGATCCCAACTACCTGAAGCTGCAACTCGAGGAAATGCACGCCACCGCCAACCACGGCTTCGCCCCCGACATCGAGCGCGAACTGCAGAAGATCGAAGCCTGCGACCTGATGATCTGGCAATTCCCCCTCTGGTGGTTCGGCCTGCCGGCCATCCTGAAGGGGTGGGTGGACCGCGTCTTCGCCATGGGCCGCGCCTACGGCGGCGGCCGTGTCTACGACAAAGGCGTCTGGCGCGGCAAACGCGCCCTCCTGTCCCTGACCACCGGCGGCCCCGAACCCGCCTACGTCAAAGGCGGCTTCAACGGCGACCTCGCCGCCATCCTGCGTCCGATCCACCGCGGCATGCTCGAGTTCTGCGGCTTCGACGTCCTGGCCCCGCAGGTGACCTGGGGCCCGGTGCGCCTCAGCGACGAGGAGCGGGCGGCGGCGCTGGACGTCTGGGCGGAGAGGCTGCGGGGGATCGAAGCGGAGCGGCCCATCGAAGTCGGTACCTACTGACCCGACGAAACGAACGCCCCATGCGCGGACATCGCCCTTGCTTCATACATACAATGTACTTATAATAGCAATATAGCAGACCTGAGGATCGAATGGGATCGGCGCAAGGCGGCGGCGAACAAGAGGAAGCACGGCGTCGCCTTCGCAGAGGCCGCAACGGCCTTCGCCGACGAATACGGGCGCGTGATTCCGGATCCGGATCACTCCGAAGAGGAGGATCGCTTCGTTCTGCTCGGGATGAGTTGGTCATTGCGGATTCTGGTCGTCTGCCATTGTCACCGAGAGGCGTCGGATGTGATCCGCATCATTTCGGCGCGCAAGGCAACCAGAAGCGAGCGCGCTCAATACAGGGCGGGGTGAGCATGCGAAAGTCCTACGATTTTTCCGCGAGCAAGAAGAGCCCGTACGCGAGCCGGCTGAAGAGGCAGGTCACGATCCGGCTGGAAGAGCCGACGATCGCCTATTTCAAGGCCCTGGCCGCCGATGTTGGCATCCCGTACCAGACCCTGATCAATCTCTACCTGCGCGACTGTGCGGCGAGCAGCCGGCGCCTCGCGCTCGAGTGGAAGCCCAACAGCTAGGGTGAGTTTTCGTGCGGCCCACGGCCGCGCGCCCATTCCTCCGAATGGCGACGGCGCTCCTGTCGCACCCGGCCACCCACCGTTTTTTCTGCTCCGCGGTGAAAAGGTCATCCACGATGCGAACCTGGCCGCCTTCTACGGGGCGCCCGCCGCTCCACTCTGAGCGCCGGCGCGAGACGGGGGGCTTGACAGGTATGCATGGACAGTGCATACTGATATGCATGAGAACCACGCTGAACATAAATGACGATCTCCTGAAACGCGCGGCGAAGCTGACCGGCGTACAGGAGAAGACGTATCTCGTTCGCCTTGGGCTCGAAGCTCTGATCGCGCTTGAGAGTGCCCGCAGACTCGCGCGGTTGGGGGGTACCGAGAAGGGACTTCGACCGATACCGCGGCGCAGGAGCGCTTCGTGACGGTGCTGGTCGACACATCGGTGTGGATCGATCATCTGCGGCGAACGTGCCCCAGGCTGGTCGCCCGCTTGAATCAAGGGGCGGTAGTCATCCATCCGTATGTGGTGGGAGAGCTCGCATGTGGGAATCTGCGAAACCGCGAGGAGATCTTGAGGCTGCTGCAGGCGCTGCCGGAGAACCCGGTGGTTGAGCACGAGGAAGCACTTCTTTTACTGGAAACCGAGAAGCTGCAGGGACGCGGACTTGGCTGGATCGACATTCACCTGCTGGCGTCCGCGCGGTTGCAGAACGTAACGCTCTGGAGTTTGGACAAGGCACTTGTTGCGGCGGCCGAGAAGATGGGAATTGCTGACGTCTAGGGTCTTCGGGCCGAAGCAGCAAGATCATCCGATCGGCGCGCAGGGCAACCTTGAGCGAGCACGCTCAATACAGGGCGGGGTGGTCAGGCTAAAGGTCTTCCGGGATCTCACATTCCCAGTTCCCGGCGCAAGGCTGCGATGTCCGGCCGCATGGCGCCGGGAGTTCCCTCGTGCGCGGCGAAACCCAGGAACAACACATCCAGACGCTCGCGACCGGCGGGGGTCGCGGCGGCCTGGCGCGGGGTCTGGCCGCCCAGCGCGGGCAGGGGGATGTCGGGCCAGGTGCGCCAATGCTCTGCGTTCATCTTCGCCATGATGGCCAGGAGCTCGGGCGACTGCTCCGGCTTTTCGCTCTCGCGTACCTGATTCGCCCCGGCTGCAGGGGCGCTGAGGGCGGCCGCCGCGGCCATCATCTGTTCGACGGACTCGATCACGACGCCCTTCGGCCGGGCCCGCGGGCCGAACCGGGCCGAGATCTCGGCCTTGATCGCCTCGGCCCGCGCCTGCGAGTTGACGTTCACGCGCAGTGCGCGGCCCCGGATCTCGATATGGCCCAGCACGGTGTTCTCCCAGCCCGAATTCCGCGCGTTGCCGATCTTCAGCCAGGGAATTTTTACGGCGACCAGCTCGCCCGCCCTGCTGCGCTCGGTCTCGTGCTCGAAAGCCGTGGGATCGTCCTCCAGGGTCAGGGGCAGCAGGGCGGCGAACGCCTCCTGCGGCGAGCAGTCCAGTTCGTAGTCGATGCGCGTCAGCTGGAGAGGGTCGCCGTCCGTGTTCTGCAGGCTGGGCATTCCTGGATTGACGACGCCCTCGCGCAGTTCGAAGTAGAGCTGGCGCATCTCCATGTCGAACTCGCGGAGCGTCTCGTCGGTCAATTCATGGTGCCGGGCGATATGCTCGCGCAGCGCCACGATCGCATCGAAATTCCGGCCGGGAATCGCGTAGGGGGCGCAGCCGAGCATGACGGTTTCGCCGTCGAGGGAGACGACCTTCGTGAAGATGATTTCGCCCGGGCGAAGCGTGGTCGAGGCCTGCCGCTCGCGCACCGTCACCTCCTTTTGGCGAAGGATGTCGCGTAGGGCGATCTCCCGTCCTGGTACCGGCGCAACCACCAGGTAGAAAGTGAACGGACGACGGCAGACCTCCTCGATGTAGCGGCGTTCATACGAATCCAGACTCTTCCCCTTGCGCTGCGCATAGAGAGGCGCGGGAGCCATTGCGGGCCGCTCGGCGCCCTGACCGCGGTCACTCGGATCAGGATCCCAGTCGAAAACCAGCCAGGCAGGGAATGACGTGTCGAACTCCGGCCACTCGTCCTGGGGGGCCGGAGGATCGGGCCAGAGTGTGTACTCCTCCCACGCCGCGTCGAGTGCGTCGGGGCCGTAATACCGGGCCAGTTGCCGGGTCAGCCCGGCCATAAGCTCACCCTCGGTCCGGCGCATCCGCAGCCAGCCCGCCTCGACGAGTCCGGCCGAAGCGTTTTTCGCCAGGCAGCATTTCTTGTATTTCTCGCCGCTGCCGCACGGGCAGGGGTCGTTGCGGTTGGGGCTCATCGTCTGTTACCTCGGGCTCGGATCCTGCAAATCATGGCACGGCTTTTCCTTGCCCGGTAGCGCTACCAGCTCCCGGAGGAGCCGCCGCCGCCGGAGTGGCCGCCGCCGCCCGAGAAGCTGCTGCCGCCCGAACTCCAGGAGCTGTGCCCGGAACTGCCCGAGCTGCTGCCGCCGCCGAAGGTGAAGCCGCCGATGCGTGCCTTGCCTTTGGTCTTGAGCTCCTGGCGTGCTTTGCTGTACCAGGGCGCGCGCGACACCAGGACCTTCGCGAGGGGGAAGAGCACCAGGTAGCTGATCAGGAGAATGAGGGTCCCTTTGACGCCGACCACGACGATCGGAAAGGCCGCCCAGAAGGGGATGAGGAAGGGGTACAGGAACCAGCCGCCGCTGGGCGTCAGCACGCCGAGCACGGTGAAGAGCCCGATGATGCCGAAGATGAAGGCCCCGAAGAGGATGCGCTCCACGATCGACAGGTCGGGCCCCTCCATGTGGAGGCCCGAAGACGCATCAGCGACCGGCTCCGCTTCCGCCGGCACCTCGCCCGTGCCCGCGAGCACCCCGATCACCGCGGAGACACCCGCCTCGATGCCGCCGTCGTAGTCGCCGGCGCGGAAGCGCGGCGTGATGACGCCGCGAATGATACGTCCGGCGGCCAGGTCCGTGAGCGTGCCCTCGAGGCCGTAGCCGACCTCGATGCGCAGGCGCCGGTCCTCGACGGCGATCGCGATGAGCACGCCGTTGTCCCTGCCCGCCTGACCGAGTCGCCAGGCCCGGAAGACGCGTTCCGCGAAGTCCTCCACGTTCTCGCCGGCGAGGCTCGGCAGGGTGAGGACGACCACCTGGTTGCCGCTGCTCACCTCGTGCGCCCTGAGCAGCTCGCCGATCCGCGCGCTGGCGTCGGCGCTGAGGACCTCCGCCGTGTCGACGACCCGCCCCGAGAGGTAGGGCACCTCCACCACGGCGGCGTGAGCGGCCGCCGCGACCAGCGGCAGCGTGGCGCAGAGCAGGAAGAAGGCGCGCGCCGCCCGCAGCCTCGCGTTCATCCGTCCACCCCCCCGTCCTGGGCCAGCTCGGTGGGGATCTCGTCCGGCGCGCCCGGTGCGCCACGGAACCCGGCAGCCAGCAGGACCTCCTCGAGGGCGGCCAGCACCGCCGAGAGCGCGGCAAAGCGCGCCCCGCGGGAGAGCCGCGGCCCCATGCGCGCGACGACCGCCGCCAGGGCCTCGGCGGGCAGCCGATCCGCCAGCCCCGTGTCGGGCAGGATGACGACCCTGCGCTCGAAGAGACTGACCAGGACCAGGATCCCGGTCCGCTCGCGCGTGCCGAAGACCTCCCGCTCGAGGAAGTAGCCGCGAGCGTACTGCTCGACCTCGCCCTCCAGCCGCGCGGAGGGAATGAGGAGCCGGGCAACCGGAGGCAGCAGCACGGTCGCCAGGGCCGCCGCGGTGCCGACCCCAAGCACCACGATCGCGTAGAACGCAGCGTGCACCGGCGCGATCCACGGCGGGTCGAGGACGGCCTGGATCGCCAGCCCGAGCGACGCGAGCGACGCCGCCAGGGCGAACGCCTTCCACGGCGCCTCCGGGTAGTGGTCGGCCCTCCCGATGACCGCGGCCAGCACCTGGACGCCGGTCTTCGCCTCGATCCCCTCGATGGCCAACTGGATGCGGCCCTCTTCGACAGCCGTGAAGTACATGGCGCCTCCTCCCGGCTGCAGACAATAAGGGCCGGCGCCCGGACCGGTCATCGGGAATGTCAGGCGGCGACGCCGCGGCCAGCGCGGTGCGTGCCTCGGCAGGCGACGAGATGGGTGTGCCCATCCACTGCAAGCGATGGTTGGAGTACCGTCTTACAATTCAGCGACGACCCGCGCCACCTGAGCGTGAAGCTCCACGAGATCGACCGTGGCCGTAATCCAGACCATTCCGATGTCGACACCGAAGTAATCGTGAACGAGCTTGTCGCGCATGC
The DNA here is from genome assembly GCA_963732385.1 of uncultured bacterium. Classification (GTDB taxonomy): domain Bacteria; phylum Krumholzibacteriota; class Krumholzibacteriia; order LZORAL124-64-63; family LZORAL124-64-63; genus CAVSZB01. Next base: position 8,826 of record CAVSZB010000003.1, on the reverse strand, counting down.
CGGCCATGTCCCGCCACGGAAGCTCGGGGTAGTGCTCACAGAGCTCTGGCGAAATTCGCTTGGCCGCCTCGCCGACGATCTGAATCTGACGGATGACACCATCCTGCAGCAGGCTCGAGGCCCGAAACGTGTTCTCTTCGACGCCATCCATGTACGACCCTATCGTGGAGATGGCGTCCAGAATGTGCTGCAGATACAGCCGGTCATCCCGCTGCTTCATAAATGACTCGCTGTTCGCGCTGAATGCGTTCGCGCAGATAGGGGCTGATGGATTCCTCGGTAAGCAGATCCACGCCTCGGCCCAGGGCTTCGGAGAGTTCCCGCTCGAGCCGCACCAGGGTCAGGAGTCCGGTGGGCCCAGCGAACGCCACGATCAGGTCGATGTCGCTGTCCGGACCGGCCTCACCGCGCACAAACGACCCGAACAGAGTGATCTTTCGTGTGCCGTGGGCGCGGCAAACGTCGACAACCTTTTCAAAATCAACGGATTCCATTTGCGGCTCTCTCTGGTGTGACTCCAGGCCCAACCAGAGAATAGCAATGATCCGGCCCGATGTACAGCCGGCGGGACGACGGTCGGCGGAAGGGCTGGCTCCGCAGTTGCATCCGCCCCGCCCATGGCTCCATCACCGCCCACCGACCCGCCCCGCCGCCTGCTCGACCAGGTCCACGACGCCATCAGCGCGCGCCACTACAGCCGCCGCACCGGCCGGGCCTACGCCGGCTGGATCCGCCGCTTCGTGCTGTATCACGGCAAGCGCCACCCGGAGGAGATGGGTGAACCGGAGGTGACAGCGTTCCTGTCGCACCTGGCCACCCACCGCCAGGTCAGCGCCTCCACCCAGAACCAGGCCCTGAGCGCCCTGCTGTTCCTGTACCGGGTCATCCTGCGCCGCGAACTGGCGTGGCTGGACGATCTCGTCCGCGCCAAACGGCCCGTGCGCGTGCCGACGGTGCTGAGCCGCGGCGAGGTCGGCGCCCTGCTGTCCGAGCTGGACGGCACCGTCCGGCTGGTGGCGAGCCTGCTCTACGGGGCCGGCCTGCGCCTGCTCGAAGCGATGCGCCTGCGGGTGAAGGACATCGATTTCGAACGCAACGAGATCACCGTCCGCGACGGCAAGGGGAGCAAGGACCGGATCGCGCTCCTGCCCGCCGCCGCCCGCGAACCGCTGCGCCGCCACCTCGACCAAGTGCGCCGCCAGCACGCCCGCGACGCCGCGCGCGGCCGCGGCACCGTGGCCCTGCCCGACGCCCTGGCCACCAAGTACCCCACCGCCGCCGCCGAGTGGGCCTGGCAATGGGTGTTCCCTGCCACCAGCCACTACCGCGACCCCGAAACCGGCCAGCTCCGCCGCCACCACCTGCACGAATCGGTGATCCAGCGCGCCGTCAGGGAGGCCGCCCGCCGCGCCCGCCTGACCAAACCCGCCACCTGCCACACCCTCCGCCACAGCTTCGCAACCCACCTGCTGGAGTCCGGTTACGACATCCGCACCATCCAGGAACTGCTCGGCCACGCCGACGTCTCGACCACGATGATCTACACCCACGTCCTCAACCGCGGCCCCCGCGCCGTCAAAAGCCCCCTCGACGAGAAATCTTGAAACCAGCCGACCAGTATGCAAAAATGAAGCGTCCCAAAGGGTAACGAGTGCCCCGCCACCCGCTGCCCCCGGGACCACGGTGCAACCAAGGCGCCGCCCGCCCCGCCCTTCGCCCAAGCGGCGTGAGGTTTCGCCCAAAGACCGCCTTCGCTCCAGCGCCCCGCTCCGCCCCGCGCGGCAACGGCAGGAGCGTGCGCGGCCGCGCCGTGTCGCCGACAGCGAGCGGGAAGCAGGAAGATCACAAGGGAAGGCCCAAACGCATCCAGATACGAAGACCAAGCAACCGCAATACCGAGGTCAGCAAGAAGAATTTCTCAGAGACCAGCGCCATCGGTACTACGCTGGTCAATCAACTGAGCGTTGGGCGGGATCACACGAACAGGCCAATTATAAATGGAGGGAAAATGAACATCCTCTCAAGTCGTAGCCATCTCTGGGGTCCTGCGTCAGCACGAAACACCATGTTCGTTCTGGTCACGTGCTTGGTCCTAGTTGGCTGTCTAGGATGTGCTAGTACACAGTCCAAGTACAATGAAGCGGCCAAGACGGGGACGGTGGATGCGTATCAGCAGTTCATATCCGAGCATCCGGAATCTCCGCTCGCAGCCAGCGCCAGAATGAACATCGAGAAGATCGCCTGGGGAGAGGCTCTAAAAACCGAGACTGTTGCAGGCTACGAACGATTCAAGCGCAGCTACCCGGCCACAGAGTATCCAGTTGATCGGAAGATAGAAGAGTTTCATTGGATAAGTGCCAAGGGGGAGAACTCCCAGAAGGCAATTGAGGCCTTTATCGAGCAGTATCCCCAGGGCAGTCATGCGGCAGAGGCTCAGCGCTGGTTGGACGTCGAACGTGATTGGCGACAATTGGAACGCAATCCAGAATTGGAAGCCCTTCAAGGTTTTGTCCGTACCCATGGGGAAAACCGGTATTCGGAGAGGGCCGCTGAACTAGTAGAGACCATTGAGCAAGAGCAGGCCATACGCGAAAGTCTCAGCGTGGTATCACTGAAAACGTCCTCTAAGCCCATCAATTGGGAAAAAAGCAGGTCCGTCGTGATGGGAGTCAACGGCGGGCGCCTAGTCTCTTCCTGGGAACAGGTTGTCGAGGAGAAATCACCGGCTTCGGGGAACGTCTTCATGATTGGGCACTTCAAGGTGGAAGCGCGGACCAATTTCGAGTGCGATATGTCCTCCGACGTTGGTCTCAGGGGAAAAGATGGGATAGTCTATCGGTCCTTTGCCATGGTCGTGGTCCCCAAGAAGGATGGAGAAAAGGGAGAGGGTGAGGTCGGCTGGACAGACGGGGGTGTGCAGACATGGCAGTGTCGATCGGGACAGGGGCCTCGACAATATCTAGTTTGTTTTGAGGTGCCGAGGGAAGCTGCGGCAGGCTCTGCTTTCGTCTTTTTTGACAGCGAATACACCCGTGATTTTGTTCGTTGAGCACGAGAAACGTAGGAACAGGTACGATATTGCAACGGTTGCCGCCCAACGGTAAGTGCGAGCAGGCAAATGCCGCCCAACTAGAGTTTGAACCTGACAAAGCCGTTCGTCACGCGCCGTGCTTGCGCACGGCCCGCGCCAAACAGCTTTGCAGGTTAAACCAGCGTTAGACCCAGGAGGCCAAAAGAAGTGAACTTTATCAAGTGCCTGTATGAACGAATAGGACAAAAGAGACACGCATGGGAAGCAATTGATGGCGGAAGCGGAGCAATGAGAAAAGCCGCGCTCAATGAGATAACAAGCGAGGCACTACTGGTAGAAGTGGCAATCAATTCAGGTCACGGCTATATCGCAAGAAAGGCATTTCGGAAAATCAACAGCCAAAAGCATATAGAGAAAGTGGCGCAGAAGGCGGCCTCATCAGCAATCAGGGAAGAGGCTACGGCGAAGATAGTTGACCAAGGAGTGTTGCTAGCCATCGTACAGAATGAAAAGGAGTCTTCTGTTATTAAGGTTGCGGTTGGGGGAATTGATGACCAGTCCATTCTGAAAAGGGTTGTCCTTTTGGGGCCGAGTGATTATTCCCGGTTACTCGCCTTGGGTCGAATACAATCAAGCATTTTTTGATGTGTATGTGTGTGTATCGGCAATTGCCAGGGTCGAGGACCAGAGATACGAAGTATGATTTCAGAAAGTGATTGTTTTTCCATGAGATTAGCAGCCTACGAAAAACTCGAGGGAACAGTCGGAAGAAGCCATAAACGACATAGCAAGCGCACAGCATACTTGAAGAGTCGAAAAGAAGCCGTTAATAAGGTTATTGTGGAGAACTGCTTGTGAAATCAAAAAATGAGCAATAAATCGCATCAAAGACCAAGGCGTTCTTGGAGAAATTGTTATTGGCCGGGGAGGGGCAGCGGGTCTAACAACGAACTTGCAGCAGACAAGCCGCTTGTCACGCCCCATGCAGGGCATGGGCCGTGCGCTGTCCCGCAAGTGATTCATCCGGCGAAGTTGCCGGCTGGCAACGCACCGGCGTTTATCTGTCGACGGTCGGTGGTCGTCTAAAAGGTAATCGTTTCTGAGGTTACGCCGCCAAGCCTGCCTCGGAATCGACCTTGTACACTCTCCGGCGAATCGAGCTGCGCTGCGCGTCGAGATTGCGCCTGGCCGTAAACTAAGTTGTCGGCCTTGTGGTGTCGCCTGGGCGGGAATCGCGCCTGGTATATCACCGTCGGCGGCGCAAACTACACGCCGCGTCTGCGTCGCCCAAATTCTGAAGTGCCGGCGTTGAATTTCGGTCGAGCGCAAGTCTACATACAAGAGTCGCTTGCGGCACCCTGACACGGTCGTCACGCACCGTGCTGGCGCCCTGGTCCGCGCCAGACCGACCAGACCCACGGTTGCTGAAACGCAGAAACTGTTAGAACAGACTCGGCGAGAGTATTTCGGGAGTACGATGAGCGATTTGTGGCAGTTGAGAAAGTAATTGGCGATTTCGGCGGCGTGGCGATTCGAATAGACAAAGAGCATCCTCTAGAAGATCTCGTCGGCCGTATAAAGAAGGAAATTCACGACGCAGCGTTCATCGTGGCAGATCTGACAGACGAACGACCCTCCTGCTATTTTGAGGCGGGATATGCTGAGGCACTACGACGGCCGGTTGTCTATGTGGCCAGCAAGCAGAGCGTGTTGAAGCCTGGGACTTCGACTAAAATCCATTTCGACATTCACATGAACGTACAGTTCTTTACAAACCACGCGGAGTTACGAGAAAAACTCGGCGACGCGATATCAAAAAACAAGGAGAGACTGTTCGGGGAGACATCGTCAGATGGCTAACAAGAGTTTGCACCTGACAAGGTCGTTTGTCACGCGGCCTGCTTGCGCACGCCGCGCGCCAAGCCGCCCTTGCAGGTGAAACAAACGTTAGGCTTATTGGAGAAGAAGTGGCGGATCTCAACGAAGTCTACCGGAAGTATGGGGAAGCCTCTGAGGCAGCCCAGTTGCTGGAGAACGAGTTAGGGAACCTGCTAATCGAGGCCAAGTGCATTGACGGCGGCGAAGCCACCGTGTCACCGGAAGAAGCGACGATCGAGGTCAACCGCATTAATCGGTCTACGCTAGGTCGACTCATTACGGGTGCGAGGGACTATTCGAAACCAGTCGACGAATTGTCGGGCATTCTCGAAAAGGCACTTGGCGAACGAAATCGACTGGCCCATCACTTCTTTAGGCAACACAACAATCGACGCAATTCGGCTGCGGGTTGTGCGGAAATGCTAGCTGACTTAGAAGGAATACATTCGACGATAATTGGGGCGTTCGAGAGGTTCTGCTCTTGTCGGGTGTAGATATATTCGGCGACCACGATTTCGAACCGCCAACGGACCACTATCATCTGTAGTCGTTGAGTGAAACGCGATCTGTGGTTGGAACAAAAGCCTAACAAGAGTTTGAACCTGACAAAGTCGCTTGTCACGCACCTGGCTTGCGCCAGGTCCGCGCCAATCGCCTTTGCAGGTTAAACCAACGTTAGGCAAAGCAAGGAAGGAATGAGCATGTCGCGCGTCCGCAGTATTGCGAGTGCAGCCCTCTTGGCTCTGGCATTAATGGGGGCAACTGGCGCGAGAGTGTGTGCGGGTGGCGAGAATTGTCCGGGTGGATGCAGCCGATCGGATGTGGTGGTAACGGTGAAGTTCTTTGATGGTTGGACTCGACCGGTACTTGGCGCGCTCGATTGTCGCGGGAAGCTGAGAATAGTAGGCGCGTACTCAGACACGACGAGCATATTGGCCTCGGTGATCCCAGATTCGGCGGTGGCCATTATCGATAAGCTCTTGGCGTTGGACTTCTATGGGCAGCCTGAGGTTTACGAAACGAGACGCTTCCACGCAGAGCCCTGTGGGCCTGACTTGATAGATGTCACGAAGGAAGAAACAGTTGATGGCGGCTCTGCCGAGGTGGAACTTCATTTGGGGCCGCACCATCATCGGGTGAAATTGCGTTACCCCGCCTACGGTGCTCCGCAGGCGCTTCGGGATTGGGTTCAAGAGTTTCGTGGTTTGGTGAAAAGCAATGCAAGCTGGGCCTTACAGTAGCCTAACATCAGCTTGCAGCAGATGGTCGCGGTCGTCACGGGCCGTGCAGGGCACGGCCCGCGCCAACCGCGCCCACTGCTGAAGCCAGAGCGTTACAAGGGCCGCGGCGGTGGTCAGGCAGTTCGAAAGATCTTTGACCCTGTTTTGGTTTGGATTTGTTGTTCAGGGCGAGGTGATTCGGCGGCTCGCGACACGGTGACAAGCCGCCTATCGCTCACGCGCTAGGCGGACGCCCGGCAGGCCTTGTTGGCCGTGTCAGAGGCGCGGAAGTTGGCCTCGTAACAGGCTGCTGCAGCGGACATGCCCGCGTCACTCCGCTTGCAGGGCAAGCGTCGCTCCGCGTGCCTGCCGCTGAGCGCCGCGTTACAAGGCCCGCGGCGGTGGTCAGGCAGTTCGAAAATAGTTTTGACCTTGATTTGGTTTGGATTTGTTGTCCAGGGCGAGGTGATTCGGCGGTTCGCGACACGGTGACAAGCCGCCTATCGCTCACGCGCTAGGCGGACGCCCGGCAGGCCTTGTTGGCCGAGTCAGAGGCGCGGAGGTTGGCCTCGTAACAGGCAGCTGCAGCGGACATGCACGCGTCACTCCGCTTGCAGGGCAAGCGTCGCTCCGCGTGCCTGCCGCTGAGCGCCGCGTTATACAGACAGCAGGTGTGGCGGTTTGTGGCTGGTTGTTCGGCGATTCATGATGGTGAGGGCGCCCTGGTGGAGCGCGCACTGGCGGCAAGCTGGGATCGTCGCGTCTGCGGCTTTGATCGAGATCCCCTTCGCGCCGCCGGAGGGAGTGCGCGGCGACCACATGACCGAGTTCAGCGGCTCGAACGGGCATGTTGGGCAACCTGGTGTACGCGCGGCTGTGCCGATGCTGAGACGATGGGAAGCTCGCGCCGTCTTCAATGGCGAGGTGAGCGTTGTCAGCGCGCAGAGTGCGGGCATTGCGAGGGTAGCGTGAGCGCTGGCGCACTCGAATGTGGTCGTTGCGGCGAGTCCCGGGAGCCGGGGGTTTCCGGACCCGTGGGCCAGCTGGTTGAGGCCGGCAGTATAACAGTCGCTTGCAGCAGATGGTCACGGTCGTCACGGGCCGTGCAAGGCACGTCCCGCGCCAACCGCGCCCACTGCTGAAGCCAAAGCGTTAGACAAGCAAGGGATAGGAATAGCGAAGGGGGAGAGAGGCGATGAATCCTGGCACGATCGGTTTACTGATCACCGCAGTCGTCTTCGGCCTGTTCGGCTGGGTGGTCGCACGCCTGCTTTCACGATCATTGGGCGCGCAGGTCCTGGTCGTTCTCTCGATTCTGTTGGTCATCGCCGCGATTGCGGCCAGCTTCATCGAAGGCGGCATTTGGCTCGTTGGCGTGGACCAGTACGGCGGGCCACTCAATTTGGCGATTATTGCCTTCTGCCTCGGTGGATGCGTTGGCTTGTTGATCCGTGTTCGCGAGCGCCACCGGCTGGTGAAGGCATAGCCAGTGGGGTTTGCTGCGGTCGAAGACGCAGGACCGCGAGCACTACGGTCGGTCGGGCCAAAAAGGTCGCGGAGAAGCAGAATGCGGCAAGGCGGTCAGGCGTGTCTAACCACGGCTTGCAGCAGATGGTCGCGGTCGTCACGGCCCGTGCAGGGCACGGCCCGCGCCAACCGCGCCCACTGCTGAAGCCAGAGCGTTATACTCAGTACTCCCCTAGAGAGGTCGGATGTGTGTGGCATCAATATTACCAGTGCTTTCAGGAGGTGAGGTCGTGAAGAGTCGGAAAAGCCCATTTTGTACGTGTTGCAGGAATCTTCCTGTCTTGATGTTGTCTGTTTGCGCTTTATTGAGTGCAGCGGGGTGTGATCAGACTGCGCGCGATTGGGAGATCGCTCAAAAAGAAGACACGATACAATCATACGACGTATTTCTATCAAAGCATCCGAACGCTGAACAAGCATTTATCGCGAAAGACAGTAAGGCATGGAAGCAGGCCTTAGCTCGAGATTCAGCGGATGGCTATCGTACGTATTTGAGATATAGTGAAAGCGGTCAGTTTGTCGCGTATGCCGAAGAGAAGCTAAGAGAAAAGGCTTGGGGAGAAGCGCAAAAGGCAAACGAACCGGAAAAATATCTCGATTACTATGCGGAGTATCCAAACTCCCCCCACATTACTGTGGATCAGGGGGTACTAGTTATGAAGTTAGCTTATTCCATTCTGGGTGGCTCTGCTAGCGTACTCGCGGATGAAGGTGAAGAGTTTATGCGCGACTCAGATTCGAGTGAAAATTCGATGCTCGAGAGCAGTGGTTTGTGGATTGGGATAAATGGGGAAGAACTTAGAATCCTGAATAGCAAAGAAATCATTAAGTTCGGGCTCTATAGGGCGACAAAGGAGGGTTTTGTGATATTGCGTGCTGGAAACTTGCGAGCAACCGTGCTACGCGAGAAGAAGTCGGGCGATATTTTGGCTATAAGACAAGATGGTCCCTACAAAGAGAACTGACGGGTGCAATCTCGAAATTGACCTCTGGGAGCGAGGGATTGGGCTGGCGCGCATTGTGTTTAGATGATTATGGCTGCCGTGGTTGGTGTAGAAGCGGCTAGGCACTTTGCTCGGAGCATAACAAGAGTTTGAACCTGACAAAGTCGCTTGTCACGCGCCTGGCTTGCGCCAGGCCCGCGCCAATCGCCTTTGCAGGTTAAACCAA
>CAVSZB010000002.1:0-282983 GCA_963732385.1 uncultured bacterium | reverse complement strand
CCCCATACACTTATCTGTCCGGAAGCGGCGGGGCCGGCGGGGCGGGCCGGATCGGGCTGTGGACGCGGGCCGGCGGGGCCGTGATGTTCGCCCGGCGCGAGGCGTTTGCCGATCTCCTGCCGCCCGGCGGAGAGGCGCTGCGCCGGCTCGACGTGAGCCTCCTTGCCGCCGCGCTCGAGCGGCTCTGCGGCATCGACCGCGGGGCGACCACGAGCGGAGGTCGCGTCGCCTACACGAAGGACGCCGCGGAGGCGATCGCCTGGGTCGACGGCCGGGTCGACGGCGCCGACGCAGCATTCCTCCTCGAGGGCACGCCGGTCGCCGACATCGAGGCCGTGGCTCGCGAGGGCGACGTGATGCCCCAGAAGAGCACCTACTTCTACCCGAAGCCGCTCAGCGGCCTTGTCCTCAACCCGCTCGAGTGGTGAGATGAACGACGATCCGCTTGACCGCGACTGGCCGCGCCCGCCGGCCCCGCACCCGGCGGCGACATCGGGCGGCCGTCCCGTCCGCAAGGACGAGATGGAGCTCGACGAGCGCGGGCTCTACATCGAGAGCTGGCTCCCGAGGCGGCGCTCGCGGCGCCGGCCGCTCTTCTACGTCCACGGCGAGCTGGCCGGCTCGTGGCTCTGGGAGCGCTGGCTGCGCTACTTCGCGGCGCGGGGCTGGGAAGGCCATGCCCTCAACCTCCAGAGCCACTACTGGAGCCGGATGGTCAACCCCCAGACGCTGTCGTTCGAGACCTACCTGGAGGACGTCGTCGCAGGCCTCGAGCGGGTCGGGCCCGGCGCCGTGGCGATCGGCCACGGCATGGGAGGCCTCCTCGTCCTGAAGGCGGCCGCCAGCGCTCCCGCGTGGCCGGGCTCGTCCTCCTCGACGCCGAGACGCCGGCAGGTCTCCGGCCTCCGGCACGGCCCCATGAGATCCGCGACGTGCCGGGTCGCCTACGGTCGTTCCGTGATCGGCTGGGATCGGCTGCCGGAGAAGCTCCAGCGCGAGAACCGGGACCTGACGCTCGACGACGTCCTCCGGATCCAGCACCTCCTCGGCCAGAAGCCGCACGAGGCCGGCCGAGCCCGGGCTGCGATACTGGGGGCGTGCCCATTCGGCGGAGCTCCTCGAGGGCGTCCCGACGCTCGTCATCGGCTCGGGGGTGGACGGCGCCGCCGCCGCCCTCGCGGCCGAGCGGCTCGCGGACTGGCTCGGGGCGGAGCACGAGCAGTTCGGCGCGGCCTCGCACTACGGGCTCGTCCTCGCCGAGGAGGGACATCGCCAGGTCGCCGAGCGGGTGCGGTCCTTCCTGGAGGCCCATCGCCTGTAGCGACTGGCCCCGGGGCGCCGCTCTCCGGCCGGCGAGGCCTCTGGTATCCTCGTCGCCGGTCGCGGGCTCTCCCGTGGACCATGCCGCATTCGTCTAGAGGCCTAGGACGCCGCCCTCTCAAGGCGGAGATCACCGGTTCGAATCCGGTATGCGGTACCACCGCACACTCCGACGCCCCGGTCCGCGCCCCGGGGGCGTTACCCTTTCCGCGGACGACGGTGCGGCTGCGCCGCTGCCGACGCGAACCCTGCGTCCCCGAACGGAGGCGAGATGCGACCCCAGGCACCGCGGCGGCTCGTGATCCTGACCGAGGGCCAGTTCGCCCCGCACTCCGGCAAGACGGCGTTCGGCGTGATCCGCTACGGGCGGGACGAGGTCGTGGCGGTCCTCGACTCCACGCTGGCCGGGCGCAACGTGGCGGACTGGCTCCCCGGCCACGACATCCCGATCGTCGCCTCGCTGGGGGAGGCGCTGGACCTGCCGGCCAGGCCGCGGCCGGACACGCTGCTCATCGGCATCGCGCCGACGGGCGGCCGCCTCCCCGGACAGCTGGCACGTCGTCCTCCACGCCGCGATCGACGCCGGCCTCGAGCTCCACTCGGGGCTCCGCCCGTTCCTCGGCGACGACCCCGAGCCTCGTCGGCGGCGGCCGCGATCGCCGGCGTCCGGATCGTCGACTACCGACGGCCGCCGAGCAATTCGAGTCCGCCGTCGGGCGCCTGCATCGACCCGGGTCGCGGGTGCTCCTGACGGTCGGAACCGACTGCGCGATCGGCAAGATGTCGGTTGCGCTGGAGCTGCGAAACGCTGCGCTGGCCGGTGGCGACCGGGTCTCGTTCGTCCCGACGGGCCAGACCGGGATGATGATCGACGGTTGGGGAGTGGCGGTGGACCGCGTCATCAGCGACTTCCTCAACGGCACGGTGGAATGGCTCGTCGAAGAAGGCGAGCGCCTGGGCGACTGGGTCATCGTCGAGGGCCAGGGCTCGCTCGACCACCCGGCCTACAGCGCCGGTCACCCTGGGGCTCATCCATGGCGCGACGCCCCACGCGATGGTCCTCGTTCATCGGGCCGGGCAGCGCGACAAGGAGTTCGACCACGTCCCGGAACGCTCGTTCCCGGTTGCCGACCTGCCCGGGTTCGTCGAGCTCCACGAGCATGTCGCGGCGTCGGTGGCACCCTCGAAGGTCGTCGCGATCGCCGTCAACACCTCGCTTCACGCGGACGACGCCGACGCGCGGCGGGCGATCGACGCGGTCGCGACGGAGACGGGACTGCCGGCCGACGACCCGGTCCGCTTCGGCGGTGCGGGCCTGTGGGCGGCGACGAGACGGGGGGTGGAGGCCTTGCCCTGGGTCGGGGCTGCCGGCGTGCCGGGAGCAGTCCGATGAGGCCCGGCTGGGACCTTCGCGGCCGCGTCCTCCGCATCCCGTACCGCGATCCTTCCGGATCGCCCGCGACTTCCATGGCGCCGGTGGTGCGATGTCGACGCTCGTCGTCGAGCTGCGGTCGGAGCGCCTCCCGGGCTCGTCGGCCTCGGCGAGGCCTACCCGGACGCGTACTACGGCGAGACGCTCGCGACACTGCCCGTCGTCATGGACCATCTGCTCGACGCGGTCGGCCCGGCCGACCTGGACACGTCGTCGCCCGACGCCGCGGCCGTCTCGCTGGCAGCCATCGGTTCGGCCTTCGACGTCGCGATCCGCGGCCACGGGGCGGCGAAATGCGCCATCGACATCGCCCTCCACGACCTCGCCGGGAAGGCGACCGGGACGCCGGTCCACCGCCTCCTCGGACTGTCGCCCGAGATCCCGCCGACCGACTTCACGCTCGGCCTCGATGAGCCGGGGGTCGTGGCCGAGCGGGCCCGCCGCGCCGCGCGCTTTCCGGCTCTCAAGATCAAGGTGGGCGGACCGGCCGACCTCGCGACGCTCGAGGCCGTTCGGGCCGTCTACGGGGGTCCGCTGCGGGTCGACGCGAACACCGGCTGGACCCGGAGACGGCCGCCGCGCTCCTGCCGCGCCTCGTGCGAGCTCGGCGTCGAGCTTATCGAGCAGCCGTTCCCGGCTCGTCGCTACGACTGGCTCCTCGACCTCCGGCGGCTTCCCCTTTGCCGATCGTCGCCGACGAGAGCGCCGTGTCGATCGAGGATCTCGACGCCCTCGTCGGGATCGTCGAAGGCGTGAACGTGAAGCTCGCCAAGTGCGGCGGGGTCGGGGCGGCGGCTCGCATGCTGACGCGGGCCCGCCAGCTTGGCTTCCGCACGTTCCTCGGCTGCATGGAGGAGACAAGCGTCGGCATCGCAGCGTCGGCGGCCGTCGCCTCGCTCGCCGAGTGGGTCGATCTCGACGGTTGCCTGCTCCTGGCCGACGACCCGTTCGTCGGACTCGAGCTGGGAGCGGACTGCCGCTGGGTGTTGACGGATGCGCCGGGCCTCGGGGTGGCGGGCCGGGCCTGACCGGCGCCGGACGGGCCCGACGCGGCCCGGGACGGCGGATGGAGACGACCGGCGGGGCCGCGGCTCGAGCGGCGGCAGGAGCTGTCAAGGGCCGTGCGCCTGATCCTGTCCACGGACTCCCGGGTTACCCCCGGCCGGTCCACCGAACGCCTGTTCCTGTGGAAAAGTCGGTGGGTGGGTTGGTGGACAACGGCCTTCGCCTTGGGTCCCCGGGAGGCTAGCATTGGGGAGTCGCCGGACGCCAGGGAGAGCGAGCGGCGGCAGGCCGGGGATCCGCGACGAGCCCCGGCGCTGCGATCGGACCACCCGAACCCGCGGTGGTCGCAGGGCCCCAGATCGTCCACGAGCCCGCACGCGTCGCGGGCGAGCCGCGCCGTGCGCGGGAGGAGAGGTCATCAATGAATACGTGTGCCCGTGCGCTCGACGGAGCGGACCCTGACGCAGTCGAGTTCGTCAGGTTCTGCCGGACTCGCCGCCGGGTCGGGTGGCCCGAGCTCTACGACAATGTGGGCGGTCGCCACCGCGGCCTATTCCGCGGCTACGACTTCGCGGACCTCGAGGAGCGGGGGATCGGGTTCAGCCTCTACGGCACGCGGGCGCTGGCGTCGCTGGCCGCGGCGGTCATCGAGGACAGCGGGCGGCGGTGGACGCGGACCGCCGTGCCAGGAGCCGGTCGGTCGCCGCGGTCGCCTGACTACGCGCGGATCTGGCGGCGGGCCATCTCGCCTTCGATCTGGCGCTCGGCCTCGACGTACGTGTCGATCTGCTCGCGCAGCTCGTTCGCCTGCGGCGTGTACAGGTGGACCTGCTGCTGGAGGATGTAGCTGAGCCGGCGGCTCGTCATCCGGACGTCGTACAGGTTCTTCATCAGGACCAGCGGATCCATCGCCGCGAGGTCGTCCGCGTGGTACATCGCCTTCATGACGCGAGTGTAGCGGAGCGCGGAGCGTGCCCGCGGGTGCGCCCCGGCACCATCCGCGCGCGAGGTGCGTGCCGTCTTCGTGCCGGGAGGTGACGAACGGCCCGTGCTGCAGTCCGCTGCGGGCGACCACGATCCACCAGTCCGGCGGCGTGATTGCTCGCGGGCCGGTCGCAACGGAGGGCAGGCCGATGCGAGTCCGCTCTGCGGTCGCCATCATCGCCGTGCTGATCCTCTCTGCGCCGAGCGCGACTGCTGCGGCGACACCTGCCGCACTCGATCCGGCGGATGTCGCCTCCCTCGGTGCGGCCGCTGCCGGAACCGTTCACCTCGACGGCGACGCTTCCGTCACTCGCGTTGCCACCGTCGCGGTCGCCGTGCCCCCGCCGGTGGGGTCCGAGTCCATCGCCGGCTGACCCTGGACGGCGGCGCGACATGGTTGGAGGTCCCGTACGCGACGACGTTCCCGCTGGTCCTCACCGACGCCCGAGCCGGCGGCATCGACGAGGACGGCGAGAAGGTCGTCCTTGTCGAGGCTGGCGACGCGATGGGGCCCTGGCGGACGTGGGCATGGCATCGATCCTCCTCGACCGCGCGCCGCCGTCGGTTCCGACGATCTACCGGGCCGGCGCGCTCGGCTGGAAGGTCTGGGCCCTCGCCGACGCCGTCGACACGGGCAGCGGGATCAACCATGCCGAGTACAGCTTCGACGGCAGCCGCTGGCTGGACGTGGACCCCGCCGGCGCGGACGTCGACGCGCGCCTCCTCGATGCCGGTGGCAGCTGGCGTACGGGCCAGCGCACGTTGCACGTCAGGTTCTCCGATCGCGCGGGAAACTTCTCCGCCGTTGCTTCGACCGAGATCACGGTGACGCCGAGGTGGGAAGAGGGCGAGATCCCGGCCCTCTTCGAGTTCCCACGGCCGGCCGTGACCGGGGAGCTCTTCACGATCCGGCCGTCTACCAGGGCGGGTACCGGGCTCCCAGCGGCGCGTTCTGCCACTGGACCCTCGTCCGGGGCGACGAGACGCGGCTCGACGCGAACCACAACGAGCACTACGCGGAGATCAAGACCACGCGCTCACCGGTGGACGGCGTCTGCACCGAATGGACATTCACCCTCCCGTGGACGTCGCCGCGAGGGTACACGTGGAGCCTGTGCATCGCCGTCGACTCGGCGAGCGACTGCACCCCGGGGACGTTCCTCTCGGAGGCGACTTCCTTCACCGCGGCGCTGGGGTCGACCGATCGGCACGTCCGAGAGTCGAACATCCCCGTCTACTACCTGCTGCCGTCGGACACCATGGCCGCCGTGGGCGAAGCCGTGACGTACCGCTTGTTTGCCTCGGGGGGTGGTTCGCCGCCCCAGGACGGTCAGTTCTGGTGCGATCCGAGCGGCGGGTTCGTGGACGGTCCTCCGCCCGGGTACAAGGATCAGCACAAGACCGGGGGGACGTCGTTCACGTGCCGTCCGGTGACCAGTGGGCCATGGGTGGCGGGGTGGGTTCGCGAGCGGGGCCTGAAGCGCTGGCGCTCGCAGTACGACCCCCTGAGCGATCGTCGGAAGCCGACGGTCACGGCGCCGATCGCGCGAGTCGGCTCCGCGCTCACGCCGACCGCGGACGTCCGGCCGGTCCAGGTCGCCTGGACCGGGAGCGACAAAGGAACCGGGATCGCCCGCTACCAGCTGCAGGTGAGCCGCGATGGGCGGCGCTACGTGTCCGTCGCGCTGCCGAGCAACAAGGCGACCGCGATCGACCGGCGGTTCCGCGCGGGTTCGACGTATCAATTCCGGGTGCGTGCCCGTGACCGGGCCGGCAACTGGAGCGGCTGGGTGTACGGGCCAACCGTGCGGGCCAGCCTTCACCAGGAGACCTCGCGCTCCATCACGTGGTCGCCGGGGTGGATCAGGGAAGCGGCCCCCGGCGCATCGGGTGGCGCGGTGCGGGCTACGGGTGCCGGCGGGTCGGTGACGGTGTTCCGGTTCACCGGGCGCGCCGTCGCATGGTTCGCCCGACGGGCGCCCGCGCAGGGGTTCGCACAGGTGTGGGTTGACGGCGTCCTGGCGTCCACCGTGAGCCTCGGTGCGTCGACGACCCAGCCTTCGCGTCCCGTGTGGCGCCGCAACTGGGGATCGTCCGGCTCACACGTGGTCCGGATCCTCGTGCTGGGGACGGCCGGCCGTGAGCGCGTGGAGCTCGACGCCTTCGAGGTGATCCGCTGACTTCGGTCCCCGCGTCCGGACTTCCGGGTCGGCCGAGACGTCGACTCAGCGGCGGGGGGGCCAGCTCCAGTCGATAGGGAACGCCGCCCCTGCCGCCGCCCGCCGCCGGCCCGCTTCGGAGGTGGCCAGCACGAGGATCCGGTCGACCGTGCTGGCACGACCGGCCTCTGCTCCCCACAGCTTCGTCATCTTGCGCGGCGCCGAGATCTCGTCACGGGCGATGCCGGCCAGCAGGTAGCCCTCCGGTCGGGCCGCGCTCTCCCATGCCTCGTCCGCGAGGCCGACCGGGAGCCCGTCGGGCGCGGCCCGGCCACGTTCGGCCTCGATGTCACCGAGGACGAGGGCCACCACGGCGTCGTCGGCGAGCGCCGGCCGGAGCCCGGCGAGGACCTCGCGCAGGAAGAGCGAGTAGGACTCGCGGCGGTGACCGTCGTCGAGGGTCGCGTCGATCGCCGCCGCCGAGAAGCCGAGGAACCACGTCCGCAGCCAGTTGTAGTAGCCGTACTTGAGGACGCGCAGGTACGGCGGCGAGGAGAGGACGAGCCGCGCCCGGGCGGGGAGGGCCCGCTGGCCGAGGGCCGCGTTCGCCCGCGCGCCCGCGTCGCGCGCGTCCCCGAGAAGAGCAATGCCGCGCGCGGCGGGCCGGCCGTCCCGGGCAAGTCGCCGGAGCTTGGCGCCGAGGAGCAGGAACAGGTCGCGCTCCTGGGGGGCGAAACCGGTCCGCGCTGCGAAGTCCCGGGTGTAGCGCGGCGCCATGCTGAACGTGTTCGGCATGAGCTCGGAGAGGTAGCCGGGTCGCTTGCCGTGAAGGATCCCCGCGAGCGCCGCCGCGATGAACCGGTCGGCGCGGTCGGCGAGGTCGAGCCGCGACCGGACGAACAGGAGCTGGCCCAGCGTCCGGGGATGAAAGGCGATGGCGACCTCGGGCGGCACAGGCTCGCTGCCGCCGTGCGCGGCGGTCCCCGACCCGGTGGCGGGGACCTGGACCGGAGCGCCCGCGACGACGCGGTGGGCGAGCTCGATCCAGCCCGCGGCCTCGACCGACCAGTCGAGCCGGAGGGCGGCGAGCCGAGCGTCCAGCTCCCGATCGGTCGGCGGGTTCACCTTGGCGGCGGTGAGGACGTGGGCGAGCGGGTTCAGGTCATTCCCGACGCCGATCCGACCTTCCGCGCAGGCCTGGAGGGGCACGGTGCCCCGCCCGGCGAACGGGTCGACGACGACGTCGCCGGGCCGCGTGTAGCGGGCGATGAAGGCGTGGGCGAGCGCCGCCGGGAAGCTTGCGAGATACGAGCACATCGGGTGGTACGCGTGGCCCCATAGCCGTGGCCGGTTGCGCCAGTCCGGCGTGAGCAGCAGGGTGGGGAGGGGAGCGGCGAAGGGCAGCGGCAGCTGGCCCGGGTTGGGCAGGGCGCGGCGCGAGCGGGGCGCCGCAGCAGGCCGGTGACCGGGGACCCCGAGGACGCGCGAACGGGGGCCGGCGGCAGCGCCCGGGTGGGGAACCGGCAGGGCGACGGCGACCCGCGCGTCGGTCGGCCGAGTGGCCCCGTCGGCCGCGGGCGGCGCACCCTCCGGTGGCGCGTCGTCGCGCGCGAGCGTTCGGGCCCGATCGGCCACGGGGCCTGCCTCCATCCCTCGGCGCGCGGCTGCCGGAGCGCGCGGGCGCGGAGCATAGCACCGGCCGATCGAGCCGCGGGTGTCGCACGGGCCGCCATGGGCGGCCCGTGCGGGCGGTCGGGTCGGCCCCGGCGGTATCATGGAGGAGCCTTCGGTACGGGCTGTTCCCGAGGACCAAACGAGCAGCCACGCCGCACACGGGACCTCCCTCATGACCATCATGGAGCGTTCGTCGTCGCGCGAGCTGGTCGACCTCGAAGACCGCTACGGCGCCCACAACTACCACCCCCTCGACGTCGTCCTGAGTCGCGGCGAGGGTGTCTGGGTCTGGGACGTCGAGGGCAACCGGTACCTTGACTGTCTGAGCGCGTACAGCGCCGTCAACCAGGGCCACGCTCACCCGCGGATCCTGGCGGCGATGGTCGAGCAGGCCGGTCGCCTGCCCCTCGTGAGCCGGGCCTTCCGCAACGACCAGCTCGGCCCCTACTACCGCGAGCTGTGCGAGCTGACCGGTTTCGAGCGGGTGCTGCCGATGAACTCGGGAGCCGAGGCCGTGGAGACCGCCCTCAAGGCCGCCCGCAAGTGGGCCTGCGACGTCAAGGGCGTGCCCGACGGCCAGGCCGAGATCATCGCCTGCGGAGGGGAACTTCGCCGGGCGCACGATCTCGATCATCAGCTTCAGCTCCGAGCCGCTCTACCGGGCCGGCTTCGGCCCGCTCACCCCCGGCTTCACGCTCGTGCCGTACGGCGACGCCGACGCGCTCGAGGCCGCGATCACGCCGAACACCGCGGCCTTCATCGTCGAGCCGATCCAGGGCGAGGGCGGCGTGATCGTCCCTCCCGAGGGGTACCTGCGGCGGGTCCGCGAGATCTGCACGCGCAACAACGTCCTCCTCATCGCCGACGAGATCCAGACCGGGCTCGGCCGCACCGGCCGCTTGTTCGCTGCCGATCACGAGGACGTCCGCCCCGACATCGTGACGATCGGCAAGGCGCTCTCGGGCGGGCTTCTACCCGGTCTCGGCCGTCCTCGCCGGCAACGAGGTCATGGACGTCTTCACGCCGGGCACCCACGGCAGCACGTTCGGCGGCAGCCCGCTGGCGTGTGCCGTCGCCCGCGCGGCCCTCCGGGTGCTCGTGGAGGAGGACCTGGTCGGCAACGCGGCCGCCATGGGCGACGACTTCATGGCGCGTCTCCGGGAGGTGGCGAGCCCGCACGTGCAGGAGATCCGCGGCCGCGGGCTGCTCATCGGCGTCGAGCTCCGCCCCGAGGCCGGCGGCGCGCGGCGCTTCTGCGAGGCGCTGCGGGCCGCCGGGATCCTGGCCAAGGAGACCCACGTCAACACGATCCGCTTCGCCCCGCCGCTCGTCATTGCGAAGGAGGAGATCGACTGGGCGATGGAGCGCATCGAGCCGGTCCTGCTGATGCCCTGACGCGACACGGCCGGGCGCGGCGTGCGATCCTGCAGGCCGCGCCCCCGTAGCTCAGGGGACAGAGCGAGGGACTTCTAATCCCGAGGTCGCAGGTTCGAATCCTGCCGGGGGCGCCAGCGCTTCACGCACGCATGATGTCGCCCGCGCGGCTCGGCGATTGCGCTCCACCCGAGCGCGCCCCAAGATGCGCGGAACCGGCGGGCGCGGCGCTCGCCGCACAGGGAGAGGGGGTACCCAGATGTCGACCATTGAGGATGCGCGAGCGGCCCTCGACGGACTACCCGAGCCCGAGCGCCTCCGAGTCGCCCGCGAGGCGCTGGCGAGCCTCCCGCCGCCCGAGGGAGCCCAGCTGGGGCGGCTGTGGTACATCCTGATCACAGGCCTGTTCGTGGGGGCCATCCTCGCCGGGGGGGCCGCGTTCACCTTCTACCAGGACAACAACAAGGATGCGGGCGCGATCTTCCTCGCGATCACGACCACCATCGTTGGCGCCCTGGTCGGACTTCTGTCTCCGAGCCCGGTTGCCACGTAGGAGTCCCGAGACTCCTCGACCATCCGCCCCAGCTGGCACCGGACGCGGGTAGCCGGTGGGTGCCGGTCCCGATCGCCCCTGCGGGCGGCTCGCGCGGTCGTCAGCGGGCGGCGCGACGCCACCCCGGCCAGAGCTGCTCGGAGCCCACGACGAGGAGCGAGATGACGGCCGTGACGAGCAGGATCGCCGCCGAGCGGCGGATCGCATCGGGATCCGCGGCCCACCAGATGTCGCTGTTCGCATAGCCGACGAAGTTGAGGAGCCCGCCGAGGGCGGCCCCGATCGAGGCCATCAGCCCCAGGAGACCGCCGGCCCGGTAGATGATGTCGGGCGAGGCCGACACGGCGAGCGTCACTGCCGCCAGGACCGCAAAGCCGGCGGTGAACCACGCCGGCGCCGTCAGGAACGTGGTCTGGGCGGCGGCAGAGGCTGCCCCTTCCTCCGCCGGCGTCGCCGACAGGGCAAAGATGGCGCAGGCGGCGGCGACCCCGACGAGCGCGATCGAGGGAACGACCCTGGCCGTGATGGACCTGCCGCTCGATGTCGTCGCCATGCCGACCTCCCACGCGTTCGGACGGCGATCGTACCCCGTCCGGCGACCGCTCCGGTGCCGTCGAGCACCGGACCTCCGGGTACCCCGCTCCCCACCACGAAGGTACGGCTTGGCCCGGCCTACCTCGGACCCCTAGCCTCCACCCGTCAACCGCGCGAACCGCACCCGTGTCAACCCAACGCCCCCGGCGTCCCGGGATCCAGTCAGGCGAGGACCCGCATGGCCGTCAGCGACCTTGGACCGTTGCTCACCGCGAGCGAAGTGGCCGAGATGCTCCATCTCCACGTCAATACCGTGAAGCGCCTCGGCGACCGCGGCGAGCTGCCGTTCTTCCGGGTCTGCTCGCGGGGCGACCGCCGCTTCCGCCTCGAAGATGTCATGGCGTTCCTCGCCAGGAACGCCCGCCAGGCTTCCTGACTCGCGCGACCGTCGTACCGCCCTGGCGGCCTACGTCGCCACCAGCGCCGCCCGGAAGATCGAGAGCGCTTCGGCGACCTCCTCGCCCGTCACGTCGAGCGGCGCGATCCAGCGGATCACGTTGTGCTCGACGCCGCAGGAGAGAAGGAGCAGGCCGTCGTCGGCGCAGCGCCGGACCAGCGCGTCACAGATGGCCCCGTCAGGCTCGCGCGTGGCGCGGTCCTTCACGAGCTCCACGCCGATCATCAGGCCCGGCCCCCGGACGTCGCCGATTCGCGCGTCGCCGGCGGCGATCTGCTGCAGCCCGGCCGTCAGCTCCGCCCCCCGCACGGCGGCGTTCCCGACAAGGCCGCGCTCGCGGATCTCCTCGAGCACCGCGAGGCCGGCCGCGCAGGCCACCGGATTGCCGCCGAACGTCGAGCCGTGGGCGCTCTTCCCCCAGCGCTCCTGGAGCGCCCGGGAGCTGGCCATCGCCGCCAGCGGCAGCCCGTTCGCGATCGCCTTCGCCACGCAGACGACGTCGGGGATGATCCCGGCGTGCTCGAAGCCCCACATGCGCCCGGTCCGCCCGTAGCCGCTCTGGATCTCGTCGGCGACGAGCAGGATCCCGTGGCGGTCGCAGACGCGCCGCAGGATCTGCAGGAAGGCCGGCGGCGCCGGGACGTAGCCGCCCTCGCCCTGCACTGGCTCGACGACGATCGCCGCGACCTCGTCGGGGTCGATCGTCGAGTGGAAGAGGTCGCGCAGGTGTCTGAACGACGTCTCGACCGCCCGCGCCTCGTCGCCGCCGAACTCGCGGTAGACCGATGGGTACAGCGAGAGGTAGACGCCGGGCAGGAGCGGCTCGTAGCCACGGCGGTAGTTCGGGTTGGAGCTCGTGATGCTCGCCGCCCCGAAGGTGCGCCCGTGGAAGCCGCCGCGGAAGGCGACGATCCCCGGGCGGCCCGTCACCCGGCGGGCGAGCTTCAGGGCCGCCTCGATCGCCTCGCTGCCGGAGTTGAGGAAGAAGACGGAGTCGATGGGATCGGGGAGCTCGGCGGCCAGCTCGCGTGCGAGGCGCACCGTGGGCTCGGCGTAGCCCATGGCCCCCATCGGGCCCATCAGGCGGTCGACCTGCTCGTGCACGGCCGCCGTCACCCGGGGATTGCGGTGCCCGAGGACGCTGACGGCGATCCCGTTGGCGAAGTCGAGGTACGCCTTCCCGTTGGTGTCGTAGAGGCGATGGCCCTCACCGTGGCTCCACGATCGCTCGAAGTAGCGGCCGAGGACCGGGGTCAGGTTGGCGGCAGCGAGGGCAGCCAGGTCGATCCCGGGGGCGCCGGGCGCAGGGCTCGTGTCCATGGGCTCCCTCCGGGTGTGACGTCGGGCGGGCGGCGTCGGCCGGCCGCCGCCGGGCCGCGCAGATGCCGGCCGAGTATAGGTGGCCGGTGCCGCCTAGAATCCGGCCACGCCTGCCGCGCCCGCGGTGCCGGCCGCCAGGAGACCCGTCGCCCGTGATCGACTTCAGCCTCTCCGAGGAGAACCGCCTCGTCCGCCAATCCGTCCGCGAGTTCGTCGAGGCGGAGATCCTTCCCGGCATCCGCGAGTGGGACGAGCGCGGCGAGGCCCACCCCGAGGTCTTCGCGAAGATGGGGGAGCTGGGCTACCTGGGCGCGCCGATCCCGGAGGAGTGGGGCGGCGCCGGCCTCGACTACATCAGCTACGCGATCCTCTGCGAGGAGCTCGAGCGGGCCGACACGGCCTACCGGGTGGTCATGAGCGTCCACGTCGGCCTCAACTCGCTGGCGCTCCTCCAATGGGCGACCGACGAGCAGAAGCGCCGCTGGCTCGTCCCCCAGGCGCTCGGGCGGAAGCTGGCAACCTTCGGGCTGACCGAGCCGGGGGCGGGCACGGACGCCGGGGCCCTCCAGTCGACCGCCCGCCGCGAGGGCGATGCCTACATCCTCAACGGCAGCAAGATCTGGATCAGCCTCGCCGACCTCGCCGATCACTTCCTCGTCTTCGCCTCGGTGGACCGCTCGAAGAAGCACCGTGGTGTGACGGCCTTCATGCTCGAGCGGGGGATGAAGGGGCTGACGACCGGGACGCTCCACGGGAAGCTCGGCATCCGGGCCGGGAACACCGGGCTCATCACGCTCGACAACGTCGAGGTGCCGATCGAGAATCGGATCGGCGAGGACGGCGAGGGGTTCCTCGTCGCCATGAGCGCGATCGACCAGGGGCGCTACACCGTGGCGGCCGGGGCCGTCGGGCTCGCCCAGGCCTGCCTCGAGGCGAGCGCGAGGTACGCCCGGGAGCGGCAGGCGTTCGGACAGGAGATCGGGCGCCACCAATTGGTCAAGCAGATGATCGCGAAGATGGCCGCCGGCACGGAGATGGGGCGGCTGCTCGTGTGGCGAGCCGGCTGGCTGAAGAACCACGGCGTCCGGACGACGCGCGAGACGTCGCTGGCGAAATGGCACGCGACCGAGCACAGCGTCCAGGCCGCCCTCGACGCGGTGCAGGTCCACGGCGCGAACGGCTACTCGAACGAGTTCCCGGTCGAGCGCTACCTGCGCAACAGCAAGGCGGCCGTCATCTACGAGGGCACGAGCCAGCTCCACACGCTCATCCAGGCCGACTACGCCCTCGGCTACCGCGAAGACCGGCCCATCCGCTGCGAGCCGCTCCCGGCCCAGGGCTTCGAGCGCTGGCCGGCGCTGGGTCGCCATGACTGACCGACCCGGCGAACCGGCCGGGCCGGGTGCCGTTCCGCGCGGCCTGCCGGACGCACCGGACGCGCCAGAGCCGACCGGCGATGCGGAGGGGGCGCCGGGCCTGGCCGGAGCGCCGGTCGATTACGAGCCGCCCTGGCGCGACGCGCGCCGCCGCTTCGCCCTCGCCTGGGCCCGCGGCGGAGCCGTCGCGCGGATCGCACTGGCGCTCGGCGGGGCGGTCGCGGCCGTCCTCCTCGGCGCGTTCCTGTTCGGCCTATGGCACGTCGTCGTCGGCGGCATCGTCAACGGCAACTGGAACGCTGCCGGGTTCGGGTTCGCCCTCGCCGGCGTGACCGGCGTCCTCCTGTGGATCGAAGCCTCGATCGTGCGGCGCGCCCTGCCGGACGCCCGGTGACCAGGAGGAACGCCGGGGACTCCTACGCGAGCGGCTCGAAGCGGGCCTGGAAGAAGCGCAGGTACTTCGGCTCGTAGACCATTCGGAGGCCCTTCGCAGCGTCGCGGGCGTCGAAGCAGGCCTTCACCGACTCGGCGACGACGTCCATGTGGGCCTGCGTGTAGACCCGCCGGGGGATCGTCAGGCGCGTCAGCTCGAGCTTCGGGCGCTTGTGGTCGCCGGTGACGGGGTCCCGGCCGGCCGACACGATGCCCCGCTCCATCGAGCGGATCCCCGAGTCGAGATAGAGCTCCGCCGCCAGCGTCTGGGCCGGGAAGAGGTCCTGCGGGAGGTGCGAGTAGAAGGCCCGCGCGTCGAGAAAGATGGCGTGGCCGCCGACGGGCCGGACGATCGGGATGCTCCACTGCTCCAGCAGCTCGCCCAGGTAGCGGACCTGGCCGACGCGGCTGCGGACGTGGTCATCCTGGACCGCCTCCTCGATCCCGATCGCAAGGGCCTCCATGTCCCGGCCGGCCATCCCGCCGTAGGTGTGAAGCCCCTCGTAGACGACGACGAGGTTGCGCAGCTCCTCGAAGATGTCCCAGTCGTTGACGGCGAGCCAGCCGCCGATGTTGACGAGGTGGTCCTTCTTGCTGCTCATCCAGGCGCCGTCGGTGTACGAGCAGAACTCGAGGAGGATCTCGGCGATCGACTTCCCGGCGTAGCCCTCCTCGCGCTCCTGGATGAACAGGGAGTTCTCCACCATCCGGGTGGCGTCGAGCAGGACCTTGATGCCGCGCGGCTCGCACCACGCCCGCAGCTCGCGGACGTTGGCCATGCTCACCGGCTGGCCGCCGGCCATGTTCACGGTGCCGGCGAGGGAGACGTAGGGGACCTTCGCCGCCCCGACCTGCTCGACGAGGCGCTCGAGCTTCGCCAGGTCGACGTTGCCCTTGAAGGGGTCGAGCGACTGCGGGTCGTGGGCCTCGTCGACGATGACGTCGTGGAAGGTTGCCCCGGCCAGCTCCTGGTGGAGCCGCGTCGTCGTGAAGTACATGTTGCCCGGGACGTGGTCGCCGGGCTTGATGAGCGCCTGGCTGATCAGGTGCTCCGCGCCCCGGCCCTGGTGCGTCGGCACGAGGTGCCGGTACCCGTAGAAGCGCCGGACGGCGGTCTCCAGGTGGTAGTAGTTGCGGCTCCCCGCGTACGCCTCGTCGCCGAGCATCATCCCGGCCCACTGACGGTCGCTCATGGCCGACGTCCCCGAGTCGGTCAGGAGGTCGATGTAGACGTCGTCGCTGCGGAGCAGGAACGTGTTGTAGCCGGCGTCGGCAAGGGCCTCCGTCCCGCTGCCCGCGCGTGGTCACGGTCAGCGGCTCGACCATCTTGATCTTCCAGGGCTCGGCCCAGCTGCGGCGGCCGTGCTGCTGGCCCATCGTGTGGAGCGGTTCCTGCGCCATGGGGTGCGACTCCTCCGAGCGGTCGGGGCGGCGGGGCTGACCGAACGATACGCCGCGGGGGCACGGCAGGGCCGGTCCTGGCGGGGCGCCGAGTCGACGGGCCGGTCAGGCCGGCGGGGCTGCCTCGTCGGCCGGCGCCGGGCGGGACTCGCCGCCGCGGGCCCGGACGATCACCGCCACGGCGGCGACGATGATCGCGCCGGCGACGATGGTCCGCGGCTCCAGCGGCTCGCCCAGGATCAGCCAGCCGAGGAAGACGGCGACGACCGGGTTGACGTACGCGTAGGTCGCGACGAGGGAAATCGGGGCGACGCGCAGCAGCCAGATGTAGGCCGTGTACCCGATGAGCGAGCCGACGACGATGAGGTACCCGACCGCCGCGAGGGACGCCGTGGTGATCTCGGCGAGGCGAACCTCGAAGACGTCGCCGGTCACGAGCGCGATCACGAACAGGACTGCGCTGCCGCCGAGCATCTGCATGCCGGTGGCGACGAGCGGGCGGCGCGGGGCGTGGGCGGTCCGGCTGTACAGCGATCCGGTTGCCCAGAAGACGGGCGAGAGCAGGACGACGAGCACGCCGAAGGGATCGAACGAGCCCCCGCCGGCCGACGGGCCAATCAGGACGGCCACCCCGACGAAGCCGATCACGGTGCCGGCGACGATGGTCCGGGTCAGGACGATCCCGAAGAAGGCACGCCCGAGGATCGCCATCCAGATCGGGAGCGTCGCGATGATGAGCGCGGCGATGCCCGAGGGGATCGTCTGCTCGCCGACGGCGAGCAGCCCGTTGCCGCCGGCCAGCAGGAGCCCGCCGACGATGACCGCGTCGCGCCACTCGAGGCGCCCGGGCCGGTCGTTCGCGGCATCGCCGCTCCGGATCGCGAGCAGGTAAAGGACGGCCCCGGCGATGAGGAAGCGGACTGCGGACGAGGTGAACGGGGGGATCGTCTCGACGACGACGCGGATGGCCAGGTACGTCGAGCCCCAGACGAGGTAGAGGGTGACGAGCGCGAGGGCGATCCGGGCGGGCGAGGCGGCGGTGAGTGGATGGGCGACGCGGGACACGCGGCGCAGGATGGCACCCAGCGACCCTCGCCGCTCGCCGGATCCGGACGTCGGGGGTCGGATGAGCGTGCGACAATCGCCGGGCGATGCACCTCGACGAGCGGTTCGACGACCTCGCCTCGAGCCTCGGCGGCTTCTACCGCGCGTGGGTGATCCACCTCGGCCTGGAGCTCGGCTTCTTCGCGGTCCTGCGCCGGGCGGGTGTCGCCGGCCTCACGCCCGCCGAGCTCGCCGCGGCCGTCTCGGCTGCGCCGGAACCGACGGCCCGCTGGTGCCGGGCCGCCTTCGCGGGCGATCTCGTGGGCTGGGACGGCGAGCGTGCCCTCCTCGACGACGCCACCGCGTCGGTCCTCCTCGACGTCGACCGACGGGAGTACCTCGGCGGCCAGTTCGTCCACAGCGTCACGGCCAGCCTCGACACTGATGACCTCGTCGAGCACCTTCGGACCGGGCATACGGTCGCGGCCCGCCCGGCGCGCTACCACCGCTCGATCGAGCTGCTGACGCGCCAGGACATCGCCGTCTTCTTCGAGGAGGCGCTCGCGGCGGTCCCCGACCTCGTCACCGACCTTGCCCGCGGGATCGACGTGGTCGACCTGCACTGCGGGGGCGGCCGCTGGCTCGTCGCCGTTGCCCGGCGATTCCCGGCCTGCCGGCTCGTGGGCGTCGAATCGGAGCCGGACTCCACGGCCCGCGCGCTCCGTGTCGTCCGTGAAGCCGGGCTCGAGGGCCGGATCCGGATCGAGCCCGGCGAGGTCGCCGAGATCTCTCACGAGGGGGCGTTCGACCTCGCCTACTTCCAGCACGCCCTGCACGAGCTGCGCGACCCCGCCCCGGCCCTCGCCGCGGCCTGGCGCGCGCTGCGGCCCGGCGGCCGCCTCCTCGTCCTCGGCTGGTGCCTGCCGTCGGACCTCGACGGCCTGGCGACGCTGCACGGGCAGCTCATCACCGGCGTCGCCCTCGACGAGTCGATTCACGGCGGGCGCCTCCGCACGGTCGAGGAGCACGCGGCGCTCTTCGCGGAGGCCGGCCTGCCGGAGCCGCGCGCGATCGTGCTGCCGTCGGACGCGACACTCCTCGTCGCCGAGCGGCCCGCCTGAACGCGCCCCTCGAGCTGACCTGGCGCGCCGCCGACCCGGCGGACGTCGTCGGCCGGCTCGCCGCCGCCGGCCTGATCCCGGTGGCCGACGGCGTGCTGGCGGGCGCGGGGATCATCGTCCGGCTGGAGGCGACCGCGCCGGCCACGCGGGCTGTCGACCGCCTCGTCGCGACCGGGCCCGAGCCCGGGGCCTTCCCACTGCCCGGGCTGCCGCCCGAGGTGCCGCGCCTCCTCGCCGTCGGCATCGCCACGGTCGACCTCGAGCGGGCGGCCGGCGACCTCGGCGGCCTCGTCGAGCGGCTGGCGAACGACGAGCTCCTCGGCGCCCGCGCGGCGCGGCCCGCGGAGCCGCGGGTCCTCGTGCTCGAGCCGGCCACGGAGGGTCGGCTCGCGGCCACGCTGGCGCGCGCGGGCGAGGGGCCCGCGGCCGTCTACCTCGAGGTCGCGGCGCAGCGGCTCGACGAGGTGGCCGGGCGGCTCCGGGAGCGCGGCGCGACGGCGGTGGCAGGCGCGGGCCCGCTCGGGCGACAGCTCCTCGTCCGGGCAGGACCGCCCTGGGGCCCGCACCTCCTGCTCGTCGCGAGCTCCGGCCCGTGATGGCCGGGCCTTCGTCCCGTTCGTCGGCTACCATCCGATCATGACGATCGAGGCCACCCTCACCTTCCGGGACGCCGACCCGGCCGACGCCGACTGGATCGCCGGCCTCCTCTCGGACGAAGGCTATCCGGCCGGCGGCAGCGACATCGTGCGGCGCCTCGAGCGGTTCGCGGAGCTCGGATCGCGCGTTCGCGTGGCAGAGCAGGACGGCGCTCCGCTGGGCTTCGTGGCGGTCCACATCTTCCCCCGCTTCGAGCACGACGACCGGCTGGCGCGGGTCATCGCGATGGCCGTCGACCCCGCCGTCCGATCCCGCGGGATCGGACGGGCGCTCCTCGCCGACGTCGACCAGCTGGCCGCGGAGTTGGGCTGTGCCTTCGTGGAGGTCACCGCCGGCCACCATCGCCAGGACGCCCGGCGGCTCTTCGAGGCGGCCGGATTCGACGCCTCGCTCACCACGTACCTGCGGAAGCACCGCTGAGCGAGCCGGCGTTTCCCCGCCTGCGGCTCCGCGAACCGAGCGAGGCGCTCCTCGCCCTCCCCTGGGAGCAGCCGCTGGGCGACTGGCGCCCCGACGAGGTTCTCCTCAGGGAGATCCCGGTCGGACCGTCCCGCCACCTCGTCCGGTTCGTGATCGGCGGGACGACGCTCTACGCCCTCAAGGAGGAGCCTGTCGAGATCGCCCGCCGAGAGTACGCGGCGCTCCTCCACATGGAGCATGTCGGGCTGCCGGCGGTCCGCCCGATCGGCATCGGGGAGCGGACCGCCGAGGGCCAGGCGATCCTGGTCACCGAGTTCCTGCGGCACTCCCTGCAGTACCGCCGGCTCCTCATGCGGGTACCGCTGGAGCCGGGCGGCTACCGCGACCGCCTCCTCGACGCCATGGCCGGGCTCCTCGTCGACCTCCACCGGGCCGGCGTCTACTGGGGCGACTGCTCGCTCGCCAACACGCTGTTCCGGCGCGACGGCGACACGTATGCCAGGCCTACCTCGTCGACGCCGAGACGAGCGAGGTCCACCCCGCGCTCTCGGACGGCCAGCGGGCCTACGACCTCGACGTCCTCGTGGAGAACGTCGCCTTCGGCCTCGCCGACCTCGCCGCGTTCCAGGGTCGCCCGGAGACGATGGACGAGCAGATCGATGCCGCCGAGGCGGTCCGCATCCGCTACTCCCAGCTCTGGGACGAGCTGTTCGGCCAGGTCGAGATCGAGGCGGGCGACCGCTTCGCCGTCCAGGCCCGCGTGCGACGCCTCAACGAGCTGGGCTTCGCTGTCGGTGAGATCGAGCTCGAGCCGGGACCGGGCGGCCGGGTGCGCCTGCGGGCGGCGGTGACGCGCCGCGACTTCCACGCCCGCGAGCTGCAGCGGCGCACCGGCCTCGTCGCCCTGGAGGGCCAGGCCCGCCTCCTCCTCAACGACCTGGCCGGGTACCGCTGCTGGCTCGAGTATCACGAGGCGCGGCGGGTGCCGTCGGCCGAGGCGGCCGAACGCTGGCAGCGCGACGTGCTCCGGCCGACGCTGGCGCGCCTCGCTCCCGTGATCGGGCCGTCGCGCGATCCGCTCCAGGCGTACTGCGACCTGCTCGAGCACAAGTGGCTCCTGTCGGAGCGGCAGCGCAGCGACGTCGGGCTGGAGTCGGCCTTCGCCGCGTACCTGGAAGCCGGCGCGCCGGCTCCCGAGGCGAAGGGCGTCGAGGCGTCGCTGGACGCCGAGCCCGAGCCCGAGTTGGAGGTGCCGCTCAACCCGGTGGCGCCGGACTGACCGTTGGCGCCTGCGACACGGGCGAAGGACCCACGAAATCGGCGACGCCCCGGCCGAAGCCGGGGCGTCGTGGCGGCCAGAAGCGCAGCGGCTAGTTCCGGCCGTCCTTCGTGATCTTGAGGCCGAAGGCGTCGGGGGTGCCGGCGCCGAGCTTGCCCGCGAAGCCGATCGCCCAGACGGTCTGCGCGTCGTTCGGGAGGGGTGTCGACACGGTCGTGACCACCGTCGACGTCCCCGAGATCTTCACCCGGAAGTCGTACTTGATCATCTTGCCCGTGAACGGGTTCTTCTGGGGCAGCGGGAGGTACGCGGAGGACTCACCGAACTCGAGGTGACGGATCACCGTGACCCAGCGCCCGAAGAGCTTGGCCTGGACGTCGACGGCGGGCGCGTCGGGGCTCGTGTGGTTGACGCGAAGGAGCGCCCAGTTGCCACGGATCCCGGCCTTGTCGGTGTAGGCCTTCAGGCGGAGGTCGCTCGGCTCGGAGACGCCGTCGAGGAGATCGGCCAGGGAGCCGATCGCGGCAACCGTGAGCGGCCGCGAGCTGGCAGGAACGGTGATGTCGAGCGCGGCGCCGGCGGCGGGACCCTCGAGGATCTTCACGCTCACCGTGGCTCCGACGGGGAGCTTGATGTACGGGGTGAGCTCCGGGTAGGCGAGCTCGATGCCCGACTCGGCGCCGTTCACGAGGATCGCGACCCGGGGCGTGTCGGGCGAGTTGTGGAAGGCACGCAGGGTCGTCTCGGCCGATCCGGTGGCCGCGGCGGGGGCGACGATCGCCAGCGCCAGGGTGCCGGCGAGCGCGGAGGCCGCGAGGGTGCGGAAGCGTCGCATCGTGGGGAGTTCCTCCTGGGGCGAGTGCTCTGCGGCACCGGGCGGTGCCGTCGACGATCTCTTCGGAGGGCCCGCGTCTGCGGATGGGGGGCGCTACCAGCGCTCCTCGTGAACGAGGTCGACAAGATCGCGCCTGCCGCCGGCTCGCTTCGGCGCCGCGAGGACCCGGGGGTCCGCCG
This sequence comes from uncultured bacterium, assembly GCA_963732385.1. GTDB lineage: Bacteria > Krumholzibacteriota > Krumholzibacteriia > LZORAL124-64-63 > LZORAL124-64-63 > CAVSZB01. Next base: position 261,427 of record CAVSZB010000002.1, on the reverse strand, counting down.
GGTAGCCGAGCGAGAGGAGGTACTCGCAGTGCCAGTCGGCGGGGTAGCCGAGGAGGGCGCGGGCCCGGTCGTGCTCGTAGATCGTGGCCGGGACGCTGCCGATCCCGAGCTCCCAAGCCGCCAGCACCATGTTCTGGGCGGCTCGCCCGAGATCCCAGGCGATCGAGAGGGGTGCGCCGGGCGCCCGTGGGTCCGGCGTGACGAGGGCGATCGCTACGGCGGCCCCGGCGACGTGGCCTGCCCACGGCCCGAGGCTCGCCAGCTCCGCCAGGTGGGCGCGGTCCCGGCAGACGACGAAGGCCCAGCGCTGCAGGTTCTTCGAGCTGCCCGCCCGCCGGCCGGCATGGAGGATCCGTTCGAGCGCCCACGGCTCGAGCGCCTGATCCGCGAAGTCGCGGACGACGCGCAGGGAATTGATCGCCTCCCAGGTGCCGAGCGCAGGCTGGAGCGGGGTGTGGTCGGGCACGGTGATTCCTCCGCGATCGTCGGGGCGGCCACGGGCGCCCGCGCGGCTCCAGCGTAGCCCCTAGGATGGTGGGATGGCGCATCCTGACCCGCACGCGGTTCTCGGCGTCGCCCCCGGGGCGAGCCAGGCCACGATCAAGGCCGCCTGGCGCCGGCTGGCGCGCGAGCACCACCCGGACCTCGCTGCGAACGCGGCCGAGCGCCGTGCCGCGACGCGTCGGATGGCCTCGATCAACGCCGCCTACAACGAGCTGCGCAAGCACCCGGCCGGACCCAGCAGCCGTGGCGGGCAGGGGTTCGCCACACGCCGCCCGGCCGCGGGCTCGGCCGGGTCCGATCCGACGGGCGCCGGCCCCGGCGCCGAGGCGCCGCGGCCGACCGGGCCGCCCCCGCCCCCGCCGACGCGGCCGGTGACGGCTCGCCTCGACACGAGCGACCTCATGCGGCCGCGCAACGCGACGACGACGCCGCGCGGGGACGGCTACCGGCACCATCCGCGCGGCGCGTACCCGCCGCGGCCCCGGCGGCTGGCGCCGGAGCCTCCCCGGGCGTCCGACCCGACCGGCCCCCTCGAGCGCCTGCGGGCGCGCCGTGGCCGCCGGCGGCCGCTGCCCACCCTCGAGGACGCCCGCGCGACGACGATCGCGTTCGGCAAGTTCCACGGGTCGACGCTCGGTGAGATCGCGGAGCGCGAGCCGTCCTACGTCCGCTGGCTGGCGCGCTCGATCACCCGCGACCCCGACCTGCTGGACGCCGCTCGGGTGGTGGCGAACGCGCTCGGGGAGGAAGCGGCGTCCTGAGCGACCCGGTCGCGCCGCGACACGTCCGTTGCGAGGCATCGCATCGCGCGGCCGGCGGCGGAAGCGTCGTCGTTCCCGGACGCGCCGCGGGGCGCCCCGCGCGGGCGCCCCGCTGATGAACGCGATGTGGGACCGGCGGGATGAGGGCCGCCGTCCGATGAGTCCATCGCCGCCGTTGCGTCCGGGCCTGCTGGCCGGTGGACCGTGGTTACTCGACTCGTGACCGCAGGCGGCGAGCCGCACCTCCCGGCGTCGCGCCCGACGCCCTCGATCTTCGTGCGACCCCCGTCCCGGCCCGTGGCCGACGCCCCAGGTTGCTCCCGTTACGCCGCGACGGTGATGGGGGCACCGTACGCGCGTGCCGGGCGGTCCGCAATGAGAGGCTCGTCCCGGTGCGGCCGGGGTGGAAGGTCGGCGGACGTTCAGGCACCACTGCAGGACTCCAGTCCGGTGCGCCGGGGCACGCCGGGGCACGCCGGGGCACGCCGGGGCGGGCGGCGGGGCAGGCCTGACGTGCGCCGCGGGGCGCGCGGCAGCGACGCGCGGCGCTCACGACCGGTTCCCGGTACGCTCCGTCGAGATGCACGCCCCCCTTCGTCCCCGGCTCCGCGCCCCGTTCGCACCGCGCCGCCTGGTCATCGTCGCACTGGCGGCCGCGGCACTCCTTTCGCCGCGTGCGCGCCGCAGCGACGGCCGTGTTCGACCCTTCCGCGCCCTGCAACCCCACCCTCCGCAGCAGATGTCGGGGGCCTACCCGGAGCTGGAGGCGCGGATCCCCGTGGAGCTCGGCGGCGAGGAGGCCGCCAGCCGCGACTCCGGCCGGTTCTGCTCGAAGGACACGCTCGGCTCGATCTACGAGGCCGGCGTCGAGGAGACCAGGTTCGGCGGGGCGATCTGGGAGCGCGGTCGCGGGGGGATCCAGCTGGGCGCCTTCGAGGGCGACGGGCTCACGGCAGAGCTGATGGCCGAGGAGTATCGCCGGGCCGCCTCCAGGGACCGTGGGACCGACGCCGTGCGACCGACGACCCTTGAGGTCGACGGGCGACCTGCCTGGCGGATCGACGTCGTCAACGGCGACTCCCGCCAGGCGATCGTCGTCTGGCCGTCGGCCGACGGCCGGGTCGTGCAGACGGTCGTGGCCGCCGACGTCAACGAGAGCGTCCTGCAGGAGGCGCTAGCCGCGTTCCGCTAGGGGTCGAGTCTCGCTCGTCCCGCGTGAGTCTCGCCCGAGGGTGGCCCCCGCCGTGACCGCGACGGGACGACCCGTCAGGGCAGCTCGGGTACCTCGGCCGGGGGACGGTCGCTGATCCGGGCGAGGACGGCCGCCGCAAAACGCGCCGCCGCCACCAGGGACGTGCCGGCCCAGTCGACGTCGAGGCCGCCGACGAGGCCGACGTCAGCGGTGATGCCGCCACCGACGATCACGGGGATCGGGTCCCCGGGGCGGACCGCCCGGGCGGCGGCGATGGACTCGCGGAGCGCGTCGAGCCGATCGGGGAGGGACGCGGTCAGCGCCACCATCTCCGCGCGGTTGCGGTCGAGGAAACGGGCGAGGTCCGCGGCGGGGACGTCGGGTCCCAGGTTGGCGACCGTCCAGCCCTCCTCGCGGAGCACCTGGTCGAGGCAGGCAAGCCCGATGCCGTGATGCTCGCCGGCGGCGCCGGCCAGGACGGCGAGAGGACCGACACGGCCGGCGGGACCGGCTTCGTCGCGGATGCGATCCAGGGCGCGGACGACCGTCTGGCTCGCCAGGTGCTCCTCGGCCACGGTCCAGCGTCCCTCGGCCCAGCGATCGCCGATGATGCCCATCGCGTCGCGGAGGAGGCCGTCGAAGATCTCGGCGCGACGACGTTCCGCGAGTGCGCCCCGCAGCGTCCACGCCGCAAGCTCCTCGTCGCCGTCGGCGAGGAGGCTCGCCAGCATCTCGGGCGTGACGGTGGTGGGCGGCGGCGCATCGGCCCCGCGGGCGGGGTCGACGGGCGGCAGGAAGGGCAGGCGTTCGCTCATCGGTGGGACTCTACCATTCGTTCGCGCGCGGCCGAAGGGCGGATGGCGCTCCCGACCGGGATGCCGTGCCGCCGAGCGGGCCGCAGCGACGCCGGGTGGGCTGCCGGCCGGCCGACCGTCTACCATCAACGGATGTACTTCGACGCCCTCTCCTTCCTCGAGGACGAACGCGATGCGTGGCGGCCGTTCGAGGCTCTCCTCGACGTGCCGGCGGAGCGCTTCGACGAGCCCGTCGCGGCTGCCCACGGCTGGTCGGCCCGCGAGCTGCTGAGCCACCTTGCCGCGTACCAGGAGCACTGTCTCGACGTCGCCCGCGAGCTCGCCGTCGGCGAGCGGAGCCCCTCGCTCGAGGCGATGAACGCCGCGTGGGAGGCGCGGGGCGATGCCGTGAACGAGGACCTCGCCGCCGCCTGGCGCGCGCTTCCCGCCGAGGAGGTGCTGCGGCGCGCCGCCGAGATCCCCGGCGAGCTGCGCGGCTACCTCACGGTGGTCCCGGAGACGCGCTGGGTCAAGCACTCGGTCCACGGCCCGCACTTCGAGGAGGAGCTTCTCGACCACTACGCCGACCACGAGGCCGACCTCGCGGCGGTCCTCGAGGCGGTCGGGTGACCGGTGGCTCGCTCCAGGCGTACGTCCTGGAACACGCCGATGCCCTCGATGATCTCGCGGAGTGGCTCGTGGACGGCGACGGCCACCGCGTCGTGATGCACGGGACGCTGGCCGCGGTGATCGAGCCCGACGCCATCGAGGTCCGCCTTCGGCCCGCCGTCGCGAGCGCTGCGCTTCGGACCCCGGACGTGACGCAGTCGCCGAGGGGTCGCGGTTGGGTCCGCTTCGCGCCGGCCGAGCTCGACGACTTCTCCCGCGACCGGGTGCTGGCCTGGTTGGACAGCGCGGTGAGCCTGGCCGACGAAGGCGCCGGGCGCGACTGACGTCCGGCCGTGTCAGGCCAGGAGGAGCACCGCGTAGGCGGCGAGCCAATGCTCGACCATGTAGTCGCTACCCACCACGTGCGGAAGCCCCGCCGCGGCGTGGAGGCGAGCCGCACGTGCCGCCGCAGCTGCTCGCGGGTCGTCGGCCCGGAGCATCTCCGCGATGCGGCGCCAGGCCCAGGCCCGGCTGAGATTCAGGCCGTGGAGGTGGGCGATGTGGCCGTCGGTCGTGTCGGAGACGACGGCGGGACTGAAGATCGATGCCGGTCGTCCCCCCGCGAGGCCGGGCAGGAACCGGTCGAGCCAGGCTCCGAACGCCTCGCTGGTCACCAGCCGGCTCATCAGCTCGGCCTCGACGAGGGTCGGCGAGAGGAAGTCGATCCCTGACGGCTCCCAGGCGGCCGGCGCGTCGGCGTCGTCGGCGAACCAGCGGCCGGCGGCGCCGGTGATTGCGACCAGCAGCCGGCCGTCGCCGGCCGACGCCAGGGCCTCGGCGTGCGGCAGGGCCAGCCCGAGCCCGAACGCGCTGTTGCCGTGGACGCCGTGGCGGACGGGATAGGTGGCCTTGGGCAGCCAGCCGAGGAGGTTGGCGACGAGGGCCTCGGCCAGCGGCGCGGCGTGGCCCGCCCACCGTCGGGCGTCGGCGTCCTCCCAGCGCCCCAGCTCGTCGACGAGCGCGAGGCCCCAGCCCCAGCCGTACGGACGCTCGCGGTTGCGGTGGTCGGGATGACCGATGAAGGCTGCCTCGGCGGCCAGCCCGTCCCGCGTCAGACGGGTCTCGAGCGCCACCCGGATCGTGGCCAGCGGGACGCTGCCGGGGACCTGGCGGGCCAGCCGGACGAGGAGCCAGAACATCTCGACGGACGAGTGCCAGTCGTAGCTCCCCCAGAAGACCGGGGTCCGGTCGCGCGGTCGGGACGGGGCGTCCCCGGGACCGTGCCACGTGTGCCAGGCATCGGCCGGGAACTCGCGCTCGATGTTGACGAGGGCGATGTCCGCGTATGCGGCAGCCCTCGCCCGCAGGATCGTCGACCAGGCCTCGCGCTCTGTCACGCGCGCATTGTGGCCGGAACGTCGACCGCCCCGCCGGCGAGCCGGCGGGGCGGTCGAGAATGGCGACGGGCGGCGGAGGAGCGGCCGCCCGTGGCGGTCAGCTGACCGGCTTCGCGTACTCGGCGAGCCCGAACTTGGCCTCGAGCTGGTCGGCGGGCTGGAAGCCCATGACGCCCGTCGGCTGCTTGTCGCCGCCCGGGAAGAAGGCGATCGTGGGAATGCTCATGATGTTGAAGGCGCGCGAGAGGCCCGGATTGGCGTCCACGTCCACCTTCACGACGTCGACGACGCCGTCGTACTTCTCGGCGAGCTTCTCGAGCTCCGGGGCGACGAGCTTGCAGGGCCCGCACCAGGCGGCCCAGAAGTCGACGATGACGGGGCGCTCGGCGTGGAGGACGATCTGCTCGAAGGTGGCGTCCGTCGCGTGCTTGATCTCGGCCATCGGAGGCGCGATTCCTTTCTCCCGGTGGGCCGGGTCGCTGGCGTGCCCTAGCGGGCGAGGCCCTGGATGAGGCGGTAGGCCTCGAGGACCTTTGGATCCGCGAGGCGGTAGTAGACGGTGCTTCCCTCGCGACGGGTGGTCACGAGGCCGGCGGAGCGCAGGACCGCGAGGTGCTGCGACATGTTCGGGACATGGCAGCCGACGCACGCCGACAGCTCGGAAACGGACGCCTCCCCGGCGGCCAGCGTCTCGAGGACGTAGAGCCGCTTGGGATCGGCGAGCGCCCGCCCGATGAGGGCGGTCCGTTGTCGATCGAGGTCGGTGGCGGGTGCGATGGCTTCCACGGACGGAGTATCTCACCACTTGCGCAACAACGCAAGTGGAGGTCTCACGTCCTTCGCGGGCCAGGGGCGCCCCCGTCTCGCGGTCTCAGCCGGCCGAGGGTGCCGCAGATCGTGCAGAACCGTGCGCCCGGGTCGAGCGACGCTCCGCACGCCGCGCACGGGGCGACGCCCGGCGCCGCCGGCGGCGCCACCGGCGCGGGCGGGGCCGGCGCCGGTGCACCGGCCGGCGCCCTTGCCTCGGGCGGCGCGGGCACAGCGGCTGGCTCGGCCACGGGAACCGCGCTCGGCATCGGCGCCACGCCCTCCTTCAGCGGCGCGCCGCACGAAGGGCAGGCGACCCAGGCGAGATCCTCGATCGGCGCCCGGCACGCCTGGCAGCGGCCGGGCACGAACGGGTCGATCGCCCCGCAGAACGGGCAGCGAGCCGCGTCCCGCGAGATGTACTTGCCGCAGGCGGGGCAGGGGTGCTTGAACGTGGGCATCCAGGGCTCCTCAGGTCGCCAGGGTCGCGGCGGGACGGTCCATCATCCGGCGCCTCCGCCCGACGCGGCGACCTGCGCCTCCTCGGCAGACCGGCCGGGCCAGGCCATCGCCTCGTCACGACAGGACCCGTGCCAGGCGATCAGGTCGTCGAGCGCCGCGGCCCAGCTCTCCTCGGTGCGGTGGACGATGCGTGCGACGAAGTCGCGGCGGGCGGCGGCCAGCGACGGGATCGCCCGCAGCGCGAGCCGGTAGCGAATGCCCTCGGGCGTCGCGAGCTGGTCGTCGGGGAGCGCGATCGGCTCGCGGAGGAAGCGCGCGTCGACGAGCGCAGCCGAGATCCGGGCGACGGCGGCCCCAGCCGCGGCGGCGTCGATCGCCGCCGGATCAGCGCCGGCTGCGTACACGGCGCGGGGAAGCGTCCGGAAGCAGTACGTCGCGTGCGCGCCTTCGCTCACGAGCTCGAGCGCGACGAGGTTACCGGGGAGGGCCACGAGGAACCACGCCCGGTGGCTCTCCGGGGCGCCCGGCCGCTCGGGGGCAAGCGCGAGCCAGCGAAGGGCAGCGGCACCGCCGGCCCGATCCCGCAGCGTGAGGTACGACGCGGCGAATGCGGGCTCGCGGAGGACGCCGCGCTCGAGGGCGTCCCAGGCGTCGCCGAGGTCGGCCGGGGCGGCGGGTCGCCCGTCGACGAGGGCCGCGGCTGCCCGGGCGGCATCCGCTGGAGCGAGATCGGGCGCCAGCGCCGCGACGATCGCACCCGCATCGCGGTGGGCGGCCGCGGGAAGCTCGACGAGGCGGGCCCGGTGGCGCGCCGCAGCCGCCCCGAGACGCAGGAGGCGGAGGCTTTCGACGGGCGTCGCGATCCGGAGGCCGCCGACCTGGGGCAGGAGCTCCACGGTCCGGATCTCGGCGCGGCGGATCCGTCGCGCGGGGAGCCGCTCGTCGAGCGGGGCGAGCGTCGCGCCCCAGCCGTCGACCGCGAGCTGGGCAACGCCACGCTCCGCCTCGGCCGACTCCACGCTCGCCGAGACGGCCGCCGACTCGCCCGCGGTGCCGGGCAGGCCATCACCCGCGTACTCCACGAGCTCCACCGGCTCGCTGGGCGGCAGCGTGACGAACGCGTCGGCGAGGCGTTGGCGGAGACGGCGCTCGCGGAGGGCCGCGATCACGGGCCCGGCGGCCGCCCCCATCTTCTCGAGGAGCCAGCGCTCTTCGTCGGGCCCGGGTCCCGTGGCGACGAGGCCGACGCCGTCGGCGATCGCGAGGACCGCCATGTCGCGATAGGCGAGCGTCCGCGGCGGCATGCCGTCGCGCGCCACGATGGCGGCCGACGCGTCCAGCGTGACGCTGCCGGCCGCGGCCTCGGCGCCCGGAACCCGGATCTGGCCCTGGTAGGTGGCCAGGTTGGAGTCGGCGGCCATCGGGCGGGCCGGCTCAGCCGGCCTTCGTCCCGCAGTTGCCGCAGAACTTCGCCCCCGTGGGCAGCTCCGCGCCGCAATCGGTGCAGTGGGCCGTGCCGAGGCGCGTCCCGCAGTTGGCACAGAACTTCTCGGACCCGACCGGCTTGTCGCACGTGGGGCAGACCGTCCGGCGCGCCGACGTGTCGCCGGAGAAGACGGTCTCGTCCCGGATCGCGTCCCGCATCTGGTTGATCTCGACGCTGGCGCGCTCGCGCTCCAGCTCGGCGGCCAGGTTGGGTGCGCAGCCCGTGCACAGGTTGCGGTCGCGGTTGAAGCAGGTCTCGTCCACCCAGTTGTGGCAGCCGACGCAGCGGGTGAAGAGCGGCATGATCTCGTTGGCGGCCTTCTCGAGGGCCTCGTCGCGGGCATCGCGATCGACGAAGTCCCGGGCGCTGTTGACGGCGTTCGACGCGCCCCACAGGCCGCCGAGGAGGTTGCTGGCGCCCGAGAGCACGCTGCCGGCCGTGCCGAGCTTCGAGCGGATGAACTCGCTCCGATACCCCGAGCCGCACACGTCGCAGCGGAACTCGAACTGGTAGCCGTTCTCGTCGGAGAGGTCGGTGTAGTTCCGGGTGAACGGCGTGAAGCCGGGCATCGGGAGGCCTCCGGTCTGCGGTCGCGCAAGGGTTGGGTGCTCCGCCGAGGATAGCGCGAGGGCGGCGCCTCGCACAGGGTCCCGACGCAGGCCGGCGGCTGCGATACTGCGGCGATGGCTCGACCCACCCGCCGGTCGACCCGCCCCCCGCCCTTCCGCTCGAGCGGATCGTAGAGGCAGCCGCATTCCTCGCCGGGAAGGTCGAGCGGACGCCCCTGCTCGCGTCGACGACGGCCGCGCGGGTCGTCGAGGCGGCCACGGGCACGCGGCTCGGCGACGGCCGACTGTACGCCAAGGCGGAGCACCTCCAGAGGACCGGCTCGTACAAGGTCCGTGGGGCATCGTTCCGGATTGCCGGCCTGACGTCCGCCGAGCGGGGCGCCGGCGTGATCGCGATCTCGGCCGGCAACCACGCCGCCGCCGTCGCCGTGGCCGCCGGGCTGCTCGGGGTCCACGCCGTCGTCGTCATGCCCGTGACCGCCGTCCGATCGAAGGTGGAGGCGTGCCGCGGCTATGGCGCCGAGGTGATCCTGGAGGGCGAGGACACGGCGGAGGCCTGGGCCGCGATGGAGCGGATCCGCAGCGAACGACGGCTCACCTTCGTCCACCCGTTCGCCCACCCGGCCACGATGGCGGGGCAGGGGACCGTCGGGCTCGAGATCGTCGAGGACCTGCCGGAGGTCGACGTCGTGGTCGTCGGGGTCGGCGGGGGCGGCCTCGCCTGCGGCGTCGCGGCGGCCGTGAAAGGCCGCCGGCCCGCTGCCCGGGTCTACGGCGTCGAGCCGCGCACGTCGAACGCGCTGGCCCTCGGGATCGCCGCGGGCATCCCCGTCCCGATTCGCCCGGCGAGCGTCGCCGACGGCCTCAACGCCCCGTTCGCCAGCGACACGACGATCGCGCTCGGACGGCAGTCTCTCGACGACATCGTCCTCCTCGGGGACGCGGAGATCCTCGCCGGCCTCCGCTTCGCTGCCGAGCGGATGAAGCAGGTCCTGGAACCGGCCGGTGCCGCCGCGCTGGCGGCGGTCCTGCTACGGCCGGGTCCCGTTCCGTGACGGCGAGCGGGTCTGCGTCGTCTTCTCCGGCGGGAACGTCGAGGTCGCGCGACTCGGCGAGCTCCTCGCGGCGGCCGCTCCGCTGCCGGGGATCTGAAGCGCCCCGGCAGCGGCGGGCCTCGCCCCGCCCGGGGACCCCACCCGCCTGCGGGCCGACCCGCCGCGTGGGCCACCGGCTCGCACGAGTCAGTCGACGCCCAGCTCCTCGAGGCGGTCGTCGTCGATGCCGAGGTGGTGGGCCAGCTCGTGGATGACCGTGATCCGGACCTCGTCCTCGAGGTCGAGCGGGTCGGCGAAGTCTTCCTCGAGCGGCAGGCGGAAGATCGTGATCGTGTTCGGGAGCGGGACGTCGTCCGCTCCCCAGGCGGTTCGCGGCGTGCCCTCGTACAGCCCGTACAGCGTGTCGTCGGGATCGAGCTCGTTCTCCCGGCGCTGGGATGGCGACGGCTCGTCGGCGATGACGATCGCCACCTCGTCCAGGGCGGCCGCGAACGGCATCGGGATCCCCGCGACGGCGCGGTCGACGAGATCCTCGAAATGGACGTGACGGGCAGCCCGACGTCGCCGCAGGGCGGCGAGCTCGGCGGCCGGGATCCCGCGACGGCGCTTCGACATGGCGGCGGTATCGTACGGCGCGATGAACCTCGTCAGCGGGCCGGGCCTGGCGCCCCCGGACCTTCCCCGACCCGCCGCCAGACCCCGCGGCAGAGCCCGCCGGGTTCCTCGTCGAGGTGGACGACGCGGTCCGGATCCACTTCCTCGACTGGGATCCCGACGCAGCCGGGCCGTCCCCGCGCCGCCCCGCGAGCGTCCCCGGCGTGCTGCTGATCCCGGGCCTCGCCCAGACGGCGTGGACCTGGGCGCCGGTGGCCCGACGGCTGGCGAGGGACCGGCGGGTCGTGGCGATGGACCTCCGCGGGCACGGTCTCTCCGATGCGCCGACCTCCGGGTACGAGCCGGACCAGCTGGCCGGCGACGCCATCGCGGTCGCCGAGGGGGCCGGCCTCCTCGCGCTCTCGGGGGAGCGCCCGGGCGGACCCCTGGTGGTCGGGGGCATCGGCTACGGCGCGATCGTCGCCGCCTGGACGGCGAACGCCCTGGGTGACCGGTGCGCCGGGCTGGTGCTCGTCGACGGCGGCTGGGAGGACCTCGCCGCGGCGACCGAGGCGACGCCGGACGAGTGGCTGGCGACGATCGAGGAGCCCCCCGAGGTGCTTGCCTCGATGGCGGCGTGGCTCGCCGACCGGGAGGCGTTCGACCCGGCCACCTGGGACGCCGACCAGGAGCGGGCGGCGCGGGCCCAGGTCGTCGAGACGGCCGCCGGCCGCGTCAAGCTCGCGATCCACGGGCATGCGCTGCGGGCATCGGTCGGGGCCATGTGGGCGTACGAGCCCGGCGCGGTGCTGCCCCTCGTCGCGGCCCGCATCGTGGCGCTCGCGGCCCGCGACGAGGTGGACGGGTCGCGCCTGGCGGCGCTCCGCGACGTGGCGGGCCGGCGGGCCGCGACCGGGCGATCGGCGATCCGCGCGGCCGCGTTCCCCGATCGCGGCCACAACCTCGTCCGCTACGAGCCCGGGGTGGTGGCCTCCGCGGTGCTGACCTCGGCCGGGTTCGAACCACCGGCCTGAGCGACACCTTCCGGCGTCGTCGCAGGAACCTCGGCCGATCCCGAGACCCGACGAACCGCGTACAACCAGGCGATGCCGCCGATCACCCAGGGAACCGCCATCGTCAGGATGACGAGGACGAGCCCGAAGAGGACACCGACCGATGCCGCCAGGGTTCCGGCCTCCGTCTCCGTGATCGCGGCACCGACGACGATGATCGAGGCCATCGCGTGGGCGACGCCGATCCAGGCGACGACCGCCAGCCAGGGTCGGACGTGGCGGTGCGCGGCGAGCTCGGCCATGACGATGGAGGCGACGACGATCCCGACTGCGGCGGCCGGGCCGACCGCGGGCCCGATGTCGCGGAGCGAGGGGAGGAGCTCGACGACGACGAAGGCGGCCGCGGCGATGGGGAGGCCGACAACGAGGCCGGCCAGCCAGGGCCGGCGCAGGTGGAGACGCATGGCAGTCCTCCCTCCCGGTGCGGGACACACCGGAGCAGGGTGAGCGTCGGGCGGCCCGCGGCACCCGGCAAGGGCCGGTTGGGCCGCTGGGCGATGCCGGTCGGCCCGCCGCGGGCTACGATGCCGCCATGACCGGTCAGCCGCTTCCCGAGCACGTCCGCACGATCGTCGACGAGATCGAGACCGAGATCGGCGAGGAGCCACGACCCGACCCCGATGCGCTCGTCTCCGCCGCCGCGATCGAGGGCGGCGCCCGGAGTCACGCCGGGCAGCCGAACGGTCGCGTCGAGGCTGCCGTGCGGGAGATCCTCCGCGAGATCGGCGAGGACCCGGACCGCCAGGGGCTCGCCGGCACGCCCGGCCGCATGCACCGGATGTACGCCGAGCTGACCGCCGGCTATCACGTCGACCCGGCACGATTGATGAACGGGGCGATCTTCGACGTCGACTACTCGGAGATGGTGGTCGTCAAGGAGATCCCCTTCTACAGCCTCTGCGAGCACCACCTCCTGCCGTTCTTCGGGACCGCGGCCGTCGCCTACATCCCGGACGGCCGGGTCGTCGGCCTCTCGAAGATCCCCCGGATCGTCGAGATGTACGCCCGCCGGCTCCAGGTCCAGGAGCGGCTGACGTCGCAGATCGCCGACTTCCTCATGAGGCACCTCCGGCCGCAGGGCGTCGGTGTCGTCATCGAGGCGACGCACCTCTGCGCGGTCATGCGCGGCGTCCGCAAGCCGGGCACGGTCATGACGACGAGCCACGTCCTCGGGATCTTCAGGGCCAACGACAAGACCCGCGCCGAGTTCCTGGCCCACCTCCAGCGGCCGGCCCCGGGCGCCTGACCCACTCGGCCCTTCCGGCGCGCGGCGGGTCCGTGTAAGAAGCGGACCGCGGGCAGCGTCCGTATTGTCGAGATGGGCACGACGCTGGCCCTCGTGGAGGATCGGATGGCGTTCCGGGCGGAGCTGGACGACTTCGGCTCCTTCTACGAGCGCACGTACCCGGCCGCCTACCGGACCGCATGGGCGATCCTGCGCGACCGCGGCGCGGCGGCCGACGCGGTCCAGGAGGCGTACCTGGCTGCCTACCGCGGACGCGGACGTTTTCGCGGCGACGCCCCCGCGCAGGCCTGGCTCCTGAGGATCGTCGTCAACCGGGCGATGACCGAGGCACGGCGCCCGCGGCCCCGGCTCGTTGCCCTCGACGTGGCGGGCCCGACGGCGGCCGCAGCCGACGACGTCCGCCGGGCGACCGACCACCTGGCGCTCGACGGCGCCCTTGCCGCGCTCGAGCCCCGCGACCGGGCAGCCGTCGTCCTGCGCTACTACCACGATCTCGACTACGCGACGGTCGCCTCGATCCTCGGGACGAACGCGAACAACGTCGGCGTGATCCTCCACCGCGCGCTCGAGCGGCTCCAGCGCGAGCTGGTCCGTCCCGACGCTGCGACGATCCCCGTCCAGGAGGTCCGGCATGGCTGAGCAGCGCCTCGAGCGCGACCTGCGGGCCGCCCTCGCCGCCGACCTGGACCCGGTCCACGGCCCGCATCCGCGCTGGGCCGACGCGCCGGTCGCCCGGCAGATCGCCGCCGGCCGGGGAGCGCCATCCCGCTGGCGAACGGCCGCCCTCCTCGTGGCGGCGGGGGTAGGTGTCGTCGCGATCGCCGTCCTCGCCGTTGCTTCGCGCGACGTTCCGGTCGCCACGACACCGCCGGCGACGATCGAGCCGTGGCCGAGCGTCCTCGCGCCGGACGCGACGCCGACCACCGGTCAGATCGCCCTCGGGCGGGTCGCCGTGGCCACGGCGTACGGCGAGCCGGCGCTCCTGGTCCGCGTGTCGCCGGCCGCGACGCGGGGAGGCGACGGGGTCGGCGTGACGATCGAGGTGCGCCTCATCGGCCGTCTCGACCGTGCCTTCGGGATCGACCGCTTCATCGTCATCCGGAGCGGCCGCGCGGAGGCGCCTGGCGTCGGCGTGAGCGCCCCGGACCCGCTGGCGATCCCGGCCGGCGCGCCCATCGGAACCGAAGTGTCGACCACGGTGGTCATCGCGGCCGGCGAGAGCGAGCACGTCGACCTCGGCTACCTCGGCTCGGGAAGCCACGTCACGTTCCGGTATGCGGTCCATCGCATGCCCCCACCACCCTCGATGCCACCCCTCGAGGGCCGCTGCCCGACGCTCGAGGACTACGCGCTCGCGAGCCTCCAGCCGTCGGCGGAGCCGGCCCGGCCGAGCTTCGAGCCGGTGGCCCCCGGCGCGACGCCGTCGACGGGCATCCTGGCGCTCGGAGCGACCGGCATTCTCGCGGCCCCAGATGGGTCGCCGGGCGCCCTCATCCGCGTCTCGGACGCCCGCTTCTGCGAGCGGTTCCCCGACTACCGGCCCGACGCCGATCTGTGGAGTGGCGGCACCATCCTGCTTGCCGAGGTCGAGGTCGAGGTCCTCCGGTACGGGACGATCGCGTCGTTCCTTCCCGGGCACGATCCGGTGCGAGCCATGTACGCCGACCGTACGTCTCTCGCGGACACGATGATGTACGACAGGATGCCCGGAGCCGTCCTGACCAGCGCACTCAACCCGGGGCCGGGTTGGCGGTATCGCGGCACCATGGCCTGGACGATCCCAACCGGCGACGGCCGGGTGACGGTGGATGTGCAGCTGGCGCACCCGAGTGGAGACGGCACGCGGGTGACCGAGTTCGCGTTCCTGGTGCGCGAGGGGACGTCCTCGTGGCCATGGCGCTCGCCGGCGCCCTCGTCGGACCCTGCCGCGACGCCGACCGAGGGTGCGGCGCGCCTTGGCGAGCGGGTGGTGCTCGCGGCGGCGGGCGGCACGACCAGCGTGGTGGTTGACGGGGTCGAGCAGGTCCCCCGCTACACCGGTGTCGTCCCGGCGAGCGGTGACGCCTACCTCGAGGTGCGGCGCTCGTTCGGGCCCGGCAGCGGGACGTTCCTCGTCGATCCGGCCGAGTGGGTCGTGCTCGGGCCCGATGGCGAGAGGTTGAAGGAGCTCGAATACCGGCGGGAGGGCAACGGCTACGTCGTCCCGCCCGGCTGGCCGAACGTCGCCTCGTACCCCGAGATCGTGCAGGTCCCACCGGACTTCTCCAGCCAGCCGGTGTTCATCGTCGCCGAGGTGCCCGCGGAAGGCCGCATCACCCTCGAGTACCGCCCGGACGGCGGGCCCGCGCTCGTCACGTGGATCGTGCGCGACGGGTGACCCCTTCGCGCCGTTCGGCCCATGACGGCAGGGCGGCCGCGGCGACGATGATGCGTGGAGGTACCCGCGATGACGACGCCGTCGGTCGTGGAGCGCCTGCGGCACGGGCTCGACGAGCTCCTGCACCGGCCCCACGACACGGACCGTGAGCTGCACTGGGCCGAGCACGAGGCGGAGGTGCGCCGCGCGCACGAGGAGGCAGCCGATACCCCCGTTGCCGGGATGCGGGGCATGCAGCCGTACGACTACGGCCTCCGCAAGCGCCACTGACGTGGGCGACGCCGCGGGGAGGCGCTCCGCCGGTCGTGTCTCGCGAGCTGCCAAGGAGTCAGCATGATCCCGCAACGACGCGGCCGCGTCCTCGCCATTGCCCTTCTGCTCGTGATGCTGGCCGCATGCGGGGACATCACATCGTCGGACGGCCCGACCGGGGCATCGGGATCAGGAGCGACCTACACGATCACCGCCAGGAACTTCAGCTTCTCGCCGTCAGCCCTCTCCGTGAAGGCGGGCGTGCCGTTCTCGCTCGTGCTCGACAACCAGGACGGCTCGGTCCCGCACGGGATCATCGTCACGCCCCCGCGGCCGGGCGAGGAGCCGCTGTTCGAAGGAGAGGTCGTCTACGGGGTCGCCCAGAGGGTGTACTCGATCCCTGCCCTGCGGCCCGGGATCTACATCTTCTCGTGCCCCCTCCACGAGGACGAGGTCGTCGTCGTCACCTCCAAGTAGTCGACCCGGAGCTGCGCGAACCCCCCTCTCCTCGCTCGCGACGGCGAGGAGGGGCAGGTGCTCGATCGGCCGCGTCGGCTCGTCCGGCGACGCCGCGGGGAGACGCCCCCATCCCCGAGGGCCACGGCGGCCACGGCACACCGCCGGCGGCTATGATCCCGGCATGAGCGAGCGACCCATCAAGGTCCTGATCGCGAAGCCCGGGCTCGACGGCCACGACCGCGGCGCGAAGGTGCTCGCGCGCGGCCTCCGCGACGAGGGTTTCGAGGTCGTCTACACCGGCCTCCGCCAGACCCCCGAGATGGTCGTCACGGCCGCGCTCCAGGAGGACGTCGACGTCGTTGGCCTCTCCATCCTCTCGGGCGCCCACATGACCCTCGTGCCGCGGATCTGCGCGCTCCTGCGCGAGAGGGGTCTCGACGACGTCCTCGTGACGGCCGGCGGCATCATCCCGGACGACGACGTCGCCGCCCTCCGCGAAGCGGGCGTCGCCGCCGTCTTCGGCCCGGGGACGACGATCGGCCAGGTGGCTGACTTCCTCCGCGCCAACGTCCGGGCGCTGGACTGACGACGCCGGTGGAGGCGCCCGCGGGGGCGGCGGCCGAGCGGGGGACGGCGCTGGCCGATGCCGCGGTGGCCGGCGATCGCCGTTCCCTGGCGCGATTGCTGACCGCCGTCGAGAACCGCACCCCGGTCGCGGAGGCGGCCCTTCGGCGGCTGCATCCGCGCGCCGGGCAGGCGCACCTCGTCGGGATCACCGGGGCGCCCGGCGCCGGCAAGAGCACGCTCGTCGCCGCCCTCATCGGGGAGCTGCGGGCCGCCGGCCGGTCCGTGGCCGTCATCGCGGTCGACCCCTCGTCGCCGATCACCGGCGGGGCGCTCCTCGGCGACCGGGTGCGGATGCAGTCCTACGCGGCCGACGACGGCGTCTTCATCCGGAGCATGGCCTCGCGAGGCCACGCCGGCGGGCTGGCGGCGTCCTCGGTTGCCGCGGCGACCGTCCTCGACGCGGTCGGGTTCGACGTGATCCTCCTCGAGACGGTCGGGACCGGGCAGAGCGAGGTCGAGGTGGCCGCGGCGGCCGACACGACGGTCGTCCTCGAGGCGCCCGAGATGGGCGACGAGGTCCAGGCGATCAAGGCCGGGCTCCTCGAGGTGGCCGACATCGTCGTCGTCAACAAGGGCGACCGGCCCGGCGCCCAGCGGACGGCGGCGGAGCTGCGGGCGATGCTCACGGCGGCGGCCAGCCCACGGCTCACGCGAACGATGGCCGCCGCCGAGGCGAGCACGGGGCCCGGCGGGACCGGAACCGCGCCCCGAGCCGAAGCGGCCCGAGGTGCTCCTGACGACCGCGACGACCGGCGACGGCGTTCCCGAGCTCGTCGCCGCGATCGCGCGACACCGGGCGGGTCTCGGTGACGCCGGCGAGGGGATCCCCGTCCGGCGGGCACGCGCCGCCGCGCTCGTCTGGGCCCTCCTTGGCGACCGCGTGCGGGGACGCCTGCTCGCGCGGGATCGCGCCGCCACGACGACCGCCACCCTCGACGCGGTCGTGCGCCACGAGCTGGACCCGTACGCGGCCGCGGACCGGCTGCTGGCACTGCTCGTCCGGGGCGACGCCCCGGGCCGCGACGAGGGCGACGCCCCGGGCTGATGCTCATTCCCGAGCGTGCGGAGCATGGCGACCGGTCGGGGCCGACCGGCCGGTGCGGCCGGACCACGGGACGATCGGCGCCCTGGTGGGTGCCGAATGGTCATTGACCCCGGGCCGGCCGGCGGCCATCGTCGACGCGATCGTCCCGAGCGGGGCCTCTGTCGCCCCACGCGTCCCTGGACGACCGAGGAGGTCGCATGTCCAGGTGCACTCGCCCGCTCGTCGGGCTCGCGGCGCTCGTCATCGCGATCGCAGCGTGCGGCGGTGGCGCCTCGCCGGCCGCACCGACGACGAGCAGCACGGCACCCGGGGCCACCGATGCGCCGGCAACCAGCGAGCCCGCGTCGACCGTCGCCCCCACCGAGGACGCGGCAGCCGGCCCCGACATCGGCGGCGCCGCGGCGGCCCTGGCCGACCTCAACTCGTACCACCTTGCCATCACGATGACGATGCAGGGGCTCGAGAGCAGCATGTTCGCGGCCTTCGGCGACGGCCTCACGATGGAGGGCACGGTCATCTTCGAGCCGGTCAAGGCCGCCGACATGACGATGTCGATGGGCACCGCCGAGCAGAAGCTGGACGTGGGATACCGAGTCATCGGCGACAAGGCCTGGGTCTCGCTCGGCACAGGCTGGATCGAGACGCCGGCCGAGGACGCCCAGAAGACGATCGACAGCCTCGCCCCCGAGAAGATGCTCGGCTCCTTCAGCGGTCTGACCGGCCTGACCCCGGTTGGCGAGGAGACGAAGAACGGCGTGGAGACGGTCCACTACACAGCGTCGGGCGAAGAGCTCGGCGCGATGATGGGCAGCTCGCTCGGCCTCCCCGACGCCGAGTGGACGGTCGACTTCTGGGTCGCGAAGGACGGCGGCTACGCCGTGAGCTACGCCATCGTCGGCACGGGCTCCAACGGATCGTTCGAGATGACCCTCGACGTCACGGAGATCAACAACCCCGCCAACGCGGTCGAGCCGCCGCCTGCCGGCGGCTGATCGCCGCATCGGGTGGGCGGGGTCGAGGCGGTCCCGCCCAGCCGTGCATCGCACCCGGGACGCGCAGGCGCGCCCCTCCCGGTGACGCCGCTCGCGTGGCGCGGTACCCTGCCGGGCATGCCGATCGAGCGGGCGTTCGTCGCCGGTGCCGGGCTCATGGGCCACGGCATCGCCCAGGTGCTCGCGGTCGCGGGCCGGACCGTCGACCTCTACGAGCCGGACCTCGCGCGCGCGATCGCCGGCCGCGAGCGGATCGCCGCGCAACCTCGACCGCGCCGTCGCCAAGGGCCGCCTCGACCCGGCCGCCGCGCGTCGAGATCCTCGACCGGATCGCCGCCACCGACCACCTCGCGGCGGCCGCCGAGGCCGACCTCGTCGTCGAGGCCGTCTTCGAGGACGAGGCCGTCAAGCGGGCGCTGTGGGCCAGCTCGACGAGGTCGCGCCGGCCGAGCGGTCTTCGCCACGAACACCTCCTCGATCTCCATCGACCGCCTTGCCGAGGCCCTCGCCCCGGCGCGCCGGCCGGCGTTCTGCGGGATGCACTTCTTCAGCCCGGTGCCGGTCATGCCGCTCGTCGAGCTGATCCGCGGCAGCGCGACCGACGACGCGACGACGGACGCCGTCCGGGCGCTCGCCGCCGACCTCGGCAAGCAGGTCATCGTCTCGGCGGATCGGCCGGGCTTCATCGTCAACCGGATCCTCATGCCGCTCCTCGCCGAGGCGATGCGGGCGCTCGAGGAGGGGATCGGGACGGCCGAGGACATCGACACCGGCGCCCGGGTCGGCCTCAACCACCCGATGGGCCCGCTCGCGCTCGCCGACTTCATCGGCCTCGACGTCGTCCTCGGGATCATGCGCGTGCTCCACGCCGACCTCGGCGACGAGCGGTTCCGCCCGCCGCGCGTCCTCGAGGACCTCGTGGCGGCCGGGCAGCTCGGCCAGAAGACCGGCGCCGGCTTCTTCGTCTACCCGCGGCTGAGGGCCGATTCAGACGAAGGCTCCGACCCAGTCCGGCCCGAGCGGCCACGTCTACCTCGTCAGCGCCGCGCGCACGCCGATCGGCAAGTTCGGCGGGGCGCTGGCGGGCGTCCCGGCCACCGAGCTGGGCGGGATCGCCATCCGGGCCGCCGTCGAGCGGGCGGGCCTCGATCCGGCGACCGCCGAGATCGACGACGTGCTCATGGGCCAGGTGCTCCAGGCCGGGCGCCGGCCAGGCGCCGGCGCGCCAGGCGGCGCTCCGGGCCGGCCTCCGCGACGCGACGCCGCGCCACGACGATCAACCGGGTCTGCGGCTCCGGCCTCAAGGCGATCATGCTCGCCGCCGCCGAGATCCGGGCCGGCGACGCCGAGCTCGTCATCGCGGGCGGCATGGAGAGCATGAACGGCGCGCCGTACCTGCTGCCCGGCGGCGCGCTTCGGCTACCGCCTGGGCAACGGCGAGCTGATCGACTCGACCGTCGCCGACGGCCTGTGGTGCGCGGTCGAGGACTGCCACATGGGCACCCACGCCGAGCGCGTCGCGATCAGCGACCAGGTCAGCCGCGAGGACCAGGACGCGTTCGCCCTCGAGAGCCACCAGAAGGCGGTCGCCGCGATGGACGCCGGCCGGTTCGCCGCCGAGATGGCGCCGGTCACCGTCCGCGACGCGAAGGGCCGCGAGACGGTCGTCGACGACGGACGAGGGCCCGCGCCGCGACTCGACCGTCGAGGCGCTCGCGCGCCTCCGGCCGGTCTTCGCCGCTGCCCGACGGCGAGGACCGCGGCGACGCGACGAGGGGACCGTCACCGCCGGCAACGCGCCCGGCATCACCGACGGCGCCGCGGCCACGGTCGTCGCGAGCGAGCGGGCCGTGGAGCGCACTGGGCCTCACGCCCCTCGCCCGGATCGTCGGCTACGCCCAGGCCGAGGTCGCCCCGAAGTGGCTGTTCCTGGCGCCCGTCGAGGGCGTCCGCCGCTGCTCGAGCCGGATCGAGCTGCCGATCGAGGCCTTCGACCTCATCGAGATCAACGAGGCGTTCGCCGCCCAGGTCCTCGCCGACGGCCGCGAGCTCGGCTTCGACTGGGACAAGGTCAACGTCAACGGCGGCGCGATCGCGCTCGGCCACCCGATCGGCGCCAGCGGCGCCCGGATCGTCGCCACGCTCCTCCACGAGCTGCGCCGGCGCGAGGGCCGCTACGGCCTCGCGACCCTCTGCCTCGGCGGCGGCGGGTCGGTCGCGATGGCGTTCGAGCGCGTATGACGCGGCGCGCCGGCCAGACGGCGAGGCCACCGATGACCCAGGACGCCGAGTCGGCCGGCCCCCGCGTCCGGCCACTTCATCGCCGGGGAGTGGTGCGACTCGTCGTCCGGCGAGACGTTCGAGAGCCGCAATCCGGCCGACACGCGCGACGTCGTCGGCCGCTTCCAGGAGAGCGACGGCCGCCGACGTCGGCGATGGCCGTCAAGGCCGCCGAGACCGCGTTCCCGATGTGGCGCGGCAACGCCGGCGCCCCAGCCGCGGCGAGATCTCTGTACGCCTACGGCGCGCTCATGGCGCCGCACAAGGAGCTGCTCGCCCGGGCGATGACCCGCGAGATGGGCAAGGTCATCGCCGAGGCGCGCGGCGACGTCCAGGAAGGCATCGACATCGCCTACCTGATGGCCGGCGAGGGGCGCCGGCATGTTCGGCGACACCGTGCCCGTCCGAGCTGCCCGACAAGTGGGCGATGAGCGTCCGCCAGCCGATCGGCGTGGCCGGGATCATCACGCCCTGGAACTTCCCGATGGCGATCCCGTGCTGGAAGATGATGCCGGCCCTGCGTCACCGGCAACACCGTCGTCTTCAAGCCGTCGAGCGACACGCCGCACTGCGCGACGCTGCTCGTCGAGCTGATGGACGAGGCGGGCTTCCCGCCGGGCGTCGTCAACCTCGTCACGGGCGCCGGCGCCGAGGTCGGCGACGCGCATCGTCGAGCACCCGGACGTGCCGGTCATCTCGTTCACCGGCTCGTCCGACGACCGGGCACGCACATCGCCGACGAGGCCGGCGCGGCGCCTCAAGCGCCTCGTCGCTCGAGCTCGGCGGCAAGAACGGCGTCGTCGTCCTCGCCGACGCGGACCTCGACCTCGCCGCTGGACGGGATCCTCTGGTCCGCGTTCGGGACGACCGGCCAGCGCTGCACGGCCTGCTCGCGGGTCATCGTCGACCGCGCGGTCGTGGAGCCGCTGCTCGAGCGCCTCGAGGCGCGGGCGCGAGACGCTGCGCCTGGGCGACGGGCTCGATGCCGACGACCGATGTCGGGCCGCTCATCAACGACGGCGCCGCGCGACAAGGTCGACGCGCTACGTCGAGATCGGCGCGGCGCGAGGGCGAGCTCGTGATCGGGCGGCGGCCGGGCGACCGACGGCGACCTCGCCCACGGCCACTTCTTCGAGCCGACGATCTTCGCCGGCGTCGCGCCGATGGACCGGATCGGCCAGGAGGAGATCTTCGGTCCGGTCCTGTCGGTCATCCCGGTCGATGGCTACGACGAGGCGATGCTGGCGCTCAACCAGACCCGCTACGGCCTGTCGTCGTCCATCTTCACGCGGGACGTGAACACGGCCTTCCGGGCGATGCGCGACTTCGAGACCGGGCATCGTCTACGTCAACGCCGGCACGACCGGCGCCGAGACGCACCTGCCGTTCGGCGGCTGGAAGGAGACCGGCAACGGCCACCGCGAGGCCGGCCACGTCGCGCTCGACACGTACACCGAGTGGAAGTCGATCTACGTCGACTTCAGCGGCCGGCTCCAGCGCGCCCAGATCGACAACCAGCCCGGCTGAACTGCGGGGCGTGTCGCTGGCGGCGAGCCGGCGCGCCATGGTGGGACCATCGGCGGATAGCCTTGGGCGGCCGATCGCGGATGATGTCCGCGACATCGCCCCAGGAGGTCCTCCCGCCCATGCGTCGCTTCATGCGCCCCCTGCCGCTGATCGCCGCGGCCGTCCTCGTCGCCGCGTGCGGCGGAGCGGCCACGACCGCGCCGGCCCAGACGACCGCGCCGGCGGCGGAAACGGACACGCCGGCGCCAACCGAGGCCCCGGCCACCGCGGCGCCGACGGCGAGCGCGGTCCCGACCACCCCGAGCGCGGACGACGGGATGATGGTGGTCGACGCGGCCGGCTTCGCCATGCCCCTCGCCGAGGGCTGGCGCTCGCTCCCGCTCGACGGCACCGCGGAGGACATCCTCGCGCTCCTGCCCGCCGATTCTCGCAGCTTCGTGGGTCGCTCGCGAACGGGCTCGACCCGCTCCTCGCGGCCGGGCTGGCCGGCTGGGCGGTCGACAGCACCACCGAGGCGGGCGCCGTGACGCCGAACGTCAACCTCATCGTCCGCGACGGGATCGAGGTCCCCGGCCTCGACGTCCTCGTGAGCTCGATCTCCGAGGAGCTCGCCGCCGTGCCGGGCGTCAACGGCATCGACGTCCAGGTGGTCGAGCTCGCCGTCGGCCCCGCGGTCCGAGCGCTCTACCTCGGCCTGGGCGAGGGGGCCGACGCCCAGGCGCAGGGGATCCAGTACACCATCCCGTCCGGCGACGGGCTTCTCATCGTGTCGTTCACGCTGCCGGCCAGGGACGCGGTTCGACAGGCGGCCGTCGAGGAGATGGTCGCCGGGATCTCGATCGCGCCGTAGGGTCGTCGCCCGTGGGCGGACGCGCCGGCGCCCGGACCGGCCGGAGCCCGCTCTCCGAGCCCGCCCGACGCGCGCGATCCTCTCGCGCTAGACTTCCGGCGGGCCGGTAGCTCAACGGCAGAGCAAGTGACTCTTAATCACTAGGTTGGGAGTTCGAATCTCCCCCGGCTCA
The DNA here is from genome assembly GCA_963732385.1 of uncultured bacterium. Lineage (GTDB taxonomy): Bacteria > Krumholzibacteriota > Krumholzibacteriia > LZORAL124-64-63 > LZORAL124-64-63 > CAVSZB01. Next base: position 238,297 of record CAVSZB010000002.1, on the reverse strand, counting down.
CCAGCTCTGCAGGCACGACGACCCCCGGTCCAACCGGGGGTCGCCTCGCATCCGGAACGGTCCGGCGCCGGGTCCGGCCGGCCCTGGCGGTGGCCGGCGTCACGTCCTGGTGGCCGGTCGAGATCCGGGTGGCCGTTGAACGGCGAATGATTGGGTGATGACAGGCGAGAAGGCCCCAGGCAACACGCGCGGAACGCCGTCGCCGGTGGTCCAGCAGCTGATCGCCATGTTCGCTGCGGCCGTGCTGATGACCGCGATCGCCGTCGTCGCCGTCGCGATCTCGGGCGGCCTGCCGCCACGGCTCGGGCTCACGAGCACGACGTGGCAGTGGACGGGCTCGACGACGGGACGCGACGCGGCGCCGCTCGAGGTCCCGGATCCCGCTGCGTACACGATCCGGTTCACGCGCGACCTCACCTTCGAGGCGACCGCCGACTGCAACCAGGCGTCCGGCACGTACAGCTCGGTCGCCGCCGGCACGGGCCGGTGGCCCGACGAACAGCCTGACCGTGGTGGTGCGGGCCAGCCACGCTCGCCGCGTGCGGCCCCGCGTCGCTGTTCGAAGAGTTCCTCGCGCAGCTCGTCTCGCGTACCGCATACTCGATCGCAGGGTCGCAGCTGACCATCACGCTCGCCGCGCCCAGCACGATGACGTTCGAGGCCGTGGACCCCCTCGCCGGGCCCCTCGGCGGCCCCCTGACGGCGCGCCCGGTGGCCGGCGCGCAGCGGGGCCCGGGCGCTACAGTGCGCCGATGCCGACGGTCGCCCGAATCTCCGCCACGCCGCTGAAGTCGACGGCCCTCCAGCACCCCGACCGGGTCCACCTGGGCCCCGGCGGCGTCGCCGAGAACCGGCGGTTCTTCCTTGTCGACGGGCGGGACCGCCTGCTCGCGGCACCGCGGCACCCGGTGCTGTTCCGCATCGCGGCGACGTACGACGCCGAACGCGACCACCTCGCGATCCGCTTCCCGGACGGGTCGTCCATCGACGGGACCGCCGTTGCCGTCGGCGACCAGATCACCGTCGACTTCTGGGGCCGCCCGACGCCGGGTCGCCTCGTGGACGGCGACTGGAGCGCAGCGCTGGCGGACTGCGTCGGGAGCCGGTGCGGCTCGTTCGCGCCGAAGCGCGACGGCGGGGGCGTCGACGACCGGCCGGTCACGCTCGTGTCGCGTGCCTCGGTCCGCGAGCTGGCGCGTCGCGCGGGCGTGACGACGTCGATGCCCGGCGCTTCCGGATCCTCTTCGAGATCGACGGCGTGGTGGCCCACGAGGAGGATGGCTGGGACGGCCGGCTCCTGCGCATCGGCGAGGCGGAGCTGCGGGTAGGTGGCCCCATCCCGCGCTGCGACGTCACCCAGCGCGACCCTGACACGGGCGGCCGCGACCTCGAGACGCTGAAGATCATCGAGCGCGTACCGCGGTTGGAGCGCAGCCCGCACGCTCGACTTCGGCGTCTACGGCGACGTCGTCGAGCCCGGGACCGTCGCGGTCGGCGACCCGGTGACGCTGCTCGAGGACTGACGCGGCGCCCCCCGGATCGGCCACAATGGCGACCAGCGGCGTCCCGCCGCGGCGCCGTACCGCCGAGGAGCCCGATGCTGACGACCGAACCGCTCACCGTCTCGTGGGACGAGCTCCATCGGCTCGTCGGGGAGCTGGCCGAGCAGGTCGGCGACGACTACGACCTCGTCCTCGCGATCACCCGGGGCGGTCTCGTCCCGGCCGGGATCCTGGCTTACCGGCTCGACCTGCGGGAGATCCTCGTCGCCGGCGTGGAGTTCTACACGAGCGGCGGCGGCACGCACGACGCCCCGATCTTCGGCCACTTCCCGGACGCCGGCTGCTGCGCGACCAGCGGGTCCTCGTGCGTCGACGAGGTCTGGGAGACCGGCGAGACGATGGCCGCCGTCGTGCGAGCGCGTCCACGCCGCCGGCGGGCGGCCGAGGACCGGCGGTGATCCACTACAAGCCCGGCCGGTCGCAGCGTCCTGCTCGAGCCCGACTTCCACGCTGCCCTCGCGCACGGCTGGGTGACCTACCCGTACAAGGTCGGCGACTGACCGACGCCGGCCGCATGCCGTTCGGCACGCCGGGCTGAAGCGCGGCACGCCGGCCTGAAGCCGCACCCAGCCTGGACGGGCACGCGCCGCGACCGCCTGCGGCACAATGCTCGCGATGCCGTCGCGCCAGCCGCCCCGCCGCCCCCCGATGGCGCGCCCGCTGGCGGGCTCGACCTCCGGCCGTGGCGGCGGCCCCGGGACCGCCGGCCGGGGTGGCTCGTCGCGCCCGCCGTCGGGCCGTCCGCCGGGAGGGTCGGAGCCCGATCGCCGGCTCGACCATCCTGGTCGGGCTCTTCGCCGTCGCCGGCGTCGGGCTCCTGGTGGGTGCCGCCGTCTTCGCGTCCGGGTCGCCCGGCGCGTCCCCGGATCCGGCCGCCTCCCCCGGTGCCTCGGGTGGGCCCGCTGCCGGGGCCTCGGCGACGCCCGCTCCGGGCGGCTCGGCCGCACCGGGTGGCTCGGCCGCACCGGGTGGCTCGGCGGCCCCCTCGGCGGCCCCGTCCGCTCCGGCCGGCCCGGCGGAGCTGCGCCTGGCGCTCGTCGCCGACGTCCGGGAGCTGCGGGTCGGCCTGACGATGGACGCCCTCGCGAAGGGAGTCGCCGCGGGGCGGGTCGCGATCCCGTGCGGCCTCGACGCGGCGATGCTGGGCGACGATCCGCTCGACCTTGCCGGGGTCGAGTGCGTCGAGGCGGCGGCGATCCCCGATGCCGTGCGGGCCAGGACGCCGCGGTACGGCCTCCTGCCGGCCGGTCTCGTGACGCCCCGGGTCAAGGTGCTCCGCATCGGCGGCGCGGACCTGTTCGGGGCCCCGTCGATCCGCGAGAGGGCCTACCCGCTGACGGCCACCGCGGCCGCGGCGCCGGGGGCTTGGACCGCCTTCGACCCGGCCGAGGTGCGGACGCTCATCTCGACCGGCGACACCTGCCCCGACCGCGGCGTCAGCCACCAGGCGAACACGCTCGGCAAGGGCTGGGACTGGGTCCTCGACGGCGGGACGGCGGAGTACGTCGGGATCAGGGTCGACCGGCGCTTCGACGGCCCCGACGGGAATGGCTGGCCCGTCGTGGTGGCGAAGCGGAGCGGCAACGCGGGCGCGGTCCGCAGGCTCATCTCCGACGCGGAGATCACGCTGAACGACTTCGAATGCCCGATGACGAAGAGCTTCACGCAGCACGACACGGGCACGATCTTCTCGATCGACCCGCAGGTCGCGCCGCTCCTCGCGGGGGCCGGCGTCGACGTGGTCACCCTCGCCTCGAACCACATGACCGACCAGGGGACAAAGGCGCTGCGCGAGACGCTCCGCCTGTTCGACGACGAACGGGATCGCCCGGTTCGGCGCGGGGATGAACCTGGCCAAGGCGCTCGAGCCGGCCGTCCTCGAGGTCCGCGGCATCCGCTTCGCCTTCGTCGGCTTCAACGAGATCCCCGGTTCGGCCGAGGCGTCGGCGTCGAAGCCCGGGGTCGCCTACCTCAACGAGGAGAACGTCCGCGCGGCGGTCGGCGCGGCCCGCAAGGTGGCCGACGTCGTCATCGTCGTCCCGCAGTGGGGCTGGCCGGAGTACCACGCCAACTTCACGAAGCGCCAGAGAGAGCAGATGAAGCTGTTCTGGGAGGCTGGCGCCGATCACGTCGTCGGCCACGGGACCCACTGGGCGTCGGCGGTCTCGCTGACGAAGGGCGAGCGGGGGCACCGCTTCGTCATCTCGAGCCACGGCAACTTCCTGTTCGGCCAGGACTGGAGCCGCCAGACCCAGGAGGCGGTGGTGGTCGAGCTGACGTTCGTCGGGACGAAGCTCGCCCAGGCGCGGCTCCACCCGTACATCATGCTGAACCAGGCGCAGGCGAACGTGACGAACCCCACGACCGACGGGGAGTACGTGCTGAACCAGGTCTGGAGCAACAGCATCCTGCGGTAGCGCCCGGCCGGTCCCGCGCGAGGTGCCCGCGCGAGATGCCCGGCGCTCGACACCGCACCCGCCGCCGCGCGGGCGCGTGCTACCCTTCGCCCGTCCTTTGTGGCCGGTCCCGTGAGGCCGGCGTACCGGTCCCGTGAGGCCGGAAAGGAGGCTGGTCGTGCGCATGCTCCGTCGTCCACCGCGCCCCGCAGGCCGGTGGCGTCTTCTGTCCGGGCCGCGATGAGCGACGCGTGCCGCTCCCGCGTCGGCCACTCCGCGCGGGTCGCGACGGATGCTCGACGGCCCGCCGCTCGACGGCCCGCCGTTCCCCGACGCGGACCTCATCGTCGACCCGCGTGTCGGCGACCGCGGGCCCGGCTCTCCTCGCGCTCGAGGACGGCACCGTCTTCCCCGGGATCGCGCTTCGGCGCGCCGAGGCCGCGGCCGGCGGCGACCTCGTCGTCAACACGAGCCAGACCGGCTACCAGGAGGTCTGCACCGACCCCTCGTACGCCGGCCAGGTCGTCGTCATGACCTACCCGCTCATCGGCAACTACGGCCGCATCCGTCGCCGACGACCAGTCGGAGCGGCCGTGGCTGCGCGGCGCTCGTCGTCGCGACAGCCACGGCGGCCGTCGTCGAGCGGGCGGCCCAGCTGGCGGCGCTCCTGCGGACGGAGCGGGATCCCGGCGATCGCCGGGGTCGACACGCGAGCGCTCGCCCGCCACCTGCGGACGCACGGCTGCCTGCGCGCGATCGTCACGGCGCCCGGCGAGACGGACGTCGACGACGCCCGTGGCCGCGCGCCCGGGCCGTGGCCGCGCTGGGAGGACCAGGACTTCGTCGGCCGGTCTCGCCGGCGCGCCGCGTTCGAGGTCGGCGACGCGGTCGCCGAGCGCGGCACCGCTCGTCGCGATCGTCGACTTCGGCCTCAAGGCGAACATCGTGCCGGGCCTGCGACGCGCGCGGCGTCCGCGTCCGCGTGCTGCCGCACACGGCGACCGCCGCGGACGTCCTCGCGCCCGGACGTCGACGGCGTCGTCCTCTCGCCGGGCCCGGGCGACCCGGCCCGGCTCGCCGGCCCCGTCGCTCTCGCCCGGGCGATCATCGACGACGGCCGGCCCGCTCCTCGGCATCTGCCTCGGCCACCAGATCGTCGGCCGGGCGGCCGGCGCCGAGACGCGGCGCCTCCGGTTCGGGCATCACGGGGCGAACCATCCGGTCCAGCGACGCGGCCAGCCGGCACGTCCAGGTGACCGCCCAGAACCACGAGGTCACGGTCGACGCCGCGACGCTCCCCGCGGACGAGCGGCTTCGGCGTCAGCCAGGTGAACCTCAACGACGGCTCGGTCGAGGGCCTGCGCCACCGGGACCTGCCGATCGAGACCGTCCAGTACCACCCCGAGGGCGCGCCCGGCCCGCTCGACGCCCTCGCCGTCTTCGACCGCTTCGTGGCCGCCGCCCGCGAGCATGCTGCCGCAGCGGCGCGCCGGGGGCAGCGGATGAGCGACGCTCCCCCTTGCCCGCCGCTGCGCGGTCCGCATCGCCGGGACCTCGCCCGGCGAAGCCGGCCTCGGTCCTCATCCTCGGGTCGGGCCCGGTCGTCATCGGCCAGGCGGCCGAGTTCGACTACGCCGGGACCCAGGCGTGCCGCGCCCTCCGCGCCGAGGGCGTCCGGACGATCCTCGTCAACTCGAACCCGGCCACGATCATGACCGACCCGTCGGTCGCCGACGCCATCTACCTCGAGCCGCTCACGTCGAGGCCGTCGAGGCGGTCATCGCCCGCGAGCGACCCGAGGGCCTCCTCGCCGGCCTCGGCGGCCAGACCGCGCTCAACCTCGCGATGGCGCTGTCGCCGCGCCGGCGTCCTCGAGACGCTACGACGTCGCGACTCGCTCGGCACGCCGCTCGAGGCGATCGAGATGGCCGAGGACCGCGAGCAGTTCCGCGACCTCCTCGACCGGATCGGCCAGCCGTACGCCCCGTCGGCGATCGTCGAGGGGGCGACGGACGCGGACCGGTCCGCCAGCGGCCGACGCCGCGCTCGCGGCGATCGGCCTCCCGGCGATCGTCCGTCCCGCGTTCACGCTCGGCGGGACCGGCGGCGGCATCGTCGAGACCGAGGCGGCGTACCGCGAGCGCGTCCGGGCCGGCCTCCGGGCCAGCCCGATCGGCCAGGTGATGGTCGAGCGCTGCCTCGTCGGCTGGCAGGAGATCGAGTACGAGGTCATGCGCGATGCCGACGACACGTGCATCGCGGTCTGCTCGATGGAGAACGTCGACCCGCTCGGCGTCCACACCGGCGACTCGATCGTCGTCGCCCCGGTCCAGACGCTCCCGGACGCGGTCCACCAGCGTCTCCGCAGCGCGGCGCTCGCGATCATCCGCGCCCTCGGCGTGGAGGGCGGCTGCAACGTCCAGTTCGCGCTGTCGCCCCGACTCACGCGACTACGCGGTCATCGAGGTCAACCCGCGGGTCAGCCGCAGCTCGGCGCTCGCGAGCAAGGCGACCGGCTACCCGATCGCCCGCGTCGCGGCGCAGATCGCCGTCGGGCGCCGCCTCGCGGAGATCCCGAACGTCGTGACCGGGACGACGGTCGCCGCGTTCGAGCCCGCGCTCGACTACGTCGTCGTCAAGCTGCCGCGCTTCCCGTTCGACAAGTTCCCCCGCGCCGACCGGACGCTCGGCAGCCAGATGAAGGCGACCGGCGAGGTGATGGCGATCGACCGGACGTTCGGCGCGGCGCTCAACAAGGCGCTCCGGGGCCTCGAGCAGGCGGGGGCCGGGCCGCTCGCCGAGGACGCGGCCTGGGCGCCGACGCTGCGCCTACCTCGACGGCGGCGCTCGGCGGCGACCGGCCGACGAGCGGTGGACGAGGCGGCCGATCCGCTGGATCGACGAGCGGGCGAGGCGTGCGAGAGCACCCGCATCGCCCAGCGGAGCGCCGCGCCGATCGTCCTCCGCCGCTTCCTGGCGCCCTCCGACGACCGGCTCTGGCGGATCCTCGCCCTCCTGCGCGCGGCGTCCCCGAGGCCGCGATCGGCGAGGCGACCGGCATCGCCGACTGGTTCCTCGCCGAGCTGGGCGCGCTCGTCGCCCTCGAGCGCGCGCGATCCGGGCGGCCGGGTCCGCGCCTCGCCGACCCGACCGACGCCGCGGCGGCCGACCCTCCTCGCCACGACGAAGCGGGCCGCGTTCGGCGACCGCGAGCTCGCGGCGCTCGCCGGAGTGGACGAGGGCGATGTCGCCGCGGCCCGGGCGCGCCCTGGGCCTCCTGCCCGGCTACGCGATGGTGGACACCTGCGCCGCCGAGTTCGCTGCGGAGACGCCGTACTTCTACGCACGTACGCGGCCGCCGGTTCACCGCCGGAGGCGCCGCCGGTCGCCCGGCCGGCCGCGCTCGTCATCGGCTCGGGCCCCGTCCGGATCGGGCAGGGGATCGAGTTCGACTACTGCGCCGTCCAGGCAGCCGACACGCTCCGCGAGCTGGGCTGGTCGGCGGTCATCGTGAACTCGAACCCGGAGACGGTCTCGACCGACTTCGACGCGTGCAGCCGCCTCTACTTCGAGCCGCTCGACGCCGAGAGCGTCCTCGCGGATCATCGACGCGGAATCGCCGCAGGGCGCCGACCCGCTCCCGGCCTTCGTCCAGTTCGGCGGCCAGACGCCGCTCAACCTCGCGGCGCGCCTGGCGTCGGCCGGCGTGCCGCTTCTCGGCGCGTCGCTCGAGGCGATCGACCAGGCCGAGGAACGGGTCCGCTTCTGCGCCCTCCTCGACCGGCTCGGCATCCCGCAGCCCGACGGCGGCATGGCGCACTCGATCGACGAGGCGCTCACGCTCGCCGAGCGGATCGGGTACCCGGTCATCGTCCGGCCATCGTTCGTCATCGGCGGCCTCGCGATCGACTTCGGCTACTCGCCGCGACGACCTCGTCCGCCAGCTCGCGGCGGCCACCGTCGTCGACCCCGACCGGCCGGTCCGGATCGACCGCTACCTCGAGGGCGTCGAGGTCGACGTCGATGCCGTCTCCGACGGCGAGAACGTGCTCATCCCGGGGCTGCTCGAGCACCTCGAGCGGGCCGGCGTCCACTCCGGCGACTCGATCGGGGTCTTCCCGCCCCAGACGGTCTCGGCGGCGGACCAGGACCTCATCGTCGTCACGATGGAGCGGATCGTCCGCGCCCTCGGCGTCCGGGGCCTCGTCAACGCCCAGTTCATCGTCCGCGACGACGGCGTCTACCTCATCGAGGTCAACCCCCGCGCCAGCCGGACCGTCCCGTTCATGTGCAAGGTGACCGGCGTCCCGATGGTCGACCTCGCGGTGCGGATCGCGCTGGGCGAGCGCCTCGCCGACCTCGGCTGGCCGAACGGCCTCCTGCCGCCGCCCGACTTCGTCGCGGTGAAGGCCCCGGCCTTCTCGACCGCCAAGCTGCGCGGCGTCGACCCGTCGCTGGGGCCGGGCATGCAGTCGACCGGCGAGGTCATCGGGATCCACGAGGACCCGCGGGTCGCCACGGCGAAGGCCCTCGTCGGCGCCGGCCTCGTGCCTGCCGCGGCCCGGCGTGCGCGGCGCCCTGGCGCTCCTGACCGTCGCCGACCGCGACAAGGCGCTGCTCCCCCGGCTGGCCGGCGCGCTCGCGAAGGCCGGCTACCGGTTCGCGGCGACGCCGGGCACGCGGGTCGCCCTGGCGGCCCTGGGCCACGACGCGGAGCCGGTCGCCAAGCTCGGCGCTGGAGCCAGGCGCCGGGCGAGGCCGATCCTCGACCTGATCGGCTCGGGCGGGTCCGGCTCGTCGTCAACACGCCGACGCCGCGCTCGGGGCCGGTCCGCGACGCCGCGGAGATCCGCCTCGCCGCGATCGCCGAGGGCGTTCCCTGCCTCACGGCGATGGAGACGGCGGTGGCGGCCGCCGAGGCGATCGACCCCGGGCTCACCCTTCGACTGGCCGAGGTTCGCCCGCTCCACGAGTGGGTCGCCGCGGCCGGGGTGCCGCGCTCCGCGACGCCGTAGCAGGGGGGCCGGGTCAGGGTGGCCGCGACGGCCAAGGGCTAGGACGGGCAAACCGCGACCGGTCCGGCTGCGAATGGAGGTCATGACGACACCACGGATGGCCTTCGACTCCACGCCGGACGGGTACGTTCCCGGCACCTGCAACATCGGGCCTGCCGAGATCGCCCGCCGCCGCCGTACGGGCTACGTCGGCCTCATCGCGGCGGCCGGTCTCGGGGTCGCCCTCCTGGCGCTCGATGCTCCGACGGCTGCCCGCTGGCTCGTCGCCCTGCCACTCGCCGGCGCCGCCACCGGGTTCCTCCAGGCTCGGTTCCGGTTCTGCGCGGGCTTCGGCATGGCCGGCGTCCGGAACTTCGGTCAGCTCGGGAGCGTGGAGCAGGTCGAGGATGCCGCGGCCCGCCGCGCCGATCGGAACAAGTCCCTGGCCATCTTCGGCGCCTCCGCTGCGATCGGGATCGCCGGGGCCGCGGCGCTCGTGGTGCTGCCCGTCTAGCACGAACCCGCCCGGTCGCCGAGCGAGGTCCCCGCGAACCTGGAAGGGGCGCCTCGCGGCGCCCCTTCGTCATGTCGGCGGGTGCGGGCCGGGCTCGACCCCGGCAACTCACCGGGCCCTGAGCGCCGGCCGCCGAGCGGGCGGGTCCGGCTCGAGGCCGTGGATCGCCCGCCCGAGGGCGATGAGCGAATGGCCGACCGTCCGTCGCAGGCCGTCGCGGGAGCGCGTCGAGCGCTCGTGCTGGGCCTCGGCGGCCAGTCGCCGCATCCGGAAGTCGATCTCGGCCCCGGTCGTGTGCATCCCGTCGCCCGCGTACAGCGTGATGGTGGAGGTGGGTGTGGTCGGCGGAGCGCCGAGCCGGATCGTCGTCTGCATCTCGTCATCCCCTCGTTCGATGCCTATCTAACGCTCTGTGGTCGCTGACCGCTTCTGGGTCGTGCTGGTTGGATTGCCGCTCGTCGCGCCTAGGGCGCCGGCTCGCCGAGGAACTGGGCGAGCTCGACGCCGGCGCTGAGGATCCGGTCGCGGCGGAGGCTGTAGTAGGTGAGCGATCCCGCCTCGGTGATCGTCACCAGGCCGGCCGCCCGCAGCAAGGCGAGATGGTGGCTGACGGTGGGCTTCGAGAGGCCCATCCGCTCGGCGATCTCGGTCAGGTAGAGGTCTCCCGAGGCGAGGAGGCGGAGGATCCGGAGGCGGCTCTCGTCGCCCAGGGCCTTGAAGAGGCGGATGCTCGCGGCCGGGACCATGGCGGCCTCGGCCCCGAGCGCGCCGTCGGCGAGGGGATAGGCGAACATGTGCCAGTCGCTGCCGCCGAAGACGTAGTTGTACGGCCGGGTGAAGTAGCTCGGGCTCAGGAAGAGGCGGCGCGTACCCGCCTTCTGCGTCCAGCGCACGCCGCCCGTCGCCCGCTCGACGAACTCCCCGAGGGGCAGGCGCCCGAGATCGGCCCGGCGTCCATCCACGTCGCGCTGCTCCATCGCCGCGACGCGCGCCTCGATCGAGGCGAAGCGCTCGGCCCAGGCGCGCACGACGCGCCGCATGGCGCGCAGCTCGGCCGTCGGATCGTCGAGGAGGCGGCCAACGGCCCCGCGGAGGACGTCGGGACAGGCCGCGACCGCCTCGTCGCGGAGCGCCGCCTCGCCGCCGAGCACGCGCAGTGCCAGCTCCAGCGGGACCTGCAGCTCGTCGTCCTCGCAGGCCGTGGCCAGGAGGTCACGGGCCTCGATGCGCGCGGCCAGGGCGACGACGTCCGCGGCCGTGCGGACGCCCGTATCCTGGATGGCGAGCGGCACGAGCGCCATCCCGAGGCCCTTGCCCGTGGGTGAGCTCCCGAACTGGCGGGCGTGGTCGCGACGCAGGGCGTCCGAGAGCGACGCGCGGGCGTCCTCGAGCCAGGTCCGGTCGACGGGAAGCAGCTCGGGCTCGGTGTCGAGCATGAGGCTGACGAGGAAGTCGACCGCGGGCCGCGCCTCGAGGACGACCTGGGGGGCGGCCGGGGCGGCCGGGGCGCCGGTCATGTCGCGCACGAGCGCCCGGGCGGGCCGGGTCGTGGTGGCGGTGCGGGCGGGACGGGCCATCGGGCGTTCCTCGTGTTGAGTCTCTTGTTAGACGGCAATCTAACATGAATTCGACGCTTGTCAAGTGCTTCCTGTCGCGGGACTCGGGACGACCGGCCGTCGTCGCCGCGTCACGCGTCGCCGGCAGCGGGGGCGCCATGCGACCCGGCCTCGTGCGACCCCCGGCGCGCAGTCGAGCCGGCGGCCCTACAATCGCCCGGCTCACTCCCGCACCTGACGAGGCCTGCATGCCGGTTCCCGCCGTGCCCTTCTCGGACGAGCGCCTCCCGAACGGGCTGCGCCTCCTCATCAGCGAGGACCACCTCGTGCCGGTCGTCGCCGTGAACGTCTGGTACGACGTCGGGAGCAAGCACGAGCAGCCCGGCAGGACCGGCTTCGCCCACCTCTTCGAGCACGTCATGTTCCAGGGCAGCCGGCACGTGGCGAAGGCCGAGCACATCGCCCTCGTGCAGGCGGCGGGCGGCACCATGAACGGGACGACCTGGCTCGACCGCACCAACTACTTCGAGACCGTGCCGGCCCACCAGCTCGAGCTCGCGATCTGGCTCGAGGCCGACCGGCTCGCGACGCTCCTCGACGCGCTGAGCCAGGAGAACCTCGACAACCAGCGGGCGGTCGTCAAGAACGAGAAGCGTCTCTCGTACGACAACCAGCCCTACGGCTCGTGGCAGGAGAAGGTCCTCGGCCACCTCTACCCGCCGGACCATCCCTACCACCACCCCACGATCGGCTCGATGGAGGACCTCGACGCGGCGTCGCTCGAGGACGTCTCCGCGTTCTTTCGGACCTACTACGCGCCGAACAACGCCGTCCTCTCGATCGTCGGCGACGTCGACCCGGCCCAGGCCCGGGCGTGGGTGGAGCGGTACTTCGGCCCGATCCCGGCGAACCCGGCCATTCCCCCGTTCGCGGTCGACCCGCTGCCGATGACGCTCGGCGGCGAGCGCCGCGAGACGGTGGAGGACCGCGTTCCGCTGCCGCGCATCTACGCGGCGTGGCGCGCCCCCGCGCTCGGCGACGACCGCCTGTATCCACTCGAGATCGCCTGCCAGGTCCTTGCCGGCGGCAAGGGGAGCCGTCTGCACCGCCGCCTCGTGCGGGAGTCTCGGATCGCCCAGGACGTCGCCCTCTTCCTGCTGCCGTTCTCGTCGGGACCGTCCGTGTTCATGGGGTGGGCGACCGTCCGGCCCGACGCCGATCGCGAGCTGGTCGAGGCGGGGTTTCTCGCGGAGATCGCCCGTCTGACGACCGAGGAGATCACCGACGACGAGCTGGCCAGGGCCAAGGCCCTCATCGAGACCGACGAGCTCGGGGCGCTCCAGCGGGTCGCCGAGCGGGCCGATCGCCTCGGCATGTTCGCCACCCTCCTCGACGACCCGGGCGAGGTCAACCGCCAGCTCGGGCGATTCCTCGCCGCGACAGCGGCCGACGTGCGCGCCGTCTGCGCGGAGCTCCTTGTCGATCACAACCGCGTCGTGATGACGTATCTCCCGGCCGCCGCCGGCGGCGAGGGCGCGAAACCCGCCCCGGGCGACGCGGCGACGGGCGACGTCGAGACCGGCGATGCGGACGCCGGTGACGGCGGCGGGCCGATCCAGGACGACTCGACGGAGGTTCCGGCATGAGCACGACCGATCCGCTCGAGGCGGCGCTCGGCCTGCGGCCGGTGCCCGGCACGCCCCGGCCGTTCGCCTTCCCTGCCGTCGAGCGGGGCCGGCTCTCCGGCGGGCTGCCGGTCCACGCGGTCCACCTGCCCGGCAGGTTCCTCGTCACGGCCAGCCTGTCGCTCCCGATGGGCGCCGTCGACGAGCCGGCCGAGCGCGGTGGGGTGACCGTCCTCGCCGCGCGGTCGCTCACGGAAGGGACGTTGCGACGCGACGCGATCGCGCTCGTCGAGGAGTCGGAGCGGCTCGGCGCATCGCTCCGATCCGAGGCAGGCTGGGACGCGACGGTCGTCGGGGTCGACGTGCCGGCCGAGCGCCTCGCCGCGGCCCTCGCGCTCCTGGCCGAGGTCGCCCGTGAGCCTGCCTTCCCGCCGCGGGAAGTCGAGCGCCTCCGCGACCAGCGGCTCAACGACCTCCTGCAGGCGAAGGCCGACCCCGGTCGCCGGGCCGAGGAGGAGTACCTCGCCACGATCTACGATCCGGCAACCCCGTACGCGCGCCCCGCCGGCGGCGCCCGAGCGACGGTGGCCGGCCTGGACGATGCGGCCGCCGCCGCCGCCTTCCGCACCTGGGCCGGCTTCGACCGCTGCGCGCTCGTCGTGGGCGGCGACCTCTCCGGAATCGACCTCCCGCTGATTCTCGAGCCGCTGCTCGGCGACCTCGCCCCGGCGACCGGGGCCGTCGCGCCGCCGCTTTCCCACGTGGCTGGTCGCCTCGAGCGGCCGGTGGTGCGGATCGTCCACCGCCCGGGATCCGTCCAGTCGGAGCTGCGGGTGGGCCATCCGGGCCTGCCGCGCCGGGTCGCGGACTACCACGCCGTCGCGGTCATGTCGGCGATCCTCGGCGGCCTCTTCAACAGCCGCCTGAACATGAAGCTCCGGGAGGAAAAGGGCTACACGTACGGGGCCGGAGCCGGGTTCGACATGCGGCGCTTCGCGGGGCCGTTCACCGCCCGTGCCGCCGTGAACACGGACGCGACAGCGCCGGCGCTCGCCGACCTCGTCGCCGAGCTGCTCCGGATGCGGGAGGCGCCGCCGACCGACGCCGAGCTGCGGGCGGCCCGCGACTACCTCGTCGGCGTCTTCCCGCTCCGCTTCGAGACGCCGGGTCCGGTGGTCTCGGCGGTCGGCGGGCTCGTCACCTATGGGCTCCCGGACGACGAGCTCGATCGCTACCGGCCGGCCGTCGAGGCCGTGACCGCAGCCGACGTGCTCGCCGCGGCGCGCGCCCACCTTGACCTGGAGCGGCTCGGCGTCGTCATCGTCGGCGACGCCGACCGTGTCGCGGCCGACGTCGAGGCGCTCGGGATCGGCGAGCTCGAGCTGATCCGGGACGAGGAGGCGGGCGGCCGGCCCACGGGCTGAAACCTTCCGCCAGGATCCCGCCTCAATGGGTGCAGCGGGCCGGTCGCGCGACCGGCGGCGCGGAGACCGGACCGACCGGCCCGCTTTGCACCTGGAGGAACCTCGCCTGATGGATCGCCTGCGCCCGGAATCGTTCGTGGCATCGCGGCCGCGGCCGTTTCCGCCTTCCTCGTCACCGGCGTTGCGTTTGCCGCGAGCGCCGTGATGGTCCCCGCGGCTCCCGACACGGCCCCCGCCGCGACGTTCGGGTCGGACGATTCCTCCGAGGGGGCGACGTTCGAGGCGACGTCCTCGCCGGTGGCTTCCGACGACGCGACCTTCGAGCCCGACGGAACCGCCGAGCCGACGGGGTCGCCCGACGACGACGCGACGGCCGAGCCAGCCGAGACCGAAGAGCCGGCCGAGACCGAAGAGCCGGCCGAGACCGCCGAGCCGACGTCCTCGCCGAAGGTCCGCGACGACGACCACGCGAGCCCGCGCCCGTCCGCGTCTCCGGACGACGAGGACGACGACGGTGACCACGACGACGGTGACCACGACGACGGTGACCACGACGACGGTGACCACGACGATCACGGCGAGGACGACTGACGCTCCGCGTCACGCATCCCGGCGCCCGCCGGGCGAGGACCCACCCAGATGACGATCTTCCCGCACGCGAGCCGACTCGCGGGGTATCGTCAACGGCGGTACCCCGCCCCGCGGGTCGCCGTCACGCCGGAGGCCTCGCGATCGACACCGCGCGCGATCTCGACTTGCACCGATCCTCCCCGTCCGACGACTCGGAGGCACGGCGTGTCGTCGCCGCCGTCCTGTCGGGCGACGCCGATGCGTTCCGGGCCCTCGTCGAGCGGGAGTCGCGCAGCGTCGTCCGCACCTGCTACCGGATCCTGGGCGACCTTCACGAGGCCGAGGACGCTGCGCAGGAGGCCTTCGTGACCGCCTATCGCGCCCTCGGGACCTGGCGCGGCGACGGCCCGTTCGGCGCCTGGCTCTCCCGGATCGCAACGCGGATCGCGGTCCGGCGCGCCGGCCGGCGGCGCCCCGTGGCCTGGATCGACCCGACGCCCGTGTCCGACGACGCGTCCCGGTCCGGCGGCCGCGAGCGGGTCGGGGAGGCGGCGCTCACGGCCGCGTTCGGAAGCATGCCGGATCCCGCCCAGCTCGCCGTTCGCGCGGAACGAGCCGCGGCGATCCGGACCGCGGTCGCCGGCCTCGAGGAGCCCTATCGCGAGGTCCTCGTCCTGCGCTTCTTCGGCGAGCTCTCGCTGGCCGAGATCGCCGACCAGTGCGATCGGCCGCTCGGGACCGTGAAGACCCATCTCCATCGGGGGCTCGAGCGACTTCGCCGCTCCCTCGAGGCGGGGGGCGTGACCTGATGGGCGAGCGCTGGACCCGACCCGACCGCTTCCGACCCGACGAGGTCGGCGAGTCGGCCACGGCTGGCGAGCGGGCCGAGGCGATGGCGACCGCCCGTGAGCTGGAGTGGCTCGCCGCCACGGAGGACATCGCCCCGAGCGCCGGATTCACCGACCGCGTGATGGCCGACATTGCCGTCGAGCCCACGCCCCGGCCCGTCGTTGCGGCGGTGACCGCGGCCCGGCGGGGCGCCGTGCTCGGCGTCGTGGCCGCGCTCGGCGACCTCTGGCGGGTCGCCTGGAGCGGCGGTCGACCCGTGGCCGTCCGGGCGCCCGCGATCGCGCTCGTGCTCGTCCTGGTCGTGGGAACGGTGGGTGCGGGCGCCGTGGGTGTCGGCGCCCTGGCGCGCCTCTTCGACCGACCGGCCGAGAGTCCCATCCCGACGCAGGTCGCCAGCCCGAGCCCGCCCGTCGCGTCGCCGTCGGCCAGCCCGCCCCCGAGCGCCAGCCCGTCCCCGTCCGCCACGCCGAGCGAGAGCCCCGAGCCGAGCGAGAGCCCCGAGCCGAGGGAGAGCCCCGAGCCGAGGGAGAGCCCCAGCCCGGACGCGACGCCTCGGCCGACACGGACGCCGCGTCCGACCGAGACGCCCGAGCCGAGCGAAACGCACGACGACGGCGACAAGACCCCGAAGCCGAGCGAGACGCCCCACGACGACTGACCGTGACGCATGCCCGTCCGGGTGCGGCGGCCCCTCGCCGCGGCGGCCCCGGTGCTAGGCTGGCGGCCATGATCGTGTGCATCGGCCCCGTGGCGTTCCGACCGGGCTCTGCGGGAGGGGGCGAGGTCGTTGGCATCGCCGGCGAGGCGGCCCTCGCGGCCGCGGCCGCGGGTGTGCCGGTCGAGCTTCTCGCCAAGGTGGGCGAGGACGGCGCGGGCGAGGAGCTGCTCCTGGCGATCGCGCGTGGCGGCATCGGCCATCTCGCCATCCTGCGCGACCCCGCTCGGCCCACCGCCCTGGCGCCGGAACGGGACGAAGGCGAGCTCGACGGCGCCGAGGCGGCGATCGGCGAGCTCATCCTCGAGGCCGTGCCCGTCGAGCCACCGCCCGACGGGCGCCTGCCGGCTCCGCCGGGCTTGACCCTCGACGCGGCCGACCTGTCGCTCGGCCTCCGCTACCTCCGCGACTACCGGGTCGTGGTCGCCGTCGAACCCCTCGCCGAGGGTGCCGCGGCGGTCGTTGCCGACGCGGCCTCGTTCGCCGACGCGGCGCTCGTCGTCGTTGCTCTCCCGGGCACGCCGCTTCCCGAGGCCTACGCCGGCGCGACCGTCCTGGAGGCTCCGCCCGCGGATCCGGACGGCGTCTTCGCGGCCCTCGTCGGGCGGTTCGCGGCGGCGCTGGATCGGGGGGAGCCGGCCGCCGATGCGTTGCGGGCCGCGGTGGCCGAGGGCGGCTGGGAGGCGGCGGGCGCCTGATCTCGCGGCGTGCGCCGCGGCGGTGAGCGCCCGGGCCTCGAGGCGCCGATCAGACCGGCACGATCTCGCCGGGCTCCGGCCCGGACGGTCCGAGCGGCATCACGAGGTCGGGGCCCTCGTTCCGCGCGTTGTTGACGCGCTTGGATACGGGGAACCGCTCGAGCAGGCCGTCGTCGGCCGGCCGGAGCAGGGCGAGGAGCTCGCCGGCGTCGGGCGGCGCGGGCGCGAGCCAGCGGGCCCAGTCGGCCGGCGCGAGGATCGCCGGCATCCGATCGTGGATCGGCTCGAGCGTCGCGTTCGCCCCCGTCGTGATGATCGAGAAGGTCCGAACGGGCTCGGCGTCGGGCTCGGCCGGATCGCGCCAGATCGACCACAGGCCGGCGAACGCCATCGGCTCGCCGTCGATCCGCCGGATGAGGTTCGGCTGGCGGATCTCGGGGGACTTCCGCTCCCATTCGTAGAACCCGTCGGCGGGGACGATGCAGCGCCGCTTCGCGAACGACGCGCGAAAGGCGGGCGTGCTGGCCACCGTCTCGGCCCGGGCGTTGATGAGCCGGTTCCCGGTCTTCGCCTCCTTCGCCCAGGACGGGATGAGCCCCCAGCGGTAGGGGACGATCGCCCGTCGCAGGTCCTCGCGCTCGACGACGACGAGCCCGAGCTGCTGGGGGGCGAGGTTGTACCGCTCTCCGGGGCTCTCGGCCAGATCCTCGGCCGCGAAGAGGGCGGCGAGCTCGGCGCTCGGCCGCTGCTGGGTGAAGCGCCCGCACATGCGCGTGAGTGTAGTGCGGAGCGCGCTCCGGGGGCCGTCCGAGATGCCAGCCGATCGGGCGGACAGGTCGTCCCGGCCCCGACGGCGCCCCGGTCGTCCATCTGCTACGGTCGCGACGATGACCGGTCCCACCGTCTCCGACCCACGAGCCTCCGGCCCGCTCGACCGGGCAACCGCCGCCGCCCTCCTGGCCCGGGCCGACGAGCTCCTCGCCACGGGCGAGTACGCGGCCGCGCGGGTCGCCTACGGGCGGCTCGTGGGGATGCCCGACCCCGGCCTCACCGCGGCAGCGCTCGTGGGCGCCGGCGAGGCGCTCTACCGGCTCGACGACGACGAGGGGGCGCGCCAGTGCTGGGAGCAGGCGACCCAGCTCCCCGAGAACCCGATCACGTACCGGGCGTTCCGCCAGGTGGCCGCCGCCCGGGTCCGCGACGGCGACCTGCGCGGCGCGCGGGACGCCTACCGCGAGGCCGAGCGACGGGCACCGGCCGCTGACCGCCCCGAGATCGCCTCGCGCCTCGGCTGGCTCAACAAGGAGCTCGGCGACACCCGCGCCGCCGGGCGTTGGTTCTCGCGGAGCCGTGCCGACGATCCATCGCCGCGGGCGACCTACGCCATCATCGCGATCACGGTCCTCACGTCCGTCATCGCCTTCCAGCCGGCGGCGCAGGAGCTGCTGACGGCGCTCTGGCTCGACAAGCAGGGCGTCGCCGAGGGTGAGCTGTGGCGGCTCGTGACACCGGTGCTCGTCCACGGCAGCTGGATGCACCTGCTCTTCAACATGTACTTCCTGTACCTCGTCGGCCCGCTCGTGGAGCAGCTGTACGGCTCCGCGCGGTTCGTCCTGTTCTACGTCCTGACGGCGGCGGCCGCCTCCGCGGCCAGCTTCACCTTCGGCGGCCCGGCTCCCAGCGTGGGGGCCTCGGGCGCGATCTTCGGCCTCTGCGGCATCCTCGTCGTCGTCAGCCTCGTCCACCGGCCGGTCCTCGACCGCCGCGGGCGGGCGATCATGAGCCAGATCGGCTTCCTCGTCGTCCTCAATCTCATCATCGGCTTCGGGTTCGGGGCCCTGCTCGGCGTCCGGATCGACAACGCGGCCCATGTCGGGGGCCTTCTCGCCGGCCTGTGGCTCGGCTTCGTCGTTCCTCCCATCCGGTCCACGCTGGCCTCGTACTGGCAGCGGCCCGTCGCTTCGACCGGGCCGGGACGCCGCCCGCCGGGCCCGTCGGCGCGCCGGGGTCGACGGCGCGGGGCCTGGCGGTGGGCCGCCTGCCGGTCGCCGTGCAGTGGCTCGCGGTGGCCGTGGTGCCCGTGGCGACTGCGGTCCTCCTCGTTGCCGGGGGCGCCACGCTCTAGCCCCCAGCTCGCCGGTCCCGGCGCGGCGTCGGCTCGCGGGCTCGACTCGCCGCGATCTGCCCACCGCCCGTGGTGGCCACGCTCGCGATGGCCGAAACCCGCGAGCATCCCCCCGGCCGCCGTGCGATCCTGCCGGCATGGCCTTCGACCTCGACTTCGAGCAGCGCTACCGGGCGGTCCGCAGCCGCGACGCCCGCTTCGACGGCTGGTTCTTCACGGCCGTGACCTCGACCGGCATCTACTGCCGGCCGAGCTGCCCGCGCCGCGACGCCGCGTCCCGCACACGTGCGCTTCTACCCGACGGCCGCGGCCGCGCAGGCGGCCGGCTTCCGCGCCTGCAAGCGCTGCGTCCCGGGGCCGTCCCCGGGTCGCCGGCCTGGGACCTTCGGGCCGACCTCGCAGGTCGGGCGATGCACCTGATCGCCGACGGCGTCGTGGAGCGGGACGGTGTTCCAGGGCTCGCCGGGAGGCTCGGCTACAGCGAGCGCCAGGTGCGTCGCCACCTCGTCGCGGACCTGGAGCGGGGCCGCTCGCGCTCGCCCGCGCGCAGCGCGCCCACGTCGCCCGCCTCCTTCTCGAGACGACCGACCTGCCGATCACCGAGATCGCCTTCGCGGCCGGGTTCGGCTCAGCTGCGCCAGTTCAACGCGACGATCCGCGACGTCTTTGCCGCGGCGCCGACGGACCTCCGCGCGCACGCCGGCCGGGAAGCCCGGCACCCGCCGGCCGGATCGAGCTGCGCCTCGCCCGCCGGTCACCGTTCGCCTGGGATGCGCTCCTCGCCTTCCTCGCGGCGCGCGCCGTCCCGGGCGTCGAAGAGGTCGTGGACGGGACGTTCCGGCGGACGCCTGGCCCTGCCGCACGGGCCGGCAATCGTCGAGCTGCGACAACGGCGGCGAGGCCATACGCTGCACGCTGGCCCTCGCCGACCCCCGCGACCTCGGCCCGGCGGTCGCCCGCTGCCGGCGACTCCTCGACCTCGACGCCGACCCCGTGGCGGTGGACGCGGTGCTCGGCGAGGATCCTCTCCTCGCCGAGCTCGTCCGGGCCGTGCCGGGGCGCCGTTCACCGGGGGCTGCCGACGGCACCGAGCTCGCCCTGCGGGCGATCCTGGGGCAGGGGATCACGGTCGCGGCCGCGCGGACCCTCGCCGGACGGCTGGTCGCGACGCACGGCGTGCCACTCGCAGCACCGAGCGGCGGCCTCTCGCACCTGTTCCCGGATGCCGACGTCGTGGCGGCCGCCGAGCCGGCGACGCTGCCGGGACCCCCGGTCCGCCGCGACGCGCTGCGGGGCGTTGCCGGCGAGCTGGCCGGTGGGCGGCTCCGGCTCGATCCCGGCGTCGACCGCGACGAGGCGGTCCGGCGCCTGCGGGGCATCCGGGGCGTCGGCCCGTGGACCGCGGCCTACGTCGCGATGCGGGCGCTCGGCGATCCGGACGTGCTCCTCCCGGGCGACGTCGCCCTCCGCCGGGCGTACGGGGAGCGGGGCGGGCTCGTCGAGCCCGGCGTGCAGGCCGACCCACGCGCCCTTGCAGCTCGGGCCGAGCGCTGGCGGCCGTGGCGCTCGTACGCCGTTCATCACCTCTGGGCGTCGCTGGCGGATCTCCCGTCGGCCCGAGCCCATCGACCGCGCGTGACCGACGAGGGAGGATCCCGATGACGACCACCATCTGCGCCCGCCACCCGAGCGCTCTCGGCGAGCTGCTCCTCGTGGGCGAGGCGAGGGCCGACGGCACGACCGTCCTGACCGGCTGCTACCTGCCCGACCATCGGCGCGGGCCCGCCGCCGACCCGGCCTGGCGAGAGGACCCCGCGGCGTTCGCGCCGATCGTCGCCGCGATCGACGCGCATCTCGGTGGGCACGCGACCGCCACGGCGGCGATCCCGGTGGCGTTCCGGGCGGGCACGCCATTCCAGCAGCGCACCTGGGAGCTCCTCCGCGCGATCCCGGCCGGCACCACGATCACGTACGGCGAGCTGGCGGCTCGGCTGGGGCGGCCCGGTGCAGGCCGTGCCGTCGGCTCGGCCGTTGCCCGCAACCCCATCTCGATCGTGATCCCGTGCCACCGGGTCGTGGGGGCCGACGGCTCGCTCACGGGCTACGCGGGCGGCGTCGAGGCGAAGCGGCGCCTCCTCGTGCTGGAAGGAGCGCGGGGGGCCGACGCGGCTCGCTGAGCTCGCGCGCGGGAACCGGGGCGCCAGCGCGGGTCGCGGCGCCTTCGCGCCCTCAGCCCTCGAGCTCGCCGAACGCCACCTGGGGGCCCGGCTGGCCCTGCGCACCGCCGGTCGGCTCGAGCGTGACCATCGTTGCCGTCGCGTCGGCGAGGTCGACGCCGAACGGGGCGAGGCAGGCCTCGGCGCCGCTGCAGGTGAACGTCGACAGGGCGTGGACGCCGGCGGCGTCCGCCGACCACAGCTGGTACACGTGGCCTTCCGGGGGCTCGGGAAGGTTGCCGGCCATCAGCCAGGCCTCGGTGGTCCCGGGTCGGTAGACGACGTAGACGGACGCATCGGCTGCCATCGCCTCGGGGGTCAGCTGGGCCGTGGCATGGTCGGGAGCGAGGACGACCGCCATCGCCTGGTCGGTCCGGGCGAGCTGGGCGACGGCGACGTCGCGCTCGGTCGTGGCCTGCCGGAGCCGGCTGTCGAGGCCGGCGGCCGTCGTGCCCAGGGCGCCGAGGGCGATCGCGAGGACGGCGGCGGCGGCGAGCCCGGCGAACGACAGACGCCGGTAGCGGGACCGCTCGCGACGCAGCGTCTCGAGATCGACGACGTCGGACGTCGCCGACGTCAGGGTCGCCTCAGCGACGGCAGGGATCGATATCGCGCCGGCGTCGGCGAGCGCTGCGGCGGGCACGCCGACCGGCCGGCCCTCGGCCACTGCGATCGCAGCAAGGATGCCGCCGCGCAGGGACGCCGGCGGACGGCGGGACGGAACGGCGAAGGAGAGAAGCCCCGCCGTGTCGACGAGCTCGCGGGCCTCGCTCCGACAGGGCGAGCAGAACGCCAGGTGGACGTCGAGCGACGCGCGCTCGGCGTCGTCGAGGTCGTCGAGGGCCGCGCCGGCGGCTAGCTCGCGGAAGGTTCGGTGATCCATGGGGTCTCGCGGGGGTCGATCTCGGACACGCTGGGGCCCAGGATGTCACGCAGCTTGAGGAGGGCCGTGCGGATGCGGGTCTTGGCGGTCCCGAGGGGGATGTCGAGCTTCTCGGCGACTTCGACGTGCGTCAGGCCGGCGAAGAAGGCCAGCTCGAGGGCGGTCCGCTGGGCCTCCGGGAGCTGCTGGATGGCTGCCCTCACGGTGTCCCGGCGGAGCCGCAGCCAGGCTTCCCGCTCGACGTCGTCGTCTGCCTCGTGGAACTCGAGGTCGACGTCGGCGGTGTGCTTGCGGACGTTCTGCTCCTTGCGAACGAGGTCGATCGCCTTGTGCCGGGCGAGGGCGAAGAGCCAGGAGGAGACGGCGCCGCGGCTCGGGTCGAAGCGCGCGGCGTCCTTCCAGACGGCGACGAACACCTCCTGGACCACGTCCTGGGCGAAGCGGTCGGCGCCGGTGACCTGATAGGCCAGGGAGTACAGGGGCCCCGAGTAGCGGGCGTAGAGGGCCTCGATCGCCCGCTCGTCCTTCTCCCGTATCCGGACGAGCAGCGCAACCTCCTCGGCGCGCCGGGCGTCGATCTCGGGGCGAGTGGACTCTCCAGTCAAGGGCGACTCCGTCGTGGCCGACGCCGCAGCACGGCCGCCGCCGCGCATCTGCCCGGTGGAGGACAGGCTCGGGCGACCCGCCCGAGTATACCAACGCGTCCCGGGCGCGCCGATCTTGACGCGCAGCTCGCTGAGGGGTCGGGAGGAGAGGAGTGCTTCCACGCCCCCTCTTCGCGTTCGGAGGGCCGGCGGATGGGGCCTCGGTCAGCGCAGCCTGGAGCGGAGGTCCGGGCGGTCGCGGAAGCGCTCGAGGACGCGGTAGAAGTTGCGCTTTCCGAGGCGGTCGCGGTCCGCGTCCGAGAGGCTGGCCCAGCCGCGATGCTCGTGGCGGACGAGCGGCAGCTCGAGGCGGACCGCCCGGCGGGCCGGGACATCCGGGTCGGCGCCGGCGCGCAGCACGAGACTCCACCAGGTGTCGAGGTGGCGATAGAAGCCGAACTTCTCGTCGAGGGGACCGAGAGCGATGTAGTCGTCGCGCCGGAAGCCGAGCCAGGACAGCTCGATGGCGTCGGCCTCGGGCCCGGGGGCGTCCTCGAACTGCCGCAGGTCGGCCGAGACGAGGCCGAACCCACCCACGACGGCGACCGACGGATCGTCCATGACGGCGGCCAGCGGCGTCAGGGCGTCGCCGACCGGCTCGGTGGAGGTCTCGGCAAGGACGACGAGCTCGCCGCGGGAGCGCTGCAGGCCGATGTTGCGGACGGCCGCATGGCCGAGGCGCTCGCTGGTCCAGACGACCTCGGGGGGCGAGCCGGCGATGTCGGCGAGGTCGGGGTGCCCGGCGGACAGGCGGTCCACCTGGGCCGGCGACGGGGCGTTGGCGACGACGATCACCTGGGTCCGGGAGGGCGCGTGGGCGCGGAGGCCGGCGAGCATCCGCGCGAGGTCGGTCGGCCAGTCCTCGGCCACGAGCTGCACCGTGAAGGTCGCCGACGGATCCTCGACAAGGAGCGAGGGCACGGCCGCCGCCGACCCGTAGCGGACCGTGCCGCCCGCCTCGACGGTGGGCGGCACCGCCGGATCAAGGCGGAAGTCGGTGCCACGGTCGATCACCTTCCAGCCGGCGGCCTCGATCTCCTGCTTCAGAGCGTCTGCGCGGGCCCAGTCGTGATCGGCGCGGGCCGCGGAGCGGGCGTGGGCGGCGGCCTTGACCTCGGCCGGTGGATCGGGACGGGTGGAGCTCACGCGGCGAGTGTAGCCGGCGCGGGGCGCGGTCGGCGCGATCGCGCCCCGCGGGGTCGGGGTCGGGGTCGGGGTCGGGAGGCCGGTCACGATCGGCTAGCCTTCCCCCATGTTCGCGACGCTCGCCGGCGGGTACCCGTGGCCGGCCGACCTCACCGCAGACGAGGCGCTCACGGCCGTCGTCGGAGCCCAGGTGGAGGCGGGGCTGGGGCTCCTCGCCGACGGGCGGGTCCACGGGGCAGGGTCGGCGTCGGATGCGCTCGTGGCGGCCTGGCGGGCGGCCCGCGACGCGGCCGTGCGGCTGACACCTGGGCTGCCGGTGAAGATCGCCGTTGCAGGGCCGTGGTCCACTGGTGGAGGGCCCGCCGGGGCACTCGAGGCCGCAGGCAGGCTCCACGCGGGTCTAGTCGACCTTGCGGCGGCGGGCTGCCCGGTGGTCGAGGTCCACGAGCCGGCGGCTTCTCTCCCGGCCGACGAGCCCGGGCGAGCTGCGTTCGCCGCCGCCCACGTGGCCCTCCTCGTGGGGATCGGCTCCGACCTGCACGTCGCGCTCGCGATCACCGGCGGCGACGCGATCCGGCTCGGTGCCGACGCCATGTTCGCCGCCCCATACCGGTCCTACCTGCTCGACCTCCTCGACGGCCCCGAGAGCTGGCGTCTCGTCGCGGCTGCGCCGGGCGAGCGGGGGATCGTCGTCGGGGTCGGCGACGCGGCCGGGCGGCGCCGGACGCGACTGGAGGACGTCATCTGGGCCGCGAGCTACGCTGCCTCGACGCGCGGACGGGGGCTGCAGCGCGTCGGCGTCGCCCCGTCGGGGAGCCTTGCCGCCCTCGCCCCGGATCGGGCGCGAGCCGTCCTGGAGATGCTCGGCGAGGCGGCCGACGCGGTCGCCGGCGGACGCGAGGAGATCCTCGCCCGTCTCGATCCACGGGCGATCGACGCACGAAGCGCCGCGCTGGGGCAGTATCGTCCTGCGCGGCGGCGCATCCCGGGGTCCTGACCCCGAGAGCGACCGGCCCCACCGCCAGCAGGAGATCGCCGTCCCCATGCCGACTCGCTACTGGCACCCCTTCGCCGACATGCACCGGGTCCGGGACCACGAGCTGGTCCTCGTGCGCGGCAACGGTGCCTGGATCGAGGACGCCGACGGGCGGCGATATCTCGACGCGACGGCGGGCCTCTGGTACTGCAACGTCGGCCACGGGCGGACCGAGATCGCGGAGGCCGCCGCCGCCCAGCTCGGCGCCCTCGCCGCCTACTCGAACTTCGGGCCGTTCGCCACCGCGCCGACCCTCGAGCTCGCCGATCGGCTGGCCCGGCTGGCACCGATGGAGGACGCCGTCGCCTTCTTCGGCTCGGGTGGCTCCGACGGCGTCGACACGGCCGCCAAGCTGGCCCGGCGCTACTGGGATGCCCTCGGCCACCCGGAGAAGCGCCTCATCGTGAGCCGCGAGCACGCCTATCACGGGATGCACGCGTTCGGCACAGGGCTGTCGGGGATCCCGGCGATGCAGGCCGGCTACGGCGGACCGCTCGTGGGTGACACGATCCAGGTGTCGGCGCACGACGTCGAGGAGCTGGAGCGCCTCTTCCACGAGCGGGGCCGGGAGATCGCCGCCTTCATCGGCGAGCCGGTGATCGGCGCCGGCGGCGTGATCCCGCCGGAGGACGGCTACTGGGAGGCGGTCACCCGTCTGTGCGACGCGCACGGCGTCCTTCTCGTCGCCGACGAGGTGATCACCGGGTTCGGGCGGCTGGGCACGATGTTCGCCAGCGAGCGCTTCGAGATCGCGCCGGACATGATCACGTTCGCGAAGGGCGTGACGTCGGGGTACCTCCCGCTCGGCGGCGTCCTCGTCGGCCGACGGGTCCAGGAGCCGTTCTGGGACGGGGACGCCGGCGCGGTCTTCCGCCACGGGTACACGTACAGCGGCCACGCGACCGCCTGCGCCGCGGCGCTGGCGAACCTCGACATCCTCGAGCGGGAGGACCTGCTCGTCCGCGTCCAGGCCCTTGAGCCCGTCCTGGAGCGGGAGATTGGCCGCCTCGACGACACGCCGCTCGTCGGCGAGACGCGGGTCGCCGGGCTCCTCGCCGCCGTCGAGCTCGACGAGGCCGTGCTGGCAGCGAGCCCCAACGCCCCCGAGGTGGTCGTCGCGGCGCTGCGCCGGCGCGGGATCCTCACCCGGGTGCTCCGCGGCGTGGCCCTCCAGGTCTCGCCGCCGTTCGTCGTCAGCGAGGCCGAGATCCGCCTCCTCGTCGACGGCTTCGAGGCGGCGCTGGCGGAGGTTGCGGCGGCCTGAGCGCGCGGCCGGCGCGCGGCCCGCGGCGAGGGCGTGGCCGGGCGTGGCGGGCGGTGCCGGCGCGGCCGGGCGTGGCGGGCGGTGCCGGCGCGGCCGCGGTGACCCGCCGTGGCCGCCGTGACCCGCCGTGGCGGCGGTGACCCGCCGTGGCCGCGGTAACCCGCCGTGGCCGCGGTAACCCGCCGTGGCCGCGGTGACTGCCTCGGTACCGTGGCTCCGCAGGGCCGGGGCGGTTGATCCCGGAGTCGGTGATCCTCCCGGGGATCATCGTTTGGGTGCCCCGGCACGGAACCCGGCCGCTGCAGCCAGGAACGGGCCGGTTTCGTCCGGGTTCCGTGCTTGACGCCGCCTTCCCTGATCGGGGGCAGGATCACCGCGGGCGACGCCACACCACACCGCGGGCGACGCCACACCACACCGCGGGCGACGCCACACCACACCGCGGGCGACGCCACACCACACCGCGGGCGACGCCACACCACACCGCGGGCGACGCCACACCACACCGCGGGCGACGCCACACCACACCGCGCCGCGGGAGACGGGACACCGCGGCCGACACCGCGCCGCGGGCGACACCTTGGTTCGCGTCAGGCGGATCCTCGGGGTGCGCCGCGAGAGGGACGCTCGAAGCCGAGCCGAGTCCGGAGGTCCCCGGCGTCCCCATATGGGAGGACGGGCCGACCGCCGAACAGGGGAGTCGGCAGGAGCCACGAGGATCCGCGACGCAGAGGATCCACGAAGGCGAGGGTCGCAACACGCCTCGTCGCGCCCGGTCGGGCCGCGGGCCGGACCGGCCGTCGAGAGGCCACGAGCTCGGATCGGAGGTCCGTCGGCGGCGTCGGGAAGCGACGGCGGAGGGCATCGGCCTCCATCCGCACGATCTCGGCATTGCGGCGGGTCGAGAGGAGGAGTGCCGCGATGATGAGGCGATCCGGCCGCCAGCCCAGGGACCGTGCGGCGCCCCACGCCTCGCGCTCGTACCACGAGACCTGGCGCTCGAGCGCCCCGACGTCGACGACATCGCCCTTGATCTCGGCAACCACGACGAAGCCGTCCGCCGGGCGCCAGGCGAGCAGATCGATCCAGCCCCGGACGCGACCGCCACCGATCGGCACCTCGCGGGCCGTCTGCATGTTTGCCCGTCGGAGGCGGCGCTCGGCATACCCGAGGATGCGGGCATGAACCGCATCGCGCACGGGAGGTCCGCCGGTGACCAGTGGCGGCCGAGCGTTGAGGTCGAGCCGGATCGCCAGTTCGTCGAACAGGCGGCCGATCTCCTTGAGCGTGATCGACACCGGCTGGCCGCGCTCGAGCCGACAGATGGTCGACTGCGGCACGTGCGCCACCGCGGCGAGTGCACGCTGTGACATCGCCAGCCGGCGACGCCCGTCCCGGAGCGGCTGACCGACAAGCGAGGCGAGGCCGCGCTCGGCCGGTCCGCCGTTCGCCGGTGATCGTTCCATACGCACATCGTCGCCTGCGGCGCTTCACCGGCGCTTACGTGCGGCCGCCGGTCGGCAGCGGGATCCCTCGGGGGATCACGCCCGCGGGTTGCGCGCTGAGAACCCTCGACGAGCTGCCCGATTGCCGCTGTGGTCTGGGGTTGTTCGGTGCCCGGGGTGTGGCCCGGTGATCCTCCCCGGGATCGCGCTGGCGCGGTGCTGCACGTGCCGGCTCGTCGCGCGCAGACCCGCGCCGCAGGCGCGCACGCAGACCCGCGCCGCAGGCGCGCACGCAACCCGCGGCGCGCACGCAACCCGCGCCGCAGACCTGCACACGGAAGTGCGTGAGCGTATGCGGTCGGCGGGGCTCGCTCCACGGTGTACGATCCCGGCGACCCGCAGCGCGGTCGGCGCCGCCGCAGGGACGCACCCGAGGGACGATGAACGAGCGCGCACTTCCCGCCCAGCTTGGCACGATCGAGGGCCTCCAGGCCGCCTTCCGCGACCGCGACTACATCGCCGACCGGAGCCTGGCGACCTCGGTCTTCCTCTCCCTCGCCCTCGAGCGGCCCCTCCTCGTCGAGGGCGAGGCCGGCGTCGGCAAGACGCAGCTGGCGAAGACGCTCGCCGACACCCTCGACACGCGCCTCATCCGCCTCCAGTGCTACGAGGGCCTGGACGTCACGACGGCCGTCTACGAGTGGAACTACGCCCGCCAGATGCTGGAGATCCGGCTCCTGGAGGCGCGCGGTGAGATCGAGCGGGCGACCGCCCGCGACATCTTCGGCCCCGAGTTCCTCCTGAAGCGCCCGCTGCTGCAGGCCCTCGAGGCCTCGGCCGACGGCCGGGCGCCGGTCCTCCTCATCGACGAGATCGACCGCGCCGACGAGGAGTTCGAGGCCTACCTCCTCGAGATCCTGTCCGACTTCCAGGTGACGATCCCCGAGATCGGGACCGTCCGGGCCGAGATCCCGCCGCGCGTGATCCTGACCTCGAATCGGACGCGCGAGGTCCACGACGCGCTCAAGCGGCGCTGTCTCTACCACTGGATCGACTATCCGAGCGCCGCCAAGGAGATCGAGATCGTCCTCGCCCGCGTGCCCGCGACTCCCGAGCGGCTGGCCCGCCAGGTCGTCGCCTTCGTCGGGCGCCTGCGGACGGCCGACCTGACGAAGGTTCCCGGCGTGGCCGAGACCCTCGACTGGGCGGCCGCGCTCCTCGCCCTCGGTGCCCGCGAGCTGGCGCCCGACCTCGTCGACGAGACACTTGGCGTGCTGCTCAAGTACGAGGAGGACGTCCGCCGGGTGCGTGGGGTCACCGCCGCGACGTATGTCGACGAGCTTGCCACGGCCGGGGTCTGAGGCCGATGCGAATGCCCAGCATGGCGTGATCGTCCGGCCGACCGGCGCCCGGGTCAAGGTCCATCTGCCGGGGCACGGCCGCGCACCGGGGTACGATCACCGCGACATCCCCGGCACCCGAGGGACCATGACCGGCACGCGCATGCCCGCGCCCGACCCGCTCGCCGCGTTCGACGGCACGATCTTCCTGAAGAACGCCGTCCTGTTCACCCGCGCCCTGCGCAGCGCCGGCGTCAGGACTGACCTTCGCGGGGCCCTCGACTTCGCCCGGGCGCTCACGCTCGTCGACGTCGGCGACCGGACCCAGGTGCACGCGGCCGGCCAGGCCATCTTCTGTCGGCGCCGTGCCGACCTGGCCGTCTACGACGCGGTCTTCGACCAGTTCTGGCGCCGTCACGTTGCCCGGATCGGCCCGACCGCACGCCGCCTCGAGTCACCCCCGGAGCAGAAGAAGGACCGCGACCAGGCGGCCGTCGCCCCGGACTCCTCCGCCGAGCGGCAGGGTCGCCGCGCGGGTCGGCCGGAGCAGGCCGAGGCCTCGGAGGGCGACGAGGGCGAGCAGGAGATCGGGGAGGGGAGGGTCGTGTCGCCGCGGGCGTTCTCGACCGCCGAGGCGTTCTCCCACCACGAGTTCGACCGGATGACGACCGCCGAGCTGCGCGACGCCGAGCGGCTCATCGACCTCCTCCGGCCGCGCCTCGAGACGCGTCTCACGCGGCGCTACGAGCACCATCACCACGGCCGCCGTCTCGCCCCCCGGGCGATGTTCCGGCGCAACCTCGCGACCGGCGGCGATCCCGTCGACTGGGTCTGGCGGCGCCGCGTCCGGCGGCCGCGGACGATCGTCATCCTGTGCGACGTCTCGGGCTCGATGGAACGCCACGCCCGGCTCCTCCTGCGCTTCGTGCAAGCACTCACCCGGGCGTCGGGCGTCCGCACGGAGTCGTTCGTCTTCGGGACACGCCTGACCCGGATCACCCACGAGCTGCGGGGCCGGGACCCGGACGTCGCGATCCACCGCGTGAGCGAGACCGTCACCGATTGGTCGGGCGGCACGAGGATCGGCGAGTCGCTGCGCACCTTCAACCTGCGCTGGGCCCGGCGGGTGCTGCGGACGTCGGGCGTCGTGATCGTCGTGTCGGACGGCTGGGATCGCGGCGACCCGGCGCTCGTCGGCCAGGAGACCGCCCGGCTGCAGCGCAACTGCCATCGCCTCATCTGGCTCAACCCGCTGGCCGGCGCCGACGGCTACGAGCCGCTGGCGGCCGGGATGGCAGCGGCCTACCCGTCGATCGACGACTTCCTGCCGATCCACAACCTGGCCTCGCTCGAGCGCCTGGGCGAGGTGCTCGGCGGGCTGGGGCTCGGAGCCACCGGGCGACCGTCGCGGACGGGAGTGCCGAACGTGTACCGGGTGGAGGCGAGCGGCTCCGGTCGGCGGTCGATCACGGCCGTCGCGCCGCACGTCTTCGGCCTGCCGTCGCGGGCACGAACCGGGCCGGCAGCAGATCCGGCGGCGGCCCGGCCGCTGCTCGGCCGCTGAAGAGAGGGGATCGACCATGAAGGAGCTGCTCGTGCAGGTGCGCGCATGGCAGGCCGAGGGTGTCGAGATGGGTCGGGCCGTCGTGGTGCGGACGTTCCGGTCCACGCCGCGGCCCGAAGGGGCGAGCCTCGTCGTCACCGCGGACGGGCGCCTGGCCGGGTCCGTCTCGGGCGGCTGCGTGGAGGGAGCGGCGGCCGAGGAGGTCCTCCGCGCCCGCGCCGACGGCGTCGCCCGGGTCATCCGCTTCGGCATCAGCGACGAGCAGGCCTGGGACGTCGGCCTTGCCTGCGGCGGGACGATCGACGTCCTCGTCGAGCCGGCGCTGCGGCCGGAGGTGCTCGACGCGGCATCGGGGCGCGGCGGTGTGGCGGTCGTCACGCCGCTCCCCGGCGACGCGCCCGGCCCGGTACTCGGACCAGCTCCCCGCGCTGCGGGCGAAGCACCGTCGCCGGCCATCACGGTCGCCCCGGACGGATCGGCGACCGGCTCGACCGGCTCCCCGGAGGTCGATGCGGCGGTCGTCCGGGCGGCCGGCGAGGCGCTCGCGCAGGGCCGCTCGGTCGTCGTGGAGGCGGAGGGCCGCCAGTGGTTCGTCGAGGGCTTCGCACCGCCCCCGCGGCTGGTCATCGTCGGAGCTGTGCAGGTGGCCATCCCGCTGGCCCGGATCGCCCGCGAGGTCGGCTATGCAACGGCCGTCGTGGACGGGCGGGCTGCGTTCGCGACGCAGGAGCGCTTCCCGGACGTCGACGCGCTCGTCGTCGGTTGGCCCGACGAGGTCGCCGACGAGATCGGCCTCGGCCCGGCCGATGCGGTCGCGGTGCTGACGCACGACCCGAAGTTCGACGAGCCGGCGATCGTCGAGGCGCTGCGACGCGGCTGTCGGTACGTCGGGGCGATCGGATCGCGGAAGACCCAGGCCTGGCGCCGCGAGCGCCTGCGCGAGGCAGGGGTGGGGGAGGGGGACCTCGCCCGGCTGCGGGGTCCGATCGGGCTCGACCTGGGCGGGCGCGACCCGGCGGAGACGGCCCTGGCGATCATGGCCGAGATCGTGGCCGACCGATACGGTGGCACGGGCGTCCCGATGCGGGCGCTGGGGAAGGGGTGAGTGCCGGTCGCACCGGCGGAAGGGGGATGTCATGGACGGACAGGACGCGGGCTGGCAGCCGCGGGCCATGGAGGCCGCGGCCGCCGACCTGCTCCGGGAGACGGCCGAGCTCGCCATCGCGTACCGGACGGGCGTCCCGACGCGGCGGGTCGGCGCGCGGCCGGGGCTGACTGCCGACGAGCTGCGGGCCCGGCTTGGCGGGCCCCTGCCCGCGGTCGGGGAGGATCCCGGCCAGGTCGTTCGGGCGCTGGTTCGCGACATCGACGACGGCCTCGTAGCGATGACGTCGCCGCGGTACTTCGGCTTCGTCATCGGCGGCTCGCTGCCAGCTGCGCACGCCGTCGACTGGCTCGTCTCGACCTGGGACCAGAACGTCGGGCTGTTCCTGGGAACGCCCGCAGCATCGGTCGTCGAGGAGGTCGCCGCCGGTTGGCTCGTCGAGCTCCTGGGGCTGCCCGCAGGAACCTCGGTCGGCTTCACGACCGGCGCGACAGTTGCGAACTTCACGGCGGTCGCGGCCGCACGTCACGCCCTGCTGCGGAGCGTCGGCTGGGACGTGGAGGAGGACGGCCTCACGGGCGCGCCGCGGATCCACGTCGTTGTGGGCGAGCGGGTCCACGCGTCGATGATCATGGCGCTTCGCCTGGCTGGCCTCGGCCGCCGGATCGCCATCCGCGTCGCCGTCGACGACGAGGGGGCCATGCGGCCGGGCGACCTGGAACGCGTGCTTGCGGCGCTCCCGCCCGGTCCGGTCCTCGTGGCAGCGCAGGCCGGCGAGGTGAACACGGGCGCCTTCGACCCTCTCGCGGAGATCGGGAGGATCGTCCGGGAGCGGCCGGCGGCGTGGCTCCACGTCGACGGGGCGTTCGGGCTCTGGGCCGCGGCGTCGCCAGCGCTGCGCCACCTCGTGCGCGGCCACGAGCTGGCCGATTCGTGGGGAACGGATGCCCACAAGTGGCTCAACGTCCCGTACGACTCCGGCATCGTCTTCGTCCGGGACGCGGCCGCCCACCGGGCTGCCATGAGCGTGGCCGCCGCCTACCTTCCGCCGGCCCCGGGCGCGGAGCGCGACCCGTTCGAGTACGTCCCGGAGATGAGTCGCCGCGCCCGAGGCTTCGTGATCTACGCTGCGCTCCGGGCGCTCGGGCGCGATGGCGTCCGCCGGATGGTGGACGCGGACTGCGCCGTCGCCCGCCGGATGGCGGATGCGCTGGCTCGGGACGCCCGCGTCGAGCTCCTGAACGAGGTCGTCCTCAACCAGGTGCTGGTACGGTTCGCCGGCTCGGACGACGTCACGGCCGAGGTGATCCGCCGGGTCCAGGAGGGAGGGACGACGTGGGCCGGCGGCACGACCTGGGCAGGGCCGGCTGGCGATGCGCATCTCCGTCTCCAACTGGGCGACGACGCCCGACGACGGCGATCGCTCGGTGGAGGCGATCCTCGCGGCGCTGGCGGCCACGGAGGCTGGCCGCCCGTGACCCAGCCCGATGCCGCGGTCGCGCGGTCGACAGTCGCGGGCATCGTCCTCGCCGCCGGCGCCGGGAGCCGGTTCGGCGGCGGCAAGGTCCGCGCGCCGCTGGAGGGCCGGCCACTCGCTGCCCACGTGCTCGCGGCAGCCCGGACGGCGGGGGTGGCGCGCATCGTTCTCGTCCTCGGGCGTGACGCGGCCGCCGTTCGGGCGACCCTGATCGCCGACGACAAGGGCGCGCTCGACGGCGTGCTCGTCGCCGTCAACCCCGCGCCTGAGCGCGGCCTCGCCTCGTCGTTGCGGCTCGGCCTGGCGGCGGCGACCGCCGCGCCCGCGCCGGCAGCCGTGCTGGTCCTGCTCGGCGACCAGCCGCGGGTGCGGCCCGGGGTGATCGCGGCCCTCGTCCGAGCCGCCGGTCGTGCACCGGCGGGCAGTCTCGCGGTCGCCCCCGCCTATGCGGGCGACGACGCGCCGAACCCGATCCTCGTCCTCCCGGCCGGCCTGGCCCGAGCGGCCTCGCTCGAGGGCGACCGCGGACTCGGGCCGCTCCTGGCAGCCGATCCCGGCCGCGTTGTGCGAGTGCGGGTGGCGGGCGACAATCCGGACGTGGACACGCCCGTCGATCTCGCCCGCCTTGCGTCCGCCGAAGGGAGCCGTCCGTGACCACCGTCCGTTCGTCGATCGCCCGCGCCGCCGCCGAGTCGGCCTGGGGTGCCCGCGTCCGGGCCCACCACGAGCAGACCGCCCGCGTCCGCGAGACGCCGGAAGGCGGCGACTTCTACGCCCCCGTGAGCCGGTTGTTCATCGCCGACCCGCGCCGGACCGACGACGACGTCCTCGACCATCTCCTGCCGCTCGCGCAGCCGGACGACGCCTGGCTCGACATTGGGGCGGGCGCGGGCCGGTACGCGCTCCCGCTGGCCCTGCGCGTGCGCGAGGTGGTCGCACTGGACCCGTCGCCGGGGATGCTGGCGGCGCTGACGGAGCAGGCCGCCGAGCACGGGATCGCCAACGTCCGGACGGTCGAGGCGCGCTGGCCGGTCGACGCTGCCGTCGGGCCGCCGCCGACCGGCGACGCCGCCCTCATCGCCAACCTCGGCTACGACGTCGAGGCGATCGGCCCGTTCCTCGACGCGCTGGAGGCCGCCGCCGGCCGCCTGTGCGTCGCGATCCTCGCCGACGGGCCGCCCGCCGCGGCGGCCCACCCGTTCTGGCCGCTGGTCCACGGCGAGGAGCGCATCGAGCTGCCGGCGCTCGACGACTTCGTCGGCCTCCTGCGCGCCAGGGGCCGGCACCCGCTGGATAGGCGCCTGCCCCGCCCGACCCGTGGCTTCGGGTCGCGCGACGAGATGGTCCGCTGGCTGCGGAACCAGCTCTTCGTCGAGGCCGGGTCCGCGAAGGACGGCGTCCTGGCGCGCGAGCTCGACTCCCGGCTCGAGGACCGGCCGGATGGCACGGTGGGGCTCACCACGCAGGTGGACATGGCCACCGGCATCGTGACCTGGGAGCCGCGCTGAGCTGCCATGGAGCTCGTGACCGGGGTCATCGGCCCGCTGCAGACGAACGTCCACCTCGTCGCCGACCCGCGGACGCGCGAGGCGATCGTCATCGACACGGCGATCCCGGGCCTCGCCTGGATCACCGGCGAGCTCGCGGCACGCGACTGGCGCCTGCTCCTGATCGTCTCGACCCACGGCCACTGGGACCACACGGGCGAGAACGCGGCGCTCCAGGCGTGGTCGAACGACGCGGGGGTGGAACCCGCGCTCGAGACCGGCGCCGCCCTCGCGGCGGTCGACCCGCTTGCCACCCACGCCGCGGAGCACGGCGTCGTCGTCCTCGCCCCCGACGGGCGCGCGCGACGCCACGACTCCGCCCGCGGCGCCGAGATCGCCGCCCACCCGGCCGACTGGCATCGCCTCACCGACCCGAAGCCGCTTTTCGCCCCGTTCCCGATCCCGCCCTGCGTCCCCGCCGCCGAGCTCGCCGAAGGCGGCGTCATCCGGTTCGGCGGCGTCCGGCTCGACGTCCTCCACACCCCCGGCCACACCGAGGGCTCGGTCTGCCTCGTCTCCCACGAAGCCGGCATCATCTTCACCGGCGACACGCTGTTCGCCGCTGGCTGGGGGCGCGTGGACCTCCCGGGTGGAGACCCCGCCGCGATGGCGGATTCGCTCCGCCGCCTGGCGACGCTGCCAGACGCCCTCCGCGTCCAGCCCGGCCACGGCCGCGCCACGACCATCGGCGCGGAGCGGCCCTGGCTCGAGCTGATTGCCCACGAGGGGCGCCTGCCCCTCTAGCCTCGATCCACGGCCTCCGTCCCGACCGGCGGCGCCGGCGGCGCCGGCTTCCGATAGACCGCCGATCGCCGGTGCAGGCGGAAGCCCACCGACTCGTACAGGCCGAGGGCGCCCTGCGGGTTGTCGGCGTCGACGCCGAGGACCGCCTCGTCGAGGCCCCGCTCGCGAAGCGCGGTCAAGCCCCGGACGAGGAGCGCCCGCGCCAGCCCGCGGCGGCGCCAGGGTCGGCGCACCGACACGGCGTCGATCCAGCCGCGGCGTCGCCCGAACCGCTCGTTCTCGGCCGTGTCGATCAGCGGCAGCACGGAGCCGGCGACCTCGTCGCCGTCCCACGCCGCCTGCCACAGCGCGATGTCCTGGCGCGGGTCGTCGAGATATCCCTCGAGCTCCTCGACGAGGCTGGGCGTGTAGCCCCAGTGGTCGCGGAAGGCCTCGTCGTCGGCCCACAGGACCGCCATCGCCCCGCCCCGGTCGAGGACCGGCCGGACCTCGAGGCCCTCGGGCAGCGGCACCTCCGGGATCGCGTCGAGGCCGCGCCGAAGCATCATGAAGAACCAGCGCGACGGCTCGTAGCCCTCCATCGTCAGCAGCGCAAGCGAGCCGGTCGCCCCGTCGTCGGCCCAGGTCTCGAAGCGCCGGCTCCCGCTGCCGACGGGGACGAGTGCCTCGGCCGCGAGCGACCGCTCGCTGGCGAGGAGGATCGCCCGCCCGACGCCCTGCCGTCGGATGACCGGAGCGAGGTAGCAGCGGTGGGAGAGGATTGCGTCGCCGGACGCCTCCTCGATCCACCGCCAGCGAACCGCGTAGCCGACGACCCGGCCGTCGAGCTCGACGACCGAGAGGTCGCGCGGCGGGTCGACCCGCGGGTCGTGGAGGATCTCGTTGCCGAGGACCTCGCCGGTCGTCGTCTCGTCGAGTCGGTCGGCGAGGAAGGCGGCGTTCCGCG
Source organism: uncultured bacterium (assembly GCA_963732385.1). Lineage (GTDB taxonomy): Bacteria > Krumholzibacteriota > Krumholzibacteriia > LZORAL124-64-63 > LZORAL124-64-63 > CAVSZB01. The sequence continues at coordinate 201,912 of CAVSZB010000002.1, read as the reverse complement.
CCTCCGCCATCGGCCCGAAGTCCGTCGGGTCCCGCCAGGGACGCACGACGAGCCCCGGGATCGCGGGGACCTCGGGGGCGAAGTCCGTCACGGACGCTCCTCGCGGAACCAGGTCCCGGCATCCCGCAGCCGCGCCTCGAGCCGGCCCATCGCCTTCGGACCCATGCCGTGCAGGGCGAGGACCTCGGGCCGCGTCACTGCACGGAGGTCCTCGAGCCGCCGAATGCCCGCCTGGTCGAGCGCCCTGCGTGCTGGAGCCCCCAGGGACTCGAACGGATCGTCCGCTGTGCTCATCGTCACTCCAGTCCAACTGCGGTACCGTGCTAGCGGCCCCACTCCCCGCGCTTCGCCTTCGAACGGGCGGCGCCCGCCTTGCCGATCGCGGCCCAGCGCCTCTTCTCCGCGCGTCGGGCCACTGCATCCATCTCGATCGCCCGGTGGCGCTCCTCCCGCTCGAGCTTCTGCCAGCCCTCGAAGCGGTCCGCGTGGAGGGTTCCGTCGGCCACCGCCGCCCGGACGGAGCAGCCCGGCTCCGACTCGTGGCGGCAGTCCGAGAAGCGGCAGGACTCCGCCGCCGTCGCGACGTCGGCAAAGGCGAGGTCCAGGCCGGTGCCGTCGTCCCAGAGCCCGAGCTCGCGGAGCCCGGGCGTGTCGAGGAGCAGCCCCTCGCCGCCGGGCAGGGCCACGAGCTCCCGCCCCACGGTCGTGTGCCGGCCGCGCGCATCGTCCTCGCGGATCTCGCGGACGAGGAGCCGCTCCTCGCCGAGCAGCGCGTTGGCGAGCGTGCTCTTGCCGACGCCCGACGAGCCGACGAGGGCGACCGTCCGCCCGGCGCCCAGGAAGGCGCGGACCGCGTCGAGGCCGGCGCCGCTGACCGCGCTCGTCGCCACGACGGGCACGCCGGCCGCAACCTCCTCGAGCCGGGCCTCGGCGACGGCCACCTCGACCGGGTCGCGGGCGAGGTCGACCTTCGTGAGGACGAGGACCGGCCGGGCGCCCGACTCCCAGGCGGCCGTCAGGAACCGCTCCACGCGCCGCGAGTTCAGGTCACGGTTCAGCGAGGTCGCAACGAGGACGACGTCGACGTTCGCCGCGAGCACCTGGACCGGAGCGCCGTAGTCGGCCGGCGCCTTGCGCCGCAGCTGAGTCCGGCGCGGCAGGACGACGTGGACCGACGCCGCTCCCTCCTGCGGCCGGGCGTCCACGGCGACCCAGTCGCCGACGACCGGCAGCTCCGCCGGGCCTGCCTCGTGACGAAGGCGTCCCGTGGCGCGGGCTTCGAGGGGCCCGCCGGGCACGCCGGTCGCCACCTCCCAGGTGCCGCGATGCGCGCCGACGACCCGCGCCGGCACGAGCCCGGGAGCCATGGGCGCGAAGGCGGCCTGCCAGGCGGCATCCCAGCCCAGGGCGGTCAGGCCGGCGAGCTCCGCCGGAGATCCCGCGAGGCTCATCGCCCGGCCCCCGGCTCGTCGTCGAGCGGGCGCCGCCACTCGACCTCGCGGAACACCGGCCGGAAGCCCATCGCCTCGTACAGGCGGAGGGCGCCTGTCTCGTTCTGGGCGTCGACGCCGAGCGCGGCCTCGGTCATGCCCCGGTCTCGCAACGACCGGCAGGGCGCGGCAGATCAGCGCCGAGGCGACCCCTGGCCGCGCCAGGCGGCCCGGGTCGAGATGTTCTCGCACCAGCCGCGGCGGACCCCGGCGCGGACGTTCTCCTCGTCGTTGATGAACGGCCGCACCATGCCGACGACCTCGTCACCCGCCCAGGCGACCTGCCACAGGCTCGTGTCGCGGTTGAAGGGGTCCTCCTGGAACTCCCGCCAGCGCTCGTCCGAGCCGTCCTCGGGTCCGGCGCCCCAGTGGCCGGCGAAGGCGTCGACCTCGGCTTCGAAGATCGCCCGGACGTGGCCGGGCTCCACCGGCCTGACCTCGACGCCGGCGGGGAGCTCCCGGTCGGGGATGTCGTCGAGCGTCGGGCGGAGCATCTCGTAGCCGAAGCGCACGTTCTCGAAGCCGCGGGAGCGCAGCTCGGCCTCGCCCTCGGCATCCTCGCCCCAGGTGGTCGCGGTGACGATCGAAGGCCGGCCGTCCGGCGGCACGGCCGCGGCGTTGACGCGATGCCGCGCCACTGCCCAGTCGAGGAGCGCGGCGAACGTCCCGGCCGGCGCGTCGGGCGCCCGGAAGAGGGCGGTCCCGAAGGCCCGGTCGCCCCGGTGCTCGTCGCGCCACTCGACGCGGACGTAGGCGACCGGGCGGCCGCCGACCTCGCCGATCCGCAGGTCGGTCGCGAGGTCGCTGTTCTCGAGGTGGTCGTAGTAGGCGCGGATCCCCTCGACGGTCATCACCGCGAGGCTGCCGCCGGCGAGCCGCATCGCGTTGTTGACGTCGATGAGGACGGTCGCCTCCTCCGGCCAGCGGGCCGGCCGGAGGAGGAGCCCGGGAACCGCGGTCGGGGTCGCCCCGACCGGGATGTCGGCCGACACGGTGCCGGCCGCGGGAGCGTTGGTCGTCGTCATCACCCGACTCGCTTGAGCTTGCCGGTGCGCTTCGCGTATCGCTCGGCGCGCCCGAAGAGCCAGAGCCCGGCCGGGATCAGGACGACGCCCATGATCGCGAGCGGCCAGATGTCGTACCAGGACCTCGCGCGACCGGTGCCCCGTCGAGGAGCCCGGCGCGCACGCCGTCGAGGATGTACGTCGCCGGCGAGAGCTTCGACAGGACCTGCATCCACTCGGCGGCAGGACCTCGACCGAGTAGTAGACGCCGCTGACGACGAGGAGGCACCGACTGGAGTGACGAACGTCATCTGCGCGCCGCGCTCCACGTACAGGAGCGGCAGGATCGCCGCCATCATCGCCGATCCCGATGATCGAGAACGACCCGACGAGCATGAACCACGGCGGCCGTGACGAAGTTCGCCTGGACGACAGGTCGAGCCCGAAGAAGAGCGACAGGACGACGAGGATGATCGTCGTGTGGATGAGCCCGTAGATGACCGCGTAGAACGTCGAGCCCAGCAGCTGCGACGAGCGGCGGACCGGCGCCATCATCGTGTACTCGAGGGTCCCCTCCCAGCGCTCCCAGGCGATCGTCTCGGCGATGAAGCTGAAGACGGTCGAGAGGTAGTTCCAGAAGATCGGCCCCGATGACGAGGCTGAAGGTGAGCCGCGGGTCGCCCTGCTCGGCGCCGATGAAGCGAGATCGCGAGGGCGCCGGCGATCGCGTACACGATGAACGCGAGCTCCCAGCCCCAGTAGCGGCGCGAGAGGTTGAAGTTGCGCTCGATGAAGGCGTAGCGCGCGCCGAGCTCGCGCGTCGCGACGGTCAGTGGTCATGGCGTGCTCCCTCGGTGGTGGGTGCCCGCCCGGCCCCGCGTCAGCGGGGCCGGCGGCTGGAGGCGCTGAGGACCGGATCGGCGGCGATCCGCGCGCCGAGCCGGACGATCGAGCGGCCGAGCGGCCCGGCGGACCGGCGCTCGTCGGCGCGCGGCGCCCGGCGCGGTGCACGTGCGACGGGTCGGGTGCGCCTGGCTGCGAACCGGGCGGCGCGGTCGGCGTGGACCGCGTCGGTAGCGACGGTCCCGTTCGGCGATGCCGATCACGCTCCTTTCGGTCGTGCGGTCGTCGGTCGTGGGTCGGGCGGCGCCGGGCGACGGCCCGCGATGCGTGCGGTCGTGACCAGGTCATTCCGTCGTCCTCTCGGTGGCCTCCTCCTCGACGTCCTCGTCGAGGGAGCGGCCGGTGTAGGTCATGAAGGCACGTTCTCGAGGCGTCGGCGCGAGGCCCGTGGTCGAGCGGCCACCCGCTGCCTTGAGCTCGTCGGCGTGTCCCTCGACGACCAGCCGGCCCCGGTCGAGGATCGCGATCCGGTCGCAGAGGCGGTCGGCCTCCGCCGAGGTCGTGCGTGGTGAGCACGATCGACGCGTCGTGCGTCTCCCGGACCTCCTCGACGAAGGCCTGGACCTCGAGCTTCGACCGCGGGTCGAGGCCGGTGGTCGGCTCGTCGAGCAGGAGCAGCGTCGGGCTCGTCAGCAGGGCCCGCGCGATGGCGACCTTCTGCTGCATGCCCCGGCTCATCTGCTCGATCGGGCTCCCCATCCGGGCTTCTCGGCGATGCCCGAGCCGCGCGAGGATCCGGACGACCTCCGCCCGGGCCCGTCGCTCGCGTGGAGGCCGTACAGCCGGGCGGCGAAGGCGAGGTTCTCGTACGGCGAGAGCTTCTTGAAGAAGGCGGCGTCGACGCTCACCCGGTTGATGAGGCGCTTCACCGCCATCTCCTCGCGCTCGACGTCGTGGCCGAACACCTCGACCCGCCCCGCGTCGAGGGTGAGCAGCGTGCTCACGAGGCGGATGAGGGTGGACTTGCCGCTCCCGTTCGCCCCGAGGAGCCCGTAGATCTCGTCCGCGGCTCGACGCGGAGCGACACGTCGTCGACGGCGACGACCGGCTTCCGCTTCCGGCCGACGACGAACGTCTTGGTCACGTGCTCCAGGTGGAGCGCGGGCGGGCCGGCCGGAGGCGGCGCGGTGGGCCCTGGGATCTCGACCGGGACCGGGGCGATCATCTCGTCGCGTGCCGAGACGGGCCGCCGGAGCGCGATCTTCTGTTCGGTGAGAGTGCTGCTCACGGTTCTCTCCGTTCGTCTCGGTGGTGGCGATCCCGGTGGAGACGGGCCCGGTCGCGGCCTCCGCTCGTCCGGAGACGAGAAGAGCCGCGGGCCCGACGTCAGCTCCTGCGTCGTGGGCCCGCGGCTCCGGGTCGCCGCCCCGCGGTGCGGGGCAATGAAAAAGCCGCTGGGCCCTGATCTGGCCCGCGGCTCCGGTTCCCTGTCTGGCGGCGCTACCGCCGCGTGACTAGGCCGAGCTGGGCACAGATCGCCCGCAGAGCGCGCCATCGACGGGCGCGGTCAGCCGCACCCGGGCGCTCATGAGGAAGATCCGCTCGCTCATTCGGTGTTCAGGCCTCTCTGTCGTCGACGCGGGACTGCCGCGCCGGGCGGGACAGTACTCCTGCGGCCCGGGCGGTGTCAAGGGACTTGCGCAACTTCAGTCCACGCGCCCGGGCGAATCGGAGCGAGGGCGTGGTGCGGTGGGTCACGGCAACTCCAGGCGCATCACGACCCGCGGGGCGCCGCCGCTGCGCGAGGAGGTGTCCGCGACCCAGCGGAACCCGGCCCGCTGGAACATCGAGCGGGTGCCGTTGTAGGCGCCCGTGTCGCTCACGCGGCCCCCCGGCGCCGCCGAAGGATCGACGGGGTAGCCTTCCACGACCGCGGCACCGGAGGCGCGGGCGTGCTCGACGGCCGCCGCCAGGAGCGCGCTCGCGACGCCGCGACCGCGAGCGTCGGCCGCGACCACGAAGCAGACGACGGCCCACGGCGCCGGCCCCTCGCTCCGCGGGATCACCCGCGAACGCTCGAGCCGCTCGAAGTCCTGTCGGGGGCCCAGCCCGACCCAGCCGATCGCACGCCCATCCTCGAGGGCCAGGAGACCCGGAGGCGGACCGGAGACGACCAGCCCCCGGAGCGCGTCGCGGTTCCGGGCAGGCGTGCTGGCCGCGAAATCCTTCGCCCGCACGCGCCACCAGAGGCACCAGCAGAACCGCGCGTCGCCCCCGCTGCGCCTCGCGAAGAGGTCCTCGAGGGCGGGCAGGAGCTCGGAGGTCGCCGGCCGTATGTCCACGCCGGTCATGATTGCACGGTCCCGTCGGCGTCCGCGACGCACGCGTCAATGGGCGTGACGCTCTCGCGCCTCGTGGGCGCGGCGCTCCATCTCCCGCAGCTGCTCGCGGTAGCGCTCGGCCATCGACGTCCGCAGGAGGGCGTCGACGCCATAGCCGAGGACGCGTTCGACGCGAGCCTGCGCCGCCGCCCATCGCGCCGTGAACGGGGCCCGGTCGTCGACGGCGAGGAACTCCCAGTGGATGGCGGCCTGCAGGGCCGCCGTCGTCATGTGGGTGCGGGTGTAGGCCGACTCCACCTCGGCGAGGTAGGCGTCGAACTCGTCGGGGTCGTTGCCGTACCCGGGCTCCACTGCAGTCCCTCTTCCGGCGCCCGGTTCACCCGCTCGGCTGCCTGCTCGACGTGGCGGTACTCGTGGAGGATGCTCGTGTGCAGGCGCTCGAGCGCATCCCCGCGACCCGGCTGGAGCACCGTCTTGGGACTGACGCTGAAGCGCGGGTTCGGCAGCCGTCGCGCCGGGACGTCCGGATCGACGAAGGCCGGGCGGAACGACACCTGGGCTGCCAGGCCGCCGACCTCGCGGACCCGCCACAGGGCGTCCGGGCCCGACGTGCGAAGGAGCCGGGGATCGAGCTCGCCACGCGCGGTCATGGCCTCCACCACCGCTGCGAGGGCCGCTGCCGGGTTCGCGGAGTCGATCTCCCGCCGGAACGCCGCCGTCGTGGCCGCCGGCAGCGGCGACGCTTCGGCGGCGGCCCGGCCGTAGACGTCGAGTCGCTGCAGGTCGGTGATCCGGGAGGTCGTCGCCCGGTTCCCGGCGAACGCTGGAGCGCCAACGCATCGCCCACCCCGTGGACGAACGGCACATGCGCCGCGCCCGCGACGGCGAGCCCGCCTACGGACGGCGCGTGCGGCTGTCGCGGCGCCGGGTGGAGGCTGTCCCTCCCCGATTGTCGCTCCAGCTCCCCTCGCATCCGTCCCCGATACCGGGCCAAGGACCGAGGCTACCGCCCCCGGCGCCCCGCTGCGCAGCGCCCACGTGCAGCCATGCGGGCAGCGTTGGCGCCCGAAGGGGCAGCTGGCCCCGGCAGCGCCGGCGCGGCGCGGTCGGGGCGCGGCGCGACGTGGGGCGCGGCCTGTCAGCCCAGCTTCTGCTTCTCGGCCAGCTGGCGCTGGACCTCGTCCTCGATCCGGGCATCGCGGCGAGCACGCGCCCGGCGGCCAGCCCGAAGCCGATGACGACCGGCCAGAGGAAGCTGGCGATCGCGCCGATGACGGCCGCGGCGAAGTACCACGGGATGAGGTCGGTCTGGTTCGTGACGTCGCTGAGCCAGAGGATCGCGAACGTGATGAGCGCCCCGATCGAGACGCCGATGAGCCGCTGGATCATGCGCTGAACCTCCCTCGCCTGAACATACCCCCAGCCGCGCGAAGTATCGCCCACCGGCCCGGCCGGCGGAAGGCCGGGAGGGCGCCTCGGCTCTTGCGGCGCGTCCACCACGCCCGGCGCGCTCCGCGCGTCGGCGCGGTCGCGCGCGGTCCCGCGCGGCGAGCGGCCGCTCGTTGACGCGGATGGGCGGCGTCGGTACGCTCGGCCGCCCGCCCTCTCGACCCGCCGGAGAGCCCGTCGCACGATCCGTCCCTCCGCCCGCCGCGGCGCCCACGCTGCCCGGCCTCGTGGCCTCCGGTCGTCGTCGACGCGACCCTCGCCGGGCTGGCGTGGCTGCTGCTCAATCGCGGCGTCCCCGCCCTCGTCGTGGTCCGGCGCCGCGGCCCGCGCGGCGCTGGTGGAGGCGCTCGTCGGCGCGTTGCCGGATGGTCGGCGGCGGCCTGGCGTCGAGAGCGGTGGCGATCGCCTCGTCCGCGTCGCCGGCTCGGTGGACCGGGCGACGCCGGCCGGAATGCTCCGGGCCGCGCTCGCCGCGACGACCCGCCGCAGCGGGCTCCTCGCCTCTCGGTCGAGGCGAACGACCTTGCGGAGGTCCTCGACCTCCTCGCCCGCCAGGGGCTCACCGACGACGAGGCGTCGTTCCTCGGGGTCGTCATGGTTCTCGCGTCGGCGACGGATGGCGGCTCCCGGGTTGTCGTCGCCCACTACCTGCGGCCGGTGGTCCGCGACGCGGGCGGGCATCCTCGTCGCCTGGCACCCGCCGTCCTGGCCGCGCGGGATGAGGCGGCGGGGCACTGGGAGGACTTCGCCTGGGGCACTCGCCCCCGACCTCGCCGAGCGCTGCCGGATGCGGGCCGGGGACTTCGAGGCCGAGCGCGCCGCGCGCGCGACGCTGGTGGCAGACCTGGCAGTCGCCGGTCGGCTCGACGCGGCGTCGTTCGAGGCGCGGGGCGCGCCGCCTCGCCCTCACGAGGCCGACGTGGGCCGACTGACCGCGAGCGGCGGTCGCGCCGGTACCCGACGCTGGGCTGGGCCGGGTCGTCCGGCGGATCAGCCCCAGCGCTCCCAGCGGACGACCTCCTCGAGCAGCGGGAGGCGGCCCCGGGCCTCGGCGGCCGCGGCGCGACCTCCTCGGGGGCCGGGCGTCCGATCGACAACGCGGTGGGGAACGCAGGTCGGGTGGGATGCCGAGGATCGCCTTCGCCCGGTCCGGCTCCCACATCGAGGCGATGCAGGACCCGTAGTCGCGCGCCCGCGCCGCGAGCTGGAGGTAGGCGAGCGCCTGGCCGAGGTCGAGGTCGGCGTCCGGTTGCGTGCCGACCAGGGCGATCCCCGCGGCGGCGCCGGCGAGATGGCCCGCGCCCGCGTAGCCCCCGCCGGCCGAGCAGCGCCTCGACGGCGTCACCCGGTCGCGGACGACGACGAAGCGCAGGGCGCGCTGCTCATGCTCGACTGGGCCCGCCGACCGGCATCGAGGATCGGAGCAGGTCGTCCTCGGCGACCGGCTCGTCGGTGAAGCGGCGGATGGAGCGGGTGCTGCGGATCGCGGTCTCGACGTCATCGGCGCGCATCCGTACGGCGGGCCCCGGGCGCATGGCGGGCCGGCGCGGGGAAGGGCGGGGTGGCATGCTCGGTGCGCCCGCTCTCGCGGCGCATGCCGCCGTCCCGGCTCGCCGCCCGCCACGCTCGGAGGCCGCCTCGATGACCGCCCGTCCCTCGCCCACCCCCGCCTCGCCCGTCCGCGCCCTCCCGACCGCGGAGCCGATCCTGCGACCGCTCTCGCCGGACGGCCTCGCGCGACTCCACGCGGCCAGCCTGCGCATCCTGGAGGAGACCGGCGTCGCCGTCGACCTCGGCCGCCATCCGTGACCGCCTGGCCGTCGGCCGGGGCCGCGTCGAGGGCGATCGAGTCCGCTTGCCGGCGGCGCTGGTGGAGGCCGCCCTCGCCGCGGCGCCGCCACGCTACACGCTCGCCGCCCGCGACCCGGCGTGGGACCTGCCGCTCGACGGCGCCCACGGCTATCTCTCGGTCGACGGCAGCGCGGCCGAGATCCTCGACCTCGAGACGGGCGAGCGCCGCTCCTCGACCGAGGCCGACCTCGCGGCCGTGACGCGCCTCGCCGACGCGCTCCCGGAGATCGCGCTTCCTCTGGCAGGGCGTCGAGGCCGGCGACCGACCGGTCCCCGTGCGCCCGCTCCACGAGCTGCGGACGCAGCTCGCCAACAGCGGCAAGCACGTCCAGCTCATGACGGCCGACGACGCCGCTCGCCGCCCGGGGCGCGGTCGAGATGGCGCGCGCCGTCGTCGGCGGCGCCGACGCCCTGCCGGGCCGGCCGATCCTCTCGTCGTTCCAGGTGAGCCTCAGCCCGCTCACGTTCGACGGCGAAGCGCTCGAGGCGGCCCTCGTCTACGCGCGAGGCGGGCGTGCCGGCCGGCTTCGTCGTCATGGCGATCGGCTGCGCGACCGCGCCCGCGACCCCGGCCGGCGTCCTCGCCCAGAGCAACGCCGAGGTGCTGGCCGGGATGACGATCGTGGAGACGCTCGTCCCGGGCGCCCCGACGTTCTACGGCGCCTGCTCGACGACGATGGACCTGCGGACCGGGTCTCACCACCTGCGGCGGCCCCGAGGACCTCCTCTACCAGGCGGCGTTCGCCCAGCTGGCCCGCCACTACCGGGTGCCGTCGAGCGTCGGGACGTTCGCCCCGGGCGCGAAGAGCCCCGACTGGCAGGCCGGCCTGGAGAATGGCCTGTCGGGCCTGCGCCAGCCTCCTCGCCGGCGCCGACATGCTGTCGGGGGCCGGGCTCCTCTACGCGGCCCGCGTCTTCGCCCTCGAGGAGATGGTCCTCGACGCCGAGATCTTCGGGCTCGTCCGGCACCTCGGTGGCGGCATCGCGGTCGACGACGCGACACTCGCCGTCGACGTCATCGGGGACGTCGGCCCGGGCGGCAACTTCCTCGCCGAGGAGCACACCGTCGGCCACATGCGGGGGCTCTGGCAGCCGCGCCTCTTCGATCGCGGCACGTGGGAGGACTGGGAGGCCGGCGGCCGGCCGTCCCCGCGCGACCGCGCCCGCGAGCGCGCGCGGTCGCTGCTGGCGAGCCACGTCCCGCTGCCGCTGCCGGACGGGGTGGCGAGCGAGCTCGACGCGATCGTCGCGGCGTTCTCCCGGGAGGCCGGCGTGGCGTGACGGGGCCCCGCCGCCCGCCAGGGCGCCGCGCAGCGAGGTCGATCTCTACCCGCCGGTCAAGGCGTTCCTCGAGCGCGAGGGGTACGAGGTCAAGGGCGAGATCGGCGGCTGCGACGTCGTGGCCGTGCGCGGCGACGAGCCGCCCGTGATCGTCGAGCTGAAGCTCCGGTTCACGCTCGGGCTCGTCCTGCAGGCGCTGGACCGGCTGCGCGCCGCCGAGACGGTCTACCTGGCCGTCCCGGCCGACGCCGGCCGGCGGCGAGGGATCCGGCCCCTCTGCCGGCGCCTCGGACTCGGGCCTCCTGGTAGTGCACGGGCCGCAGCGGGCCGTGGAGGTCGCGGTCGAGCCCGGCCCGTATCGCCCGCCGCGCGACCGCCGGCGGACGGCGCGCCTGCTGGCCGAGCACGCCAGGCGGCGCGGCGACCCGACCCCCGGCGGCGCCACCCGCATCCGATCATGACGGCGTACCGTCAGGAGGCGATGCGGATCGCGATGTCCTGCGCCGCGGGGCCGGCGTCGGTCGCCGTAGCTCCGGGCCAGGCGGCAGCCCCGAACGCGGGACGGATCCTGGCGCGCGACCCGTATGGCTGGTTCGAGCGCGTGGAGCGCGGCAGCTACCGCGCTCCGCGCCGGCGCCGGCCGACGCGCCGGGCCCCGCCGTGGCCGCCCCGCCGAGCCGGCGCGGCGGCCCGCGAACCGGGGCCGTGACCGTCACCCGTCCCTTCGGCACCCCGATCACGGGCCGCCCGGCCGGGTGAGCGGGTCCCCCCGTCGTCGTACCATGACGGGGCCGCGGGTCGCCGGCGCGTGAGCGCGCGGGGCCGGCCCGCAGGTGCAGCCCACCGCCACCCGCGCGGCGCGGACGCCGTCCCGCCGCTCGCCACCGACAGGAGACCCGCGCCCATGGCCACCGTCGCCGCCTCCATCCCCGAGCTCCTCGCCCTGCTCGACGGGACCGCCCGCATCGAGGGCGACCGACGTCGTCGTCACGGACGAGGCGGCGTTCCGCGGCCCGCACGATCGAGGACCTCGCCTGGACCCAGACGTTCTCCGAGGACGCCGCGACCGTCGAGGCCGCCCGCTGGATCGTCTGGGAGGCCAGCCAGGCGCTCGGCGCCCGCTCGGCGAGCATCCAGGACCTCTACGTGGCCCGCGCGCCGCGGCGAGGTCGCGCGGCTTCACCGTCCCGGCGATCAACCTCCGGGTGCAGACGTTCGACATGGCCCGGACGATCCTCGAGACGGCGATGGCGAAGGACGTCGGCCCGTCATCCTCGAGCTGGCCCGCTCCGAGCAGACCTACACGTACCAGCGCGTCTTCGAGTACGCCACGAGCTGCCTCGCCGGGGCGATCGCGGCCGGCTGGGTCGGCCCGGTCTTCATCCAGGGCGACCACTACCAGTTCAACGCGAAGAAGTACGCCGCCGACCCGGAGGCGATGACCGAGGAGATCCGCAAGGCCTGCCGCGACGCGATCGCCGCCGGCTACCTCAACATCGACATCGACAGCTCGACCCTGGTCGACCTCTCGACAGCCGACGCGTCGACGAGCAGCAGCGGGTGAACTACACGCGTCGCCGCCGAGCTCACGGCGCTCATCCGCGAGCTCGAGCCCGACGGCGTGACGATCTCCGTCGGCGGCGAGATCGGCGAAGTCGGCAAGGAGAACTCGAACCGGGACGAGCTGCGGGCCTACCTCGACGGCTACCGCCGCGAGCTCGACGCCCGCGCCCGGGCGCGATCGGGGTCAGCAAGGTGAGCGTCGCGACGGGCACCAGCCACGGCGGGATCCCGCTCCCGGACGGCGGCGTCGCCGAGGTCAAGCTCGACTTCGAGGTGCTCCGGGTCCTCGGCGAGGTCGCGCGGACGTACGGCGCTCGCCGGCGCCGTCCAGCACGGCGCGAGCACGCTGCCGGACGAGCTGTTCCACCGTTCCCGACGGTCGAGACGGCCGAGATCCACCTCGCCACGGGCTTCCAGAACGCCTCTACGAGCACCCGGCCTTCCCGGCGGAGCTGCACGCGAGATCGAGGCCTGGTGCTTCGCAGAACGCGGCCGACGAGCGCAAGGACGGCCAGACCGACACCCAGTTCGTCTACACGACCCGCAAGAAGGCGATCGGCCCGTTCAAGCGTCAGCCTCTGGGAGCTCGACACCAAGGACGAGATCCTCGCCTCGCAGGCCGCGAAGGTCGGGTTCCTGTTCGACCAGCTGAAGGTGACCGGGACGCGCGGACCTCCTCGCTCGCTTCGTCGCCGAACGGCCCGGAGTGGCACCGACCCGGCCCCGGCGGCCCTCGCGGCGGCGGCTCGCAGCGGCATCGTGAGCGACGGCGCGCGGCGTGTTCGGCCCGGCCTGGAGCGCCGGGCTGCGCCGGTCGAGCGAGAGCGACCTCACGGCCTGGCTCTCGCTCGGCCTCGAGCTGTGCAACGAGGCCGATCGGCTCGCCATGCGCTGGTATCGCCGCGAGGTCCCGACCGAGCGCAAGCCGGACCGCACGTTCGTCACCGAGGCGGACCGGGCGATCGAGCGGCCTGATCCGCGACCGGATCGGCAACCTCTACCCCGAGCACGGCTTCGTGGGCGAGGAGTACGGCGACGAAGCGGGGCGCGGCGGGCATCCGCTGGTACGTCGACCCGATCGACGGAACGCACAACTTCATCCGGGGCGTGCCGCTCTTCGGCACGCTCCTCGCGGTCGAGGTCGACGGCGAGCTCCAGGTCGGTGTCATCTCGGCGCCGGCGATGGGCGAGCGCTGGTTCGCGCCCGCGGGCTGGGCGCGTTGGCCACATCGACCGCGGACGGCAACCGGCGGCGGATCCGGTCGAGCGGCGTCGCCTCGCTCGACGATGCGCAGCTCATCTTCAGCAGCCGCCGGAGAACCTCAAGTCCGGCCTCATGCCCGGCTTCGACGACCTCATCGAGGCCTGCTGGCGCGAGCGCGGCTTCGGCGACTTCTGGGGCTATGCCCTCGTCGCCGAGGGGGCGGCCGAGGCGATGATCGAGTCCGGGATGCACGCCTGGGACGTGGCCGCCCCGCTGGTGATCATCGAAGAGGCCGGGGGCCGCGTGACCGACGTCACGGGCGCCCGCGACGTATGGGCGTCGACGTTCGTCGGCAGCAACGGGATCCTCCACGACGAGATCCTGGCGCGCCTCCGCGGCTAGGCGCCCGCGCCCGCGCCGACGCCTCAGCCGCCCGTCGCCTCCACCACGCTCTCCCCGAGCGCCGCCAGCGCAAGGTCGACCTCGGCGGCCGTCGTGACGAGCGGCGGGATGATCCGGACGACGTTGGCGTACGGGCCGGCGGAAAGGACGATCAGCTTCCGCTCGAGCGCCGCCGCGAGGACCCGCTTCGCGAGGTCGGGGTCCGGCACGCGCCCGTCGCCCTCGTCCGGCTTCACGAGCTCGAGGGCCGCCATGAGCCCGAGGCCGCGGGCGTCACCCACCTCGCGGTGCCGCGCCTGGATCGCGCGGAGCCCGGCGAGCAGCTGGGCGCCCCGCTCGCGGGCGTTTGCGACGAGGCCCTCCTCCTCGATGACGTCGAGCGTTGCGTTGGCGGCGGCGCAGGCCACGACGTTGCCGCCGTACGTGCCGCCGTGGGCGCCCGGCCGCCACGCCGCGAGCAGCTCCGGGCGGGCGATGATCCCGGAGAGCGGCAGGCCCGACGCGATCCCCTTGGCGAAGACCAGGATGTCGGGCTCGACGTCCCAATGGCGGACCGCGAACAGCTCCCCGGTCCGCCCGACGCCCGTCTGGACCTCGTCGGCGACGAGCAGGATCCCGTGGGTCCGGGTGATCTCGCGGAGGCGCGGCAGGAAGCCCGGCGGCGGGACGACGTAGCCGCCCTCGCCGAGGACGGGCTCCACGACCACGGCCGCGACGTGCTCGGGATAGGTCAGCGTGTGAAGGGTGAGGTCGAGCTCGGCCTCCCAATCGCAGGTGCAGCCGGCGTCGGCGGGGTGCGAGCCGCCGGGCGCGCGGAAGCAGTACGGGAAGGCGGTGCTGTAGACGGAGCCGGGGAGGGGCTCGAAGTCGCCGCGGTAGACGCTCTTCGCCGTGGTGAGGGCCATCGTCTGGGCCGTCCGCCCGTGATACCCGCCGCGGAAGACAAGGATGACGGGGCGCTTCGTGGCGGCCCGGGCGAGCTTCACCGCGGCCTCGACCCCTTCGGCGCCCGAGTTCGAGAGGAAGGCCTGCCACGGGCCGCCGGGCAGCACCGTCCGGAGCCGGTCGTAGAGGCGGAGCCCTGCCTCGTGGTAGACGATGTTCTGCTGGCCGTGGAGGAGCTTCGCGGCCTGGGCCTGGACGGCGGCGACGACCCGCGGGTGGGCGTGCCCGGTGTTCGTGACGCCGATCCCCGAGCTGTAGTCGAGGTAGCGCTCGCCGTCCGTGGTGACGAGCCAGCAGCCGTCGCCGCGGTCCACCCGGAGGCTCGTGACGCGGCCCCAGACAGCAGGCACGACGGACGGGTCCGGGAGCGGCGCCCCGGTGCGCGCGCCCGGGGCGGGGGTGGCGGTCGTGTCGGCCATGGTGTCTCCTTCAGAACGTCGGTGGCGTGTTGACCCAGAGGACCCGCGTCTCGTCCGGGCCGAGCGCGACGAAGCGGTGGGGAAGCGAGGAGGGGAACGTGAGGGCGTCGCCCGCCGCCAGCTCGTGATGCTCCTCGCCGTCGAGCCACACGGCGAGCCGGCCGCCGAGGACGTACAGGAACTCCTCGCCAGCGTGATCGTACGCGCCGTCCGAGCTCGCGCCCGGCGCGAGGACGAAGAGCTGCGGCTGGAGCCGGGTCGGCCGCGCGGCGAGCTCCTCGATGCGGACGCCATGCCCGGCATCGACGATGGGGCGCTCGTGGCCGCGGACGACGCGCTCGGCGGGCGCCGGGAGTCTCGGACCGTCCGCGGCGCCGGGTGCCTCGCCGAGGATGGCGCCGACCGTGGTGCCGTACGCAGCGGCGAGGCGGACGAGGGCGGCAATCGACGCGCCCGTCGCCCCGCGCTCGAGACTCGAGATGAACGATGGGGACAGGCCGGTTCGCGCGCTCGTCGCGCGGAGCGAGAGGGCGGCCGCCGCCCGGCGCTCGCGCATGAGGGCGCCGACGGCGGCCGGGCCCCGGCCCGGCCCGGATGGGCCGGGCTCGCCGAGGACCCGCCGGATACCGGCCGCGTTGAGGCCCTCGACGGCGCGAAGGTGGCGGATGCGGTGGAGCCGCATCAGCTCCTCGGTGCCGTAGCGGCGCTCGCGCCCGCCGCTGCGGATCGGGGCGACGAGGCCCTGCCGCTCCCAGAGGCGCAGGGCGCTCGGCGACACGCCGACGGCGCGCGCCGCGCCGGCGATCCGCAGGAGGCCCGGCGCGGCCGGCGTCACGACACCGGGGCGAGCGCCCCCGGGTCGCAGCCCTCCGCGTGCCGTGCGGCCCTTCCCGTCGTCGGTCACCGGATCGATCAGGCGCCCCGGTCGCGCCGCTGCAGGAGCGTGCTCAGGAGGACCGCTCCGACCGCGGTGAGGAAGATGATCGTCCCGATGACGTTGACCTGGACCGGCACGCCGATCCGGTACGACCCGTAGATGTACATCGGGAAGGTCACCGTCTGGCCGGCGGTGAAGTTGGTGATGACGAAGTCGTCGATCGAGAGGCTGAACGCCAGCAGGGCGGCGGCCATGATCCCCGGGAAGATGAGCGGGAAGGTGACCTTCCAGAACGTCACCCACTCGGTCGCGCCCAGGTCCATCGCCGCCTCCTCGAGATGGCGGGGAAGCCCGGCGAGGCGGGCCCGGACCGTCACGACCACGAAGCTGATGTTGAACATGATGTGGGCGATGAGGATCGTGAGCTCGTTCCGCGGCTGGCCGATCGACACGAACATCGTCAGGAGCGAGGCGCCGAGGACGATCTCGGGCGTCGCCATCGGCAGGAAGATGAAGAGGTTCGTCGCCCCGCGGCCGCGGAACTGGTAGCGGGTGAGGGCGAGCGCCGATGAGCGTGCCCAGGATCGTCGCGACGATCGTCGAGATGAAGGCGATCCGCAGGCTGGCGAAGACCGCGTCCTGGAGCCCGAGGGCACCGAACGGGTTGAGCCAGGCGTCGAGGCTGAACTCGACCCACGTGAAGTTCGACTTGCCGACCGGGTCGTTGAAGCTGAACACGATCATGACGGCGATCGGCAGCATCAGGTACACGATCGCGAGCGCGGTGTACACGTAGAGGCCGTAGCGGCCGAGCCAGCGGGCGATCCGCTGGCGGACGGTCCCGCGCGGTGCGGGTCGGCGCCGGGGTGGCGAGGCTCGTCATCGGCTCAGCGCCCCGAGCTCGTGAGCTCCTCGGTGCCGAGGACCCGAGCGTAGATCGCGACGGCGACGAGGATGCCGGCCATGAGGATGAACGAGAGAGCGGCGGCGGTCGGGTAGTCGTTGCTCGTCAGGAACCGCGATCTGGATGACGTTGCCGATCATCCGGGCTGCTCGGCGTCTGGCCGAGCAGCTCGGCGTTGACGTAGTCGCCCATCGCCGGGATGAAGGTGAGCAGCGTCCCGGCGAAGATGCCGGGCAGCGGCGAGCGGGAAGGTGACCTTGCGGAACGTCGGTCCGGCGGCGTCGCGTAGAGGTCCTGACCGGCCTCGAGGAGCCGCCGGTCGATCTTCTCGAGGCTCACGTAGATCGGCAGCGTCATGAACGGCAGGAAGTTGTAGGCGATGCCGGTGACGACGGCGAGCGGCGTAGCGAGCACCCGGAAGTCCTCCGGGCAGCATGCCGAGCTCCTTCGAGCAGGCCGAGCAGGAGCCCGTTGTCGCCGAGGATCGTCCGCCAGCTGATGACCCGGCAGCAGGAAGCTGGTGAAGAAGGGGGCGATGACGAGGAACAGGAGGAGGTTCTTGTAGCGCCCGCCGCGGAACGCGATCGTGTAGGCGAGCGGGAAGGAGATCGCGAACGTCAGGAGGGTGGCGAGTCCGGCGTAGACGATCGAGCGGATGAACTGCTCCGAGTACCGGTCGAGGGCGTCCGTGTAGTTGGTCCAGTTCTCGAACGAGAACGTGTAGCCCTGCGAGAGCGACCCGCTCCAGAAGGAGGCGATGAACATCTGGATGGCCGGGTAGACGTAGTAGACGGCCAGCCAGAGGAGGCCCGGCGCCAGCAGCAGGTACGGGACGAGGAACCGGTAGCGACGGAGGAGCGTCCCACGGGCGGTCCTCGTGCAGGGCGGTGGGCGGCGCGGCCGGCGTGGGCCCGGCGACCTAGTTCCCGGTGACCTTCGAGAACTCGTCGTTCATGTAGGCCTCTTCCTCCTCGTCGAGGTCGCGGAAGATGTGGACCTTCGCGAGCGTCGCCTCGTCGGGGAAGATGAGCGGGTTCTCGGCCAGCGCCGCCGTCTCGGGATCGATCGCTCGCCGCAGGACCTCCTTGGCGCCGGCCACCGGCGAGACGTACTAGATGTACGCCGCCAGCTGGGCGGCGATCGGACGGGTCGTAGACGAAGTCGATCATCAGCTCGGCCGTGTACTTGTGCTGGGCGGCCTTGGGGATGAGCATGTTGTCGGTCCAGAGCGTCCCGCCCTCGTCGGGGATGTTGAAGCGGAGCCTCTCCTTCTCGTCCTGGGCGATGATCATGTCGCCCGACCACGCAGTGCCGAGGACGAGGTCGCCCTTGACGAGGGCCTCCTTGTAGTCGTTGCCGAGGAAGCTCCGGACGATGCCGGCGTCGACGGCCGTCTTGATCTCGGCGAACGCCTCGTCGGCCTGCTCGCATCGTGAAGTCCTCGGGCGCGTAGCCGAGCTTCAGCAGCGTCAGCCCGACCGTGTCCCGCATCTCGGTGAGGAACGAGACCTTGCCCTTCCAGCGGGAGTCGTCGGTCCAGCAGCGCCTCGAGGCTGGTCAGGTTGCCCGTCACCGCCTCGTCGAAGCCGAGGCCGGTCATGCCCGACTGCCAGGGCGCGCGCAGGTTCGTGTCGGGGTCCCAGGCGACGCCCCGGTAGACGTCGAGCAGGTTGGCCGTGAAGTTCGGCGTGTTCGCCGTGTCGATCGTCTCGACCCAGCCGAGGCGGACGACGCGGGCGGCCATCCAGTCGGTCAGGACGATGATGTCCCAGCCGGTGTCCTGGCCGGCCTGCAGGGGCGGCTGGATCGTCCCGAAGAACGACTCGTTGTCGTTGATCGCCTCGACGTAGTTGACCTTCGTGCCGTACTTCGCGGTGAACTGCTCGAGCGTGGGGCTGCTCTGCGGTCGTCGTCGTCGTAGTCGATGTAGAGGGGCCAGTTGGCGAAGTTGAGGACGTCGCTCGCGGTCGGCTTCTCGGTCGGCCGGCGCCGCCTCGCTCGGCGCCGCGCTCGGCGGCCGGCGTCCCGGACGGCGCGCCGGTCTGGCCCGGCGTGCCCGCAGGCCGCGAGGAAGGCGCCGACGCCGGCGAGGGCCGAGCCCTGGAGCATCGTGCGACGGGTGATCCTCCGGTCGAGGATCGGATCGTGCTGCGGCATCATGCTCCTCCTCCGGTGCGCCGGTCGCGGCCGCGCGGCTCACTCCTCGGCTCCGTCGCCGCCGGCGGACGGGGCGACCGCGAACGAGTGGTCGGGCGACCACGTGAGCCGGACCTCCTCGCCCGGCCGGTAGAGCGACCCGTGGATCGTGCGCTCGACGTTCTGCTCGTAGACGCGTGAGGCGGCCGCCGCTCCGGGTCTCGACGACGTACTGGGTGCTCACGCCGAGGTACGAGGCGTCGCGGACGGTCCCGGCCAGCTGGTTCAGCCCGGCCGGGGATCTCCTGGTTCAGTCGCCGTACAGCCGGATCTTCTCGGGCCGGACGCCGACCTCGATCGGCGTCGGACCCGCCGGCCGCCGCGATCGGGACGCGGACGACGACGTCGCTCGTCGAGCCGCACGGCCGACGTGCGTGCCGCGGCCGTCTCCGACGACGCTGCCGCGCAGCAGGTTGCGAGACGCCGAGGAAGCCGGCGACGAAGCGGGTGGCCGGCCGCTCGTACAGGGTCTCCGGGTCGGCCAGCTGCTCGTAGCTGGCCGCGGTTCATGACGGCGATGCGATCCGACATCGTCATCGCCTCTTCCTGGTCGTGGGTCACGTAGATGAACGTGATCCCGACCTCCTGCTGGATGCGCTTGAGCTCGACCTGCATCTGCTTGCGCAGCTTGAGGTCGAGGGCGCCGAGCGGCTCGTCGAGGAGCAGCACCGACGGGCGGTTGATGAGCGCCCGCGCGAGCGCGACGCGCTGGGCCTGGCCGCCGGAGATCTGGGTCGGCTTGCGCTTCTCGAAGCCCGGCAGCTCGACGAGCTCGAGCATCTCGCCGACCCGGCGCCTTGATCTCCGCGTCCGTCGACCTTCTTGCGCCGGAGGCCGAAGGCGACGTTCTCGTAGATCGTCAGGTGCGGGAACAGGGCGTAGTTCTGGAAGACGGTGTTGACGTTGCGCTTGTACGGCGGCAGCCAGGTCGACGTCCTGGCCCTGGAGCTCGATGAGGCCCGACGTGGGCTCCTCGAAGCCGCCGATCATGCGCAGG
Source organism: uncultured bacterium (assembly GCA_963732385.1). Taxonomy (GTDB): domain Bacteria; phylum Krumholzibacteriota; class Krumholzibacteriia; order LZORAL124-64-63; family LZORAL124-64-63; genus CAVSZB01. The sequence goes on along the minus strand of CAVSZB010000002.1, from coordinate 182,145 downwards.
GTCGTCGTCTTGCCGCAGCCGGACGGGCCCAGCAGCGAGAAGAACTCGCCGTCGCGGACCTCGAGGTCGATGTGGTCGACGGCGACGACCTCGCCGAACTTCTTGACGACGTCGACGAGCCGGACGTCGACGTCGGTCGTCACGGTCGCTTCGCTGCTCCTCGCGTCGCCGGAGGGCTGCGCCGACCGGTCGCCCGGGGACGGGGCGAGCCGCGGCCGGTGGCGCGCCTCCTCGGCGCGCGTCCACCGACGTCTACCGTCGTGCAGTAGATGGCCGGATGGTACGAGGCCGCGGAAACGGCGTCGTCAACTGGTGCGCATCGTGATCGGCCATGCGGATCCGCACGCGAAGGACCGCCGCGGCCGTGCGAATGGCGACTCTGCGCGCGGCCGCCGCGATACGATGATCGGCCCGGGCGCGACGCCCGGGAACGCCCGCGTCCCCGCACCGGAAGGAACCGACCGCCAGATGAGCACGCTCACCGAAGCCGCCGTCCTCGACGCCCTCCGCACCGTCCAGGAGCCCGAGCTCGGCCGCGACATCGTCACCCTCAACATGGTCAAGGACGATCGTCATCGACGGGCCGAAGGTCGCCTTCACGATCGAGCTGACCACGCCGGCCTGCCCGCTCAAGGACGAGATCGAGCGCAACGCCCGGGCCGCGCTGGCCGGGATCGGTGCGACCGGCGTCGAGATCACCTGGGGCGCGATGGTCCGCCGCGCGCCGCCGCGCCAGGCCGCAGCAGCTCGCTCGCGGCGTGAAGAACATCATCGCCGTCGCGTCCGGCAAGGGCGGCGTCGGCAAGAGCACCGTCAGCGTCAACCTCGCGGTCGCCCTGGCCCAGGCGGGCGCCGCGGTCGGCCTCCTCGACGCGGACATCACCGGCCCGAACATCCCGCATGATGATGGGCGTCGAGGGCGCAGCCCAAGGCCAGCGACGAACAACAAGATCCTGCCGCTCGAGCGCCACGGCGTGAAGGTCATCTCGATCGCAGTTCTTCGTGCCCGGACGGCCAGCCGATCGTGTGGCGCGGCCCGCTCGTCGGCGGCGCGATCCAGCAGTTCCTGCGCGACGTCGACTGGGGCGACCTGGACTACCTCGTCATCGACCTGCCGCCCGGCACGTCGGACGCGCAGCTCACGCTGGCCCAGGCGGTGCCGATCTGCGGGGCGGTCCTGGTCACGACGCCCCAGGAGGTCTCGCTCTCCGACGTCGGCAAGGCCCTCGCGATGTTCCAGCGGATGAGCGTGCCGGTGATCGGGCTCGTCGAGAACATGACGCGCCTTCGTCTGCCCGCATTGCGGCGAGCTGACCGAGATCTTCGGGCGCGGCGGCGGCGGAGCGCTTCGCCGCGCGAGCACGACGCTGGAGTACCTGGGCGGGATCCCCCTCGACATCACGGTCCGCCAGGGCGGCGACGTCGGGGTCCCGGCGGTCGCCCAGCGCGAGCCCGGTCCGGCGGCCGTGGCGCTGACCGCGGTGGCCCAGACGGTGGCCGCCCGGATGAGCGTGCGGGCCGCCCGCCAGCAGCCGGTCCTGACGATCAGCTGAGTCTCCGCCCGACGGCGCGGGACGGTATGATCGGCGGGAACGCCGCCGCGCGAAGGAGCCCACCCTGAGCGAGCATCCGCCCTCCGACGCGTCCCGACCCGCAGGATCCTCCGTCCCGCCGGAGGACGCGACCGGCACTCCCCTCGACGCGATCGCCGCCGCCGAGGCCGAGGCCGCCGCGATCGAGGCCGCGAACGCCGACGTGGCAGGCGCTGCGTCGACGGCTGCCGACCCCGTGGCCTCGCCGCCGCCCGCGGCGGGGCCCGCGCCCGAGGCTCTGGTGCCGCCCGCGGCCCCGGAGCCCGTCGTCCCGCCCGCCGCCACGCCCCCGGGCGGTCCGCCCCGAACGCCCCCCGGCGGTCCGCCCCGAACGCCGCCCGGCGCGCCGCCGTCGGGACCGGCCGGCAGCCCGCCGCCGCGCCCGAAGCCGCCGAAGCCGCCGAAGCCGCCCGGGCTGCGCGAACAGGCGCAGCGCACGTTCGCGGCCGGCCGCGGCCTCGTGGACGCGCACATCGTCCTTGCGAAGGCCGAGCTCTCGACGATCGCAAGCGACCTGAAGTACGTCGCCGCGCAGGTCGGGGCAGCCCTCGTCTTCCTCCTCTATATCGCCCTCCTCGTCCCCGTCGGGATCGCGCTCTTCCTGGGGGAGTGGCTGTTCGGCTCGATGGGATGGGGGATCCTCCACGGAGTCGCTCTTCTCCGTCGCGATCGCCGTCGTGCTCGTGTTGAGCGCCCTGCGCATCAGCCGGACGTACCTCGTTGGTACCCTCTTCCTGGCGATTCTCGTCGGGGCCGTCGTCGGCACCGTCTTCGGCCTCGCCTGGCCGAATGCGCTGTACGCGGCGATCGGCGAGAGCGTCGCCCCGACGGTCGATCCGGCCTACCGCCCGCTCGTCGTCGGGATCGCCCTGTGGGGCGCCATCCTCGCGCTCCTCGGGATCATCGGTGGGGCGCGCGCCGGAGGCGCCGGCGGGGCGATCGGCGGGTTCTTCGGCGGCGCGATCCTCGGCGCGCTCATCGGGGCCTTCACGGCCATCTCGTTCAGCCTCCAGGTCGGCGTCGCCATCGGCGTCACCGTCATGCTGGTGGCCTGGCCGGTGTTCGCCGCCCTTGCCCTTCGCCACTACGACTGGGAGGACCTCAAGCGGCGGTTCACGCCACAGGCCTCGATCGACGCCGCCATGGAGACGAAGGCCTTCGTCGAGGCCCGCCTGCCCGGCCGCAAGGGCGGGGAGGAGGACGCGGCATGAGCGCCCCGATGGATCAGCGCCCCCCGGACCCGGCCACGGCTGCCGCGCTCGACGACCTCTCGGCAGCCCGGCAGGCCCTGGCCGACGAGCTCGTGCGCCTCGAGGCGTCCGCTCGGGCGGCGGTGGACGTCAAGGCGAAGGTCCGCCGGAACCCCGGCAAGACCGCCGCCGCGGTCGGCGGGACGGCGTTCGTCGTCCTCGGCGGCCCGCGCCGGGTCTTCCGCACGGTGAAGCACCGGATCGTCGGCAAGCCCGACCCGCTCCCGCCGAGCCTCCTGCCCGACAAGGTCGAGAAGGCCGTCCGGGCGCTCGGCGACGACGGGGCCAAGGTGCGCGGCGCGCTCGAGCGCGACTTCGCGGGCTACGTCGCCGACGGGGTGCGGGCCGACAACCGGTTCCGCCGGAGGCTTCTGTACGCGACCGCAGCACCGCTCGCCTCGACGGCGCTCCGGGAGGTCCTCAAACGGGTGGCGGCGACCTCCGCGGAGGACGTCGCGGCCCGCGAGGAGGTCATCCGCGCCCGCATCGACGGCAAGGCGAAGCCCCCCACCGGGTAGACTCGCGCCACGGGCGAGTGGCGGAATTGGCAGACGCGCCGGCCTTAGGAGCCGGTGCCGCGTGAGCGGCGTGTCGGTTCGACCCCGACCTCGCCCACCACCGGTCGGGCGCGCGCCGGGAGGCGACGTTGCCGCTGGACGACGTGGGGCCGCCTCCGAAGCCCCCTCCACCACCCCCTGGTCCCGGCGCGTCGTTGACACCTCGACGCGGGCCGTGGTTGACTCGACCGCAGCGCCCTGCCCTGTGACCGCGATCTTCGAAGGGGCCCCGTCCCCGGCCGGACATCCACGATCCGCCCACGTGACCGCGGTCGGCGGCGCGCCGACCGTATGACCGAACCATTCTGCCTTCATCGTCAGGACCCGCCGCGCCGTCGCGGCCCTCGCATCCGCCGCGCCCCGAGTGCCTTCGACGGCCCGCGCCGGACCCCGAGCGCCCCCGTCGACGCCGGCCCCGTAAGCCGGGCCCGCGCCTCGAGCGTGCCGCATGGCTGACCGCCTCGTCGTCGTCTCGAACCGCCTGCCGCTCACCGCTCGCCGGCCGGGGGGACGCTGGCGCTCGGAGCGCAGCAGCGGGGGCCTCGTGGCGGCGCTGGCGCCGGTCATGGAGCGGACCCGGGGGCTGTGGATCGGCTGGCCCGGCGACGCCCCCGCCGGCGATGCGACCGGCCGAGCCGACCTCCTGCGCTCCTGGGAAGACGAGCACGGGTTCGTCGCGGTCGACCTGCCGCCCCGGATCACCCGGGCGTTCTACGAGGGCTACAGCAACAACACCCTCTGGCCGCTGCTCCATGGGCTCCCGTCGCGGGCCAGCTTCGACCCGGAGACGTGGCACGCCTACCGCGATGCGAACGAGCGGTTCACGGCGGCCATCCTCGAGCGCCTCCGGCCGGACGACCTGGTCTGGGTCCACGACTACCAGCTCATGCTCGTCCCCGGGATGCTCCGCGAGGCGGTCCCGGGAGTCAGGGTCGGCTTCTTCCTCCACATCCCGTTCCCCGCGTCCGACGTCTTCCGCATCCTGCCGCAGCGCGACGCGATCCTCGAGGGCCTGCTCGGGGCGGACGTGGTCGCGTTCCAGACCCACGAGCACCTCGGGGCGTTCCGGGGGTCGGTCCTCCAGGCCATCGGCATCGAGAGCCGGATGGACCGCCTCGAGATCGACGGCCGACCGGTCGTCCTCGAGGCCCATCCCATCGGGATCGTGACCGACGAGTGGGAGCGCCTCGTCACCGCGGACGTCGACGTGGAGGCCCGGATCCACGAGCTGCACGAGCGGCATCGCGGCCGGCGCCTCGTCCTCGCCGTCGATCGCCTCGACTACACGAAGGGGATCCCCGAGCGGCTGCGGGCGTTCCGGCGCTTTCTCGTCAGCCGGCCGGAGTGGCGTGGCCGGATCTCGCTCGTGCAGGTGGCCGTGCCATCGCGGGAGCGGGTCCCGGCCTACGTCGAGCTTCGCCGCGAGGTGAGCGAGCTCGTGGGCGAGATCAACGGCGAGCTCGGCACGCCCGACTGGAGCCCGGTCATCTACCTTCGCCGCTCCATCTCGCGCGCCGAGCTGGCCGCTCTCTACGCGGCCGCCGACGTCGGCTGGGTCGCGCCGCTCCGGGACGGCATGAACCTCGTCGCCAAGGAGTTCGTGGCCTGCCAGCAGGGCCGGGCCGGCGTGCTGCTCCTGAGCGAGTTCGCCGGCGCCGCCCGCGAGATGGGCGAGGCGATCCGCGTCAACCCCTACGACGAGCCGGGCTCCGCCGACGCCCTCGAGCGCGCCCTCGCGATGCCGGAGGACGAGCGGCTGGAGCGCCAGGCCGCCCTCCTGGAGCGGGTGCGACGGAACAGCGCCCTCACCTGGGCGGAGCGCTTCGTCGCCGACCTCTCGGCGGCGGTCGACGAGCGCGGCGACGGGGCCACCGTGGTGCCCGAGCCACCGCTGCCGGAGATCCGGCGGGCCTTCCGCGGCGCCGCCCGGCGGGCGCTCTACCTCGACTATGACGGGACGCTCGTGCCCCTCGCCGCCCGTCCCGCGGCCGCCACGCCGGGGTCGTCGGTGCTCGAGATCGTCGCCGCGCTCGCCCGGCGCAAGGGCACCACCGTGGTCATCGTCTCGGGGCGGTCGGCCGTCGACCTCGAGCGCTGGTTCGGCGGCCTGCAGGGCGTCTGGCTCGCCGCCGAGCACGGGGCGCTGCTCCGTGGCCCTGGGGACGCGGCGTGGCAGACGCTCCGGCCGGGCGCCGACGTGGAGTGGAAGGCCCGCGTCCGACCGGTCCTCGAGCACTTCGCGGATCGCGCGCCGGGGAGCCTCGTCGAGGAGAAGCAGTTCGCGCTCGGCTGGCACTATCGGCAGGTGGAACCCGAGTTCGGTGACTGGCTGGCCAACGAGGTCGTCAATCTATTCTTCCAAAGACCCATTATACCTTCTTTAAAGAGATACTTAACAGTACTCCATTTCATCATCATACCCTCCTTCATGAATATCCTTAACGATTATACCATCATTAATTTCTATAACACGCTTTTTAAGGGTATTAACAATTTCTCTTTCATGAGTAGCAACAATAACCGTTACCCCTCTTAAGTTAATATCTTGAAGTAAGTTCATAATTTCCCAAGATGTAGCTGGGTCTAAATTTCCCTGTAGGTTCATCTGCAATAAGTATAGGACTACTATTTACAATAGCACGGGCTATAGCAGTTCTTTGTTGCTCCCCTCCTGAAAGTTCATGAGGGTAACATCTTGCTTTTTTAGCAAGTCCAACAAGTCCTAATACAACTCGGTACAGATCGCCTAATTTCTTTACTACTTGCCTGCACAATCTGCATAGCAAAGGCTACGTTTTCATAGACAGTCTTATTAGGTAATAATCTGAAATCTTGAAATACAATGCCTATATCTCTTCTCAAATAAGGCACTTGCCTTCTTTTAAGCTTACTAAGATCTTTTTTATTAATTTCTATTTTTCCATGAGTAGGTGCTATTTCCTTTAATAAAAGTTTCAGTAAAGTAGATTTTCCAGAACCACTATTCCCTGTAACAAAAACAAATTCACCTTTTTCAATGTAGAGTTGTTGGTCTTAAACCAACCGTGCCATTTGGGTATGTCTTAGATACATTTGTCAAATAAATCATTTACTATTCCCCCAAATTGTGTCTATAGTAAGTTTGCATTTTGCCTTTCCATATATTCCATGTATTGACTTACCATAATTGTAATTTTAAAGATAATCGCATCATCAAATTCTCTAAGGTCAAGACCTGTCATTTTTAATAGTTTATCCAAACGATAAACAAGGGTATTTCTATGAATATAAAGTTGTCTTGAAGTCTCAGAAACATTTAAGCTATTCTCAAAGAATTTATTAACAGTCATTAAAGTTTCATCATCGAAGTTTTCAACCTTTTTACCTTTTAATACTTCTTGGATAAACATTCTGCAAAGTGGTAATGGCAATTGATAAATAATACGTCCTATACCTAGCTTAGCATAAGTTGAAATATGACTATCACAATTAAAGATTTTACCTACTTCTAAGGCCATACTAGCTTCTTTATAAGAATTAGATACATCTTTCAAATCACCCACAATAGTTCCTACAGCTACATAAACATTACTCATAGTTTCTGCACTTAATGTGTCATAAATTGTCTTAGCATAACCCTCTACTTCTTCATCATCACTATTGCCAACTTCCTTAACAAGAATAACACTTCTTTCGTCTACTGCTGTTACAAAATCACGTGCTTTATCTGGGAAAATACTTCTTAATACATCAGAAATATTCGCTTCTTTTCCTTGTGAAGATTCAATAAGGACAACGACGCGTGGTACACCATTTTCAATATGAAGTTTTTTAGCTCTACTATAAATGTCCACCAAAAGAAGATTATCTAATAATAAGTTTTTAATAAAATTATCTTTATCAAATCTTTCTTTATATGCAACCAACAAGCTTTTAATTTGAAAAGCTGCAAGCTTTCCAAGTTTATAAGCTTCATCATCTGAACCACTTACTGATATAACATGCTCAACCAGATACTCATCATAAATTTTAAAATAATGTGAGCCTTGCATTTCTTGGCTATCAGCATGTGAATTGATAAAAGCTTCAACTTCTGGTACATATTCTCCTATTGTATTTTCAACAGTTGTTGCTACTACTTTTGATTCACCATCAAGATTGTAAATTCACGTCTTGTAATATTTTTTAAGCCATCAATCGTACTTTGTAAAATTTGATTTGAAATCATATAAATCAGCTCCCAAAGTTACATATTTTTATATCCCAAATTTATTTCTATTCCATTATACTATATTTTATCGCATTTCCTGTGAAAAAAAAAGGCTTAATGTAAAAAAAGGTCTACAAAATCACTTTTGTAGACCCTTTAGATTCATTTTAATTAGTTATTAATTGTAAGTTGTGTTTCTAAATCAAAAGTATGAACCTTTGTAGCATCAATACCAATTTTAATTGTGCTACCTGGTTTAGCTTTACAGCTTGGATTTACACGGCCTGTCATGTTTTGGCCTTCACAGATCATGTATAGGAATGTTTCAGAACCTAATAATTCTGTTACTTCTACATTTGCTGTAATAACTGAGTATTTACTTGTATCTGCCTCAGTAATTGTATCCATATCTGATAAATGTTCTGGACGAATACCCATCATAACATTTTTACCAACATAGCCACCTGCTACTAATTTATCTGCTTTTGCTTTTGGAAGTATAACTTCTGAATTTCCAAATGTAAGAACAACATCATCACCACGACGAACAACTTTTGTTTCGATAATGTTCATTTGTGGACTTCCAATAAATCCTGCAACAAATAAGTTTTTTGGTTTATTATATAATTTTGAGGTGTATCAACTTGTTGAATAATACCATCTTTCATAACAACAATTCTTGTTCCCATTGTCATAGCTTCTGTTTGATCATGTGTAACATATATAAATGTTGTTTCAAGTCTTTGATATAATTTTGATATTTCTGTTCTCATTTGAACTCTTAATTTTGCATCAAGATTTGATAAAGGTTCATCCATTAAGAATACCTTTGGTTCTCTAACGATAGCTCTTCCAAGAGCAACTCTTTGTCTTTGACCTCCTGATAAAGCTTTTGGTTTTCTATCTAATAAATGTTCAATATCTAATATTTTTGCTGCATCTCTAACTTTTTTTTCTATTTCATCTTTAGGTGCTTTTCTTAATTTTAAAGCAAATGCCATATTATCATAAACTGTCATATGTGGATATAATGCATAGTTTTGGAATACCATTGCTATATCTCTTTCCTTAGGTTCTACATCATTAACTAATTTTCCACCTATATATAATTCACCCTTTAGATATTTCTTCAAGACCTGCAATCATTCTTAAAGTTGTTGATTTACCACAACCTGATGGTCCAACAAAAACAATAAATTCTTTATCTTCAATTTCTAAGATTGAAATCTTTAACTGCAGTTACATCCCTTCATAAATCTTATAAATATTTTTTAATGATAAACCTGCCATTTTTATTTCCCCCTTGGCTCAAATAATTTCTTAGGCTTGTTCAACTGACTTAAACTATACTATATTTTTCAAAGTCACGCTATTCGCTATTTCTCTAAAATACCTATTTTTATTTTAGCTACTATGCCTAAACTTTTTTTCCAATTAATTGGTAGTTGTCATAATGTTCAGATTTCCTGTTTATAACGTATTTTAAAGACCCATTATTTGTATAGGTTTTCCGAAATGCTAATCGAGTACTAAATTTTTCTCTTATTACGACACCAAAATTATTTCTGATGCCATACTTTTAGAACAAACTTTGGTAAAACTAACATACGTTTTGCTCTCGTTGGCTCACAAATTAGTCTATAAAACCACTCTAGGCCCCATTTTTCGAAAAATTACAGGCGCTCTTTTTACAATTTCCGCCATTCCATCAAGACTTCCCCCGACACCAATTGCAACCTTTACATTGTCAATTGTTCTTTATAAGTATCAATCCATACTTCCTGCTTTGGTGCACCAAGTGCAACAAGCACAATATTAGCCCTGAATTGTTAATATCATCGATGATGCTTGGAATATCTTTTTCTTTAAAGTATCCATCACGGCAATCCTACGATCTGAATACCAGGATATTTCTGACGCATTTTATCGGCTGCAAGTTCGGCAACCTTTGGCTTACTCCCAAAGAAATAGTATTTATAATTATGCTCTACCGCATCTTGCATTGTATTTTGTACCAAGTCATACCCTGCAACACGCTCTGGCAAACGTTCGCCTTTTTGGATTTTAGAGGCAATAACAACCCCAATACCATCCGGTACAACCATATCTGCCTCGGTTAAAATCCTTTTGAACTCTGGATTTTCATCTGCAATCATAATAATTTCAGGATTTGGTGTGAAAATCGTGTGAACACCTTCCTCTTTTATAAAACCACGAACTTTATTAACGGCGGCATCCATTGTAATTTTATCCACGGGTACACCCAGTATATCTATTTTATTTTTCATCGTTTCCCCTCCTATTTGAGTAACTGTCTAATATACGTTGCTGGTAAATAGGCTTTTTCCCTACAATCCTCTTGTAATGCTAAAAGACGCCATGTTCGTTCTCATGATCTAAAATTAATGTATTCACTAGCCTCTAACAATACTTCGTCTGTAACTGTATCCACATCAAAACAATATGGATTTTTGATTGTCTTAGAAAAATCCTTCACTTTTGGGTCATATGATAAAGCAATCATAGGTGTTGCTACAGCAGCTGCCATAATTAAACTGTGTAGTCTCATCCCAACAATCATATCAAATGCTGACGTATACGCAACAGTCTCTTCTATCGTTAGTGGTGTGTCAATTACTTTTAGCTTGTGACTAGTTTCTTCACTAAGCTTTTGTGCAATCTCTAAATCTTGTTTAAAATACATTGGAATGGCATAAAACTGATAGCCCTTATCGATTAAGGGTTAATCGCACTTGCTAAATTCTCTAGCAACGTTGCATCATCGTCCCAAGGTCTAATATAAATACCGATATTCATTTTACCTGTCATTGTTTTTTTAAGTTGTGCCCTCAATGTCATCAAGTTCAATACCAATAACTGGTTCAATTGAACTGTTATTGGCACTGCTACATGCATATTTTCCAAAGTAGCTTTCGACGCCTCTTCTCTAACAAAAATATGACTTACTTTTTTGCTAGCCCATTTAAGCAATTTTTGATTGAATGGTTTATTAACGGGACCTATTCCTTGTGAATAAAACACAACCGGTTTTTTATAAAAATTTGCTATTTTTACAATGCCTAAGTAGTAAGGAATATTTTTATTACTCGTCACATCCTGTAATAAACTTCCACCCCCACTAATTAACAGTCGTGCTTTCCTTAATTACTTTACGACTTCTTTAATTTTCCAACGATTAACTGATGCAACCCCGTATACTGCTCCGTCTTTTGTGGGTTGTTGGACAATACTGTAATCTCTACATCCGATTTTATTTGTCTAAGTGCAGTAATAATTGCATATAACACGGCCTCATCACCAATATTGTCAAACCCATAATATCCTGATAAAACTATCTTGTTTTTAGATCCCATTTTTTAATCACCTTAGCTACTAATTTAATAACATAAATTAAGATTATACCCACTACCAGTCCGATCACAATTCCATATCCTGAACGAATCAATGAAACCATAACAGGTGTGTGGATATGGGCATACGTATTCACGAGTGAAATTTGCCCAATCATCCCAAATATTAAGAATGGTAAATACTTTTCTTTGTAACCGTAATATAGGAGTGCAATCATAATAGGATGCCCTATTAAAAATTCTTTAGTTCTTGGTCTTACCCCTAAAACGGTGTCTAATATCTGTCTCATTTGTAACTCTACATCTGAAATTTGACCCGTATTGCCCGTTCTTGAAGTATAAATAAAGAGTACCATTGCAAGTATTGCCATAAGTGCTAACGCTAAATAAGTAACTTTGCTCGTTAAAATACGTTTAACATAGTTAACGTCAAAACCATGCTCTTGATAAATAACAATGATTAATACAAGTGCCAAAGGGATTACATGGGCTAGTTTAACCCCGGCAAACACATCAATTCCAAGTGCAAAACTTGTTCTTGAAATTGTTCCTATAATTGTTAAAGCACCGCCAAAAGAAATAATTGACGCCTTTAAAAAGGCAAAGATTGTATTCTTCAAACTATAAGCTTTTGTATCTAGTACACTCAGTACTGCATAAGTTGGAAACATTGTAGCACCAAATAAAGCCATCATTTTAAGACCTAAATTAGGTGACAATTTTAAAAGCCCTGCATATCCAATAACACCGATTATTCCTACAATGTATCCAAAGCGATCAAATCCAAGTTTCATACAAATTAATACAAAGATGCACAGTGATGCTATTCCTGCAAGTAAAGAGAGTACATAATTGCCTGCTTTTAAATTAAAGTTATCAATACCACCACCAAGACTATATCCTTTTTCTTAATAGTCGCACTTAAAGCTTCCATATGCGCTTTGACATCATTCATATCTTTTTCAATGTTATTACTACTTGGCATTTTAAATAGGAATACTCTTAGATTTCTTTCCTCCATTGCAAGTAAAAAGCGGTCTAAAATACTTCTTGTATCATACTCAGATACTTCTGCATCTGTTAATGTATGCAATCTTACAACATTGAAGTTAGTACCGCCTTCACTAACTGCTTTTGCAAGTTTTCCAAAGCCTTTTTGTTTTGTTGAAAAAACTCTACGAAGCCTAATTGATGTTCTCCTATCATTTCCTGAATAATTGGTGAACTACTGCCTAAAATATCCTGATCTGCAAAATAGATAGGCCCTACATTAGGAATAGCCTCAATTGCTTGTTTTATATAAACCAAGCTTTCTTCTGTGGGATTTAGCCAACTCTTTATCTGTGGTGATATGACATACCCAAGTTTTGTCGGGAACCTCTAAGTCCTCTTGTGTAAAACCAACACCCACTGTACTTAAGCTTCCAAGTGATGATCTAAGTTCAATGAAAGTTTTACCCCCCTCAACGACTTTGGCTACTGATAACCCTTTTAAGGATAGGTTATCGTAAATTGTATTAAGGGTTTGTTCGTCAAGTGCTTCAATATAAATAAATTGTGGCACAATGTTATTTTCATCAGGGTAAAATCTTCTTAAAAATCATATCCTTCATAGTAAGTTGCTTTACCTTGCTCTTTATAATTTGACATTTCCCCTCTTAAATTAGGGACTACTGTGTTTTCCCTAACAAATAGTGTATTCGCACCTGATTCCTTTAGGTCTTTTAACACAGCCTCTACGGAACGGTCTGTTTGCTGTGCTATCTTTAGTACATCTGTATATCTTACTGCTATTTCAACAGCTTTATACTGTTTTTCTACATTGATTCTAAAAACTCCAATACCCACACATATTACTAACGAGATAATGGTTATAATACCCAAAATCCCCTTTATTTGCTTTTTCATAGGCTTTGTAGCAAGAATTAACTTTCTTGCTTACTCCTTTCCAACCACATATTCATATTATCTTATTGTATACTATACCCACCACGTACCATTACTATTAAAGATGTTGTCGCATTAATACCTCTTCCATCTTCCCTTGGTATGATAATCAAATGGTAAGGTGTAATTTGCATACCATTTGATATGTCAGCTCCAAGTGTCATATCTTGAAGTCCACCGGCTTCTGAACCAATAGCTTTTCCTTCACCCGTTCTTATGATAATTTCTGTTCCTTGTTTACCAATAATCGATTTTCCTTCTGGAACTGTAACAATTTCATATGTACTACTCGTTTGGCTTTTAAGTTGATTGAGTTCATTCACTAAAATTTCTATCATATCCTGTTGGTCTTTTAATTGCTTTGCTACATCGGTACTAACCCCAGAATTATTGCCATTCCCTGTTGATCCTAGTTGTGCTATTTTCTGATCAACATAGCTTTTTGTAACGACAGGATCACTACTGCTGCCCGCTTCACCAGTAAAGGCATAGGCTGTTGTAATCAAAAGAATACCTGTTGCAATCATTGTTACTATCCTACCGTATCTTTTCATTTGTATCCCTCCATTTTGTTGGTGTTACGCCTATATGAAGTATAACCGGGGAGCTTTATGCTACCCGGTCTAATTTAAAGCTCTTTATACTCTTAAAATTCTATTGTAATCCTTCAAAAGTATAATATATATTATCACCTGCAACTTTGAATTTTATAAACTTACCGTCTCTAATATTGTCAGTTGCTGTCTCTAATCCATTAATTCTTAAATAACGAATGCCATCTTCTATCTTAACTTCTGGTTCATTACCACCTGTTGTTATAACAAATACGTTTTTACCAGTTGTTTCTTTAAAAGTTTTTAAGTAATCATGTAATGCTTTACCTTCTCTTGCATCCCCAAATTTGTGTTAAAGGATTTTTACTCATTACAATAATAACATGTTTTTGGCTACCTGCCTCTAAAGATTTCTTAAGATTTGTCCACTGGCTTACTGATGTACTTCTTATACCACCATTATCCGTTCCTACAAATATTACTTGTGTATTATTGGCGTTAACTTCTTGATATTTATTTTGGTAAGTATATGTATTTTAAATTAATGACATTTTTGTGTTGCTACTTGCTGCTTGTAAAATCATACTTGCATTTTGTTTAAGAATATCAGCCATTTTACCGGTTGCATCATTGCCAAGAACGATTCCTTTTGTGGCTGTAGGCCCTACAGCATTGATTATGGTCTCACCATTTGCTGGTGCTTGTAAACTTTCTTTATACATGGGGTCAAAACGATAATCATCTCTTATGTTAATTCCTGCTGTATCTCTACTCCCCCTTGTGATTGATGCATGGTCAAAATAAACTGCTGATGTACGTTTCTTATCTACTGTATTTGCATAAGTGTAAAGCTTTGTAATTTTAGCAGGTAGTTTAATTTCACTAGTAAGTGGTGCACTCACATACTTCCATCCATTGAAATTAATATTGTCTGCAAGTTTTAGGTAATGTACTTTGCCTGCAGCATCAACAACCACTGCTTTTAAAGTGTCACCTTGGTTTTTACCATACACCCACATGTTAAATGAGTTTGTGTCTACTGGAAGCCCAATTGGTGTTGATAACACAGTATACGCAACTTGCTTGTTATTACTCTTTTCAAAAGTATATGTCATTTTAATAGCTTGATTACCGTGATATTTGAGATCTTTCGATGGTTCTACTTTGCCCTTTACAGAGCTTGTATCACCAGCCCACTTACCGGTTGTTTTTTCAAAAGAATCTAGAGCAACAACAGAATCTCCTACAATAACACCAAGTTTTGCTGTAGCATTTTTGTAAGTAGCCGTTAAGGTCGCAACACCTTTTCCTTGTGACGCTACGTTATTGCCGTTAGCACTCGCTACTTGACTATTACTTGTCCAACTTATATTTTGACTATTTATAGGGATTTTATACCCATCTTTGTCAATTCCATAAAGTTGCACATTTTGTGAACTATTTGGTGCTAATTGCAACTTAGAAGGTTCAACACGAAGTCCTGTTGGTGCCTTTTCTACGTGAATTTGTGTTGCAACTTCAACACCATTTGCATTCACGATAACAAGTCCATCACCTTCAGTATCGGGTGTAAAGTTAAGTCCATCCCAAGTTCCTGTGAGGCCCGTCACATTGAAACTCAAATTTTCTTTCGGCACATTAACGGGATTACTGTTTTCGTCAGTCCCTCTTAATGTGAATTTTATAGGTTCTCCAATAAAAGTTCTATTACGTGGTGCTTCTATGTATAAATTTGTTAATGTTCCTGGTGTTGATGTTGAAAATATGCCAATTCCATTAACAACTCTTCTTTGTGATCCTTCAGATGGTGTGTTTTGAAGTGTCACAGCGCTCTTTCCTTCGTTACGTGCTACAACTGTTGTTGAGCCACCACCATCTAAGTACATAGCATCTTTTATGTTATAGCGTTTTAAAAGATTGAGTAATTCAGTATGTGTAACGCCAACAGAATTTCCTCTGCCATCAATTCCTACTAACAATACTTCACTCGGATTATTCGTTGTGGCAACAATTGTTCTAGGATTTCTAGCAGATGGTGAAACCTTATGCGCTTTCCCTTGATAAGGTGCACCATTTCTCATAAGAAGTCCACCACCACCAATTCCAAACTTCAAGTTCTCGACACTCGGTCCTACTTGGCTGTTTAAAGTAACTGTTTGTTTAATTTCAATCGTGCTGCCTACGGGCATCTTAGGATAATTAGCTGCTGTATTATTGGTGTCCATTACAATAAGATAACCATTTTGCGGTACTTGTACCACTTCATTAATTTTAGATTGATAGGTTATTGTATCATTTTCTACGACAACAGTGTATACGCCTTTTGTTTTCTTAACCGCTACACTGTTATCTTTATAAAATGAGCTATCTAAAATAATCGGGATCCCAACATTCGTTCCAATATTATTGCGTCCACTTGCATCAGCCACTTTGTGGCCATTGACATGAATCTCAAACTTCATTCCAAAATTCTCCATAAGGATTTGGTTTTGATTATCAATTAAAAGCGTTGCCATATCAAGTGTTGGTCCAAGCCCTACTTTTGAATTGTTATACGCATGTTTTACAATTCCTTGTGTAATTACAGGCCCAAAGCTCGGTGTATTCGACTTCATATCAAAATAATCCGAGTTAACAGCTGCTAATGCGCCACGATTTTGTGCCATCTGCAGAACAGCATCCGCTGGTACTCGCCGCTGGGGCCGGTGCGTTTCGATGTCGGCGTGCCGCTGGATGACGATGCGCCGGACTCCTGGCGCATTCACATTTCGCTGGGACCGGACCTGTGATTGGCGCGCTGGCCAGCCGGGTGCTGTCTGCCACTGCTCGCAGTGCTGCTGGCAGTGGTGTTGCTGTTCCTGTGGTTGTTCGCGACGCCGACCGGCAGCAGCTGGCTGGTCGGACGCGGTTGCGGCCCGGACCGACGGCGCAATCAGTGTCAGTGGCCTGCAAGGCAGCCTGCTGCGCGGCCTGCGCGCCGACCGCATCGAGATTCAGGTGACGCGCACCCGTGTGCTGATCTCGGCAGCGGAAGTGGCCGTGTTCTGGCCCGATCTGTTGCGCAGTCGTGTGCGCCTGACCACGGCCCGGGCCGGTGAGGTCAGCGTCGAGGTCGGCCCGCGTCCGGCCGATGAGCCCGATACGCCGGTCATGCCGCTGCTGCTGCCGGTCGTGATCGCTGCCGACAGTATCGAGGTCGGGCATGTGCAGGTCCGCATCGGCGACGGTGAGCCCTTCGTCATGGATGCCGTGCGCCTGCAGGGTGAACTGGCTGATGGCACGATCGGCTTCAGTACGCTGGCCATGCAGCTTGCCGGCATCGAACTGTCTGCCGGGGGTACCTTCGGGACCGGCGAGCCCTTTGCGACCGAGGCCCGCCTGCGCTGGTCGGTCCCCGGACAGGATCTCGCCGGGCAGGGACCGCTGCGTGGTGATCTGCAGGCACTGCGCTTCGAGCAGGTGGTGCGTATCCCGGATCCGGTAGGCGTTGGCGGTGTGTTGCGTCTGCTGGCGGATGAGCCCGAAATCATCGTCGGTGCACGCTGGCGCGATGTCAGCCGTGAACTCGGTGCCGCGGGCACGCTGCGCAGCGATCGTGGCCAACTGCAGTTGCGCGGCTGGACCGGCAACTTCAGTGCGGATCTCGATGCCGGCGTTGCGCTCGGCGCCTGGCCGCGCATGCAGCTCCGGGCTGCCGGCACCGGTGACCTGCGGCAATTCGCTGTCGACCGCCTGCGCCTGGCCGGTCCGGCGGGTACCGTCGACGGCCAGGGCCTGTTCAATTACGTGGCGGGGTTGCGTGGGGCCTTTGCGCTGCGCGGACGCGGCATCGATCCGCGCCCTGTGGATCCGCGCCTGGCTGGCAGGATCGATTTCGATGGGCAGCTGGGCTTCGATCCGACCGGCAATTTCTCCTTTCAGCTGCGCGAGGCCAGGGGGCGACTGTTCGATCGCCAGTTCCGCGCCTCCGGCCTGGTGGCGAGCGCCGATGTCGGCTACGCATTCGATGAAGTGCAGGTCCTGGCCGGTGCCAACCGCCTGGATATCGACGGCATCTGGGGGCCCGCACTGTCCGGACAGTTCAGCATCGATGCGCCCGATCTGGCCACGCTCTGGCCGGGACTCGAGGGTTGGCTGCGCGGCTACTGGCACGATCGGCGGAACGGCCGAGAAGCCGGGCTTCCAGCTTGTGCTGGATGGCGAAAAGCTTGGCATCGGTGCGCTGCGCGTCGACGCCCTGCGCGCGCGCGGCGGGCTCGGTGCGCGCAATGCACTGGATCTCGAATCTGACGGCCAGCGGAATTGCCGTGACCGGGCAGCAGCTGGGTGACCTTGATGTGCTTGCCGGTGGCGTGCTCGATGCCCACACGCTGCGTATCGCGCTCGCGGGTGGCGAAGTCACGGTGGGTCTGGAGGCCACCGGCATGCTCAAAGACGGTGTGCTCCGCGAGGAGTTCACGCAGGGCTTTGTCATTCTGCCCGGTGCGCAGCACTGGACGCTGCAGCAGGCCGCGGTGTTGCGGCTTGCCGGTGCCGATATCCGCCTGGGCGCACACTGCTGGGGGCTCTCGACCGCACAGCTCTGCCTGACGGATAGCTGGACCGACAGGCAGGGCATGGGTGGCGGCCTGCGTCTCAGCCGCTTTCCGCTGGCCAGTCTCGCCGCGTACCTCGGTACCGCGGTGGCGCTGGAGGGTACGGCCGCTGTGGAAATCGATTTCCGGCAGTACCAGTCGGATGTGACCGGCACGCTGCAGGCCGGATTGCAGGATGCGGCATTCATCTACCGTACCGATGGCGACGGAGATGACATCACCGTACCGATCAGCGAATTCATGCTGGAAGCCAGCCTCACCGATGCGCAGCTCAGTTATTCGGGTCGGCTTGCGGCGGGCTTTGGCCTCTCGCTGGCTGCTGGCGGCGTGGTGGACGATCCCTTCGGTGCCGAGCCGGTGATCCGCGGTACCGTGGCCGGCGGCATCCCGGACCTGGTGCCGATCAGCCCCGTCATCGAGCGCTTCATCGACATCGGCGACGTCCGCGGGCGCATCGAGTTGCGCGCCGGACTGTCCGGCAATCCGCGCCGCCCCGACATCAGCGGCGGGCTCGAGTTGATCGATGGGGCACTCAGCCTGCCTGCGGCTGGCGTGAAAGTGGACCGGATCGCGCTGGCGATACTCGGTCGCGAGGACGGTGCGGCCGTCATCAAGGGTGGCGCACGTTCCGGCAAGGGTCATGTCGGTGTGGACGGCACGGTACTGTGGCGCGACCGGTCTGCTGCCCGAGGCCGAACTCGCCATCCGCGGACGTGTCTTCGAAGTGATCAACCTGCCGAATGGCCTGGTGCAGGTTTCGCCAAACGTGCGCGTGGTCCTGCGCGAGCGCCAGTTCCTGGTGAGTGGCGAAGTGCTGGTGCCGCGTGCCGACATCAGGCTGAAGAAGATAGCCGAGAGTGCCGTGCAGACCGTCGACCGACACGGTGGTGCACGGCCGCAGCCAGGTGGCCGTCGCGGCAGGCACCGGCATTGTTCGTGCTCGATGGCCTGCGGGTGCAGCTCGGCGAGAAGGTCAGTTTCGAAGGCTTCGGCCTCAAGACCAGGCTCACGGGCGAGATGAGCCTCTCGCATGCGCAGCTTGCCGGCCAGAACGGTGTCAGTGCCGACGGGGTCATCAAGCTCGAGGAGGGCAAGTTCGCCGCCTTCGGCCAGAAGCTCGATATCGACCGGGGCTCGCTGATGTTTGCCGGCGATGTGACCGATCCGGGCCTCGATGTGAAGGCCAGCCGCGAAGATCAGCTACGAAGGCAGCGAGATCACCGTCGGTGTGCTGCTGTCGGGCACGCTGTCGCGCATCCTCACCCGCGTGTTCTCCGAGCCGGCGATGGGCGAGATGGATGCGCTGTCCTACCTGACCACCGGCCGGCCGCTGTCGGCCGCAGGTGCCGGTGATCAGTACTCGGTGGCCAGCACGGCGGTGAGCCTCGGGCTCAATGGTGCCTTGCCGGTTGCGCAGAAGCTCGGCTCGGCACTCAAGCGTCGACGAGATCGGCGCTGGACACCACCAGCACCGGCAGCACAGCCGTCGTGGTCGGCGAGCAGCTCGGCGATGACCTGTACATCCGCTACAGCTACGGCGTGTTCGACAACCTCGGCACCGTATGGGTCACCTACAAGATCGGCCGCCGTCTCAGCATCGAGGCCAGCTCCGGCGAGGAGCAGGCGCTCGACCTGATCTATTCGGTCAACTGGTGAGTTCCTTGCGGACTTTGGCCATCAGTTTCTGGATGTCCTGACGCCGGCCTTCGTCGGCCGAGGCGCGACCGGGCCGCGGTGCTGCCTTGAGCGCCTTCTCCAGATGCTGCAGGGCGCCAGCGTAGTCGTCCTCGTCGTACAGGAACTCGGCATAGAAGTAGTTCGGGTCGATGCCATTCGGGTTGATCTGCAGCGCCTTGCGCAGATACTCCCTGGCTTTCTTGTCGCTGCCGAAACCGACCGGGAAGCCCGGCACCTTGTGATAGAGCGTGCCGAGGCTGGTATAGGCCGAGCCGTCCAGCGCATTGGCATCGATGGCCAGTGCGGCTTCGAGTTTTTCCCGCGATTGTTTGGCCAGACCGAGTGCACCCAGCCCGCCCTTCACGCCGGCCGCAGTGCTCAGCACGATGCCTTCCCAGATCAGCGCCTCGGCGCGTTTCGGGTTCTGGCTGCTGAGGGCGGCGGCACGCACGATCAGCTTGTCGAAGGCAGCCTCCCGCTGAGGCTCGGCCGTGGTGTAGTTGGCAGTCGCCCAGTCGGTCTGTATGGCCAGCAGTTCGGCATCGAAAGTCGCCGGTGCCGCGTGTGCTGCTCAGGCTGATGCCGACCAGCACGGTGGCGAGGCCGGTGGATAGCAGACGGATCGTGTTGAACATGGGGTTATTCCTCAGGCTGATGGCGTGGTGGCCGGTTTGATGGCGGCGTAACGCCGGATGATGGCGAGCTGTTTGACGATGGCCTTGTCGACCACACCGGGCAGTACGCCATTGATGCGGGCAAACAGCTTTTCCGGCCAGCCCACCACCGTTTCGCTCGCTTCGGTTTCGAGAATCCGGCAGGCGGCTGCGGCCACGGTTGCGACCGGATCCATGGCCACGCCGAGTTCGCGCATTCATCTGTTCGACCTCGGCCGTGTTGATGCCGGTGCGCGTGGCGCGCGGTGCCAGGTAGTGCACGCGCACCGTGCTGTCGCCGAGTTCCCGGCGCAACGCTTCGCTGAAGCCGCGCATGCCGAACTTGGTCGCCGAATACACGGCATAGCCCGGATAGCCGATGCTGCCGAATACCGAGCCGGTGTTGAGGATATGTGCCGCGGGCTGGCGGCGCAGATGTGGCAACAGCAGGCGGCACAGGTGAATC
Source organism: uncultured bacterium (assembly GCA_963732385.1). Lineage (GTDB taxonomy): Bacteria > Krumholzibacteriota > Krumholzibacteriia > LZORAL124-64-63 > LZORAL124-64-63 > CAVSZB01. The sequence goes on along the minus strand of CAVSZB010000002.1, from coordinate 161,294 downwards.
GGTGCCTGCAGATTCACGGCCAGTGCCAGGTCGATGGCTTCCGGTGCCTGCTCATCGAGCAGGCGGAAGTGGCTGACGCCGGCATTGTTGATCAGCACGTTGATGCCGCCGTGAAAATGCTGCGCCTGTGCGCTGACCAGTGCCCGGTCGTCGGCGCGTGTCAGGTTGGCAGCCAGGGTTGCGACCCGGTCGCCGTATTGCGCCAGCCGCTCGCTGACGAAGTGCTGCAAGGCCACTTCATTCATGTCGACCAGCAGCACCGACAGCACCCTTGGCCAGCAGCGCCTCGCGCTATCGCGCCGCCGATGCCGCCGGCGCCGCCGGTGAGCAGTACGCGCGCTGTCCCGAGATCCATCTGCAGTCTCCTCAGTCGTGTGCCGGTGGTCTAGCCGGCGTTGCGGTCGATGCCGCGGAACATGTGGCCGTAGAGCCAGTACATGGCTTTTGCACAACGTACCACGGCAGCCCGGTCGTCCGGCTCGCTGAGCCCGTTGAGGATGGTGGCGAGATCCTGCACATGTTCCTGGTCGAGCGTGCCGTGACTGCGCAGATAGCTGAAGGCGCTGTCGGGCAGGCCCAGTGCATTTTGTATCGCATCCGCACCGCGCAGTGCCAGCGCTGCGCTGCTGCCTTCGAGCACGAAGACCATGCCGAAAAAGCCGATCGGATTGCCGCGCATGATGGTGTCCCAGGCGTAGGCCACCATCGCCTCGGTCTCGACATTGGGTGCCGAGCGGGCTGCGGCGTGCCGGTCGCCGCCGGCCGCTTCGATGTCGTTGAGGATCCAGTCGTCGTGGCCGGTTTCCTCTTCCAGGTAGTGCAGGACATTGTCGAGCAGCCCCGCGTGGCGCTCCGGCAGCCGGCTGCCGAGGGCCATCAGCAGCGGCATGGTGTGCCGCACGTGATGCCAGGCCTGACCGAGAAACGCGAGGTACTGGGCGTGGCTGATCTTGCCGGCGAAGGCCGCATTGATGATCGGTGCCGCGAGCAGAAAATCCCGGTCGTTCATGCGTGATGACTTGCAGCTCGTCGTAGAAGGACGGCTGTGCGGTGTGCGGTCTGGCTTTGCTCATCAGGTGGTGGCCTCTGTTGCGGTCGTCTCCGGATACAGGGACTCCAGCGTCTCGGCATGGAGTTCCAGGATGTGTGCCCGTCGCGGGCGGCCATTGGCCGTGAGCAGGCCATTGGCAAAAGTGAAGGGCGCATCGACCACGGCCCACCGTCGCAGTTGGGCGTAGTCGGGCAGCCGGGCGTTGACCCGGGCGACAGCGGCGGCAATCTGCTCGCTGCCAGCAGCGCCGGCCGGACTGATCAGCGCGCCCAGATACGGCCGTGCTTCACCACAGACCACCGCCATGCCGATGGCGGGCTTCGATTTGCAGTTCGCGCTCGACCCATTCCGGCGAGATATTCCGTCCCAGGCTGGTGATGATCAGGTTCTTGAGACGACCGCGGACGTAGACGAAACCATCCGCATCGATCTCGCCCAGATCGCCGGTGGCAATTTCGCCGCGTGCAGCGCCCGGCGGAGCAGCGTCGCCCAGATAGCCCGACATCAGCGGCCCGCTGACCAGGATCTGCTGCTGTCCGTCGAGCCGTACGCGGACATGCGGCAGGGGCCGGCCAACACTGCCGCGGCGTTGCGCCGTCGCCGTGTTGACGCAGACCACCGAGCCGCACTCGCTGAGCCCGTAGCCCTCGAAGACCGGCAGGCCGAGTCGCGCGGCGCTGGCCAGCAGTTCAGGCGCCACGCTCGCGCCGCCCACGGCAATGAAGCGCAGGCTGGCCGGCGGTTGCCAGCCCTTTTGTGCCGCCATTACCAGCACGCGCAGCAGTTCGGGAACCAGGATCAGGCTGGACGGAGCATGTGCGCTGATCGTTGCGATCAGCTTCTGCGGATCCAGTCCGCCATAACTCATGCCGGTAGTGGTCAGTGAAGGAATGATGCAGCTGGCACCGCTGCGCAGTGCCGCATGGATACCGCCAACGTTCTCCAGCAAAGTCGCCAGCGGCAACAGGCACAGATGTCGTGTCAGCCCGAGGTCGGCAGTTGCCTCGGCCAGTGAGGTGGCCACCGATTCCAGGCTCGGTGCCGACAGGCAGACGCCCTTCGGCGTCGCGGTGCTGCCCGAGGTGTAGGTGATCTTGAGCGTGCCGGGCGGTATCGGCTGCGGTGATGGTGAGCCGTGCCGCCGAAACAGATGCAGTCCGGTCTGCGGCGAGATACCCGCCGGCACAAAATCCGCGGCGAGCTGCATGGCGCGTTCCGGCTGGTCGGTCAGCAGCGTGTCGATGCCGGCATCGCGCGATGGCATGTTGCAGCTGTGCCGGGCTGAAGATAGCCCGGCAGTGGCACATTGAGCAGGCCGGCCTGGTGCAGGCCGAGATCAGTCAGCGGCCCAGCCGCAGCCGTTGTCGGCCAGCAGCGCGAAGCGGCTGCCGCCCGACTGTCGCAACCAGGCCTGTTCCGCAGCGAGCAGGGGCCCGAGTGCGGCGTAGCTGATCAGGCGTTGCTCATCGGCCAGGGCGACGCGGGCGGATGTTGCTGCCGCCGGTGGATACATCATCAATGGCGGACGCGGTGGCGTGGCGAGAGATGCAGGCCATCGGGCAGATAGCCGGCCATCACGCGCGGGTCATTGCGGTAGTAGCTGCCCCAGGCGTCATTGCCGGTGCTGACCTTGCCGTGATCGGCGACGGCCAGCTCGATCAGTTCTGCGCCCACGCTCTGCAGTACGTCCCGCACCAGGCCCGTGGCCGTGAAGATGGCCCAGGTATAACCGCGATCCAGCAGGTAGCGCGGCAGCAGGCTGACCAGATGCCGTGCCTGCCGGCAGCCGTTGCTGGCGAGGTTGCCGATCTCGATGATCTCCCGGCGCGCCACCGGCTGGCCGAGTCTTGCGCTCAGCAATGCCTCTACCGGCTCATCCAGATATTGTTCCAGAAACAGGCGCTCCTGCCGGGCTGGCCGGCAGCCGGCCACGGCCCGCAGTTCGCCGCTGGCATTGTGCATGCCCAGCAGATCGGGCATGAACGAGTGAATCTGCGCGCCATGCTTGTCCTGGAAGGCGTGGGCGACAAATGACTCCAGTTCGCCACGCAGTGCTGCACCACGGGGTGCCTGCTGCAGGCTAAACGGGCTGGTGGGGGTGTGTTCCATTGGCAAGTGATCCATCCTTGGCGTGAATTGGCTCGTCTGCAGCCTCTGACGGTGGCTGCGCTGAAAATCAATCGCCGGCGGCCAAGCGCCGATTGATTGTGGCCGACAGCAACGTCCAAGCCCGTACCAGGCTACCCAGGCGGTCACCGGAAGCGTGATGGAATCGACAGAACTCATAGCCGGAATGCTCAAGGGCGATGAACGCGCGTTCACGGCCTTTTTCGATGGCTATTTCCCGCGTGTCTACCGTTTTGCCCTGCCGCGCCTGGGCGGCGACGCCGATGCGACGGCTGAAGTGGTGCAGGCCACGCTGGTCAAGGCCATGCGCAAGCTGGCCGATTTCCGCAACGAAGCCTCGCTGTTTACCTGGGTCTGCCAGATCTGCCGGCATGAAATCGTCGACTGGTTGCGCGCCCGGCACCGCCATTCCGACAAGGTCGTGCTCATGGACGACAGTCCCGAGCTCCGGGCGGCAGTCGATGCGATTGCCGCTCCGGAGACGGAAGAGCCCGCCAATCGCTACAGCGCGGCCGAGACGCGCCGCCTGGTGCGCTCGGTGCTCGATCGGCTGCCGCCGCGCTATGGCGATGCGCTGGAGATGAAGTACGTCGAAGGCCTGTCGGTGGAAGAGATCGGTGTGGAGCTCGGTATCGGCACGACCGCGACACAGTCGCTGCTGGCGCGTGCGCGGGTGGCATTTCGCGATGCGCTGGAAGCGGTGTTCGGTGCCGCGGCACAGGATGTACTGGCGAGCCTGTCCTAGACCGGCTTATCAGAAGGATTGATGAACATGATGCACAAGAATGATGAAGCGATGCGGCCCGGCGAAGAAGCCTCGCTGGCTGCCCTGTTGCGCGATGTCGGTCCGCGTGCCGATCCGCCTGCAGCCGTGGCCCGGCAGATACGCGCGGTGGTCGAGGCCGAGTGGCGGGCGGTGGTCGCGGCCCGGCAACCGCGGCCGGTAGTCCGGTCGTCTGCCCGTCGTTGGCCAGCGCTGGCAATGGCGGCCAGCGTGGCGGTGGCGGCAATCGGCAGCTGGTTTGCCTTGCCGCTGCTGAATCAGCCGGCGACGCCGCTGGCGACGCTGAGTCGCGTCAGTGGTGCAGTCGAGGCGGGTTCTGATGGTGACTGGCAACCGGCGGTGGTGCGCCAGGCGCTGGGTGCCGGGCAGGCGATCGTTACCGGGCCGCAGGGCCGGGCAGCGCTGCGGCTGCGTGACGGCGTCAGCCTGCGACTGGATACCGATACGCGCGTCGCACTGCTGACGCCGGAACGGATCGTGGTCACGCGCGGCGCTGTCTATCTGGATGCTGGTCGCGGGAGTGGCAGCGCCGATCCGCTGCTGATCGAGTCGCGTTTCGGCACCACCCGGCACCTCGGCACGCAATATGAAGTGCGGGTTGCTCCCGACGCGATGCTGGTCAGCGTGCGTGAAGGACGTGTCGAGGTATCCGGTACCGGGCCTGTCACACAGGCTGATGCCGGCGAACAGGTGCTGCTCAAGGCCGACGGCAGCATTCAGCGTCAGAGCGTGGAGCGCACCGCAGCGCTCTGGGACTGGACGCAGGAAGTGACACCGCCCTTTGCGATCGAGCAACGCACGCTGTCGGAATTTCTGGTCTGGGTCTCGCGCGAGACCGGCCGGGAGATCGAGTTCGGCTCGCCACGGCTGCAATCCTCCGCAGCGGAGATCGTGCTGCGCGGTTCGATCGCCGGTCTGCGCCCCGATGCCGCACTGGCTGCAGTGATGGCCACCACCCCGCTCGATTACACCGCCGATCGCGGCCTGATCAGCGTTCAGCCGCGCGCGCAACAGTAATCATCCGCCATTGCAATGCCCGGCCTTCGGTGCCGGGCAGCTGGTGACTGCGTGCTAACATCACCGCGCCTTCGCCCGGGGCTGCGGCATTCTTATTGGCATGTCTGGTTTTCCATCATCGCAACCGGTGCTGCGTCATCGGTTGCGGATTGTCTTTGCCCTGCTGGTCGCGACCTGTCTCGGTCTGGCGTCCCTGCTCGTGTCGCCGGCGCAGGCGGCCGACAGCCAGGTCGGTCGCTCCGTCAGCGAGGTGCTGCGTGAATGGCAGGCTCGCGGCCTGACGCTGATCTACAACGATCAACTCGTGTCACCCGCCCTGCGTGTGCAGCAGGAACCGCTCGCTGCCGGCGGCATCGCCTTGCTCAGTGAAATCCTCGCCCCGCATGGCCTCAAGTTGCAGTCGGTGGGCCCCGATGTCTGGTCGGTGGTGGCCATCAGGCCAGGCAAGGCGGCCAGGCCGCCACGCCCTGCGGGTCTCGATACGGTAGTGGTCACCGCCAGCCGTTACGTGCTGGCCAGCGAGGAGATCGGTGTCAGTACCGTGCTGGTGCAGGATGAGTTGCGCGCACTGCCCAAGCTTGCAGATGAAAGCCTGCGGGCGGTGCACCGACTGCCGGGTGCCGCCAGCAACGGGATTTCCGGTCTGGCGCATATCCGCGGTGGCGAGCAGAACGAAACCGGCATCGTGTTCGACGGCCTGACGCTGTCCGAACCCTTCCACCTGAAGAACCTGTTCAGTCCGGTCAGCGTGCTCGATGCCGAAATCGTCGGCGCCATGGATGTCTACGCCGGCGGCTTTCCGGTGAACTACGGTGACCGGATGAGCGCGATGATCGATGTGCGCTCGGTGGTTCCGCCGGTCGAAGGCATGCGTGCGATCGGCGCCTCGCTGTATCACACCAACGGCCTCGCCGGTGGCAGCTTCGATGACGCCCGCGGGCGCTGGCTGCTGTCGGGCCGGCGCAGCAACCTGGCTGACGCGATCAGGCTCGTCGACAGCAATCTCGGCGAGCCCAAATACCTGGATTCCTTTTCCAAGGTCGAATACGACTTTTCTGAAGCCACCAGCGGTGCGCTGCATCTGCTGGTCGCCAACGACCATCTGCGGGTCAACAACTCGCAGGAGACGGAGTCGTCGAAGGTCAGCGACAACACTGCCTACATCTGGGCCACGGGTGAGCATCGCTGGTCGGAACAATTGTTGGGCCGGGCGCTGCTGGCTTACACCAACGTCGACAATGATCGTGACGGCACGGTGGAAGATCCCGGCAGGCGTTCCGGCTTCGTGCGCGATCACCGCAGCTTCAATGCAAGCAATCTGAAACTGGAACTGCAGCAGGGCAATGACGGGCTGCTGTTTCGATATGGCCTGGAGCTGGGACTGCTCAGTGCACATTATTCATATGCCAGCAGCCTGGATGTGGCTGCCGGTGAGCCCTTTCCCGATTCACCGCCGAGCCTGACCGTGCGGGAGGCAACTCTGCAGCCTGATGGCAGCCAGCAGGCTGCGTTTGTCAGCGGTCGATGGCGCATGACTGACCGTCTGACCACCGAACTCGGCATGCGCTGGGACAATCAGACCTGGGACCGGGTGGACGGCGGCACGCAACTCAGTCCGCGGCTGAACCTGCGCTACGACCCCGATGCCCGCACGCAGCTACGGGCCAGCTGGGGCCGTTTCTACCAGGCACAGGGCATCAACGAGCTGCAGCTCGAGGATGGCATCCAGACCTTCTTCCCGGCGCAGCGAGCTGATCATCTGATCCTGAGTGCCGAACATGCGCTGGTTAACCACATCCGCGTGCGGCTGGAAGCGTATTACAAGGACTACGAGGAACTGCGGCCGCGTTTCGAGAACCAGTTCGACCCGCTGGTGCTGATACCGGAGCTGCAGACCGACCGCATCGAAGTCCCGGCCACCGCAGGCAGCGTGCGTGGCGTCGAGTTGTTGCTCAACCGGCGAGGTGTCGGGCCCTGGGGCTGGTGGCTGAGTTACACCTGGTCACAGGCCGATGATGATATCGACGGCGACGAAGTGCGGCGCAGCTGGGACCAGACCCACTCTTTCAATGCCGGCCTCAACTGGATCAGCGGTCGCTGGGATGTGACGCTGGCCGGCACCTGGCACACCGGCTGGCCGACCACCCCGGTAACGCTGGGCACGGCACCGCCCGGGGAAGTACCGCCAGTGGTCGTGGGCCAGCGCAATGCCACGCGCTACGACGCCTTCAAATCCGTGGACCTGCGCGTCGCCTACACCTTCGCTCTGGAAAACAGCGAACTCCTGACTTTCGTCGAGTTCACCAACCTGCTGGCGCAGAAAAACGCCTGTTGCAGCGAATATGCCGTGCGCGATACCGGTGGCGGGGTCTACACGCTGGAGCGCGATGTGGATCACTGGATCCGGTTTGCGCCGAACCTCGGCGTGTTGTGGCGCTTCTGAAAAAAATTGCCCGCCGACTCCAGGGGGGTGGAGCGGCGGGCGTCACGTGGGGACCGCGGGCATAACCTCCAGGGGGGGCGGAGGAAGGGGAAGAGCCGCGGCGATCCCCGGGTGATCGTGGCGTTGCTGCCTTAGAGCAGGAACTGCCAGGTGGCGACCAGGGTGACCAGCATCGCCGTCACGGACAGCAGCAGGTCGCCAAACTCGTAACCGCCAGTGGTGAATTCTTCGTTGGTCATCTTCGTCTCCTCGTGCCGGTGGGCTTCTCGATGGGACGTACTCTAGGCACCGGCAGCAAGCGATTCCTTTCAGGGGGGTAACTGTTTGTATCGTTTTGTAACGGGGGCGGGTCAGCTGGAAGTCTGCGCAGCCCATGATTTTTCTCCCGGATTATGTCCACTGCGTGTTTTTGTGACGCCGGTCGCGGTATAAAGCCTATTGCTACAGGGCGGCAAAGTTCGCCCGGCCCATAAATCCAGTTCCGGGGGGAACATCCATGCGCAAGGTATTCGCGATTTCCGCACTGCTGGGCAGTGCCGGCCTGGTTTCGATTGCACAAGCCGCGCCGGTACCCGTGACGATGGTGAGCGTCGGCAGCTACAGCAGGAACTCCTCGAGCGCCGCGCCCTGGACGGCCACCGCAGCCAACACGGCGACCTGGACCTTCGATGTCGACACCAACACGCTGGCCATGGATGGCGGCACCTATGCGCGGGTCGCCAAGGTTGGCGCGACTGCGCTGATGACGCACACCATGACCGGTGCATCCTTCGGTGCCGGTACTGCGACCGGCACCACCTGGCATGCACCGAAGGTGACTTTCGGCCTGCTGTCGTCGGTGCGCACATCTGCGGTAACCTAAGTCTGGGTGAGGACTACGAGCTCAACAGTACCTACAACAGCGTCACCCCTGACGCCATCTCGGCCACGGTCACTCTCGTTGGGCGACGATATCGTGCTTGGCGCACCGCAGACGCTGGTCAACTCCTACAGCAACTTCACGTCCGCCACACCGATCGCCGGTGCGGCTGCCGGCTTCCAGCGTTACACCTTCAACAACGGCCAGGATCTGTTCCCCGGTGCCGGTGACACGGCAACCGGCTTCGACACCGGTTACGTGTTCACCTTCGACGTCGCCGATGCACCACCACCGGCAAATGCGAACGACGATGGTCCGGTCCAGGCTGTGCAGGCCGTGGAAACCGTGCTCGCCGTGGGTGCCAATGACACCGGATTCATCGATCCGGTTCTGGTCAGCGTGACGACGCCCCCGCTGCACGGGACGATTACGGCGATCAGCAACAGCGGCAGCGCCGCAAGCCAGACGATCAGCTATACGGCGAATTCGGATTACATCGGTCCCGACTCTTTCGTGTACACGATGAACGATGGTTTCCAGAGCGACACGGGTACCGTCAGCATTTCGGTGGTCACTCCGCCGCTGTCCACACAGGTGCCAGCCACGCTGGTGAGCGTGGAGAGCTATGCCGAACGTTCGACCACCATTTCCCCGTGGACCGTTACGGCTGCCGATACATCGATGTGGACCTTCGACCTCGCGGGCAACGTACTGGCGATGTCTGGAGGCACCTACTCGCGGCTTGCCAGGGTGGGCACCACCCCGTTGATGACGCATGTCATGACCGGCGCCGTGCTCGGCAGCGGTTACGCGACGGCGAACACCTGGTCCTGCACCGAAGGCCTGTTTGGTGGCTACATCGGTGCGCATATCTGCGGCAATTACAATTTCGGCAGCAACGGTTATGACGAGAGCATCTATACCGCGAGCGCCATCGCTGCCACGGTCACGCGCGGTGGTGACGATTTCGTGATCGGCGAGCCGCAGACGCTGGTGAATTCCTACAGTGGCTTCAAGACGGCAGTGGCTGTTGCCGGTGCAGCGAGCGGTTTCCAGCGCTATGTGCTGGACAGTGGCCAGGATCTCGTGCCCGGCAAGGGCGATGCCGTGACCGGTTTTGATGCCGGCTACCGCATCGCGTTTGATATTCCCCTCGCGCCGCCGCCTGCCGAGGCTGCCGATGACGGTCCGGTGACCGTGGAACCGACGGCCACCGCAGTCATCCCGGTGGGTATCAACGACACCGGTTTCATCGGGCCGGTGACCGTGACGGTGACCAGTCCGCCGCTGCATGGTGCGGTTACCGCCATCAGCCTGTCCGGGACCGCCGGGTCGCAGACCATCAGTTACACCGCGACGGCCGGTTACTTTGGTGTCGACAGCTTCGTGTACAGCATGACCGACGGCACGCAGACGGATACCGCGACGGTCAGCATTGTTGTTCCCGCGCCCGAGGCGGTGAACGATGGCCCGGTGACCGCAACGCAGGGCGTTGCCACTGTCATTCCGGTCGGTGCAAATGACACGGGCTTTACCGGCCCCGTGACCGTGACGATCACGACCTTGCCGACGCGCGGGATGATTACCGCGATCAGTCCGCCCGGACCCACCGCCACCCGGGCCATCAGCTACACGGCGAATACCGGTTATACCGGCCAGGACTCCTTTACTTACCGGATCAGTGACGGGGTCAGCACGGATACCGCGACTGTTGCCATCAATATCGTCGCGGACTACACGCCCGGCGCAAAAAACGATACGGCGACCACTGCCGACGGTCAGCCCGTTGTGATCAATGTGCGTGCCAACGACGTGGGTTTCAGCTACTACGGATCGGTACTGAACATCTTTACCAATCCGCAGCACGGCACCGCGGTGGTCAGCGGTTCGTCCGGCAGCCAGTCCATCACCTATACGCCGTTCGCGGGCTTTACCGGCATCGATACCTTCAGTTATGCCATCGATGACGGCGTTCGTCTCGGCACTGCGATGGTAACGATCGGCGTCGTTGCCGATGCAGACCGGGACAGCGTGGACGATGGCCGCGACAACTGTCTGGCCGCGGCCAACTCCGGTCAGCAGGATGCCGACGGTGACGGTTACGGCAACTGGTGCGATGCCGACTTCAACAACGATGGCCGGGTGAACTTCGCCGACCTCGCTGAACTGCGTGCGCGGTTCTCCACGACCGATCCGGAGACCGACCTCGACAGCAACGGCCGGGTGAATTTTGCCGACCTCGCGCGGTTCAAGGCGCTGTTCGGCCGGCCGCCGGGGCCTTCGGCGCTGGTGCCTTGAGAGCGACTTTGGTAGCTGACTGACGTGGAGAGCGTTAATGCGTAAGGTATTGGCGATAGCGGCACTGCTCGGAAGTGCCGGTGTGGGCGTGGCGAATGCGGCACCGGTTCCCGCGACGATGGTGACCGTTGGCAGCTTCAGCAAGAACTGCACGAGCGCCGCACTCTGGGCTGTAACCGCCAACAACACAGCCACCTGGACCTTCGACACCGCGACCAGCACTTTGGCCATGGCCAGCGGCACCTACGAGCGCCGCGTCAAGGCGGGCGCCGCCGTGCTGATGACGCACACCATGACCGGCACCGCATTCGGTCCCGGCGCTGCGACGGGCGCGACCTGGCTGTGCACCGAAGGTGCCTTCGGTGGCGTCGTCGGTGCGCACATCTGCGGCAACTACAACCTGGGTGCCGACTTCACTAACAACAGCACCTATAACCAGAGCACTCCCGACGCCATATCGGCCACGGTCACGCTGGCTGGTGACGATTTCTCGTTGGGTGCTGTCCAGACGCTGGTCAACAGCTACAGCACCATGACGGCTGCGGCAGTCGCCGGTGCGGCTCCGGGTTTCCAGCGTTACACCCTCAACAACGGTCAGGATCTGTTCCCGGGTGCAGGTGACACGGCAACTGGATTTGATACCGGGTATATCTTTACTTTTGATATTGCCACCGGTCCACTTGATGCCGTTCCTGTGATCTCTGATGGCTACATCACGACGTTTGAAGATAACGCCTCTGGGGCTTTCGCTCCGACCATCACTCTCGGTGACGGTACTGCCGCCCAGCACACGCTGGCGGTGACCACCCAAGGCGCCAACGGCAGCTGCGTGGTCACGCCGGGCGATGCCACGGGCACGGTGGTCTATACGCCGAATGCCAGTTATACGGGTACAGACAGTTGTGTGCTGACCCTAACGGATAGCGATTCGGATTCCGATACGGCAACGATCAGCGTGACCGTAAACACCGTCGCTGCCAATGATGATGGCCCGATAACTGCAGGGCAATCGGTTGTAACTGTCATTCCTGTGGGTGCAAATGATCAGGGCTTCATCGATCCGGTGACCATCACGGTCACGACCCCACCGCTGCATGGCACGATTGCAGCCATCAGTCCAGCCGGTCCTGCTGCAAGTCGCACCATCAGCTATGTGGCAAATGCTGGCTATACAGGTCCGGATTCGTTTGTTTACACCATGAGTGATGGCAGCAGGACGGATACTGCTGCGGTAAACCTTACAGTTACAGACTCGTCGCCGGTACCCGCGACGATGGTGACCGTTGGCAGCTTCAGCAAGAACTCCACGAGCGCGGCACTTTGGGCGGTGACCGCCAACGACACAGCCACCTGGACCTTCGACACCGCGACCAGCACTTTGGCCATGGCCAGCGGCACCTACGAGCGCCGCGTCAAGGCGGGCGCCGCCGTGCTGATGACGCACACCATGACCGGCACCGCTTTCGGTCCCGGCGCTGCGACCGGCGCGACCTGGCTGTGCACCGAAGGTGCCTTCGGTGGCGTCGTCGGTGCGCACATCTGCGGCAACTACAACCTGGGTGCCGACTTCACTAACAACAGCACCTATAACCAGAGCACTCCCGACGCCATATCGGCCACGGTCACGCTGGCTGGTGACGATTTCTCGTTGGGTGCTGTCCAGACGCTGGTCAACAGCTACAGCACCATGACGGCTGCGGCAGTCGCCGGTGCGGCTCCGGGTTTCCAGCGTTACACCCTCACCAATGGTCAGGATCTGTTCCCGGTGCAGGTGACACGGCGACCGGCTTTGATACCGGGTATATCTTCACCTTTGATGTATCCCTCGCGCCACCGCCCCCTGACGCAGTCAACGATGGCCCTGTTACCGTTTTCGGTTCTGATGCGACGCTGATCCCTGTCGGTATGAACGACACCGGTTTCGGTAATCCAGTTGGCGTTCTGGTCACTACCAACCCCGCCAAGGGAACTGCCACCGTAACCACTGCGCCAGGCCCGGTCACTGGCCAGGTCATTTCATATACCGCGAACGTTGGTGCAACCGGCGTGGATACCTTTGTCTATACGGTCGACGATGGCCTCAATATCGACAGCGCCACAGTCACCATCAACATCAGCGCGCCCGACGCCGTCAATGATGGCCCGGTGTCCGCCATGCAATTCCTGCCCACGCTTGTTCCGGTAGGTGCAAATGACCGTGGTTTCAGCGATCCGGTGACAGTGACGGTAACCGACTTGCCGGAGCATGGAACGATTACTGCGATCAGCGGTGCCGGTCCGGCCGCTACCCGCACCATTACCTACCGCTCGGATGCGAGCTACTTGGGTGCTGATTCCTTCGTCTATACCATGACCGATGGCAACAGTTCCGATACGGCGCAGGTCACGGTTGCCGTGGTTCCCGATACAACGCCGGGTGCACGTGACGACAACGCAAATGCCTTCAGCGGTGTACCGCTGGCGATCAATGTGCGTGCCAACGATCTGGGCTTCGATTCCGGTGCTGCACTGGGTATCCAGACCAATCCTCTGCACGGTGCGGCGGTGGTCGGCGGTACGCCGGGTGCCCAGACGATTGTCTATACGTCTGATGCGGACTTCCATGGCATCGATACCTTCGAGTACACCATCGATGGCGTAAGCCTGAGTGACACAGCGCTGGTGACTGTAATGGTCGCGCTGGATGCTGACCACGATGGCATCGAGGACGGTATCGACAACTGCCTCGGCGCTGCCAATCCCGGCCAGCAGGATACGGACACTGACGGATTCGGAAACTGGTGTGACGCCGATTTCAACAACGATGGCCGGGTAAACTACGCCGACCTGGCGGAGTTTCGTTCGAAATTCGGCGGTACCGATGCCGAGGCCAATCTTGACAGTGTGGGGCCTGTCAACTTCGCCGACCTCGCCCGTTTCAAGGCCCTGTTCGGCAAGCCGCCAGGGCCTTCCGGTCAGGTGCCTTGATGAAGTGATGAAGTAACGGACAAGACTTTCATGCCGATTTCAAGCTTATGTCACATGGTGTGTGCATAGTACCGTGTGATGTACGAAGATTGACTTAAACCGGGCTGCGTAGCCCTTCGAAAAGAAATGTACTGGGGGAGTCGACCATGAATTGCACACACAACAAGAAGCTGAAGAGCCTGCTGGCTGTCGCCATGCTGGCCGGCCTGTCGATGTCGGCAGCCGAGGCCGCAGCGGTCTACATGGAACCGGACAGTCAGGCCGGCATCTATGATCCGGAAGTGCCGAGCACTGTCTCCTTCGAGCTGTGGATGGACTTCACCAATGAACCGACCATCGGTGGCGGCATCGATCTTGATCTCCAGGGGCCGATCTCGATGGCTGAGTTCACGCCCAGCAGCTATTTCACCGATACGGCTGATCCGTCGTTTACCGGTCACGGAACCGAGAATGCGGACAACGATTACCAGATCCACTTCGGCAATTTCGCCGGTCTGAGCGGGGTCAACAAGCTCGGCGATATCTCGGTGAACCTGCTGGGCTGCTAGGTCCTGGCAGCATCAGCCTGGCGATCAATACCTTTTACGGCGGCTTCTTCGGTACTGATTTCCTTTCCATAGACGTTGATGTGAGCGATGAAGCCGCAATCACCGCCAGCGCCGTACCCGCACCTGCCGGCGTCTGGCTGCTGCTTACCGGTCTCGCGGGCCTGGTGACCCGGCGTTTCGCCAGGCGCAGCTGATCGTTTCCACCAGCGCACGCATCTCGGCATGCCGTGCCGAGGTCTTGCGTGCGACCAGCGCGATGGTGCGTCGCGGGGCGGGCGGTGCGAGCTCACGCACCTGCAGTCGCGGTGAATCGGCAAGGCCCGTGGCCAGTGCCATGGCCGGAATCAGCGCAACACCCATTCCGCAGTCGACCATCCCGATCAGCGTCAGCAGGCTGGTGGCCTCGTGCTCCCTGGCGGCCTGTGGCGTGCCAGAACCGCAGGCCTGCAGGGTGTGGTCACGCAGGCAATGACCTTCCTCAAGCAGCAACAGGCGTTCGGTGATCGCCGGCGTCAGTTGCAGGCGCTGTCGCTTCGATAGCGGCGTGTCGCGGCTTGCCACCAGCCAGAGCGGATCGTCGAACAGCGGTTCCACCTGCAGTGTCCCGGTCTCGTAAGGCAGGGCGATCAGGGCAAAGTCCAGCCGGCCATCGCCGAGTCGTTGCAACAAGGCCTCGGTGACGTCTTCCCGCAAAGCCAGCTGCAGTCCGGGATATCGGTCGCGCAGTTCGGGGAGGATGTGCGGCAGGAGAAATGGCGCGATCGTCGGAATCACGCCCAGCCGCAACAGCCCTGCCATCGGCTGCACGGCAGCAGCGCCATCGACCAGGTCCCGTGTCTGTGCGAGGATCGCACAGGCGCGCTCGGCCACCCCGCGACCCGCATCCGTCAGCAGCACCTTGTGGCGGTCGCGCTCGACCAGCAGCACACCGAGCTGCGTTTCCAGTTCCCGCAGCCCGGCGCTCAGTGTCGACTGGGTGACAAAGCAGGCTTCGGCCGCCCGCGTGAAATTGCGGTGCTCGGCAAGGGCGACCAGGTATTGCAATTGCCTGAGAGAAGGTAGAGCGTGCATCTGCAGCCGATGTTATCGGGAAATCCGATCATCGAGCACGATTTTTCTCGTTGGACGTTTCCATGACCGGTCCTTAGCCTCCACCCAACAACTCCCTCAGACAATGGAGAGAACCGTGATGAATGCGAAACTCCTGGCTTCACTCACCGCGCTGGCATTGGCGGCTTCCATGTCTGCGCACGCTGCGGGCGGTGCGACGACCAACAGCGACTGGTGGCCCGAAAAGCTCGACCTGCAGCCTTTGCGTCAGCACGCTGCCGAGTCCAACCCGATGGGCGACGACTTCGACTATGCCGAGGCGTTCAGCAAGCTTGATCTCGAAGCGGTCAAGAATGACATCAGGACCGTGCTGACCACCTCGCAGGACTGGTGGCCGGCCGACTATGGCCACTACGGGCCGTTCATGATCCGCATGGCCTGGCACAGCGCCGGCACCTATCGCATCTTCGATGGTCGTGGTGGTGCTGCGGGTGGGCAACAGCGTTTCGAGCCGCTCAACAGCTGGCCCGACAACGTGAGCCTCGACAAGGCGCGGCGCCTGCTGTGGCCGGTCAAGCAGAAGTACGGCCGCCAGATTTCCTGGGCCGACCTCATGGTGCTGGCGGGCAATGTCTCGCTCGAATCGATGGGCTTCAAGACCTTCGGCTTTGCCGGTGGGCGCGAGGATGACTGGGAAGCCGAGATGGTCGACTGGGGCATGGAGCGGAAGTGGCTCGAAGACCAGCGTTACTCCGGTGAGCGTGAACTGGCCAAGCCGCTGGCTGCGGTGCAGATGGGCCTGATCTACGTGAACCCGGAAGGTCCCAACGGCAATCCCGATCCGCTGGCTGCTGCAAAGGACATTCGCGATACCTTCGGTCGCATGGCCATGAACGATGAGGAAACCGTTGCGCTGATCGCCGGCGGTCACACCTTCGGCAAGGCGCACGGTGCACACAAGCCCGACACCTGCGTGGGTCCCGAGCCCGCTGCTGCAGGCCTCGACGAGCAGGGATTCGGCTGGAAGAACAAGTGCGGCAAGGGCAATGCCGAAGACACCGTCACCAGCGGCCTGGAAGGTGCGTGGACGGCAGCACCGACCAAATGGACCATGATGTACCTCACCAATCTGCACGGCTTCGAATGGGTGCAGACCCGCAGCCCGGCTGGCGCCATACAGTGGGTGCCGAAGAATGCCGAGACGATGAAGAACGTGCCGGACGCGCATGACAACACCCGGGTGCATGCGCCGATCATGTTTACCACCGACCTGTCGCTGAAGTTTGATCCGGCCTACAACCGGATATCGAAGCGTTTCATCGAGAACCCGAAAGAGTTCGAACTCGCCTTTGCCAAGGCATGGTTCAAGCTCACGCACCGTGACATGGGCCCGCGCGCGCGCTATCTCGGTGCCCAGGTTCCTGCCGAAGTGCTGTCCTGGCAGGATCCGGTTCCGCCCGTCGATCATGCGCTCATCGATGCCAATGATGTCGCCCGGCTGAAGGCGAAGATCCTCGATTCAGGTCTGGGTACGGCCGAGCTGGTCAGGACCGCCTGGGCTGCGGCAGCTTCCTTCCGCGGTACCGACATGCGCGGCGGTGCCAACGGTGCGCGCCTGCGCCTTGATCCGCAGAACAACTGGGCAGTCAACGATCCGGCCGAACTGGCGAAGGTGCTGAAGAAGCTGGAAGGCGTGCAGAAGGCCTTCAACGGCTCGCTGGGCGGTGGCAAGAAGGTGTCGCTGGCCGACGTGATCGTGCTGGGCGGCTCCGCGGCGGTTGAACAGGCGGCGAAGAGCGGTGGTTACAGCGTCGAGGTGCCGTTCACCCCGGGCCGCACCGATGCCACGCAGGCGCAGACCGAGCGCGGCGTCATTTGCCGTGCTCGAGCCGACTGCCGATGGCTTCCGCAATTACCACGGCAAGGACAGCCGCCTGGCGCCGGCGCCGGCACTGGTCGAGCGCGCCAACCTGCTGACCTTGACCGTGCCGGAGCTGACCGTGCTGGTCGGTGGCATGCGTGCCCTGAATGCCAACGCCGGGAATTCACCGCATGGCATCTTCACTGATCGTCCCGGCACGCTCAGCAACGACTTCTTCGTCAATCTGCTCGACATGTCGACGCGGTGGTCGAAGTCGGAAAAGACCGAGGGTCTCTACGAGGGCTACGATCGCCAGACCGGCAAGCTGAAGTGGACCGCCACGCCGGTCGACCTCGTGTTTGGCTCGAATTCGGAATTGCGGGCGGTGGCCGAGGTCTATGCGGCCAACGATGGCCGGGAGAAGTTCGTCAAGGACTTCGTGGCTGCCTGGACCAAGGTGATGAACCTGGATCGCTTTGCTACCGGGGGCGGAAAATAAACCCGGCACCTTTTAGCCCGACGAACAGGAGGGTCAGGAGCCAGCACAGCGCGTAGAGCAGCAGCTTGATGTGTTTTACGGTGCCGGTAATCCAGGCAGGTGTCGTCAGCACGGTCGGATAAAGCTCGATCAGTGTGATAAAGCCGATGTTTTCCGTCCAGTCGAGCAGTGCTTCCGTCCAGGGCAGCAGCAGGATGCCCGCCGCAATCAGGCGTGCGGGCAGCGGGTGGCTCGTTCTCGCAGCGAGCCAGCACCACAGTAGCGAGAACAGGCTTGCCAGCAGCGGTGGCCAGAGCAGATCAACGACGAAGAACCAGCGATAAATCCGCCGCGACTCCTCGCTGTAGTGGGCGAGCTGGGTATAGATGACTTCCGGTGTGGTGGGGAAGCTCATGTCGATCGGATACAAGCCGTCGGATGCCACCTGGAAGGCAGGCACCAGAACCACGCCAAAGACCGAGAATACGCACACGGCTGCAAGAAAGGTCAGGCCGAGGTTGCGGCCAGAGGCGTGCTGCTGGAAGAAATCAGTCAATGCTGCCTTGATGGCTAATCTCCCGATGTCTGCTGGCCGGTTGCTGCAGCAGTCATGAGGCGCAGATCAAGCAGGCCTGGAGATCCGTGCAACCGGCTGGCCCAATATACCTGTGCCGGATTCAAAAAAACGGCCGGCCTTTGGGGCCGGCCGCGCTGCCTGCGGGGGGGACAGGCAGGGAGGACTCGAAACGCTTAGTTGGCCGGGGGCAATATCACTGCATCGATCACATGAATGACGCCATTGCTGGCTGCGACGTCAGCGGTCACAACCCGCGCACCGTTCACGGTCACTCCTGAGGCCGCTGCGACGATGGTTGCCGGCTGGCCCTGCAGAGTGGCCGCGCTGACAGTGCCCTTCAGGTCAGCGGACATGACCTTGCCGGGAACCACGTGATACAGGAGGATGGCCTGCAGTTTTTCCTTGTTCGCCGGTTTCAGAAGATCGTCGAGGGTTCCTGCCGGCAAGGCTGCAAAAGCCGCATCAGTGGGTGCAAATACGGTGAAGGGACCTTTGCCCTGCAAAGCACCGACGAGGTCAGCGGCCTTGATTGCCGCGACCAGGGTATTGAAAGAGCCGGCGCCAATCGCCACCGCAACAACATCACCTGGAGCGGCGGGGGCTGCAGCCGCAGCTTGTGCTGCATTGCTGACCGAGGCGTAGCCACCGATTGCAAGCAGGGCTGCCAGGGCCATGGCCTTCAGCGGGCTAGTCATCCGATCTGTGTACGTCATCATCAGTACTCCTCAGGTGCCAGGCGACCACCGCTGGCATGAACCAAAGTTCGCCCGGATCGAAGTACCGGATTCAAAACCCGGAAAGTACATTTCTCGACTGCCGGTCTGCATCGCGCCGCGGGCGTGATCGGAGGTATGCTCTGTCCGTGATCCGACAGCGGGCGGGCATATGCGCAGGCATCCGGACAGGCGGGCGTTTCTGATGGCGGCTGGACTTCTGCCGTTGGCGGGATTCTTCCGGACGGCAGCCGGTGAGGAGGATCAACTGATGAATGACAGCCACAGCGAACTGCTGCTGAGTGACTTTTCCGGCGTCGAGCCCTATGTGCTGCCCGCTGCGGGTTGGCGCGGATTCAGCGATCGCGTGATGGGCGGTGTTTCAGACGCCAGCCTCGACAAGTCGACTGTCGACGGCAGGAGCTGCCTGCGGCTCACCGGCACGGTCACCCGCGAGAGCAACGGCGGCTTCATACAGATGGCGATGTATTTCGGCAGCCGGGACGCTGAACTCGATGGCTCCGCGTACAAGGGACTGGAGATGCTGGTGTACGGCAACAACGAAAACTACAACGTGCATGTACGCACGGCAGATTGTGGCTGGTACGACGAGTCATACCGATACACGTTTTTTTCCAAACCCGAATGGCAGCAGCTGCGGATACCCTGGGCCGATTTCAAGCCCAACGGCCTCGATGTGCCGCTTGACAGCAGTCGGGTGAATCGCATTGCCATCCTCGGCTGGATGCGTGAATTCCACGCCGATATAGCCCTCGCCCGGATCGCGCTTTACACCTGAACAAGGTAGGACACCGTGTTGCCAGAACGTGACAAGCCGTCCCCGTACCGGCCCGACATCCTGATGGGGCTGGCAGCGCTGGTGATCTGCGCGGCCTTTCTCGTCCACAACATCAATGCGCTGTACATCGAGCCGAACTTTCTCGGCTTCAAGGATCCGCGCGTGGATTATGCCGACCTCGCCAAGCTCAAGAATGCGCTGGGCTCGCTGCCATGGCGTTTGTCGGGCTTCGGTCATCTGCTGAGCGGCTTCGCCTGTGTGGTGCTTGGCCTCGCCGCCCGGCAACTGTTCCGCGATTCGAGGCTGGCTGCCGGGCGCCTGCTGCTGGGTGCCGGTTTTGTCGCTGGTGTCGGTTTTCTGTTGACTGCCATCACCGATCAGGCCGGTGCCGCTGCCGTGAAGCTGCTGTCGGCGCAGAATCCGGAGCTCGAGGATGCGGCCTATCTGTCCTTGAGCATCGTGCGCATCATCTTCAACTGCCTCGCCCAGGTCGGGCTGGGCTGGTTTGCCTGGCAACTGAGCTACTGCGGCCTGCGCACGGGCATCCTGCCCAGGGCCTTCTGCTGGTTCGGTTATCTGTCGGGCTTCACCGGCCTGCTCATGGCCGTGACCTTCATCCCGACCTATCTCCTGATGGTGCTGCTCTGGTCCGGCTGGCTGGCGGTGCTCATGCTGCGCCGGGCGGTTTCGGCCGTTCAGGTGCCTTGATCGTCAGCGTGTAGAGGCTGACGAGGCCCATCACCACCGCACCGATGATCATCGGTGCCTTGTGGCCGAGTTGCGTGTAGATCTGCGTACCGACCAGTGGTCCGAGAATCGCACCCAGCGTCGTACCGGCACCGAGAAATCCGGCCGCCGCACCCTGTTCCCAGGGTTGTACGCGCAGGCTGGCGCTGCCGTTGACGCCGGGATTGGCACAGGCAAAGGACATGCCGAGCACGGCAAAGCCCAGTGCCATGACCATCGTGTTCGGCGCCAGCATGATGATCAGCAGCGCAATGACGAACAGGGGGCCGAGAACGCGCAGCAGGATGTGCGGCCGTATCTTGAAGAACTGGAACACGCCGATCTGCGCTACCACGATCATCGCGGCCATGCTGACCAGCATGATGCTAGCGGTGCGCACCAGTTGCTTGGCATCGTGGATGCCGAACTCGTCCTGCAGGTAGAAGCTGAGGATCAGCTGCAGTCCCATGAAGGTGATGAAAAAACAGAACCAGATGATGATGAAGGGCCGCAGGCGCGGGTCAGATACCTTCAGCGCAACCTTTGGCTTGGTTCTGTTGATGTGACTGGTGGTTCCCGGCAGCAGGAAGTAGCTCACCGCTGCGCCGAAGAAGCCGATGGCTGCTGCGCTGTACATCGGCACGAGTTCACCGAAGTAGGCCAGCGCTGCCGCGAGAGCCGGGCCGAGCACGGAGCCGAGTCCGTTGGCACCACCGATCACCGCCATGCCCTGGCCGCGGTGCTGCACGTCGGTGATGTCCACCATGTAGGCCGTCGACGCTGGATAGATCGCCGAGGCGACCAGCCCGTAGCAGGCACGGGCGCAGGCGAACAGGACCAGCAGGCTCATGCCGGTCATCAGGCCGCTCAGGCCGAGCTGCATGATGAGGGCCACGGTCAGCGTGCCGATGGCCGCACCGATCACACCGGTGATGAACACCGGTTTGCGGCCAATGGTGTCGCTGCGCTTGCCCCAGAACGGCGCGCCAAATACCAGCGGCAGATTGGCAAGCGTCAACGCGATACCGAAGCTCTGCGGATCCCAGCCGACCCGGCGCACCAGCGGTGCGATGATCACGAAGGTCAATGATTGCCCGATGGCGAACAGCATCACGCCGAAGCCGAGCAGCAGCCTGGCCTTCAGCGGGCCCGCGCCTGGTGTATCCGTCATTTATCAGTCCTGGGTGTGATTCTGTTCATCAACGCGGTGCTGCGGGCAGCGCGAAGGCCGTGATCTGGTCGCCTGCCTTCTGGTAGACAAAGGCATGGCCACCCGAAGCGACCACCACGAACTGCCGGCCACCGATCTCGTAACTCATGGGGATCGCAAAAGCGCCGGTCGGCAGGGTAGCACTCCACAGTTCCTTGCCGTCGCGAATATCGAAGGCGCGCAGCCGGTCATCGCCGGTCGCACCGATGAACACCAGTCCGCCGGCCGTGAGCATCGGACCACCAAAGGTCGGTGTACCCCACTTCAGGGGCAGCGGCAGCGAATACGGTGCCGCCATCGGCGGCGGCAGGGTGTGATCCCAGACGCCGAGCGTGCCGCGCCAGAGGATCTCGCCCTGCTGCAGGTCGACGGCCACCAGTTCTGCGTAGGGCGGGGCGGTGCAGGGCACCTGGTTGAGCGGCGAAAGCAGTGCCGACTGCTTGATGGCATAAGGCGTGCCGAGAATCCGTGCCGGCGCGCCCATCATGTTTTCCTGCATGCTCTTGCGGACTTCGTTGTCGTCTGCTGCCGGTTGCAGTTGCGCAAAGTGGGCAAGGCGCAGCACGTTGGTGACGAGGATCTTTCGAGCCGGGATCGACCGCAACCCCGCCCCAGTTCACGCCGCCCGCCGTGGACGGCACGACGATCGTGCCTTCGAGCGTCGGCGGCGTGAAGATTTTGCCGTAGCGTTTGTTGCCATAGGCTTTCACGCAGGCATTGCGTTCCCAGGGCGTCATGCCCCAGAAATCCTCCGGCCTGAATTCGTGGGGCACGAGCGGTGGCGGCTTCACCGGGAAGGGCTGCGTGGGCGAGAGCACTTCGCCCGGCACGCCGCCCTGGGGCACGGGCCGCTCTTCGATCGGCAAAGAAGGGCTCGCCGGTTTCGCGGTGAAAGATGTACAGCATGCCGGTCTTGGTGGCCTGGATCACGGCCGGGAAGGGCTTGCCGTCCTTGCTGAGTTCCACCAACGTCGGCTGTGCGGCGTTGTCATAGTCCCAGACATCGTGATGGACGGTCTGGAAGTGCCAGGCGACTTTGCCCGTCGCGCCGTGCAGAGCGACGATCGAGTCTGCGTAGTCGTTGTTGCCGGGCCGGGTGCCGCCGAAAAAATCCGGTGACGGACTCGAGGTGGGCATGAACACCAGATCGCGTTCCGGATCGGCGCTCATCAGGCCCCAGACATTGCCTGCGCCGGTATCGCGTGCACCGCTTCGCTCCAGCCGGCATAGGCCGGATCGTCCGCACTGCGCGGTATCGGGTCGAAGCTCCAGCGCGCGGCGCCGCTGCGTGCATCGAAAGCGCGCACCGACCCGTTGGGCGCATTGGCGCGATGGAAGTCGCGCACCGAGGTGCCGAGCACGACCACGTCGTTGATGACCAGCGGCGGGCCGGAGAACTTCACTTCGCCGATGGCTGCCGGCGGATGTGCGGCGAGGACCGTGGCCTCGAGTGCCACGGTGCCGTTATTGCCAAAGTCCGGACAGGGTTTGCCGGTCTTTGCGTCCAGGGCGATCAGGCGCAGATCGTGGGTGGCGACGAAGATGCGCTGGCCACACAGGGCTGGCGCCGGCGCCTGCGCTTTCGGTCCAGTAAGCGACGCCGCGACAGTTGGTGAAGCCGGGGCTCTTGAGGCCTTGCGGGTCTTCAGCCGTGGCATAGCCGCCGACGCGCGTGTCCGGTTCGTGGACCCAGCGTTCCGTGCCGGTGGCTGGATCGAGCGCGATCACCCGGCCAAAGGGCGTGCAGATCATCAGGTGCCCGCCGGCCGCGGCAGGCAGCAGGATCGGATTTACCTGCACCTTGGCCCACTTGCTCTGCAGTTCGGGGCGACGGGCGAGTTCGCCGGTGCTGTATTGCCAGGCGACTTCCAGCTGAGCGACGTTGGCGGCGTTGATCTGCGTCAGCGGGGAGTACTTCTGGCCCCCGGCATCGCCACCGTAGTGCAGCCATTGTTCGGCGGTTGCGATAGCCGGCAAGGCGCCAACCAGCAGTGCGAGGATGGTCAGGATCTGAGGAAGGGAAACCATGCGGTGATTCCGGAGCGGCGGAGGCGAACCACGATGGTAACGACCATGCGCAGCTGCGCCTAGTCGGGAAGGGCGGTATTAGTTGCCGGCTGCGCCACTGGTCGGACGCAGCGGGGCAGATCAGCTGTTCCCCGGCCGGCTCGCAGCGTCGTCGTAGTCGTCGCCGGCAACCGGTGCCTGGTGGCGGGTGGGCTTCGGTGTGCCGATGAGCCTTGCCGGCAGGGGCAGGGCACTGACCAGCGACATGATGATCGCGGCCAGGTACGGCACGGTCTGCACCAGCAGTACCAGGATCCAGATCGACAGATCCGGGCTGCCCATCAGTTCGATCGAGCTGACGCCCCAGGCGGCCAGCAGCAGGGCGATGGTCATCAGCCATTCTTCGCGGGCAGAAGACAATGCCGTCAGCAGGGCATGCTGTTGCGCCTGCTTGGGCGTGCGGAAGAACGGCTTGTCTTCCGTTGACCAGGCCCGAGAGTATCGCCACACCGACGGTGTGCGACAGGCCGAGTCCGGCCAGTGCAGCGGCGGCAATCTGCCGCGGGCGGGCGCCCACGCAGCTGCGGTACAGGTCGATGAGTTTTGCGGCCTTGAAGGCAAACAGCGACAGCGGCAACACCGAGAAGATCAGCAGCGGCGGATCAACCACGTTGGGCGCCAGGACCATGCCGATCGACCAGCCCAGGGCTGCAAAATTGAACAGCAGGTTGAAGCCATCGGCCACCCACGGCAGCCAGCCGGCGAGGAAGTGGTAGCGCTGGCCCGTGGTCAGTGAGCGGTCTTGCCAGCGGAACAGCACGCTGGCGTGCCGGCGCAGGATCTGCATGGCGCCATAGGCCCAGCGGAAACGCTGCTTGCGGAAATCGTTGAAGGTATCCGGCATCAGGCCGCGGCCATAGGTGCGCGGGCTGTAGCTGGCAGTCCAGCCCTGCTCGAACAGGCGCAGACCGAGTTCGGCGTCTTCCGTGATGCACCACTCGCTCCAGCCGCCGACGGATTCGAGCGCAGTGCGCCGGACCAGTGTCATCGTGCCGTGCTGGATGATGGCGTTGCGCTCGTTGCGCGTGACCATGCCGATGTGGAAGAAGCCCGCGTACTCCGCGTAGCAGCTGGCCTTGAAGGCGTTTTCGGCAGTATCGCGATAATCCTGTGGCGCCTGCGCGATGGCCAGTTTTGGATCGGCGAAGGCCGGCAGCATGTCGCGCAGCCAGTCCGGACTCACGACATAGTCACTGTCGATGACCGCGATGATCTGTGCAGCCGGGTCGGTGTTTTTGAGTGCGAAGTTGAGTGCGCCAGCCTTGAAGCCGGCCAGCGGTGCGACATGGAAAAACCGGAAGCGCGCGCCCAGCGTTGCGCAATGGGCCTCTACCGGTCGCCATACCGCTTCGTCGCAGGTGTTGTTGTCGATCACCAGGACTTCGAAATCCGCCCAGTCGAGCTGTGCCAGCGCATCGAGAGTCTCGATGACCATCGCCGGTGGTTCGTTGTAGCAGGGCACGTGTACCGAGACTTTCGGTTGAGCCGCCGCCGCATCGCTGTCGTCAGCAGGAGCCCCCGGCAACTGGCGCCGCGCAGTGGCCCACTGTGCCTCGGCCCACTCATGCGCTTCGGCCAGCAGCACCGCGAGTACACCGATGGTACCGATGAGCATCAGCACACCGACGACCACCGTGGTGACCGTCATGTATTGCTGCGAGTATTCGTAGAGCACCCAGACCACGGTCGTGGTCGTGGCGTAGGCAACCACCGCCAGAAAGCTGCGCCCGGACTGTGGCCAGCCTGCGCCCGTCCAGTGAAAACACCGTGAACAGCAGCAGCGCCAGTGCAACCGCGATGGCGGCCAGCGTGCGCCATTCGGGTATGCGCACGATGGGCGCCTTGAAGGGAAACTTGGCTTCGCGATCGACGTTCCAGACGCCCCAGTAGGCACCGACCGATCCTTCGCTCTGCGCCTTCCACGGCTGGTCGAAGGCTTCCATCAGGTAGTAGACGTAGCCCTGTTCCCTGGCGCGGGCCAGAAAGCGGCGCAGGAACATCGCCTCGTTGGACTCGGAGGCGACCGCTGCCTCGCGCGTGCGGCCGTTGCTGGGCCAGCCGACCTCGGCGAGAACGATTTTCTTGCCGGGAAAAGCCTGTTCGAGTTCCGCTACCTTGCTGTCGATGTAGCCGATCGAGGCGTCCGCCGGTATGCCTTCCCAGTACGGCAGCATGTGTACGGCCAGATAGTCGACGTGCTCGGCAAGTTCCGGATGGCGCAGCCAGACATGCCACGGCTCGGCGGTGCTGACCGGTTGCTTGACGGCTGCGCGTACCTTGTCGAGATAGGCGGTGAGATCCGCAAGCGGGATGTCACCGCGCAGGATGACCTCGTTGCCGACGATCAGGCGGATGACATTGTCGTGCCGGCGTGCCAACCGGATCGCACGCTCGATCTCGGTGGCGTTGTGTGCAAAGCGCGCGTCGATCCAGGCGCCCAGCGCGACCTTGATCTGGTGTTTCTGGGCGAGTTTCGGCACTTCGCCGATGGTGCTGTCAGTCGTGTAGGTACGGATCGAGCGGGTGCGGTCCTTGAGCAGCACCAGATCGCCGTCGATCTGTTCGATGCTGGGGAAGTCCCCGGCCACCGCATCCTGGCCGCTGTGATAGGGCGAAAAGGCGAAGCCCTGGATACGCTCTGGCCACTGCGGTTCGGCGACCGGCTGGTTGGCCAATGCCCACAAGGTCACGGTCACGGCACCAAAGACCGCAGCAATCAGCAGGGCTGGAGTTCGCATGTTTGTTGTTTGATCTGTTGTCGCGGCGAGAGCCGCGGGGGTTGCCCGGGGTGGATTCTACTCTCCGGACGGGCATCCCGGTACTGGCAGGATGCAGGACTTCCCGTCCCGGGGCACAATCGATTCCCCCACGCTTTCTCAAGGTGGCTTCGCATGCATGTGGTGATAACCGGCAGTACCAGGGGTATCGGCCTCGGTCTGGCCCGCGAATTCCTCAAATCGGGCCACGAGGTGATGATTTCCAGTCGCGGCTCTGCGGCGGTGGAAAAGGCATTGGCCTTGCTGCGGGCGGAATTTCCCGGGCGGAAAATCGTCGGCAAGGTTTGCGAGGTTGCGGATTACGCCCAGGTGCAGGGGCTCTGGGACGCGGCGGTCGCGGGACTCGGCAGCGTGGATATCTGGGTCAACAATGCCGGTGCCGACGGCATCAAGGCGCCGTTCTTCATGCTGCCACCGGACAACTACGTCAAGACCATCAATACCAATGTCCTCGGCCTGATGCACTGCAATCGCGTGGCGATCCCGGCCATGTACAAACAGGGCAGTGGCATGATCTGGAACATGGAGGGTTTTGGCAGCAACGGTTCCGTGCGCCCGACGCTCTCGGTGTACGGCACATCCAAGTATGCGGTTGCCTATTTCACCAAGGCGCTGGCGAAGGAACTCGGCAAGTCACCGGTCAGTGTCGGCTATCTGAGTCCCGGCATCGTCGTGACCGATCTGCTCGTGCCGCCCCCCGAACAGCGGAACCAGAACTGGGAGCGGTCCAAGAAGATCCTCAATATCCTTGCGGACACGGTCGAGACGGTGACGCCGTTTCTGGTGGCCGGGATGCTCGCCAATCACGGCAAGAACGGTGCGGCAGTGCGCTGGCTGACCAACGGCAAGGTGCGCGCACGGTTCTTCATGAGCCTCTTTCGCCGGCGCGATCTGTTCGGTCCGCTCGGTTTTTAGCCGCGCTTGCGATTCAGTCCGGAATGAAGCGGACGCGGATTTCGCTGCGTACTTCCTGGCCCGATCCCGCGGGCGCCGCCACCGGCGCAAAGCGCCAGCGCCTTGCGGCGGCGAGGGCGGCGTCCTCGAAAACACCTGCCGGTTCGGCAGCAGTGACCTGCAATGCGGTGGTACGACCCGCTGCATCGATGCCGAAGCGCACATCCACCCAGCCGGCGGTGCGGATGCCCTCGCTGTTGCGCGGGTAGTCGGGATCGACGTAACGCCGCACTTTCAGGCTGGAGAACGGCACCATGTGGATGCCGCTGTCGGCCGCCGGTGGCGCGGGCAGGTTGATTGCCGGAACGGGCAGATCCGGCAGGGCCGGTACGACTGCGCTGGGTGCAGACAGCGACAGTGGTAACGGTGCCATGTCTGCCACAGGCGGCTTGATGTCGCCAAACCTCTCTGCCGTCGGCTGGCGGGGTGCTTCCGCGGGCATCCGTTGCGGAATTGCTGCCGGTACTGGTGGTACGGCCGGTACTGGCGCTACTGGCGCTACTGCCGGCATCGCTGGCGAAATTGCCGGTGCTTGGCTGCAGCGCCGTGTCAGCAACTGGCAGGGCTGCCCTGCGCACTATTCGCCGGGGTTCAATCTTGCCGCCTGCAATCGGTGGCGGAGGGGCACTGGCTGGAACCCCGGGTGTGCGGAGCAGCCACCAGCCGGATGCGATGACGAGGGCGATGCCGGTCAGGCCGGCGACCATGACCGGCAGGCGCAGGCCGCGATTCTCGTCCATGCCGGCAAGCGGCAGGCTCGCAGCGGATGCGGTGGCATCTGCTTCTGACTGGCCGGGGAATTGACTGCGCAGTTCGTTGAGAAAGGTCTCGATGTCCGGTTGACGGTCTGCGCGCCGGAACGCGAGTGCGCGGTCGAGTGCGCGCCATTGCCCGGGTGACAGATGTGCAATGCGCGCCGGGCGCTGGCCGGCGGCTTCTGCCTGGAGCGCGTCGCCGGCATCGAATGCCGGCTCACCTGCAAGCAACTGGTAGCCGGTGCAGGCGGCGGAAAACAGGTCGTCGGCGGCGACCGGCGGGGCGCCTTCCAGCACTTCGCAACTGGCGTATGCCGCCGTGGGTGCATCGCCGTGGCCGGTCAGCCGGACGTGTCCCTTCGAGGTGACGAAGATCTTTTCCGGCCGCACATCGCCGTGTATGTGGCCGTTGCGATGCGCGTGCTCGAGACTGCGGCACACGCCTTCAAGTATCTGCAGCGCCTGCAGACGCAGCATCGGCCGATGGTTGCGCGTGTCGAGGATGTGTGCGAGTGAGGCACATTCAGCTGAGGCGCATTCGACTGGTGCACATTCAGCCGGGTTCTGCAGGTGCATGCCTGCCGCAGAGCCGCCCGGAGCCGGACTTGTCGCCAGCCGATGTGCCATGCGCCGAATCTAGCAACCGCAGGGCGAACCGGCCCCGCAATGCGTCACGTTTCGCGGGCTGCAGTGCTATTGCCCCACGCCGTATTAGGTTTAAATGCAGCCTGGTTCTACCGGGGAGTGACGCGATGACTTCTGAACTGGTCAATGGTCTGTTCGTCAACCGCCGCTCCGCGCTCGCCGCGCTCGCCGCCACGGGCGTCGGACTCATGGCGGTTGGCAAGCAGGTGCAGGCCGCCGCCGGCAAGCCGCTGGATTTCAACGATCCGCGTGACAACCTGTATGCCTTCGGCAAGATCTGGGGCGGTTACGACGAACCGGTGCTCAGCGGCTTTCACGGCCTGATGTATGCGCGCATCGGTGCGAAGCGGGCCATGCCGCTGTTCGGTTACACCGGCACCGGCGTCATGCAGTCGAAGATCGACAGCGACGGCAATTGCTGGATCCGCGGCAAGGAGACCGGTTATTTCACCGACCTCGCCACCGGCGACATCCTTGATACCTGGAAGAACCCGTTCACCGGCGAGACCGTCAAGGTTTTCAATTTCTACAACCCGAACATGGGCGGCAAGCTGACGGCCGAAATGCCGCGCTTTGCGATGGGTGCCGCGAAAGACGATGCCACGCTGATGAATGACGGCACGCAACGGAACATGGCAGGCAAGGTGCCCTTCGTGCTGCCCTTCGAGACCTACGGCGATGACCTGATGCTCGCCTGGGACTATGCGCACGAGTACACCAATCCGGTCAATGCCGAGCGCTGGCCCAAGGCCTGTACCGGTCCGCGCATCAGTCCCTCGGAGCATTTCACGTTCAGCATGTCGCTCAGCGAGATGCAGGATCGCAGCGCGCCGTCGAGTCGATTCATCGCGGGCTTCTCGCGCGTCTCGCAGTGGTGGCCGTGGATGCAGATGGGTGGCCACGAGTTTGCCGAATCCGGCGTGCTGTTCGGCCGGATGTTCAGTCACAAGGGGCTCAAGGGCCCGGGCGACATTCCGCCCAAGGTTCTGGCCTATATCGAGAAGAATGCGCCGGACTATCTGCAGGTCCCTGATCACTGGCCACAGGTCATGCCCCGCGGCACCTGGGAAGCCTATGCCGCCGAAGTGCCGCCGGAAAACCCGGCCGCAGGAGCGGCGTAGGAGCGGCCGTAGGAGCGGCTTCAGCCGCGATTCAGCCGAGATCGCGGCTGAAGCCGCTCCTACGGCCGCTCTGGCTAGAAACGGTGCAGCAGCGTGAGCCCGGCGTTTTTGCCGCGCCGGGGTACGACGTGGAAGGCGGTGGTCACGCCGGGGAAGTTGTTGAAGTTCGGGAATTGCGTGGCCAGTGTCGGCGTGTCGTCGTCGGTCAGGTTGTCGATGTAAAAGGTTGCCGTCCACTGGTCTGACTCGATGCCGAAGCGGGTGTTGACGAGGTTGAGTGCGCCCACATAGACGATGTTGTCGGCCTCCAGCCAGGTCTTCGAGTTGTACACGTAGTCGCCGCGCAGAAACCAGCTGGCACCGCGGTCACCGAAGGGGCGGGTCCAGGTGGCTGATGTCGTCACCGTGTGCTTGGGTACGCGCGGGGCTTCCTTGCCTTCGGCATCGACGATTACCCCGCTGGTCTGGTCGATCACCGACTCGTAGTCCTTCAGTTCCGTGGAGGCGAGGCCGTAATTCACGGCCAGACGCAGATTGTCTGTAGCAGCCAGGGCCAGTTCCACTTCGCTGCCGATCACTGTGGACTGTCCGACATTGCGGATGACGTTATTGGGTACCTGTGCCGTGTTGCCCGTGTCTGCACAGGCCCACTGGATGTTGCGTACTTCGTTGATCGCCTGGTCGGACCAGTCGATATAGAACACCGATATGTTGGCGGTCAGCCGACGGTCCAGCCACTGGGTCTTGGCGCCCATTTCGTAGGTCCAGGCGTTCTCCTCCTTGATGACGGCATCGCCGTTCTCGATGGCCTCGGTGGTGCTGCCGGGGCCGGTGGGTGTTATCGGAGCGTCGAAATAGCCGAAGAAATAACCGCCGGGCTTGTTGCCTTTGGCGACCAGGCCGTACAGGTTGAGGTCTTCGGTGGGCTTCCAGGTGAGCGTTGCCCGGGGCGTGAAGCTGTAATAGCTGGTCGATGCGCTGATGCCGTTCGCCGCGTGCTGGGTCGGTGAGTCCTTGGCATAGCGGCCTTCCACTTCCAGCGTGACGTCTTCCTTAATGTCATAGGCCACACCGCCGAAGACCGCCTTGTTCTCCTTGTCGGCATTCAGCGTCCAGGAGCGCTGGCCGTTGATTTCCGGCATGCCGTATTCAAGCCGGTTGCAGAAGCCGGTGAATTCACGCTGGTAGGAGGTGTTGTCGGCACGGAAATAGTAGACGCCGGCCGTGGTCCGGAGCGGCTGATCCTGCGGCGAGGTGACCCGTGCCTCATAGGAGTGGTCGCTCCAGCGCTGCAGCTCACCGGACTGGAACACACCGGCGAACAGCGGACCCCAGTACGGTGAACGGTCGAGGTCCTTGTAGCTTTCGAGGCTCTGGTGATTAAGCGTGGCGCGTGCCGCGATTTCCCAGTCATCGATGGTGTAGATGCCTTCGGCGAGATAGCGCCGGGTTTCACTGCGGGTGCCGAGGAAGGGTGCAGGCCGGGCCGTGCTGGGTACGAAATCGTCGCCCTCGGTCGTGCCGAAGGATCCCGACGTGGCGCCTTCGCGCAAGTCGGCGATATTCATCACGGCGCGCAGCCCGTCGGCGGTGATCTCGCAGGCCGCACCGCCGGGTGTGTAGCAGTCGAGGTCCGGCTGAAACAGCGAGGCGTAGTGTTCGTCGTCGGTTTCGGTGTACTCGGCCTTCACGTTGAACTGCAGTGCGTCGCTGGCGTTCCAGGTCAGCTTGCCGGTGACGTTCCAGGTACTTTCGCCACCGAGCTGCGTGTAATCGTCCATCTGCATCGAGGGCGGCTGTCCCTCCGGCCAACCCAGCTGGTAGCGCGGGCTCATCACCAGGCAACCGTCGGAAAAAGTCTCGCCCGGTCCGCAGATGTTCGACGGATTCATGGAGTTCTGCCACTGGCCGTCCACCGACTCCCAGCTGGCCGAGGTGAAAAACAGCAGCTTGTCCTCGATCAGGGGGCCGCTGAGCCAGGCCGAGGTCTTGTAGTCGCTGTCTTCGCCGCCTTTCAGGTAAACCTGTCCCTCGATCTCGTTGGTGGGTGTGCGGGTCACGTAATTGACGGCACCGGAAAAGGCCGCGCGGCCGAACTGTGCAGCCTGCGGTCCGCGCAGGACTTCGATGCGCTCGATGTTGTCAGCCGTCAGGCTGCTGGAGGTGCCGCTGATGTACACGCCATCCACGAAGAAGGCCACGTTGCCTTCCGAGCCGAAGTTGTTCAGCGGTGAAAACTGCCCGCGGATGCTCGGTGCATCGAGGCGCCGGCCGACCACGTTGCGGCTGAAACTGAAATTCGGCGTGAAGGTGGCGACATCGTAGACCGACTGGATATTGCGGTCCTTGAGCGCGTCGGCATCGAACGCGGTGATCGACAGCGGTACTTCCTGCAGCCGCTCTTCGCGCTTGCGGGCGGTGACGATGATCTCGCTGACTTCGTCGTCTGCCGATACTGGTGGCGTCGCGAAAAGCAGGCATGCCACGGCAAACCCTGCCACGCTCGCCGCGCGGCATAAAAAGGCGATGTGCATCCGTCAGTCCCCCTGCAGTCACGATATCAGCCCGGTTTGACGGCCACCACCCCGGCATTTTCACGGCCGTCCATCTGTCCGAACCCGCCGAAGTCGGGCCGCGGAATGAAGGCGGCTTCCACAACTTCCAGGCCTGCTTCGGTACAGCTTCTGGCCATCAGCTCCGGATCAAGCACGTTCATGAATGGCGGTTTGTCGATCGGTTTCGGTGGCGGCTCGGCGGTGAGGTAGTTATGCAGCCCGATCATCATGCCCGGCCAGCGCATGCCTGCAGCCTTGCCCGCCTCGAACTCGGCGATTTTCTTGCGCCAGATGCCATAGGGCGTGTCGGCGATCAGATAGAGACGACCACCGGGCGCCAGCCACTGCGCCATCTTGCCCACCGAGGTATCGATATCGTCACCGTCGAGAAAATGCAGGACGCGTGAACAGAGGATTGCGCCAAAGGCGCCTGCTGGAAATTCCGCCTGCGGGAGAGTGGCCACGACCAGCGTCGAGCTGGTCGAGCAGATGCGGCGGCACCTTGCTTTTGAGGATCTCGAGGTGCTGCGGCTCCATGTCGGAGGCGACCACCCTTGCGCCGGCCTCCAGCGCCGGAATGCTCGCCACGCCGTAGGCGCAGCCAAGTTCCAGAACCGGGTGGCTGCTCCGGCCGGCATGGCTGATGAAATCATTGGTGAAGGTGTCGCGGACCTCGAACATGAAGCCCGTGCCATTCAGCGTCGGGATCATGTTGGGGCGGTTCCACCCGGGTGGATTTGCGGGTTGACTGGGCATGGCCTGTAACCTCCTCACGCTGATCCTGCTCCGCCGGCATGTCGCTTGCCTGACTCCGGGGTGGGCCGTCCATCACATGGTTCCCGGCAACTCGGCGAGCGCCCCGTTTCAGGGGTAGCGCCTATACTGCGCTCTCCCGGAACAATAAGCAGGATACGACATGGCGGATCATCATCAGGCTGGTGTGGCACCGGCCAGCGGCACGCAGGACGGACCGGAATTCATCGGCGTTGCGCTCCAGGTTTCAGTCAAGGGCGTCAATCGGTGTACGGACCGGGCATCATCCCGCGCGAAGATCGACGAGAACATCCGGCGCATCGGCGAGTTCACCACCACCGCGGCCAACTTCCTGCGTTTCTTTTATGGTCTGCCTGTCAGGCTGGTGGCCCTGCCCGAGTACACCCTGACCGGCTTCCCGATGCGCGAGTCGGTGCAGGAGTGGCGTGACCGTGCCTGCCTGGAGCAGAACGGTCCGGAGTACGAGGCGCTCGGCAAGATCGCCCAGGCCAACAACCTGTACCTGTCCGGCAACGTGTATGAAATCGATCCGCACTTCCCGGAGCTGTATTTCCAGACCTGCTTCATCATCGGCCCGAACGGCAATGTGATTCTGCGTTATCGCCGCCTCACCTCCTGCTTTGAGCCGACCCCGCACGATGTCTGGGACAAGTACCTGGGCATCTACGGTGAGGAGAGCGTGTTCCCGGTTGCAAAGACCGAGATCGGCAACCTTGGCACCATCGCTTCCGAGGAAATCCTCTACCCGGAGATCACGCGCTGCCTCGCGCTGCGTGGTGCCGAAGTGATCCTCCACCCGACCAGCGAGCCGGGCAGTGCGGAACTCACGATCAAGGAAGTCTGCCGGCGGGCGCGGGCCATCGAGAACCAGGTGTTCGTGGTTGCGGCCAACAGCGCGAGCATCGACGACACGCCGATCCCGGCCTATACCTGCAGTGCGATGTCGAAGATCGTGGACTTCAACGGCCACGTGCTGGCCGAGGCCGCGCAGGGCGGCGAGGCCTTCAATTCCAATGCCGTGATCGATATCGGCGCCTTGCGGCGCACGCGGCGTCGCACCGCGATGTCCAACGTGATGTCGCGTCAGCCCTTTGACATCTATGCCAGCACCTATGCCAGGGCGCAGTACCACCAGCCGAATTTCCTGCTACAGGATGGCAAGGTCGTGGAGCCGCCGAGCCGCGATGTATTCCGGCGCCGGCAGGAGGCGAATATCGAGCGGCTGGTGAAGTCGGGTTTGCTGTAACACATACAGCTTCGATACTTTATGATCGGTGACCTGGTATCGGGGCGGGAGCGCGACCAATGACGGCGACCACTGACAGAAGAACGTTCCTCAAACATTCCGGTGTCGCGGCGGCAGCCCTCTCGCTCAAGTACATGGTGCCCGGTGACGCCATGGCCGCCGCTGCGCAGCCTGTGTACGGGGTCTGGGAAGACCTGATGCGCAAGAAGTGGACCTGGGACCGGGTCGTGCGCGGCAGTCGCGGCATCAACTGCACCGGGCACTGTGCCTTCAACGTATACGTCAAGAACGGCATCGTCTGGCGCGAAGAGCAGCAGGGCGAGTACGGCCGCTCCGGTGACGAGAACACGCCCGATTACGGGCCGCGTGGCTGCCAGAAGGGCATGCGCCACTCCAAATACATGTACGGCAAGCAGCGTGTGCTCTACCCGATGAAACGGGTGGGCGAGCGCGGTGCCGGCAAGTGGGAGCGCATCGGCTGGGACCAGGCGGTCAGCGAGATTTCCGACAAGATCATCGAGCACGCGACAGAGTCCGGCCCGGATTCGGTCACCTTCGCGATGGGCACGCAGATGATCCTGAAAAAGGCATCTTTCACCGCGATGTTCCGTTTCGCCAATGCCACCGGCATCGTCGTGCCGGAGACCTTCGCCGGCGTCGGCGACCTGCCGGTCGGCGCCTACATGACGCTGGGCTACGAATTGCCGGGCGACAACATGGCAGCAATCTACAAATCAAAGTGCTGCCTGGTATGGGCGGCAAACCCGGCCGCGACGCGCATTCCCGATGCACATTTTTTCTGGGAAGCGAAGTACAACGGCACTGAAGTGGTGGTCATTTCGCCGGAGTTCAGCGCCTCGGCAATCCACGCCTCGAAGTGGCTGAATCCGAAACCCGGCACGGATACGGCACTGGCGATGGCGATGGCGCAGACCATCATCGCCGACCGCCTGATCGACTGGGACTACATCCGCGAGCAGACCGATCTGCCGTTCCTCGTGCGCACCGACAACCAGAAGTTCCTGCGTGCCAGCGACTTCGGCGAAACCGGCGAGCGTGCCGACAGCGTTTTCTATTTCTGGGACGAGGCCACCCGCAAGCCGGTAAAGGCGCCCGCCACCGGCTATGGCCAGCATCCGGCGGCACCGCAGGTGCCGCGTGAGCCGGAAACCCTGGCGCTCAATGGCCTGAAGCCGGCGCTTGAAGGCCGCTGGAAGATCAAGACGCCGCAGGGCAAGGTCGAGGTCACCACTGTCTTTGAACTGACGCGCCAGCTCTGCAATCGTGACTACACGCCCGAAAAGGCGCAGCAGATCACCGGCGTGCACGCCGACAATATCCGCACCATCGCGCGCAGCTTTGCCAAATCCGGCGCTGGCATGATTTACGCCGGCTACCGTTCCTGCAAATGGCTGCATGGCGACAAGCTGCATCGGGCCTGGCTGCTGATGTGTGCGCTCACCGGCGATACGGGGCGCCCTGGTGGCGGCATGCAGACCACGCAGCTCGGCAAGGCCGACGGCCTGCTGAAGTTCGTCTTTGAAGGTGTGGGTCCGCGCCTGAAAGTCGCCGCGATCTCCGTGTGGGACTATGCCAAGGCCGACGGCAAGGGGCTCAATGCCCAGGTATATGGCGACGAATTCGCCAATCACATCGATACCCACTATCAGCAGTCCATCAAGAACGGCTGGTTGCCCGATTACAGCAAGACGCCCTGGAAGATGGCGATCATGGCGGGCCACAACACGGCCAACTGGCGTGCGGCGGGTACGCGCTTCCGCAAAACCGTGCTGGCAAAGCTCGAAACGATCGTCACCATGACGCCCGACATGAGCGTCACGGCGATGTATTCCGACTATGTCCTGCCGGTCGCTCAGCACTATGAGCGACGCGATTTTGTCCAGGAAGGCCGTACGCCCTATGTGCAGGTGCTCGACCAGGCCGTGCCGCCGCTCGGCGAGTCGGCGGATGACTGGACGATCATGGAGCGCCTGGCAAAGTCCATCAGCGCCAAGGCCAGGGCGCGTCAGCTGCCGCCAATCAAGGATGTGGTATTTGGCCAGCCCATCACCCACGATTACGCGCGGCTGCATGAGTTGTTCACGCTCAACGGCAAGATCACCAATTCGCGCGATCTCGCGCAGTTCCTGCTCGACAACTCGGCAGGCATCCCCAAGGTCACTTTCGAGGAACTGGCCAGCAAGGGCTTCATCCGCGTCGAGGATTCGGCTGATGTGCAGTTCGGCCCCGGTGCGCCCTACAGCTACCAGATCCTTGCCAGTACCCGCGACAAGAAGCCCTATGCCACGCTGACCGGCCGGCAGCAGTTCTACATGGACCACGACTGGTTCCTGCAGGAAGGCGAGGAGCTGCCGGTCTACGTCGATCCGCTGGCCATCAAGGGCTATCCCCTGCGCCTGACCATGGGCCACGCGCGGCACGGCGTGCACAGCATGTGGCGCGACGATGCCTTGCTGGTGAGCCTGCAGCGCGGCGAGCCGGATGTGTACGTCAATCCGGACGATGCCGCAGCGCGCGGGGTGAAAGATGGCGACCTGATCCGGACTTTCAACAAGCTGGGGGCATTCATCGCCATGGCCCACGTCAGTTCCAGCATGCAGCCGGGCCAGATGTTCATGTTCCATGGCTGGGACCCGATGATGTTCCGCGGCCGGCAGAACTTCAGCGGCGTGATTCCGACCGGTGGTCTCCTGAAGCCCACCTCACTGGTCGGCGACTACGGGCATATCGGTTACCGTACGCCCGATTACGTACCCAACCAGACCTATCACGACCACACGGTGAATTTCGAAAAATACATCGGACGCGGCCGTAGGAGCGGCCGTAGGAGCGGCCGTAGGAGCGGCTTCAGCCGCGACCCCAGGAATTACCCAGGAAACCTGAAATGTCCAGACAAGTTGCAATGGTGATCGACCTCAACAAGTGCATCGGCTGCCAGGCCTGCACCGCAGCCTGCAAGTCGCTGTGGACCGATGAGGAAGGCCAGGAGTACATGCTCTGGAACAATGTCGAGACCAAGCCCGGTCGCGGCTATCCGAAGGAATGGGAAGCCAAGGGTGCGAAGTCGGGCTGGAAGGACGGCAAGCTGCAGTTCGGCGATCTGCATGACCAGAAGAACTACGGCGGGCCGATCCCGCTGAATCACGAGGACGTGTACTTCAAGGGTACGGCCGAGCGGCTGCAGCAGACCGAGCCGATGGAGTACGGTGCCAACTGGGATGAAGACACCAGTTCCGGTGATTATCCGAACAACTATCACTTCTACCTGCCGCGCCTGTGCAACCACTGCACCAAGCCGGCCTGCCTCGAAGCCTGCCCGGTGCGCGCGATCTACAAGCGCGAGAAGGACGGCATCGTGCTCGTCGACCAGGACAAGTGCCAGGGCTTTCGCCTCTGCAACCGCGCCTGTCCCTATGACAAGGTTTACTACAACTATGTGAAGCGCAAGTCGCAGAAGTGCATCTTCTGCTTTCCGCGCGTCGAGCAGGGCGTGGCGCCGGCCTGCGCGCGCCAGTGTCCCGGCCGTCTGCGCTTCGTCGGCTTCCTCGAGGACCTGGATGGCCCGATCCACAAGCTCGTGCACCAGTGGAAGGTGGCGTTGCCGCTGCACCCCGAGTTCGGCACCGAGCCAAATGTGTTCTATGTCCCGCCGATCCTGCCGGCCTCTTTCGATGCTGAAGGCCGATTCAGCGAAGAGCCGCGCGTGCCTACCGAATATCTGCGCTACCTGTTTGGCCCGGAAGTCGACCAGGCGCTGATCACCATCGATGCCGAGATGGAGCGCAAGAAGGCCGGCAAGCCCTCCGAGTTGATGGACCTGCTGATCGCCAAGGACTGGAAGTCGCTGTTCAATATCACCGACGTGCAGGTGTATTCGGAGTCTGACGCCAAGACCTGAGTCGGCGCGGATGAACAGGAAAATCTTCTATGGCTGGTATGTCGCGCTTGCCTGCGGCATCGGTCTCGCCTGCGGTCTTGCCACCGTACTGACCTATACCTTTGGCGTGTTTGTCACGCCGCTGCGACAGGAGTTCGGCTGGTCGCAGACTGAAGCGTTCACGGCGCTCTTCCTGTCGGTGCTGACGATCACTTTCGTGGCGCCGTTCTTCGGCATGCTGGTGGACAGGCTGGGCGCGAGGCGCGTGATCCTGGTCGGCCTGGTCCTGGAGGCGGCACTGGTGGCTTCCTTCTACTTCCAGGACGCAAACCTCCTCACTTTCTATCTGCGCTACATCGCCCTGGCCGTGTTCGGTGTCGGCACGACGCACATTGCCTTCACGCGGATCGTCGCGCTGTGGTTCGATCGCCAGCGCGGGCTTGCGCTGGGCGTGACGCTGGCCGGTGTCGGCATAGGCGGTTTTGCCTGGCCGATCCTGACGCAGTGGGCCATAGATAACTACGGCTGGCGCAGCGCATGGCTGGTGATCGCAGCGGCGATCGTCGTCTTCGGAGGCACGATCGTCCTGCTGGTGGTGCGGGACTCGCCGCAGTCGATGGGGCTTCTGCCGGATGGTGATGCCGTGGTGCGCAGCAAGCCCAACCCAGCGGACCGCGGCGCGGCACCTGGCCTGACCCTGAAGGAGGCGCTCGCCACGCGCCACTTCTGGACGATGCTGGTGGTCTTTCTGCTCATCGGTGTCGCCGTGACCAGCATCCAGGTGCATCTGGTGCCGCTGCTCGTCAGTCGGGGTGTCACGCCGATGCGTGCGGCCAATGCACTGTCGATACTTGCCGTGGCGCTGGTGTTTGGCCGTGTCGCAGCCGGCTGGCTGATGGATCGCATCTTCGCGCCGCGCGTGGCGATCGCCTTCTTGCTGGGACCCATCGTCGCGATCTTCCTGCTCGCATCGGGCGCCAGTGGCTGGCTGGCATTCGTGGCCGGGATACTCACCGGCCTGGCCGCCGGTGCCGAGGTGGATGTCACCGCCTATCTGGTCAGCCGCTATTTCGGCCTGCATCACTTCAGCAGCATCTATGCCTGGTACTACAGCGCCTACTCACTCGGTGCGGGTCTCGGTCCGCTGGCCACTGCCAATGCGGTGGATCGTTTGGGCGGCTATACGGAAATTCTGCTGGTGCATGCCGCGATGCTGACTGTCGCCACGCTTCTGCTGGCACGACTGCCGGCCTTCCCGGCGAACAGGCCGGCAGCCGCCTGAGTGCCGCGCATGAGGCTGGCGCATGGATATCGTTGATGCGGGCGAGTCGGCCATCGCCGAGGCGGTCGAGCGTTTGCAGCGTGGCGAGTTCGTGGGACTGCCGACCGAGACCGTCTACGGGCTGGCCGCCGATGCGGGCAGTGATCTCGCCGTCGCCCGCATCTATGCCGCAAAGGGCCGCCCGCAGTTCAATCCGCTGATCGCACATGTCGCCAGTCTCGAGATGGCGACCAGCGAGGCCGTGTTCGACGAGCGTGCACGGCGTCTCGCCGCGCGGTTCTGGCCCGGACCGCTGACCCTGGTATTGCCCGTTGCGCCCACGGGCCGGGTCTGTGAGCTGGCACGTGCGGGTCTGCCGACAGTGGCGCTGCGCATGCCGGGGCATCCGGTGGCGCTGGCGCTGATCCGTGCCTTTGGTCGCCCGCTGGCGGCACCGTCTGCCAATCGTTCCGGGCATATCAGTCCGACCACGGCACAGGACGTGGTTGCAGAACTCGGCGAGCGGTCTGGCCTGGTGCTCGATGCCGGGCCGGCGCAGGTCGGGCTGGAATCGACCATCGTCGCCGTGCTGCCGGGGGAGCCAGTGCGCTTGCTGCGCCCCGGTGGCGTGAGTCGCGAGGCACTGCTGACGGTCGTCGATGAAATTTCCGTGCTGCCGGCCGGGCGCATCGAAGCGCCGGGCCAGCTCGCTTCGCACTATGCGCCGCGCGCGCGGTTGCGCATCAATGCGGTTGCGCCCGAACCAGGCGAGGCCTTTCTCGGTTTTGGTCCGCACCAGCGTGAGGGCAGCCTGAACCTGTCCCGCCGCGGTGACCTGGCTGAAGCGGCTGCCAATCTGTTTGCGATGCTGCGCACACTGGATGACAGCGGGGTGGCGAGCATTGCCGTTGCACCGGTGCCCGAGCACGGTCTGGGTGCGGCGATAAACGACCGTCTGCAACGGGCCGCTGCGCCGCGCGCGTAGGAGCGGCTTCAGCCGCGACTTTTGCCCGCCGGGAGATCGCGCCTGAAGGCGCTCCCACATGAAGGCGCTCCCACATGAAGGCGCTCCTACCGTTTTTTTGCAGCGCTGATCAGTTGCTGGGCGCGGGCCGAAATTGCGGCGTCGCCGGCGCTGAGGCTCAGCGCCTTGCGGCCGAGGCTCTCGGCCTGGGCGTAGTCACCTTCTTTCAGTCGCAGGTTGCCGAGTTCAAGCCACAGCAGCGGATGGCGCGGTTCGATGCGCAGCGCACGCTCGATGGAAGCGGCGGCCTGCGCGTTGCGTCCGGCGGCGGCATGGCTGCGACTCTCGTTGAGCAGCGCCTGACTGGCCGGGCTCACCGGCGGAATGACGCGTACCGGGGCCGATGGTGGTGCGGGTGTTGGAATTGCCGGCGCTGCGGGTGGCGGCGCCGGCGTGGGTGCGGGTGCCGGCACGGGGCGGGGGGTGGCCGGTACCGGCGCCTTCGGTTCGGATGGCCGGGTGGCAGGTCCGGGCGGGACGCAGCCGCTGAGCGTCGCGATCAGCAGCAGGGCAGGCGCAATGGTCCGGACAAGGTTGCCGTGCGGTTTCAGTTGAGCAAATCCTTCAGCCATTCGATGCCACGCCTGGTGAGATTGTCGGATTCCGGTATGCAGTCTGGTCGTGCTGGCAGGACTGTTCCCGCCGGCAGCGGCAAGCTGATCAGGTCGCCGCACTCTGCGCGCGCCATCATGCCAGTTGCATAGTCGAAAGACACATCCGCCAGGTCTTCCGCCGGCAGCGCCTCGTAACCGAGGTCGCCGAAGCCGGCGACCAGACGCGCCCATATCGGCAATGCACCGGAGGCGCCGCTGAGTCCGGTCGGCGAGTTGTCGTCTGCGCCGACCCAGACCACCACGACGTGATCATTGGTGAAGCCGGCAAACCAGCTGTCGCGCAGATCATCGGAAGTGCCGGTCTTGCCGGCCACGCCCAGATCGGCCGGCAGCCAGCGTCTGGCCCCCCGCGCGGTACCGCGGTCAACGACCTGCAGCATGCTGGCGGTCAGTTGTGCGACGGCGGAGGGGTCGGCCGCGCGATTGATCTTCAGTTGATAGCGTTCCAGCGGTTTGCCGTCGGCATCGAGTACCGCGCGCACGGCCTTGAGCGGGGCGTGAAACCCGCCATTGCCAAGGCTGTTGTAAACCTGGGCAACTTCCATCGGCGTGAGGTCCACGGCCCCCAGCAGCAGGGATGGCAATGGCTGCGGCGCCTTGGTCAAGCCCAGTGACTTGAAGCAGCCGGGCAACTTTTTTCGGCCCCACGTCCATGCCCATGCGCACGGTCGGCGTGTTCAGGGACTCCGCCAGCGCGCGCACGGCGGGCACCGGACCCCGATACTGGCGATCGTAGTTCTGCGGACTCCAGGTCTTGCCGGTATCGAGGCGGATGCTGAGTGGCGCATCGTCGATGAGCGTGGCGGCGGTGTAACGCCCCGACTCGAAGCCGGCCAGAAAGACCACCGGTTTGACCAGCGAACCGATCGGCCGCTTCGCGTCCAGTGCCCGGTTGAAGCCCTGCATGCGCGCATTGCGGCCACCGACGATCGCCACCACGTCCGGCGTCTGGGTGCCGGTGACCACGATGGCGCCGTCGAGTGAACCGGCCTTGCGCTTCCGGCTGGTTTCCAGCTCATCCAGGCCTTCCTTCAGGCGCTGCTCGGCCAGTGCCTGGATGCGCGGATCCAGCGTGGTCATGATGCGCAGCCCGGCGTTGAGCAGATCCTCCTCCTTGTAGTCGGCGCGCAGTTCGCGCCGTACCAGATCCATGAAGGTCGGGTTGTAGCTGGCGAAGCTGGTGGCTTTTCCACGCACGCCCAGTTCGCGCTGTTTGGCCTTGCTGGCGACCGCTTCCGGAATCAGCTCGAACTCGGCCATCAGATCCAGGATCATGTCGCGGCGCTTGCGCGTGCGTTCCGGCTGACGCCTGGGGTCGTACCAGGAGGGGCCGCGGACCACCGCGATCAGCAGTGCCGTTTCCTGCGGCTCGAGTTCGGTCAGCGGTTTGCCGAAGTAGAACTGGCTGGCCAGTCCGAAGCCGTGAATCGCGCGGTCGCCGGCCTGGCCCAGGTAGATCTCGTTGACGTAGGCGTTGAGCAGTCCGGCTTGTCGAAGTGCAGTTCCAGCAGGATGGACATCAGCGCTTCGCGCAGCTTGCGGCTCAGCGTGCGGCTGTTGTCCAGGAAATAGCTGCGCACCAGCTGCTGGGTGAGCGTGCTGCCGCCCTGTTCGATGCCGCCGGCGCGGATATTCGCCCACATGGCGCGGGTGATGGCGCGCAGGGAGATGCCGCCGTGCCTGTCGAAG
Organism: uncultured bacterium; assembly: GCA_963732385.1. Lineage (GTDB taxonomy): Bacteria > Krumholzibacteriota > Krumholzibacteriia > LZORAL124-64-63 > LZORAL124-64-63 > CAVSZB01. The sequence continues at coordinate 118,406 of CAVSZB010000002.1, read as the reverse complement.
TCGCGGTCCTCGACGATCTTGAGCGACTCCAGCAGCAGTTCGGGCACCTGGTCCGGGCCCAGCACCATCCGGTCTTCGCCGTGGGCGGTGAAGATATTGCCGATGAAGGGTGGGTCGAGGCGCAGCAGCGGCAGGTCGCGGCCGCGCTCATCGTTCAGCGCGGTGATGCCGTCGGCACCGAAGCTGATGGTGGCCTTCTGCGCCGGTTGTGCACTGTCCCAGAACTGGAAGGGACGGGTCATCAACACGATCCGGCCGCTCAGGCGTGCAAAGGTGCCCTGGGTCTTGATGGTGGAAGCGGTCGAGTAGCCGAGTGCGGTGAGTTCGCGCTGCAGTTCGTCGGCGCTGAGCCGCTGGCCGGCATAGAGTTCCAGCGGTCGCGCATACACCTGGGCCGGCAGATCCCAGCGTCGGCCCTCGAACTGCTGCACGATCTGGCGGTCGAGCAGCCAGATCCAGATCGCCAGCGCAGACACCAGCAGCACGGCCAGCCCCGCCAGCCCGAAGAGCAGGCGGCGGCTCAGGTACTGGCGCAGGTTTTTCCGGGAACGTCGGGCCATGACGCAGTTTACCCGGTGCCGGCGCATTTGATTATTCGAGTATCGCGGTGAGCACCCCCTTGCATCTTATTTAGCATGTTGCTAAATAGATGCCATGACCGCCGTACCACGCCTGCCCGAATCCACCCGGACGGACCCGCGCTGGGAGCGCACCCGCCGCGCGCTGCTCGATGCCGGACGCCGGGTGCTCGCCCGCAAAGGCGCATCTGCGGCGACCGTGATGGAGATCGTGCGCGAAGCAGGGGTCTCGCAACCGTCCTTCTACAATCACTTTGTTTCCCTGGATTCGCTCATCGAGGCGATCGCGGCCGATTTCTTCGAGGCCGACATTGCCCACAAGGTCGGGGTTTTCTCCCGGACGGCGGATCCCGCCGAGGCGATTGCGATGAACGCCATCCATACCCTGAGCGTGGCCCGCAAAGACCCGGCGGTGGCCTGGGTCATGGTGCGCCAGGGCAGTCTGCAGGAAGTCGGTCACAAGCGCGCCGGTGATGCCCTGGTGCGGATGATCGCTGCCGGCTTGCGCAAGGGCCGCTTCCGGGTTGGCGATCCGGGAGTCGCGGCAGCGGCGATACGCGGTGCTGCCTGTCCGTTGCTTCAGGACATGTTGCTCGGCCGGGCACCGCCAGACGTCGAGCGCCAGTTTTCCGTTCTGGTGTTGCAGATGCTGGGGCTTCCGCATCGCGAAGCTACCGATGTAGCGACAAGGGTTGCACAGTCAGCCGCCGCACTGCCAGCGCAGCCCGTCAGTGAATTCAGCAGGAGAAAAAAATCATGATGTTCGCCAATGTCTGGTACATCGCCGAGTGGAGCGAAAACGTCACGGCGCAGCCCGTCAAGGTCAAGATGCTGGGGCGCGAATTCGTGCTCTATCGCGATCTCGAAGGCCGGGCCGTGTGCCTCAGCAACACCTGCTGTCACCGTGGTGCGAGCCTCGCACAGGGCAAGCGTCAGGACGATGGCACGCTGTCCTGCGTGTTCCACGGCTGGCGTTTCGATGCGCAGGGTCGCTGCACCTGCATTCCCTCGCAGCTGAAGCCGACCGCCGACATCCCGGCCGCGGCCAAGGTCGACAGCTATCCGGTGCAGGAACGCCACGGCCTGGTCTGGGTATTTCTCGGCGACCGCCAGGACGAGGCCCATCAACTCTTCGACATGCCCGAGGACAACAATCCCGAATGGCGCCGGGTGACCTTCTCCGATACCTGGAAGGCCAACGTGCACTGGGCGAAGATGGTCGACCTCGACCAGGTGCACCTGCACATCGTGCATGGCATTCCGCTCAACGAGGAGAACCCGAGCCGGCCCTCCGAGCACAGCGTGGAATGGCTGGACAACGGCTTCCGCACCCATCTCGTCTCGCGGCCGCCACCGCCCGCCGGCAGCTGGGCGAAGATGCGCGAGGGGCGCACCGAGGTCAACTCGTGGCTGACGTTCTACCTGCCGGGCTTCACACTGTACGGCAAGGTGCAGATCGGCATGCCGGGCAGCAGCTTCTGCAACGTGTTCTATTCGATGTCGACGCCAATCGACGAGGAGAACACGAAGATGTACCTCATCGCCTTCCGGAACTTCATGCTCGAGGAAGACAAGGACAAGGATCACCTGCAGCGCAACCTGCGCAACGTCTACCAGGACAAGCCGATTGCCGAGGCGCACCTGCCCAAACGCGCACCGGACGTGCCGGATTTTCCGGCCATCAAGATCGACCGTGAAGACCTGTTGATGCAGGCGTACTGGAAGCTCATGCGCGAGCTGCGCAGCCGCGGCTGGCAGATCGATCGTCTCGCGCTCGCTGCGAGCGAGCAGAATGGCGAGGTGCGGGTGATTCCCTCGCCGGCACGGCGCAGCGATCCGCAGCACTGGATTTATCCGCCGGTGCCATTCGTGGCTGAAGGCTGAACAACAGGACACGCAAGAGGAAGCGCATCGATGCCGACAGTGCTGATCACCGGGGCCAACCGTGGCCTGGGTCTGGAGTTTGCCCGTCAGTACGCGGCTGCCGGGTGGCGGGTCATTGCGACCTGTCGGCAGCCCGGTGAGGCTGCACAGTTGCGCGAGTTGGCGGCGCAGGCGCCAGCGGTCGTCATCGAGGCACTCGATGTCACGGTGCAAAGCCAGGGTGTCGACCTCGCAGCACGACTCGAGGCCACGCCGATCGACCTGCTGCTGCTCAATTCCGCATTCCTCGGGCCGCAGACGGGCCAGCGCTTCGGCGGCCTCGACAGCGCGCTCTTTGCCGACTCGTTCGCCGCCAATGCCACGGGTCCGCTGCGCGTTGCCGAGGCTTTCGTCGGGCACGTGGCGCGCAGCGCCCTGAAAAAGATCGTGTTCCTTGGCAGTGCCGCAGGTGCGATCGCCCTGTTGCGTCCGCCGATGAATCTCTACGCCTACCGGGCCAGCAAGGCAGCCGCCCACCTGCTGGCGCGCGGGCTTGCGCTCGAACTGGCACCCCGCGGCATCGTTGTCGGCCTGGTCAATCCGGGGCTCGCCGACACGCGCGGCTTGCTCAGGCTGCGCCCTGACGAACCGCCTCCCGAGGACATGGCACCGATCGTCGCGCTGGTGCGTGCCGGGGTCATCCAGCTCATTACGGCCGAAGTCGCCGTGCAGGGCATGATCGGCGTGATCGACAGGCTGGATGCCACCGACGCCGGGCAATTCCTCAATTACGACGGATCGTCACTGCCGTGGTGAGAGCCTCGGTGCCGGGGCATTTGATTGTTTAAGTATTGGTCAGACCGGGTCTGCCAAGTTGGCTGGCCGTGCGGTCCCGTTTCTTATCAAACGCGGCCGATTTGCAGCAGGCAATCTGCAACACGCGAGTTCACGCTCACACGATGGCGCGCTTGTAGCGTGTGTATTGGTGTGTATATCATCCATGACTGGTTCGGCAGGCTGCATCCGCAGACTGGAACGCGAGGGCTGGCGGCTGGTCCGCACCAAGGGAAGCCATAGGCAATACATGCTTGGGGCGCGCCGCGTCACTGTGCCGCATCCAGTCAAGGATTTGCCGATCGGTACGTTGCGGAGCATTTTCCGGCAGGCGGGCTGGATCTGGCCCAACGCCAGAATGAGAGAAGATTGACATGCTTGTCCCCGTCGTCATTCACAAAGACCGGATATCCGATTATGGGGTGACGGTTCCTGCACTGCCTGGTTGCTTTTCAGCTGGTGAATCCATCGACGAGGCGCTGATCCATGCCCGCCAAGCCATCGAACTTCACCTCGAAGGCATGTTGGAAGATGGGGAATTGTTACCTGAAATGCTGCCGGTCGAAGCGTTCCAACGCAGGCGCGAGTATCGCGGTGGCATCTGGTTCATGGTCGAAATCAACCCATCGCGGCTGATGAGCGGCGCAAGGCGTGTAAACATTACGTTGCCGGAGCGCTTGCTCACCCAGATCGATCGTGCGGCAGCTGCGGAGAATACGAGCCGCTCCGGCTTTATTGCCGAGGCAGCACTGGCGCGGATCGCCGGAGCCCGATCCGACCGTCCTGCCGGCCGTAAAATTGCACGAGTTGGCCGAAAAGGCTGAGCGGTGGCAACGAAGGTGAATGGCTCGATGACTGTCAACCAGACGCAGGGCTGATCCCGGATCAACCATGCCAATCATTCTCCAGGCCTGGATCATCAACGGCGCACTGATCGCCGTCGCAGTGGTGATCCACTATGAAATTCTGCGTGTGCTGTCGGTGCTCATTCCCAGATGGCCGATACAGCACCGCATGAAGGTTGTCATGGGGTTGCTTGGGGCGCTCACTGCCCATGTGATCGAGATCTGGGTATTTGGTGCCGGTTTTTATTTTCTGGTGATGAACCCGGCATTCGGCAACCTGGTGGGCAACTACCAGCACTCGCTGCTGGACTCGGTGTATTTCTCGTTCGTGACGTACACGTCGCTGGGCATAGGCGACATTGTTCCCATCGGTAATCTGCGTTTTCTTGCCGGTCTGGAAACACTGACCGGTCTGGTGCTGATTACCTGGACGGCGTCATTCATGTACATCGAGATGCAGAGGTTCTGGGAGCGTCGTTGAAGACTGGCAGGATCTGCCGCTTCCGCGGGGATTATGTCAGCATCCATTCATGGCACTGGCGCGCCTGCGGTATCCTGCCGCTGCCTGCACCGTAACCCAGCCAGCCGTGGAGAACTCCGATGCGTCGCCATCCAGGCGGTCTGTCGACCGCCGTCATGATTTGCGTTTTTTTTGCCCTGCCTGGCATTGCCAATGCCGCACTTGTCGACCGTGGTGGCGGACTGATCTACGACACCGATCTGAACATCACCTGGCTGGCCGATGCCAACTACGCCTATACCAGCGGCTATGACACCCAGGACGCAACGGATGGCCTGATGACTCACGCCTATGCCATGGCCTGGGCGGATCAACTCACCTACGGCGGCTTCAGCGACTGGCGTCTGCCGACCACCCTGCAACCGGACAGCAGCTGTGCCAACCAGTATTCGTTCGGCAACGGTGGCTGGAACTGCACGGGCAGCGAGATGGGCCATCTCTTCTACAACGAACTCGGTGGTGTGGCCGGCAATGGCACCAACATCGAAGACTTCCACAACGCCAACTACAGCCTGTTCACCAACCTGACGTCCAATCAGTACTGGTCTTCCACCTCGGTCGCCACCCTCAGCACCTACGCCTGGCAGTTCTACTTCGGTGGCGGCAATCAGTACGTCAACAACAAGGCCGGCGCCATCCGGGCCATGGCCGTTCATCCGGGCGATATCGGTGCCACCACCGTGCCGGTGCCGGCTGCGGGCTGGTTGCTCGGGTCGGCGCTGGGGTTGATGGGGCTGGTTCGTCGCAAACAAGCCAAATAAGCCAAATAAGCCAAACCCGGCACCATTCCTCATTTTCCGGAATTATCGCGATGAAATGCATTCGAATTGCGCTGCTGCTCCATGCAGCGCTGCTTGCCAACCCGGCTGCTGCTGCCGTCATCAGCTGGAATGCGGCCGGTGGCCTGTTGCCTGATCAGGCGGGCCCCTGGGCACTCAGTGACGGCAGTACCGTTCATGATCCCGTGCTGAGCGCAGGCGTCCTGACGCTGACCACCGAGGCAGACTACAGCCGCCAGATGTACTACGGCATCAGTGATGCAGGCGTGGCATTTCCCGCCAGCGGCAGCTACTGGATCGAGGCGACGCTGAAGCTCGGCTACGGCGCAAGCGCCGCTGGCTGGTGGCGTGCGCCGGTTGTGGTTGGCATCGGCTTCGACAACGGCAATTTCGCCACGCTGGAGATTGCCAGCGATTCGATCTGGATCCGCAATGGCAACAACAGCATCTCCGCATCTGCCACGGTTGATACCGATGACATGTTTCACACCTACCGGCTCGAGGTTGACGGACAGGCAGATGGTGACCAGGTCAGGGCCTACCAGGATGGTGTCGAGTTGCTCGCCGCATCCAGCGTGTTCTACAACGGTGGTACCCGCAGTGCATTCTGGGGCGATGCGACCATCCTCAGTTACGGCAGCAGTGAATGGCTGGCGGTCAGTACCAACGTCGCCGTCGTTCCTGTACCGGCAGCAGCGTGGTTGATGGGTTCTGCAGTCGTGGCGCTGATGGGCGCAAGGCGACGCGGTACAGGCGCCTGCTCTGCAGGCGGGATCTGATTCCAAAAAAAAGCCCCCGGCAAGCGGGGGCTTTTCTCGAGCGGTGCGACTCGAGCAGAGGTCAGTCGGCAACACGCCGGCGCTTCAGTAAACCGAGACCACCCAGGGCACTGCCAAACAACCAGACGGCAGCCGGCACGGGAATGGCGGTCAGGTTGAGCACACCGGAGTAGCTGCCACCGAAGGCGCCCGTGGCATCACCGCGGATCTGCAGGACATAGCTGCCGGGCCCAAGCAGGGTTGGATTCAGCACCGTGTAAGTGACATTGGCTGCGAGTACCTCTGCACCCCAGACCGCCAGGCAACCGCCGGGACAAGTGCCCAGCGCGCCGCCCGTATAACCCAGGGGCAACGCAAACAACCGCGACTGCAGGCCACTGATCTGCAAGCGACCCGGGGATGCTGATGGACGAGGTTACGGAATTTGTTCCGGCACCCACCGGAATCGTGAAGATGAAATCGTCGTAGAAACCGAAACCGGTCGCTGCCGCCGGGGCAGTGAAATTCAGTGTGGGTGCGGTAAAGGTATTGCCGTAGAAATCCGAACCCGGTACCGGCAGGGCGGTGTTGGCACCCGCACCGGTAGTCACATTGATGGAACCATTGTAGGTGGTTGAATAACTCACCGGCATCGCCTGGGCGCTACCGACATGGAACATGGATATCGCGACAAGCGCAGCCATCGGCAACCTGATACTTCTCACGCTTGTTCCCCACATGTTCGTTGCTGCTTTCCGGATACGCCGTCGAGGACGGGTCCCGGCTTTGTATTGGTTCAAGTCCAGACTAGACCATGTCTACATGGAAAAGCAAAGTGTTCTTTTTCACAGTCATCGGCTCTCCATCACTTGTCATAATGCAATTTGCGTCCTGAGCTGGACTCCAAAAGCAAACAGCAAGTTACGACTGATTTGCAGCAAGTCACACCAGCTCCAGCAACTCGATGATGTTGCCGTCGGGGTCGCGTCCGTAGCAGACGAAGCCGCCGTCCTGGGCCTGTGGCGGGGCGTGAAAGCGCATGCCGGCGGCCTGCAGTCGCTGGTACTCGTACTGACAGTCTTTTACCGCCAGGCAGATGTGCGTGATGCCGTGATCGCAGGCCGGCCGGTCGGGGTCGCCGGGCTGCGGTTTTGGCGAGCTGAACTCGAAGATCTCCAGGAAACTGTCGCCGAGCTTCAGCAGTACCGCGCGGGCGGCAGAATCCTTGAGGCCGGTGAGCGCGTCGGCGGCGGCGATGCCGGCGGGCCAGCCGAACTCGCGCACCGTTTCACAACCGAGCAGTCCCTTGTAGAAGCGCAGCGCACGTTCCAGGTCGGGGGTGGAAATCGCAGCGTGGTGGAAGCCTTGCAGCATGGGCAGCACTCCTTCAGCCGGTTCTGGTGCGGGGCAAGCATATAATCATTCCGCTTTCCGGTTTCACTCACCTCGCAGAGGATGGATGTCATGAAGAGAGTGCTGCTGGCCCTTGCGGCTTCCCTGAGCGTGCTGCTGTTGTCCGGTTGCGGCTATAACGCGATCCAGAGCGGTGATGAGGGCGTCAAGGCGGCATGGGCCGAGGTGCTGAACCAGTATCAGCGGCGTTCCGACCTGATCCCGAATCTGGTGCGTACCGTGCAGGGATTTGCCCAGCAGGAACGCGAGGTGCTGATCCAGGTGACCGAGGCACGCTCGCGCGTGGGTGCCGTTCAGGCCACGCCGGAAACGCTCAACGACCCGCAGGCTTTCGAGAATTTCCAGGCCGCGCAGGGTGAGCTGAGCAGTGCCCTGTCGCGCCTGCTGGTGGTGGTGGAGCGCTATCCGGAACTGAAGTCCGACCAGAATTTCCGCGACCTGCAGGCGCAGCTCGAGGGTACGGAAAACCGCATCACGGTGGCCCGCAACCGCTTCATCGAGGCCACGCGCGAGTACAACACGCTGGTGCGCTCCTTCCCGAGCAACCTGACTGCCATGCTGTTTGGTCACAAGATCAAGCCCAGCTTCACGGTGGCCAACGAGGCGGAGATCAGCAAGCCGCCCGAAGTGAACTTTGGCAAGCCGGACTGACGATCAGCCGGTCCTGACCGCGATGCACGGTGTCCTGCGTGCCGGACTGATGCTGGCGGTGCTGGCATGCGGCAGTGCAGACTGCCGTCGCTGCGGTTCTGCCGGTGCCCGCGCTCAGCGGGCGCGTCGTTGACACCATCGGCCTGCTGTCCGCGCCACAGCAGTCCGCGCTGGAAGCAAAACTCGCCGACCTCGAGGCCCGCAAGGGCAGCCAGATCGTCGTGCTGCTGGTGCGCGACCACGCGGCCGGAAGCCATCGAGCAATACTCGCTGCGGGTCGTCGAGGCCTGGCGGCCGGGCCGCAAGGGCGTCGATGATGGCGTGCTGCTCATCGTTGCCCGCGACGATCGCGCGGTGCGCATCGAGGTGGGCTACGGGCTGGAAGGTGCCATTCCCGATGCCACCGCCAACCGGATCATCGATGAATTCATCCTGCCGCAGTTTCGGGCTGGCGATTTCGCCGGCGGTATCGTCGCGGGTGTCGACCGGCTGATCGGTCTGGTCGATGGTGAAGCGCTTGCCGGAGCCTGTTCGTCCGCGCATCGGCACAGGACAGTTTCGGGAGCCTCCTGCCGATCGTGCTGTTCGTCAGCATCGTGGTGGGCGCAGTCCTGCGCCGGGTACTCGGCCAGTTGCCGGGTGCCGCAGTTACCGGACTGCTGGTCGGCGGGCTCAGCTGGTTGCTGGCCGGTGCACTCGGCCTGGCCCTGCTGATGGCGGTGATCGGCTTCGTGCTCAGCCTGATGCCGGCGGGCCGGGCCGGACGCTGGGCAAGTCATTCGCGCGGTGGTTTCGGCGGTGGCAGCTTCGGCGGTCGCGGCGGGGGTTTCAGCGGGGGTGGCGGTGGATTCGGGGGCGGTGGTGCCTCCGGTCGCTGGTAACGGGATATCGCTGATGATCAGACGCTGGCTCAGGCATCTCGGCACCACGCATTTCACGCTGCGGCGCTGCTTCCCGCCCGGGGTGCTGGCTGGCATCGATGCGGCGATCACTGCATCCGAGCAGCAGCATCAGGCAGAGATCCGCTTTGCAGTTGAGACCGCGCTGCCGGTTGGCCATCTGTGGCGGGGCGTCAGTTGCCGGGAGCGGGCGCAGGAAATCTGGTCCCGGCTGGGTATGGCCGATACGGCCGCTCGCAACGGGATACTCGTCTATGTGTTGCTGGCCGAACGCGACATCGAGATCGTTGCCGACCGCGGCTTCAGCGATCGGCTTGCCGAACCGGTATGGGCGGATATCTGCAGCGAGATGTCGACGGCATTCCGCAACGCGACTATGGCCCTGGGACAGTGCGGGCCATCGGGCGACTCAGCGATCTGGCAGTGGCGAACTTCCCGGCCCGGTCCGGTGACCGCAACGAATTGCCCAACGCGCCGTTCGTGTTGTAATGACGGCTCAGAAGATCTCGGCGAGAATGATGAAGCGGATGATGCCGGCCAGAGCCGCCACCGCCAGTATCGCGATGATGCCGATTTCGATATAGCGGCCTATGTTGCCGGATTTGGACATGGTGAACATCTCCCGATGTCGATTGATAGCATGACTTTAAACCATCTTCGCGGCATATGGACAGGCGGATTTGCCGTCCGATGGCCAGGCAGGAATGTTTTCTGCCTCCCGCTGATCGTGCTCGTGTTGCAGATCGGCCTGTCGGCATCCGCCCTGGCTGACGAGAGTCCCGCTCGGCCGGGCAGTCAAGGCAGCTTCTGCCGGGCATCCCGGCACCTCTGGTGTGCTGCTGGTGGATACGGGCAGCTGCGGCCCTGGACGAACGCGATGCCCTGATCGAAGCCGCAGCCCACACGATCGACGCCCAGTACTACATCTGGAATTCGGATGCCTCCGGACGCTATCTGGCCGCGCGCCTGCTGGCGGCTGCCGAACGCGGGGTGCGGGTACGGATCCTGCTCGATGACATCAATATCGCGGGTCGCGATGCCGCACTCGTGGCCCTGGCCGCACATCCGCGCGTCGAGATCCGTGTCTACAATCCGACTGCAGCGCGTTCCGGCGTCGCGCGCCTGTTCGGCTTTGTCCGCGAGTTCAGCCGGCTCAACCGGCGCATGCACAACAAGTCGTTTACCGTCGACCGCGCCGTCACCATCGTCGGTGGCCGGAATATCGGCAACGAATATTTTGACCTCGACCCGGTCAGCAATTTCCGCGACCGCGATATCCTGGCTGCAGGACCGGTGGTTGCCGAGGTGGCTGCCGGCTTCGAGGCCTTCTGGACGAGCCGGTGGACACAACTGGCAAGCACGCTGGCAATCGACGCGCCACTCAGTCCGGAACAACTCAAGGCAGCGCTCGGTCGACTGGATGGCGCTGCGGATGAGCTGCGTGCGCTTGGTCATGAACTGCCTGCAGTCCGGGCAGATCCGGGTACCTACGCCACCGGGTTGCCCGACCGCCTGCTCTGGGTCCCCGTGCGACTGGTTTTCGATCTGCCGCCGGATCAGGACGGCATGGCCGATTCGTCGCAGCCACAGGCTGTCGCCATGGCCTTGCGCGCGCTGGCCACATCAGCGCAGCGCGAGATCCTGATCGAGTCCGCCTATCTGATTCTCGATGAGCAGACCTTTGCCGAGGCGGGCATGCTCACGGCGCGTGGCGTCCGCATCCGTGCGCTGACCAATTCCCTGGCCTCGAATGATCTGGTTACCAATCACTCCGGCTATGCGCGGCATCGACGGGAGATGCTCGACAGTGGCATGGAGGTGTTCGAGTTGCGCCCGGATGCGAGAGCCTGCCAGCGGCTGGTCGTGACTGCCGGGGGCTGCGCGGACGAGCGTGAATTCGCCCTGCATTCGAAGTCGCTGGTCGTCGACCGGCGCACGGTTTATGTGGGCTCATTCAACATCAATCTGCGCTCCACCTACCTGAATTCCGAAACCGCACTGATCATCGACAGTCCGGTGCTGGCCGAACGGATTGCCCAATCCATCGAGGAGTTGATGGCGCCGGACAGCAGCTGGCAGGTCCTGCCTCGCTCATCCGGCGGTATTGAATGGCACACCGAGACCGCTGATGGGCCGGTGGTTGTGACCAGGGAGCCGATGACCGGGTTCTGGACGCGTTTCAAGTCGGGCTTCTTTCGCCTGTTCCCGCTGGAAAAGTACCTGTAGTGCGAGTGGCTCAGTCGAGCAGGTGCGACAGCAGTCCGTCGGCCAGCTTGGGTTCGAACCAGGTCGATTTTGGCGGCATGACCTGATTGGCATCGGCTACCGCCATCAGCGCTTCGAGGCTGGTGGGGAACAGGGCAAAAGCCACGGCCATCTCGCCGCTGTCGACCCGACGCTCGAGTTCTGACAGCCCGCGGATGCCGCCGACGAAGTCGATGCGTTTGTCGCGCCGCGGGTCGCCGATGCCGAGCACCGGTGCCAGCAGATGTTCCTGCAGCAGGCTGACGTCGAGGCTGGCCACCGGGTCGGCGGGAATCAGTTCCGGTTTGATGTCGAGCTGGTACCAGCGCTTGTCCAGGTACAGGCCGAATTGCCCGACACGGCCAGGCCGCGCCTGGCCCGCGACGGCTGTCACCGTGAACTGCCTGCTGATGCGGGCGAGAAAATCCTTCGCAGCCTGGCCGTGCAGATCCTTGACCAGCCGGTTGTAGTCGAGGATGCGCATCTCGTCGTGCGGAAAGGCCACGCACAGGAAATGGTTGTAGTCCTCATCGCCGTCATGGCGGGGGTTGGCGGCCGCGCGCTGTGCGGCCACGCGTGAGGCCGAGGCCGAGCGGTGATGGCCGTCGGCGATATACAGCGCTTCCATTGCATTCACGATCTGCGTGATGCGCCGGATCGGCAGTTCTTCATCCAGGATCCACAGCGTGTGTCGCACGCCATCATCTGCCACCACATCGCAAAACGGTGCGCCCTGTGTGGCGGTGCTGATGATGGCGCCGAGTGCGGTGTTGGCACGATAGGCGAGCAGTACCGGCCCGGTCTGCGCATTCAGCGCACTGATCTGGCGGACGCGGTCGTCTTCCTTGTCGGGGCGGGTGAACTCGTGCTTGCGGATCCGGTTGCGGTCGTACTCGGCCACGCTCCCCACGCAGGCGATACCGGTCTGCACGTGCTCGCCCATCTGCAGCCGGTAGATGTAGTAACAGGGCTTGCGGTCGCGGATCAGTACACCGGCCTCGATGAGTGCATGCAGGTTTGCAGCACCTTTGGCATAGACCTCGGCGGCATACGGATCGGTGTCTTCCGGCAAATCGATCTCGGGCTTCGAAATATGCAGGAAACTGAACGGCCGGCCGGCCGCGCGCGTGCGCGCCTCGGCGCTGTTGAGTACATCGTAGGGCGGCGCGGCGACGGCAGCAGCCTGTTCCGGCACTGGCCGCAGCGCCCGGAACGGGCGGATGAGTGTAGACATGTGCAAAGTCCTGAATGACGTGGGAGGCGGGCCGGGGCAGCGCTGATCAGCTCAGTCCCAGCACCTCGAAAGCGGCGCGTTCACCGGATTCCATCGCGCCTTCCATGCCGCGATTTGACACGGCGGTGTGTTCGCCGCAGAAATGAATGCGGCCGTGGGCAGTGCCGACCGCACTGGCAAAGGCGCTCACCTGGCCCGGTGCCCACAGGGCCCAGTCGCCGGCGGAGAAGGGCTGCCGGTACCAGGAGTGATAGGCGCCCACTTCGACCTTGCCCTGGGCAGCCGGACGTACCTTGTAGAAGTCGTCCATGATTGCGGCGACCGCAGCCTTTTCGTCCATGGTGTCCATCCAGGTGGCGTTGCGCCCGCGGATCCAGATGGTGAGGCTGGTCACTTCCTGGGGCGTCTTGCCCTTGCGTTCGGCAACCACCATGCCGGCAAGGCCATTGCTGAAGATGTTCGGGTTGCGGCCATCTTCTTCCCAGAAGGGGCGCTTGATGTTGAGGTGGAGGATATTGACGGGCTGGGAGGCGAGGGTGTTGATGGCAAGGGCCTGCCTGCCGCCAACCAGCGGGTCGATATGCACACGCCGGAGCACCGACATCGGCATGGAGCAGATCACGTGATCGGCTTTGTATACCGTGCCGTCTGCGCAGTGCACTTCGGCACCTGAAGTCGTGGTGCGCATGCCGATCACGTTGCGGTCGAACAGCACCGGTGTTTTCAGGCCGCCGGCCATCGCTTCGGGGATCGACTGGTTGCCGCCCGTGGCCGTGTACCCGAAGGTCTTGCCGCCGAGTTGCGCCTGGATCATGGCGAAGGTGTGGCCGAACAGCACCATCATCGCGGACACATCGTGTGCCGTGGTGCCGTGATTGGGATTGTTGTTCCAGCACAGCTCGATGATCTCGCTGGACACACCGAGGCTGACCAGCCAGTCATGCAGCGAGATGTCGTATCTGGCATTGGCCGGATCGAGCCAGGCATCGCCGGTCTTGAGCGGATTGTTCTTGCCGATGATCGGCATCAGGTAGGCCCAGGGCGGCAGTTGCTTCATGCCCTCCGGGAACGGGTTTTTTGCATGTGTCGGCCAGTCGGCTTTGGGAATCGCCGTGCCGTCCAGCACCAGTTCGCGATCGTTGAAGAAGGGCACGATCGGGGTGACGTCGATGAGCCCGACCTTGAAGCGCTTGCAGGCGTCCATCAGTCGCGCGTAGCCGGGGCCGAAGGAGGTGCCGCCGGATTCCGGATTGCCGTTCACGTTGCGGTGGGACAGTATCCGGCCGCCGATGCGGTTCCGGCCTTCGATGACCTGTACGTCGATGCCCTGTTCCTCGAGCAGCAGGGCGGCATTGAGGCCCGAGAGCCCGGCGCCGATGACAATGACTTTCGAGCGGTTCTGCGCCCGCACCGGTCCAAGCGCCGCAGCCACGGGTATTGCGCTGATGCCCTTGAGGATGCTGCGGCGGCTGATCCCTGAAATGTTCTGCATGTCTGGCTTTCCTGGTCACGGCTGCTGGATGGGGTGATGCTACACCGTGGGGCTGCAAGGCGCGAAATGGCCGGCAAACGCAGGTGGCCGCTGGTCGGTGGCCTCCATTAGAATCACGCGACATCTGCTTGTGGCTGACAGGGGACCAAAATGGCTGACGGAAAGACACGTCTGATCGATCGCCGGGCGATGCTCGGCGTACTGGGCGGCAGCGCCGTGGCTGGCGCCTTGCCTGCCGCACCACTGCTGCCATCAACACCGCTGCAACTCGATCTGGACAGGCCCGAAGACAACCTGACAGCGTGGATGAAGATGCGCGCCAGCCTGGAATCCCAGGATGTGTACTTCTGGTTTACCGGCGGACTTGATCTCGCCATGCCCGGCGAGCCCATCCGGCCGATCATCAACGTCGAAACCGTCATCCTGCGGCGTACGCAGCGCCTGGCCGAACACACCTGGCACGTGACTGACTGGGAAGCCAGTGTTTATCGCGATGTGGAGAGCGACGAGATCGTCGACGAGGTCGTCAACCCGATAACCGGCGACAAGGTTCAGCCTTTTCACTACCGCGAAGGGCCGGTGACTTTCGAGTACAGCGCCGAGCGTCAGCCCAGGCTCATCGGTCTGCCCACACCGTTCGAGGAAAAGACCGAGCCCTTCCATCAGCGCTGGCGGCGGGCCGGCGACGATCTGTGGATGATCAAGGAGATGTACATCTGGGGCATCCCCCAGTGGCTGGATATCAAGCAGTTTCCGGACGAGACGCCGAAAACACCGATCAACGTGTCTTCCATCACCACCATGAAGTCGAATCTGCGCGACGTGCTGGATCCGGCGCAGGCCGCGGTGCCCACGGAGTACTTTTATCAGGCGACCTCCGACTGGTTGCCGTGGATGAAGATGGAGCAGCGGCCGGGTTTTGTCGTCTGGCATGAGGCCGGCAAGAAGCTCTTCAGCCTCGACGATCTGCCGGCAACCACCCGGACGGCCATGGAGAAGATCCATCCGCAGTGGTTTGCGCGGCCGGTACCGTGGGAAGGGTTTACCAACATGTTCTTTCTCTACCGGCAGCAGCACGCGAAAAAATGAGCCATCCGGGAATGAGCAGTCATGCGTGGTCGCCTGTGCTGCTGGTCGGGATGCTGGTGTGGCTCGGTGCCCAGATGCCGGCTCATGCCGGCGTGTGCCGGAGTGAATTGCGGCCACTGCTGCTGCAGGCGCAGCCGGACCCGGCCGCGATCGCCGCGGTGCGTGCCAGCTGTACGGCCGAAGCCGAGGCAGGCGATGCCGATGCCACCTACCAGCTGGCGCTCTTCCATCTGGGGCTGGGCGGTGAATGGAATCCCGCCGCGGCGATTCCCCTGATCCGTTCGGCGGCCGAGCGGGATGTTTCCGAAGCGCAGTACTGGCTGGCGTGGCAGTCGGAGAGTGGCCCTGAACTGCCGCATGATGCGGCGGTGGCACTCGGCTGGTACCAGCGCGCCGCGGCAGGCCGCCATCGCCTGGCGCTCGAGCGGCTGGCAACGGCCTGGGAACGCGGCGAGCTGGGCCTCGCGCCAGACGCACAAGAGGCGCTCAGGCTGCGTGCGCAGATCCGTCAGTGCGAAGAGGAGAATGCGCGCTGAGCGCCGGGGCCGACCGGTTACCAGTAGCGGACGCGGCCCGTATCGACATGAATGAAGTCAGACTCCCGGTAGTAGCCGACACCGCCGGCACGCAGGCGCATGCCTGCATCACGCAGCTCAGCGGTCGCAACGCCCGGCAAGCGGATATCGATGGCGCGACCGGACAGATGCAGGCTCTTGGTGGCGACGCCGCTGCTGTGGCCGGCCAGCATCGCGTTGGTCTCCGGCGAGCGGAAGGCGGAAATGATTTCAAACGGCGCCCGACCGCCGACCTGCTGCCGGAGGGCATGCAGGACGTCGAGCAGCGCCGGATCGATGGGGTGCACCTGACCGCTGCGGAAATCGCGCAGCAGATGGTTGATGGTCAGCAGCGCGTCCGGAATGTACCGGCCGGCTTCGCTGTATTCGACATCCAGTGCTTCGCCGGTGTGGGTGTGATGAAAGGCCAGGCGCCGGGGCGCGGCAGTCGCATGCAGCAGCCCGGGCCACATCAGAACTGGGGCGGAAAGGACACCAAAGGCCAGGAATTGCCGTCTGCTGGTTGTGGGTCCCGCCATTCTTTTGCTCCGTCGGAGGGTCGGCCTCAAGCGGACGATTGTTCCAGACGCGGTAGCCTCGGGGCAAGTCCGAACCGCAGTCGCCGCGCCGATTTCCCTGGCTGGATGCGCAAATTGCCAAGCTGGTCACGTCAGTGCCGGCGCGCCCTCGCCGTTGCCGCAATGCTCCTTTGGCTGCCGGTGTCGCAGGCCGACGCGCCGCCTGCTGCCGTAGCGGCCGAACTGCAGTCGCAGGTGCTGCGACTGCGTGAAGCCGGCGGGATCTATGTGCAGGGACTCGCCATCGCCTCGGCATCGCTGCTGGTGGACTTCTATGCAGCGCGCGATTACGTACCTGTCTGGACCAGCGGTGCGCGTATCGGGGAACTCTTCGATCTGCTGGCCACTGCCGAGAGTCATGGCCTGGATCCAGACGACTACCATCTGCCGCAGCTCCGCAAATTGCGCGAGCAATACCAGCTGGACAGTGATCCTGCGACGGGCGCGGCACTGGAGCTGCTGCTGACCGAAAGCCTGGTCCGCTTTGGCTATCACCAGCGCTTCGGCAAGGTCAATCCGGCCCGCATGGAGCCCACCTGGAACTTCAGCCGCCAGTTCCGTCCGGGTCGTGAGCCGCTGTCGACCTTGCAGGAGGTGATTGCGGCCCCCTCGCTGCAGGCATACGTCGACAGCTGGATCGGGCGGTCGCCGCTCTACCGTGATCTGCAGAAGGCCCTGGTGAACTATCGCCATATTGCCGATACCGGTGGCTGGCCGATGATTCGGCCTGGCCCGGTCCTGCGCGAGGGCGATCGCGATGCGCGGGTGCCGACCCTGCGCCGGCATCTGCTCATCGTTGGCGATCTGCCGCCCGCAGCCGATACCGCTGATGCGCAGTTCGATGCCGCGCTTGCGGAGGGCGTACGCACGTTTCAGAAACGGCATGCGCTGGCTGCAGATGGTGTTGCCGGCGCTGCCACGTTCGCCGCAATGAATGTCCCGGTCGAGACGCGCATCGATCAGCTGCGCCTCTCGCTCGAGCGCGCGCGCTGGGTGGCCGACGACACCGCTGGCGAGGTCATCGTGGTCAACATCGCCGGTTCCGAGGTCTACGCGGTGCGTAACGGCGAGCGTTTCTGGGCGCGGCGTGCGGTGGTCGGGCGCGTCAACCGCCAGACACCGGTCTTCCGCGGGGCGATGACCTGGCTGGAGCTGAATCCGACCTGGACCGTGCCGCCGACGATCCTGCGCGAGGACGTGTTGCCGCGCCTGCGCCGCGATCCGGGCTACCTGGCCGAGCACCAGCTCAGTGTCATCGATGCACGCGGGCGGGTGGTGGATCCGCGCACGATTGACTGGCAGCGCGTGGGTGATCGGCCGCCCTGGACCTTCCGCCAGGCACCCGGGCCGAAAAACTCGCTCGGCCGGATCAAGTTCATGTTCCCGAATCCACATGCCGTGTTCCTGCACGACACACCGGCCCGTGAGCTGTTCGAGCGTACCCGGCGTCTGCTCAGTTCGGGATGCGTGCGGATCGAGGATCCGCTGTCACTGGCCGAAATCCTGCTGGCTGACCCGGCCCGCTGGAATCGCCAGAGCCTGCAGGCCGCCATCGATACCGGCAAAACGCAGAGGGTGAGCCTGCCCCGGCCGTGGCCGGTGCTGATGCTGTACTGGACGGCCGAGCTGGATGCTGCCGGCCGCCTCAGGTTTCTGCCCGATGTCTATGACCGTGATCCGGCCCTGCTGGCCGCGCTCAATGGTGAGGTGAGGCTGGAATTTCCGCCGGCTTCCGACTGACTGGCTTGAACTGAAGGAACCGGCTAAGGTGAGCGCCGATCCGGATTGGGTGTAGTCTGATGAAGCGCATTTTCAGGGCCGTAAAACTGACTGCCGTGCTGGCCTGCATGGCAGCCTGGGTGGCGGCCTGTGGCGGCGGTAGCGGCAGTCTCGACAATGAACTGCGCCTGCGCGTCATCAATGCGTCGCCCGATGCGCCACCGATCAATTTTCTGGTCGACAACGTGCTCTTTTTCCCGCTCGACTACAAATCCGGTACGCGATACACCTATCTGACACCGGCGCCCCGGGCGATGGGCCTGGAGGTGGTCCTGCCGGGTGATGACGTCCTCATTGAGGAGTCCAGGTCGCTGCTGGCCGGGCGCGAATACACCACGATTGCGGTCGGCAAGCTGGGTGAGAATGGCAGCTCGACGCTGCAGATGCTGAATATCGATAACGCGATCGCGGTGGTTCCAGCCGGAACGACGCGCCTGCAGTTCGTGCACGCGGTACCGGATACGGCCGCCATCGATGTGTACCTGACGGCCCCGACCGACAGCCTGGATGCGGCCACGCCAGCGTTTACGCTGGCCGGATTCCGGGAGATATCCGCGCAACAGGATTTCCTCTCCGGCGATGCTGAAAGCTGGCGCATCCGTGTCACGCCGGCCGGTGACAAGGCAACGATCCTGCTGGATTCCGGGCCGGAGACGCTGCGCGCGTCGGTCAGCCTGCTGTTCGTCGTGGTTCCCAACACGGGGACCGGTACGGCACCGATATCACTGGTGACCAATGACGGCACCTTTGGCGGTGAGATCCTGGATGTCACGACGCCGGCCGATGTGCGGGTTTACAACGTGTCGCCGGACCTGCCCGCGTTGACCGCCACGGCCGAACGCGCCCTGCGCAAGGATACGGTGCCGCCGGATCCGCCGCTGGCTTCGCCCTGCATCTACGATCCCACGCTGGCCTCCAGCGACGTGCAGTGTGTGGCACCGGCGCCCGAAGTCACGACCCTGGTGACGGGGCTGGGCTATCCCGCCGCGCACGGTTACGCGAGCCTCGACTTCAGTGTCCCGCCGCCGGCCGGCTACCTGTTGCTGAATTCCGCAAACGCCTATTCGTTCAAGGTGGCTGCGACCGGTGTGCCGGCGACCATCCTGTTCGGTGCCAATCTGTCGCTGGTGCAGGGCCGGCGCAACTCGCTGCTGGCGCTCGGCCTGGTGCCGGTGCCCTCAGGCGACACGGTTGTCGCGAAGAATCTGACCGTACTCAGCGATGACGTACGACCGTTTGCAAGAACCACCAAGCTGCGGATTGTCGATGCTGCGCCGGCCGGCAATTCCGTGGACGTTTACATCGAGCTGCAGGGCACGGACATCACGAATGAAAACGCCAGCCTGGGCGGCCTTGTAGCGGGCAGCTCGACGGGACACTTCAGCTTTGAGCCGGGGCTTTATACGGTGAGCTTCACCACTGCCGGCACCAAGACCGTGCTGGCCAGTGCGGATTTCAATGCGGCCAGCGGGAGTGTCTTCACCGTCGTGCTCGTGGATACGGCCCGCTCGGTATCGAGCGATGGCAAGCCTCCGGCCGTGATGGTGGTCGACGACCTGCTCTGAGATTTGCCGGCGATTTCAGTCAGCCGGCGCGTTTGGATTGTCGAAGCGGAAGCCGCGGCCCTGCACGCTGTCCAGCACGTCGATAGACAAGCCGTCAGCGCGCGTTGCGCTCCAGGCATCCACGTCGATGGTGATCGGTGCAACGCTGACGGTCATGCTGCCGGGTCGCGGCGCCTCGAGCGACAGGCTGTGTTTCCAGCTGCCGTTGATCCGCAGGCAGATCGCCTTGCCGGGATTTTTCTCCAGCGCGTTCTGCATGATGTCCATGGCAGCCGGACTGATCCGGATCGCGGGTGGGTGATCGGGCGTTGTCGCCGTCACGCCGAGCAATGTGCCGAGCTCACCCGAATCGAACATTTCCTTGACGATGTCGCAGCCGCCAACCAGTTCGCCGGCGACATAGAGCTGCGGGATCGTCGGCCAGTTGCCGTAGGCCTTGATGCCTTCGCGCACCTCGGGATTCCTGAGTACGTCGACAACCTGATAGTCGGGCAGGATCATGTCCAGTGCTTCAACGGTTTTGGCGGAAAATCCGCACTGCGGCTGGGCGCGGTTGCCTTTCATGAACAGCACCACGCGGTTTTCACGCAGCAGGCCATCGATCGCATCGCGAACTTCGGGGTCCAGGCTCATTGTTGTGTTACTTCTTTGTGAATCAGGTGGAAAAGCTGGAACCGCAGCCACAGGTGGTGGCGGCATTCGGGTTCCGGATGACGAAGCGGGAACCTTCCAGATCTTCCTTGTAGTCGATCTCGGCGCCGGCCAGGTACTGGATGCTCATCGGATCGATGAGCAGGGTGACATCCTGGTTCTGTACCTGGGTGTCACCGTCCTCGAGGTTCTCATCGAAGGTGAAGCCATACTGGAAACCCGAGCAGCCGCCGCCCGAGATGAATACGCG
This sequence comes from uncultured bacterium, assembly GCA_963732385.1. Classification (GTDB taxonomy): domain Bacteria; phylum Krumholzibacteriota; class Krumholzibacteriia; order LZORAL124-64-63; family LZORAL124-64-63; genus CAVSZB01. Next base: position 97,830 of record CAVSZB010000002.1, on the reverse strand, counting down.
CAGTTTCAGGTTGGGGTTGGCTTCTTCGCTGATCAGTTGGGCAACTTTGGCCGCAGCAGAATCGGAAAAAACCAGGGTCGGTGCGCCAGTGGCAGCTTCGGTGTTCATGAGGGGAAAGCTAACCGTCAGCTCGCGATGCTGTCAAGCTGAACGCGGCGGCGCAGCCAGTTGCGGGGCAGCGCTGGCAGGATGCGACAATGACGCCAATTGCTCTGCCGCCCGGGAATGGAGTGCATATGCCGGACACTGATCTTCCGCCGCCGCAGATGCTGCGTGCCTGGGGCCTTTCTGAGGCCCGGGTATCGCTGCTCGGCAGCGGGCTGATCAATCGCACCTGGCTCATCGAGACAGGTACCGACCGTCGTGTCATGCAGCAGGTCAACCCGCTGTTTCCGCCGGCCGTCAACGAGGATATCCGCATCGTCACCGGGCATCTGCGTGCCGGGGGCCTGATTGCACCGGAATTGCTCCCCGCAGCGGATGGCAGTTACTGGCAGTTGCATGAGGGTGGCGTCTACCGGCTGATGAGCTGGGTGGCGGGCAGGAGTCACGAGCGGTTGAGCACGGTTGCGCAGGCGCAGGAGGCGGGCGCGCTGCTGGCTCGTTTCCATCGTGCGCTTGATGACTGCCAGCACGAGTTTCGCAGTGCCCGGGTCGGCGTGCACGACACGCCGCGCCACCTGGCCAATTTGCGTCGTGCGCTCAGCGAACACCGTACCCATCCGCAGTATCCCGTCGTGCGGCCGCTGGCCGAGGAAATCCTCGCGCTGGCCGCTGCGCTCGAGCCGCTGCCCGTGCTGCCCGACCGGCTCGTGCATGGCGATCCGAAGATCAACAACATCCTGTTTGATCCGGTCAGCGACAAGGCGCTGTGCCTGATCGATCTGGACACGCTGGGTCGCATGCCCCTGCCGCTGGAGCTGGGTGATGCATTCCGCTCCTGGTGCAACCCGCGCGGTGAGGATGATCAGAGTTCAGCCTTCTCGCTGGCGCTTTTCCGGGGAGCGGTGGAGGGCTATGCCGCGGGTGCCGCGGGCTGGATCCTGCCGGCGGAGTACAGTGCCATCGTGCCCGCGACTCTGACGATCTACGTGGAGCTGGCCGCACGTTTCTGTGCCGATGCACTGAACGAAAATTACTTCGGCTGGGACGCCAGCCGCTACCCGAGCCGCAGCGCGCACAACCAGGTGCGCGCGGCCAGCCAGCTGGCGGCGGCGCGTTCGCTGCTCGACGTGCGTGGTGCAGCGGAAGAGGTGGTGCGGTCAGTCTTCGGCACCCTTCCGGTGCCATAATCGGTTCCGGGTCGCTGCCCGAGGGAGAACGCCTATGCCGTGGTGGGGCTGGATAGTCATCGGAGCGCTGCTGCTCGGTGCCGAGCTGATGTTCATCGAGGCGGAGTTCTTTCTGGTGTTCATTGGCGTGTCGGCGCTGATCGTCGGTGGCATGGTGCTGGCATTGCCGTGGATCCCGCTGTGGGCCCAGTGGCTGCTGTTTGCCGGCATCGCGCTGGCTGCCATGGTGCTGTTCCGCAAGCGGGTTTACACGGCGCTGCGCACCCAGGCACCGGGCCTGAAGGATGATTTCGTCGGTGACGAACTGCGCATTCCGGAACTCCTGCCACCCGGAGAGGTCTGCCGCATGGAGATTCGTGGTTCCACCTGGCAGGTGCGCAATACGGGGAGTGTGGCGATTCCCGCGGGCGGTCGCGCGCGCATCACGGCGGTGGCGGGCATCGGGCTGCAGGTCGAAGCAGTGCCGGAACAGGCATGAATACGGACGCAGGCAGGAGAGTACGCACATGAACCTTGGATTCGGAGTCGGCCTCGCACTCGCCATTCTGGCGATCGTCGTTTTGCTCAAGACCGCCGTCGTGGTACCACAGCAGAGCGCCTATGTGGTCGAGTATCTCGGCAAGTACAGCCGCACGCTGTCGGCCGGGTTCCATATCCTGGTGCCTTTCGTCGAGGTCGTTGCTTACCGGCATTCGCTGAAGGAACAGGCCATCGATATCCCGGAGCAGACCTGCATCACGCGCGACAACGTGCAGGTGGGCATCGACGGTGTGCTGTATCTGCGGGTGCTTGATCCACAGCTCACCTCCTACGGCATCACGGATTACATCTTCGCCATCATCCAGCTGGCGCAGACCGCACTGCGCAGCGAGATCGGCAAGATCGACCTGGATCGGACCTTCGAGGTGCGGGCGGCCATCAACGCCAACGTGGTTGCCGAGCTCGACAAGGCCTCGGAGCCCTGGGGCGTCAAGGTGATGCGCTACGAGATCAAGAACATCAATCCGCCGCGTGACGTTCTCTCGGCGATGGAAAAGCAGATGCGCGCCGAGCGCGAAAAGCGCGCCGTGGTGCTGACCTCCGAAGGCGAGCGCGATGCGAAGATCAACGAGGCCGAGGGCGACAAGCAGCGCGTGATCAAGGCCTCCGAGGCGGCCAAGCAACGGCAGATCAACGAGGCCGATGGCGAGGCAGCGGCGATTCTCGCCGTGGCAACGGCAACTGCCGAAGGTCTGCGCCAGGTGGCCATCAGTCTGCGTGAACCGGGTGGTGCCGAAGCCATGCAGTTGCGGGTTGCGGAGAGCTATCTGCTCCAGTTCGGCAATCTCGCCAAGGCCGGCAATACGCTGGTGGTGCCTGCCAACCTCAGTGACCTGGCCTCGATGGTGGCGCTGGCCAAGAACGTGATCGGCAGCACCGGTCCGCGACCCGGTGGCAACGGATGAGTCAAGCCGCATTGACGGACTGCAGCCAATGAGGCCGCTTGAAGTCGGTATGGTGATGGAGCCCTCGGCGGGCTACACCGCGAGACTCGCCGCCGAGATCGAAGCGATGGGCTTCGATGCGCTGCTGTGCCCCGATACGCAGTGCCTCAGCCCTGATCCCTATGGTCAGCTCAGCCTGGCAGCGGCGCGCACCACGCGGCTGTTCCTGGGCACCGGGGTGACCAACCCCCTGACGCGTGATTCATCGGTCACTGCCGGTGCGCTGGCGACCCTGCAGATCGAGTCGGGTGGCCGGGCACGCTGTGGCATCGGCCGGGGCGATTCCTCGGCCGCGCATATCGGCCGACGCAATGCCACGACGGCAGAACTGCGCAGCTATATCGAGCAGCTGCGCGGCTATCTGCGCGGTGACGAGGTGATGCGCGGCGAGACCAGTTCACGCATGCGCTGGATACAGCCTGGCGACTTCCCCACGGTGCCGATCGATCTTGCCTGCACCGGACCGGCCACCATCCGCATGGCCGCAGATATCGCCGACCGCGTGAGCTTTGCCGTGGGCAGTGCGCCCGAGCGCATCAGCTGGGCACTGGACATCCTGCAGGCGCGTCTGGCCGAGACCGGACGCGACCGCGCGTCGTTGAGCGTGGGTGCTTTCGTCAACCTGGTCTGCGATCCGGACGAGCAGCGCGCGATCGACCTGGGCCGGATGATTTCCGGCATGGTCGCGCATTTCGCCGGCATGCGGAATTCACCGACCGAACACCTGCCGCCACAACTCAAGGGGCTGGCCGAACAGATGAAGTCCGGTTACGACATGGCCCGCCACGCGCAGCACGACGGCAAACACCTCGGCATGGTCGACGATGCCTTTGTCGACTGGTTTTCCATCTGCGGTCCGGCTTCCAAGTGCCTGGAGCGCCTGCAGCAGCTGATCGCCCTCGGGCTGGATCACGTCAACGTGCTGGGCGGATCGCCCGTGGCCGCACCGCATGGCGAGCGCCAGGCCGGGTTGGTGGCACAGGCGCGGGTGTTTGCGGAGCAGGTGCTGCCGAAGTTGCGCTGAGATCTATTTTCTCGTTGGCGTAGCGGGGAGATTCGCTGACCAGCAGTTCGTCAGCGCCTGCGTGCGCAGGACTTACTCGCGCCGAGCGCCTCTCCCCGGATGCTATAAACTCCCTGCATATCTTCCGCGACAGGTATGTGAAGGAAAGGAGCATGGCGAACTTCGGACGAGTAGCTGCTGTTCTTGGACTCAGTCTTTCATGGGGGGCAGCGGGCGCTGCGATCACCGCCACGGTTGAAGGCATCGTTGGTGCCAGCACTGCCATCCCTGGTGGGATGGGAACGTTCCGCTACCTCACCGAACCGTCCATAGAAAATGGGACCATTGCGTTCGTTGGAAGCAATAACGCCTTCGACAGAGGTGTCTATCTCTGGGAGTCCGGAAACCTCCAGGCCGTCGCTGACGATACCGATCCAGCACCGGGTAGTAACTCGAACTTTGCCGATTTCGGACTTCCAGTTGTAGCCAACGGTGCTGTTCTGTTCCCCGCAAGCCTTGCCGGCACCTCGCAATTCTCGGGTGTCTATCGGTTTAGCGGCGGAAACCTGACGACAGTGGTCGACAGCTCTGCTCCCTTGCCTGAGCTTGCGGAGATTTTGCCGCTCAGCTATGTGGCGGCAAGAGGAAGTGGACTATTTGTTCAGAGCATCGACGAAGGATACATTGTACGGCTCACACCGGTACCATCAGGCGCCATTGCTTTACGTGGTGATCCGGCACCGGGCGGCGGGACTATCGGTGGATTCCATCGTGCATCCACCGACGGAACTGAGGTCAGCTTTATTACAAGTATGGGCCTTCCCGGCAGTTCGACCACAAGCCTGGTCGTGAGCGACGCTGGAGCGCTCTCCGTCATTGCAACCCCGGGAACGCCACTTCCCAATGGCCAACTAGAAGAGCTAACCCCCAACCGGATTCACAGCCACGGCGGGGGAGGAGACGTGGCCTTTATCGGCAAACCTGTCGGCCTGCCCGACTCCCTGTATGTCTGGAAAAGCGGGCAGATTCGTCTCGTTGTCGAGGGAACGGAGAGGGGCAGTGGCGGAGCACGACCTTTTGACGACTTTGCCTCCGTGGCCGTCTCGGAGGACGGCGATCTGGCATTTGTGGGGTACTCGGGACTGTATGTTCAATCTGGCGACCAGCGACAGGAGGTCATGAATACTGCAACTCAGATCAATGGCCGCCGAGTCCGCGGAATTTACCTGGGGCCCTCAGGAATCTCGAACAACGTGGTCACCGTAAAGGTGCTCCTGGACGGGGACGAGGAAGTTATCGTTCGAATCCCATATACGGTCTCACAGGCGAGTGCCGGCAGTGGTGGCGGCGGTGGTGGTGGTGGCGTTGATCCTTGGACTCTCGTGTTGCTGGCGAGCGCGTTCATACCATTATGGCGGCGATCTCGACGGACTCGGCGGTTCGATTGAAGTACTGGCGCAAGGCGACGGCGGAGCGTTCCTGATGCACGATCTCTCTGCCGAGGTTAGTGCGCTTCCAGCGGACGCCGTTGCGGATGACGCGCGTGCCACCGCGTTGCGGCTCGAGCAGCGTGAGGTGTTTTCGGTGCGACGCGAACTGCTGGTCGCGCTGTACTTGGGCGTGGCCACGTTGGTCGGCGGTGTTGGCCTGCTGGTCAAGGCCAACCTCGATCGAATTGGTCCGATGGCCCTGCTCACCGGCATCCTCGTGGCATCGGCCCTGTGTTACGCCGTTGCGCTGCGTGCCCGGATGGCGGGCCGGGAGCGTTCGCTGGGTGAGGACTACGTTCTGCTGCTCGGCGCGCTGCTGTTCAGTGTCAGCGTGGTTTACGTCGAAGTGCAGTTCCATGTATTTGGCGCCAGCTGGTCGCGGCATCTGCTGCTGCTAGCCGTGTGGCATGTCGCCACGGCCTACTATTTCCTCTCGCGCCTGGTGTTGTCGGTTGCGCTGACGGCCTTCGCGGCGTGGGTTGGCGTGGAGACGCGACTCGGTACGGTGGTGGATCCGTTGTATCCCTACTTCGGCGCAGGCCCGCGCAGCCTGTTCTGCGCGCTGGTGTTCTTTCTCGGTAGTCGGTACCACCCGGTCGAGGGTCAGGAAGCGGGCGGTGGTTTTCGCGACGTCTACCTGCAGTTTGCCGCCAACTTCGGCTTCTGGGGCGCCCTGGCGCTGGGTGGTGACGACGCCACGCGCTGGATCGGTGCGCTGCTGCTGTTGGCCCTTGCGGCGATCGTCGGGCGATTTGGCCTGCGTGAGAGACGCCAGAGCTTTCTGCTCTATGCCGTGGGCTACAGCACCATCGGGTTGATCTGGCTGGAGGTGCTGGTGGTGCGCGACTCGGTGCTGGTCTCGTGGCTGGGCCTGTTCACGGTGGCCGGTGCAATGGCGTTGCTCCTGAATCTGCGCGCACGACTCAAGGAGTCGGCAGCATGATGTTTGCCCGTCCCACCATCAGTGAGGAACGCTGGCTGGTGCTGGCTGATCGATACGCTGCCCTGCATGGGGCGGTGGCCCAGTCCGGCAATGGTGGCGGATGGAAGACCGGCACATGGCTGGCGCGCTGCCTCGGGTTCGTGCTGGGCATCGTGGGTACGGCCATGTTCGCCGGCGTGCTGTCACAGGCGCCAGCGCCATGGCTGGTGGGTGGCGTGATGCTGGTGGTGGCGGCCGAATGGATGGTGGCACAGCGCCGCGTACTTCGCTCCGGCGTGGAGGAAGCCCTGTATCTCTGCGGCGCCATCGCCATTGTCGTGCAGGTGCTCATCTGGAACTCCCGTGGCGGCAACGAGTGGATCGGGGCTGCGCTCATTTCCACGGCTGTGCTGCTTGCGGGATGGCGGTTGCTCAATCCGCTGCTGACCACGCTCGCTGCGATCGGTTTCTCGCTGGCCATCGCCTTCGTCGATGGCCGCCTGGTCGGCGTCAACATGAACACCCTCTGGGCCGGAGTGGCCTGCGCCTTGCTCGCGATCGCGGCACTGGCAGCAGGCAGCCGTGAGTACCAGCGTCCCTTCCATGACCGCATGCTCGACGGGTTCGTGATCGTGATGCCATGGCTCGGCTATGGCTGGCTGGTGGAGTACAGCGGCAGCGGAACCGCCATCACGCACGGCATCGCGCTGGCCGTGGCGCTGGGTTTTCTCGCCGCCAACATCACCGTGGGCGTGATACGCCGCCAGCATGCGCCGCTGATCGGCGCGCTGGGCAACATGGTCTGCGCGGCGTATTCGCTGCACCGCCTGCTGCCCTGGCCCACGCACTGGCAAATGGTAGCGGGCGGAGCGGTGTTGCTCGCAGCGGCGATCGTGCTGGACCGTCAGCTGCACCGGCGAACGCAGGGCATCACGTCGGCGGCCATCGAGGAGCCCGCCGGGCTGGATTTGGTGCAGGTGGTTGGCACGGCGCATCTCGCGCCGGCGCCGAGCACGCCGCCACCAGTCGGGGTTCAGGGGCAGGGCGGCGAGTTCGGTGGTGGCGGAGCGAGCGGACGGTTCTGAACCGGCTTACTGCACCGGCCGTGCCAGATCCCAGAACAGCCAGCCATTGGCGGCAGGGCCGAGCAGGTGCTGCCGAAACTGCGCTGAAAAAAAGGGGCCAGAGCCTGTGGCTCTGACCCCTTTCACCCTTTCATTTCCGGCCGGTGACAGCCGTCGCCGTGCTAAATCTCAGTAGTTGACCTTGAAGCTCAGCATGTACTCGGCCGGTGGCAGCGGCGTACGGATATTGGTGAAGTTGTTGGCGAAGATGCCCGACACGTTGTCTTCTTCGTCGGTGATGTTCTTGCCACTCAGGATGACCTGCCAGTGCTGGTCGTCGGCACCAAAGCCGATGAAGCCATTCAGCCGCGTATAGCTTTCGATCTCGATGAGGTTGCGGGCCTCGCTGTAGTAGTCGTCTGAATGGTAGATGTCCAGGCCGTAGAAGAAGGCGAGGCTGTTCTCCAGCGGAATGGTGTAGTCAAAGCCGATCTTGCCCTGCCATTTCGGGTTGGAGGGCAGTTCGTCGGTCGGTGTTGCGCAGGGGGGCGTCGGGTCGTCCACGCAGGAGTCACCCAGGCCACCCGGCGGTGACAGCGGGCTCACCGAACCGAAGTCGCTTTCCTGGATGCCGAGGTTGGCGTAGACGTTCAGGTCATCGATCGGCGCCCAGAGGATCTCGAGTTCAAGGCCATAGACATCCACATCACCGATGTTGTCGATCGGAAAACCGCCGGCAAAGTTCGTGACGACCTGCTGGATATCTTCATACATGGCGTAGAACGCCACCGCGTTGAGGCGCAGACGGTTGTCGAAAAGCTCGGCCTTCCAGCCGGCCTCGATGCTGTCGACAGTCTGCGGGTCGAACGGCGTGCCACCACAGGCCGCGGTGAGGTTGCCGAAGCACAGCGTGCGGTATCCGCCCGACTGGTAGCCCTGGGAGAAACCCAGGTAGACCAGCTGGTCGTCGTTGAGCTGGTAGTTGAGGGACAGCTTGCCGGTGAGTTCGTCCCAGTCATCGTCCAGATCCACCGTGGCGCCGCTGGCCGGCTGGCAGGCCAGCAGGTTCAGCACCGACGGCGTGCTCAGGCAGGTGTCACTGTACTCTTTTTCGTCCTGGGTCCAGCGCAGGCCGCCGGTAAGCGAGAGCGCATCGGTGAACTTGTATGTGCCCTCGGCAAACACCGCGTAGCTGTCTGTCTCGTTCTCGATCTGCTCGGCAAAATTGCCGACAAAGGCACCGGCGTCACCCGCAAATGACTGTGAGCCATCCTCGTTCAGGTAGAACAGGCCGAGCTGCCAGTCGAAACTGTCGCCGAGCCGTCCCAGCAGCTGGAACTCCTGGCTGAACTGGTCGAGGGTCGAGTCGGAGGTGATCAGCAGGCCGGTGGCGCCGGCCACGCCCTGGTTGCCGCCACCGGCCAGATCAAAGCCGAACTGGTCATCGATGTTTGCGTAGCCCGTGATGGACTTCAGGGTGACGCCGCCAAACTCGAAGCTCAGCGCGAGGTTGGTCCCGGCCTGATCCGAACTGCCGTAGTTCACACCTGGTGGATCGAAGTTGGCATAAAAGCCGTCCAATGGTCCGCCTGGAGGAGCCGGATCGAAATTGGCGTTCGTGCCTGCATTGGCAAAGGGTGCATAGGGAACGCCGTTGTAACCATCGTTCTCGAGGTCGACAACCCATGCGGTCAGCACCGCATCGAAATTCCGGGTGCCATACCAGTGCAATTTTGCACGCGCTGCCTTGTTCTTGTACTCGCCGGGATCAGCACCGGTGATCGGGTTGTTCTGCCAGCCTTCATCGCGATTGTCGTAGACTGCGGAGATCGAGGCAGCCAAGGCGCCTTCCTCGATCGGACCGCCGAAGGAGCCGGCAATCTTGGTGGTTTCATAGTTGCCGATGCCCACTGATCCGGTTGCCCAGCTCTCGTCGCCCGGCGTGCGCGTGATGATCTTGACGGCACCGGCGATCGTGTTGCGACCGTACAACGTGCCCTGTGGACCGCGCAGTACCTCGATGCGTTCCACATCCGACAGGTCGAGGTTCACGCTTGCGAGTCGACCGAAATAAACGTCATCGATGTAGATGCCGACCGGCGATTCGGAAAGATTGAAGCCCGGGTTCTGCACGCTGGCACCGCGCGAGTGCACCTGTATGGCCTGTGCGCCGGCCGTCACCGTATAGGTCTGCAGGTTCGGGACGTTCCGGCCGATATCCTTTACGGTGTCGATCTGCCGGGTTCTGATCTGGTTGATGTCGAAGGCGCTGACTGCCAGCGGTACGACCTGCAGGTTCTGTTCACGCCGCTGGGCGGTAACGAGGATTTCGTCGATTGCGGCCTGGGCGGGCAGGGAGCCGGCAGCAAGCGCGGCCCCCAGGGCAATCTGGCCCAGTCTCGTGGTCATCGGCTGGCGTTGGTTCATGCAGGCGTCCCCCCTGAATTGAAGTCCACAGACAAATACCATAACCGGAGCATGCCAGCCAGTCAGCGGACCAGCGAGCAGGTGATCATCCCGTCTTCCTGCCACGGGGTGACCTTCAGTTTCACCCCCATCGCCTCGCCATAGCCGAGCAGGCGGGGCGTGGTCCAGGTCTCGTGGATCTCCTGCGAAGTCAGGTCGAACTGGCCGATCTTGTGGCACTGGGTCAGCACCCAGCCGAAGGGATCTTTCCAGGTGCGGCTGTCACCATCGCCAGTGCTGGTCAGCGCCAGCGCGTAGTGGCAGGCGGTGCGGTCGAACAGCGCCACCAGGGCGATTTCCGGATGGCCGGTCTTTTCGATGATCTGCTTCATGCGCAGGTTGATCGGTGCCATGGTCTTGATGTCGTGGGCGATGTACTCGGCGAGCTTGCCCTGGTTCTTGGCAAACTGGATGGCCAGCAGGTGCGCCTTGACCAGCGGGTCATTCATCTCGTGCGCGTAGCCGGTGTGATTGCCGAGCATCTTCAGCAGAATCGACATCGAGCGGCCGAGTTCCTCTTCATGACCTTCGAAGCCGCTGAGGGTCTTGTACTGGTTTGCGGCCCCGGCGGCCGCCTTGGGTGCATGCGGGGGAACTTCGGCAATGATCGGTGCGTTGGCAGATGTGGTGTTCATGGCGGATCCTCCTGTAGACCTGCATTCTGGTCCGTGTCGCGGTGCTTCATTCGCCTGCGTTTGATGCGTGGCCACCGTGTGAACGGCGGCTTGCGGGGCGCGCCGTTCGGTGGAACTATGCGCTTCGCAATCATCAAGGGAAACAACCATGGCGCAGACTACGGCAGCCAGCAATTACGCAGGCGTCTGGGACAACCGGCTGGGCTTCGGCCGCAAGACCGCTCTGATCGTGATCGACCTGCTGCAGGGCTACACGCTGAAAGGTGCGCCATTGTTCGCGCCGGGCGTGGTCAAGGCCGTCAAGGAGATGCCGGAGCTGCTGAAGCTGGCCCGGCAGAAGAAAATGCCGGTCATCCACACCCGGGTGTTCTACAACCCGTCGGATTTCATCGACGGCGGAGTCTGGATCAAAAAGGCGCCGGTCCTGAAGAGCCTGGTGCCGGGCAACAAGTATGCCCAGTTCTGCAAGGGCGTGGAGCCGGGCAAGGGCGAACTGGTCATCGTCAAGAACTACGCGAGTGTTTTCTTCGGCACCTCGCTGGCGGCCACCTTGACTGCTGCGGGCATCGACACGCTGATGATCACCGGCTGCACCACCTCCGGGTGCGTCCGCGCATCGGCGGTGGATGCGGTGCAGAACGGTTTTCGCCCGATCGTGGTCCGCGAATGCGTTGGTGACCGGCACGATGGTCCGCACGAAGCCAATCTCTTCGACATCAATGCCAAGTATGGCGATGTCATCAGCAAGACCGAGGCACTCAAGTACATCCGGAGCCTCAAGGCCGTCAAGAAGGCACGTTGACAACAACTGCAAAAGGAAAAGCCATGGCCACCAAAGTTGATCGCAGCAAGCTGACGCAGAGCCCGCACTATGACTACGTGCCGATCATCGACCGGCCGAAGTTCAAGCTGCCGAAGGGCGCCCGCGTTGCCGTCATCCCGTACATCAACATCGAGCACTTTCCGCACAATATTCCCGGTACCGCGATCATCCCCGGCACGCAGCAGTTCAACCCGGATCCGCTGAACTACGGCTGGCGCGACTACGGCAACCGGGTCGGGCTGTGGAGAATGATCGAACTCATGGACCAGATCGGCATGCGCGGCACGGTCTGTCTCAACTCCGAGATCATCCGCGAGTATCCGCGCATCATCGAGGAAACCAACAAGCGCAAGTGGGCATTCATCGGCCATGGCATCAACAACGCCCCGGCCAATTTCCTGTCCGGCATCGACGAGAAGAAGGAGCGCGAGATCATCGGCGGCGTGCTGAAGGCAATGGAGAAGGCCATTGGCCGCAAGACCAAAGGCTGGCTCTCGCCCTTCCTGACGCATACCAACAACACGCCGAGCATCCTTGCCGACATGGGCGTCGAGTACCTGTGCGACTACACCGCCGATGATCATCCCTTCCCGTTCAATGTGAAGAAGGGCAGCCTGATTTCGGTGCCGTATACCGTCGAACTGAATGACATCCCGGCTTTTGCCAATGTCGGCGTCAGTTCAGAGGCGTTTGGCGATATGATTGTCGACCAGTTTGATGTGCTATACAGTGAGGGAGCTGACAACGCCCGCTGCATGCCGATCTGCCTGCATACTTTCTGGGTCGGTCAGCCAAACAAGTTCAAGCACCTCAAGCGGGCTTTTGCGCATATCGCCAGTCACAAGGACGTGTGGCTGACGACCGGCGACGAGGTCAACGACTGGTATCGCAAGTAGGAGCGCCCGTAGGAGCGGCTTCAGGCGCGATACCGAACAACGATGGATCGCGCTGAAGGCGCTCCTACGATGGATCGCGCCTGCAGAGGCGCGATCGCTACAATAATGGATCGCGGCTGAAGCCGCTCCAACAGGAGTAGAAAATGGCCAAACGAGTTCAAGACACCAAGCCGGCGCGCAAGGCTGAAGCGCTGCAGTGGATCAGGGAAAACCTTGCGGAGCAGAAAAAGCGCTACGCAGCGATCGTCAAGGAACAGGACGAACTCGGACCCCAGCGTGAAAAGTGGGTTGAACAGTTCCTGCAGATCATCCAGACCCGGGGCTTCAACGTCAGCGGCGACATGAAACGCATCGTCAAACCGAGCGAGATCGCCAAGAAGCCGAAAGGCAAGCACCAGGTAGTTTTTTAAGGAGTAATCCCCGTGGCACGACCGCATATAGAGCCGTACGTCGAGCTCGATCATCCCTTCAAGAAATTCGACCTGACCGGCTTCAAGGGCAGTCACTACAAGGTCCTGTCCCTGGACAAGGACACCGGTGCCTGCACGCTGAAAGTCCGCTTCGATGGCGGCTTCAGGCGCAAGCCCGGCCTCAGTTACTCGGATGCAGAAATCTTCGTCCTGAACGGCCAGATCAAGGTTGGCAAGCAGGTCTGGATCGAGGGCCACTACGCTTTCATTCCGGCCGGCATGGCCATCGGCGCCATCGAGGTGCCGCAGGGCGCCGAAGTGCTGTTGATGTTCAACGACAGCGAGCCGAGCTTCGCGGAGACCGACCAGCATCATCGTCTGGCGCTCACCGATGCGTTTTCCTCGGTGAACAGCTATGAGGATCGCCCCTGGGCGCCCGGCAATCTCGTCAACCCGTCGGTGGCTTCAGGCTGCCTGATCAAGGTGCTGCACTATGACGTGATGACCGAGGCGCTGAGCTTCCTCTACTGCATGACCCCGCAGTTTGCCCAGGACAACATCAGCTATCACGACAGTGCCGAAGAGTCGTATCACATCTGGGGCAGCTCCTGGATGATGCAGTTCGGTGAACTGCCGACCGGTGGCTACTTCTGGCGGCCGCCGTACATCAACCACGGCTCCTTCCGTTGCAAGTACGGCACCATTGCCTTTGGCCGTACCGATTCGGTGCTGTTCAACTATTTCCACTTCAACCCGTGGACGAATCCGGACGAGAACAAGCTGCGTGCTGCGGCCAATCTCTATCGCAAGCGTCCGGCGCTGTACCAGTGGGTGAACTCGGATGGCCACAACCATCCGCATGGTCCGCCCGACTTCGAGAACCCGGACTACCAGAACGACACGCAGGTGCGCCTGCTGCATGACAAGCCGGTTGGTGGCCACGTCGGCAAGAAGCGGCGGCGGTAGGAGCGGCTTCAGCCGCGATCCCAAACCCGTACGCAGGAGCTGAAGCCGCGCCTGCGTACGGGAATCGCGCCTGAAGGCGCTCCCACACAGAAGGCGCTCCTGCGGGAAAAGTCTTTCAGGTCGCCAGGGATCCCCATGCCGATACTGTTTCTGACCATCCTTCTTTCCGGGATGGGCTTCGGTCTGATCCTGCCCGGTTTTCCTTTCGTGGCGACGAAGCTCGGCGCCTCATCGGCAGTGGCAACCACGATCCTCGGCCTCTACGCCGTAGGCCAGGTGCTGTCTACGCCCGTCTGGGGGCGCCTTTCCGACCGCTATGGGCGCAAGCCACTGCTGGTGATCAGCATTGCCGGCGGGCTGGTCAGCTATCTCATTCTCGCCTTCGCATCGAATCTGTGGCTGCTCGGTCTCGGGCGGCTGCTCACCGGCCTGATGGGTGGCAGTCTCGCATTGGCCATGGCCTATGTTTCCGATCTGACGCCGCCCGAGCAGCGTGCGAAGTCGATGGGTTACGTGGGCGGTTCGCTGAGCATGGGATTCATCGTCGGACCGATGCTCGGTGGCCTGCTCGGTGGCAGGGACGCTGCCAGTGCGACCCTGTTGTGGCCCGGACTTGCGGCGGTATTCGTCAGTGCCGTCATGCTGGTCGGTGCGATTTTTTTCCTCAAGGAAAGCCTGCCGCCGGAAAAACGCGCCAAGGCGGGGGCAGCAAAAGGACCGGGTGGCCTGGCAGCCCTGCGCATGGTCATGGCCCGGCCGCTGCTGGCCAGAATCGTGCTCGTCGGCTTCATGGTTTATCTGGCCATGGCGCTTTTCGAATCCATCTTCCCCTTCTGGGCCGGCGCCCGCTTCGACTGGGGGCCGCGCCAGATCGGCCTGAGCTTCACCTATCTTGGGGCCATCGTTGCCATCATTCAGGGCGTGCTGGTCGGCCGACTGGTGCCGATCTTCGGGGAAGGCCGGCTGCTGATCGCCGGGTTGCTTTGTTATATCTTCGGCCTGCTGATCATGACCCAGGCACCGGCCTGGCAGATGATGGTCTTCGGTATCACGTTTACAACGGCCGGCAGTGCCCTGTACATGACGACTGTCACCAGCCTGGTTTCCCAGCAGGCGGGAGAGTCCGAGCGGGGGCTCGTGCTCGGTACCTACAACTCCGGGAGTTGGGCCGGCCGTGCGTTGGGGCCGCCGCTGACCGGCCTGCTTTTCGATGCCCTCGGCGTGAACATCCCGCTTTACACGGCAGCGCTGATCCTGTTGCCCTGCATCGGCATTCTGCTCGGCATCGTTGCAAGGACCGCAAATAGTCGCTGACAGCTAATCCGCTTGGCCGCGACCAGCGAAGCGCATATATTCCGGGCACCAAGGTGTGGCTTGCCGCGCCGACCCGGCAGACGCTAACCATCCAGTTCGAGGAAGTCTTTGTATGTACATCAATTTCTGGTACCCCATGGCGACCACCGCAGAACTCACCGACCAGCCGCGGAAGGTGCGGGCGCTCGGCCAGGATTTCGTGGTCTTCCGCGATTCTCAGGGTCAGGCCCGTTGTCTGGCCAATACCTGCACACACCGCGGCGGCTCGCTGGCCAATGGCAAGATCAAGGGTGACTGCATCCAGTGTCCGTATCACGGCTGGCAGTTCAACGGCGAGGGCGAGTGCCAGAAGATTCCGTCGCTGGGCTCCAAAGCCAGCATCCCCGGGCGCACGCGCATCGATGCGTATCCGGTCGACGAGCGCTACGGGCTGGTATTCGCGTTCCTCGGTGATCTCCCCGAGGCTGAACGGCCGCCGATCCTCGCGGTCAAGGAATGGGGACAGGAGGGCTGGCGCACCACCGTGCAGGACTTCCATCTCAATGGCTACTACGAGCGGTCGATAGAGAACGGCATCGATCCCGCCCACAACGAGTATGTGCACGATACCCACGGCTTCAGCGGCGAGCGCGAAGAGGAATACAAGATCGGTGACATGCGCGTGGAAGAAAATGCGCCGTGGGGCCGCGGTTTCTGGCACACCTTCCAGGCGCCGCCCCTGCAGGGCGACCTGAAGAAATATCGCGCCGGCGAGGGTTCTCTGGAGGCCGGCACCGGGTATCACGGTACCAATCACGTCTGGACCTACATTCACCCGGGCCCGAACTTCTTCATCCACCAGTACCTTTACGAGCGCCCGATCGACGAGAAGAACACGCATCTGTACCTGGTCTGTGCGCGCAATTTCTCGCTGGAAGAGAAGACCGATGCCTACGTCATGGAGCGCAACATGTACGTGGCCAACCAGGACGTGAAGATCATCGAAGCCCTGCACCCGATGGTTACGCCGGAAAAGAACAACAAGGAGTACATGGTCCCCTCTGACCAGTGCATCCTCGACTACCGGGCCAAGCAGAAGGAATGGGCGGCCAAAGGCTGGAAAATCGACATGCTGGCTGTTGCCGCGAGTGGCGAGCGGGCCGCCTATGCGATCCCCAGCCCGGCGCGTCGTCGCCAGAAGGGCTGGGTGCTCGACGCGATTCCGCTGGTCGATCCGGCCAGATATGCCGAGCAGCGCGACGACATCAAGGCCGTGGTCTGAGCGGGATGGATCGGCGCGAACTGATCCGCAGCACTGCGGCTCTGGCGACCATGGGTACTCTCGCTGGCCGGATTGCGGCAGCGGCTGAAGGCGAGCCGCTGCCGACACCGACGCCGGCCGATCAGCAGACCACAGTGCTGATCACCGGTGCCAGCCGCGGCATCGGCCTGGAATTTGCGCAGCGTTATGCAGCGCGCGACTGGCGGGTGCTCGCCACCTGCCGTGATCCGGGCAGGGCCGAGGCGCTGCAGGCGCTGGCGAAAAAGCATGCCAATCTCGTGGTTGAGCCGCTGGATGTGCTGGATCACGCCGGCATCGACGCGCTCGCAGCCCGTTATGCAACACAGCCGATCGATATCCTGCTGAACAATGCCGGCATCGGCGGCGGCATGGAAAACCAGCTGTTCGGCCGGCTGAACTATGCGACCTTCAACGAGGTGATGGCGGTCAACGCGATCGGCCCGATGAAGGTCTGCGAGGCCTTCGTAAAACACGTCGAGGCCAGTCGCCTGCGCAAGATGATGACCGTGTCCAGCAGCCAGGGGTCCATCGGCAGTGTCGATGCAGCGCGTCTCTACTGGTACCGGTCCAGCAAGTCGGCGCTGAACATGCTGATGGTCAATCTGGCTTTCCAGCTGAAAAGTCGCGGCATCATCGTCGGACTGGTGACGCCGGGTGCGACCGACACCGACTTCATGAAAGGCCTGCCAAAGAAGATGCTGCGCCCGGTTGCCGATGCGGTGACCGACATGGTGCGCGAGATCGACCGTTTCGACCTGTCCATGACCGGGCAGTTCCTGGATACAAAGGGACAGATCCTGCCCTGGTAGCTGCCGGAACTTTCTCAGGAGAGCAATGATGATCCGGATATTCAGCCGCAGCCTCGCGCTGTTCGCCACTCTAACCCTGTTCGCAGGCACGCTGGCGCGTGCCGACGACTACGTGCCGACGGTGCTGGTTACCGGTGCCAACCGGGGTATCGGCCTGGAACTGACGCGGCAGTATGCCGCCCGGGGCTGGAAGGTGATTGCCACGGCGCGCAAGCCGGCCGAAGCGACTGAACTCGGCGCGCTTGCCGCAAAGAGTGAGGGCCGGGTGAACATCGAGACGCTGGATGTCACCGATCTTGCCGCGATCGATGCGCTGGCCGCGAAGTATCAGGGGCAGCCTGTCGATGTGCTGTTCAACAATGCCGGGATTACCGGTGGCGGCAACAACCAGCTGTTCGCCAAAAAGATGGACTGGCCGGTTTACGAGCTGGTACTGCGTACCAATGTCATCGGGCCCTTGAAGATGGCGGAGGCCTTTCTGCCCCACATACTTGCCAGCCAGCAGAAGAAGATCAGCAACGTGTCCAGCAGCCAGGGTTCGATCGGCAGCATGAACAACGGCATGCTGTACTTCTACCGGCCCAGCAAGGCGGCGCTGAACATGGAAATGCGCAACCTGGCGATCCAGCTGAAGAGCAAGGGTGTTGCCGTGGCCCTGATCGATCCGGGTCCGGTGGACACGGACATGATGAGCATGCTGCCGAAGAAGATGCTGCGCCCGGTGGAAACGGCCGGCAGCGACCTGATCCGCATCACCGATCAGCTCAGCCTCGAAAACAGCGGAACCTTCTGGACCTTCGACGGCAGCGTCCTGCCCTGGTAGGAGCGGCGTAGGAGCGGCTTCAGCCGCGATCACGGTTTGAAAACCAGATCGCGCCTGAAGGCGCTCCTACAGCCGTTTCAGCCGGGATATTGAGCGAGACCGGCGAGTGAGCGCTTGACGCCGGTTTCGGCCTTTGCGCCGAGGGCGCCCGTCTGCATGTCGAACTTGGCCACCGTGCCGGTGAAGAAATTGCCGAGCAGCAGTATGCCGGGTTCCTGCAGCGGGATGACGGTCGCCCAGCCTGGTCCCGGCAGATCCCAGCTCTTGATGAGTTCCCCGTTCGCCTGCAGGTGATCGAGCTTGAAGCCGGTCTTGAAGTTGGCCTTCAGGTACAGCAGCGTGCCGTCCGGCAGATGCTGCGCCAGCAGGGCCATCTCGCCGGCGCCGGGCTGCAGGGTGATCAGGTCGGGCAGCTGTTTGTCGGCGACGATGTCGTACTGGAACACGCGCGTGCCGGTTTCCGAGCAATACACCAGCGTCCGGTTGTCCGGCGCAAGGCTCGCGGTGGTGGCGCCGAGAAAGCCGGCCATGCCGCCGTGTGTCTCGGTCGCATACTCCTTGAGCAACTTGCCATCCGGCGTGAACTTGAAGACGTGGCCGTCACCGAAGCGATCGCTGCCCGGCATCTTCGCCAGCGTGGTGCCAAGCGGGCGTTCCGGCGGCAGCTTGATGGTGTTGCCGACCAGGTGCTCGCCGAACAGCACATTGCCGTCCGCCGTGAAATTGATGTTGGAAAAGGAGCGGTCGGCGAATTTGATCCGCGGCAGTTCCTTGCCGTCCGGCCCATAGCGCAGGACAGCATGCGCGTTGCAGTCGAAGGCCCACAGGGTCTTGTCCGGTCCGAAGCGCAGGCCGGCGATCAGGTGGCTGGTCCCGCTGGTCCACAGCACGCCTTTTTCGTTGAGATCGCTGTCGTACTGGATGATCCGGCCATCGCCGGCATGGTCGTCGTCGGCGCGGTTGAGAAGGGTGACGCCGACGAGGATGTCGCCCTTGGCGAAGGGCTTGATGGTGGATACGTTAGCCATGGGTGTACTCCGGACCTGTAGACAGACCCGGCATTCTACAGGGCGGATTCGGTGGCCATCAGCATTCGTCAAGCCGCCGGCCGGGTTGCCCGTTACGTGGCCAGCACACTATGCTTCGCGCATGGAAAGCCAGATTTACAACGTCAACGTCGTCGCCCGTACCGTTCTGCCCACCCCCGCAGAGGTCAAGGCGCAGTATCCGCTGACCCCGGCGCTCGAGGGTTTTGTGCTGCGCAACCGGCGGGTCCTGCAGAACATCATCGATGCCCGCGATCCGCGGCTGTTCGTGGTGGTCGGGCCCTGCTCGGTTCACGACGTTCCGGCGGCGATGGAGTATGCGCGGCGGCTCAAGCCGCTGGCCGATGCGCTCAGCGACACGCTGGTGCTGGTCATGCGCGTCTATTTCGAGAAGCCGCGCACCACGGTGGGCTGGAAGGGCCTGATCAACGACCCGGACATGGACGATTCCTTTCACATCGAGAAGGGCATCGGCATCGCACGCAGGCTGCTGCTCGATCTGGCGGAACTCGGCCTGCCCACGGCCACCGAGGCGCTGGACCCGATCATGCCGCAGTACCTCGGCGACCTGATCACCTGGAATGCCATCGGTGCGCGCACCACCGAATCGCAGACCCATCGTGAAATGGCCAGCGGTCTCTCCACGCCGGTGGGTTTCAAGAACGGCACCGATGGTTCGCTGGTGGTCGCGATCAATGCGCTCAAGTCGGCGCGCCAGCCGCATCATTTTCTCGGCATCAACGAGGACGGCCGCTCGGCCGTCATGCAGACGCGCGGCAACAACTACGGTCATGTGGTATTGCGCGGCGGTGCCGGCCGCACCAACTACGATTCAGTCAGCGTCGCGCTGTGCGAGCAGGCCCTGCAGAAGGCGGGGCTGCCGGATCGCATCGTGATCGATTGCAGCCATGGCAATTCCAACAAGGATCCGTCGCTGCAGCCTCTCGTGGCCCGTGACTGCATCGAACAGGTGGTCAACGGCAACAGGTCGATCATCGGCCTCATGCTGGAAAGCAATCTCGAGGCGGGCAACCAGGATATCCCCGCGGACCGCAGCAAGCTCCGCTACGGGGTGTCGGTGACGGATGGCTGCATCGACTGGACGAGTACCGAAAAAACGCTGCGCGAACTGGCTGTGCTGTTGCGTCCGGTGGTGCAGGCACGCAAGAGCGCCTGAAGGCTCAGCGCAGTACCACCGTCTTGCTGCCGTTGACGAAGACGCGATGCTCGATATGCAGTTTGACCGCCCGTGCCAGGGTGATTGATTCCACGTCGCGGCCGATCGCGGCGAGATCATCCGGTGACATGGTGTGGTCGGCCCGCTCGACCGTCTGTTCAATGATCGGCCCTTCATCGAGGTCTGCCGTCACATAGTGCGCCGTGGCGCCGATCAGCTTGACGCCGCGCCGGTGTGCCTCGTGGTAGGGCTTGGCGCCCTTGAAGCCGGGCAGGAAGGAGTGGTGGATGTTGATGATGCGTCCCGCGTACTGCGTGCACATCGATGGCGACAGGATCTGCATGTAGCGGGCCAGCACGATCAGTTCGGCCTGCGTGTCGCCAGCGATATCCATCAGTCGTGCCTCGGCGTCCTGCCGGGTTGCCGCGGACACCGGTAGGTGGAAGTAGGGCACCTTGTGCCAGCTGGCCAGCCCGGCCAGGTCCATGTGGTTGGAGATGATCGCGGGAATCGCCATCTTCAGTGCCCCGGTGCGGTAGCGATACAGCAGGTCGTTGAGGCAGTGGTCGTAGCGCGACACCATGATCAGCACGCGCGGCAGGACAGCGGTGTCGTGTACCTGCCATTCGATGGTGAACTTCCGGGCGATATCCTCGAAGCCGCTGGCAAAGCTGGTCCGGGAGAAGCCCTCCTCGGCGACCGTGAAGCGGGTGCGCATGAAGAAGGTGCCGGTGTCGCGGTCGCCGAAGTGCGAGGATTCTTCGATGAACCAGTTCCGCGAGGTCAGGTAGCCGGCGACTGCGGCCACGATGCCGACCTTGTCGGGGCAGACTACCGTCAGAATGTACGAAGGTGCCGGATTGTTCATGTCATGCTCTTTGTCCGCGTGAGGAAATGGTAGCAGGATCGACGTGGCTGCCGGGATTGGTCAGAATCCGGCCATAAACAGGATCACCGCCATGAACGACAGACCCGTCGACGAGGCCCGCAACTTTCTTGCCGCCTGGCCGGATGCCCGGGCGGTCGAACTGTTGCTGCCGGACCTCAACGGCATTCTGCGCGGCAAGCGCATCGGCCGCCGTGAACTGCAGTCACTCTGGCGTGATGGCATCACCTTTCCGGCCACCGGCATCCTGCTCGACAGTCGCGGTGCGCTCATCGACGGGCTCAGCTATGGCTCGGACGATGGTGATCCTGATCATGTCTGCCGGCCGGTGCCGGGCTCACTGGTACCGGTGCCGTGGGCCGCGACTCACCCCGGTCAGTGCCTGGTTGCGCTGGAGCACCGGGATGGCCGGCCGTTTTTCGCCGATTGCCGGCACGTGCTGGCCGGGGTCGTAAGCCGGTTTGCCGAACTCGGCCTGACCCCTGTCGTCGCCGTCGAGTTCGAGTTCTACCTGCTGGATGACACCTCCGGCGAGGTGCCGCGCGCCAGGCGGGGCCGCGTCCCCGGCACGCAGCGCCGGCAGTCCGGGCCACGCGTCTACAGTCTCGAGGATCTGCACGACCTCGATCCGCTATTCGCTGAAATCACCGCGGCCTGCGAAGCGCAGCGTATTCCGGCCGGCAGCATCGTCTCGGAGTACGGTGCCGGCCAGTTCGAGGTCAACCTCCACCACGTTGCCGATGCGGTCGCCGCCTGTGATCACGCCATACTGCTGCGTCGACTGATCCGCGGCGTGGCCCGGAAACACGCCCTCGCGGCGACCTTCATGGCCAAGCCCTTTGCCGAGATCGACGGTTCCGGCATGCACGTGCATCTCAGCCTCGTCGATCGGGATGGCCGCAACGTGTTTGCCCAGCCGTCGCCAGGGCAGGCGGCGGGCGGATACGGGCACACTCTCCGCCATGCTGTCGGTGGCCTGCTCGCAGCAATGCCCGAATCGCTGGCCATCTTTGCACCCAACGCAAACTCCTACCGCCGGATCCGGCCGGGCTGTTTTGCACCGATCGCTCCGAACTGGGGCGTGAATCATCGCCACGTCGCTGTGCGCATCCCCATGTCGGATGACCGCAACCTGCGCATCGAGCATCGGGTGGCGGGTGCCGACTGCAATCCCTATCTCGCGATGGCCGCAATTCTTTCCGGCGTGCATGCCGGGCTCACGCAGCAGATCGAGCCCCCGCGCATGATTGCCGAGGGCGAGGTGATGAAGGAAGCGATCAGCCTGTCACCGCGCTGGGAGACTGCGCTGGATGCCTTCGATGCCGGCCGGCTGCTGCCAGGCTATCTGGGCGCGGAGTTTTGCCGCGTGTTCAGCCTCGCGCGCAGGCATGAGGCGGAGGCCTTCCACGCGCAGGTCAGCAATCTCGACTACGAGTGGTATCTGGGCACGATCTGAACTCGTCCGACTGGATGATGCGTCCGGCGCCGCTGAAGTGCGTGCGCCAGTACGAGGTGCTCAAGTCATCGAGCGACACCTGGTTGCCGCCATTCGGGGCATGCACGAAACGCCCTTCACCCAGATAGATGGCGACGTGCGAGGTGCGACTGTGATCGTCGAAAAACAGCAGGTCGCCGGCAACTGCATCCTCCAGCGTGAGGGGCGTCGCTGCGGCAAACTGCGCGGCCGCGGTACGCGGTACCTGCAGGCCCGCATTCGAATAGGCGTATTGCACCAGGCCGCTGCAGTCGAAGCCGGCGGGTGTGCTGCCGCCCCAGAGATAGGGCACGCCGACCATCTGCATGGCCGTGAATATGACCTGTGTGCGCAGGGGGTCGAGCAGTGGAGGGGGCAGCGGGCTGGCCGGGACCGGGGTCCGGGCCGCCGGATCCGGCGCCTGCGGGGGTGCGGCACACCCGGCCAGGAAGAGCAGGGCAGCACAGGCAGCCAGCGCTGCAGGCCGACAAGACGGCGTGCTGCGACGGGCGCTGATCCTGGTGATTGGCCTGGCCTGAACCCATCCGGTCCCTCCCGATCCGGCACCGATACTCTACGGCTGACCCTACTGTACTGCGCCCGCGGAGATCACATAAGTGCGCCCCGGGCCATGAAAACGCAGTCTGACCCGGATTTCTCCCCTATAATTCGCGACCTTTCGTATCCCCGGCACCCCCGATGAACAACTCTGTCACCAAACCGACCGACAAGCTGCGCAATATCGCCATCATCGCGCACGTCGACCATGGCAAAACCACGCTGGTCGACAAGCTGCTGCGCCAGTCCGGCACCCTTGATGTGCGCTTCCAGCTGCCCGAGCGGGCCATGGACTCGAATGACCTCGAGAAGGAGCGCGGCATCACCATCCTGGCCAAGAATACCGCGATCACCTGGGGTGACTACTTCATCAACATCATCGACACGCCCGGACATGCCGACTTCGGTGGTGAGGTCGAGCGCGTGCTGTCGATGGCGGATTGCGTGCTGTTGCTGGTCGATGCCGTCGACGGTCCGATGCCGCAGACCCGCTTCGTGACCCAGAAGGCCTTTGCCTTCGGTTTCACGCCGATCGTCGTGATCAACAAGATCGACCGTGATGGTGCCCGCCCGGGTTGGGCGCTGGATGCAACCTTCGAGCTGTTTGACCGGCTGGGTGCGACCAATGCCCAGCTCGATTTCCCGGTCATCTACGCCTCGGCGCTGAACGGCTACGCCGGGCTCGAGTCCAGCGTGCGTTCCGGCGACATGACGCCGCTCTTCGAGGCCATCGTCAAGCACGTGGCACCACCGAAAGTGGATCCCAACGGTCCGCTGCAGCTGCAGGTTTCCAGTCTCGATTACGACTCCTATGTGGGCATGCTCGGCATCGGCCGCATCACGCGCGGCAGGGCCGTGGCCGGATCCACCGTGAGCATCGTCGGTGCGAACGGCAAGGTGCGCAGCGGGCGGCTGGGCGAGCTGTACGGCTTCCTCGGTCTCAACCGTTACAAGGTCGAGTCGGCCAGCGCCGGCGATATCGTGGTGTTCAGCGGCATCGAGGAACTCTTCATCTCCGACACCGTCTGCGACCGCGAAGTACCCGAGGGCCTGCCGCCGCTCAAGGTGGATGAGCCGACCATCAGCATGACTTTCTGCGTGAACAAGTCGCCGTTTGCCGGCAAGGAAGGCAAGTTCCTGACCAGCCGGCACATCAAGGAACGCCTTGAACGCGAACTGAAGCACAACGTGGCCTTGCGCGTGGAGCCGACCGAGGATCCAGACAAGTTCAAGGTTTCCGGCCGCGGTGAACTGCACCTGTCGATCCTCATCGAGAACATGCGTCGCGAAGGCTATGAGCTGGCAGTTTCCCGGCCCGAGGTGATCGAGCAGGAGATCGACGGCGTCGTCTGCGAACCCTGGGAGCAGCTCACGGTCGATTTCGAAGAGCAGTTCCAGGGTGCCGTGATGAGCCGCCTCGCCGAGCGCAAGGGCGAGCTGCTGACCATGACCCCGGATGGCACGGGTCGTCTGCGTCTGGAGTACCGGATGCCGGCGCGTGGCCTGATCGGCTTCCGTACCGAGTATCTGACCTGCACCTCGGGCACCGGGCTGATTTATCACGTGTTCGAAAAATACGATCGCCGCATTCCGGCCTCGATCGGCCAGCGCAACAATGGCGTGCTGATTTCCATGGTGGCCGGCAAGGCGCTGGCTTATGCGCTGTTCAACCTGCAGGAGCGCGGTCGTTTGTTCATCGGCCATGGCGAGCCGGTGTACGAAGGCATGATCTGCGGCATACACAGCCGGGGCAGCGACCTGGTCATCAATCCGACCAAGGCCAAGCAGCTGACCAATATCCGCGCCGCCGGCACGGATGAAGACCTGTTGCTGACGCCGCCGATACGCTTCTCCCTGGAGCAGGCACTGGAGTTCATCGATGACGATGAACTCGTCGAAGTAACGCCGGCAAGTATCCGTTTGCGCAAGAAATTATTGCTGGAAACAGATCGCCGCCGGGAATCCCGTCAACGCGCCTGAGGGCCGCCATCGCCGCCGCCAGGACGCACCAGATAGAGCCAGATGACGATGCCTGAATATCACGGTCCCGTCCGCGAAATGCTGTTTGTGATCCGCGAACTCGCCGGCCTCGATCGGGTCGCGGCCTTGCCGGGCGGCGAGGAAGCCACGCCGGATCTGGCGGAAGCCATCCTGGAACAGGCCGCCGAGCTGGCCGGTGGCGTGATTGCCCCCACCAATGTGATCGGTGACCGGCAGGGCAGCCGGGTCGAGCATGGTGGCGTCATTGTTCCAGGCGAATTCAAGGCGGCCTATCGCGAGTATCAGTCCGGTGGCTGGGCGGGCGTTACCGCGCCTGCCGAGTACGGCGGCCAGGGCTTGCCCTTCCTGCTCGGTGTGGCAGTCGAGGAAATGTGGTGTTCGGCGAACCTCGCCTGGTCGCTGTGTCCGCTGCTCACCGAAGGCGCCGCCCGGGCGATCGAAGCCCATGCCTCGGAAGGGCTGCGCAAGGCCTATCTGCCGAAGATGGTGGCGGGCGAGTGGACCGGCACCATGAACCTGACCGAGCCGCAGGCCGGCTCCGATCTCGCCGCCCTGCGCACCCAGGCGGTGCCTGAAGGCGATCACTACCGGATCACCGGGCAGAAGATCTTCATCACCTGGGGCGATCACGACATGACGGAGAACGTCGTGCACCTGGTGCTCGCCCGGTTGCCGGACGCGCCGCCGGGCGTGCGCGGCATTTCGCTGTTTCTGGCACCGAAATTCCTGCTGAAGGCCGATGGCACGCCCGGCGAGCGCAATGGCGTGCGGCCGGTGTCGGTGGAGCACAAGCTCGGCATCCATGGCAGCCCGACCTGCGTGATGGCTTTCGAGAATGCCGTCGGCTACCTGGTCGGCGAGCTGAACAACGGTCTTGCCGCGATGTTTACCATGATGAATCACGCGCGCCTCGGTGTCGGCCTCGAAGGCGTGGCGGTGGCCGAGCGTGCGTACCAGAAGGCGCGCAGCTATGCGCGCGAGCGCGTGCAGGGCAAGGTGCCCGGGCAGCAGGGACGTGCCGCCATCATCCAGCACGCCGATGTGCGGCGCATGCTGCTGACAATGAAGTCATATATAGAGGCGATGCGCAGCATCGCCTATGTCACCGCAGCCGATCTCGATATCAGCATGCGGCATGTCGATGCGGCGACGCGCGCGCATCACCAGGCGCGGGTCGAACTGATGACGCCGGTGGTCAAGGGCTGGTGTACCGAGATCGGCCAGCTGCTGACCTCGCTGGGCGTGCAGATACACGGCGGCATGGGTTATGCGGAAGAAACTGGTGCCGCACAGTATCTGCGCGATGCGCGCATAACGACGATCTACGAGGGCACCACCGGCATCCAGGCCAACGATCTGGTTGCGCGCAAGATCCTGCGCGACGGCGGGGCTTCGCTGGTGGCTCTGCTGGCTGATATGCAGGCGACCGACGCTGATCTCGCCCGCCACCCGGCGCTGGCCGCGGTGCGCAAGGCGCATGCCGAGGGCTGTGCCAGCGTCGAGGCTGCAGGTCGCTGGCTGGCCGCGAATTACGCGCAGCATCCGGCGGTGCCGGGCGCGGTCGCAAACAGCATGCTGATGCTGCTCGGCACCGTCACGGGTGGCTGGCAGCTGGCACGCGCGGCAGTCATAGCCAGCGAAAAGCTGGCTGCCAGCGCAGCGGCGAGCGAGGCCGAGCGGGAGTTCCTGGCGGCAAAACTGATCACAGCGGACTTTTATGCCGGACAGTTCTCGCCGCTGGCGACAGCGTATCTGCGTGCGATCGAAGCGGGCGCCGATGCGCTGGTGGCGTTCCCCGACTCGGCCTTCTAGTGCCGGGTTTGGCTTATTTGGCTTAGTTGGCTTATTTGGCTTGGTTAGGGTTGTGCGAATCCTCTTCCGGTTTGTTGTCTTCGTGAGCCTTGCGCTGCTCGCCGCCTGCGGTGGCGGTGGCTCGTCCTCGACGTTTGACAGCACCGTCGTCGTCAACAGCCTTTTCGACGATTCCGACCCTCCGTCAGGCACGGTGACGCTGCGCTCTGCTCTCGCAGCGGCGGCTTCCGGGCAAGTGATCCGTTTCGACCCCAGTCTCGACGGCGGCACGATCGCCTTGTCGATCGTGGCCGATGAACATACCCGCCTCAAGGGCGAAGTGATGGGCATGCGTGATGAACCGGGCGGACCTGTGTCCTACCTGGTCGGCTGGTTCGATCGGGACTACGGGCGATCCGCACTCGTCGCACGCAAAAACGTGACCATTGACGCCGCAGATCTCCCGGCGGGCATCACGCTGGCCTGGGCAGGCGGTACACCGGCCCGGGTGCTGGCAGTCGAGGGCAATCTGAGCCTGGTCAACGTCGGCGTCACCGGTGGTCACAGCGTGGCGGAACCGCTCGCGGTCGCGAATCCCGGCGACCAGCCCTGGACGCTGGCGCGCGGTGGTGCGGTTGCCGTCTGGGGTGTTGCCCGCCTGCGCGATTGCCGCCTGTTCGACAACCACGTGGAAGGCGATTTCGACTCGTCGCGTGATCGGGGTGCGTTCGGCGGTGCGGTTTACGCCGACATCGTCGACATGCAGCGCTGCGTGGTGAGTGGCAACTCGGCCCTCGGTGCCGGTGCGGCTGGCGGTGGCATCTATTCGGTCGGCGGGGCAGGCAGCACGCGGACGCTGTCTACGATCGATTCGTCAGCAGTGAGCGGCAACGCCATCCGCGGCCTGTTCGTCTACGGTGCCGGCATCTATTCGGATGGCGGCGGCATCGGCAAGGCCAACACGCTGCGGGTCACCAACACGACGGTGGCGCGCAACCTGGCGGAGCCGTCCGCCGGCCTGCCGCCATTCCTGCTCAACATGGGGTACTGGCGTGGCGCTGGCCTGTACATGTCGAACGGTTACATGGAACTGCAGAGCGTCACGGTCGTCGAGAACTCGGTGCGTGGTCGTGCACGGACCGACAGTCTCGGCCGCCGCAACCTTGCGGGTGGTATCGCCGCGACGGTCGGCAACGCACATGCGGTGGAGAGAATGACGATCGGCCACTCCATCGTTGCCGGCAACACGGTCACCGAGATCGGCGGCGCGACCTATGCACACGACCTGTTCACCGGTTCGCTGCTGCACTTCCACAGCGCCGGTTACAACCGCTTCGGCCAGCTCGACTTCGGACAGATCCTGGTCCCGGTCGGCGAGCGCAGCTGGGAATCCCTGAGCCGGCGGCACTACCCGAAGGTGGGCGACCAGACCGGCATCGCCCTGGCCGACGTGATTGACCTCGCTACGGGTATCACGACTGATCCCGTCATTCCGTCCGTCGGCGTGGCCAGCGGTGAGGCTGTACCATTGCACTACCGGCCGTCAGGAACAGCGCTGGACCAGGTGCCGGCCAGCAGCTACCGGCTGGACGATGTGCTGGCTGAATACGAGGTGTCCAGCGGCGCGCAGGACAACTTCCTGTCGATCGTGCTCGGCAGGGTCGAGCAGCAGTATGGACTCACGGGCTTTGCGTCAGCCTTCCAGGCTGAATTCGAGGCCTTCCTGCAAGCCGTCGATATCGATACCGGCACGCCGGGACTGCAGCCCTACCGGGACACGGGTGGCAATCCGATCCTGACGCTCGCCGCGACGCAGTTTTTTGGCCCGGCACAGACCTGGCCGCGTGAGTTGTACAACCATCCTTACATCGAGTTCTGGCATCGGCTCGATGCCGCGCTGGCTCAGGCGGCGATTCCCGGCATGGGGCAGGAAGGGCTGGGTGATGAGGCCTGGGCTTCGCTTTTCGCGACCGGCCCGCTCGTCGAGAACCCGTTGCTGCGCACGATCGTGTGGCTCGAGCGTGGCCCGACCATCTCGCGACTTGCAGCCGATCAGCTTGGCGTGACACGCAACCCGGAGGCCCAGGCCGATATCGGTGCGATGGAAACTCTCTGATCGCGGGAAGCACGCGAGCGCGCATCCTGCCAGTGTCCCCAGCGCGGTACGACCCGGCTAGCTTTGCCAGAGCGGTTTGGTTTGCCCGAAGACCACGATCAGCGTCAAATCTTCCTCGATATCGAAGAACGAGTGCTCGGAGGTGGCTTTGACGTAGAGGATGCTGCCCGGCACGGCTTCGTGGTCCTGCCCGGCCACCCGTAACCTGGCCCGGCCGCTGACCACGAAATAGACCTCGTCTTCCAGGTGCGGGGCCTGCATGTCGCGTGCCCCGGCGGGCAGCCGGTAGACCGCACAGGACAGCGTCGGGACGCGCAGAAACTCCAGGAATCGGGGCTCGTTCCCGGCAACCCGCGCGGCCAGTTCGTCGACCTTGAAGACTTGCCAGGCACTGTCGCTCATGTGTCCCTCCGCATCAGAGCATTCATGATCGGCCAAAGCAGGGGCCTCGGGCAAGCGGCTTCCCGTATAAACTATGCGGCCCCAAAGCCACGTGAAGCACCCGGATGCCGCAGGGCAGGGTGGCCAGGAGTTCCAGACCATGAGCAGTGACCAGCGTCCCGCCGGACCGGCCAAGCCCGGATTTACCACGCGCCAGGTGCATGCCGGCGTCGTGCCGGATCCGTTGACCGGCGCCATTCTCACGCCGATCTACCAGACCACGACCTACGTCCAGGAGTCGGTGGATCGTTACCTGGCAAAGGGATATTCCTATTCGCGCTCCGCCAATCCGACCGTGCGAGCGCTGGAGCAGAAACTGACCGACCTCGAGGGCGGCAGCGACTGCATCTGCTTTGGTACCGGCATGGCGGCCATCAATGGCCTGTTCCTCGCCTTCCTGAGTGCCGGCGATCACGCGATCGTTTCGGATGTGGTCTACGGCGGCACCTATCGCCTGAGCACGAAGATCTATTCGCGTTTCGGCGTGGAGTTTTCCTTCGTCGATACCTCCGATGCCGACAGCGTGCGCAAGGCGATCCGCAGCAACACGAAGCTGATCCTCACCGAGACGCCGGCCAATCCCACGCTCAAGCTCACCGATCTCGCGGCGGTTTCGGCACTGGCGCGTGCACATGGCATTCCGCATGCGGTGGACAACACCTTTCTGACGCCGTACTACCAGCGGCCGCTGGAACTGGGTGCGGACATGGTCGTGCACAGCACCACCAAGTATTTCGACGGTCACAACGCCACGGTCGGCGGTGCCATCGTCGTCAGCAACGAGGCACAGGGCAGCGCGGTGCGTTTCATCATGAACGCCACCGGCATGATCATGTCGCCGCAGGTTGCCTGGCTGACGCTGCAGGGTTGCAAGACGCTGTCCGTGCGCATGGACCGGCAGGCTGCCAATGCCATGGCGATCGCACGCTTTCTTGCTACCCATCCGAAGGTTGCGCAGGTCAGCTACCCGGGCCTGGAAAACTTCCCGCAACATGAACTGGCCAAACGCCAGGCCTCCGGCTTTGGCGCGATGATCTGGTTTGAGGTCAAGGGCGGTGTGGCGGCCGGCAAGGCCCTGATGGATCGCATCAAGCTGTGGACGCTGGCCGAGAACCTCGGTTCCGTCGAGTCACTGATCACCCATCCGGTGACCATGACCCATGCCGATGTGGAAGCAGCCGAGCGGCAGCGGGTCGGGATCACCGATGGCCTCGTGCGCTTGTCGGTCGGCCTGGAAGATGCCGATGACCTGATCGACGCACTGCGCAACGCGCTGGGGGATTGACCGGCGGGGCTTGAAAATACCGGCATTGCCCCTACATCTGGCCTATGCGCGACGTGCGTTACGTTGCGCGACAACCCATGAGGAGGATGCAGTATGACGCTGGTAAGTTGGAGCCCCTTGCGCGAACTGGACGACCTTTTCAACCAGTACAGCCGGGTGCTGGGCCGCTCGGCGCGGCCTGCGGCCGAGGCAGGCGACAGCAGTGTTGAATGGCGGCCGGTGGCGAACATCTCGGAAACGCCGGAGGCCTATCTGATCAAGGCCGAGTTGCCCGAGGTCGACAAGAAGGACATCGATGTCTCCGTGCACGAAGGCGTGATCACCATTCGCGGTGAGCGTCGGCTGGAAACCCGCGAAGACAAGGAGAAGCATCACCGGATCGAGTCTTTTTATGGCAGCTTTGCCCGCAGCTTCAGTCTGCCGGCGGATGTCGATGAGGCGAGGATCCAGGCCGACGCCAAAGACGGTGTGCTGACCGTGCGCATGCCGAAGACCGAAGCGAAAAAGCCCAGACCCATCGAGGTCCAGGTGCGCTGAAAGAAAAGGGAGCGAGAGCTCCCTTTTTTCATTGCTGCATTGCTCGTTTGACTTATGCGGGCGTGGTTTTACCGAATCCGTTTTTGCGTGCCGATGTACGCCTGAACAGTGAACGCGGTCGGCGTTCGCTGTCCGTCACCCGACTAAGGTTGCTGCCGGGTGAGGAATCGCAATGGGCCGCGGTTCCGTATCGGGTGGTGTCTGATGAACGTTCTGCGCGCGATGTTCGTGGCGGTACTGCTGGTGCAGCCGGGAGCCGTGATGGCCGACAACCTGCAGTCGGCTTCGGGTGCTCCGGACGAAGCCTTGACGATGAGCACCCGGGAACTCGAGATCCGGCACCTGTTGGGGACCTTGCTGGAGCAGGGCACGGCGACCGTCCGGCGAGTCGGCGAATCATTTCTCCCCGAAGAGCCGCAGCCGGGTTTGCAGTTCAACATCGATCCCGATTCCGAAGAAGTCTATGTCGGCTGGCGTTTCCAGTTCTGAGCCACCGCCGGGTTTGCCGGTACTGAATATTCTGCGCTGAGCGCATCAGCAAGCGCAGCACCGGTACAATGTGCTGATCGCGTCCGTCCGTGGCGCGCCGAGAGCGTTGTGCCTCCATGCCCGTTGCACCGCTGCCATCCATGCGCCATGTCGCCGGGACGCTGCTGCTGGTGTTGTGCGCTGTGCGCTGCATGGCTGCGGAGGCAGGCATCGAGGCGTCGTTGCCCGACCAGTTCGGCAATACCGGTTCGCTGGCGGCGCACCGGGGTGCGGTCGTCGTGGCGATCGTGGTCGATGTGCGGCGCCTGTCGACCATCCAGCGCTGGGGCGAGGCGCTGGGAGGGCGCTATCCCCAGCTGCGCTTTCTGAACATCGCGCAGTTGCCGGCCGGAGGACCGGTCGACATGGCCCGGGTGAGCGCAACCTTGCAGAAAAGGGTGCCTGCCAATGTGCCGGTGCTCATCGATGTCGAACGTCGCTGGGCTAGCGCTTACGGCCTGGATACGACGGCACCGAACCTGCTGGTATTTGACCAGGCTGGCACGCTTGTGACCCGCCTGCGCGGCCGCTTCAGCGCCGAGCGTGAGGCCAGCATCACGCCGGTCATTGAAAAGCTGCTTGCGCAATGAGCGGCAGATCCGACAGCGATGTCTTGCTGGTCGGTGGCGGGCTCGCCAACTGCCTGATTGCCCTGCGGCTGCATGCGCTGCGCCCGGAACTGAAGCTCACGCTGCTTGAAGCGGGCCCGGCACCCGGCGGCAATCACACCTGGTCTTTTCATGGCAGCGATCTGCGACCCGCCGAACGCGAGTGGCTGCTGCCGCTTGCCGACCACGGCTGGTCGCACTACGAGGTTTGCTTCCCCGAGCGGCAGCGGCGCATCGATGGCCGCTACTACACGCTGAGCTCGACGAAGCTGGCGCAGGCGGTGTCGGCTTTGCCGGGCGTCGAGATCCGGTGCGAAATGCCGGCGCTGCACACCGGGCCACAGACCGTACAGCTGGCCGACGGCCAGACGCTCGGCGCGCGGCTGGTGATCGACGGGCGCGGCGCCAACGAGAGTGCCGGCCTGGTGCTCCGCTACCAGAAATTTCTCGGCCAGGAGCTGCGGCTCATTGCGCCACACGGACTGACCGGTCCGCTGCTCATGGACGCGACGGTGGCGCAGCAGGACGGCTATCGCTTCGTCTACCTGCTACCCTTCGGGCCTGACCGGCTGCTGGTCGAAGACACCTACTACAGCGATACGCCGGATCTGGACGCAGCATCGCTCCGGTCTAATATCCAGAGCTATGTGTCCACACGCGGCTGGGGCGCGCGCGAAATTATCCGGGAGGAGCGTGGTGTATTGCCGATCGTTCTCGATGCCGATTTCGACAGCTTCTGGCCGCTGGCCGATGCCGGATTGCCGCGTTCGGGTCTGCGCGCCGGGCTGTTTCATCACACCACCGGCTACTCGCTGCCGGAGGCTGCCGCGCTCGCCGATGATCTGGCCGGCGTTGCTGATCTGTCCAGTGCACATGTCGGTCCGTGGATCCGTGACCGTGCGCAGCGCCGCTGGCAGGCCCAGCGCCTGTTCCGCATGCTGAACCGCATGCTGTTCCTGGCCGCCGCGCCTGCAGAGCGCTACCGGGTGTTGCAGCACTTCTATCGCCTGCCCCAGCCGGTGATCGAGCGTTTCTATGCGGGCCGGATCAGCCTCAATGACGCGCGGCAGATCCTCAGCGGCAGGCCGCCGGTGCCGGTGCTGCGCGCCCTGCGTTGCCTGCCGCCTTCGGCCAGCCGGATCGGCGCTGCATGATGCAGCCGCCGCGCGTGGTAGTGATCGGTGCCGGTTTTGGCGGGCTGGCGCTGGCCATCCGGCTGCAGTCGGCCGGCGTGCGCACGATCCTGCTCGAGCAGCGCGACCGGCCCGGCGGTCGCGCCTATGTCTACGAGCAGGATGGCTTTCGCTTCGATGCCGGCCCGACGGTCGTGACGGCCCCCAATGCGATCGAGGAGCTGTTTGCGCTGAGCGGGCGCGCCATCGGCGACTACGTCGACATGCTGCCGGTCGATCCCTTTTATCGCCTGGTCTGGCCGGACGGTGTCAGCCTCGAATACAACGCCGACGTCGATGCGGTGAGTGCGGCCATCGCACGCATCAGTCCGGCTGATGCCGATGGTTACCGGCGCTTCCTGGATTTTTCCGAAGAGGTGTTCCGTGAGGGCTACCTGAAACTGGGCACCGTGCCTTTCCAGGATATCTGGAGCATGCTGCGCGTCGCACCACAGCTTATCCGCCTCAAGAGCCACCGCTCGGTGCATTCGGTGGTGTCGGATTACATGCGCGACCCGCACCTGCGCCAGGCCTTCAGTTTTCATTCGCTGCTGATCGGTGGCAATCCCTTTCATGTGCCGTCGATCTACGCGCTGATCCATGCGCTGGAGCGCCGCTGGGGTGTGTTCTTTCCGCGCGGTGGCACCGGCGCGCTGGTCGCGGCGCTGGCCCGGCTGTTCCAGGACCTGGGCGGTGAAATCCGCCTGAACTGCCCGGTCGAAGAGATACAGGTCAGCCACGGTGTCGTGACCGGGGTGGCCTTGTCCGGAGGAAGCAGCCTGATGGCCGATGCCGTTGCCAGCAACGCGGATGTGGTGCATACCTACGCGCGCCTGCTGGCGGGTACCGATCGCGGTCGTGCCATGGCCGCCCGGCTGAAGCGCGGCCGCTACAGCAGTTCACTGTTTGTCGTGCACTTTGGCCTGAAGCGGCAGTATCCGCAGCTCGCCCACCACACGGTGCTGTTCGGTCCGCGCTATCGTGAATTGCTGGCAGATATCTTCGAGCGTGGCGTGCTGGCCGACGACTTCTCCCTGTACCTGCACAATCCGTCGGTCACCGATCCCTCGCTTGCACCGCCGGGACAGGCTGGTTTCTATGCGCTGGCGCCGGTGCCGAACCTCGGCAAGGCGGCGATCGACTGGAGCACGATGGGTCCCGTCTACCGTGACCGGATCCTGGCGGCACTCGAGAAGCAGTTGATGCCCGGCCTGCGCGAGAACCTGGTGACGTCGCGGATCTTCACGCCGGCGGATTTCCACAGCGAGCTCAACGCCCACCTGGGTTCGGCCTTCTCGCTTGAACCGGTGCTCACGCAGAGTGCCTGGTTTCGCGTGCACAATCGCGATGACCGGATCGGCAACCTCTATTTCGTCGGTGCCGGCACGCATCCGGGCGCCGGTATTCCCGGTGTGGTGGGCTCGGCGAAAGCGACGGCAGGACTGATGCTCGCTGATCTGGGAGTGCGCTGACATGGACGCAGTCGTCGCCAACAGCAGGGAAATGATCCGGCTCGGTTCGCGCAGCTTCGCGCTTGCGGCGAAGCTCTTCGACGCCGATACGCGCCACCATGCCTGGATGCTCTATGCCTGGTGCCGCCATTGCGACGACCAGATCGACGGGCAGAATCTCGGCATGCAGCCCGGCCGGGCGCAGCCGGTGCGCGAAGAGCAGGGCTCGGCAGACAGTCCGGCCGCCAGGCTTGAGAGGCTGCGCAACGAGACCCACCGGGCCTTTGCCGGCGAGAGTCTCAGCGAGCCGGTCTTCATCGGTCTGCAGCGGGTGAGCCGGGAGTGCGGAATCCCCGAGCGGCATGCGCTGGAGCTGCTGGCCGGATTCGAGATGGACGTCCGCAACCACGTCTATCGCAGCTTCGACGACACGCTGCTCTACTGCTATCGGGTTGCCGGTGTAGTCGGCGTGATGATGGCGCAGATCATGGGCGCACGCGATGTGCCCACCTTGCAGCGTGCTGCAGATCTGGGCATCGCCTTCCAGTTGACCAACATCGCCCGCGATGTACTCGATGACGCCGGCAACGGGCGTTGCTACCTCCCAGCCACATGGCTTGCCGAGGTCGGCCTGTCGGCCGCGACACTGGTGGAGCCGGCCAATCGTGCCGCCGTTGCCCGCGTCACCGCCCGCCTGCTGGAGCAGGCCGAGCGCTACTACCAGTCCGCTGATTGCGGCCTGCAGGCCTTGCCATTCAGGTCGGCCTGGGCGGTGTCTGCTGCGCTCGGCATCTACCGGGCGATCGGCCGGCTGGTGTTGCAGCGCGGACCGCAGGCCTGGGATCGTCGCGTCGTGGTCAGCACGCCGCGCAAACTCGGCGAACTGGTGATCGGTGCGTGGTCGGCGCTGCGCGCCAGGCTGTTCGACCGCTGGCTCACCCGACTGCCGCGTTCCCGCGACCTCTGGACCATTCCGGAACCCTGAATGACTGCCGGACTGCCGATCCTGTCCGGCGATGTCCGGTTGCTGTTTGCTGCGCGGATCGTCCGGTTGTTCGCCTATGGTTTCGTGTCGGTGGTGCTGGCGCTCTATCTCGCCGCGCGCGGACTCAGCGACTGGGGCATCGGTCTGCTGCTGTCGGCCACGCTGTTGGGTGATGCGGCGATCACGCTCTGGCTGACCACCATCGCCGACCGCTTTGGCCGACGCCGCACACTGCTGCTGGGTGCCGGGCTGATGGTGCTGGCGGGCACGGTCTTCGTGCTCACCGATCAGCCGCTGCTGCTGGCGCTGGCGGCGATCATCGGTGTGATCAGTCCGAGCGGCTACGAGATCGGTCCGTTTCTGTCTGTCGAGCAGGCGGCGCTGACCGGGCTGGTGCCGGGCCAGAACCGCACGCGGCTGTTTGCCTGGTATCACCTGGCGGGATCGCTGGCGACGGCATGCGGTTCGCTGGCCGGCGGCTGGCTGGCCTTCGGTCTGCAGGATGCGGGCTTGAGCGCACTGGCCGCCTACCAGGGCGTGCTGGCGACTTACGCGCTGCTCGGCGGTGTGCTGGTGCTGCTGTTCCTGCGTCTCTCGGCACGGGTTGAACTCCAGCAGTTGCCGGATGTGCCGCAACGACGGCTGGGCCTGCACCGTTCGCGCGGTGTGGTCGCGCGGCTCAGTGCGCTGTTTGCCGTCGATGCTTTTGCCGGCGGTTTCGTGATCCAGAGCCTGCTGGCCTACTGGTTTTATCTGCGCTTCGGCATCAGCGAGGCCGTGCTCGGCAGCGTGTTTTTCGTGGCGAACCTGCTGGCAGGTGCTTCCGCGCTGCTGGCGAGCCGGCTGGCAGCGCGCTTTGGCCTGATCAACACGATGGTCTTCACGCACCTGCCCTCGAACATCCTGCTGTGCCTGGTGCCCTTCATGCCGAGCCTGCCGTCGGCGCTGGCCGTGTTGCTGGTGCGCTTCACGATCTCGCAGATGGACGTGCCGACGCGCCAGTCCTACACCATGGCGGTGGTCGATCCGGACGAACGCTCGGCGGCGTCAGGGGTAACGACGATCGCGCGTTCGCTGGGGGCTGCGCTGTCGCCCGCGCTCAGCGGTGGCCTGCTGGCCCTGTCGATGCACGCGCCGTTCCTGCTCGCCGGCGGCCTGAAGATCATCTACGACCTGGCGCTCTATCGCAGCTTCAAGGCGCTGAAGCCGGAAGAGGAGTAGGGGTGGCCTGGATCCAGGCCGGTACTTTTGCGCCCTGACCAGCGAAGTTCTAGGATGAGATCAGCCCGGCATGGTCTCCCACGTGAGGACATCAATCCCAATGGAAACGAAAGGCCGCAGGCAAAGCACCAACGTCGAAGATGCCCGCGGTCGCAAGATGGTTGCGGGGGCCGGGGCGCTCGGCCTTCTGGTGCGTTTCGTCGGGCAGCGATGGGGCATCAAGGGCCTTCTGGTGGTGGCCGGTCTCGGCCTGCTCGGCTGGCAACTCGGCCTGCTGGATCCGGCGGCGCTCATGGGAGGCGGCCAGCTGAGGGAAGTGGAGTATCAGCCGTCCGCGGAGGAGCAGGCGCAGTTCAACTTCGTCAGCGTGGTGCTCGCCAGCACCGAGGACATCTGGTCCGACGAGTTTCAGCGACTCGGACGGCAGTACAAGCCGCCGGAACTGACGGTTTTTCGCGGGCAGTATCCGACGGCCTGCGGCATCGGCGACGCACGCATGGGCCCCTTCTATTGTCCGGCGGATCAGAAAATCTACATCGACCTGGGCTTCTATACCGCGCTTGAGCAGGAGTTTGATGCGCCGGGTGACTTTGCGCAGGCCTACGTCATCGCGCACGAGGTCGGGCACCACGTGCAGAAACTTCTCGGCATATCGGATCAGGTGGCGGCCATGCGTGGCCGGCCGGATTTCAACCAGTATTCAGTGCGGCTCGAACTGCAGGCAGACTACCTGGCAGGTGTCTGGGCGAAGCACAACCAGCGCTACCTGGACCGTGGCGACATCGAGGAAGCAATGCGTGCTGCCAACCAGATTGGCGATGACGCGATCCAGTCCCGCACCCAGGGCCAGGTGACTCCGCACGCGTTTACGCACGGCACGTCGGCACAGCGCATGCGCTGGTTCAATAGCGGCCTGCAGAGTGGCCGGATCGACGATGGGGACACATTCGACGTTCCCTACGAGAGCCTCTGAAGCGCTCAGGGGGCAGGGCAAACTTCAGGTCGTAGCGGGTTGCAGCGGCCGTTTCTGATTGGAGGGCGACATGCGAACCAGTTTCCAGGCGGCGACGATGGTGGTTGTTGCGGGACTCGCGCTGGCCGGCTGCGGCCGCAAAACCGGGGCCCCCGCGCCGGCGGCAGCCGGCCCCGAAACCGTCACGGCCGCCGACACCATTTACGCCGGTGGCGACATCGTGACGGTCAATGATGCCCAGCCGGGTGTGGAGGCGCTGGCCGTCAAGGATGGCCGGATCCTCGCCGTGGGGCCACGGGCGGATATCGAAAAGGCCCACAAGGGGGCCGCCACGCGCAGGGTCGATCTTGGCGGCAAGACCCTGCTGCCGGGATTCATCGACGCCCACGGTCACTACATCAACTCGTTGCTGGTGGCCAACCAGGCGAAGCTGTATGCGCCGCCTGCCGGCCCTGGCAAGGACGTCGACAGCATCATCGCCGCGCTGCAGGCCTTCGCGGCGGAACGCAGGATTCCCAGGGGCCAGATGATCATGGCCTACGGCTACGACGAAACCGTCATGCCGGGCGGGCGTCATTTGAACCGCGACGACCTCGACAAGGCCTTTCCGGACAATCCGGTGCGTGTCGACCATGTCTCCATGCACGGGGGTGTGCTGAACAGCCGTGCCCAGGAGTACTACGGCATCAGCGCCGCCACCGCGACGCCACCGGGCGGCGTGATCGTGCGCAAGCCGGGCACCAACGAGCCCTACGGGCTGATCATGGAAACCGCCTTCCTGCCCGTGTTCGGCAAGTCGGAGCCGATGACCCCGGCGCAGGAGATCGAGTGGAGCCGGGCCGGCCAGATGCTGTACGCCGAGGCCGGCGTGACGACGGCCCACGAAGGGGCCACGCACATCGCGCCGTTCCAGACCATGCAGCGCGCCACCGAGGCCGGCGCCAACATCATCGACGTGGTGGCATTCCCGTTCATTACCGATCTGGAAAAGGTCCTGAAAGAGGCGCCCGTTGCGACCTGGGGCAAGTACAACAAGGGCTTCAAGATCGGGGGCGTGAAGATCACCATCGACGGTTCGCCCCAGGGCAGGACCGCTTTCTTCACCACGCCCTATCTCACCGGCGGCCCCGGCGGCGAGGAGAACTGGCGGGGCGAGTTGACCGCCCCGCAGGAGGTCATCAACAAGGGGCTGAAGGCCGTCTATGACCTCGGCGTCCCGGTGACTTTCCATGCCAACGGCGACGGTGCCATCGACGCGCTGATCAAGGCCCATGAGTTCGCGGCTGCCGATGAGCTGACGAAGGACCGGAACGTCACCATCATCCATGCGCAGTTCACGCGGAAGGATCACATTCCGAAGTACGTCCAGTACAGGATGCGACCGTCGTTCTACACCCTGCACACCTACTATTTCGCCGAGGCGCACATCGCCCAGCGCGGTCGGGAGCAGGCGATGTACATCAGCCCGATGCGCGACGCGATCGACGCGGGGCTCCACCCGACCAACCACACGGACTTCGTGGTCGCGCCGCTCGACCAGATGTTCATGCTCTGGTCGGCCGTCAACCGGATCTCGCGTGCCGGCGCCGAGATTGGCCCCGACCAGCGGGTCACGCCCATGGAGGGCCTGAAGTCCATGACGATCTGGGCCGCCGAGCAGTATGGGGAGCAGGCCTCCAAGGGCTCGCTCGAGGCGGGCAAACGTGCCGATCTCGTGATCCTCGACCAGAACCCCCTCAAGGTCGAGCCCATGGCCATCAAGGACATCAAGGTGGTGGAGACGATCAAGGACGGCAGGACGATCTACACGCGGCCCTGATCCTGGTGTACGGGATTGCCGCTGCTGCCTCGCCGGCCCTACTTTCGGTAAGGGACCAGCACAGACTCGAGCATGGGGTAGTGCTTGTCGTTGAGCGTGACGAGTGTGCTGCCGCTTGACTCGGCGCTGGCAGCGATCAGGGCATCCATGAGTCCAGTGCCATGGCTCTTGCCGAAATCCCTGCGCCACAGGCCCGCACGTCGTGCAATTCCGGATGTGATCTCGACGATTTCCAGCAATCCCAGGAAGCGTTCCAGCACTTCTTCCTCGGTGCCTTCGCGCACGCCGACGTACAGTTCTGCGACGGTGGCGGACGACACGCGCAATGCTCGTTTCGTCTTCCTCAGAAAGGCAACGGCGCCGGCCTGCCCGCGCAGGTAGTCGATCAGGACATCCGTATCGATCAGCAGGGGGCCGGCCATCAGGTGTCAGCGCCTGCGCGACGGAATGCGGTCGGCTTCCTTGCGCAGCGCGCCGAATGCCGGCCGGCCCGATGCATCGCGCCACAAACCCGCTGCCTCTTCCAGTGCCCGCGCACGATCGCCCGGCAGTGCCTGCTCGATAAACCGGTCGACGGCATCGCGGATCAGTTCGCTCTGGCTGCGCCCGGTGCGACGGGCCAGCATGCGCAGGGCTGCCTGCTCGCTTTCGGTGAGGTAAATCTGGGTTCTGACCATGGCCAACGTCTGCTGATGTATGTCCATGATGTATGGGGTCCCGGAGTTGGTCAAGTGTCAGGCTCGGCAATGATCATGACGAAATCATAGCCATCGCCGCCACGGAGCAAAATCGGCGAAAATCCTGTACTTGCACGGAAAGTCAGGCCGGCCTGTTCCCGTCAGCGACGGCGCTGCAGTTCGACCAGGTGCGGAAGCAGTTCCGAGTGCGGCTGAACGTGGAACATGTAGCGCGGCAGGTTGCGATCGGTGGACTGCGCCATGAACGGTTCGCCCCAGAAGCTCAGCAACGCCTCGGCACGCCCGCTGTGCCGGCTGTCGGCGAGGATGAAGGAAACATTCCGCTCGAGCGCCTGCCAGCACGGTTCAGCGACCTTGGCGCGGCTGATGCAGGTATCGATCTGCGGCCGGACCTGCTGTTCCCAGGCCTGCCGCTGGCTCTCGTCAAGCACGAACCGGATCGAGGTGACCTGCGGATTTTCGATCGCCGGCCGCAGCAGCGCATCGAACAGCAGGGCCGGTGCGTACATCGACAGGCACACGTTGTACCAGATCGTCTCGCCCTGCATCTCGGCAAGGAAGCGCTCGTTGGCGGTCCGCAGGCGCCGGGGGCCGATGAGCAGCACTTCCGGAGGCTGGATGCCGGACTCCAGGTGTGCGAGCGACTGGCCGATCTGCTCGACGCGCTCGGCCGTCAGCTCGTTGCTGCGCGTATGGCGCATGAAGTTGATGAACAGCAGGCCGAGCAAGGCCAGCAGGATCGGCAGCACCACCGCTTCGTCGACGATATGCAGCAGGTGCAGGATGATGGCGATCACGGCTGCCAGCACGCCGGCGATCGCGTCCCACTCGTAGCTCAGGAATTTGTGTTTTTTCATCACGCTCGCGGGTGACTATATCGCTTACCGTGCCATGACCGCACCTGGCGAGGGAGGCCGGGTTGACTCAGGCGCGAGCCAGGACCGGGGCCGTGACGCTCACATCAATACCCGTACCGCTCGAAGACGTGAGAAATCTCGGTCGTGGGTAACCAGTGCATCTGCATTGATGGCAATGGCACTCGCTGCCTGCACGGCATCCGGCAGCTTGAGGGCCAGGGATGCGCGCAACCGCGCGGCAGTGGCAGCAATATCCACCGTCAGTTCAACGACATTCCACGACTCAAGTATGGCCCGATAGCGCTCCGCCAATGCCTCATCACCCACTCGCAGCGGGCCAGTCAGGACCTCCAGTAGAGCTGTCGTGGTAACGGCCAGCCGGAACCTGCCGGCTGCGTGACCGGCAAACAGGGGCCTGAAGCGTGCTGCCAGCCGAGGGTGGTGCTCCAGGAAATAGACGATGGGTGCCGAATCCACCAGCAGCAGGGCACCCTCCGGCAGGCCGCTGGTGTCTAGCGGGTCCATTCGTCACGCAGCTTGCGGAGAGTGACCCGGCTGTCCCGGCCCCACATCCGGCGGCCCGACCCTTCCAGCGGCAGGAGGGACTGCTGTCGCCCCCTGGCCTCCCATGCCGACAGGGGTACCAGAGCCGCCACCGGTTTGCCATGCCGGCTGATGATGGTGGTCGTGCCACCCTCGGCATCG
Source organism: uncultured bacterium (assembly GCA_963732385.1). Taxonomy (GTDB): domain Bacteria; phylum Krumholzibacteriota; class Krumholzibacteriia; order LZORAL124-64-63; family LZORAL124-64-63; genus CAVSZB01. The sequence goes on along the minus strand of CAVSZB010000002.1, from coordinate 55,822 downwards.
GCAATCAGTGCCGGCAATTCCCGGCGCGCGTCTTCAGACCCCCTGTGCTGCAACTTGCTCATCGGGTGGCTCTCCCCAAACCGTACAGACTGTACAGCCTAGGCGAGGCCAGCCGCTCCGTCCAGTAAACCGGCGGCTATTGTGACGCCGTGCCAGGAACTGGTCTTCCGCTGTTTCCGGCGGAACTCAACGGAAACTGCGGGGCTGTACGCCATGAAGTGGACGGGATTAAGGAGGCCGACCCCGGGCGCGAATGGATTCGATGTGGCGGCAGCCGCAGCCGAAATGAGTCGCGCGTTTCAGGACTGGCGCTTCCCGACGATCCCGGACTTGCCGAAGAAGCCCGCCGCAACCTTGCCTTCCAGCGAGTCGCCGTCGATCACGACTTCGCCCGTCATCTTCATCGGAAACGGCGAGGTCATTTCCATCTGCCAGGTGAAGACATTGCCATCCAGCTTGCCATTGCTGATCTCGATGGTGCCGAGCATGTTGGTGTTGGTGCCGGTCACGACATTGCCGTTGCTCCTGAGTTCCATCACCGAAGGCTGGTCGCCCATCGGCGTCTGGCTGATGCAATCCCACTTCCCATCGATGCTGCTCATGGTCGCTGTGTCTCCTGCAATGCTGTGTGACCGCCGGTGATGTTCCGGTGCTGGCCGCATGATCCTTTCATCGCTGCGGGTGGAGGTTGATTTGGGTCATGGCAGGGGGTGGTGCGATCTGGCTGGCGACGATGTGGATAATCCTGGTCCCCCAATCACGGCAGGCGCTGGACTGACGTTTCTCGTCGATCACACGCGATTGACGGGCTGAACCCCCGAGCCAGACCCGGGCATGCTGTCAGCCATGTCGCATGTTCACCGCCCCATGACCTTGACTGGTGCTCTCCGTCGTAATTACGATGTGATTACGAGGAGGCGGACCATGAAGGCGAAACTGGTGCGCATCGGCAATTCCCGCGGGGTGCGCCTGCCAAAGCCGGTGATCGAGCAGGCGCAACTGACTGACGAAGTCGAGGTCAGTGTGCGCGATGGTGCGGTGCTGATCCGCAGTGCTGCGCATGCCCGGGCCGGCTGGGCGGAGGCGGCTCAGGCCATGCAGGCCGAAGGGGCCGACCGGTTGCTCGATCCGGAAGCAGCCACGCGTTTCGATGAGACCGAGTGGCAGTGGTGACCGCAGCACCTATCGAGCGAGGCGACGTGCACCTGATCGATACCGGTCCGGCCGTTGGCAACGAGATGCGCAAGATGCGGCCCTGCCTGGTGGTTTCCCCGGACGAACTCAACGCCCATCTGCGTACGCTGATCGTCGTGCCGCTCACCACGGGCAGCCATCCCTATCCTTTTCGTGTCGCCTGCCGCTTTCGCGGCAAACGGGCTCACGTGGTGCTCGACCAGGTTCGCGCCATTGACCGTGCCCGGCTGGTCCGTCGTCTCGGCCGGCTGCCTGAGCCAGTGGTGAGTCGTTGCCTGAACCTGCTGCAAGCGATGTTTGCGCCGTAGAGCGACATTTAACAAACCTCAGCGCTGCACGAGACGCCGGGCGAGCAGGTAACTGATCGCCAGCGCCAGCATTCCGGTGAGGAACAGGCCGGCGCAACCGGGCAGCAGGGCCTGCAGCGTCTCGCCACGCCAGAACAGTCCGCTGTAGGCTTCGAGTACCCAGGTGTTGGGCGTGATCCAGCCGACTGTCTGCAGCCACTCCGGCATGAAGAAGCGCGGCACCATGCTGCCGCCGATGGCCGACATGATGAGGATCACGACGGTGGGCAGGATCTGCGCCTGGGCGCGCGTGCGACAGGCCGTGACGAGCAGCAGGCCGAGCCCGGCGGCAAGCACTGCCGCACAGAATGAAATCAGCAGCCACGCGCCGAAGTTCCCCGGCACATCGACACCGTAGAGCAGCCAGGCGACGCAGAAGATCACGGTGTTCTGCACCATGCCCTGCAGGACCAGGAACATGAACCGGCCATTCAGCACGACGATGATGCCCCCTGGCCCGGCGGCGATGCGGTCGAGGATGCCGGCGGCCTGGTCGTCGAGGATGCCCACGGCATTCTGTGCGCTGGCAAACATCAGGAACATGAAGGCGACGGCACCGGCGTAGTAGGCGATGTGATTGAGTGCGGCGGTCTGTCCGACCACATTCTCGCGATCCAGCAGTTCCTCGAAGGACCAGCCGCCGCGCTGTCCCGCGCCTGCCGAATCGCGCAGTCCGGCCAGCCCGCTGTCGATCTCTGCCTGCTGCTCGGCCGAGAACTCGGTGAACTCCGTGCCGATCAGTTCCGCCACCCGGCCGACGGCGAGATCCGGCAGCGCCGAAAAGTATGCGCGCTGCAACTGTCCGCTCAGTACGGTGGCTGCGACACTGCGCGAAGGATCGACGAGGATCAGCAGCGGCGGTGCCGCGAGTCCCGCGGCATCCGCCAGCGCCTCGCCATCGGCGCGCACGATCAGCGCCACATCGGCGGTGCCCCGGCGTACCAGGTCGAGTGCCGTTGCGCGGTCGGTGACGCCGGGAACGATGGTTACGGTCGCTTCGCGCTGGAGCGCGGCGAGCAGGCTGATCGAGTCGGCGCTGCGCACTTCGTCGACGAGTGCCACATGCACCTGCACTTCGTCGCTGGCTGCAGTGGCGAAGATCTCGGCGAAAATCAGGAAGAACACTGCCGGCACGAACAGGCTGAGCAGCAGCGCGCCGCGGTCGTGCAGCAGCTGGAGCAGGGCAGCCCGGAACATGGCGAGGGTCATTCCTGCGGTACCTGTCCGGTGAGTTCGATGTAGACGCCGTGCAGCCCCGGTTGCCGGATGCGCAGTTCGGCGATATCCGCCCCGGCGCTGATGAGCTGGGTGCGCAGTTCCGGCAGTTGTTCAAGTCCGCTGCCCAGTCGGCCGATCCAGACCTGGGCCTCGTTGGTCGGCGACAACCGGGCGGCACGCAGCGCGTCGCGGATCGCCGGCGCCGGTTCGGCAGCCAGCATCAGCACGACTTCCTGGTCGCTGCCGAACAGCCGGCCGATGAGTTGCGCAAGACTGTCCTGGGCACGGATCGCGCCAGCCGACATCAGTGCCACGCGATCGGCGAGCGCCTCCGCTTCGACCAGGTCGTGGGTGGTCATGATCAGGCTCATGCCGGATCTGCGCAGGCGGTCGAGTACCTGGTGCACCTCGCTGCGCGCGACCGGATCGAGGCCGACGGTCGGTTCGTCGAGCAGCAGCAGCTCGGGCCGGTGCAGGGTGCCGGCAGCGATGTTGATGCGTCGCTGCATGCCGCCGGACAGGGAGGCAACCGGGTCGTTGGCGCGGGCGGCGAGACCCGTCCAGTCGAGGGTGTCGGCCACGGCCGTCGCCAGTTGCGCGCGCTTGAGGCCGGCCAGCCGGCCAAACAGTTCGAGGTTGTGGCGCACGCTGAGCTGGGTCCAGAGCGCGATCGACTGCGGCACGAAACCGATCCGGCGCCGGACGGCCCGCTCGGCCGGATCGCCGCCGGCGATGCGGATGCTGCCACTGTCCAGCCGGGTGCGGCCGCAGAGTGCGCGCAGCAGGGTGCTCTTGCCGGCCCCGTTTGGCCCCAGCAGGACGAGGATCTCGCCGCGACAGGCACTCAGGCTCGCACCGGAGAGTGCCGCACGGCTGCCGAAGCGGCGCACCGCTGACTGCACGACCACCAGGGCTTCGGTGCTGAGCGCTGCTGGCACGGTGTGCTGCGGCTCAGAGGCCGAAGCGCGCAAACAGATCGCGTTTCGGTCCGGGCAGGCGGGCCTTGAGGAAGCGGCCGAGTAGTTTGCCGGTCGTCATCCAGGCGATGCGCCGGCCGCTCTGCCGGTTGGCGAGCATCTGTTCGACCAGCCAGGGCGTGGAGGTCTCGACGTAGTCGCAGAGGATGTTGAGTATCGGGCGGATCTTCTGCCACTCGGCCGGGTCGATCTGCTTCTGTTCCTCGAACCAGTTCTCGGTGATGAGCATGCCGGGACTGATTGCGCCGATGATGATGGCGGGGTTCTTGTTCTCCAGCACCAGGTACTTCGTCAGCAGCCAGTCGGCTGCCTTGGTGGCGCTGTACACGCCCATGTTCGGTGTCAGGCGTTTGCCGTCGAAGCTGCCGCCCAGCATGTTGTAGAGCGCACCGGAGCCCTGCCGGCGAAAGCCGCTGATCGCCACCTGCGAGCCGAACACGCTGCCCTTGAAGTTGCCGTCGACCAGCGTGTGCACCATCTCCTCGGGCAGTTCATGCACTTCGTAGCGCGAGGTGGCGCGCCCGGCGTTGTTGATCCAGAAGTCGACGCGGCCGAAAGCCGCTACGGCAAAATCCCACAGCGCCTGCACATCGGTCTTGCGGGTGACGTCGCAGCTGGTGCCGGCAACCTTGGCTGGGCCGGTGGCGGCGAGTTCGCCGACGGCCTTGTCGACATCGGCCTGCCTGCGGCTGGACACCACGACGTTGTGCCCGCGTTTCAGAAATTCAACGGCCAGACCGCGGCCAATGCCGCGCGTGCTGCCGGTGATGACTACGTTCGCCATGTGTCCGGCTTCCGGCAACGATCGAGGATCTGCTCCAGATGGCTGGCGGTGATCTGCTGCCACTCGAGCTTCATCCACGGACTGAAGCGCGCCGGCTCGGCGGCAATCTCGCGACCGAGTTCGTCGGGTGTCAGCCAGCGTATCGCCGCGATTTCCAGTGGGTCGGTGCTGATCTTGCCGGTGGCGTAGCCCGCATAGACGTAGCACAGCTCGTGCTCGGAGCCGATGCTGCCGAAGGCAGCCTGATAGCGGAACTTGTACAGAAAATCGAGGCGGCAATCGAGCTGCAGCTCTTCCCGTACGCGGCGCCTGGCCGCTGCCTCGGTGGCTTCTCCGGGTCGCGGATGGCTGCAGCAGCTGTTGGACCAGTAACCCGGCCACAGCATCTTGCCGGCCGCGCGCTCCTGTATCAGTACCCTGCCGTCGGCATCGAACAGGAACACCGAGAAGGCACGATGCAGTGTGCCGCCGCCCAGATGACATTCGGTTTTCGGCAAGGTGCCGATCTCGCGATCGGCCTCGTCGACCAGGATCAGCAGATCCTCGCTCACGGCAGCCCGGGCCAGTCCGCTCATGATCTGTTGCCTGCCTTGACGACCAGGGTGCGGAATCCCTGGCGCTCGATGGCGGCCTGGATGTCGCTGCTGTTGTCGGCGCACAGTGCGATCATGGCGCCGCCGCCACCACCACCGGTCAGCTTGGCGCCGGCGGCGCCGGCGTTGCGCGCCACGCCGATCAGGCGCTCGAGTTCGGGGCTTGAAACCTGCAGTGCATTCAGCAGGCCCTGGTTGATGTTCATGAGGTCACCGAGGGTGGCGATGTCGTTGTCCTGGATTGCCGACACAGCCTGCAGTACCAGCGCGTCGATGTCATCGAAGATCTTTTCATAGAGTCGCGGGTTGCGTTGCCGTGCTTCGGCGACGTTGGCCACGGTACGGGCGGTGAGCCCCTCGTTGTGCGTCATGCCGACGACCAGGGTGAGCGGCGCCGGGATGTTGAGTGTCTCGATCAGCGGTGGCGAGCCGCGGCGGTAGACCAGCGGAGTGCCGTAGGTGGCCATCGTGTTGTCGATGCCGCTGGGCTGACCATGGGCGATCTGCTCGGACAGATATGCCAGCTCGTTGACCTCGGTGTCGCTCAGCCCCAGCCGGAAGTGCAGGTCCAGGGCACGGACGATGGCCACTGCCAGTGCGGCCGAGCCGCCGAGACCCATGCCGCGCGGCACATCGGGTGATACCTCGATGCGCAGCTTGCGGTTGGCGAGACCCAGCTTGTCGAGAATCGCACCGGCGGCGCGTTCGAAGGAGCGGCGCTGATCAGCGGGTTTGGCCAGCTGGTATTCGACGCCCCAGCGCGGGATCAGCAGCTCGACGCCGCGCTCGCCATCCTCGACGACCGCACGGATCGTCAGCGGCACCGGCAGCGCGATGGCGTGGCGGCCATGCACCACGGCATGCTCGCCGAGCAGGATGACCTTGCCATGACCGATGCCGACGCCGGTTTCCGCGTCACGCCGTCCGGCAATCGCCGCGGCGGGTCGCGGCTGCCGGATCTCGGCGAGGATCTGCTCGGCTTTCCATACCTTGATCTCGCCGCTCTGGAGCACGCGTTCCAGCACTTCGTTGAATAGTTCGGGTGGCGTCCCCGCGGCCTTCACCACGCTGCGTGCGTGCAGCGTCATGTGGCCGGTCTGGATGCCGTCGGTGGCCAGCGCCCGCAGCGCGGCGAAATTCTGGGCCAGGCCCACGGCCGCCATCACCTCGGCGAGTTCGGTGGCGGTTTCGGCGCCGAGCAGACGCAGGTTCATCGCGACACCGGGATTTGATTCCAGCGGGCCGCCGACGATGCCGACCTTCATGGGCATCTCGATGCGCCCGCACAGGTTGCCGGCGTCGTCCTGCCACCACTCCGTGAGCGAACCATAGTGGCCATGCCGGGCTGCATAGGCATGTGCGCCGGCCTCGATGGCGCGCCAGTCGTTGCCGGTGGCCAGGGCCACGGCATCGACGCCATTCATGACACCCTTGTTGTGCGTCGCCGCCCGGTAGGGATCGGCGTGGGCAAAGTCTGCCGCGATGATGATGCCGTCGCGCACCCGTTCGCCGGCATAGCCCTTGCCGGCCAGTTGGGCCACCGGCAGCACGACCTCGGCGCGCGCGAGCGCGCGGTCGGCGAGATTCGACAGGATGCGCAGGAAGACCGTGCCTTCGGTGATCTGCTCGATCAGCGGGGCCACGCCTTCACACATGCCGTTGACGAGGTTGGCACCCATCGCGTCGCGCGTATCCACGAGCAGGTGCACCACCAGCATCTCGCCGGGCAGCGAGCGCAGCGGGTAGGAGCGCACCTCCATGTCCACCGCACCGCCGCCGCGCGCCACCATGCGCGGATGGAGGCTGTTGGCCAGGTCGAGGATTTCCTGCTTGCGTTCGAGGAGGGCAGCGTGGGCTGCGGGCATGTCAGGCACATCGAGTACCTGGATCTGGCCGATCAGGACCGGCGGGGTGGAGCTGGTGGCAAAGCCGCCGGATTCGCGGGCCAGTTTGGCGGTTGCGCTGATGGCGGCAACGATCGAAGGTTCTTCGACCGCCATCGGCACGACGTAGTCCTTGCCGTTGATCAGGAAATTCAGGCCGAGTCCGATGGGGATGCCGAGTACGCCGATGACGTTCTCGATCATCTTGTCGGCAGCCTGCAGGTCGAGAGTTGTCTGACCGCTGGACAGGCGGTCGAAATCGGCATCGTCGAGCAGGCCGCGCTCGTGTACGGCGCGCACGCGTTCGGCGACGCTCATCTTGTAGAAATGCGGGATGCGGGATCGGGTCACGGGGCGCCCTTTGGTGGCTGTGTACAGGCGCTGCGCAGGGCTTCAGCTGCCGCTGGTGGCGCGCGGCAACCGTATCAGGAATGGCCGCGCACCGCCACGTTTCGGGCCTGTCCCGGCGGGCATGCTGCATTTCACTGCAGCCGGTGAGGGCGGTACCATGACCCGGGATTTTTCGCGGCAGGTGGCAGCATGGCGGAGGACAGGGTCTGGCTGAAGGAGTATCCGCCGGGTGTGCCGGCCGAAATCGATCTCGACCCCCGCGATTCCCTCGTGGGCATGCTCGATCGGGCCTGCAGCCGGCATGCGCAGAAGCCGGCGTTCAGCAATATGGGTCGTACGCTCGGCTATGCGGAGTTCGATGCACTGACCCGCCGTTTTGCGGCCTGGCTGCAAAGCCTGCCGGGGGTGGTCCCCGGCGAGCGCGTCGCCATCATGCTGCCGAATGTGCTGCAGTATCCGGTGGCGCTGTTCGGCGTCTGGCGTGCGGGCCTGGTCGTCGTCAACGTCAATCCGCTGTATACGGCCAACGAGCTCGAGCACCAGCTGAACAACAGCGGCGCCCGGGTGCTGGTGGTGCTGAGGCAGCGTGCTGCTGTCTACAATGAAATCGCGGCGCGTACGCCGGTACAGCATGTGCTGGTTACCGGCATCGGTGACCTGCTGGGCGCGTTGCGTGGTCCGTTGATCAACTTCGCGGTGCGTTATCTGCGGCGCATGGGTGGCGCTTCCGTACCGGGTGCAGCTGCCTGGTCGGATGTGATGGCGCGGAATCCGGCGGATCATCGCCCGCCGGCGGCGCTGGCTGGTAATGACCTGGCCTGCCTGCAGTACACCGGTGGCACGACTGGCCGCTCGCGCGGTGCGATGCTCACGCACGGCAACCTGCTGGCCAACGTGCGCCAGATCAACAGCTGGTTTGCCGACCTGAACGTGCCGGGCGAGGAGATCGTCATCACGCCGCTGCCGCTCTATCACGTCTATGCGCTCACCTGTAACTGCCTCGCCTATCTGGAGATCGGCGGCCACGACGTGCTGATCACCGATCCGCGCGACATGAAGCGCTTCATCGCCGAACTGCGGCGCTGGAAATTCACCGCGATTTCCGGGGTGAATACGCTCTACCAGGCCTTGCTGCAGCAACCGGACTTTGCCAGCGTGGATTTCTCGCCCGTGCGGCTGGTGTCGGCCGGCGGCATGGCGGTGATGCCGGCGACGGCGAAATGCTGGCGCGAACTCACCGGCACGACCATCCACGAAGGTTATGGACTGTCGGAAACTTCGCCGGTGGTCTGCTCCAATCCGTCGCGGCAGCATGAGTTCAACGGCAGCATCGGCCTGCCGCTGCCCGGTACACGGGTCAGTCTGCGCGATGATGACGGTGCGGTGGTTGCGGCCGGCGAACCCGGCGAGCTCTGCATGCAGGGTCCGCAGCTCATGCGCGGTTACTGGAACGATCCGGAAGCGACGGCATCGGCCATGACCAGCGACGGTTTCTTCCGCACCGGCGATATCGCGAAGATGGATGCGCGCGGTTATTTCTACATCGTCGATCGCAAGAAAGACATGATCGATGTGGCGGGCCTCAAGGTCTATCCCAACGAAGTCGAGGGCGAGATCACCCATCACCCGGCGGTGCTGGAAGCAGCCTGCATCGGTGTTCCCGACGAGCGCACCGGCGAGGCGGTGAAGCTGTTTGTCGTTCTCCGGCCGGGCGCCCGTCTGGACCGTGATGAAGTGCGTGAGTTCCTGCGCGAGCGCCTCGCACCCTACAAGATCCCGCGCCACGTCGAGTTTCGACCGTCGTTGCCGAAGTCGAACGTCGGCAAGATCCTGCGCCGCGAACTGCGTTCTGCGTAGGAGCGGCTTCTGTGGGAGCGGCTTCTGTGGGAGCGGCTTCTGTGGGAGCGGCTTCAGCCGCGATTCCAGGCGTGTATCGCGCCTGAAGGCGCTCCTACGGCCGCTCCTACGGCCGCGGTGCCAGGGCGCGCGCGGCGGCGGTCCAGTGGTCGGCATGGATCCAGGTGGTGGTGAAGCCGCGTTCTTCCTGACTCGCCAACCGCTCGTGCAGGGCGCGCCTGTTCCCGAGGGCAAGCGCCTTGAAAGCACGCAGGACCTGTGCGGGCCGTTCCACGAATGGTGCAATGAAAGCAGCGCTGCAGTCGGCCAGCGTTTCATCGGCAGCGCAGACCCGCTGCAGCAGTCCGAGCTGCAAAGCCTCGACAGCCGGAATCCGTCGCGCTTCCAGCAGTATCTGCAGTCCGCGCGCCGATCCGAGTGCGGCCAGCAGATCGATGCCCCCGCCCCAGGCGGTGGTGACATTGAGCTGCGCCTGCAGAAATCCGAGTTCGGTGTGCGTCGTGGCGATGCGCATGTCGCAGGCCATCGCCAGTTCGGCACCGCCGCCCAGCGCATGTCCGTTGAGCGCGGCGATGACCGGTACCGGAAACTGGCGTATCTGTTCCAGCGCGGCGCGGGCGCGGCGCGACATGGCCAGGGTGTCGGCCTCGCTGCGCACCGCTTCGAGTTCGCGCAGATCGCCGCCGGCAGCAAAGCAGCGATCACCGCTGGCGGTCAGCACCGCGCACTTCAGCGCCGCATCTGCAGCGTTTTGCGCGAAGGCGCTGCCGATCAGGTCCAGCAGTTCCAGCGACAGGGCATTGCGCTTGTCGGGCCGGTTGATGATGACGCGCAGCGTGTCGCCGCGGCGTTCAGTGAGCAGGATGTCGTCCGCCACCGGCTGCACTCAGAAGAACAGTCGCATCACGCATTCGGCGATGCAGGCCGGCCGGTCCTGGCCCTCGATCTCGACGGCATATTCCTCGACGAGCTCCAGGCTGCCCTTGACCTCTGCGACCGACACCAGCTTGCAGTGGGCGCGGATCCGGCTGCCAACCACCACGGCGTTGGGGAAACGCAGCTTGTTGATGCCGTAATTGATCACCCGTTGCACGCCCGGCGCGAGCGGTTTGCCCTCATCGACGAGACCGCGAAGCAGCGGATAGAGCGACAACGTCAGGTAGCCGTGTGCGATGGTCTTGCCATAAGGTGACTCGGTGGCGGCGCGCGCCGGATCGGTGTGGATCCACTGTTTATCCCGGGTCGCGCCGGCAAAGGCATCGATCATCGCCTGGTCGACGGTGAGCCAGTCGCTGGTATGGATTTCCTGGCCGATTTTCGACTGCAGCTCGGCGAGTGCCTGGTTGAGGGACATGTCCGTTAACTCCGTGTTCAGGTGGGGCGTGGCAACTGACGCAGTGCAAAGATGCTAGCAGACGTTGCGGGGCTGTGCTCCCTGGCAGCGGAACCGTGGTGCCGGAGTGGCAGGCTATAATCGTTCCGGCTTCAGCTTCAGTCCTGTAAACCCCGCGCCCCGGGAGTCGCCCATGTCACGGATGCCTGTCCTTGTTGCAGCACTGGCGCTCGCTGCCTGCAGCAGTCCGCCTGTTCAGCCGCCGCCTGGCAACAGCGGGAGTACACAGAGCTCGTCGGGATCGCAATCTGGTTCGCAGTCTGGATCCCAATCCGGATCGAGTGCAGGTGCTGGTACCCAGGCTGGCTCGCAATCCGGCTCGCAGGCAGGTTCATCGGCTGGCTCACAGTCGGGTGCACAGGCAGAAGGCTCGGAGTCGGGCTCAGAAGCAGGCTCAGAAGCAGGTACACAGGCCGGTACACAGGCAGGTACACAGGCCGGTACGCCGGGCAGCACCGGCAGCAACAAGACTGCCGGCAGCGGTGCCGGGTCAGGCACCAGCGATGCTGAAATCGCCTTCGAGAAATCACTGGGCGACTTTGACGGCGAAATCGGCGGCGAACGTGCCGCAATGGCCAAGGCCGGCACCGGCTCGGGCCGCGCCGCCGAGGGCCGCGAGTCGGGCGATTCCTCCGCGGTGAAGTCGGCCAGTCGCGGGACGGGTATGGATGGCCCGGGCAGCGCTGCAGAGCTACCGTCGGTCCAGGGCCGGGGTGCCAGCAGCGGTGGCGCTGATGGTGAAGGCATGGAGGGCGGTGTCCCGGGCAGCACACCAGCTGGTGCCGAGGAAGGCAGCGAGGCGGGTGCCGGCAAGAACCAGGGTACCGGCGGCGGTGCCGAGTCGCCGTCGGCCGAGGCCGGCAAGGTGGCAAAGATTCCCGACGACATTCCCGTCGATGGTTCAGCCGAAGACCAGGTCGCCAAGCAGATTCGCGCGGCGGCCGAAGCCGAAACCGATCCAAAGATCCGCGATGCGCTCTGGAACGAATACCGCAAGCAGATGGGAATGAAAACGAAATGAGTAGCGGGCTGCGTACATCGCCGGCTTTGCTTGCGGCGCTCGTCCTCCTGTCCTGGCTGCTTGGCGGCTGTTCGACCGCCCGCACCATCGATTATCCGCAGGCGGAACTGGTCCGTGCAGCGGCCGAGGTGCCGGATATCGAACGTCTGGACGTGGGCATCATCCTCTTTGATCCGGGTACCAGTGCCGACAGCCTGGCTGACGAGAAGAAGCTGATCTTCCCGGAAGTGCGTCAGGCCGAGGCGCGCTACATGCCCTATCAACTGAAGACCACGCTCGAGTCCAGCGGCTACTGGGGTTCGGTGTGGGTGGTGCCGCAGCGCTCGGATGCGGTGGACCTGACCGTTACCGGCCGTATCGACCTGTCCAATGGACTGGATGTCGGCGTGCACATCGGTGCCTGGGACGCGACCGGGCGCGAATGGCTGAACAAGGGCTATACGGTGCGGATACCGGAGAAGGCCTATTCGCAGTACCGCGAGCCCGGGCAGGATCCCTACCAGGTGCTCTACAACCAGATCGCCAATGATCTGCTCGCGGCCCGCCGCAAGCTGTCGGCCGCCGAGTTGCGCACGCTGCGCAACGTCGCCGAACTCCGCTACGGTGCACAGCTGGTGCCCGAAGCCTTCGCCGGGCTGCTGGAACAGGACCGCGCAGGCATCTACAAATTGCGGCGGCTGCCAGCTGAAGACGATCCGATGGTCAGTCGCATGCAGGCGGTACGCGAGCGCGAATATGCACTCGTCGATACGCTGAACGAGTACTACGCCAATCTCTATTACGAGATCAACAAGCCCTATGAAGACTGGCGCAAGATGTCACGCGAAGAAGTGATCCGCTACCAGGATCTGAAACGCTCGGCTTACGTGCGCGGCGCAGCTGGTGCGTTGGCGATTCTCGCCGCGATCCTCTACGAGGGTGCTGGCGGCGACAACAGTGCGATCACCATGACCGGCGTGATGGGCGGCATCGAAGGCATCAAGAGCGGTCTGGGCAAGAACACCGAGGCCAACATCAGTCGCGAGTCCTTGAAGGAACTCGGCGGCTCCTTCAATGCCGAGGCAGAACCGCTGGTGGTGGAAATCGAGGGCCAGACGCGGCGCCTGACCGGTACAGCCGAAGAGCGCTACCAGGAGTGGCGCCGGCTGCTCCGCGAGATCTATTCCGCTGAAACTGGCACGCCCGGTATCGATTCCGCCGAGGCCGCGGTCATCAGTCCGCCGGCCGGATAGCTCCCGCGCCACATGTCAGGGCTTGCAGCAGATCTGGTGCTGGCGGAGCGTTTTCGTCTGCGCCGTTTGCTCGGTCGCGGCGGCAGCGCCGAGGTCTGGCTGGCCAGCGACACGGCGCTGGCTGTGGACGTCGCGCTGAAGATCATCACCGTTGCCGATCCGGCGGCCGCCAGTCGCCTTGCCGATACCCTGTGCGGCGAACTCGAGCCCCTGCAGCGCCTCGTGCATCCCGGCATCGTGCGTATCCATGGCGTCCATGCCGACGGTGCGCGTTGCTGCATCTCGATGGAGGCGGTGATCGGTGCCGAGTCCGCCGCGCTGCGCGGTGCGGCCTGGCAGCGCATCGTTGCCGCGCTGATCGAGGTGGTCGAGGCCCTGCAGTACGCGCATGCGCAGGGTGTGGTGCATGGCGATCTGAAAGTGGCCAACCTGCTCGGCGATGCGGACGGACGCTGGCGACTCTGCGATTTCCGGATGGCGGCATTCAGCAGCGGTGGTGCGGTGTCGCTGTCGAACGTGAGTCCGCAGCAGCTTGCCGGTGCCTCACCGACGGTCAGCGATGATGTTTACGCCTTGGGCGCGCTGCTGTACGACCTGCTGTCCGGTGCGCCGCCACTGCACCCCGACATCACGCCGGAACGGATCCGCAACGAGATTCCGGCCCGTCCCGGTGTCGATGGCGCGGGCCAGCCGCTGCCACTGGCCCTGGTCCAGCTCGTGGCGGCGCTGCTGGAAAAGTCGCCCGCACGCCGGCCGGTCGGCATGGCGGCGGTGCGGGCAGTGCTCGAAGAGCTGCTGCAGGACGAGGGCAGTCGGTCGCGGCGCAAGCGCGGCGACAGCCCGGCACTGAGCGAAGCCTCGCCAGCCGTACTGCAGAAGCTGCGCAGTCAGCGCCGCGACGGCTTGCCGGCCTGGCTGGTCTATGCCGGCGCGCTCCTGCTGCTCGCGGGCCTGGCTGCTGTGCTGTTCCTGTTGCCGAAGCTGGTCAGCGAACGCCCGGTGGTTCTTCCGCCACCGCCCGTGGCCGCGACACCTGCGGCACCCGCACCGCCTGCAACACCGGAGCCATCACCGCCACCCGCAGCGGCCGCGCCCGCAGAGAAAGCGCTGCCACCGCCGCCTCCGCCGCCCGCGCCGCGCATCGCTGCCAGCCCGCCAAAACCAGCGCCGCCGGACAAGTCAGCGCAGGAATTCGAGCGGGCGCTGTCGCGCGGCCTCAACGCGCTCGCAGCCGGACAACTGGCCGAGGCCCGGCAGGCCATCGATCGCGCGGTTGCGCTGCGTCCGCAGGATCCGGGTGTACAGAACGCGCTGGCCCAGCTGCACGCCGAAGAGCGGCGCGCGAGCATTGCGACACTGCAGGCAGAAGCGCAGCAGCTGGTCGCCGCCGAGCAGTGGCCGGCAGCAGTGGCCAGATACGCGGCGGTGCTGGCGATCGATGCGAACGTGCTGGGCGTACAGCAGGGCCTGGCCGCAGCACAGGCCCGCGCACAACTCGATCAGCAGCTTGAGCAGGCGCTGGCGCGTGCCGAGCGCTTCAACGACGATGCGATCGCCGGCCCCGCGCAGCGCCTCGTGGCTGAGGCGGCTGCGGTGCCGGCACCCGGCCCGGTGCTGCGCGGGCAGATCGAAAGGCTCAAGGCGCAACTCGCCGTGGCGGCACAGCCGGTGGCCGTACAATTCGAGTCCGACAACCAGACCACTGTCGTGATCTACAAGGTGGGTAATCTGGGCACCTTCAGCAGCCGCAGCCTGGAGCTGCGGCCCGGACCCTATGTCGTGGTGGGTACGCGCGATGGCTACCGCGATGTCCGGCGTAACATCCGTGTCGATCCGGCGGGCAACATGCCACCCGTGGTGATCCGCTGCGAGGAAGCGATTTGAGTTCCGCCATCGTCGTGCATGACGCTTCGGGTACGCGCCGCTTTGGCGAGGCCGACCTGCCGTTGCGTATCGGCACCGGGCCGGCCGCAGCGATCCGTCTGCCGGGTCCGGTTGCGGACCAGAGCCACGCGCTGATGGGGCTGCTGGATGGTCGGCCCTTCCTGCAGCCGACCGGCACGCAGGTCACCGTCAACGAGGTGCCGCTCACCGGCACGCGCTGGCTCGCGGATGGTGACGAGATCGGTATCGGCAGCGCCCGGATCCGCTGTGCTTTCGGCGCTGATCTGCTCGAGTTCCGGCTGCGCTTCAGCGCTGTGGACTACGACACGCTGCCACCGGCAGCGGAGCCGCGCGAGGCTGCCGCCGCAACGGCCCAGGCACCACCGATGGTGCCGCGGGCATCCTTCAGGCGCCGCGCCGCTCCGCGCTGGCGCGCACCGGCGATCTGGGCGGCGCTGCTCGTGCTGGCTGCGTGCGCCTTCTGGTTGCTGACTTCGCGCGCCGTGCTGGTCACTGTGGATCCGGCGATCGCGGTGGTCGATATGCAGGGTGTGCCGGATCTGCGCTTTGCCGGCCGCTATCTGCTGCGGCCGGGCCGCTACACGGTGCGCGCGACCGCTGAGGGCCATGTGCCCGGCGAGCTCGGCATCCAGGTCACGGATGCGCCCAGCCAGGACTTCAGCCTGCGGCTGGACCGCCTGCCGGGGCAGCTCCTGCTCAGCACGCAGCCGGCCGTTGCGGCTGAAGCGAGCATCGATGGCCTGAGCGTCGGCCGCACGCCGACACCACCCATCGAGGTCAAGGCCGGCAGCCACCAGCTGCGTATCGTGGCACCGCGTTATCAGCCCTGGGAGACCGCGCTGACGGTGGAGGGCGGCGGTGTGGTGCAGGCCATCGAGGCCCGGCTCGTGCCGGACTGGGCCGAGGTCACCATCAGCAGCGTGCCGGCGGGTGCTGCCGTGCTGGTGGATGGTGTGCCGGCTGGCACCACGCCACTCAAACTGGAACTGCTGGCCGGCGAACGCATGCTCAGTCTCGAGAAGGACGGTTTCAAGACGCTCACGCGCCGGGTCAGCGCGGTGGCCAACCAGCCGCAGCAGATTGCCGACCTCAAGCTGGAGCAGGCCGACGGCCTGGTGCGCATCATCAGCGAGCCGCCGGGCGCGACGGTGACGGTTGCGGGTCGCTACCGGGGTGTGACGCCGCTGGAAATCGGCCTGCCGCCGGGACGCAGCTACCCGGTCGCGCTGAGCAAGCCCGGCCATGAATCATTGACCCGCGACGTGGACCTCCGCAGCAGCCGTGGCGCAACGCTGCGTGTCGAACTCGCGGCGCGCATCGGCGTCGTTCGTGTGCGCAGTGAGCCAGCTGATGCCGAGCTGCTGGTCGATGGCAAGTCGCTGGGCAGCGGACCGCGCGAACTGTCGCTGCCGTCCTTCGCCCATCGCTTCGAATTCCGCAAGCCGGGCTTCGCGCCTTACCGCACTGAAGTCACGCCGCAGCCTGGCCAGCCGCAGGAGGTCGTGGCCAGGCTGCTGACGCCGCAGCAGGCGGTGATTGCAGCCACACCGCGTACCGTGACGACTTCGCAGGGGCAGGAGTTGCGGCTGATCCAGCCCGGCCAGTTCCGCATGGGTGCGCCGCGCCGCGAGCAGGGTCGGCGGGCCAACGAGACCGAGCGCGAGGTGCGCCTGACGCGGGCCTTCTATATCGCCAGGCACGAGGTGACGAACAGCCAGTACCGCGCCTTCCAGCCCCGGCATACTTCCGGCGCGGAGAAATTCCAGCAGCTGGCTGCGGGCAGCCACCCGGTGGTGATGCTGGGCTGGCAGGATGCGGCGGCCTACTGCAACTGGCTGAGCGACCAGGAGCAACTTCCGCGCGCCTATGTGGAGGTTGCCGGGCAGCTGGCGCTGGCGACACCGCCGACCACGGGCTACCGCCTGCCCACCGAGGCGGAGTGGGAGTGGACCGCACGTCATACCGGCGGTGGTGGCAGTCGCCGATACCCCTGGGGTGATGCGATGCCGCCACCGGCTGGTGCCGGCAACTTTGCGGATCGCACGGCACAGGGCATCGTCAGCAATGTGCTGGCCGACTACAGCGATGGCCATGCGGTGACGGCACCGGTCGGCAGCTTCAGCGCCAGTCCGCTCGGCCTGTTTGACCTGGGTGGCAATGCGGCGGAGTGGGCCAGCGACCGCTACACCGTCTACCCCTCCGGCGTGCCGCTGGCGGTCGATCCCACCGGGCCGGCTGACGGGCAGTATCATGTGATCCGCGGTTCGAGCTGGCGCCACAGTGGCATCAGCGAGCTGCGCCTGTCCTTCCGCGATTTCGGTGACAGCGGCCGTCTCGATGTGGGTTTCCGGATCGCACGCACGGCCGACGACCAGGAGCGATGAGGCGATGCTGGGGAACATCTGGCGCACCCTGCTGGTGATCGGACTGGGCCTGGGCCTGACCTGGGCAGCCGGTAGGAGCGGCTTCAGCCGCGATTCTTTGACGGCCGGCAGCACCTTCAGCCGCGATCCGCCGTCGATGCTGCAGCTGGATGCGGGCCGCCCGGCCGAACCGGCCGCGGTGCCGGCTGCCGGAGCAGTCGAAGAGCTGTCCTCCGCCGAGATCGAGGCCGAGCTGAAGAACGTCGAGAAAGTGCTCAGCGGCGGTCCGGATCCGGGCGAGGTGGTGGCTGAAAAGCCCCTGCCTGCCGACCTCGGCGTTTCGCTGCCTTCGGATATCTGAACCTCTGCCGACCGGGAATCAGTCCATGCAAAGAACCTTCTCCGCCGAGTTTGTCTATCAGCTCTTCTCGCTGCTGCTGTCCGTGCTGCTGGTGCATGCGGTGTATGTCACGCTGGTCTGGCCGAATGCGCAGGCGGTGATCGAGCAGAACCGGCAGATGGTGAAGCAGGATGCGAGCTACACCCCGCAGCGTTCCTGGTACATCGTGCTCAAGGACTACGAGCAGGAGGCCTGCTTCGTGCTGGGGCTGTGGGCGCTCTCGATCATGGGCTACAAGGCGCGCAATGTGGCGCGCGAGCGGGAGATGCTTGATCGCGAGCTGGTGCCGATCGCGGAGGGCATGCGGATCCTGCCCGAAGACACGCGCAACTACATCCGCCAGATCCAGGGTCTGCCAGCAGCGGACCAGGCTCTGCTGCTGCCGCGCGCGCTGCTCAATGCCCTGCAGCGCTTTGGCGCCACGCACAATGTGCAGGACGCGTCGTCGTCCGCACACACCGTGGTGATGTCGGGCGGCGAGCGGCTGGAAGCCGAGCTGTCCATGATCCGCTATATCCTCTGGGCGATTCCCTCCATCGGCTTCATCGGCACGGTGCGCGGCATCGGCGATGCGCTCGGCGTGGCCAACAAGGCGGTGTCGGGCGATATCAGTGGTGTCACCGAGAGCCTGGGCGTGGCCTTCAATTCCACGCTGATTGCCCTGCTGATCAGCATCCTGCTGATGTTTCTCGTGCATCAGCTGCAACTCCTGCAGGAGCGGCTGTCCTTCGAGGCCGAAAGCTATCTCGATGAACACCTGATCCGGCATCTGCAGGTCAACTGACGCCGTGATCAGCACCCAGCCCATCCTGACCACACCGCTGGCCATCGACCTCAATGATGCCGCCGTAGCCGTCGTCAGCGAAACCGGCCTGCTGCATGTGGAGCCGGCCTATGTGGTGGTTGCGGACGGGCCGGCGCGCTTTGGTGCCGATGCTCTGCCGGTGCTCAAGCGCTGGCCGCGCCTCACCAGTGTGCGCTACTGGCGTGACCTGACGGCCGCACCCCTGCAGCGGCCGCTGCGTGCCTTTGTCTCCAACGCCGAGATCGTCGCTGCGCATTTGCGCCGGCTGTGGCTGACACACGGCACCAGCAGCCAGCGCGGTCTCGTCTGTGCCACGCCGCCCTGGTGGACGCCCGAACAGATCAGTGCGCTGATCGACATCAGCCGCGAATACGAACTGGCGATACTCGGGCTGGTGGATGCCTCGGTGGCCGCCGTGCGCAACGAGTACCCGGGTCGTGAATTGCTGCATATCGATGCCGGGCTGCATACCCTGACGCTGACGCATATCCGCCAGGATGGGCAGGCCCGTGTGGGCGAGCGCGAATTCTTCCCGTCGCTGGGTGTGGAGTCGCTGCAGCGGCTGGCGACAGAACTCATCGCGCGGCGTTTCATCGAGCACAGCCGCTTCGATCCGCTGCACAGCGCGGAGATGGAGCAGGCCCTGTTTGACCGCTTGCCGGACTGGCTGGGGCGGGTGGCGCGCGATGTCGATGCACGGCTCGAACTCAAGTCCGGCACGGACCGGTTCCGGGCCACCATCGACGCGGCGGATTTCCGGGAGCGCATGGCCGCAGCCTGCGAGCCGCTGCTGCAGCGGCTGCGTTCGCGCATCGTGATGCGGGGTCCGCATGTGCTGCAGGTACCGCAGCGGCTGACCGATTTCCCCGGCGTGCTCGACAGCCTGATGCGGCTGCCGGAATGCGAAATCCATGTGCTGGAACCCGGTGCCGCTGCATTCGGTGCGCTTGCCCGGCTCACGCCCGAGCGGGTGGATGTACCCGTGGTGCGCACCGAACTGCCCTGGGATCGACCGCCGGTCGAAAGAGCCGCGTCCGGAGTGGCGCCGGCGGAACGCAGCGAGTGTGCCGCAACCCATCTGCTGGCCGGACATCGCGCCTGGCGTCTCGGCGCAGAACCCTTGACGATCGGTACCGGCGTGACAGCCGGGGAACACGGCGTGCTGCTGGAGGCGGGGTTGCGCGGCGTTTCGCGGCATCACTGCACGGTGCGTACCGAGAACGGTGTGCAGATGCTCCTCGATCACAGCCGTTTCGGCACGCTGCTGAACGGGCACCGCGTGGACACGGCAGCGGTGCTCAAGGCCGGCGATGTGATCAGCCTGGGCACGCCGCCGGTCGAGCTGCGGCTGATCGCCGAAGTTGCCGGCCATGGCGCGTAGATCCTTCAACGTCTTCAGTCTCTCCTTCCTGGACGTGATGGCCTGCGGCCTGGGTGCCACGATCCTGTTCCTGATGATCATCAGTGCCCAGGTGCGGCTGAAGGCCGAGCGGGCCAGTGCGGAGCTGCTCGCCGAAGCTGGCAGCCTGGAGCAGGAAGTCCGGGATGCGCGCAGCAATCTGGCGCGCCTGCAGGCCAGTCCGGTTCCCTCCCCCGAACAGGCTGCTGCACAGATCGAGAAGCTGCGACAGCAGATTGCCGACATGCGCGCGAAAGTGGCGGCGCAGCCCGCTGACAGCGTTGCGGAGAAAGAAAGCCCCGAGCAGTTGCGTGCCGACGTCCAGCGCCTGGAGGAGGGCCTGAGCCGCCTCAGTGCCAGTCAGCAGAAGTCCGGTTCGGGTGCCCGCGTGCGCAGTTTCACCGGTGATGGCAACCGCCAGTATCTGACCGGCATGCAGATGGGCGGCAAGCGGGTGGTGATCCTGGTCGATGCCTCGTCGAGCATGCTGGCACGGACCTATGTGAACGTGGTCCGCTACCGGGCCATGCCGGATGCCCGCAAGCGCAAGGCACCGAAGTGGCGGCAGGTGGTGGCCGCGGTCGACTGGCTGACGACGCAGATCGAGCCCGGTGCGCGCTTCCAGGTCTATGTGTTCAACGAGCAGGCGCAGAGTGTGATTCCCGGCAGCGATGGTGACTGGCTGGAAGCGGGTGCGCTGGAGCAGGCCGTGAAGGAACTGCGCAAGGTGGTGCCGGACAAGGGCACCAGCCTCGCCAATGCCTTCGCAGCGCTGCGTGAGCTCAGGCCGGCACCCGACAATATCTATTTGCTGACCGACGGACTGCCCACCCAGGGTAAACAGGCGCCTGGCAGTGTCACACAGGTGAAGCCGGCCCAGCGTGCCAGCTTCTTCAATCAGGCGGTGCGCGAGCT
This sequence comes from uncultured bacterium, assembly GCA_963732385.1. GTDB lineage: Bacteria > Krumholzibacteriota > Krumholzibacteriia > LZORAL124-64-63 > LZORAL124-64-63 > CAVSZB01. The sequence goes on along the minus strand of CAVSZB010000002.1, from coordinate 35,185 downwards.
GCCGGATCGCGTGCCGGTGAATGTGCTGCTGTATCCGATGGATGGCGATCCGGACGCGGCCGGGTTTTTCTGGCGGCTGGCCATCGCGACCCGGGGCTCCTTTCTGACACCGTCGCGGGACTGGCCGTGAGGAACCGGCCATGAGACGGCGGCGGCGCGAGGCAGTGGACAACCTGAACCTGTCGTTTCTCGACGCGATCTCCTGCGGCTTTGGTGCCGTGATCCTGCTGCTCGTCATCACCATGCTGTTTGAGCCGGAGTCCATCCAGACCACGCGCAAGGAAGCGGAGGCGCTGATCGCGAGTCTCCAGCAGCAGCTCGCCGACATTCAGGCGCGTACGCTCAGCCTGGCCAGCCAGCTCGCCGGGCCGCGCGGTGACAAGCAGCAGACGATTGCCGAACTGCAGGCCGAACTGACGCGGATTCGCGGCCAGTACAAACCGACCAAGGCGCCGGTGCCGGATACGGCCGAGGAGGGTGAGCTGAAGGCTGCCAGGCAGCGCCTCACCGAGGAGATGCGCCGGATGCTGGTGGATTACCGGCCACCGGCCAAGGACACCACGGTTGGCGGCATTCCGGTCGACAGCGAATACATCATCTTCGTGATCGATACCTCCGGCAGCATGTACCAGGGGCCCTGGCAACTGGTGCTGCGCAAGATCAGCGAAACGCTGGCCGTCTATCCGAAGCTGCGCGGCATCCAGGTGATGAACGACGAGGGCAAGTACATGTTCCCCAGCTACGCCGGGAAGTGGATGCCGGATACACCCGGGGTGCGCAAGAACATCATCAGCCGTCTCGCCAACTGGAATCCCTACAGCGATTCGAGTCCGGTCGAGGGGATAGTCGAGGCCATCAACTCGTTTTATGAACCCGGGCGCAAGATCAGCATCTATATCTACGGCGACGATTTCCCGCAGGGCCAGGTGGAGGCGGTGGCGCGCTACGTGGACCGCATCAACACGGCCGGCAAGGATGGCCAGCGCCTGGTGCGCATCCACGCGGTCGGGTTCCCCACCCAGTTTGCCGGGGGCCAGGACCGCAACGGCACGCGCTTTGCCAACCTCATGCGCGCGCTGTGCGAGCGCAATGACGGGAGCTTCGTGGCCCTGACGACCCTGTGAACAGCTGATGGGAGAGATGTCGTGAGCGATGCCGAGAAACTGGAGAAAAAGCGCTGCAAGCCCTGCGAAGGTGGGGTGCCCGCGCTGGGGCCGGCAGCCGTGGCCGAGTTGCGCCGCGCCCTGCACCCGGACTGGACGTTGTCGGCTGATGGCAAGCGGCTGGTGCGCGCATTTGCCTTTGACGGCTATGCGCGCACGCTGGGTTTCGTCAACGCCGTGGCCTGGATCGCCGAGTCAGAGGATCACCACCCCGACCTCGAGGTGGTGTGGGGCAAATGCACCGTGCAGTGGTCGACGCATGCGGTGGATGGACTCACCGAGAACGACTTCATCTGTGCCGCAAAAGTCGACCGCCTGCTGTCCTGAGACCCGGCTTCAGAAGTTGTAGCGGAAAGTCGCGCCCCAGGTGCGCGGATCGCCGAGGAATCCGAGGTAGGTTCGGGTCGAGGTGGCGCCCGAGCCACTGCCTTGCAGGGGGCCGTCGATGGCGACCTGCAGGTATTCACGGTCGAACAGGTTCCGTCCCCACAGCTCCAGTTGCCAGCGCTTGTCATCCGGGCCGAAGCCGATCCGGCCGTTCCAGACCATGTAGGAGCGCTGTTCCTTGTTCGGGTCGAGATTCGAGCCGGTGTTCATGTCGCTGTTGAAGCGGAAATCCAGGTGCAGGAAGCCCATGAGATCGTTGCCGACCGCCTGTTCCCAGGTGGCCGAACCGGTGGTGCTCCACAGCGGTGCGTTGGTGAGCCGCTTGTCGCGCAGGTCGGGGTTGCCGGCCGTACCATCGTAGAGAACGTCATCGTCATAGCGGGTGTCGGCATAGACCACGCCACCGGCCAGCGTCAGTTGCTCCAGGGGGCGTGCCTGCGCTTCTATCTCCACACCCTTGCTGGTGACGCCGCCGATGTTGTCAACGACGAAGTTGAGGCCGTTGAAGGAGTTCAGCTGGAAGTCATCGAACTCGCTCCAGAACAGCGCGATGTTCAGCTGGACCGCGTCGAGCAGCATGCCCTTGGTGCCGATCTCCCAGGCATCCACGGTTTCCGGGTCGAACTCCAGCTGGCTGGTGGCAGGTGCACCGGCAGTCAGACCACCCCGGTCGAGATTGAAACCACCGGCCTTGAAACCGCGGCCGTATGAGGCGTAGCCGAGCCAGCCGAATGAAAAGTCATGGGCATAGCCAAGTGTGCCGGTGACCTCGTCATCCTCACGCGAGCCGCTGTAGCTGCCATCGACCAGCGGCGAGATGAGTGGCAGACAGCCGAGCGACAGGGCTGACGGCTTTATCGGTGCAAGCAGCGGATTGTTGTTGGCCAGAATCAGGGGGCAGGCCACGTTGTCCGAGGCGATGGCGGCGTTCACGTCCTTGTCTTCGGAGGTGTAGCGCAGACCGAGCGTGATCCTCGATGTTTCATCGAGGTTCCAGATGTTGTGGGTGAAGATCGCCCAGCCGTCAGTATCCTGGCGGAAGGCATCGCTGACCGCACCATCACCGTCGGTAAATACCGTACCGGGCGCAAGTCCCGTAAACAGGCTCAGGGAATTTGCCGGCGCGCCGCCCGCCTGCAGCAGGCCGTTGGCAAAGGCCTCATACGCCGGGCCCGTGCGCACGGCATCGTTCACATCCAGCTGCTCATCCATGTAATACAGGCCGACCAGCCAGTCCAGTGGTCCGGAGGTTCCCGCCAGCCGCAGCTCCTGGGTCAGGGTTTCGAACTGGTTGCCGTAGGTGCCCGGATCCCTGTACAGGATGTCGGCATCCGTGAAGTCGATATCCTGGGAGCGATCGGCGTCCCAGTCGCGGTATGCGGTGATCGAGGTGAGGGTCATGCTGTCGCCCATGTCCCAGTTCAGCTCGGCAGACACGCCCCATTCATCGGTTTCCTGATCGTAGCCGCGGTCGGTGTTGGCATACATCTTCCGGTCATAGGGGCGGGCGGGGTTGATCACGGTGCCACCGAGCAGACCGATCAATGCACTGGTCGGGCCGGTCTTGTAGGCGACAGCCGCGCAACAGGATTCGTCACGGTTGGAAATGTCGGCGATGACGCGCAGGTCGAGGTTGTCGGTGAGCTGACTCGACAACTGGCCACGCAGCAGGTACCCGTCGCGATCGTTGTACTCCGTGCCGGTCGACACTTCATCGATGAATCCATCGCGTTGCGTGATGCTGCCATCCAGACGCAGAGCCAGCTTGTCGCCGGCCACCGGACCGGTGATGCCCGCGCTCATGCGCCAGTAGTCGTAATCACCGGCGCTCAGGTCGGTATAGGCGCGCAACTCTTCGGTATCCGGGCCCTGGGTGGTGATGCTGAGCAGGCCGGCTACGGCATTCTTGCCGAACAGCGTGCCCTGGGGACCGCGCAGCACCTCGATGCGCTCGACTTGGCCGAGGTCGGTCAGCGCCACGTTGTTCCGGTTCCGGTACACGCCATCGACGAATACCGCGACGGATGATTCAAGTCCGAGGTTGTCGCCCGTGGTGCCGACGCCGCGGATACGTGCGGTGGTGCCTGCCGTCTCGGATTGCGTGCTGGTGAGAATGAGACTGGGCGACAGGATGGTGAGGTCGCGGATGTCCTCGACACCGGCAATCTGCAGCGTCTCGGCCGTGAAGGCCGAAATCGCGATCGGCACATCCTCGATGCTCTGCGCCCGTTTCTGCGCCGTCACGATGATTTCTTCGATGGCTGGTTCAGCCGCAAGGGCCAGGCCGGGCAGGGCCAGCGGCAGGCAAAGCAGGAGGGTGGCGGAGAGATGCGCGGCGGGATGCGTTGCTGCAGGCATGACAGGCTCCCTTCGTGAAGAGAAAAATGTCCGGGCAGTGCAAGCGATCGAATTTAAAGCATAGCACGGTGTTGTGCGCTGTTCGCTACATGTACAAAGCCAGCGATGGAGTTGGCGTTTGTCATGCCCGGCGCTAGAGTTCCCGATCCAGTCACAGGAGAAGGCCATGTCACGGTTTTTCATTGCGCTTGCCGTTCTGTTCGGCTGTGCAGCGGGTGCGGCACCGCTGGATCTCAAGACCCCGGAAGGACAGATCGCCGCCCTGCGCCGCATCCAGTGTTCGGAGGTCGATGGCAAACCCGTGACCTACTACTGGAAGGGAGTGGCCTACAGCCGCGTGCCGGGCGAGCCCGATCGTCTGCTGTTCAAGGTTGAAGGCATGAACATCCGGCATTGCGGACCGCTGGCCACTGCAAAGAGCAAGGTGGATTTCCGGCTGGTGACCCGCGAAATCCTGCTCTACGAGGATCCCGCGACTGGCGAGGTTCTCAAGACCTGGTCCAATCCGTGGACCGGCAAGACGCTTGAAGTCATTCAGGTGGCCAATGATCCGGTCAACGGCAACTATTCCGTGGTCGGGCGCGACGGCAAGCCGACCAACCTGCCCTTCGAGGTGATCGGCAAGCAGTGGTGGCTGAGCACCCCGGTGCCGCTCTTCTATACCAATCCGCTGGGCGGCGACTATCAGCAATATGTCGGCGGGATGTACCACGCGACCGAACTGTTCAACTTCTTCGGCGACATCGACGATCTCAACAACCGCAAGCGCGATACGGCGCAGGCGGCCGTGAGCTGGCAGCGCCTGTCCTCATGGTTGCCGTGGATGGAGATGGGTGATCGCGCCGGCATGCTGTATTTCCACACGGCTGGCCGCAAGCTCGACAAGTGGGAGGACCTGTCGGCGACCATGAAAGCCGAGATCGATCGCAACTATCCCGAGTACCGCAATCCGCCGCCGCTCGATGACCAGCGTCCCAACGAGACCAGCTGGACGTATTTCAAGAGGAAGATAGACGCGCGGCGGCCCTGAGCTTTGAAGCGGGTGCCGGGTTTGGCTTAATTGGCTTAATTGGCTTATTGCCCGGACCGAGGGCCACGTGGGCAGGCATACGGGTGTTTGTCCTCGACACATGCTGGCCGGGGTCGGCGTTTGAAACTACCATTGTCCGCTGCACGTATGTGGCTATTGATGGATCAAAGCAGCGATGATCGACGCCAGGAATCCCCCCGGAATGACCCGTTCTCTACCCCGCGAGCTGCCGGTATCCAATCCGCGCACCGGTGCGTCCGACTACCGCATTCCAGTGGCCGGTGCCGAAGAAATCGCTGCCCTGGCTGCCCGGCTACGTGCGAACCAGGTGGCATGGGCCGCCGCTGGTCCCGTGCATCGCGCTCAGGTGCTCAAGGCCTGGTCGTCGCGTCTGCTCGCCGCCCCTGGCCCGGTGCTCGAGGCGCTGTCCACCGACACCGGTCGGCACCGGCTGGCCTTGCAGGAACTCAATGCCCTGCATGGCATGGTCGCTGGTCATGCCGCACTGGCGACCACGGCCCTCGTCGAGCCGCCCGAGCGCGCCTCGATGACGCCGGGGATACACGCGCAGACGCAGCTCGTGCCTTATGGCCTGATCGGTGTGATCAGTCCGTGGAATTTCCCTTTCCTGCTGTCGATGCTCGACACGATTCCGGCCCTGCTCGCCGGCTGTGCGGTGATCGTCAAGCCCAGCGAGGTGACGCCACGCTTCATCGCGCCGCTGATGGACAGCCTGTCTGAATTTCCCGAACTCGCCGGCGTCTGTGCCTTCATCACCGGTGACGGTTCGACGGGTGCCGCACTGATCCGTGCGGTGGATGGCATCTGTTTCACCGGCAGCGTGGCCACCGGGCGCAAGGTGGCGGCCGCCTGTGCCGGGCAGTTCATTCCCGCCTTCCTCGAACTCGGCGGCAAGGACCCGGCCATCGTGCTGGCCTCGGCTGATCCGGACCGCGCCGCAGCCACCGTGTTGCGCGCCTCGGTGCAGGCGACCGGACAGGCCTGCCAGTCGCTCGAGCGCATCTATGTGGATGCGCGCATCAGTGACGCATTCATTGCCCGTCTCGTCGCGCATGCCGAAGCGGTGCCGCTCAACTGGCCGGACAGCCGGCAGGGCCAGGTCGGCCCGCTGATCTTTTCCCGTCAGGCCGAGATCATTGCGGCGCAACTGGCGGATGCGGTGGAGAAGGGTGCGCGTATCGAAACCGGCGGCGTGATCGAACGGCACGGTGGCGGCTACTGGTTGCGCCCGACTGTCGTGACCGGTGTCAAGCACACGATGACGCTGATGACCGAGGAGACTTTCGGCCCGGTGCTGCCGGTGATGAGTTTTCGAAGTGTCAGCGAAGCGGTGCAGCTCGCCAACGATTCCGTCTATGGCCTGTCGGCAGCAGTGTTCGGTGACGAGGCACAAGCGCTGGCCATTGCGCGCCAGCTCGTCGCCGGTGCCGTCAGCATCAATGACGGTGCGCTCACCACCGAAGTCTTCGATGTCGACAAGAATGCCTTCCGGCTATCCGGCCTCGGCGCCTCGCGCATGGGCGCCTCCGGCCTGCTGCGCTTCGTGCGCAAGAAAGCCCTGCTCATCCAGCGCGGCGTCGCCAAGGACATGCACGCACTGGAGGAGGGGTGCCGGAGCATTTGATTATTTGATTGTTGGCCGCCGCCGCTGGGGGGCTGGTTGAATGGCCTATGGCGCCCGTTACAAGCGGTATACTTGAAAAAAGATGACCCATGCGGTTCGGCGCTCTGGCCGACGACAAGGGATGGTATCCATGCAAAACAATAAAAATTCAATGCGCAGCTTGGCTTCCTCGTGCAGGCTGGCCGTTCCAGGCGCCTTATTGGCCCTGCTGGCGGCCTGCGGCGGTGGCGGTGGCGGCGGCTCGGAGTCGTCTGGATCTGTCGTCGCCAGCACCACTTCCGTAAGTGTCGCTGCAAGCTACGTCGACGCCGCACCCACAGGAACTTTCTCCGTCGAGGCGGTGGATATGTCCGCTGACGGCCTCTATCTCGACTTCGATTACGACACCAGGGGCGTGCAGTCGGTGGATTTCACGGAGACCGTTCCGGGACGCGCGGACTTCACCGTGTCGTTCCGGCCGCCGATCGATGTGGACGTGGGCACTGTGAGCGACACCATTACGTTGCGGGTCTGCGCGGACGACCGCTGCGCCCGGCAGGTTCGTGGCAGCCCGATCCGGGTGACGGCGACCTACACGATTACCAGCCCCACGTCGGCAACCATCAGCACTACGGCCCTTTCGGCCCTGGGCAGCACGGCGACCCCAACGGAAATCACGCGGAACGCAACTTTGAACCTCGTCGGCATTGGGCCGACTCCTCCGACGGTCATGCCAATCCACTCGTCGACCGTAGTCCGGTCAGTGTCGTCCAGCAGCGTGTCCGGAAGTGAGATCGCCTTGGAGTTCGACTTGGTGCCCCCTGACCGGCTGCTGGCTGGTACCCACGCCGAAAACGTGACGATTCGCGTCTGCTACGACTCCCAGTGCCGGCGGGACGTCAACGGCAGCCCTTTCACCGTGGCCTTGACCTACATCGTTACCAACGACCCGGTGGCGGAACCCGGACTGGATCCCGTGCCCGTGGCAAACCGTATCGTCCTGCCCCACAACGTCGTGGATGCGGAGTACAGCAAGGCCCTGAATGCCATCGTCATGGTCTCGTCATGGCCGCGGAACGCGCTCTACGTCTACGACAGTGCCACGGGCCTCAGCCGGGAAGCTCCGCTCAGCAAGCCGCCGACCGCTGTCTCCGTGGCACCGGACGGACTCTCCGCAGCAGTTGGGCACGATGCGCTGATCACGTACCTGCAGCTCGTGACCGTTGGTGAACCGACTGCGCCGGCGCCCGTCGTGCTCAACGTTTCCACAGTGGTTCTCGACATCGTGCTCGATGGTCGGGGCTTCGTGTATGCCCTGCCGGCCGCCGACCAGTGGGAGTGGGTGCATTCCGTCGACATCGCGACCAACACCGAGACCCTGGATCCCAACGATCGTCTGTATGCGGGCACACTGGGCCGGCTTCATCCATCCGGCGATTACCTGTACACGGCCGACAACAACATCTACCCCAGTGACATCGCGAAGTACGATGTCCGGACGGGCGGCGCCACCTGGCTCTACGATTCCCCCTACCACGGGGATTTCAGCGTGTGCGGCAACGTCTGGATGAAGGAGGATGGCAGCACGCTCTACACGCGCTGTGGCAATACCTTCAGATCGTCCACCATCCGTGCGCAGGACATGGTCTATTCGGGCAGGCTCAGCCTGTCGCAAGACGTGCACAGCTACCTGATCACGTCCCTCAGCCAGTCCGATGCGGCCAAAGAGATTCTTGTCGTGGAGGAAGACTCGTACGCATGTTCCTGGCCAGGCAATCCGCTGAACTGCTACATGCACGTTGCCATCTACGAGAGCGAATTCCAGAACCGCCTTGCGTTGTATTCGATCCCGCCGGTGGTGGTTTCCGGCACAGCCTACGTTCAACGGGGGCTGTTCGTGTTCCACTCGGCCGATGGCACCAGCCGGTTCATGCTCTCCCGCCTGCACGGCATGCCGAACATGGCCACCGAGTACTACCTCACGACCCTGCAGTGAGCACGCGCCGTGCCTGGCGCGGTGCCGGAGCATTTGATTATCAGGAAGCGCGCCTAAGGCGCTGCTGATTTCTGCTTGCAGGGCACAAAGTCACCGCCTCCCCAAAATGCCCGCCACGCGCTTTCAGCACGCCATTCAATCGGGCCGGGCCGGTGACTGGAACCATTGCTCGCGCGGCACGATTTTCGGCGTTTCCGGGTCACCCTCGTAGGAGGGCACCATGATCTGCACGCCGTACTCATTGAACACGTCGAGGACGTTCTGGTGCAGGTCCGAGTAGGCCTTGACGAGCGCCTTCGCCTCCGCCTTGTACACGTTCAGCTGGTAGGCGACGGCAAAGTCGCCGAGCTCCCGCTGAAGGACAAAAGGCGGCGGCTCGGTCATGAGCACCGGCGTACGTCCCGCTGCCTCCAGCAGCATCGCGTGTACCTGCCGCCAGGGCACCGAGTAGTTGATGCGGACTTCGGTCTGCAGGATCAGGCCATGCTCCCGGGACAGTGCGCTGTAGTTGATGACGTTTGTGTTGAGCAGGGTACCGTTCGGAATCGTCACTTCCTCGTTGCGTATGGTGCGCAGCCGGATCGTCAGCAGCCGGATCTGGGATACCGTGCCCGTCGTGTCGCCCACCTTGATCATGTCACCGACGCGCAGCACGCGGCCGAAGGTGGTGATGTAGCCGGCGATGACGTTGGACACGGACGATGAGGCGCCCAGCGACAGCACCAGGCCGGCAAACACCGATAGTCCCTGCAAGGCCTCGGAGCCCGCACCGGGGAGATAGGGGTAGGCCATCACCAGCGCGATGCCGATCACGAAAACCCGCGCGATCTTGTAGGTGGCAATGGCCCACTCCGGCTCGAAGCCCGGCAGGCTGAAGGTGCCGCGCTCGAGGGCAGCGAAGTAGAGGCGCATCATCCGCAGGCCGAAGCGGGCCACGAAAGCCAGCACGATGAGAAACAGCAGCTTCGGAATGTAGTCCGCGATACCGATGAGGATGTCGCCCAGCGGATCAAGAAAAAACGCGGCCAGGTCATCGCTGAGCCAGCGGGTCCAGGGGAACTGGCCGAGCACTACCTCCAGCCATATGAATCCGAGAACCAGCATGACGACGAAACGCAAGGTGACTGATGAACCGCGCATGGCGCTGAGCAGGGGCGCTATGCGCAGGGCATCGGCAACCTTGCCGTGCGCCAATTGAACCAGCGCGTTATAGCGACGATCGAGCACGACATCCAGGCGGCGGAACAGAAGTCGCACCAGCCAGACGGCGGCGATCAGGGCAGCTGTCGTGGCCAGGCTTGCCAGCGTGCTCTGCCAGAGCCGGGCAGGACTGCGCTCGACGCGGTAGCGCAGGATGGCATCGGTGAACTGGATCCGGTGCGTTGCCGCCAGCAGGTCCGGAGCGACGCCCTCCCGTTCCGCATCCATCGTGGTGACGGCCATGATGAGCCGCCCCGCGGCCCGGATCTCCGGGCCCTGCGGACCGGGCACGATACCGATCGAGTCGATGGTGATGGCGGGTTCGTCGGCAATATCCTGCAGGCGCCGGCTGATCGCCTCGGCCCGATCGCCGGCCGGAAGGGAAGATACCCCGCTCACCATGAGCAGGGTGCGGCCGTCCAGACGTACCGGCGCGGTGCCGGCCTCGGCGGCATCTTCGGCGGATTGAGGTGCTGCTTGCGCGTACCCGGCCGACGCAAGGCCGACCAGCATCATCAGCAAAAAACCGGCAGCGAATCGTTTCATCGATACACCTTTGTCTGGATCAGCCCGGGCTTCGCCCGGCCCCGCATCATTTGAGGTTGGCCGCTTCCCACTTCCGGACCTTGATCCGGGCGACATCGAACAGCCGTTCGTAGTTGTCCTTGAGAACCTTCTGCTTTGCCTCGGGCGTCAGCAGCTGCCAGAGCGGATCATACTGCCGGTAGACCCGCAGGTAGGTCGCCTGATCCTTCGGCGCCACCTCATCAGTGCCGAACAGGAAGCGATCGGGGAAGCGGTTGATCACCGAGGCTGCGCGCTCGAGGGACTGCGGGGTCGCGACGATGTACTTGGCCACCTCGCTCCAGGACAGGTCGAAATGCAGGTGTTGCAGGCTGGGCTCGCTCAGGATCTTCTCGACGATGCCCACCTGGTTCGCCGGGCGCTCCGTCCCGGCCGCGCTGGCTTCCGACTGGACCGGGTGTACAACCCGCCCGAGCCCGACGTGAGCCCAGATCACCGTGGTGTCGGGGTGGCGCAGCAGCAGATCACGCATCTGCTGGAGGTAGACCGGCGTCGCACCCTGCCCGGCGAAGGGCATGTCGACGTCGTTGTGGATCAGCACGACCAGCCCGGTCTCGCCGGCAAAGTCGAAGATGCGGTCCAGCGCGCGGTTGGCGAGGCTCGGCTCGCCACCGGCCACCTTGGCGGAAACAAACTCCTTGTGGATCGTGAACTCGCCGATGCCGCTGAACACGCCGGGAAAGGTTTGCAGTACCCGCTTGATGTGATCCGCAGCGTACATGTCGGCGGGATTGAAGCCGGTGATCATCGGATCGAAGCGGGCCTGGTCGGCCTTGTTCAGCGACCGGTACGCCGACGCAATCCACGCGTCGGTGAACGAGTAGTAATAGAGGGGAGCGTCAGAGTGCAGGTAGTAGGTCGGCGCGAAATCCTGGGAGTTCTCGTAAGACCACATCTGCTGCAGCGGAATACCGAACAACGCAACCCGGCCCACCTTGTCGCCCATGATCTCCAGGAAGCGGTGGATGTCCGTCCCCTCCTGCACGTAATTGGTGAGGTGGAAGTGGGAATCGTGGAGTTCGTGGTCGGACTTCGAATCTGCCAGAACCGGGCAGGGGGAGAGCATCAGCGTCGCGGCGAGCACGGCAGCGGAGCAGATCCATCCAGACGCGATTGCAGGCTTCACCGCACCGCCCCTTTCACTTCGCCGGCGCCTTGCCGTTGACCTCGTCGAGCCGCTCCCGCAATGCGGAGGCCCAGCGACGCAGCATGCGGTCGGCCTCGGCCTTGTTGGTGACCGAGTTCTGCCACTGGATCCGGCCCGTGCCACGGTCCTCCTGCCGGTCGATGGCACGCGCGAGGATCTGGCCGGTGACGGAGTCGAAGATCTCCAGGTACAGCGTCATGCCGCCGGCCGATTCACTCAGCGTGTAGCTGCGCCCCGCCGACATCGAATCCGGGACAGACACTTCCAGGTCGATGATGGCCGGGCGCAGGATCAGCACATCCTCGGCACCTGCGGTGACGATCTGGTAGCCGCCCTTGTTCTGCAGCTCGTCGGTGAAGATCTTCAGGAATTCGGCGGACAGGTCGGCTTTCATTTCATCCATGTCCTTCTGGCTGACCCGCGCCGCACCGCTCTTGCGCTCGCGTTCCCAGTCCTTGCTGAAGGCCACCGGACATTCGAGGATGGCGAAACGCCGGTAGCCGCTGAAGTCGACGCCCGGCCTGACATAGACCACCGCGGCCTTGCCCTTGCGCAACTCGAGGCCATCATGGGAAACGGCCGGCAGTTCGTCCTGCTTCCCGATGGCTGTGCCGGACAGCAGGCAGGCCGCTGTGATCAGGATCAGGGAGCGCTGGCGTTTCATGTCTGGATTGCCTGTATGGCCGCAAGATGAATTGAATATCGCACAAGCCCGGCTGGCTGGCACGTTATAGTTGCCGGGGGGCACGAACCGCAGCCGCGAGGATATCGCACATGGAAAATGGCACGCTGATACTCGAATTTCTGCGCAGCAACCCGGTATTCACCTTGTTCGTCGTCCTCGGCTGCGGCTACCTCGTCGGCCGGCTGCGGATCGGCCCGGTGGCGCTGGGGCCGGTGGCTGGTGCGCTGCTGGTGTCGCTGTTTCTCGGCCAGTACGGCTTCAAGATCAATCCGGGTGCGCAGTCGGTCGGCTTTGCGCTGTTCATCTTCGCGGTCGGCTACCAGGCCGGCCCGCGATTTTTCGAGGTGCTGCGCACCCAGGGCCTGCAGTACCTGCTGCTCGCCTTGTTCGTGGGTGGTGTGGGCATCGTCATCTCGATCGCGGCCGGAAAACTGCTGGGTCTGCCCTACGGCGGCATGGCCGGTCTGCTCGCCGGCGCGATGACGACAACGCCCACGCTGGCCGCTGCCCAGGAGGCGGTTCGTTCCGGCATCGTGGACCTGCCGGCCGGGACCACCATGGATGGCGTGCTCGCCACCATCGCCTCGAGCTACGCGATCACCTATGTAGTCGGCTTGCTCGGCATCATCGCCACGGTGCGCCTGCTGCCGCGGATCGTCGGCATCGACCTGGCTGCAGAAGCCGCAAAGATGGAAGAAGCGGAGAAGGAAGATCGCGTCGGGCAGATGCAGGCGCGGGCCTACCGCGTCACCAATGCCGAACTCTGCCAACTGACGATCAGGGAGCTGCGCAGTCGCTTCTGGGATTCACTGTCAGTGGCCAGACTGCGACGTGACGGTGCAGTGGCTGAAGCTGAGCTGACGACGAACACCTCCGGCCTGGTGACGAAGTCCATGCCTACGGCGATGCCAATTTCTTTCGCGGCGGCATTGGAAAGATCGGCGAGGAGATCACTGTTTCCCCCGAGATCGAACTGACGGCCACCTACACGCACGTGGTCGTTGCCCGCCGGGATGCCGTGGGCAAGACGCTGGCAGATCTGAACCTCGCGCGCCAGCACGGACTGGTGATCGCAGAGGTGCGGCGCGACGGTCTGCCGTTGCCGCTCAGCCCCGGCCTGAAACTGCAGCGCAGCGACGTGCTCAGCGTTGTCGGGCCGCAGGCCGCCATCAAGGAACTCTCGGGCCTGCTCGGCCCGGTGGAATCGGATGTCGCCCAGACCGACATGACGACCTTCGCCTTCGGCATCGCCCTCGGCGCAGCCATCGGCGTGCTCGCCATCAACGTGGGCGGCATACCGATCGGCATCGGCCTGGCCGGCGGCCTGCTGGCATCGGGCATCCTGGTGGGCTGGCTCAACGCCACCCGGCCGACCTTCGGCCAGTTCCCGGAAGCGGCCCGCTGGATCCTGATGGAGTTCGGCCTGATGATCTTCATCATCGGCGTGGGCCTGCAGGCCGGCGGACAGGTCGTCGCGACTTTCGCCACAGCCGGTCCCGCGCTGATCGTCGCCTCACTCTTCGTGGTGGCGTCACCGGTCGTGCTCGGTTATGTCTTCGGCCGCAAGGTGCTGCGCCTGCCACCCGTGCTGCTCATCGGTGCGCTCACCGGTGCCATGACCAGCGCAGCGGCCATGAGCCTCGTCAACACGGAAGCCAACAGCAGCATCCCGGCGCTGGGCTACACCGGCACCTACGCCTTCGCCAACGTGATCCTGACCGTGGCCGGCACGCTGATCATGTTTGCGTAGGCGCGGCGCAGGAGCGGCCGTAGGAGCGCCTTCAGGCGCGATATTCCGGCCAGAGAATCGCGGCTGAAGCAGCGCGTCCCACAGAAGGCGCTCCCACTCTTGTTGTGTTGGCGGGTACCAGAGGGAGCTGCTAGCATCAAACCGGCCTTTCTGCAGACGATAAACCGAGGGGGATCTCCAGCATGAAACACAGCATGAAATTCATGTCCCACGCTGCAGCTGCAATGGCGCTGAGCGTCGCATTTTCTTCGCAAGCCGGTGCGGCGCTTTATGCGACGGGTGGTGGTTCTGGCCCCAATGCCGGTCTCAGCGGGCTTTATACCGTCGACCCCCTCAATGGTGCTTCGACCCTGGTGTGGAACTTCCAGGGCATCCACATTTACGCCGGTGGGCTGGCCTACGATGCCAGCACCGACAACATGTATGCCACGGGCGCCGAGGATTCGACCTCCGGTGACAGCAGACTTTTTTCCATCAATCGTCACACGGGAACAACGACATCCTTCGGCGCACTCAGCAGCAGCATCAATATTTCGTCTGGTGGCCTGGCCATCAATCCTGTGACCGGGATCATGTATGCGAGCGGTTGGTACAACGATGGGCTAACCGCACACCAGAGCACCGCCCTTTTCACGATCGATAAAAGCACCGGTGCCGCTGCGCTGATCGGCTTTGCTGGCGGCAACTGCTGTGGCAGCGACTTCGGGCTCGTGCTGACCGGCCTGGGCTTTCGCAGCGACGGGACGCTGTTTGCGAATGGTTCGGCGACTGGCCCTTCCTATCCTGATGCGAACACTTCGCACCTCTTTACGGTGGACCTCGCCACCGGCGCCGCAATGAATATCGGCCCCAGTGGTGTAATTCTCGGACGCTCGCTCAAGTACAGCGGACTGGCCTTCGATGCTGACGGCACGCTGTTGAGCCTGGGCTCGCTTGATGCCGCTTCAGGCGCGCTCTACTCCATCGACACCCTCAATGGTGCAGCGACATCGCTGAGCGGCACGGGGCTGCCATACGCAACCGGGCCAATACACTTTGGAGTTGACGGTGGTCTGACCTTTGCGCCAACTGCGGCCGTACCCCTCCCCGCCGACGTGTGGCTGTTGGGCTCGGGCTTGCTGGGGTTGGTCGGAATGGCGCGGAAAAAACGCAACCGCAGGTAATTCCCCGCCTTCGGTGGGAGCGGCTTCCTGTAGGAGCGGCTTCAGCCGCGATATTCCGGCCAGAGAATCGCGGCTGAAGCCGCTCCTACAGGAAGGCGCTCCTACAGGCTGCCGACGAGGGCGGCGATGCCGGACCACATGACCTGGATGCCGATGCAGAACAGCAGGAAGGCGGACAGACGGGCGACGATGTTGGTGCCGGTCGGGCCGATGGCCAGCGCGATGCGGTTTGAAGACCGGTACAACAAATAGATCAGCAGGCAGATCAGCGTGCTCGTCACCAGCGCCTGCACGGCGAAGACGAGGGGATTGTCCGCGCCCGGGCCACCACCGCCGGTACCCAGCGCGATGGCCACCGCGATCGTTCCCGGACCGGTGGTCATCGGCATGGTCAGCGGATAGAAAGCCAGATGGCTGGCATCGCGGGTATTTGCTTCTTCGATGACGGCACCGCGTTCTGCGCTGTCGTCGTCGGCATTCAGCAGCTTCCACGCCGTCAGGGCGATGATGATGCCGCCCGCGAGTCGCAGCACCGGCATCTCGATGCCGAAGATGCGCAGCACGAAAGCCCCGATCAGCATGGACAGGTTCAGCGTGATGAAACTGTAGGTGGCCACCTGACGCGCCAGGCGCGTGCGGGTCTGCGCGGAGAGTCCCCGCGTGGCGGCAAGAAACACGAAGGCGCCGCCCAGCGGGTTGATGATCGAGAACAGGGCCGGGAAGGCCAGCAGCAGGAAGGTGCCAGTCTGCGCGGCGATATTGTTCAGCACGGCCTGCTCCCTTGCTCTGGTTGTAACGGGTGCTGCAGACATTGTAGGGTCATCGCTCCCCGGTCAACAGCCGGGACATTTGCGCTCACCCGGAGGTCTGTGTCATGGCCGGCTTCGAGATACCCTTCATTACCCGTCACCTGACGGCTGGCGAGCGCCTCGGCGAACTGCTCTTCGGTTTGATCATGACGCTCACCTTCACGCTGACCGCCGGCTTTGTGGTTGGCGACAACAAAGACGCGGCGCGGGAACTGCTGATCGCGACCATCGGCTGCAACATCGCCTGGGGCATCATCGACGGCGGCTTGCTGATACTCGGACGCGCCTTCGACCGGGGCCGGTCCGCGCGGATCAGGCGACTTATCCGCGGCATGCCGGAAGAGCAGCAGGCCATCGCGGCAGTGGCTGCCGAAATGGACGAGTACGTCGAAAACATAACCAGCCCCGCAACCCGGCAGCAGCTCTACCGGGACATCGTCGTACAGCTACGGTCGTCGCCGGAGCTGCGCACCGGGGTGCGGGGCGAAGACTGGCTGGCGGCGCTCGGGGTGTTCTGGCTGGTCGTCTTTGCGAGCTTCCCCGCGGCGCTGCCCTTCGCCTTCATCGCCGAACCCTGGCTGGCGATGCGCGTTTCCAACGCGATCCTGATCGGGCTCTTCTTCGTGATCGGCTACAAATGGGCCCGCTACACGACCGTCAATCCGTGGCGCGCCGCGACGGTACTGACCCTGTTCGGTATGGTCATGGTGCTGGCCGCCATCGCCCTCGGTGGCTGAATCGGGCGCCGGGCTATCCCGGCGCCAGGTACATGAGCAGCGCCAGCACCAGGTACACGGCCACGAGCTGCACGCCCTTGTACCAGTTCGAGTGGCCATCGGCGCAGACCACGGTACCGATCAGCACGCTCATCAGCAGAACGCCCACGGCGGTCTTGCCGAATTCGAGTCGCAGCGGCTCCGGGGCGATGAAGTAACTGGCGAGCACCAGCACGGGCGCCACGAACAACGCGATCTGCATGCAGCTGCCGAGCGCGATGCCGATGCTCAGATCGAGCCGGTCGCGCACGCCCATGGTTACGGCCGCACCGAGCTCGGCAGCGCCACCGATGAGCGCCAGCAGGATCACGCCGATGAAGATCTGCGACATGCCGAGCGCCTCGCCAGTGGCCTCCGCTGCACCCACCAGTATCTCGCTCATGAAGGCCGCGCCCACTGATGCGACGACGAGCGTGGTCACTGCCCGCTTGACGCCCCACTCCGCCGCGTGCGCCTCCGGCCCGCCGCCCTTGCTGACAAACAACTCCGGGTGGGTCTTCAGCATGAAGATGAGGTACAGCACGTAGAGCGCGAGCAGCAGCAGCGCCAGCCCGATATTGAGTGAATCAGAGCGCAGCACGGCCGCCTCGACGCCAAACAGGTTCTTGAACGCCCCGGGCGCGGCCAGGCCGATGACCGTGATCAGCATGATGCTGCTGTAAATGCGTGCCGCGCCGGCGTTGTACTCCTGGTCATGCTTCTTCAAGCCACCCAGCAGGAACGCCAGGCCGAGCGCCAGCAGCAGGTTGGCCAGCACGGCGCCGATGATCGAGGCGAGCACCATCTGCATGAGCCCGGCCTTCAGTGCCACGATGGCGATGATCAGCTCCGGCGCATTGCCGAAGGTGGCGTTGAGCAGGCCGCCAACGGCGTCGCCCGTGCGTGTCGCCAGCTGCTCGGTCGCATGCACCAGCAGCGCCGCAATGGGCACGATGCCGAGCGCTGCGGCAAAGAAGATATACGGTGCCGGGGCATGTGTGGCCTCCAAGCCGACCGCTACCGGCACCAGTGCCAGCAGCCAGTTGAGCGACAGCTTCAGTTTCACCAATGCACCCTCCTGACAGGCATGTCCGGGCAGCCTAACGCATCTGCCTCCGCATACGCATCGAATTGCCTCCGTCATTGGCCGGGCCCGTCGGCTTCGGTTTCATGGCCATCGAGAACTGGGTTAAAGTGGCGCTGGGTGCCTTATCGCCTGATATACATGAATCCTGGAGCAGGCGCCGTGGGTGGGTCGATGAAATCTGCCGACGCAAGGTCAGGACACCCATCACAGGAGTCATTCGCCAGATGAAAACCGCCCTGCTCGCAACGCTCTGCGCCCTGCTCACGACGACCCTGCCCGGCTGCGGCAAGCAGGAAGCACCGGCAGCACCGCTGCTCGACGTCAAGGTGGCGACGGTCCTGCAGAAGGAAGTGCCGATCTTCATCGAGGCAGTCGGCCAGACCCGGGGCTCCACGGAAATCGAGGTGCGCGCACGTGTCGAGGGCTATCTGCAGACCGTGAACTACCGGGAAGGCTACCCGGTCAAGAAGGGCGACCTCCTGTACACGATCGACCCGCAGCCGCTCGCGGCCGCGCTCGCCCGCGCCCGGGGGCTGCTGGCGGAAGCACAGGCGGATCTGGCCCGCGCCAGCCAGGACGTCACGCGCTACGCGCCGCTGGTCGCGAAAAACGCCATCTCCCGCCAGGACTACGAAACCGCTGTCGTGGTCGAACGTGCGGCACAGGCGCAGGTGGACGCAGCTCAGGCCTCGGCCCGGGCTGCGGAAATCGACCTCAGCTATACGCGGGTGCTCGCCCCGGAGAGCGGTCTCGCGGGCAAGACCGAAGTCTATCCGGGCACTCTCGTCGGTCGCGGCGAGAGCACCCTGCTGACCAACATCTCGCAACTCGACAGCGTCCACGTCCGCTTCACGATCCCGGAGAAGGATTACCTTTACTACGCGCGCCGGAATCAGGAACGCAAGGCCCGCGACAGCGCCCAGGCGGACCAGCCGTTCGAACTTATCCTCGGCGACGGATCGGTGCACCCGGAACCGGGCAAGCTGGTGTTCGTCGACCGCAGCGTCGATCCGCAAACCGGGTCGATCCTGGCCGAGGCGGCTTTTCCTAACCCGGGGCAAATCGTGCGCCCAGGACAGTTCGCCCGCGTTCGCGTGGTCGCGGACATGAAGCCGGACGCGCTCCTCGTGCCGCAGCGCGCTGTCTCGGAAATGCAAGGTATGTACAACGTCGCCGTCGTGAAGGCTGACGACACCATTGAGATCAGGTCGGTGAAGGCCGGCCAGCGGATCGGCAGTCTGTGGATCATCGATTCGGGGCTCGCAGCAGGCGAGCGGATCGTGGTCGAGGGCGTGCAGAAGGTCCGGCCGGGCGTGAAGGTCAAGGCGGAGACGATCAGCATCGAGGACGCAGCGCCGGCAGCCGCAGCGCCAACAGCGCCTGCCGCGCAGGGCTGATCCATGGCTGATTTCTTCATCCGCCGCCCGATCGTCGCGATCGTCATTTCGATCCTCATCGTGCTGATGGGGCTCAACACCCTGCGCGGCCTGAGCTTCGAGCAGTATCCCTTCCTCGCGCCGCCGACCATCCGCATCATCGCCAACTATCCGGGAGCCTCGGCGGTTGCCGTCGAGCAATCGGTAGCCACACCGATCGAGCAGGAGGTGAACGGCGTCGAGGGCATGATCTACATGAAGTCGTCGAACACCAGCGACGGCCGCATTCAGCTCGACGTCAATTTCAAGGTGGGCACAGACCAGG
This sequence comes from uncultured bacterium, assembly GCA_963732385.1. Classification (GTDB taxonomy): domain Bacteria; phylum Krumholzibacteriota; class Krumholzibacteriia; order LZORAL124-64-63; family LZORAL124-64-63; genus CAVSZB01. The sequence goes on along the minus strand of CAVSZB010000002.1, from coordinate 15,745 downwards.
ACATGGCCAACGTGCTGACCCAGAACCGCGTGTCCACGGCCCAGTCCCGCCTGCCCCAGGAGGTGGTGCAGCAGGGCATCACGGTGAAGAAGCAAAGCCCCAGCATCCTGATGCTGATCTCGCTCTACTCGCCGGACGGGACTTACGATGCGAATTTCCTGATCAACTACGCGGGCATCAACATCCGTGACCAGCTGCTGCGCGTTCCCGGCATCGCGCAGGTGGACCTCTTCGGCGGCACCGACTACGGCATGCGCATCTGGCTGCGGCCGGACAAGCTGGCGCAGCTCGCCATCACGCCGAGCGACGTGATGGCGGCCATCAAGGAACAGAACCTGCTGGCGCCGGGCGGGCGCATCGGTATGCGGCCGACGCCCGCCGACCAGGAGTTCACCTATACCGTGAGCGCCCCGGGACGGCTCGTTACCGAAGAAGAGTTCGGAAACATCATCGTCCGCGAGACCCCGACCGGCGGCCAGGTCCGGATCAGGGACGTCGGGCGGGTCGAGCTCGGCTCGCAGGACTACAACTCCTTCGGGCGGCTCGACGGCAAGCCGGCCGGCGCGCTGGCAGTCTATCTGCTGCCGGGAGCGAACCAGCTCGAGGCCGCAGAAGGCATCTACGCAGCGATGCGCCAGGCGAAGACCTTCTTCCCGGCCGACATGGATTACCGGGTGGTCTACGACACGACGCCTGCGGTCGAGGCCTCGATTGAATCGATCGTGCACACCTTCATCGAGGCGGTGATCCTCGTGACCCTCGTGGTGTTCATCTTTCTGCAGAACCTGCGGGCGACGCTGATTCCGCTGCTCACCGTGCCGGTCTCGCTGCTCGGCACCTTCATTTTCTTTCCGATACTCGGCTTCTCGGTCAATACGCTGTCGATGTTCGGGCTGGTGCTGGCGATCGGCATCGTCGTCGACGACGCGATCGTGGTGGTCGAAGCCGTCATGCACCACATCGAGAAGGGCATGGCGCCCAGGGACGCGACCATACAGGCCATGAAAGAGGTGTCGTCGCCGGTGATCGGCATCGCCCTCATCCTGTCGGCCGTTTTCATTCCGGTGGCCTTCATCCCGGGCCTGACCGGTCAGATGTACCAGCAATTCGCGCTGACGATTGCGATCTCCGTGCTGCTCTCGGCATTCGCCGCGCTGTCGCTCGCACCGGCACTGTCGGCGATGCTGCTCAAGCCGCACAAGCCGGCAAGCGGGCCGCTCGGAAAATTCTTCAACGGCTTCAACGCGGTCTTCGAACGTTCGACGAATGCCTACATCCGCGGCGCGCAATACCTGGTGCGCCGCTCGATCCTGACGATTGCCGTGGTGGCCGTCGTCGCCGTGGGAGCGGGCATTTTCGGCGGCGCGCTGCCGGCCGGCTTCATCCCCGATGAAGACCAGAGCCTGCTTGGCGTCAACGTGGCGCTGCCGCCCGGGGCCTCGCTGGAGCGCACCAGCGCGGTGCTCGAGCAGGTCGAGAAGATCATCGGCGCCATGGAGGGTGTCGAGTCATACCAGACCATCGGTGGTTTCGGCGTCGTCACCAGCACCTTCCAGCCGAACTTCGGCACGATCTTCGTGCGCCTGAAGCCCTGGGATGAACGTAAAGGCGAGGCGATGCACGTAAGAGGCTTCATGCAGCGCATCTATGCCGAGGTGAGCCGGATCCCCGAAGCCGTCATCTTCCCGTTCAACATCCCGACGATCTCGGGCTTTGGCGCCTCGGCAGGCTTCAATTTCCTGATCCAGGACCGCAGCGGATCGTTGAGCGTCGAACGTCTCGGTGAACTGAGCCGCGAATTCATGGACGCGGCACGACAGCGCCCGGAAATCGGCAATATCTTCACGTCTTTCGACCCGCGCTACCCGCAGGTCAAGGTCGAACTCGACCGCGACAAGGCGCGCAAGCTGGGCGTGCCGATCGACCAGGCTTACCAGACCCTCGCCACCAGCCTCGGCGGCAGCTACGTCAACGACTTCAACCGCTTCGGGCGACTGTACCGTGTCTACGTCCAGGCGGATGCCCAGTACCGACGCAAGCCCGGCGACATCCAGGACTTCTGGGTCCGCAGCGAGACCACGGGTGACATGATCCCGCTCGGCACGCTGGTCACGATCACGCCGGTCGACGGGACCGAGCTCACCAATCGCTTCAACCTGTTGCGCTCGGTGGAATTCAGCGGGGTGCCGGCAGCCGGCTTCGCCTCGGGCCAGGCCCTCGCCGCGCTCGAGGAAGTGGCCAGGGAAACCATGCCGGCCGAAATTGGCGTCTCTTACGCCCAGATGTCCTACCAGGAAAAGACCTCGCCATCGTCCGTCCCCACCTTCATCGCCGCGATCCTGGTGGTGTTTCTGCTGCTTGCGGCACTGTACGAGAGCTGGCGCCTGCCCTGGGCCGTACTGCTGGGCTCGCCGCTGGTGGCGCTCGGTGCCTTTTTCGGCGTGTGGCTCGGCGGCTACGACAACAATGTGTACGTGCAGATTGGCTGCATCATGCTGATCGGCCTGGCGGCCAAGAACGCGATCCTGATCGTCGAATTCGCCAAGATGAAACACGAGGAAGGATTGAGCCTCGAGGAGGCTGCACTCCTGTCGGCACGTCTGCGCTTCCGCCCGATCCTGATGACGGCCTTCGCCTTCATCCTCGGCGTGGTGCCGCTGATCAGAGCGAGTGGCGCGGGCGCCGGGGCGCAGAACGTGATGGGTACCGCTGTTTTCTGGGGCATGCTGGTCGCGACCATCCTCGGTGTCCTGCTCTATCCCGGCAACTACGTGTTCGTCGAGCGGCTGGGGCGACGCAAGAAAACCCCGGCCGGAGATGCGCCACCAGCGCCTGCACCCATGCCGACCGAGGGAGGGCACTGACGTGGCACGACGACTGCTGGCTGCTTCGCTCGCGCTGCTCGTCAGCGGCTGCACGCTCGGCCCGGACTACGAGCGCCCGGCAACGGTCGCGCCGCCCGCCGCGTTCCGCGAGATTCCCGCTGCCGAGGCCGCGAGCCTCGCTGACACGCCGTGGTGGGAGATCTTCGGCGATCCCCGCCTCCAGGAACTGATCCGCATCGCGCTGGTCGAGAATCGCACCCTCAAGCTCGCGGTCGAGCGGGTCGAGGAAGCCCGCGCCCGCTACGGCTTCACGAAGTCCGCTCTGGCACCGAGCATCACGCTTGGCGGCAACGGCGGGCGGCTGAACACCAGTGAGGGCAGCCTCACCCATACGCCGGACGGGGACACGATCGGTGGCGACCGCGACACGCGGTACTGGACGGCATCCGCCGATGTGACCTGGGAGATCGATCTCTTTGGCCGCATCCGCCGCGCCAGCGAGGCCGAGCAGGCGCTGTTCTTCGGCACGCAGGAAGCGCAGCGCGGCGTCGTTCTCGCCCTGGTCGCGAGCGTCGCGCAGGTGTACTTCGAACTGGGCGACTTTGACCGGCAGCTGGCGATTTCCCACCGGACCCTGGAATCCCGGCGCGAGTACCTGCAGCTCGCCAAAGACCGTTTCGACGGCGGCATCACGCCGGAAATCGACTTCCGGCAGGCCGATGCCGAACTCCACCGCGTCGAGGCGGTGGTCGCCGACTTCGAGCGACTGGTGGTCCTGAAGGAAAATGAGCTCTCCGTGCTTCTCGGCCGCAATCCCGGCGAGGTTCTCCGCGGGCGTGCGGTGGAAGAACAGAAGCTGCCGCTGGCCGTGCCCGCCGGACTGCCCTCCGACCTGCTCGATCGCCGGCCCGACATCCGCGAGGCTGAACAGACCCTCGCCGCCCAGACGGCAAACATCGGCGCCGCCAAGGCCCTGCTTTTCCCGCGCATCGCGCTCACGGGATCCTGGGGATACGCCAGCACGGATTTTGACGATCTGTTCGACAGCTCGAGCAAGTCATGGAACGTGATCGGCAACGTGGTGCAGCCCATTTTCGAGGGTGGCCGCAACCGGCGCCGTGTCGAAATCACCGAGTCGCAGCAGCGGCAGGCGCTGTACGCGTACGAAAATACGGTACTCGAGGCATTCCGCGAAACCGAGGATGCCCTCGTGACCTACCGGAGAACGGGCGAGCAGCGCGCATCACAGTCGAGCCGGGTCGTTGCCGAGCGCAAGGTGCTGGAACTGGCCGAGCTGCGCTACCGGGGCGGCGTCTCCGATTACCTGGAAGTGCTGGATGCCCAGCGGTCCTTGTTCGATGCGGAACTCGCCGAAACGGACACGATCGCAACCCATCTCATCTCGCTGGTGCGGCTGTACAAGGCACTCGGCGGCGGCTGGCCGGTGGACACCCCCGAGACCACCGCAGAGACGACAGCAAATTGAGGCGCAGAGCGCAGACTGCTCGCGATTACCGGCTCACGAGCCACGCCAGGCGCTGACCAGGCGGGCCACCATCACGGCGAGATAGAGTTGCCCGCCGACGACTTCGACAATCGCGAGGCCGCGCGCCGGATCACTCAGCGGAAGAATGTCACCATATCCCAGTGACGCGAGCGTCACGAAACTGAAGTACATGGCGGTCGTGAGCGGGAATACTCCTGTGGCGGCAACGCTGCCGGTACTCAGGGAGCCTGGTGCCACCTGCTCAAGCACCGAGTACAGGACACCGAAGAACATCCCGGCCAGCAGGTAGGCACTGAGCGCTGCATAAACCTGCTCGCGACCGACAGTGCTTCCGCGCAGGGCGAAACGCAGGGCGCCGGCGACCGTACCCAGGGCCAGGACACCCCAAACGGCAAGACTTGCGATCGATACCTCACTCTGATTCATCAAGTCCGCTGCCGGTCGTGTCACGAGTGCGATCGCCAGCACGACGAGCACTGTCCGGCGGACGGGACCACGATCAAGGGCCACTGCCGCTGCGACGAGATTCATGGCCAGCAGCACCTCGACCAGGCCGGTCTCGAGGCCAAGGGGATCGAGAACCGGCGCGAGCACAAGCGAAAGCAGCAGGCCGAAGAACAAAACGCCGTAGCGGTTTCTGGTGTAGATGTCTGGAAGCATGTTCCAGGAGGTGAGCAACGCTCTAACCAGCGAGCCAGGCGCGGGCGTCGGCGATTCGCGCGGGCAGGAAGTATTCGATCGGAAACGGCCGCAGCCCCTGCGACGTGAACAGCAGGGTGAGATCGCGCCAACGCTCATCGCCAACAATCGCCATGCGCTCGATATCGTCGTCGTGGGCGACCTGGAAGGAGAAGTCACCCCAGGTCCCGCCCTTTTCCCAGCCGGCGAAATCCTGGGCAAGCACCAGGATGCGGATTCTGCCCGCAGTGGTGATGTAGCGCGCAGTTTCCGCCTGGATGGCAGCGAGTTCCTTCTGGGTGAGCTGGCCGCTCACCACCAGGCTGAGGATGCCATCGTGCAGGCCCGTGATCTTCGCCGCCATCGGTCTTTACCCCCCTACCGCCGCCGCCCGCCACCACCGCGGGACATCCGTGGAAGGGAGCCCCGCGATGACGAGGACACGCGCGGCTGCGATGCGGGCATGCGGGAGCGACTGGACGTCGAAGCCGATGGCCTCGACCCCGTGTTGTTGGTGGATGGCCGCGCCGGCAGCGTCGTCGCACCGCCCGGAGTCTGGGCGGGCAGCGTGGTTGCCCCGCCCGGCGGCCTGGCGATGGGCTGTTCCGGGTACACCGGGCGTCCCGGTTGACCGGGATACGCCCGGCGGTCGCACGACCACGGCACCGGGCGGGTAGTAGCCGTAGTAATAGGGATCGTTGTACCAGCCGTTGCTGTAGTAATAGCTCGAACTGACGGAGGTTGAACCGCCGCTGTAACCGTCGGAAGAGCACCCGGCAGCCAGGGCTGTCAGCAGGCCGATCAGGATGGCAGCCCGGGACGGATTGATCGTGCAGCGCATGTCAGTTCGCCTTTTCATCATCGTCCCACTCCATCAAGCCGAGCAAGGCACCGTCCGGATCCGTGACGACACCCACGCGGCCATCCTCCAGGTCGGGCCGTGGCGCGACGATGACCCGGCCCCCGAGCTCGACCGCCCTGGCCACGCTCGTCGCCACGTCGGTGACGCGCACGAAATAGATCCACTCGGGCCGGAGTTCGACGCGCTCGGGAGGAATCTCCAGCAGGACGGCCCGCGCGTAGCCTTCCGCCTGCAGGGTGTAGCTCTCGGCGTTGCCGACCGGATCACCGGGCACCACCTCGTAGTTGCCCAGGTCCTGGTAGAAGGCCGCGGCACGGCCGGCATCGGCGCTCTGGTAAATGGCCCAGATCCAGTCGCCCAGCTCGGCGCGGAAGTCCGGCGGATCGCCGCTCGCGGACCTGAGGAGACCGAAGGGAGCGCCGTCGGGGTCGGCCACCAAAGCCATGCGACCGCGGGCCTCCAGCACGCGTGCCGGGATCAGGACCTTTCCGCCCTTGGCGACGACGTCGGCGGCAGCCCGGTCCACGTCGGGAACCGACATGTAGGCGACCCACCAGGCCTTGCGAACCTCGGTCGTCGTCGGGCCGGGAGCCGGCGCCCGGGCCGCGAGCCCGGCCACGGGATAGCCCGCCTGCCAGGCCAGCGTGTAGCGCACCGGATCATCGCCAACCCGGGTAAAGGTCCAGCCGAACAGCGCCCCGTAGAACTTCTCCGCAGCCGGGAGATCGGCCGTGACCAGGTCGATCCACACGAACTTGCCCTGGCGGTACTCGCTGGTCGGCGGGTCGTTGAGCGGGGGCAAGGTCACCGCAGATGCGGCGGCTGCCGCCAGCGCAAGGGCGCATGCCACGGTGGTGGCGAAAAAAGCCTGGCGAACACTTGTCATGGGGCAGCCTGCGGACCGTTTATCCAGTTGTCGACCAGAGTATAGGTCACGGCGAGCACGACCGGCCCCACGAACAGGCCGATGAGCCCGAAGGACAGCAGACCGCCGATGACGCCGGCAAAGATCAGCAGCAACGGCAGGTCAGCACCCATCTTGATGAGCACCGGCCGCAGGAAGTTGTCCATCAGTCCCACCGCAAAGGACCAGACCAGCATGAACGAGCCCCAGCCTTGTTCACCGTTGGCGAACAGCCAGGCCGTACCCGCCAGCAGCACGAACAGCGGGCCGATCTGGGCGATGCAGAGAACCAGCATGACGGCCGCCAGCAAACCGGCGAATGGCACACCGGCGACCGCCAGCCCGATGCCGCCGAGGGCGGACTGGATCAGGGCCGTCACGACCACACCGAGCGCAACGCCGCGGATGGCCTGGCCTGCCAGGATAACGGCCGACTCACCCCGCTCGGGCGCAAGCCGCCGGCCAAACGCCAGCATCCAGCGGCCCCAACCCTCACCGCCGGCGTAGAGCACGGCCGAGAGAATCACGATGAGCAGGCACTGGACGATCACCAGACCCACCGCGCCAGCCTCGGCAATCAGCCAGCGCGTCAGGTCGCGGGTGTAGGGCTCAACCCGCGCCACGACCTCCGGAAAGCCGCTTTCGGCAAGGTTGCTCCAGCTGACCGCAGCCCGTTTGCCGACGACCGGCAGCCCTGCCACCCATGTGGGGGGCTGTGGCAGGGGCCGGGTCGCGAGGCCATTGACCCAGGCAGCCGCATCGTCGGAGTAATCCGCGATCAGGCCAATCGCTAGAGCCAGCGGCACGACGAACACCATGAGCATGACCAGCGTCATGACTGCAACGGCCGGGCCGCGCCGCCCGCCTAACCGGCGTTCGAGACGCTGGAGCATCGGCCAGGTGGCCACGACGATCATTACCGACCAGACGAAGGCCGGCAGGAACGGCCGCAGGATCCAGAACGACGAAAAAGCCAGCCCGGCGAGGAACATCACCGCGAGGGTCGTGCGCGCGAGGTCGTTGCGTGGGTCGCTCATGGCAGTCGCTCCCAAACCGTCCGCTCAATACTCGTAGAACATCGCCTGGATGCGCTTCACATCGCTGGTCTTGGTGAGCGCCAGTTGCAGGAGGACACGGGACTTCGGCGGATTCAGCTCGCCCGAGGCCACAAAGCCCAGTTCATCGTCGTTGACCTCGTTGTTGCGCAGGGTCAGGCCCATCGGCAGGCGGGTGCTGCGCACGACCACGACGCCAGCCTTGGCTGCCTTCTTCGCCGCCTCGAGCGCGCCGGTGGTCATGTTGCCGTCACCCACACCGGCGATGACGATGCCCTTCGCACCATTGCGCACCGCCGCGTCGATCAGGTCCGGACTCATGTTGGCGTGGGCATAGATGATGTCGACACGCGGCAGTTTGTCGAGTCCATCGACGGAGAACTCCGAGGCGGAGCCGAGCTTGCTGTCCATCGGCTGAAACCACTCGACCTTGCCGGTGTGCACGACGCCGGCGGGGCCGCGATTGAGGCTCTTGAAGGTCTGCACGCTGGTGGTGTCGGTCTTGACGACGTTGCGGGCGTAGTGGAACTCGTCGTTGAGGGCAACGAGCGTGCCGCGGCCCTTCGCTTCGGGGCTCGTGACAACGGCCACGCCGTTGTAGATGTTGGCCGGGCCGTCGGCACTGGTGGCTGTCGCCGGCCGCATCGAGCCGACCATCACCACCGGTTTGTCGCTCTTGGTCACCAGGCTCAGGAAGTAGCTGGTCTCCTCCAGCGTGTCCGTGCCATGGGTGATCAGCACCGCGTCGGTTTCTGACGAGGCCAGCACCGCGTTGAGGCGCTGGGCGAGCTTCAGCCAGACCTCGTCGTTCATGTCCTGGCTGCCGATGTTGGCCACCTGCTCGCCCGAGATTTGGGCGAGCTTGCCGAGGTTGGGCACCGCGTTGATCAGCGTGTTGACGTCATAGGCGCCGGACTTGTAACCGTAGTCGGTGGAACTGGCCTGGGCGCCGGCGATCGTGCCGCCAGTGGCCAGGACGCGGACGCGGGGCAGGTCAGTTGCCGCCTGGGCGAAGGCGGTCACCAGGCCAAGGGCCAGCACCGCCAGCCGACTGACCTTCAGATAGGTTGCTGTTGCGCATTTCATCGTCGTTCTCCTGTTGACTGGATTGCCTGCTAGCGGGCCTTGCGGGCGCTGGCCTTCTTCCTTGCCTTGCCGCCTGCGGGCGGCGAGGTCTTCGTTGCCTCGTAGGCCTGCACGTAGCCGCGGGCGATGGCACGCACCGCGCGGCCGATGTCGTCGTACACATGATCGTCGAGGTTGGCGAAGGAGACCCGGACGGACCAGTCCGGCGCCTCGAAGCCGCCGCCATTCAGCAGGACGATGCCATAGTCCTCCGCCAGCCGGAACACGATGTCGAGCGGGTGGATGTTCTTGCGGATCCACGCCACGCAGTCGGCATCCACGTACTTCTTCAGCCAGAATTCCAGGTCGATGATGCCGTAGTACCAGTCGAAGTTCGGATTCTCGTCGACCTTGATCCCGAGGCCCTCGATGGTCGCGTAAACGCGCTTCTTGACGATGCCGATGCAGGCCTTCTGGTAGGACTTCTTCTCGTCCATCAACTCGTAGATGGAGAACAGCGACATCATGACCTGCTGCGGCAGGGACAGGCCGGCAGTGTGGTTGAGCGCCACGTCCCGGCTGTCGGCGACGATCCGGTCGATGAAGGCGATCTTCCGCGGCTCCAGCGTCAGCCCGCCGTAGCGCTTGTCCAGCTTTTTCTTCACCGCCTCGGGGTGCCGGGCGATCATGTCATCGAACAGGTTCTTCTCGTTGACGGCGATCACGCCGAGGCGCCAGCCCGTGCAGCCGAAGTACTTGCTGTAGGAATAGACGCCGATGGTGTTGTAGGGGAACGCACCCATCAGGGAGCGGAAGCCGGGCACGAAGGTGCCGTAGACATCGTCGGTCAGCAGGATCAGGTCGGGCCGCTTCTTCAGGATGGCGCCGAGCTTCGCGATCGACTCCGCGCTCAGGGCATTGGCGCTGGGATTGCCGGGGTTGCAGAGGAAGAAGGCCTTGATCTTCGGGTCCAGCAGCTTCTTCAGTTCCTTGTCGGTGAACTGCCAGCGCTCCTCCTGCCGCGTTTCGATGTTGACGATGTCGAGGTCGTAGTCCTCGAGGTGCGGCATCTCGAGGTAGGGCGTGAAGATCGGCGTGGCCAGCGCGATCGTGTCGCCCGGATTGAGCAGCCGGTTGTTCTTCATCGCCTTGAAGATGTAGCACATGGCGGCCGTGCCGCCCTCCACCGCGTAGAGGTGAAACGTGCCTTTCGGGCGCGGCTCGCCGCACATGGCCCACTGCAGGTACTCGCGGACGATTTGCTCGTTGTGGACGAGCATCCGGTCCGGCACCGGGTAGTTGTCGCCGATGATCGAGTCCACCAGTTCGTGGACGAAAGCGTCTGCATCGAAGCCGAACTTCTTCACCGTCCATGGCAGCATGGCGGCGAGGACGGCAGCACCGGGCATGTCGGCATGCTTCGCCAGCCAGGCCTCGAGGCGGGCCGCGACGCCCTCCCTGCGGGGCATGCCGCCCACGCCGGGCGGCAGGTCGAGTACGCGCCTGCTCTCCGTGATCGCGAACTGGCCGAGCAGAAAGAAGGCCTCGCGGGGCTCCGTGGCGATCCAGTTCGGGTTGCCACGCCCGGCGTTCAGGTAACTGGTGGCTGATGCCCGGGCAGACGCCGTGGCCAGCTTCGCCAGGTCATTCTTGATTTCGAAGGGACCGAGCGCCTCGTACTTTCGCAGCTTCACCTTGTCCATTGCTCTCTCCGGTATCAGGCTTCAACCCATCAATAGCACGACTGCCACGCCCCAGACGGTCAGCAGCGTGTTGCCGACCGCGTAGGTGACGGTGTAGCCGAGCGCCGGCACCTTGCTCTTCGCCTCGGCCTCGATGGCGCCGAGTGCCGCCGTGGTGGTGCGTGCGCCCGCGCAGGCGCCGAGGCAGATCGGCGCCTTCATCTTGAAGATGTACTTGCCGACCAGCAGGCCGATGACCAGCGGCACGGTGGTGACGATGAGGCCGGCGACGAACAGCTGCAGGCCCTGGGCCTGCAATCCCGCCACGAAGCCCGGCCCGGCACTGATGCCGACCACCGCGATGAAGGCGTTGAGGCCGATGTTGTTGAACACCCAGAGCGCGGGTGCCGGAATGCGTCCGAAAGTGCGGTTGACGGAGCGCAGCCAGCCGCAAACGAGGCCGGCGATCAATGCGCCGCCGCTGGTGCTGAGGCTGAGCGGCACGCCGCCGAGTTCGAAGCTCAGTGCGCCGAGCAGCGCACCGATCACGATGCCCATGCCCATCACCACCATGTCGGTCTCTTCGGTGACGCGATCGGCGTAGCCGATGACGGGTGCCACGCGCTCCACGTCGACCCTGGACCCGACCAGCGTGACGGTGTCGCCGCGCTCCAGCCTGAAGTTAACGGTGATGGGCATCTCCACGCCGGTCCGGAGGATCCTGCGCAGGAACACGCCGCGGCCCGACTGCTGCAGGTCCGCCTTCACGAGATCAGCCAGGGTGCGGCCGGTGAGTGCCTTGTTGGTGACCACCACGTCCAGGACCAGCAGCTCCAGGTCGAGCAGCTCGGGATCATCCATCTCGGCGCCAAGCCGGTCCGCGGCTTCGAGCACCCACTCGCGGCGGCCGGCGATGGCCAGCACCGCATCCCCGGCCAGCACGGTCTCGGGCGTGGGCTCGATGATCCGCCCGTCCTGGCGAATACGCTGGATGACGAGCCGGGGCCGGCTGGTGCCGGGGACCACGGCGCCGAAGCTCGCCTCGAAATCACGCACGGTGCGGCCGCTCCAGGCCGGGTCCGTGAGCCGATAGGCGCGCAGGACGAACTGGGTGTAACCCGACAGGCGGTCCTGGCTTGAGGCCAGCGACCCACCCATCTCTTCCTCGTACTTGCGGCACTCGGCCGCGATGTCCACGCGCAGGATCTTCGGTCCGAGGCTGGCCAGGATCCAGGCCGAGCCCGCCGTGCCGAACAGGTAGGTGACGCGCATAGGCCACCGGCATGGCATCGAGCATCGCCTTCTTCCCGGCCGCGTCGATGGCCAGCTGGTCGATGCTGTTGGATGCGACGCCAAGCACGGCGGAGATCGTGCTCGAGCCCGCCAGCAGTCCCGCGGTGCCACCCGCGTCGTAGCCCAGGAACTTGCCGACCACGACCGCCGTGAGCAGTACTGCCACGCACTGGATCACCGCAAACAGCACCTGCTGGATGCCATCGCCCTTCAGTCCCCGGAAGAATTGCGGTCCGACCCCATAGCCGACGGCGAACAGGAACATCAGGAAGAAAGTGGACTTCACGTGGCCCGAGATCGTGATCTCGAGCTGGCCGACCAGCACCCCGGCGAGCAGCGTGCTGGTGACCACGCCCAGGCTGAAGCTGCCGATCTTGAACTTGCCGACCCAGAAGCCGAGGCCCAGGGTCAGGAAGATCGCGATCTCCGGGTAGGTCCGGAGCGTTTCAACAAGCCATTGCCACATGCCGTTCTGCTCCGTTGTACCTGCATCAATTCCGTGAACGTCGTCTCCGTCCGGGCAGGGCATCGCCGCGCAGCAGGCGCAGTCCCTGGGCGGCGTGATAGCCGTGGATCTCCTTGACGTCCAGCTTGCGCATGAACTCCAGCGTATCGGCGGTGATCACCTGGCCGGGCACCATGATCGGGAAGCCGGGCGGGTAGGGGATGACGAAGTCGGCGGCCACGAGTTCCGGCCCTTTCTTCAGGCGCTGGTCGATTTCCTTCGAGTTGCATCTTCAGGTGCTCGCAGTTCTCCGGCCGGTAGGCTGCATAGAAGGCCTCGCGCATGTGACCTTCGGCGGTCGCGCTCTTCGCATCGTCGCGGAAGCCGGCGTGGAAGCGGCTGAAGTTCGGCAGATCCGGCACGTCTTCCATCAGCGACTTCACGCGGGCCGCAAACCCGGCCCGACCTGCCTCACCGCCCTGGCGCAGTTCCTCGTCGATCGTCCGGGCGATGTCGCTCAGCACCTTGACGATGTGGGCCACGTCACTGCGGGTGTTGTTGATGTTGGTCTGGAGCAGGATGCTGTTGCGGGAAGTCTTGTTGATCTGGATGTCGTAGCGGTCGGCGAGCAGGCCCTTGAAGGCCGTGCCGTCGTAGCCGGCGGTACCACAGACGAGCGTGAGCCGCGTCGGGTCCAGCGCGATCTCGTCGCGGTTCCAGGCATCGACGATCTGCGCGCGCACGCCCTGGGGTCCGCCGTAATCGGCCATGCCGGACTCCCGGTACTCCGCCGGGACCATCTCGGCCGGCGTGAGCACCCGGAAGTACTTCGAGATCAGCGGGTGCTAGTTGACCTGCTGACGGATGCGCAGCGCGAGATCCGTGGCACGGATCACCAGTTCGTAGCCCTCCAGCTCCATCTGCCGACGCGCCACATCCAGCGAGGCGATGATCTGCAGGTTCGGCGAAGTGGAGGTGTGGGTGAAGTAGGCTTCCTCGAAGGCGCCATGCACGCGTCCGAAGTCCTCGTCGTGCACCAGGATCATCGAACCCTGGCGCAGCGCCGACATGGACTTGTGCGTGGACTGGGTGCCGTAGACGCGGATCCGCACCTGGTCGGGATCCGGCAGCAGGCGCATGTCCAGCAGCGCGGGATCCGTCGGGTCGAGGTTGCCGGCCTGCGCGCGAAACGCGGCGTATTCGGCACGGTACTCCGGACGTGGAATCTTTCCGTCAGCTTTGCCGCTGCGTGCATGGCGGTGCGCAGCCGGTGGAACGGCGAGAAGCGCGCGAAGCCGAACCAGGCCTCATCCCAGAGGAACACCAGGTCCGGCTTGATCGCCAGGCACTCCTCCATGACGCGCTGCGGGTTGTACATGTGGCCGTCGAAGGTGCAGTTGGTGAGATCGACGAGCTTCGCCCGGTCGAGCTTGCCCTCGGCCTTGAGGTCGAGCAGCGCCTTCTTGATCGAGCGCAGCGGCACCGCGCCGTACATCGAGTAGGCCGTCATCGGGTAGGCCTCGAGGTACAGCGGCTGGGCGCCGGACAGCACCATCGCGTAGTGGTGCGACTTGTGGCAGTTGCGGTCGATCAGCACGATGTCGCCGGGCGCCAGCAGTGCCTGCAGCACGATCTTGTTGGAGGTGGAGGTGCCGTTGGTGACGAAGGAGGCGCAGTCGGCGCCGAAGGCCCGTGCTGCCATCTCCTGCGCGCGCTTATGTTGCCGGTGGGCTCGAGGAGGCTGTCGAGGCCGCCCGTGGTCGCCGAGGATTCCGCGAGGAACAGGTTGACGCCGTAGAAGTGCCCCATGTCGCGGATCCAGTGCGAGCGGAACACCGACTTGCCGCGCGCACCGGCAGCGCATGGAAGGTGCCGACCGGCTTCTGGCTGTACTTCTTCAGGTTGTTGAAGTAAGCGCTGTCGTAGCGATCGCCGACCCCGTCCAGGATCGATCCAGGTGCAGCTCCATGAGTTCTTCAACGCCGTAAAAGATGCGGCGCAGCCAGGGCCGCTTCGGGTCGCCCGGCGACGGTCTCGGCACCGCGCTCGGTGAGCAGGTAGACGTCGAGTTCCGGCCGGATCTGCTTCAGGGTCCGGGCCAGCTCGAGTCCGTAGTCACGCACGTCCACCGCGTCCGGGTTGAAGGGCATGGCACGGTCGAGCAGGTCGCGAAGTTCCGGCCACTCGCGATGTAGCGGAAGCCGAAGCCGTCGCCAATGACCACGGCCTGCAGCTCCGGGTTGGCGAGCACTGCAACCACGGCATCCTCGAAGGAACCGACCTGCACGAGCTCGTAGACCAGGGATCGTCGATGCGTCGAGCCGCCGGATGTCATGGCGGGCCTGCTCGTGACGCGAGGGGTCGGTAGCCGTGACGCTCAGCACTTCGAAATATGGTCGGTGCTTGTCGTCCGCCTCGGCCGTGGGCGGCAGGTAGTCGGCGGCCTGGATCTCCGCATTCTCGCCCGGCTCCCAGAAAGCCTCGTCGCGCCGGAAGGCGCCGGAGGACAGCGCGGCGTTGATGCGCTGGCGCCGGCGGGCAAAGCCCTGGGCGTCGCCCTCCTGCAGGCTTTCCCGCAGCACACGCATCAGACGCAGGCCCGGGAATGCGCTGAAGGCCTCCAGCGGCTCCACCTCGGGCAGCGCGGCATGGGCGTCGGCTGCGAAGCGGTCGGTATTGTCCCTGCGCGCCGCGGCGGCAGCCCAGGCGCGGGCGATGATGGCCACCTGCGCCCAGTGGTCGTGGCGCAGGTCGGGGTCGAAAAGCCCTGCCTGAGGGGCATGGTGGTGGTCGTTTGCCGGTCAGTCATTGTGCATCACTTCGGATTCGGACCGAACACGCCCACGCCGAGTTCGCCGGCGATGTCACGGATGGCATTCAGCGCGCGCACGCTGTTGCCGGCCTCGTCGAGCCGTGGCGAGAACGCGGCGATGGCAAAGCGGCCCGGCACCACGGCGACGATGCCACCACCCACACCCGTCTTGGCGGGCAGGCCGGCGGTATACATCCATTCACCCGACTCGTCGTCAGGCCGGCCGTGGCCATCACGGCCAGCAGTTCCGGTACGTCATCGGCGTTCATGACGCGCTTGTTCGTCAGCGGATTCACGCCGAGGTTGGCCAGCGTCGCACCCATGATCGCCAGGTCCTTTGGCGCTGACACCGATCGAGCACTGCCGCGTATAGACGCGCATGGCCTCTTCGGGGTCGCTGTACAGTCGCTCGTAGTTGTAGAGCAGATTGGCGATGGCGCGGTTGCCGAAAGACGTCGTGTACTCGGACTCGTACACGTCTTCCAGCACCGTCAGCGGCGTACCCGACAATTACTGGATGTTGCCGAGCACCTTGTTCCAGCGATCCTGCTCCGAGGTGGCCTGCACCAGGCTCACCGCCGCAATGGCGCCGGCGTTGACCAGCGGGTTGACCGAGC
>CAVSZB010000001.1:0-145192 GCA_963732385.1 uncultured bacterium | reverse complement strand
CACTCGTGCTGCATGACGATGGCGGGGAATCCCTCGAGCGTGAACTGCAGCTTCTGACCCTGCCCGTCGTAAGCCCTGACCTCGACGCCACGCGGACGCTCCACGTAGCCGCGCAGGCCGGGGACGCTCAGGCACCCCTCCCACAAGCCGGCCAACTCCGGCGTGGTGATCTTGAGCTCGGGATTGATGAGGACGCGCACGATCGGTTCGCCATCCTCGTCCTCGCCGCCGCCCACCAGCACGAGACGCTTCGACACGTGCACCTGCGGCGCGGCCAGACCGACGCCGTTGTAGTCGGCCATGGTCTCGAACATGTCACGGATCAGCCGCTGGATCTCGGGCCCGCGGATCTCACGCGGTTCGATCGGCTGGGCGATCTCGCGCAGCACCGGATGACCCAGGCGGGCGACCTTCAGGATCGACATGCGGATTCTGCCTCCTCGCGACAGGCGGCGCGGGCCCGGCCCGTCGGGGCGAATCGACCGGACCCGCCCCGCGGGGCGCGAGCCGCGATCACACCAAAGTGTTCTCCATGCAAAAGGCCGGCCAGCCCGCGGCCGCCGGCGCAACCGGGCCGCTAGGCGCCGCCGGCGTCCTTGCCGTCGGGGCTTTCGGACCCGTCTTCGACCTTCCCTGCCCCCTCCGGCGCGCAATGACTGCAATACCACTTGCCGTCGGCCTCGATCATCTCCGCCTTCGCCATCTTCATGCCGCAGACCACGCAGGTCGGCGTCTCCCCCTGCTCCCCGCCGGCCGTCTTCGCGGCCTCCAGTTTGTCGGCGCAGGCCGTGCAGATCTGCTTGCCCTCCACCGTTTTGACCATCGACGCCTCGACCTTGCCGCCGCAGGCGCTACAGGTGACGAGCTTCGCCTCGGCCTTCCCGCCGCAGCCGGCCGCGACGAGACCGACGGCGAACACGAGGACGAGCGCCAGGGCGCTGATCTTGCGCATGTTATTAACTCCCATAGAGTTGACCTTGATGGGCGGCCGCCGGGCCGGACCGGGAACGGCCACAGGATCGGGCCAATCGACCGCGGGGTCAAGGGCGGGACCTCAGTGGGGGGGCCGGCCAGCTCCCCGCGCCATAGCCGGGGCGTGTGGCAGGAGCGGCATCATCACGGCAAGAATTTCCCCCACCGCTGGCGGTGATGACGACGAGGCGCCGCACCGACGCCGCCTCGCTCAGGACGACTCCTCCCCCTCGCCCGGTGCGAATGCCGCCACCCTCAGCGGCCAGAACTGCACCGGAGCTTCCGCCGCGCGCCCGTCCCACTCCGGCTCGATACGCACCAGGCCGTCGGCCTCGATCAGCGCGCGCAGGTGCCCCGATTCGTCGTCCGGCAACAGACGAACGCCGCCATCTCCGGTGAGGCACGCAAGATACAGGCGCACGCGGTCGCCCACCCGTCCGCTCCACGCCTCCGCCAGCGGCAGTGTGACGAAGCGGGGCCACTCCTGGGCGCCCTCCAGCAGCGCCAGCGCCGGCAGCACGAACAGGTGCGCCGTCACGAACGCCGACACCGGATTGCCCGGCAGCGCGAAGACCACGCCCCGCGCCCCCGTGGCGAACAGCGCCGACCTGCCCGGCTGCACCGCGACGCGGTCGAAGTGGACGGTGAAGTCGAGCGCGCGCAGCGCGTCCGGCACGAAGTCGCGATCGCCCGCCGGCACCTCGCCGGTCAGGACCACCAGGTCACTCTGCCCGAGCATGCCGGCCAGACGCGCCTTCGTCTCGCGCTGATCATCGGGAATGGCGACGTGCGCCCCCGCCGTGCAGCCGGCCCCGCGCAGGATCATCTCCAGCAGCGGCCCGTTCGTGTCGAGGATCCGCCCCGGCGCCAGGCCGGCGGCCCGCGCCACCGGATCGGCGCCGGTCGACGCGATCGTCACGCGGGCCCGCCGCCGCGCCGGCACCTCCTCCACGCCGGCCGAGAGCAGGTGCGCCAGGCGCACCGCGGTCAGCCGCTCCCCCGCCCGCGCCACGATCTCGCCGCACTTCACGTCCTGGTCTGGCGAAGCGAGGCCGGCCGCCGGCGGCAATGCCACATCGGCCGCGAGCACTCGCCCCTGCGCCTCGCGCAACGGCACGCGGCCGGACTTGGTGCGCGGCGCGGCGAGCACTTCGCGGATGATCCGGAGGGCGGTATCGAGCGGGATCACGGGCAGCCTTTCGTTGTCGGCAACATAGCGCCGGCAGACACCACGGTACAGCCCGTTCGCGCGGAGCAAGCCATAACGGCCGACCGGGATCCTTTCCAGCCCAGCTCTCGCCCAAAGCCGTTCTGTTCGGAATCCCGGTCGGACCTTTGTGGACGCGCGCAAGGTGAGCAAGGATCAATGTCCGGGCCATGAGCCGGGCGTCAGCCTGACCTGCCACAGACAAACCCAGGCGGTCGTTCTGCGCCTCCCCTGACGCCACGACAACTCCGGGATGGGGTGCTCTCTCCTGAAGATCTCCGACGCCGCTCTGGACCGGCAGGCAGCTCCGCCCCCAGCGATTCCGCCAGCTTGATCCGGCCCGCTTTCTTTGATACAATTCCCCAGAATCGTTTTCAATACTAAAGTGCGTATTCCGTGGCTCAGGTGAGACATGAGGACATCTTGACGACCGTGGGCTTGGGCGGGCCCGGGCGGTTGTCCGACGATGAGCGCTATGCCCTGGCCTATGCTGAACTGCGCCGGCTCGCGGACCGCTACATGAGACGCGAGCACCACGACCACACGCTGCAGCCGACGGAACTCGTGCACGAGGCCTACCTGAAGCTGGGGCGGGCGGGCCGGAGCTCCCCGTGGGAGAGCCAGAATCACTTCATCGGCTGCGCGGCGCGGGCCATGCGGCAGGTGCTGATCGACCACGCGCGTCGGGGCCAGGCCGACAAGCGCCGCGCCGAGAGGGTCGACACCACGCTTTCGGCGATCCCCGGGCCGTCAGCCGTGGACCCCGACGAATTCCTGGCTCTGGATCAGGCGCTCGAGAAGCTCGCCCGCCAGTTGCCCAACGGCTCCCGGCACGCGCGGTTGATCGAACTGGTCTGGCTGGGCGGCATGGACATGACCGCGGCCGCGGCTGAGCTGGGCATCTGCCGCCGTCAGGCGCACCGTGACTGGGCCTGGGCCCGCGTCTGGCTCGCCCGGGAGTTGGAGCGTGATTGACGGCGACGACGTCTCGCGCCCCCTGCCCGAGGACCTGTTCAACGATGCGCTCGAGCTGCCGCCCGGCGAACGTCCGGCCTTCCTCGACGCCGCCTGCGCCGATGACTCCGCCCTGCGGGTGACCCTGCGCCGCATGCTGGCGCTGGCGGACGCGGATCCCGGTCTGACCGCCGTCCCCGAAACCGCCGGCGTTCCCGCGCGCCTGGGCAAGTACGAACTGCTCGAGGAACGCGGTCGAGGCGGCATGGGCGTGGTTTACGCCGCCCGCGACCTGCAGCTCGGACGGATCGTGGCGCTCAAGCTCCTGCCGGCCTGGATGGCGCGTGCTCCGGAGGCACGCGACCGTTTCCTCCGCGAAGCGCAACTGCTGGCGGCTCTCTCCGACGAGCGGATCGCCACGCTCTACTCCCTGGACGAGGCGGATGGCTTCCACTTCCTGACGATGGAGATGATCCCCGGGCGCACGCTGGCTGACCGCCTGGGCGAGGGTCCGCTGCCTCTGCTGCAGGCGCTCAGACTTGTCCAGCAGGTCGCCCAGGCGATGGCCCGGGCCCACGCGCAACACATCGTGCACCGCGACCTCAAGCCGGCGAACCTGATGATCACGCCTGATGGAGGGGCGAAAATCCTCGACTTCGGCATCGCCAGAGCCCTGAGCGACGCGCAACTGCCCGACCGCCCGCTCAAACTCCCCGACCAGAACCTGACCCGCGCCCAGGGCACCCCGGGCTACATGGCCCCGGAGCAACTCGCGGGTGGCCCGATCGACGAAAGTTGCGACATCTGGGCGCTGGGCTGCATCCTGTTCGAAACGCTGTCCGGACAACGCGCCGTCGATGCGCTGGACGAGAGCGGCCGGCTCGACACGGGCAGTCTTCCGCCTGCGCTCCCCCGGGAGATACGCGACCTGCTGCGCCGCTGCGTGGAGCGCGATCCGCGACACCGCGACATCTCGGCCGCGGAGATGGCCCGGATGCTGGACCGCGCGCTTGCGCACCACGGCGGTCACCGTCGACGGCTGCTGGCGGGGGCGACCGTCCTCGCGCTCACTGCGGTGCTCATACTGTTCTTCGGGCCGCTGCGCGATTACCTGGCCGAACGGACCCTCGTCAGCATCGAGGTCACTGATTCGCGAGTGATCCGCGCACTCGATGCCAAAGGGAGGCTGGTGTGGACGCACGTCTTTCCCGCTCCGCTTGCCCGCGTCCATCGCGGACAGGCCGGGACATGGGGCAGTGACCCGCCGAAGATCGTGCGCTCCGGCGGGCAGGTGCGTGGCGTCTGCGTGGCGACCGGCGCGGAGAACCCAGGCGAGCCGGGCGCCTTATGGTTCCTGTCCCCGCGCGACGGAGCGCTGCTCTGGCGTCGGCCGGCGGCGTGGCAGCGCCCCGTCAACGCCCTGGGCACCCTGCGTATCGACTGGACGAGCCTGCTGACCTGGCCGGGACGCGAGGCGCCGGTCATCGTGGCCGACATCGGTGATGGCGGCTGGTACGGATCGGCGCTGCAGTTCCTCGACTGCGACGGAAACGCCCTGGGCACCTATCACCACCCCGGGCCGTTCGGTATCGTCATGACCCTGAACTCGCCGGACGGCGGGCCCTCGCGCTACGTGTTCGCCGGGACGAACAGCAGCGCCCGTTTCGTGCGGGCGCTGATCCCCTTCGAGTCGAGGGCGCATGTCGGCTGTGTGGTGATTCTCGAACCCCCCGAGGTTGACGGTCAGGGCTTCCCTTACTCAGAGGGGCTCCCCGAGCCGCGCGACTGGCCCGGCATGCCACGCGCCCGCGAGGCGAGCTACCTCGCGATACCGCTGATCCATCCGGAATTCGGTTCCAAGGTGATTGGGCTCACGCTGAACCACGATCAGGACGGTCGGACGGTTCTCACGGCCAACACCTGGGACGGCCGCTACTACTTCCTCGACGAGGATCTGCGCCCGCGCTCCTGCTATGTGCGGATGAAGTCGGTGACCGACAGCCTCAACGCTCTCGGCGAAGCCCGCTTCCTGCCGTTGATGCTCATCCAGAACGGCAGAACGTCCTGGATCGACTTGCCGCCAACCTTCTGAGAGCCGTCACGGTGCCCGCGCCGCGAATTCGCCGGCCCGCTTCATTGCCCTCCATACCCCCATCGCGTGAGACAGACCTCGAGGTCGTCCATCACCCGGGCCTGGGAGAATGCATCCCGCGCCCGCGCCCGTCCCGCCTCCCCCAGCGCCCGCCGCCGCCCCGCGTCGCCCAGCAGCGAGCCGATCGCCGCCGCGAGCCCGGCCGCATCGCCCGGCGGCGTCAACACCCCCGTCACGCCATCGACCACGAGTTCCGGAATGCCATCCACCGGGGTGGAGATCACCGGCAGCCCGAGCGCCATCCCCTCGAGCAGGCTGTTGGGAAACCCCTCCTCGAACGAAGGCAGCAAGAGCAGGTCGGTGTCGGCGAGCAGGTCGGGCACGTCGGCGCGGAAGCCGAGGAATCGCACCGTGCCATCGACGAGGCCGAGCGCCTGCGCCCGCGCTTCCAGATCGACGCGGCCGCTCCCTTCGCCGGCGATCAGGAACACCGCGTCGCGCGTGGCGCCGTCAGCGCGCAGCTTCGCCACCGCATCGAGCAGCACCGCCTGTCCCTTGCGCCAGCCGACTTCGCCCACGAGCGACACGACGAGCCGGTCGGGCGCCAGCCCCAGTTCCGCCCGCACCCGCCCGCGCCGCGCGGTCGCGGCGAACGCGTCCGCGTCGATCCCGTTGTGGACGACGCGCAGCTTCGCCCGGTCGAACCACGGCGCCCGCGCGCACACCTTGTCGCCGAGCGCGGCGCAGTTCACGATCAGCCGGCCCACCCGGCGCGCGTAGGAATAGCGGTAAAACGGCCTGCCCTTGATCGGGTCGGGGCTGCCGCGGCGCGGCACGAGCCGGAAACCGGGCAGGCCGGCGGTCGCCAGCGCGGTCAGATGCACTTCACGGTCCTGGTTGACGCACGCCACGGTGACGCGCTCTTGCACGAGGATCGCGCGCAGCGCCGCGAGCGTCCACGGCACCAGGATGCCGCCCATCTTCAGCGGGTGGACACGAAGCCCTGACGCGGCAGCCCGGCGGGTGATCTCCCCGCCGGGCTGCCCGATGAGACAAACTTTGTGGTCGCGCCCGGCCATCGCCAGCGCCGCGTGGAGCATCCACTTCTCCCCGCCGCCCCAGCGCGGCAGCGACGACACGAAGGCGATCGCGACCGGGCCGGCCATCGCGCGCGGTCAGCGCGGGATCGCCATGAAGATCCGCCCGCCGGCGCGGCCCTGTCCGCCGCGCCTCCAGACGCGCAGCAGGACCGGCTTGCCCTTGTCGCGCCCGAGCAGCCGTCGGAACTCCGAGGCCCCGAGCACCGGCTGCCTGGCCACCTCGGTGATGACGTCGCCCTCGCGCAGCCCCTCCTGCCAGGCGTTGCTGGTCTGGTCGATGCCGGTCACGACCATTCCCTCGACATCGTCGGGGACGTTCATGACGCGGCGCTGCTGCGCCGTCAGCTCGCGCACGGTCACCCCGTCGATGCCGCCGCCGCCCTCTTCCTCGCCGCCGCCGTCGTCCGACCGCGACGCCACCTGCGCGTCGGTCGGCAGGGCCTCCAGCCTCACGTTGAGCGCCATCTCCCGCCCTTCACGCCAGACCGCCAGCCGCACCGTCTCGCCCACGCCGGCCAGGCTGATCCGGTTGCGCAGCATGGCGCGATCGTTCACCGGTTTGCCGTCCACCGACAGGATGATGTCGCCCTCCTTCATGCCGGCCTTCGCGCCGGGGGCGCCCTTGGTCACATCGGCCACCAGCACGCCGCGCGGCCTGCCCAGATCGTGCGCTTCGGCCAGCGCCTGGTCCACGTTCTGCACCTGCAGGCCGAGCCACGCCCGCGTCACCTTGCCGTCCTTCAGCAGGCTGTCCATGACCCGCTTCGCCATGACGCTCGGGATCGAAAAACCGATGCCGATCGACCCGCCGCTCGGGCTGAGGATCGCGGTGGTGATGCCGACCAGATCGCCGTCCATGTTGACCAGCGCGCCGCCGGAGTTGCCCCGGTTGATGGCGGCGTCGGTCTGGATGAAGTCCTCGTAGTCCATCAGGCCGATCGACCGGCCGAGGGCGCTGACGATGCCGACCGTCACCGTCTGGCCGACGCCCAGCGGATTGCCGATCGCCATCACCTGGTCGCCGATCCGCAGCACCGACGAATCGCCGAGACGAACCGCCGGCAACCCGGTCGCCTCGATCTTGATCAGCGCAACGTCGGTCGCCTCATCCTGCCCGATGATCTTCGCTTCGTATTCCTGCTTGTCCTTCATCAGCACGCGGATCTTGCTGGCCGCCGCGATGACGTGGTTGCTGGTGAGGATGTAGCCGTCGTCGCTCACGATGACGCCCGAGCCGAGCGACCGCTCCACGCGGTCCTGCTGCTGGTTGTCCGGCATCTGGAAGAACTGGCGGAACATCGGGTCTTCCATGAACGGGTGCTGGAAGCCCTCCTGGGCCTTCACCACCTTGTCGGTCGAGATGTTGACGACCGCCGGCATCGCCATCTCGGCGACATCGGCGTAGGTATGCGTCTGGCTCTGGCCCGCCAGGGGGCCGGCCGCGCTCACGGGGGTTTCCAGGCCGCCCATCAGGGCGTGGCCGCGGCCGCCGCCGCTGGTCACGGTGACGCCGACCACGAATCCCACCACTATGAGCAGCGCGCCGGCGACCCAGCCGAGGGGCGCGCGCCTGGGGCTCAGTTTCCACATGGGGAGGTCTCCTTCTTCAGGGGGTCATGCTCGCTGTCGTGGGCGGCTTCAACAGAGCCCGGCGACGAAAGTTTCCGTTCCCGCCCCCGCTGACGACACGGGCCCGGTCGCACAAGACCGGGCCCGTGTCGTCAGCGGGGCAGGAGCCGGACGCGAGCAGGCCGACGGCCTAGCCGTCGTCGCCGATCGCCTCGACCGGGCACTCCTCCGTCGCCTCGTGGCAGAGGGCCATCTCTTCGGCCGTCTCGGGCTGTTTGTATACGAAGCTGTAGCCCCCCTCTTCGCTCCGGTCGAAGTGGTTGGGCGCGGTCTGGCGGCAGAGATCGCAATCGATGCAGTTGGTATCCACGTAGAAGGCGCCCTCAACGTTCAGGGCCACCTTTTCGTCCCTGTTGGCCATGACCTTGTCCCTCCTGGGGGGATAAACATGGGAATTCGACGATCCGGGCGCGCGCGTCCGCGCGCGAAGCTCTAAATACTCTCTTTTCACGAACTGTCAATGTCAAGGCCGCGCTCGCCCCCCACCGGCCGGCAGCCCAACGCCCCGGCCCTACCGGTTCTTGAACGGCAGGAAGGTCATGAAGTCGGCGTGGTGCACCACGTAAGCCTCGGTCGACCGCCTGACCAGGTCCCCCTCGCCCGCGTGCGCCGCGATGATGTGGCTGACCCTGTGCGGCACGCCGCAGCGCATCGCCAGCGCGACCCCGGTGAACGGATGCCGCAGCGACTTGCCGAGATCGCTCTCGGTCGCCTGGCCGTCCTTCTTCGTGTACTCGAGCAGCTTGCCCACGTCGGCCAGGATCGCCCCGGCGATGACCGTGTCGAGGTCGACCGGCAGTTCCCGCCCGAAGTACTCGTTCATCTTCATCGCCGCGTCGCGCGCCACGTGCACCACGCACCGCTTGTGCGCCATGAAACTCACCTTGCAGTCCTTCACCAGCAGCGTGAACGGGATCACGTCCAGGTCGGCCGCGTCGAGATCGCTCTCGGCCAGCGCGGTCTCCCACGTCTTCGCCGTCGCCTCGCGCAGCTTCGCGTCTTTGATCCACTCGAGTTCGGGCCAGAGCTTGAGGACTTCGGGGGTCATACCAGACTCCTTGCGGGACGTGACCGGAAGCCGCGGCGCCCCACGCACCGCCGGCGATGAACGAACCGCGCCCCAATGTGCGCAGCCGCCGGGCCGGGCGTCAAGCCGCACGGGGGGAAGGTCAGAACAGGTGTGGCCCCGGGTGTCGCCAGACACGACCGGTAGACGAAGCGAAGGCGGTGATCGCGCCATCGGGCTCGATCCGCAGGGCCGTGATCTGATCCGGCCCCGCCCCGGTCACCGCCTCCCACGATCGGGTCTCGGGGCTCTCAAACCGCATTCTCAGCACGCGGTTCGCGCTGGAGTCCAGCACATAGACGGCGCCCGCGGCTTCGCAGAACACCGAAACCCGCACCTGATTGAGGGGAGGATCATACAGCCGCCAATCGCCCTGCACCGAATCGGCCCGGGCGTCCCAGTTCAACCAATAGTCCCCGCCGACCAGCACGAAGGCATCCGGAAAGCGGCCCGCGGGGATTTTCCCGCACTGATAAATGTAACTGTAGGGCCAGCTTCCGGCACCGGGGTAGACCAGCCGCGCCTCGTTCCGCCAACGCCCTCCGGCCCGGCGCATGACCCGCGCACTGTTGACCGCGAACAACTCGCCGGCGCGGGTGCGGCTCAGGCGGGGGGCCTCCGTCCCCTCATCAACGCTGATCTCGCGCCGCCACTCCCGGCCGGTCCAGGCGATGATCCCGTCCCGGTCCCGGCCGACCAGAGCACCGTCCGAATCGACCAGCATCTGGTACGGCCAGACGGGCGGGGAAGGCACCGCCGTCTGTCCGGTCGGGCCGGCAAGCACGAGGCCGGAAGCCACCCGGAGCAGGAGGTGGGTCGCATCCTGTCCATCGAAAAGCTGATAAACATCTCCGTCGGGGAAGCTAACGACCCGCCAGCAATCATCATCCCACGCGATGACCCGACGGTCGACGACACCACAGGCCGTTCCGTCGGCCAGCCCCACGATCTGTCCCGTGTAGCCGCCGCCCAGATCCCTGAGCCAGGCCCCCTCCCGCAACCAGGAGAAGGCTCCGTACAGGCCGACGGCCAGAGCGCCGGCCGGCCCCACCGGGCAGACAGCGACCAGAGGGTCGGGAACGCGAACATAGAAGAAGGGATCGAACCAGCTTCCGGTGCCATCATGCCGGAACGCACGCATACCGCAGAATACGAGGCTGTCGTTGGCCGCGAGCCTCCGGTCGGAAATATTACGCAGCGCGACCCAGCGACCGGAGTCGTAGCGGTAAAGGCTGTCCGCGGCCGCGAACAGGGTGCCGGAAGGGGAGACGGCCAGCCCCAGCACGCCGAGACCGCCGAACGAGGCCAGGGTTCGTCCCTGCCCCGCGGCCATTCCGATCACCTGTCCGCTGGCGTAGCCCACGACCATCGTGTCGCCCATCGCCGCCAGCGCGGTCACATCGGACGCATCCGGCCGGCCCGCCCCGCGCCAGCCCTCCGGCGCGCGCTGCAGCAGCACGCCACCCTCGCCGCCGGCCCAGGCCGCGCCATCGGCCGCGACGGCGACCGCCCGCAGCGTGCCCGCGGTGCCGCTCGCCTCGCGGCGCCACGCAGCGCCCTCGCGCACGAGGATCGTGCCGTCACTGCCCACGGCGCAGACCAGCCGCCCGTCGGTCGCCACATCCGCCAGCGTGGCGTCGGTGCCGGTGTTTTCCCGCCGCCAGCGCTGACCCACGTGGTGCACCACGACGCCGCCGGTCCCCACGGCCCACGCCTCGCCGCCGGGCAGGGCGCAGGCGGCCAGCAGCCGCTCGCTCCCGCTGGCCGGATGCACGACGCTCCAGGCCGGATCGCAACCGGCCCAGACCTGCGGCCCCGGCCCGAAAACCGGCGTCTCCTCGGTGCCGGAGCAGCCGAGGCACAGGAGCAGGCTGCCAAGCAGCAACGCGCGCGGTCCGGTCACGTCCCTCTCTCCTTCAGGGCGCGGTGTCGCGGAAGCGAAACAGGTGGGAATAGCTGGCCAGCCAGATGTCGCCCCCGCCAACAACCCGAATGGACCTCCCCGCGGCCACCGGCCACCGGTTGCCGAGCGGAGAACCGTT
Organism: uncultured bacterium; assembly: GCA_963732385.1. Lineage (GTDB taxonomy): Bacteria > Krumholzibacteriota > Krumholzibacteriia > LZORAL124-64-63 > LZORAL124-64-63 > CAVSZB01. The sequence continues at coordinate 134,130 of CAVSZB010000001.1, read as the reverse complement.
CGTGCCGTCGAGGCGCTGCCAGAGCCCGGCTCGCCGCCGCAACAGGTAACCGTCATCGATCCAGGCCAGCCAGTCTCCCGCCGGAGTGACGGCGAAATCGCCGATCAACGCCCGCTCCGGCCTCACGCCCACTTCGCAGCGCGGCGTGATGTCGAGCGTGCCCGCTCCCTCACCCGCGAACAGGCCGCCGCGTCCCGCCAGCAGCAGGCCTTCAACCGGGTCCCGGGCAAGCAGGGCCACCTCGATGCTCGGGCGATCCGCCACCGTCTGCATCGTCGCGCCGTCATACCGGGCGAGACACTCCTCGAACAGGTAGCGGGCCTGCGCCGGCGATTCGCCCGCCACACTGAGGAGGGAGCTCCACGCGGTCGGAGCCTCGCACAGGAAAGCGCAGAGGCCGTCGCGCCAGGCCCAGAGACGAGAGCCGCTGGGGAGCAGCAGGGTGCCATCTTCCAGCGGAAAGATCGCGGTGACGCTCGACCCCAGCGACGGCGCCAGCGGTTCCCAGCCTCCCTCGGCTTCGCGGTAGAGCACGCCATTCGCTAGAACCACCAAATATCCCGCCGCCGAACGCAGCAGGCGTCGTCCGACACTCGAGTAGGAACCGTATTGGCTCAATTTCGATTCGACCCGCCACTCCGTGGCCGTCTCGCGCAGGATCCAGTTCATGTCCGTGAGAATGACCACGCCATCGGGTGTCGCCTCGAAATCCGCGATGCCCCCCAGGGACGGCAGCAGGGTCTCCACGTCACCATCCGCGAGGCGCAGCAGTCCGCCGTTGGAATCCAGCAGCAGGAGGTCGTCTCCCTGGACAATGTGCCTGAACGGGGCCGTGCCGAGTTCCCCCTCCTCCACCCATGCAACGCCGTCCCAGCGGTACCAGCCACGCGAATACCAGGCAAGGAGCTGCCCCCCCAGGAAGGAGGCATCACTGGCCCAGTCGGAATTCGGAAGCTCCGGCAGATCCCGCCAGACCCCATCCTCGCGCAGGTGGATCAGCGAGCCATCGACGATGGCAACGCGGCCGTCCGCGTCCCCTGCAATGCGGCTGAGACTCCATACGTCGTCGCCGAATGGCCGCTCCACGCTCCAGGTCGTGCCGTCGAAGTGCGCCACGACGCCGGCACCGCCCAACGCCCAGCAGTCGTCGCGGTTTCGCGCCCACAGGGCCGTCAGGCTCACGCCGGCGCCGGTGTTGAAATCCTCCCAGACGCCGTCGGGCGTCCGCCGCAGGACGTATCCGGCGTTGCCTGCCCCGAGCAGGGAGCCGTCGGGGAAGCGCCACAACGCCTGCGCGCGGACGGAGGTCCGCCGCTCGATCGTCCATGTCTCGCCGTCGAGCCGATAGATGCTGCCGTCGGAAGCCGAAACCCACGCCGGTCCGTCCGGCTGCGCCGCGGCGGCGACGAGCCTCGCGGTGGTCGGCGCATCGACGTTGCGCGCCACGCCCCCCTGCACCCGCACCGCGAGCCCGTCATAGCCGACCATCAGCACGTCGTCGCGGCTCCAGGCCGCGAGCGCGTCCACGCTGCGCCCGCAGGTCAGCACCGGGGTCTTCGTCCAGGTGCCGCCGGCGTACGGTTCGGCGACCGGCAGGCGCGGGTCGAGCAGGAGTTCGCGGGTGTCCGGATTGCAGCCGGTTGTGGAGAAACCGACCGGCAGCGCGGCGATAAGGAGAATCAGAAGCGCGGTGGCCGAGCGTGACATGATGCGCTGATCATCGCCCATCGGGGGCGGCGTTGCAATCCGGCATGAGGGCGCGCGAAGGTGGACGGCTTTTGCAGCGGGCTGGCGCGGAGCGGGCGGAGAGCCCGTCACGCGTTGCGCCGTCATGCGAAATCGTTGGTAATCAAGAGTGGTATGGTGATGTAGCCAAGTATCAATAATTACGTGAGTTGACGAATGCGGGGTCGCGTTCGACGTTCATTGGCACCCGGTATGCAACTCTGTCGGACGTAACCGCCACACTCGCAGATCAGACGGATATCTCGGGATCGCAGCGGCACCCACACCTTCGACGTCATCAGAAAGGCCGGTACCGATCATGCATCACTGCCATCGTCATGCCGCCAACGCCCGCTGGCTGGTCATGATCGCCCTGGTGGCCCTCATCGCCCCCGTCGCGTTCGCGCAGACCACCACGCAGCAGGTCACCTACACCTGGGCCGCGCCGACGACCGGCTCCGCGGTGGATCACTACCTCGTCCAGCACTCGATCAACGGCGGCGCGTGGATCCAGATCGCCTCGGTCACCACGCTCTCCTACGTCCTCACCGCCACGATCGGCGAGTCGCACCAGATCCGCGTGGCCGGCGTCGACGCGCTGAGCCGGCAGGGCGTCTGGTCGCTGGCCTCCGATCCCTACACGCCGGATCCCGGCGCGCCCGGACAGCCCGGCAAGCCGGTCGTGATCCCGTAGCCCCGATCCGATTTCGCCTGGGTGATGTCCCGTCACCCCGACCGGCGCCGCCCGCTGCGGCGCCGGTCAACTTTGGGGGGAGACCACGAACGGAGCCCGATCAGCTGCCCGGCAGCGCCAGTCCGACCCGCAACGAGAGCGAGTCCCAGTTGTAGTCGGTACGTTCGCCGAAGTAGAGCAGCTGCGCCGATTCGAAGCGGTTCAGGTTGTAGGCGAGAGAGATCTCGAAGGTCTCGACCTTCAGACCGGCCCCGACCGCCAGCGCCAGCGCGTTCGTCGACGCGGCGTAGAAGTCGGGGAAGGAGCCGAGCGTTTCGTCGCGATAGCGGTTGCGGCAGAGCGCGAGCCCGCACGACACGAACGGCTGCGGTCCGGACCCGTTCGGATTCCAGAAGTACTGTGCGTCGAGCCCGTAGCGCAGCACCGACGCCTTTACCACGAACGGCGTGTCGTCGGTTCCGCGCCCCGCGAAATCGCCGTAGTCGGCGAAATGGAACGAGGGAGAGAGCGCCCAGCCGGAGCGCCACAAGGCGCGGTACCGCACTCCCACTTCGTAGCCGGTCTCGGCGCCGAAGCCGTATTCCGTGTTCAGGTAGTCGTCGCCGAGGTCGCCCAGAGGCAGCGCCACGCCCGCCTCGATCACCAGATCGGTCCGCGCCAGCGGCGACCAGCCCCGCGCCCGCGGCCGCGCCTGCGCCGCCTCCGGCATCGCCGCGCCCGCCACCAGCATCAGCGCCGCCGCCGTCAACGCTGTCCTGCAGAGTGCCCTGCCGCCCATGGTCTCTCCTTCCTTCGTGATGTCCGCTCAGGGGGGGATTCCAGCCACGACCAGGGGAACGCCCGTTCCCGCGAGGGCCGGCGTCCCTGCCAGCCTAGCCCCCCCGGGGCATTGAACGCAACAGATCAGTCTCTGCTTTCCTCCCGCGCTGCCAGATATTAATCTCCACGGGACGGTCACGTGCCGCCAGCGCGGAGCGCTTCGCGCGCCCCGGAGTCCGTTGTCACACCGTCCCGTTGAAGGAGTTCCTGATGTCCGCTCCCCCCATCGACCGGCACTTCGCTTTGCGCAAGCTGCACAGCCTGCTCGGCGTGGTCCCGATCGGCGCCTTCCTGGCTTTCCACCTCTTCGAGAATTCCCTCGCCTCCCCGCTGCACCGCCTGACCGCCGCGCAGTGGACCGAAGATGTGGTGATGAAGATCGACCGGATGCCCTACATCCTCGCCGCCGAGATCCTGCTCATCGCGCTGCCGATCCTGTTCCACGGGATCTACGGCGCGATAATCTGGTTCGAAGGCCGCGCCAACCCGACCCGCTACGGCTACTTCCGCAACTGGATGTACGTCCTGCAGCGGATCGCCGGCGCGATCGCCTTCGCCTTCATTCTCACGCACGTCTGGCAGACCCGGGTGCAGGTCCTGCTCGGCCACGTCGCCAAGGAGCAGCTCTACGAGCGCATGGCCACGCTCTTCAGCTCGCCCGCGCAGCAGGCGTGGTATGCGGTGGGGATCCTCGCCGCGGTCGTGCACTTCGTGAACGGGTTGTGGCTGGTCGGGATCACGTGGGGTCTCACCACCGCGCCGCGCGCGCAGCGCCTCGCCACCGGCGTGTGGGCGTGCGCCGGCGTGCTGCTGCTTTTGCTCGGCGGCCTGGCGCTGTTCGGCTTCCAGGCCGTGACGACCGCCGGCGGCCATCTGGCCCTGCGCTGACACCCGAAAGGAACCGCGATGGCAGTCAAGAAACCGAGAATCATCGTGGTCGGCGGCGGGCTGGGCGGTCTGTGGGCGACGATCCGCATCGCCGAGGCCGGCTACGACGTCGATCTGTTTTCACTTTTCCAGGTCAAGCGCAGCCACTCCGCCTGCGCCCAGGGCGGCATCAACGCCTGCCTCGACCTGAAGGGCCAGCGTGACAGCGTCTGGCAGCATGTCATCGACACCATCAAGGGCGGCGCCTACCTCTCGAACCAGCCGCCGGTGAAGTCGATGTGCGAGGACGCGCCGGGCCTGATCCGCACCTATGACCGCATGGGGGTCACGTTCAGCCGCACGCCCGAAGGAATGATGGACCTGCGTCTGTTCGGCGGCGTGAAGAACAAGCGCACCTGCTTCGCCGGCGCCACCTCCGGCCAGCAGCTGCTCTACGCCTGCGACGAGCAGGTGCGCGCCCACGAAGATGCCGGGCGCGTGAAGAAGTACGAATGGTGGGAGTTCCTCAGCCTCGTGAAGGACGCCCAGGGGCGCTGCCGCGGCATCACGGCCATCGATCTCAAGACGATGGAGACCCGCGCCTTCGCCGCCGACGCGGTCGTGCTCGCCACCGGCGGGCTGGGGCTGCTGTTCGGCCTCTCCACCAACTCCACGAACAGCACCGGCGCCGCCGCCAGCCGCGCCTGGCAGCAGGGGGCGCGTTTCGCCAACGGCGAGTTCATCCAGTTCCACCCCACCGCCATGCCGGGCGACGACAAGCACCGCCTGATGAGCGAAGCGTCGCGCGGCGAGGGGGGCCGCATCTGGGTGCCGAAAAAGAAGGGCGACACGCGCGACCCCGGCGCCATCCCCGAAGACGAGCGCTGGTACTTCCTCGAGGAGTGGTATCCCGCCTACGGCAACACGGTGCCGCGCGACGTCGCCTCCCGCGCGATCTGGAAGATGTGCCACGATCTCGGCATGGGACTCGGCGGCGAGAACCTGGTCTACCTCGACCTCTCGCACCTCGATTCCAAGTTCCTGCGCACGCGCCTCGGCGGCATCCTCGAGATCTACGAGAAGTTCTCCGGCGAGGATCCCACGAAGCTCCCGATGAAAATTTTTCCCGCCGTCCACTACAGCATGGGCGGCCTCTGGGTCGACTTCGAGAAGGACCCCAAGTCGGGCGGCCTCAAGCAGCCGAGCGCGCGCAACCAGCAGACCAGCATCCCCGGCCTGTTCGCCTGCGGCGAGTGCGACTACCAGTACCACGGCGCCAACCGCCTCGGCGCCAACTCGCTGCTGTCGGCCTCGTACAGCGGCCGCGTGGCGGGCGAGAGCGCCGCGGCCTATGTGAAGGGCCTCGGCAAGACCCTGTCGCCGGCCGGCCCGACCGACGCCGCGTTCGTCGACGAGAAGAAGCGCCAGGACTCGCTCAACAACGACCTCCTCTCCAGCCCCGGCGAGGACACCCCCTACACTCTGCACCGCGAGATGGGCGAGCTGATGCGCACGAAGTGCTCCATCATCCGCGACAACCGGAAGCTCGACGAAGGGCTTACAGGTCTCGCCGCGCTGAAAGCCCGCGCGAAGCGGATGAAGCTCGACGACACCAAGGGCTGGTCGAACGCCCCGCTGGTCTACGCCCGCCAGGTGCAGGACATGATCCCCCTCGCCGAAGCGATCGTGAAGAGCGCCCGCCTGCGCGACGAGTGCCGCGGCAGCCACTGGAAGCCGGAGTTCGAACTGGAGATCCCGGCGGGCAAGTTCCCCGGCGATCCTGAATTCGAGGCATACCGGGCGAAGTGGAAGCAGGAAAACGAGAAGTGGCTCAAGACGACGATCGCGGACTGGACGCCCGGCGGCCCCACGATCACCTACGAACCTGTCGACACCAGCGTGCTCCCGCCGGAAGACCCGCGGGACTACCGTTAGAGGGGGAGGCCGAGATGCCCGACGTCATCCGTCTGAAGGTCAAGCGCCAGGACCGGCCCGACGCGACTCCGTATTGGGAGGAGTTCGCGCTGCCCTGGAAGCCGCGCCACAACATCGTGTCGCTGCTGATGGCCCTGCGCGAGAATCCCGTCAACGCCCAGGGGCAGCGCGTGGCCCCGGTCGTCTTCGAGGCGAACTGCATGGAGGAGGTCTGCGGCTCCTGCACCATGCTCATCAACGGCAAGGTGCGACAGGCCTGCTCCACGCTCGTCGATCCGCTCACCCAGCCGATCACCCTCGAGCCGATGAGCAAGTTCCCGGTCGTGCGCGACCTGCTCGTCGACCGCCAGCGCATGTTCGACGCCCTGCGTCAGGTCCGCGCCTGGGTGCCGATCGACGGCGCCTGGGACATCCACGAGCACGCCCCGCGCATCAGCCCGCAGCAGTGGGAGCTCAACTACGACTTCTCCCGCTGCATGACCTGCGGCTGCTGCATGGAGGCCTGCCCCCAGTTCCACCCCGCCTCGAAGTTCATCGGCCCCTCGCCGCTCGGCCAGACCTGGCTGTTCAACAACCACCCGACCGGCCGCAACAACGCTGAAGACCGCCTCCACGCGATCATGGGGCCCGGCGGCATCACCGACTGCGGCAACGCCCAGAACTGTGTGCGCGCCTGCCCCAAGGAGATCAAGCTGACGGACGCGATCGCGAAACTGGGCGGGCAGACTTCGGTTCAGGCGGTGAAGGACCTGTTCTCGCGCTAGCGGGGGCAGGGTGGCCGTTCGTTCGCGCTGGTGACAGCAAAACATCGGGCCATGAGGCCCGATGTTTCGCTGTCAGACGCGCTCACTCGCGGCCATCCCACTCACGACTCCTTGACGAACTTTGCGAAGAACTCGATCACTTGATCTTTGGACAACCGCCCGGCAGCGACACCCAGCGTTAAAACTTCGACTTCATTGTCACTCGCCGACAATTCCTGCCCATTGATTAGCAGGAACACTTCAGCCGCAGCGACAGCGACACGTTTGTTGCCGTCTACGAAGGGGTGATTCGCGCATAGATGGAAGTGATATGCCGCCGCTTTCTCCGGTAACCCGACATGAAGTTCCTCCCCGCCAAATGTCGACTGTGGCATGGCGACGGCAGACTCCAGCAGCCCGCGTTCACGCAGGCCCGGGTCCCCGCCGAATTCCTCAATGACCCGGCGATGGATCTGCAGTACGACGTCCACCGAAAGGAAAACGACCGGCTGCTTCACCTGGCCAACCGCCGCAACACGCCGGCACGCTTCTTTATGACATAGTCGAGTTTTTCGCCCATCTCTTCGGTGCGGACGAGCTGCGGCCGGGCAGGTGTGATAATCAGGTTGCCGTCCTGAATTGTGAGTTGCACCTGACCTTCCTCCTCCAGGCCGAGGAGCTCCAGAATCGGCTTATCAAGAATCAACGCATTGCTGTTACCAACCTTACGGAGTTGCTTGATCATCTCAACCTCCGGGTTATAACTATATTATAACCATACGGCCGCGCCGCGTCAACCCTCCCAAATCCCGTCAAACGCGAAGGTTGCCCTACCTCCGCGCAGCCCCCCGCCCAGCCTGCCCGGCCGGCATCACCTTCGCGCTCGCCAGGGGCACCCGAGTTCGCATCACCGCGCCCTACGGCCCGGGGGGCGACACGTCCGCGAGCGAGCTCGTCTGACACAAAAACATCGGACCGGAGGCCCGATGTTTTTGTGTCACCAGCGCGAGCGAACGGGCGTGCCGCCCCCCCGCCTCAGAGCTTGGTGATGCGCACCCGGTCCCCATCGGCGCTCGTGACGTCGACCAGCCGTCCGGAGGGCATCCAGCACGCGGCGCGCACCGCCTCATCGGTGTCCAGGCGCCCGTGCGAAGTGGCCTCGAGGATGCGGGCTGCGGTGCGCAGCGGCAGGCGGCAGTGGACTTCGTCGCCGCAGGCGCTCGACACGTCGACCAGCAGGTGGCGGCCCGACTTGCGGACGGTCACATGCTCGTCGTGCTCACTCACTTCGGCGAGGGTGAAATCGGGCTGGTTGCGCAGTCCGGCCACGAACTGGTCGGCCACGGGGGCCCAGCGCCGCAGCTCGGTCGGGCAGTTCACGTGCCGCACCTGGTCGGGCACGAAGACGGTGGCGATCCGGGCCAGCGCGAGCGGCACCGGCACGACGATGCGGCAGCCGTCGGCCCCGCCCTCCTGCACGTCGACGAGCAGGATCCCCGGCAAAGCGAGCAACGCGAGCGGCAGCACGACGATCAACGCCAACCTGGTCATGGCCGTCCTCCCTGAAATGAGAAGGCGGCCGGCGCCGCGTTGCGCCGACCGCCCGTCCGCTCACACGTCAGTCGATCCAGATCCGCACGCTATCGCCCGCTTCTTCCTCGATCCGCACCAGATCGCCCTTCCCCATGCTGCCCAACTTATCGATGGCGGCAGCCAGGTCGAGCTCCTCGCCCTCGCCGGACAGCAGCGCGTCCATCACGCCGACCGGCACCTGGATGCGCACCTTGTCCTTCGCGTCGCCCTCGTTGACCTTCACGAAGACCATCTCGCCTTCGCGGTAGATGCGCACCGTCTCGCCGGCATCCTGCACGGTGACGAATTCGGTGTCGCCCGCATTGCGCATCGCCGTCCACATCCGGCGCAGGTCGCTCACCTTCAGCTCGCCCTTGTCGAACGTCATTCTGGCGTGCTGATCGACGGTCTCCTGCATCGTGGCCAGCGCCACCTGGGCCAGGGCCAGGGGCAGGTTGATGTTGACCGAGCCCTCTTCCCCGCCCGCCTCGCGCACTTCGACGTGGATGAAGGGACCGTTCTGGGTATCGGTTTTCTTCTCCGCCAGGACCGCCGCGGGGGCCAGCATCGCGACCGCTGCCACAGCGAGCATCAGGTGGGCTTTCTTCATGACACAACTCCCGCGTGTTGAGGTTCGGCTGGACGCCCGCCGGTGGATCGTACCGCGGGTGCCGAATATGGCAACATGGACAGGTAACGCGGGCCGGCGGCGAAAGGTTGCATCGTCGGGATCCACAACCGTGCAATCAAGCGCCTTGCCAGAATTTAGGAAACCACTTACGCTTTTCCTGCGTCATGCCCCCGCACGACGGGAGGACCCTTGGATCTCATCACCGATCTGGGCGAACTGGCCCTGGCCAGCCGCCTCAAACGCCTGAGCGAGCGACTGTTACGCGACGTGTCGCGCGTGTACCGGGAGTTGGACGCGCCTTTCGAGGCACGGTGGTTCCCGCTGCTGCGGGCCCTGCTGGCGGAGTCGCCCCAGGCGGTGACCCAGCTGGCCCGAGCCCTCGGCCTGACGCATCCTGCCGTGAATCAGCTCGCCGGCGAGATGGCGCGGGCCGGGCTCGTGCTGACGGCACGGGACCGTCGCGACGAGCGGCGGCGTCTGCTGCGGCTGTCGAAGAAGGGGCGCGACGTGGCGGCGCGTCTGGCGCCGGTTTGGAAGGAGATCCGGGGGGCGAACCACGAGCTGCTGGCGGAGGCGCGGACGACCAGCGGCCACGATCTGCTCGCCGCCCTCGCAGCCACCGAGACGGCGCTGACTGTGCGCGGCATGCACGCGCGGGTGACGGAACGGCTGCGGGCGTGCGAGGGGGACCGCATCGAGATCCTGCCCTACCGCCCCGCCTGGCGGCGCCACTTCGAGGCGCTCAACCGGGAATGGCTGGAAAACCTCTTCACGGTGGAGCCGGCCGACGCGGCCCTGCTGGCCGATCCCCACGGCCGGATCGTCAAACCGGGGGGCGAGGTGCTGTTCGCCCGGCTTGACGGCCGGGTGGTCGGCACCTGCGCCGTGATCCGCCACGATTCCGCAGTTTGCGAGCTCGCCAAGATGGCGGTGGCGCCGGGGGCGCGCGGACGCGGCATCGGGCGCCGCCTGGCGGAGGCCGCCATCGTGGCGGCGCGCTCGCGGCGGGCCGGCTCGCTGTTCCTCGAGACGAGTCCCCGTTTGAAGGCCGCGATCGGGCTGTACGAGAGCCTCGGCTTCCGGCGCGTGCCGGCCGGGCCGCTCGGGCCGGCGAAGTACCGCCGCTGCTCCATCGCGATGATCCTCGACCTGGACGGCGCTCCGGCGCCCTGCCCGAAAGGACCACTCCCATGACTGCTCGTAGGCTCTGCGCGCGCCGCGCCGCCGCGGCCGTATTCCTCCTGTCGCTTCTGCCCTGCCTGATCGGCGCTCCCGCGTCGGCGCAGTCGTCGGGTCCGCCCGGAGCGCGCGAACTGCCTCCTCTCGACACCGCGTCCCGGGCCGCGACCGTAGACAGCCTCTGCGCCGCGCTCGACTCCACCTACGTCTTTCCCGACATCGCCCGCCGGATGGGCGAACTGCTGCGAGCCCGGCTGGCGGAGGGGAGCTACAACGCCCTGACCGCGGTCCCCGACTTCACGCGGCGGCTCACGGCAGACCTGCATTCGGTCAGCCACGATCTCCACCTGCGGGTCTTCCCCGCGCCGCCCGAGGCGCCCGAGAACCGCCCCGGGATCACCGACGCGGAGCGCGCGCGTATCCGGATCGCCGAGGCGGCCCGTCGCAACTTCGGCTTCGAGAAGCTGGAGCGGCTGAACGGCAACATCGGTTATCTCGACCTGCGGCAGTTCGCCGACGCCGGGGCGGCCGGGGCCACGGCTGTAGCCGCCATGAACTTCCTCGCCCACAGCGACGCGCTCATCATCGACCTGCGCCAGAACGGCGGCGGCTCGCCGTCGATGATCCAGCTGCTGTGCAGCTACCTGTTCGCCGAGCCGACGCACCTGAACGACTTCTTTGTCCGGCGCGACGGCTCCACCATGCAGTTCTGGACCCAGGCGAACGTGGCCGGTCCCCGGCTCGACGGCGTGCCGGTCTTCGTCCTCACCAGCTCCCGCACCTTCTCCGCGGCGGAGGAGTTCACCTACAACCTGAAGAACCTGAAGCGCGCCACGATCGTCGGCGAGACAACCGGGGGCGGCGCCCATCCGGTCAGCCGGGTGGCGTTCGCCGGCCTGAACATCGGCGCCATGATCCCGTTCGGCCGCGCGATCAACCCGATCACCGGCACGAACTGGGAGGGGACCGGCGTGGAACCGGACGTGAAGGTCGCGTCCGATCAGGCTCTGGCCACGGCACACCTGGCGGCGCTCGACTCCCTCGCCGCGCGCGCGGCTGGCCGCGACAATGGCGTGGAGACGGCGCAGCGGATCGCCTGGGCCCGCACGCGGGTCCGGGCGCTGGCCATGCCTGTCCGGCTCGAAACGAAGGCGTTGCGGGCGTACGTCGGGAGCTACGGCCCACGGCGGATCACGCTTGAGAACGGCGTCCTGATGTACCAGCGGGAGAACGGACCGCGCCGCCGGCTGATCCCGGCGGGCGACGACCTGTTCCTGCTCGAAGGGGTCGATACTTTCCAGGCAGAATTCGCCCGCGACGCGCGCGGCCTGGTGGCGAAGCTCGTCGGCCTCTACGACGACGGCGGCAGCGACGAGAACCTGCGCGACTGACCGCGCCCGGCGGGCGGGCGGAACGTCCGGCGCTCGCGCTGCGGCGCGAGGCCGGCGAGGCGGATCCGTCAGAAAGCGGCACGCCCCCGCAGCAGGTCCGACCACTGGCGCAGCGCCGCGTCGGAGACCCACCACGGCTCGGCGTGCGCGCCGAGCCAGCGTACGTCCCCCTCCCGCTCGACGCCGTCATCCCGCTCCCGCCGGTGCCACGCCACCCCGGGCAGCATCACGCCGAGCGCGTAGTACAGACGCAGGGCGTCGCCGGGCCACGCCACCCGCGACCTGCCGTCAGACAGCATCTCGACAAGCGCTCCGTACTGGCGGAATTCCACGGCCGCGTCCGTCGGCAGGGCAGGAATCAACCAGGGCAACGTCGACACCGCATGCAGTCGGAGAAATCCGGCGTGCCGGTAGCTGGCGAAAACCGGCGCCCCGTCGGGCCGCGTGCGGACGTCGAGCAGGCTCACCGAGCGCAGTCCCGCCGTCGAGTGCGACGGCAGCACCGACAGGATGAACTGGACGTCGCGCTTGGAGAGCGGGTGCTGCAGCGGTGCCTCGAGCGGCTTGACGATGACCCGCGGCGGATGGGATCTGGACGAGACCCACGAACCGGTGCCTGCAGATGTGTGTCCGTGCAAGACCTGCGCGCCGCCCGCTTCGAGCTTCTCGGCCATCGCCACTCCCTTTCGCTGCCATCCCGACCCACAAGCGGTCGCGCTGCCGACCCGAGCAGTACGCGGGGCAGGCAGGCGAACAAGTGATGGGCGATGGGCGAAACGGGATGGCCAGCGAGGAGCGAACCGCCTGATGCGGCATCCCGTGAGTGACGCCAGGGGGCGACTGGGTGATAGTATAGCATGGCGGGCAGCGAATCAACCTCTCGTCATCCACAGAGGAACGACCGCCCCGGCTTTATGCGAACGGTCGCGGTGCTGTTACCGGAATAACAGCGCCCTGCTGGCCGAATCCCGGCAATAACGCCGGCCTGGGCCCCCATCTGATCTTCGTGTCTCGTCGCCGTCCCGGTCTGCCTGGTGGCGATCTACTTACCGGGGACCCGCTTCCGGTGCCCGCACCAGCTTTCCGCGCAGGTCGTTGATAGCCAGCCCGACCGTGGCGACCCGACGAGGCCGGAAACAGACGACAGCGACCCGGATCACCCGACCCGGGTCGCCCCTGCTGTTACTGCGGAACGTCCGCTCTTGGCGGGCGCTCCGCCCGTGGTCAGAACCCGAAGCCGAGCCCCGCCGTGTAGGTTGTGAGTTCGCTGCCGATGTTCACGTCGGCGTTCAGCCGCACTCCGATGGCGAGGGAGGCGCCCAGCGTGAAGCGGCTCTTCTGCGTGCCTTCGACCTCGAGCGCCACCGGGACCTCGGAGCCGTCGCTGCGGTTCCAGGTGTAGTGGGCCTTGAAATTGGAACTCTCCTTCGCGGCGCCGCCGTAGAGGGTGAGGACACTGAAACTCTTGCTCGCGGCCAGGAACCAGCTCGTGGCGTCGGTCTCGATGACGTTGCCAATGTCGAGGTTCTGCTTGAAGAAGCCGACCATCACGTCGACCGGCAGGTTGGGCATGGCCGAGGTGAGGCCGTACTGCAGGCCCCAGCCCCACAGCTTGATCTTGCCGGCGTCGCCGGCGTCGATCTCGGGCAGCCAGCGCACCGTCACGCGCATGCCGGCAATACCGCCAACCGACACCTCGGGCATGACGAGCGGCGACCAGTGGGTGTCGATCAGCCCCTCGATCCCCTCCTCCTCGGCCACCAGAGCGCCGAGATAGTAAGCGCGGATTGCGCCCCTGCGGCTTTCGTTGCCGAACACCGTGGGGCCGGTCATCTCCACCACGCCCTGCTCGCCGTAGCCGGGATCGCCCGGATTCACGCCGTAGGTCTCGTCGAGCGTGACGTCGAGCACGCGGCTGAAGGCCGAGTCGGCGTCCGCGAGGCGGCTGCCCATCGCCTTCAGGCCGAAGGAGAAGGTCAGCTTCCCGCGCGGAACCGACGCGGTGGTGTAGAGGCCACTGTTCTGGTTCACGCCGAGCGTCTGGATCAGCGGTGCGAGATAGCCCTGGGCATACTCGATGCCGACATCCTCGAGCAGATTTTGAAGTTCCTGATCACTGGTGTCGGTCTGGGCCGCCGCCGGAGCCGCGACGCCCGTCATCGCGAAAGACAGCCCGAGAGCCAGTGCCAGAGCGGCCGAAAATGAGCGTGAGTGGAACATAACCAGTCCTCCTGAAGGGCGGGAAACGTCTGTTCCGGGGTCTTGCCGGACAGTATCGGGCCGCCCGTCGGTCCCCAATCGTGCCGCGCGAGCCCGCGCGCGCCCTGGCGCGCCGTCCGGGGAACGCCGCGCGCCGCGACCCATGCGAGAGTCGTGCCAAAGCCGGGCGGCGACGCGGGTCAGGTCCGCCGCCCCCGCTCGTGGAACACCCCCGCCACACCGAGCAGCACCAGCGAGGCGCCGGCGAGCGTCCACCCGGTCACCTGTTCCCGCAGGACGACCCAGCCGAGCCCCACCGCCACGACCGGGTTGACGTAGGCGTAGGTGGAGACGATCCGCATCGGCAGACGGCGCAGCGTCTGCACATAGGAAGTGAAGGCGATCACCGAGCCGAACAGCGTCAGGTAGGCCCAGGCGCCCCAGGCGGCCGGCGTGGGGGCCGGCCGCGGTTCGCGCAGCACCAGCACGGCCACGATGAACCCGAGCCCGCCGAAGAACTGCTGCCACGCCGCCGACGCCAGCGGCGCCAGCGCCACCGGCCGCCGCCGCTGCCAGAGCGATCCGGCGCCCCAGGTGATCGGAGCGGCCAGCAGCGCCACGACGGCCAGCACGTCGGCCCGCGCGCCAGAACGCAGCACCGGCCAGGCGAGCAGCGCCACGCCGGCAAACCCGATCAGCAGCGACCCCATGAACCTCAAGGTCGGCAGCCGGCGGTCGAGGTGCGCTTCCATTATCGCCACCCAGATCGGCATCGAACCGACGAGCAGCGCGGCAAAACCGGAGTCGGCGCGGGTCTCGCCCAGCACGACCAGCCCGTTGGCGAGCGGCCAGAGCAGCAGCCCGCCGCCGATCAGGACCGGCAACTCGGCCTTTCGTGGCCACAGGCGCTGACGGGTCAGCGCCGCCGCCGCGAACAGGATGCCGGCCGCCACGAGCACGCGCAACGCACCGAGCGTGAAGGGGGGAAAGCCGGCGCCCGGGCGCACCGCGAGCCGGATCGCCAAATAAGTGCTGCCCCAGACAACGTAGACGATGCCTAGATAGAGCAGCCCCGCGCGATCGAGTCGGCCTTCAGGGCGGTCGTGAGTCAAGGGATCCCTTCCCCGCCGGCAGGCGTGTCCAGCGCCGCGGCGTGACTGGCCGGAGCGATGTCGCGCCGTCCTTGTGATCGTGCCGCGCGCCCATCTCAACACCGGGAGAGAAGATGCGCAATCGCCAACACCCGGCTCGACGTTTCCGGACGCCGCAGCGCTGGCACGGATCCCGGCCAGCCGCTATGGTTCGCCGTCTGGAGGCTCGGGCGGCATGACATCGCTCCCCCACACCTTGCCGTTGCGCGATCTGCCGGGCGGCTGGAGCGTCGGGGAGTTCCCCGCGCTGACCGGGCTGGCCGGCCTGGCACACGCCGTCACGACGCGCCGCGGACCGATTTTCGGGCCACACGCCGCATCCCCCGCCACCGCCACGGCCTGCGCAACTCTGGCCGCAACCGTCGGGCTGCGCGACGCGGCGTGGTGTCGGCAGGTGCACGGAGCCACCGTGCTGGTCGCCGGGCGGGGCGGTCTCGCCGGCGAGGCCGACGGTCTCGTCACGCACGCGGACGGACTCGGGGTGATCGGGCGCAGCGCCGACTGTCCGATCGTGCTCGCGGCGGACCCCGTGTCCAGGGTGGCCGGCATGGCGCACGCCTCGTGGCGCTCCACGGTCCAGGGCATCACCGGACGGCTGATCGCAACGATGGTCGCGCACGGTGGCGCCGATCCGGCGCGCCTGGTCTGCGCGATCGCCCCGTCGGCGGGACCGTGTTGCTACGAGGTCGGCGCCGAGGTGCGGGCCACGGCACTGTCGGGCATCGGGCCGCACGCCGACCGATTCTTCGCGGCCCGCGACGACGGCCGCTTCGTGTTCGATCTCTGGGCCGCCAACGTCGACCAGCTCCGGCGCGCGGGGGTCCCCCCCGCACACATCACCGTGGCCGGGGTCTGCACCCTCTGCCGCAACGATCTCTTCCCGAGCTGGCGGCGCGAGGGGGAGCGGGCGGAGCGGTTCGCGTCGATCGTCGGCTGGCGCGAGACCGCCTGATCCCCGGCGCCTGGCGCGCGGCGCGCGCGGCGACCCTAGCCCCGGTACGCCCGCACGAAGGCCCCCATCTTCTCGTACGCCTTCGTCAGCACATCCTCCGGCGGCAGGTACACGACGCGGAAGTGCTGCGTGCCGGGCACCTGACCGAAGCCGCTGCCGTGCACGACCACCACGCCGGTCTCCTTGAGCAGCTCCTGCACGAAAGGCAGATCGCCGCCCGGGATGTCGATTTTCGGGAAGGCGTAGAACGCGGAGCGCGGCTTCACGCAGGAGACGCCGGGAATGGCGTTGAGCATGCGACAGGTCAGGTCGCCACGGCGCTCGAGCTTGCCGAGCACCTCCCGCAGATGATCCTGCGGGCCTTCGAGGGCCGGCCGGATCGCCGCCTGCATCGGGGCGTTCGCGCAGAGTCGGGCGCGCAGGATCTTGTTCATCGCCTCCATCCAGGGCGCGAGCACGGCCCTGTCGCCGCTGACGATGCCCCAGCCGATGCGCCAGCCGGGCGCCACATACGATTTCGACAGTCCGTTGAAGGTGATGACCGGGGCGTCCGAATCGAGCGAGGCGATCGAGATGTGCTGCTCGCCCGCGTAGAGCAGCCGGTCGTAGATCTCGTCGGCGAACACCACCAGGCCGCGCTCCCGCGCCACCTTGAGCACCCCGAGCAGCGTTTCGCGGCTGCACACCGATCCGGTGGGGTTGTTCGGATTGATCAGGACGATGGCGCGGGTGCGGTCGTCGATCCGGGACGCGATGTCGGCCGGGTCGGGCTGCCACCCGTTCGCCTCGTCGAGGTAATACGGATTCTCGCGCACCTTCAGTTTCGACAACACCGCCGTATAGAGAGGGTAGCCGGGCGCCGGCGTGAGGACGTTGTCGCCCTCCTCGGCCAGCGAGGTCAGCGCGACCTCGATCGCCTCGCTCGCGCCATGGGTGACGAAGAGGTCCTGGATGTTGCGGATGCCCTGACTCGCGGCCCGCCGCTCGATCGCCTCCCGCGCCTCCCTGATCCCTGAAGAAGGCGTGTAGCCGCACTCGTTCGCCAGCATCGCCCGATGCACCGCTTCGATCATGTGCGGCGGCGTGACGAAATCGAACTTGTTGGGGTCGCCAATGTTCAGGTACAGCATCTCCTTGCCCGTCTTCGCGACCTGGTCGGCAAGCATGACGATGTCGCGCACGGCGTACAAAATGTTGTCGGTACGCGAGGCGGGCTTGATGGCGGTGCGGCGGCTGTCCATGGGAACCTCCTCAAGAGCGGCGGCGCGCACGGTGATCGCGCGCGGGCTCCCATAATGATGGCCGCCGGGACGGGCGGCGTCCAGGCGGAAGGGCGGCTATACTGGGTCGGACCTGAGGAAGGAGAGAGGCGAAATGCGCAGGCGGATCATCACCCTCGCGGCCCCGCTGCTCGGCGCCGGCATCGGCTGGCTGGTGTCGTGGGCCGCCCGCTGCTCGGGCGGCACCTGAGGCATCACCTCGAGCCCGCTCCTGAGCGCCGGGCTCGGCGCGCTCATGGGGTGGGTGCTCGCCTCCGGGGGAGGCGGGGCGCGGGAGGATTAGGCGTCGCGCCCGGGCCGGCTCATCCCGCCACGCCGCAACACTTCTTGAACTTCTTCCCGCTGCCGCACGGGCAGGGGTCATTGCGGCCGGTTTTCGCCTCTTCGCGCACGAACGGCTTCAGTTTGACGCGCTCACCCTTCACCAGGTACCAGAGGCCGTCCCGCTTCGCGAAGGTGGCGCGCTCGTGGTGGCGGGTGCGGTCGCCGTCGTGGCTGTATTCCGCGGCGAACTCGACGGCGCCTTCGTCGTCGTCCGGTCCGCCCTGCTCCACGTTCAGGATTTCCAGGCCGTGCCACTCGCTGCCCTCGGACCACTCGCGGATCCCCGCCTCGTCCTGATCGTCCCGGTGATCCGGGTGACTGGTGGCGACCAGGTAGGGGATCTCGTGCTTCACATAGGCGGTGTAGCGTGAGCGCATGAGCTGTTCGGCGGTGGCGGCGGGGCG
This sequence comes from uncultured bacterium, assembly GCA_963732385.1. Lineage (GTDB taxonomy): Bacteria > Krumholzibacteriota > Krumholzibacteriia > LZORAL124-64-63 > LZORAL124-64-63 > CAVSZB01. Next base: position 116,264 of record CAVSZB010000001.1, on the reverse strand, counting down.
GGCGCCGAGGATACACGGCTCGCAGCAATCGGCGTAGGCGCGGTCGGAACCGCAGGGACAGGCGTCCATGCGCATACTCCTGGATGGTGACGGTACAGGCGCGGCGCGGCGCGAAGGGAAGCGGCAGCGCCGGGGGCGGAGACAAACGTAGCGGATGGCCGGCGTGGAGCCAAGGACGGGATGTGCGACCTGCGGCGGGAATCGTCAATCCGAGACCCCTGATGGGGCTGTGGCGACGATCCCCCAGGGCTAGACATAATGGAACGGCTGGGCCCCTCGGGTATCGTGTGTTAGTCCGCACGGACCAGGGACACTAGGGAGCCGAAACTCCCGCTCACGAAAGGACCCAGCCATGACACACGATAGCACAGCGACCGTTTGGGTGGGCATGGATGTTCACCAGGAGTCCATCACCGCGGCGATCCTCTTTGGAGACAAGGACATCCCGGAGATTGTCCGGTTGCCAGGGGACCTCAACGCGGTTCGCCGGCTCTTCCGCCGCTTGACCAAGCAGGGCTCCCCGCGGGCATGCTACGAGGCCTCGGGTGCAGGCTACGTCCTGCAGCGGGCCCTGGACCACGATGGGTTCCAGTGCGAGGTGATCGCCCCGAGTCTGATCCCCCGCTGCCCGGGCGATCACCGCAAGACCGATCGCCTGGATGCCGTGCGCTTGGCGCGCATGTATCGCAGCGGCCATCTGCGGGCGGTGACGATACCAGATGAGGAGCAAGAGGCGGTACGCCAGCTCGTGCGATGCCGACTGTCGCTGCAGCGTCAGATCGTGCGCAGCAAGCATCGGATCGTCCGGGTGCTGGCTACCCACGGACATCGTTTCACCGGGACCAAAAGCAATTGGACGAAGCAGCATCGCGCCTGGCTGGCCACGTTGCGCCGCGAGATGACGGGCCCGCTGCAGACGGTCCTGGCCTACGACCTCGACCACCTGGAGTACCTCGAGTCTCAGCAGCGGTCGCTCGACGCCGAGATCGAGCAGTGGTCCTGTCGCGAGCCCTGGCGGGCGACCGTCGAGGCGCTGCAGTGCTTCCGCGGCATCAAGACCCTGACGGCGATGACGTTGGTCACCGAGATCGGAGACATCCGTCGCTTCAGTCACCCGGACCGGCTGATGGGGTACACGGGGTTGGTGTCAAAGGAGCACTCCAGCGGCGAGCAACAACATCGTGGTTCGATCACCAAGGCGGGCAACACATTCCTAAGACGGATCCTAGTCGAAGCCGCTTGGCACTACCAGTACAGGGTAGGCTCGACCTTGATCCTCGATCGCCGCCGGATGGGTCAGGATCCTGAAATGGTCGCGATCGCCGTGAAGGCCCAGCATCGACTCGGCAGGCGATTCCATCACCTGGAGAAGACGAAGCATCGCAACAAGGTCGCCGTCGCGGTGGCCCGTGAACTGAGTGGATTCGTGTGGGCCGCGATGTGGGTCGCAGCCACGAAGCAACACTAGGACGCTGAGTGGAGCAGGGACCGGTCAGGGGAATCCTCGTTTGAAGTATGCGGCAGGCCATGAGCTGGACCCGCGGTGTTAGACGGAGGTCACCCCGAGACGGACAGAATTGTGTGCGGTAACCAACCCGCGGATATCAGTCTGATCAACCGTCGTTGCAGTCCCTGCTCCCAACAACCAGGCGTAAGAAGGGCCCCGGCTGTCGCCGGGGCCCCCGAGGAGCGCACTAATCAACGTTTGACTAGCCGTTCCATATCATTTCACGAGCGTGAGACGCCCAACAGTCCAGGCGCCGGAGGCGACCCGCAAGCGATAGATGTAGACCCCGGTGCTCACCGGCCGCCCGCGCTCGTCCTGGCCGCGCCAGGAGATCGCGTGATCGCCCGCGTCGAATTGCTGGGGAGGCAGGCGCCGCACGACGCGCCCGCGGGTGTTGTAGACGACCATTTCGACCGGTCCAGGCTCGTGCAGGGTGAAGCGGATGGCCGTGCTGGCGTTGAATGGATTGGGGCTGGCCGCGTGAAGCGTCAGGCCCGTGGCCGGCCCCCCCTGGCCCTGCCCGACGTCCGTCACCGGGTCGAGAATTTCTTCGATCTCGTCCACGTTGATATGCCCGAACGGGCCGACCTCCTCGTCGACGATCCGGATGCAGGCAGACCGCCCGCGCCAGGGGCGCACGTTCCAGATGCGCTCGGTCATGAAATCGACGCCCGTGCCGGTCTCACGGGCCAGTATCGTGTCTGGGTCGGTGGCAACGAGGGCGACGTAGCAGGTCTCGGGATAGTACCCGCCGCCGACCCGGAGTTTGATGAAGTCGCCCTCGATGACGAAAGGACGGCTGTCACAGCTTCCTGTAACCGCGTCTCCCAGGCGAGAGCCCGGCGAGCCGCGGCCCGACCCGGGGCCCTGATAGAACTCCTGGCTGCCGAACCAGCCTTTTCCTACCAGGCCGCTCGAAGGTTCGCCGCGTTCTACCGGGTTGTCGCCCCAGGTCGGCTGCCCATACGTTGCGAGTCCGGTTAGATTCGCAAAATCCCGGTTGAGGGGGTGGGGCTTCCAGACCTGGGGGACCTTTCCGCCGTCGAGCCAGCGCAGCGTGTCGAAGCGCGCGACATAGAACAGTTTCCCTGTATCGAGGTGCTGACTTATGACATAGCGTGAAAAGATGTCCACACCGGGATCGAACTCGTCGATCTCGGCCGCGTAGCCGTAGTCGATCCGGGTGCGGGTCGCGATTGTCCAGGCACCTGCCGTGTCGGCGACCATGTGGCTGACGCCGGCGACATCCTGCTCGGTCACGAACAGGTGATGCCAGCCCCCCCGCACCAGATACTGCGCGCTCTCGAGATCATGCCAGGCCAGAGTCGCCCCGTCGTGGGCCCAGAACGGCCCCGCGTCGGCCCATGTTTCCAGGTCGGTGGACACCGCGCGGTGCACGATGCCTTGTTTGGTGCCGGGATATCCTCCCACGCGCAGGCCGGCCGTGGAGAGCATCTGCCAGACGCCGTCGGCGAAGAACAGGAAAGGATCGCGGAACGAACTCCACGCCAATGTCGGAGACCAGTAGTACTGCAGCGTGTCCGGGAGGAACAAGGGGTTCGCAGGGACCTTCGTCCACGAATAGAGATCATCGGACCACGCGGCGCAGGGGCGCTGGACCCACAGGGAATCGGCCGCCGTGTAGAACATCCGCCATTGTCCGCGCGGCGCGTCCCAAACCACGTCGGGCGCCCAGACACCCAGCCCCTCCCAGATCTCCGGCCCGCGCTCGATGGCGGGAAGGCACTGGTCCCAGTGCACAAGATCCGGCGACGTGGCGTGGTAGATGGTCTTCACTGCCGGCGGACCCAGCAGCTCCTCGGGGATGGCGTGATAGAAGATGTGGTACAAACCATCCTCACGCAGCACGCAGAAATCCATCACCGCCAGACCGGCCGGCGCAAAGATGGCCTGCTCAAAGTCGATGTGCAGCAGGGCCCTGGCCGTCCCGGGGCCGGCGAGTCCGAGCACAAGGGCGGCCACCGCGAACAGCCGGCGGCCAGGGAATGTGGACTTGGCGCGTAAACTATTGCAGGCCCTCAAGATGTCTGCAACTCCCCTCGCCCGATCGAAGCTGGCTCGATCACGCCGCCCTGCGCGGCCTCTCGCACGCCAATAACTCACATTATATCACATAAGCCCAAAATGCGGTGGTCAGATTCCAAAGTACTACGGCTTCCTCTTCCCGGTCCAGTAGTCGCCCAGCAGCCCGCGACTGTGCTCCGCTTCGTGGCAGTAGACGCAGAGGTTTTCCCAGTTGGAGCCGTCGGGGGGGTTATGGGCATCGTTGCCGTCCTTGTGGTGGACTGTGAGGAGGTGTCGATCCTCGTCGGTGAATTCGCGGGCGCACTTCGCGCAGATCATGCCGTGGATGGCGAGTGAACGCTCACGGTAGTTGTGCCCCGGCGCGGACATCTTCTTGAGCTCCTTGACGAGCTTCGCGATCTCCTCGGGGCTCTTCACCTTCGGCGGTTGCGGCCGCCGCAGGGGGGGGCGTCTGCCCGGCATGTCGTCTCCTTCAATTGATGGGGCCGCGCGCCGCGGGGCCGGCCACCCGCCCATGATAACAGACATATTTCCGCCTGCCTCCCTGAGAACCGCGGGACCTGCCTCGTTCGTCGCCCTCGACACGCTTGCGCTCGTTGACGGCGCGGTGCGGTATTCGCACTCCGACTGCGGACACCGCAGCGCCGCGGGCCGCTTTTCGTTTCGTAATTTCAATCATGACAGTGAGTTGTGCAGTGGCCCGTTCCCTGCCCTTGGCGTCCCCTGGCGCCGGGAAGCGCCGGTGCGCATGGGGCGCGTCCGGCGCGGCGCGAACGGAGCGTCAGCATGAAGAGGATCATCATCATCGCGCTGCTGCTCGCAGCCGGACTGCTCGCCTGGCGGCTGACAACAAGCGGCAGCCCCGGCGCCGACTCCTACCGTTTCGTGGCGGTCCGCCGGGGGACCGTCGAGTCGACGGTGTCGAGCACCGGCATCCTGCAGGCCATCAGGACCGTGAAGGTCGGCACCCAGGTCAGCGGGCAGGTCTCGAACATCTATGTGGACTTCAACGACCGCGTCGCCCAGGGCCAGCTCGTGGCCAGGATCGATCCCACGCTGCTCGAGCAGGAGGTGCGCTCAGCCGCAGCAGCGGTCGAACGGAGCGTGGCGGAGTACGAACAGGCGTGGCGCGAGCAGACGCGGATCGGCGGGCTGTACGCCAGCGGGGTCGTCATGGAGAAGGAGGACTCCGACGCGCGCTACCAGCTCGCCGTGGCCGACGCATCGCGCAAGTCGGCGGCCATCGCGCTCGAGCGGGCCGAGCGCAATCTAGCCTACACGGAGATCCGCGCCCCGATCGACGGCATCGTCATCGACCGCAACGTCGATGTCGGCCAGACCGTGGCGGCCAGTCTCGCCGCGCCGCAGCTGTTCCTGATCGCCGAGGATCTGTCGCGGCTCGAGATCCTCGCCTCGGTTGACGAGAGCGACATCGGACGGATCGTGCAGGGACAGGCGGTCCACTTCACGGTGCAGGCATTCGCGGACCGGATTTTCGCCGGCGAAGTGACGCAGGTGCGTCTGCAGTCGACCGTGAAGGAGAACGTCGTCAACTACTCCGTCGTCATCGCCACCTCCAACCCCGATGGAGCGCTGCTGCCCGGCATGACCGCCACCGTGGACTTCGTGCTCGACCGCGCGGCCGACGTGCTGCTCGTGCCCAATTCGGCGCTCCGCTTCCGCCCCGCGACGCAGCCGGCCCCGCCGGCCGCGTCGGAAGCCGACGCGTCCGCCGCGCCGATCCTGCTCTGGTCGCTCGGCGCCGACGGCCGGCCCGGCGCTATTCCGGTAACTACCGGCCTGAGCGACGGGCAGAACACCGTGGTCGCTGGCGCGGGACTGCGCGAGGGTCTGCGGGTTATCGCCGCCGCCACCACTACCGTCACCGCGACCGGCACCAGCCCGTTCCAGACGCAGCAGCCGGCCGGCCCGCCCCCTCCGGGCATGTGAGAAGAGGCACGACATGAAAGGCTCGACACTGATCGGGGTGGCGCTCGAGAGCATCCTGCGGAACAAGATGCGCTCGGCGCTGACCATGCTGGGCATCATCATCGGCGTGGCCGCCGTGATCATGGTCGTGGCGCTCGGCACCGGCGCGCGTCACCAGGTGCAGGACCGCATCGGCAGGCTGGGCACCAACCTGATCGTGGTGACGCCCGGCTCGACCAGCCTGAGCGGCGTCAGCCAGGGGGCGCAGAGCTTCAACCGCCTCACCATCGCCGACGCCGAAGCGCTTAAAGCACAGAGCTTCCTGCTGTCGGGGGTTTCACCCGTCGTCAACACGTTCGCCCAGATCGTCGGCGGCAGCGGCAACTGGCGGGCCCCCGTGCACGGCGTCAGCACCGATTACCAGGCCATCCGCGACTGGACGCTCGAGAGCGGCGCCTTCTTCACCGCCGCCGACCTGAAGGCGATGCGCAAGGTGGTGGTCATCGGCCACACGGTGGCGGCGAACCTGTTCGCCGGCGAGGACGCCACCGGGCGCGAGATCCGGCTCGGCAGCGTGCCGTTCAGGATCGTCGGCGTGCTGGCGGCCAAGGGGCAGGCGGCGCTCGGCGGCGACCAGGACGACGTCGTGCTCGCCCCGTACACAACGGTGCAGACACGGCTCGCCGGCCGTACGTTCATCTCCCAGATCCTGGCCGGCGCGGGCAGCCCCGGGGAGCTCGATGCGGTGCAGGCGGACATCCGCGCGATCATGCGCGTGTCGCACGGCCTGACGGCCGGCGAGCCGGACGACTTCACGGTGCGCGACCAGGCCGACCTGGCCGCCACGGCCGGGGAGACCACGCGGGTGATGACACTGCTCCTGTCGGCGATCGCCAGCGTGTCGCTGCTGGTCGGCGGGATCGGCATCATGAACATCATGCTGGTGTCGGTGACCGAACGGACGCGCGAGATAGGCCTGCGCCGCGCGCTCGGAGCCCGTGCCACAGACATCCTGACCCAGTTCCTGATCGAGAGCCTGGTGATGAGCATCGCCGGCGGGCTGATCGGCGTGGCGCTCGGCGGCGCCGGCAGCCGGCTGCTGCACGTCGCCACCGGCTGGGGGGTGTCGATCTCCGCCCCGACGGTGACCGTGGCGCTGCTGTTCGCGGCGGCGGTGGGGGTTTTCTTCGGGTATTATCCAGCGCGGCGGGCGGCACGGCTGGTGCCGATCGAGGCGCTGCGCTTCGAATGACGCGCACGACGAAGAGGAGGAGTGCCACGGTGACCGGACGATTCGGTTCCCCCGGAGCTTGGGTACGCCGGGGCTGGCTCGCCAGCACGGTCGCCCTCGGCCTGGCGCTCGCCCTCACGTCATGGTCCAACTACCGCAGCGCGCGCGACGCCCTTTCCACCCTGCACCAGGGCCAGGCCGACCTGCTCGAGCGGGCGATCCTCGCCGCGCTGTTCGCCGGCCCGGCCGATCCCGGCCGGGAAGAGCTGGCACAGCTGCTCGAGACCCACCGGGCCGACGGTCTGCGCTACATCGGCCTCGTCGGCAGCGACGGTCGCGTGGCCAGCAGCATCGGCGAACCGATGCCCGAGCCGCTGGTCGACCCGCGCCGCGAAGGCGGGGGGCACGGCCCGGTGCTGGTGCCGGTGGGCGGACGGATCCGCGTTCTCGCCTTCCCGTTCCGCCCCGCCGCGTCACGGCAGGGAGGGCCACAGCCACCACCGCCGCCACCGGAAGGGCGCGAGTTCCGGGGACTGATCTTCGAATTCGAGCCGCTGATCGCCACCCGGCTGAGCGAGCGGGCGGGGCGGTCGCTCGGCTTCGGCCTGGCCGCCGCCGTCGTGATGACCCTGGCGGCGTTCATCCTCTGGCGGCTGACGCTGCGGCACGAAGAGACCCGCCGGCGCCTCGAGCACGAGCGGCGGCTCAGCTCGCTCGGCGAGATGTCGGCGGTGCTTGCGCACGAGATCCGCAACCCGCTCGCCTCGCTCAAGGGGCATGCGCAACTGCTCGCCGAGAAGCTGCCGCCCGACTCCGCGGAGCGGCACAAGGCGGAACGGGTGATCCACGAGACCCAGCGGCTCGAGAACCTCACCACCGACCTGCTCGACTTCGTCCGCACCGGGCCGCTCGAGCTGCTGTCGATCGACCCGGCGGCGCTGCTGCAGGCAGCCGCGGAGGAGGTCGCGCCGGGCGGCTTCGCCGTCGACACGGCGGGGGCGCCCCGCCGCTGGCGGCTCGACAGCGGTCGCCTGCACCAGGCGTTGACCAATCTGCTGCGCAACGCACAGCAGGCGTCGCCGTCGGGCGTGCCGCCGACCGCGGGCGTGGCCGTGGAGGTGGGCCGGCTCGTGTTCCGGATCCGCGACCACGGCGACGGCCTGCCCCGCGGCGACGAAGACCGCATCTTCGAGCCGTTCTTCACGAAACGCACCAGCGGCACCGGACTCGGTTTGGCCGTGGCGCGCCGCGTGGCCGAACTGCACGGCGGCAGCCTGACCGCCGACAACCATCCGCAGGGCGGAGCGGAATTCCGCCTCGCGCTGCCGCCGGCACGGGAGTAGCCAGCCATGTCGCTCATCCTCGTGGTCGACGACGAAAAGGGGATCCGCGAGTTCCTGGCCGAGGCCCTTACCGACGCCGGCCACACGGTGGTCTGTGCCGCCGACGGCCCGGAGGCGCTGGCCCTGCTGCGCGCCCGCGCGTATGACCTGATGATCACCGACCTGCGCATGCCGGGCTCTCCCGACGGCATGGAGCTGCTGCGCCGCGCCCGCGCCGACCTGCCCAATCTCGAGGTCGTGGTCCTGACTGCGCACGGCTCGGTCAATACCGCCGTCGAGGCGATGAAGCTGGGGGCTTTCGACTATTTGCAGAAGCCGCTGTCGGGCCCCGGCGAGTTGCGTCTGCTGGCGGCCCGCGCGCTCGAGCGCCGGCAGTTGCGCACCCTCAAGGACCGCTCAACCCAGGAGGCACAGGCCTCCCCCCCGCTCAGCTACGGCGATCCGACCATGGCCGCCGTCGTCGATGCGCTCGACCGGGTGGCCCCCACCGCCGCCACGGTGCTGCTGCTCGGCGAGAGCGGCACCGGCAAGGAGCTCGCAGCCCGCGCCGTGCACCAGCGCAGCCCCCGCGCCGACGGCCCGTTCGTCCCGGTGAACTGCGCCGCCATCACCGACACCCTGATGGAGAGCGAGATCTTCGGCCACGAGAAGGGGGCCTTCACCGGCGCCACCGCCCAGCGCCGCGGCCGCCTCGAACTGGCCGACGGCGGCACGCTGTTCCTGGACGAGATCGGCGAACTGAAGCCTGAACTCCAGGCCAAGCTGCTTCGCGTCCTGCAGGAGCGCTGCTTCGAACGCCTCGGCAGCAGCCGCACCATCCAGGTCGACGTCCGCTGGATCGCCGCCACCAACCGCGACATCGACACCATGGTGCGCGCCGGCACGTTCCGCGAGGATCTCTATCACCGCCTGGCGGTCTTCCCGCTCCGCCTGCCGCCGCTGCGCGACCGACCGCGCGACATCCTCCCCCTGGCCACCACCCTGCTCGCCCGGATAGCCGTGGAACTCGGCCGCCCACCCCTGCGCCTGGACGATTCCGCCAAGCGCTGGATCGAAACGCAGCCCTGGCCCGGCAATATCCGCCAGCTCGCCAACACCCTCGAGCGCGCCGCCATCCTGACCGACGCCGATCTGATCCGTCAGCACGAACTGGCGCTCGAGCCAACGGCGCCGACCGCCGGCGCCCCCACCGCCCGCACGATGGCCGAGATCGAGCGCGAGGCGATCCAGGCCGCCCTGGCCGAAGCGGGCGGCAACCGCCGCCAGACCGCCACGCGCCTGGGCATCGGACTGCGCACCCTTTACGAGAAACTCCGGCGCTACGGCATCGACTGAGGTCGGGGTACCGCGTGCCCTCGGGGGTCCCGGCGGCCTGCGGTGCGAGATCCGCACCGGGACTGCGGACTCCGCAGCGGATGCACGAGTCGAGCATCACACAATCCGCTACACTGCAACGAGTTGCGTCATGGCCCGCCCATTGCAATCGGCCTGGGATTCCACTCCCGACCCCGGAGGCGTTGCGCCATGCCAACCCTGCCGTTGCGACTCGTGTGCGATCCCGGGCCGCGCGCCGACTCGTTCGGGCGTGCTCTGGCCGATGCCGGCTGCGAGGTCAGAGTTCATTTTCGCGAGGGCACGCAGGCGGCTGCGCTGCAGCCGCGGATGGGGGGGGTCGTGCTGATCGACATCGAGGCGCCGGTCGGGGCCGGGCTTGCCTGGTGCCGGGAGTTTCGGGCGGCGCGGCGGGATTGCCGGGTCTGCGTACTGCTGCCCAACGGCGCGGTGCCGGAGCTGGCGGCGGCACTGGAGATGGGGGCGGACATTGCGATGGCGCGACCGGTCGGGATGGATCTGCTGGTGGCGCAGTTGCGGGCGTTGGGGCGGGCGTGGCCGGCGGCGGATGATCGGCTCGATTTCGGGGCGCTCGAGGTGGATCCGGGGGCGCGGCGGGCGGTGCGGGACGGGCGGCCGGTCGACCTCACCGACGCAGAATTCGACCTGCTGCTGCTGCTGGCGCGCCATGCCGGGCATGTCGTGACGCGCGACCTCATCTCGCGCGAGCTGCGCGAGCTGCCGCACGACGGGCGCGACCGGAGCATCGACCTGCGGGTGGCGCGAATCCGCCGGAAGCTGGGTGATGGCGCGCGGTCGCCCCGCTTCATCAAGTCGGTGCGGGGCGAGGGGTACCTTTTCCTGCCGTCCACCCGCTGATACGAGACCTGTACGGACGGTGGACCGGACCTTGCGCCCCCCCCCCGCGCCGTCGAGGGGCGGCGCCGTCCGCACGCGCCCGGGAGCGGCCCGGGGCACCGTTACCGATCCGGTCCGCCGCGGGCCGGATCACAGCGCAGGAGGGTGACATGATCCAGGCCGTAGGGACTTCCGGCGTCGCCATGTCGACCATGCAGAGGGCGGGGCCACCGCCCCCGCCGAAGGAGGTGTTCTCCAAGGTCGACAGCGACCAGAGCGGCACGCTGAACCTCGACGAGCTGCAGGCGATGCTCGACCAGCTGGCCGAGAAGATGGGCGGCTCGGTCCCGTCCGCCGAGGAGATGATGGACAAGCTCGACACCGACGGCGACGGAGAGCTGAGCACCGCCGAGCTCGAGGCGGGACGTCCCGAGGGCGGACCGCAGGGCCCCCCGCCGGGACCTCCGCCGAACGCCGCCCAGGGGACCGTGCAGGCGACTTCGGCCTCCGACGTCGTCAATGCCGGCCTCCTGGCCTACCTGTCCGACGACGGAAGCCGCAACACCTCGATCCTGAACATCAAGGTGTAACGGCAACGCCGGGCCGGGGCCGCAAGGCCCCGGCCCCCCTCCATCCCCATTGACCCCCCGCTCCGCGGCCGCCTATGCTGACCCCCGACGGCGGCGCCGTGCCGACACGGCGCGCCCACCCACCGGCACACGGGAGGGAACCATGAAGAGCCTGGGCGGAGTCCTCGCGGTCTGCGCCGCGATCGTGCTGAGCATGGTCATCGGCACCCGCGCGTTCCTGCAACGTAACGACGGCGCGCGCAGCATCGCCGTCACCGGCTCCACCCGCGTGGAGTTCGATTCCGACCTCATCGTCTGGAGCGGCTCGTTCACCCGCCGCGCCCCGGAGATCCAGGCGGCGTTCGCCCAGCTCGACAAGGACCGCACCGCGATCCACGACTACCTGGCCGCCAAGGGGATCCAGCCTGAGCTGCAGGTCTTCTCGTCGATCGACATCCGCAAGGAGTACGACGAGGAGTTCGAGAACGGCCGCCGCGTCCGCAACCGGTTCACCGGCTACGTCCTGAGCCAGAGCGTTACCATCGAATCGCAGGACGTGGATCGCGTGGAGAGCGTTTCGCGCGAGGTCACCGAGTTGATCAAGAGCGGCATCGAATTCATGTCCGGCGACCCCCGCTACTATTACACGAAGCTCGCCGAGCTGAAGATCCAGATGATCACCGCCGCCACCGAGGACGGCAAGCAGCGCGCCGAGCGCATCGCCGCCAGCGCCGGCTCGCGGCTGGCGAAGCTGAAGTCGGCCAGCCTCGGTGTCTTCCAGATCACCGCCCCCAACTCCGATGAGGAGATGTCGTGGGCCGGCGCCTTCAACACCTCGTCCAAGCGCAAGACCGGCCTCGTCACGGTGCGGCTGCAGTTCGGCCTGAGTTGAGCCGGCGACGCGACCGGGCCGGGCCCGGGAGAGGATGGCTACAAGTGAAAAACGCGCGCATCCTGGCGACCGTGTTCTGCTTCCTGATGCGAGCGGCGGAGGCTCTGGCCATTGCGAAGCCGGCGCCGGGCGACGCCCCCGCGGTCGCGCCGCACACCGGTCCGCCCCCGAGCGCGCTCGGCCTGGCAGGCCTGCTCGTGGCGCTCGTTGTGGGCACAGTCGTCTGGTGGTACCGGACGGGCCGGAAGCGGTAGCTCCGCTACCAGAGATGGAGCGGCGGGTACTCGACCATGGACAGCCCCACGACCGTGCCGGCGCTGTTGGTGATCGGCTGGATCGTGAAGATGATCCATTGCACGCTGCCCCAGCCGAACGCGGTCGCCAGGGTCGCTTGCGCGCGGTAGGCGACGACCGGCCAGAAGGCGTTATCCGCGTTCCCGCTCTGATAGGCCCAGTGCCCCGGGGGGCAGTTGGTCAGAGTCACGTCGGGAAAGACCCCGACATAATTGTCGGGGCGAACCGACATGTCGTCGAACGGGTTGTGGGCGGTGATCGGCAGGCCGTCGACCACCTGCTTCATGGAAGAGATGTTGACAGCCGTCCCGGCGGCGGCGATGACGCTCTCGACGCTCGCTTTTTCCGCGGCCTTGGTCATGGCGACATACTTCGGCAGGCCGACGGCGGCCAGGATGCCGAGGATGCAGATCACTACGACCAGCTCGATCAGGGTGAACCCGCCGCGGCGGACCACCCCGGACACTTCTGCCCTCGCCATGTCGCACCGCCTCGCAATCCGGCTCGCTGAAACCCCGTTCCGGCGCGGACAGATCATTCGACCACAGGCAGGAAACCGGATGCAATCACTATTCTGCCTCGCCGCGGATCGCCGATAGTGCCCCTCGCCATCCCAACCGCACGGCGTTTGCGCGACGGCGCCTCCGGGTGCGATCGTTGCCGTTCGCGCGGATGGGCATTCCCGGTCCGGGGGGACATTTTCGGCATGACCAAGAGTTCGCGGCACCAGGGCTACGTCGTGGCGGCGGCGGCCATCGGCATCAATCTCGCGCTCGGAGTGCTCTACTCCTGGAGCATTTTCAAAGTCGCCATCAAGGAGTCGATCGAGGGGGGCGGTGCGTTCCGCTGGCGGATCGAGCAGCTCAACGATCCGTACTCGGTGGCGTGCCTTGTGTTCGCCTTCTCGATGATCCTGGCCGGGCGGATCCAGGACCGTTTCGGGCCGCGGGTGACCGCGTTCGCCGGCGGCCTGCTGGTCGGACTCGGCTTCCTGATCGTGTCGCAGTCGTCGGGCTACTGGGCCTGGGTGATCGGCTTCGGCGTGCTGGCCGGCCTGGGGTTCGGCTTCGGGTACTCGGCGGCCACCCCCCCGGCGCTGAAGTGGTTCCCGCCGGCGCGCACCGGCCTGGTGGCGGGGCTGGTGGTGTCGGGGTTCGGGCTGGCGTCGGTCTACATCGCGCCGCTGTCGCGCTACCTGATCGACCGCTCCGGGCTGCAGCAGGCGATGCTGGTACTGGGGGCCGGTTTCATGGTGGCCGTTTCGCTGCTGTCGCTGCGGCTGGTCAATCCCTCCGCTGACAGCGTGGCGGCGCGCGGGGCGCCGCCCGGCGGCGCGGGGCCCTCGCCGACGGCCGCGGCCGACATGTCGCCGTCGCGCATGGTGCGCACCCGCACGGCGTGGCTGCTGTGGGGCGCCTTCTTCGCCGGAGCCGGGGCCGGCCTGATGGTGATCGGGTCGATCGGCGAGATGGCCAAGAAGGCGCTGGGCAGCGCGGCGTTCGTGGCGGTGGCGGTGATGGCGATCGGCAACGCCGGCGGCCGCATCGCCGCCGGGGTGGCGTCGGACCGGCTCGGCCGTCCACGGACCCTCATGCTGCTGCTGGCGACGCAGGCCGGGCTGATGTTCCTGGGCGCCTGGCTGACGGCGGGACGAACGGCTGGCGTGGCGGTCCTGCTGCTGCTGGCGGCCGCCATCGGCTTCAACTACGGCGGCAACCTGTCGCTCTTCCCCTCGTTCACCAAGGACCGCTTCGGCCTGAAGCATTTCGGCATGAACTATGGCATCATCTTCACGGCCTGGGGCGTGGGCGGCTTCGTGATGAGCCGGCTGTCGCAAACGCTCTACGCCGCGAGCCATTCCTACCGGTCGTCGTTCATCTGCGCCGGCTGCCTGCTGCTGGCCGGCTGCGCCCTGACGACGGGGCTGCGGGAGCGCGAGGAGCGCTGACGGATGCTGCAAGCGATCGCGCCCGTTCTGCTGTGGCTCGGCCTGCTCCTGCTGCTGGGGGGGGCGGCGGCCAAAATCGTCCGCTACGCCCGCATGCCGATGCACTTGCGGTGGGAGCTGTACCCGATCCCGCACGAGGGGGCGCGGGCGGCGCACGGCGGCTCGTACCTCGAGCAGCTCGACTGGTGGACGCGGCCGCTGCCGCACGATCGCCGGGCGATGCTGCGTGCGATGGCCGGGGAGATCCTGCTGCTGCGGGGCGTGCGCGAGCACAACCCGCAACTCTGGTTCTGGTCGCTGCCGTTCCACCTCGGATTCTACCTGATGGCGGCCGGTTCGCTGCTGCTGGCGGCGGGCGGCATCGCGGAAACTCTCGGCGGATTCCGGCTGGCGCAGAGCGGCAGCTTCGGCGTCGCGCTGCACTGGACGACCCGCAGCCTCGAGTGGGAGGGACCGCTGCTGGCGCTGATCGGCACGGTGGGGCTGCTGGCGCGGCGCCTGGGCGACCGCGCGCTGCGGGCGTACACGTCGCCGGCGGCGCTACTGAACCTGGTGTTCCTGATCGGCGTGCTGGGAGTCGGGCTGGCGGCGCGCCGGTACGCCGATCCCACCGCGGCGCTGCTGCGGGCGCGCGTCGGGGAGATCCTCACGCTGCGCGCCGGGGCGCCCGCGCCGACGCTGGTCAACCTGGAGCTCTGCCTGTTCGGCCTGTTCGTCGGCTACCTGCCATTCACGTTCATGTCGCACGCCTATATGAAGTTCTTCACCTGGCACTCGGTGCGCTGGGACGACCGGCCACGCCGGCCAGGCGAGCCTACCGACCCGCGTCTCGACGCGGCACTACGGCGTCCGGTCAACTGGCGGGCGCCGCACGTGGGCGGCGGCGGCGGCCGCACCTGGGGCGACGTGGTGGGCGACGACGACGGCCAGACGCCGCGCAACCGGGAGACGCCGTCGTGACGCGGCGTCCCGTCACCCCGCGCGATCTCGGCCGGCGCGATACGGACCTGCTCACCACGCGCGACCTGCAGCAGCTGATGCGCCTGCCACCACCGTACGAGGACTTCAACGGCGTGCCGGGCTGGCCGCCGCTGTCGGCCGACGCGAGCGAGCGCTTCGCGCAGATCGACGGCGTGCTGGCGCTCGGCTTCCCGAAGCCGGCGAGCCCGGCCGAGGAAGAGGCGCTCGTGGAGCGGTTCCTCACCGGCCTGCGCAAGCTCCTCTCCGCCGACGACAACTGGGCGTTCCTGCAGCCGCTGCAGCTGTCGCTCGAGCACTGCGCCCGCTGTCTCACCTGCTCTGACGCCTGTCCCATCTACACTGCGAGCGGTGGCGAGGAGATCTATCGGCCAGGTTTCCGCGGCGAGGCGCTGCGCGCCTTCGTGGCCGCCTCGCGGCGGCGCGGCCCGGCGGTGCTGCGCCGCCTGGCGGGGCACGACGTGCCGGTCAACTGGCAGTCGATCGGCCGGCTGGCGGAACTGGCGTACCGCTGTACGCTCTGTCGGCGCTGCGCGCAGGCCTGCCCGGTCGGGGTGGACAACGGGCTGATCACGCACGAGATCCGCAAACTGTTCAGCCAGGAGTTCGGCCTCGCGCCCGCCGAGCTGCACCGCGACGGCTCGGCGCTCCAGCTTAGGGTCGGCTCCACGACCGGCATGGGGCCGGCCGCCCTGCGCGACGCGGTGGAGTTCATCGACGACGAGATGACGGAGAAGACCGGCTGGCCGGTCGCCACGCCGATCGACAAGGCGGGCGCCGACATCCTGGTCGTGCACAACGCGGGCGAGTTCGTGGCCTGGCCGGAGAACCCCGGCGCCACCGCCGTCGTGCTCAACGCCGCCGGCGTGAGCTGGACCCTGTCGAGCGAACTGGTCGGCTACGACGCCGTGAACTACGGCCTCTGGTACGACGACGCGCAGTTCGCGCGCGTAGCGCTGCGGCATGCGCAGGTCGCGAAGAAGCTCGGCGTGAAGAAGATAGTCATCGCGGAGTGCGGGCACGCGCACAAGGCGCTCACCGTCGTGGCGGACCGGATCTTCGGCGTCGAGTACGACGTCCCGCGCGAGAGCATCCTGACGCTGCTGGCCGATCTCGTCTGCGACCGCGGGCGGCTGAACCTCGACCCGTCGCGCAACAACTTCCCGGTCACGCTGCACGACCCCTGTAACATCGTGCGGCTGATGGGCATCGTCGAGCCGCAGCGGCGGGTCGTGCGGGCGGTCTGCCCCGATTTCCGCGAAATGACACCGCACGGGGTGCACAACTACTGCTGCGGCGGCGGCAGCGGCTTCGCGATCATGTCACCGCACAATTTCGCCGACTGGCGACTGAGCGTGGCGGGGCGCATGAAGCTGAAGCAGGTGCTCGACGCGTTCGCCGACCGGCCGGATCCGTCCGTGCGCAAATACCTGTGCGCCCCCTGCTCCAACTGCAAGGGGCAGCTGCGCGACCTGCTCGCGTTCTATCATGCCACCGAGCGCTCGGGCATCCATTACGGCGGCCTCGTGGAGCTGGTGGCCAACGCGCTCGCCGACCTGCCGCGACCGTTCCTGGAGTGGAACGCCGCCTTCTGAGGCCCTGACGGCGCCGTTGCGCGGGAATCCCCGCCCCGCCATTGACGGCGCTTTGCGTCCGCTCTACACTAAGCCTTGGTGATCGGCCTGACGCTGGCAATCGGCGGCAGGATGGCGGGGGTTCCGGATTTCCCATTTTGCCGCGAGCCGTGATGTCGCCCCGCCCGGCGTGCGACGGATTATTCTCCGCGGTGGCGTCAATGCCCGCCATGGATCGCAGAGCCACAGGCCTCGCATTCGTGTCCGGCGCCCTCTTCTGGACGGCCGACGCGGCGCTGGAGGCCTTTGTGCTCCACCAGCGCTCCTTCCTCGATGCCCTGCTCCTCCACGTGCAGCCCCACGACCTCTCGATCCGGGCGGCGGCGTTCCTCTCCATCCTGGCATTCGGTTTCGCCCTCGCCTGGGTCTCGGCCCGCCACCAGCGCGCCGATTCGGCCAGGCGCGAGAGCGAGCGGGTGCTGGTCACCCTGCTGAGCAACCTGCCAGGCATGGCCTACCGCTGTCGCAACGACCGCGACTGGACGATGGAGTTCGTGAGCGACGGCTGCGCCGAGCTGACCGGGCACCCCCCCGCCGACCTGGTTGGAAACACGCGGGTGGCCTTTAACGACCTCATCCATCCCGATGACCGCGAGTCGGTCTGGCGGATTGTGCAGACCGCGGTGGCCGCGCAGCAGCCGTTCGAACTGACCTACCGCCTGGTCCGCTCCGGCGGCGACGAGCGCCACGTCTGGGAACGGGGGCGCGGCGTGTTCGCTCCGGACGGCGCGCTGCTCGCGCTCGAGGGCTTCATTGCCGACGTCACGAAGCAGCGGCGCGCGGAGCAATCGCTGCGCGGCTACGCCCAGCGGCTGAAGGTGCTGAGGGATATCGACACCGGCATCCTCGCCGCGCGCTCGCCGGCGGCGATCGCGCAGGCCGCGGTCGAGCGCATGGCGCTACTCACGCCGTGCCAGCGGGCCAGTGTGACGCTGTACGATCTCGCGGCCCGCGACGCATTGCTGCTCGCCGCCTGGCAGGACGGAAACACGGAAATCACCGCGAACCGCCGCTTTCCGCTGGCGGACCTGCGCAGCGACCTCGACCGCCTGCGCGCCGGCAGGGTGGGCGAGTTCCCCGATCTCGACGAACTGTCCGACTCCGGCCCCGTGCTCGGAAAGTTGCGGGAAGAGGGGATGCGCACCGTCGTCATCGTTCCGCTCGTCGCCCGGGGCGAACTGCTGGGCGCCCTCAACCTGGCCGCGCGCACGCCGCGGGCCTTCGGCGCGGAGGCGGTCGAGGTCGCGCGCGAGGTCGCCTCGCCGCTCGCCCTGGCGATTTACCACTCCCGACTCCACGCCCAGGTCGTGCGCGAAGCCCGGGAGATGGAGCGCCGCGCCGTCGAGAGTACGGCCGACCTGCAGGCGTTCACCTACACGGTCTCCCATGACCTGCGGGGTCCGCTGCGCGCCATCGACGGTTTCGCCACCGCGCTCGACGAGGAATGCGGCAACCGTCTGGGGCAGGACGGCCATCGTCTGCTGGAGATCGTGCGCGGCAACGCCCGCGCCCTGCGCCACCTGCTCGACGACCTGCTCGTCTTCTACCGGCTCAGCCACGAGGCGATGGCGCCGGTCGATCTTGACCTCGCCGCGCTCGCGCGGGAAGAGTTCGCGCGCGTGAGCCGCCACGAGCCGGACCGTCGGACACGCCTGGAGGTCGTCGAACTGCCGCCCGCGCACGGCGACTCCGCCATGGTGCGCCTCGTGCTGGCGAACCTGCTGGCAAACGCGCTCAAATTCAGCCGCCCCCGCGACGAGGCCGTTATCGAGGTCGTTTCCGCGCCCGATCCGGACAGCGGGACGCCCGCCTATGGCGTGCGCGACAACGGCATCGGCTTCGACCCCGCCCTGGCCGATCGGCTTTTCGGTGTCTTCCAGCGCCTGCATCCACACGCTGAATTCGAAGGCTCCGGCGTCGGCCTGGCCATCGTGCGCCGGGTCGTGGAACGCCACGGCGGCCGCGTCTGGGCCGAGAGCGCACCGGAGCGTGGCGCCACCTTCTGGTTCACGCTGCGTGCGGGATCGGCGACGGCAGCCGCGGAGTCGCCCGGGACCATCGCCTGACCCCCGCGGGGGGCTGGGGGTTGCGAAGCGCTTCCGGACAGAGGCTGCTTATCGCGGCAATGAGTTTGCGGAATTCCTGATGAGTTCAGAATTGCAATAAGTACGGATATGAACGGGTCAGTGGATGGGATGAGATAGCAACAGGCCACAAACTCATTGTTGCGGCAGTTGTCTCCATACGGATAGCCCCTCAGGCCACCATCTCGACGCACCCCTCCGCGCCGTCAATCATCGCCCAGCAGACGATACCCCACCCCTGGCTCCGTCAGCAAATATCGTGGACGCGCCGGCTCCGGCTCGAGTTTGCGTCGCAGATTGCTCACGTTGACGCGCAGCAGGTGCGCCTGTCCGGCGAAAGCCGCTCCCCACACCTGCTTCAGCGCCTGGCGGTGCGTAACGACCCTCCCCGCGTGCATCACGAAAAACCGCAGCAGTTCATACTCCGTGGGCGTGAGCAGGATTTCGCGCCCCTCGACGGCAACGTGTCGACGCGAGAGATCCACCTCGAGCCCACCGGCCCGGAACATCGGCGATGGAGCCTCCTGCAGCACGCGCCGCAGCGCCGCGCGCATGCGCGCGAGCAGCTCGCTCATGCCGAACGGCTTGGTGACGAAGTCGTCGGCACCCGCGTCGAGCGCCGCCACCTTGTCGGCCTCCCGCTCACGCACCGACAGGACGATGATGGGGAACGTCGCCCACTCGCGCAGGCGGCGGATCACCTCCACCCCGTCCAGATCGGGCAGCCCGAGATCGACGAGCGCCAGATCGGGCCGCAGGTTCGCGGCCGCGGCGATGCCGGCAAGGCCGTCGGCGGCCTCGTGCACGTCGTAGTCATGCACCGTCAACGCGCTCTGCAGGAGCCGCCTGATCGGTCGCTCGTCGTCGATGACCAGAACGCACAACCGACTCATGGTTCCGTTTCCAGGGCCGGCGCCACTCCGGCCGGCAGCCTCAGCACGATGCGGGCGCCCCCCTGCACGGCGGTCTCCGCCCGCACGCTTCCCCTGTGAGCTTCCACGATGCCGCGGCATATAGCCAGTCCCAAGCCGGTGCCACTACCGCGATCACCACGCTCCACGCGATAGAACTTCTCAAACACTTTTTCCAAGTCGTCAGCCGGAATGCCCGGCCCCCGGTCCATGACTATGATCTCGACCACGTCGCCGGCCGCATCCGCGACCACGCCAGCGCTGACGTCGATCGGGCTGTCCGGCGGCGCATACCTGAGCGCGTTGTCCAGAACGTTCACAAGCGCCTGGACGAGCAGCACGAAGTCCACGCGGATCAGCGGCAGGTCCGGTGGAACCCGCACGTGCAGCGGACGGCTGCCGGCCCGCGGGCCAACCGCTGACAATGCGGCCCCGATCAGGTCGTCGACAT
Source organism: uncultured bacterium (assembly GCA_963732385.1). GTDB lineage: Bacteria > Krumholzibacteriota > Krumholzibacteriia > LZORAL124-64-63 > LZORAL124-64-63 > CAVSZB01. Next base: position 96,257 of record CAVSZB010000001.1, on the reverse strand, counting down.
CGTGCCAGTCGGCCTGCACCGTCAACGCCCCCGCCTCCAGGCGTGACATGTCCAGCAGATTGCCCACGAAACGGTTCAGCCGGGCCGCCTCCTCGCGGGCATTGGCCAGCAATTCGCGCCGTGTGGAGTCGGGTATCGACACGCCGTCCCCAGACAGACTGCTGAGCGCGCCGGTGATGGTGGCCAGCGGCGTGCGCAGGTCGTGCGAAAGGGAATTCAGGATGGCCCGGTGCAGACGGTCGGCTTCTTCAAGCACTTTCGTCTGCTGCGCCTGACCGGCGAACACCACGCGTTCCAGGGCGAGCCCCACCTGGCTCGCGAACGCCTCCAGCATGTGCCGTGTGCCGGGATCGAGCAGGTCGGTCACCGGCTGGCGCAGACGCACGCCTATGATCCCCGCCACGGCGGAGGATGTCTTCAGAGGAAAGAAGGTCCGCTCGAGGGAACCGACCGTATCGGTGCCCCGCCCCGCCGGCAGGCCGTTCTTCACCACCCAGCCGGCCACTGCCAGTTCCTCGTGACCGAACGCCGGGGGCGGCGTGGCGCCGAGCGGCTCCAGCAGGGCGCCGCGCACCACCAATACCACCGCTTCCTCATGCAGGAAGGCGCCGATGTGCCGCACGGTGGCGTCGGCGATGGCGTCGGCGTCGCCGGCCACCGCCAGGTCGCGGCTGAGCCCGAAAAGGGTGGCGGTCTGCGCCTCCCGGTCGCGCGCCGCCTCGGTGCGGTCACGCGCCCGCGCCACGAGCGCGCTGACCACCACGCCGACCAGGAAGAGCCCGAGGAAGGTCAGCAGGTACTCGGTGTCGTTCACGGCGATGGAGAGGCGGGGCGGCACGAAGAACAGATCGAAACCGAAAACGCTCAGGCCGGCCGCCGCGATGGCCGGGCCCCGCCCGAGACGGAGCGCGGCCAGCACTACGGCGACCAGGTACGGCATGACCAGGTTGGTCGGCGAGACCTGGCGGCGCAGCAGCTCGCCGAACAGCGTGGCGAGCGCCACGTACGCGGCGCTCTTCAGGTAGTCGCCGGCCGAGGCGTGCCTTCGCCACTCGCGCGACGGCTCGGGTGGATGCGGGACGCCATCGTCGCCGACGAGGATCAGATCGATGGGGATCCGAGCCCGGATGAGCGCCTCGGCGGGTGCGGGACTCCGGAACCAGCCGCCCCTGCCCCGGCTCGATCGCCCGACCAGTATCTTCGTGATGTTGTGGTCGCGCGCGAACCGGATGAGCGCCTCGTTGACCGAATCCCCGGCGATGGTGGCCGTCCGCGCTCCGAGACGCTCCGCCAGAGCCAGATCGCTCCAGATGCGCTCGCGGTTCTGCCGGCTGATCCGGTCGACCGCCGTCGTCTCCACGTGGACGGCGTGCCACTCGGCGCGCAGTTCGTCGGCCAGGCGCCGCGTCGCGCGGATCAGGCGCTCGCTCTGCGGACTTCCACTGACACAGACCAGCAGCCGCTCGCTGGCCGCCCACGGTCCCTTGATGGCGTTCGCCTGCATGAACGCCTGCATGTCGTCGTCGGCGCGCCGCGCGGCCCAGCGCGTGGCCAGTTCACGCAGCGCCATCAGGTTGCCGGTCCGGAAGAACCGCTCGGTCGCCAGCGCGACCTGCTCGGGAACGTAGACCTTCCCGTCCCGCAGCCGGCGGCGCAGCTCGTCGGGCGGCAGGTCGATGAGCGAAATCTCGGCGACCGCGTCGAGCACGCCGTCGGGCACCCGTTCCCGCATCTCCACGCCGGTAATGCCGGCCACCACGTCGGCCAGGCTCTCCACGTGCTGGATGTTGAGCGTCGTGTAGACATCGATGCCGGCCTGCAGCAGCTCCGCGACATCGAGGTGGCGTTTGGGGTGACGCGAGCCGGGCGCGTTGGTGTGGGCAAACTCATCCACGAGCGCGAGCGCCGGCCGCCGCGCCAGAACCGCGTCGGAATCGAGCTCGCTCAGCCTGGCGCCACGGTACTCCAGGCTCCGTCGCGGGATGACCTCGAGGCCTTCAAGCAGGGCCATCGTCTCGGGCCTGGCGTGCGTTTCGACGTACGCAACAACGACATCTGCACCCTCCGCGCGGCGGGCTTGCGCCGCCTGGAGCATCGCGTAGGTCTTGCCGACGCCGGCGGCATAGCCGAGAAAAACCCGCAGGCGCCCGTGCCGCGCCCGTTCTTCCTCTGCAGCGACCCGCGAGAGCAAGGTGTCGGGGTCGGGCCGTTCATCGCGGCCGCCGGCGGATCCGTCATCAATGGGCATTGGCAACTCCCCGTCACGGACCGTCCTGCCGCGGTCATGGTATCCCCGTCCTTAGGAACAGGGCAAGGTCCGCCCGCGGCGCACCAGCGGCGCAACCTCTACGGCGAAAGGCCAGACTGGCCGAACCGTCGGTCGAGGTCGAGGTTCAGCAACAGCACGTTCACCCGCGGTTCGCCGAGGAATCCGAGCGTCCGGGGCTCCGTCCGCGCCGCCACGAGCGCCTGCACTTCCCGCAGCGCGACCCCTCGCGCCGCCGCCACGCGCGGAGCCTGCCAAAGGGCCGCGGCAGGGCTAAGGTGCGGGTCGAGGCCGCTGGCCGAGGCCGCCAGCAACTCCACCGGTGGGGGCCCGTCAGCCTCCGGATTCTCCGCCACCAGCCGCGTCAGTTCGACGGCCGCCCGGTCGCGCAGCTTCGCGGAGGTCGGGCCGAGGTTTGAGCCCCCGGAGGCGGCGGCGTCATACCCGTCGACCCCGGCAGCCGACGGCCGTCCCTGGAACCGGGCCGGACCGTCGAACCGCTGCCCGATCAACGCGGAACCGACCGTCCGGCCGTTCACCGCGACGAGGCTTCCGGCCGCCGCGCGCGGGAACAGCGCCCCCGCCAGCCCCGTCACGAGCAGCGGGTACAGCAGCCCCGTGAGCACGAACGTCACGAGAGTCATCCGCGCGGCGATGCCGAACTGGCGAAACATGGCTTCTCCTACGCGAGGCCGACCGCGCTCAGCGCGAGGTCGATCAGCTTGATGCCCGCGAACGGCGACACGACTCCGCCCAGCCCGTACACGAGCAGCGAGCGTCGCAACAGCGTCGCCGCCCCGAGCGGCCGGTAACGTACGCCGCGCAGCGCCAGCGGGATGAGCGCCACGATGATCAGGGCATTGAATATCACCGCCGACAGAATCGCGCTCTGCGGCGAGGCGAGGCGCATGAGGTTCAGTGGCGCGATCTGCGGGAACACCAGCATGAACAGCGCCGGCAGGATGGCGAAGTACTTCGCCACGTCGTTGGCGATGGAGAAGGTGGTCAGACAGCCGCGCGTCATCAGGAGCTGCTTTCCGACCTCCACCACCTCGAGCAGCTTGGTGGGGTTGCTGTCGAGGTCGACCATGTTGCCGGCCTCCTTCGCCGCCTGCGTGCCGCTGTTCATGGCGATGGCGACGTCGGCCTGGGCGAGCGCCGGCGCGTCGTTGGTGCCGTCTCCGGTCATGGCGACGAGCCGACCCTTCGCCTGCTCCGCGCGGATCAGCGCCAGCTTCATTTCAGGGGTCGCCTCGGCCAGGAAGTCGTCCACGCCGGCCTCCGCGGCGATCGCCGCGGCCGTGAGCGGGTTGTCGCCGGTGATCATGACCGTGCGCAGACCCATGGCCCGGAAGCGCGCGAAGCGCTCCTTCAGCCCGTTCTTGACGATGTCCTTAAGGTTCACGACGCCGAGCACGCGGGCGCCGTCCGCCACCACCAGCGGCGTCCCCCCGTCCCGCGCGATGGCCGCCACCACCATCTCCACCGCCGGAGACACGCTGCCCCCCAGCGCCACCACGTGGCGCCCCACGGCGTCGGCGGCCCCCTTGCGCACGATCCGCCCGTCGAGATCGCAGCCGCTCATCCGCGTGTGGGCCGAGAACGGCACGAACTTCGCTCCGGTCGGCCGCAGTTCGCGCCCGCGCAGGCCGTGACGCTCCTTCGCCAGAACCACGATCGAGCGTCCCTCCGGCGTCTCGTCGGCCAGCGAGGCGAGCTGCGCCGCGTCGGCCAGTTCGTCGAGCGTGACGCCCGGCGCCGGCACCAGCTCGCTCGCCATGCGGTTGCCGAGGGTGATCGTGCCGGTCTTGTCGAGCAGGATGACATCGACGTCGCCGGCGGCCTCCACGGCGCGCCCGCTGGTCGGGATGACATTGTGGCGGATCAGCCGGTCCATCCCGGCAATGCCGATGGCAGAGATCAACCCGCCGATGGTCGTCGGAATCAGGCAGACCAGGAGCGCCACGATGACCGTCACCGTCAGCCGCAGCCCGGAGTAGAGGGCCAGCGGCACCAGGGTCACGCAGGCGACCAGGAAGATGATCGTCATCCCCGCCAGCAACACGTTCAGCGCGATCTCGTTCGGCGTCTTCCGGCGACGCGCCCCCTCGACCAGGCCGATCATCCGGTCCAGGAATGTCTCCCCCGGATCGGCCGACACGCGCACCACGATGCGGTCGGACAGCACGGTCGTGCCCCCGGTGACGGAGGTGCGGTCGCCGCCGCTGGCGCGGATCACCGGCGCCGACTCGCCGGTCACCGCCGATTCATCCACCGAGGCGATCCCCTCGATCACGTCGCCGTCGCACGGGATCCGCTCACCCGCCTCCACGACGACGACCTCGCCCCTGCGCAGCGCGGAGGCGGCCACGCGCTCCTCGCGCCCCTCGGTCACGCGCCGCGCGATCGTCTCGCGCCGCAGTCCGCGCAGCGCGGCCGCCTGCGCCTTGCCACGCCCCTCGGCCACCGCCTCGGCGAAGTTCGCGAACAGCACCGTGAACCAGAGCCAGAGCGTCACCTGGCCGCTGAACGAAGCCGGCTCCGCCCCGGGGCCCGGCGCCACCAGCCCGCGCAGCCAGGACAGCGTGGTCAGCACGCTCCCGACCTCGACCACGAACATGACCGGGTTGTGCGCCATGACGCGCGGATCGAGCTTGAGGATGCTGTCGCGCAGGGCCGCCCGCAGCAGCCGGACGTCCCACGCGGAAGCCCCCCGGGTCGGGTGATCGGTCATGACTCAGTACGCCTTTCCGGCCTGCGCCAGGAAATGCTCCACGACCGGGCCGAGGCTCAGGGCCGGAAAGAAGGTCAGCGCCCCCACGATCATGATCACCGACACGAGCAGCACGGCGAACAGCGGTCCGGTCGTGGGCAGAGTGCCGGGACCGGCCGGGGCGCGGGTCTTTCCGGCCAGCGACCCGGCGATCGCCAGCACCGGCACGATCATCAGGAAGCGCCCGGCCAGCATCACCAGGCCGAGCGTGAGGTTGTACCAGAGCGTGTTGGCGTTGAGCCCCGCGAACGCGGACCCGTTGTTTCCCGCCGCGCTGGTGCAGGCGTAGAGGATCTCCGTCAGTCCGTGCGGTCCGGCGTTGTTCAGCGACGCCAGCGACGCGGGCCGCACCGCCGACACCGCCGTCGGCGCGAGGACGAGCAGCGGGAAGATCAGCACGTAGAGCATGGCCAGCTTGACCTCGCGCGCCCCGATCTTCTTGCCGAGGTACTCCGGCGTGCGTCCCACCATCAGCCCGGCGATGAACACCGACAGCAGCGCCATCACCAGCATTCCGTACAGTCCCGCACCCACCCCGCCGAACACCACTTCGCCCAGCTGGATGTTGAAGAGCGGCACCAGCCCGCCGAGCGGCGTGAAACTGTCGTGCATCGCGTTGACGGCGCCGCAGGAGGCATCGGTGGTGACGACGGCGTAGAGCGACGAGGCCGCCACGCCGAACCGGGTCTCCTTCCCTTCCAGGTTGCCGCCGCCCGGCGCCGCGCCCGCCTGCCGCAGCGCCGGGTTGTCCGCCGACTCCGCCCGGTAGGCCGCAGTTACACCGGCGAGGAAGAACAGGCTCATCGCCGCCAGCAGGACCCACCCCTGCCGCTGGTCGCGCGCCATCCGCCCGAACGTGAAGGTGAGGCCCGCCGGGATGGCGAAGATCGCCAGCAGCGAGAGGAAATTCGTGAGCGGGGTCGGGTTCTCGAACGGGTGCGCCGAGTTCGCGTTGAAGAAGCCGCCGCCGTTCGTGCCGAGCTGCTTGATCGCCTCCTGCGACGCCACCGGTCCCATGGCCATAACCTGGCGGTCGCCCTCGATCGTCTTCACCTCCCGGTACGGAGCGAAATTCTGGATCACGCCGCGCGAGACGAACACCAGCGCCAGCAACACGCTCAGCGGTAGCAGGATGTGCACGATCGTCCGGGTCAGGTCCAGCCAGACGTTGCCCACCGTGCCCGGACCCCTGCCGGCGCCCTGCCGCGTCAGCCCGCGCGCCAACGCCGCCGCCACCGCGATTCCCGCCGCCGCCGAGATGAAGTTGTGCCACCCCAGCCCCGCCATCTGCGTGAGGTAGCTCATGGTCGTCTCGCCCGCGTAGCCCTGCCAGTTGGTGTTGGAGGTGAAGCTGGCCGCCGTGTTGAACGCCGACGCCGCCCCCACCGCCGGCAGACCCTGCGGATTGAGCGGCAGCAGGTGTTGCAGCCGTTGCAGGGCGTACGTGACGAGCATCGTCAGCCCGCTGAACGCCAGCAGTCCGAACGCGTACTCCGTCCACCGCTGCTCGTGGCCGTCCACCCGGCACGCACGCAGCACCCCCCGCTCCATCCACCCTAGCGGCCGCGTGAACGGGTGCGGCTCTCCCTCGAGCACCCGGTGCATGAACAACCCGAGCGGCCTGGCCACCGCCAGCACCGCGGCGAAAAACACCGCGATCTGCATCCAGCCGATGGTCGTCATCCCGCGCCTCCTAGAATCGCTCCGGCCGCAACAGCGCGTAAACGAGGTACCCCAGCAGGAGCACTGCCAGCACGCCGCCCGCCGCGTATTCGACCGTCATGACGCCCCCGGCAGCCTGGCGCAGACCCGCGCGTACAGCGCACCCAGCGCGAAGAAAGCCAGCGTGATCCCGACGAACAGCAGGTCCCGCACGGTTCCCTCCCCGATGACAGCCAGGGTCAGCGGCGTCCCTGAGGGCGAACGATGCTCCAGGCCAGGGCCATCAGCATGAAGCAGGTCACGAGCACCGCGATGGCATGGGGGCTGTCCATAACGCCTTCCTCACGACCGACCCGGCGCGAATCGCGCGCCGTGATCACAGAGTAAGGGTCGCCGCGTCAATCCGGGCTTCAGGAGAAGGGTAATTGCGTCAAGAAGTGGTCAAGAATGCGACCGGGTTGTCGGCGTCCCGGACGCCACGCCACGGGCGGTCCGACGCGGTTCGCACTAGCCTGGGACCCGTTCTCCCGGGGGCTGCCCCCCGGAGAAAGGAGTGCACCAATGTCGATCCGACCCGTGAAGCGCCTCGCGAAGCCCCGGCCGACCCGCGAGGGGGCCGGCGTGAATCTGCGCCGGGCCTTCGGCTTCGGGAATACCACCGAATTCGATCCGTTCCTGCTCTTCGACGACTTCCGCAGCGAACGTCCGGATGATTACCTGGCCGGCTTCCCCTGGCATCCCCACCGCGGGATCGAGACGATCACGTATGTCCTCGCGGGGGACGTCGAGCACGGCGACAGCATGGGGAACCGCGGCGTCATCTCCGCGGGCGATGTCCAGTGGATGACGGCCGGCCGCGGCATCATCCACCAGGAGATGCCCCGGGGCGACGACGCCGGCCGGATGCACGGGTTCCAGCTCTGGGCGAACCTCCCGGCGGCGCTCAAGATGACGGCGCCCCGTTACCAGGAGATCAAAGCGCCTGACATCCCGCTGATCACCGACGACGACGGGACCGGGGTGCGGATCGTGTGCGGCCACTTCTGGGGCCGTACGGGGCCGGTCGACGGCATCGCGGCCGATCCGCTCTACCTCGACGTTTCAGTGCCCCCGGGCGTGCGGCGGACTCTCCCGATCGAGACCGCGCGCCACGCCTTCGCGTATGTCTTCGCGGGGTCCGGGAATTTCGCCCACGCGTCCAAGCCTCTCGCTGTACCGACCGAGGTGGTGGGCCGGGTCGACACGTCGCCGCCGACCGCGGCCGACAATCGTACGCTCGTGCTGTTCGATCGCGGCGACGAGATCACGGTGCAGGCGAGAGACGAAGGGATCCGCTTCCTCCTGGTCTCGGGCAGGCCGTTGCGGGAGCCGGTCGCCTGGCGCGGCCCGATCGTCATGAACACCCAGGAACAGCTGGAGCAGGCGTTCGCGGAGCTAGACCGGGGGACGTTTCTGGAGCCGCAGGAGTGACGAAGCTGCCCGGAGGAGCGAAGCTCAGAGCGGATGCCGCACGATCGCGTCCACCAGCGCGTCCACCAGCGCGCCGGCCGTGCTCTCCGGGGGCGCCACGATTTGCCCCCAGCCCGCCCGCTCCGCCGCCAGCGCCGTGACCGGTCCGATGCAGGCGGCCAGCGCCTTCGCGTGCAGACCGTGCTCCGGCACCGCGCGGTCGAAGCCGTCCACGGCGGAGCCGCTGGCGAAGGTGACGGCTGCGGCGCCGCGGGCGAGAATGTCGGCGCGCACTTCGGGCGACGGTTCGGCCGGCACGGTGCGGTAGGTGTCGAGGACATCGACTTCGGCGCCGGCTTCGCGCAGGGCGTCTTCCACCTCCGTCGAGGCCCTGCCGCCGCGCACACGCAACAGGCGCGCGCCATTCACGTCATGGGCGGTGAGAAATTCCCGCAGCATCGCCTCAGCCCGGAAATCAGTCGGCACGAAATCGACGCGCAGGCCGCCGGTGGCAAGCGCCGCGGCGGTGGTCGAGCCGACGCAGACGATTCTCGCCGCGCCGAGCGCGCGCGCGTCGAGACTCCGTCCGGCGAGTTGCGTCAGCAGGCCGCGCACCCCGTTGCCGCTGGTGAAAACAACCCAAGCGTAGTCAGCCAGCCGATCGCGCAGCGGCACGAGGTGGGCGGCGGAGAGCGGCTCGACGCGCAGGACGGGGCAGGCGATCACTTCGGCTCCACGCATGGCCAGCGCGCCGACGATGTCTTCAGCCTGGTCGGCCGCGCGGGTGACGATGACGCGGCGACCGCACAGCGGAAGCGCCTGATCGGCCGCGCCGCGCAGGGCGTCACTCATAGCGCAGCGCTTCGATCGGGTCGAGACGCGACGCCTTGCGGGCCGGCCAGAAGCCGAAGAAGATGCCGATCGCGGCGGCGAACAGGAACGCCACCAGGATCGCCTGGGGCTGGATCAGGACCGGCCAGTTCGCCGTCTTGCGCACGATGTTGGCCGCCCCCACCCCCACGCCGATGCCGAGCAGCCCGCCGAAACACGCCAGCACGACCGCCTCGGCCAGGAACTGCAGCATCACGTGCCAGCCCTTGGCCCCCACGGCCATGCGAATGCCGATCTCGCGAGTCCGCTCCGTGACCGACACCAGCATGATGTTCATGATGCCGATGCCGCCGACGAACAGCGAGATCGACGCGATCACGGCCAGCAGCGTGCGCATGACCTGCGAGGTCGAGCCCGCGATGTTCGCGATGTCCTGCTGGGTGCGGACCGTGAAGTCGTCATCCTTGCCGGCCGCGATGCGGTGGCGGGCGCGCAGCAGCTGCGAGATCGCCTCGACCGCCTGTGGCAGCGCCTGCATCGACGTCGCCGAGGCGAGGATCATGTTCAGGTGGTCCTCGCCGGAGATCTTCTTCAGCACGGTGGTATACGGCGCGAAGATGACATCATCCTGGTCCTGACCCCAGGAATTCTGCCCTTTCTTGTCAAGCACGCCGATCACCGTGAACGGGATCTTCTTGATGCGGATCGACTGCCCGACCGGGTCGGACCCCTGGAACAGCTGTTCGGCCACGGTCTGCCCGATGACCGCCACCTTGGCCACGCCGCGCACGGCCGAATCGTTGAAGCCGGTGCCGCTGACGATCGCCCAGCGGCGGATGGCGAAGATGCTCTCGCTCCCGCCGTAAATCTGCGTGCCCCAGTTCTGGTTGCCATAAACGACCTGCGCGCCGGTGCGAGCGACCGGACTGACTGCGGTCACCCACGGGACCTGCGTGCGAATCGCGACGACGTCGTCCTCCGTCAGCATGGAGTAGGTGCCGGCGCCGCCGTGCACGCCGCCCGCCATGCGAGAACCGGGAAAGATGTTGATGAGATTGTCGCCGAGGCTGGCGATCTGCGACTGCACCATGCTCGAGGCGCCCTCGCCGATGCCGACCATGGCGATGACCGCGCCCACGCCGATGATGATGCCGAGCACAGTGAGCGTGGAGCGCATCTTGTTGCGCGCGATGGCCCGCAGCGCGGCCTTGAGCAGCAGGGCGATGCGCATCTAGGTCACGACCTTTCCGTTGGCGCGGGGCAGGGGGGCCGCCCCGGCCGCGGCGCGCTCCTCGACGATGCGTCCGTCGCGCAGCACGATGACCCGTTTGGCGAACTCGGCAATGTCGTTTTCGTGGGTGATCAGAACGATCGTCATACCTTCGGCGTTGAGGCGGCGCAGAACCTCCATGATCTCCACGGAGGTCTTCGTGTCCAGGTTGCCGGTCGGCTCGTCGGCCAGCAGCAGCGACGGCTCGTTCACCAGGGCCCGCGCGATGGCCACGCGCTGCTGTTGCCCGCCGGACAACTGGCTCGGCACGTGGTGCCCGCGCCCCGTCAGGCCGACCATTTCGAGCGCGTCGTGCGCCTTCTGCGCCAGCGAACCCTTGTGCCGCGCGCTGTACATGAGCGGCAGCTCCACGTTCTCGCGCGCGCTCGTGCGCGAGAGCAGGTTGAAGCTCTGGAAGACGAAACCGATCCGCTCGTTGCGGATCTCGGCCAGGCGGTCGCGCGAAAGGCGGCTCACATCCTCGCCGTCGAGCAGGTAGCTGCCGGAGGTCGGATGGTCGAGGCAGCCGAGGATGTTCATCAGCGTGGACTTGCCGCTGCCGGACGAGCCCATGATGGCGACCATGTCGCCGCGCGGCACCTCGAACGAAACCCCCTGCAGCGCGGCCACCGCGTTGTCGCCGCGGCCGTACACCTTGACCAGGTCGTTGACGCTGATGACGCTTGTGCTGGCGTTCACGTCTATCGCCGCCCGCCGGAGGGCATCCGCGGCGTGAACGGATTGACCGCCCCCTGGCTGTTGGCGCCGCCCTGGCCGGCCACTTCCAGCCCGACGACGATCCTCGCCCCTTCGCTCAGCGCCGCGCCCCGCACCGCCACGAAGGTGCCGTCGGTCTGCCCCGTCATCACGTCCAGCTGGTGCAGTTCCGTCCCCTTGTCGAGCACGTAGAGCTTGCCGGGCTGCCAGGCGCTTTCGCCCGGGGCTTCGCCGGCAGGCCCGCTGCCGGCCGGAGCGCCGGGCAGGCCGCCCGGACGGGCACCGTCGGGCCGGGCGCCGCCGCGGCGTCCCCCTTCGCGCGCGCCCTCGCCGCCCGCGGCCTGCCGCATCCCGCTCCGTCCAGCCGCGGCGCCACCGGGCCCCGCCGCCACCGCGCCCGTCGGGGGCCGGAAGCGCAGCGCCAGGGCCGGCACCTTCAACACGCCCGTCGCCTCGTCCACCAGGATCGAGACGTTGGCGGTCATGCCGGGCAGCAGCTTCTCGCCGGGATTCTCCACGAGGATGACGACGGTGTAGGTCACCACGTTCTGGACGGTCTCGGGCGCCAGGCGGATCTGATGCACGACGCCCTGGAAGAGCTGTGACGGGTAGGCGTCCACGGTGAAGGTGGCCCGCTGCCCCCCTTGACCATGCCTATGTCGGCCTCGTCGACCGCCACCTCGAGCTGCATCTTCTGGAGATCGTTGGCGATCGTGAAGAGAGTCGGCGCCGACAGCGATGCGGCCACCGTCTGGCCCATGTCCACGTCGCGCGAGATCACCACGCCGTCGATGGGCGAGTGGATGGTCGCATAGCGCAGGTTCGTTTCGGCGCGGTCGAGCGCCGCCTGCGCCGACGCCCGCGAGGCGCGTGCCTGGTCAAGCGCGGTGCGCGACATGTCGATGTCGGCGACGGAAACCAGCCCCTCGCCCAGCAGCGGGTAGACGCGCGCGCTGTCCCGCTCCGACTGACGCACCTGCACATCGGTACGCTGGAGGTCGGCGCGGCTTTGCGCTGTCTGCGCCTTGAGAAACGTCGGGTCGAGCTGCGCCAGCACCTGTCCGCTGCGCACGCGGTCGTTGAAATCAGCGTAGAGCGCCGAGATCGTGCCGCTCACCTGGCTGCCGACGAGCACGGTGGTCACCGCCTGCAGATTGCCAGTGGCCGTGACCTGCACCTGGATGTCTCCGCGCTGGACCGCTTCGGTGCGGTACCTCGGCTTCGCGTGGCGGGCCTTCGCGCTGCGCCAGGCATAAAATCCGCCCGCCGCGACCAGCACCACCAAGATCACTATTGCCATGCCCCTGCGACCCATCGGCGTCAGGCCTCCCCCGGCGAGACGAGGCTGCGCCGGTTGTTCAAAGTCTTCGCAACTAACAGATTTTTCCATACTATGGCCGCCCCCCGGCCCCGTCAAGATAGCCCCATCCTTAACGCGTGGCGGGAGCGGATCCTGCGCCCAGCCAAATCGGGTCGGCTGTGGCCGCGACGAAGTGGTATGATTATGTGTGGAGGGGGGGAAAATGATGTTCACGCCCCTGCCACACTTGCGCGCGTCCGCCGCGGGCGCGTTCTTCGCGATCCTGGCCGCCGCCGGCTGCGGGGGTGGAGGAGTCAGCGCCGGCGACGCCGACGCGCTGCCACCCTCGTCCGACCCTGGCCACTTGGCCACCGCCGCCCTGGCCCCCGTGCGCGACGCGCTGCAGCTCGCCCTCGACACCGGCCGTTTCGCCGTCCTGGAGGCGCCGCGACTGCTCGAAGAGGGAGTCGATCAGAGCGATTCGCTCATCGCCCTGCCTGGCCGCAGCGACCGTTTCTTCCTGAGGTGGTTCGACGCCAATCGCGACGGCGCGCTCTCGAGCGGCGACGGTCTGCGCCTCGACACCGCCCCGCGCCCGGTTGCGCCTCCGGGCACGCAGTCCAGCGCCCGGCCGGCCGGGCTGCACGTGCCGGACATGACGTTCGGCGCCGGCGCTTTCACCACCCCCGCCCTCTATGCCGACCTTGCCGCCGCCGTGACCGACTCCACCGCCACAGCCCTCTCCGGCACCCTCGCCATGGCCTACGTCCGTGGGCCGATCGGCGAGCGACTCACCGTTGGCTGCGGAGCCGCCGGTTTCCATTGCACCGCCCCGTCCGGCGACGCCGTGCTCGACAGCCTCGACCTGACACTCGAACTTCAGCCCTATTCCCATGCCTGGACCCTGCGGGTGCGGGCCTCGCTGGCCCACGCCCGGTTCGGCGCCCTCACCCTGCAGACGACCTCGCGGCTGAGCGGCGCTCTGCTTCCCAACGGCGCGCTCGGCCCGGCCGAGGCGGGCCGCCTCGTGGTGCGGCAGGCAGGCGGCGGCTCGGTGGCAGTGTTGTTCACCGGGCCCGACCGCGCGCGCCTGCGGCTCGACGAGGATGGCGACGGCATCATCGATCAGAACCTCCCCACGAGCTGGACCGCACTGCTGGCTGCCGCCCGTTGACGGTCGCGGCCGCCGGCGTCAGGCACCTCCGGGAACGCCGTCGGCGACCGACCGTTGTCGCGCCAGCCCCGCAGCCCCTATACTTCCGTCCATGGACCTCGAAGTGCACGGCTGGCCGGAAGGTTGGGAGCTCGTCTCCTGCGGCGATGGCCGCAAGCTGGAGCGTTTCGGCGGCGTTCTCCTCGACCGGCCGGCCGCCCAGGCGATCTGGCCGGCCGACCCCTCAGCCCCCTGGGCCGAGGCGAATGCCGCCTTCCAGCGCGGCGAGGGGGGAACCGGCGACTGGCAGACCGGCCCAGGCGTGGCGCCGTCCACCTGGAACGCGCTCTGGCGGGGCCTGAGCTTCGAACTGCGTCTGACCGGTTTCGGGAACGTGGGACTTTTCCCGGAACACGCCGCGCACTGGGCCTGGCTGGAGGAGACGATCGGGCGGCAGACGGCGGCCAACGGTCCCGGCAGCGCGCCTCTGGAGGTGCTCAATCTCTTCGCCTACACCGGCGGCGCCTCGCTCGCGGCGGCGCGGGCGGGCGCCCAAGTGACCCACCTCGACGGCGCGCGCGCCGTCAACACCTGGGCCGCCCTCAACGCCGAACGGTCCGGTATCCCGGAAAACCGCCTCCGTTGCCTCACCGACGACGCCCTCGGGTTCGTCCGCCGCGAAACCCGGCGCTCCCGGCGCTACGACATCATCATTCTGGATCCGCCGTCTTTCGGGCGCGGCGCGCGCGGCGAGGTGTGGAAAATCGAACGCGACCTCCACCCGCTGCTGATCGCCTGTCGGGATGTGCTGGCCAAGGTGCCGCTCGGCGTGCTGCTGACGGCGCATTCGCCCGGGGTCACCGCCGCCGTGCTGCGCACGCTGCTGGCGCCGTTGGGCGGAAGCGTCGAGGCGGGAGAGATGCTGCTGTGCGGCGCCGCCGGCGCGCCGCCCCTGCCGGCCGGCGTCTACGCCCGCTGGACTCCGTGAACCACGCCGCCGCGCGGCGACTCAGCGTTCCGTGTCCAGCGGCCGGATCTCGCCCGTCTCTTCGACCCGCACCGGCCACCCCTCCAGCGTCTCTGGCAGACTGTCGCGCAGGGCCGGAGTCAGCGTCACGACCATGATCGCGATGCAGGGCGAGCCATCGTCGAGAGCCCCCTGATAGGTCCCCGCAACACCCGCCAACGCCATCAGGCGCGGCGTGTGATCGGCCAGCACCATCTCGATGGGTCGTTGTGCCACTGCTGTTTCTCCCCCCGGTTCGTGGCGCGCGCCGGAACGGCAGCCGCCCATCAGGAACATCGCCGCCAGCGCGAGGGTCGCCGCGCGCAGGATCGCCATGGTCGCGTCCCCCTTCGTAACAGGACACCCGCCCCCCCCCGGGGGAGGGCGGGTGTCCACTTGCGAATTCACAACCTCAGCCGGAAAACGGTGCGGCTCAGATGCCCACCATCGTCCAGCCGCTGCCCAGGAACGAGAGCACCGAGCTGATCGGATTGGCGATCGCCGTCGTCGTGCTGCCGGCGAACAGCAGGCCGACCGGCTTCGGGTTCGTCGTGACGTTCTGCACCATGAGCGAACCGGAGTCGCCGCCGGCGAGGAACTTGCTGCGCTTGTTCGCGACCACGATCTGACCGGTGAAGGTCTTCGTGAACGCCGCGCCGCCGGCGCACTCGTTCTCGTACGCCACGCTGATCGTGGCGTTCAGGCCGGAGATCGTGCTGGTGGTCAGCCCGGTCGTGCGACCGGCCTTCTTGACCCCCATCTTGACCGCGGCGGCGATCGGCGTCTTCGAGATGGTGCCGATGCCGAGGATCGCGCCGTCTGTGCGGACCATGCCGCTGATGACCTGGGCGATCGAGCAGTCGACGTTGCTGCCCGGCAGGCTGTGCCGGACCACCAGCGTGCCGACGTTCTGGGCATTGGCGGCGCTGCAGGCGACGTCGATGAGGCCGGGCTGGATGACGTAGTCGCCGGTGGTGGCGACGAGGTTGTTGCCGCCCGCCACGATGTCCGCCTCGAACACATGGTAGTTGCTCAGGATGTACTGCGTCGTGCCGTTGGTCACCAGCGAGCCGAGCGTGCCGCCGCAGCAGTAGCCGTTGGCCAGGTCGTAGCGCCAGCCGCCCGAGGTGCCCATCTGGATCGGCGGCGTCTGCTTGGCGGTGTTGCCGGCCTTGTCGGAAGCCATGGGCAGATCGATCATCGGCCGGATGATGCCGCTGACCTCTTCCACGATCGGCAGACCCTCGAGATCGACGGGCAGGGCGCCCTTCGCCATCGGCTCGATGGTGAGGATCATCAGCGCAGGGGTGCCGTCATCGAGCAGGGTGATCGCGGTGCCGATCACGTTCGGCATCGCCATCAGAGCCGGCGTGTGCATCTTCTGCACGTTGACCGCCGCACGGAACGCCGCGGACGAGGCATCGCCGATCGGCACGGCGGCGCCGGGAGTCTCCGGCGTGACCGGCTGGTCGTCGCGGCTGCAGCCCGCCCACACCAGGCCCAGGGACAGGAGCACGAGCAGTAGCATGACAATACGGGAATGTGTCCGGAACATGTTGCCCTCCTCGAGGCGAGAGAATCGAGACAGGCGTTCTGACGGAGACCTTGAGCTTATCTCTCGGCGATGCCACCAGTCAAGTGGAGGAAAACCCGGAAGGCCCGACGACCGACGGGGGGATTTTCGTGGAGGCGGCATCGATGAGGAAGGGGGCGCCCCGCTGCCCGTTTGGGGGGAGCCAGATCCGTCTTCTGGCGGTTGTGCTCCGGAAGATGCGCCGCTCCGCCCCCGACACGTCTCCGCCCCGTGGCGGAGAAGCCGCGCCTACAACAGCGCCATCAGCACTTCCGACTCCCGCGACCGCTCGACGACCTCGTCCACAACCACCGGGATGTCCTTCACCGTCAGGCCGAGCCGGGTCCAGACGGCCTGCTGGAAAGCGGGGGCTGCGGTGTCGCCGCCGTCGCCGATCTTCTCGAGGTTGCAGATGTAATTGGCGCTGTGCACGAGCATGGCCAGTTCCTGGTTCTCCACATCGGCCAGACCGGGATGGTGATGCCAACGGATCGCCTGCAACACATCCGGGGGCTGGTTCCAGCGCATGGCGAGCCAGGCGCCCGCTTCGGCGTGGTCGATGCCGAGCAGTTCGACCTCGGCCTGCGGCAGCGGTATGTGCTTCTCGACGGAGGTGCGCACGGCGGCGATGAACGCTTCGTGGAAGTGCGGCTCGAGCACGATCTTGCCCACGTCGTGCAGCAGGCCGGACAGGTGCATCAGGTCCTTGCCGTACCGCCGCTGCAGGTTCGGCTTGCAGCGATCGTAGAGAACATTCACCGCGATTCCGACCGACACGCAGTGGCGCCAGAACTCCTCCCGGTCGAAATCGCGCTGACCGGTCCGGTCGTAGGTCTGGAAGACGGCCGTGGAGGTGGCGATGTTCGTCACCGCGTTGAAACCGAGCCGCGCCACCGCGAGCTCGACCGAAATGATCGGCTCCCAGCTCGCGTAGAGCGCGGAGTTCACGATCTTGAGAATGCGCGCCATCATCGACGGATCGTCCTCGATGATCCGCGCCACCTTCGTGGCGTTCGAATTGGGATCGCGCACCGCCGCGCGCAGCTTGTCGATGACGACCGGCAGCGTCGGCAGGTTCTTCAGCGACTCCAGCCGACGCAGAACTTCCTGGCTCTTGTCCATGATCCCTCCCGGCTGCGGACCACCCGCGCCGATTGTGCTCCCCGCGAAAGCGACTGTCAGCCGCCTTGCGGCCGCCCCGCACCCACCGCCAGCCCCGCTTTGCGCCCGGTCACCCAGGCCCAGAGGAAATTGAAGCCGCCGATACGTCCCGTGCCGTCGAGAATTTCGCCGGCGAAGTGCAGGGCCGGGACGATCCGGCTCTCCAGGGTACGCGGCGACACTTCCCCCAGGGGCACGCCGCCACCGGTCACCTCGGCCATGCGGTACCCCTCGTTGCCGCCGACCGGCAGCGGAAAGTCCACCAGAGCCGCCACCAGGGAGCGCCGCGTCTCCCGGGTAAGATCGGCAGCCCGGACCGCCGGCTGAAGCCCCGTCTCCTCGATCAAAAGCTCCGCCAGACGACGCGGCAACCGCTCGGCCAGGAGACCGGCCAGGGGCCGCGCGCCGCCGCGCCGGAACAGATCGTCCCAGTCGGGTGCGTCATCCCCCCCCCAGCGGACCCGTAGTTGCGTGGTCTTCCCCTCCGGCCCGGCGAGGTGACGGCTCATGTCGAGCACCACCGGGCCGCTGAAGCCCCGGTGCGTAAACAGGAAGCTGTCGATCCGCTCTTCCACCACCACATGCCCGTCCCGCACCGCCCGCACCCGCGCCGGCAGCGACACGCCGGCCAGCGCGCGCCAGCGGGGATCGTCGCACAGCAGCGGCACCAGCGCGGGATACGGCGGCACCAGCGCATGCCCCCAGGCGCGGGCCAGCGCAAGGCCGTGGCCGTCGGAGCCGGTCTTGGGCAGGGAGAATCCGCCGGTTGCGAGCACCAGGCGGTCGCAGGTCACCTGCACTCCCCCCGCCGCCGTCAGCGCGAAGCTCGCCGCCCCCTCCGCCGCCGCGCCAGCCCCGCCCGCGCCCGGCGCATCCGGCCGTTTCGCCTTCGTCACCCGGAAGTCCCCGTACAGCGTGACGCCGGCGGCCCGACAGGCGCCGAGCAACGCCGCCACCACGCGCCGCGGGTCGTCGTCCGCGGGGAACAGCTTGCCGGTCGCTTCGCGTTTGAGCGGCACGCCCAGATCGTTCTCGAAGAAGGCGCGCACGTCGTCGAGCGGCCAGGAGAAGAGGATGTTGCGCAGCGCGGTGCGCGACCCGCTGGTGTGGAAATCCGCGAGCGTCACCGCCGAGGGGAGCACGTTGCAACGACCGCCGCCGCTGGCGCGGATCTTGGCCCCCGGCGCGGGTCGCGTTTCGAGCAGGAGGACTCGCGCCCCCGCCCGGGCGGCGAAAATCGCCGCGGTCAGGCCGGCGGCCCCTGCCCCCACGACGACGACCGGCCAGTGGTCGGCCCCGCTCAGCGGCCGCGGTAGAGCCCTTTCACACCGCCCAGAGTGCGCTGCTCCGTCGCCTGGGTCCCCTCCGGTACGATTTTCCAGATCTCGCCCTCCTGCGTCCCGGTGCGATCGACGAGGTACAGTTCGCCGACGCCGTCGGCCGCGATGGCGACGATGGCCCCGACCGTGGCGATCCCCGCGCCCGGCACGACCGACAGCGGCCACTCGCGGAACTCCGCCACCGCTCCGCCGAGCATCTTGAACGACCGGAGGCGGGCAGTGCAATAGTCAGCAAAGAAATAGGTCCCCTGCAGGGCCGGCATGGCGCTGCCGCGGTATACCGCGCCACCCGTCACCGAGCAGCCTCCCGCGTGACTGTACTCGTGCACCGGCAGGATGAGCGAGCCGTCGTTGCAGCCATTGACCGGGTCGTAGCAGTGGGACCCCTCCATCCGGCGCCAGCCGAAGTTGCGTCCGCCCGGCGCATCGCCCGGCTGCCAGTCGATCTCCTCCCACTCGTTCTGACCGACATCGCCGATGTAGATGTCGCCGTTGAGCGGGTCGAAGCCGAAGCGGTAGGGATTGCGCAGCCCGGTCGCCCAGATCTCTTCGCGCGCCCCTCCGGGCGCCGCAAACGGATTGTCGGGCGGGATGGTATAGGTGGCGCCGCTCACGTCCAGCCGCAGCAGCTTGCCAAGCAGGGTGCCGGTATCCTGCGCCCGGTCGCCGGGATCGCCGGCCGAGCCACCGTCCCCCATGCCGATGTACAGATAGCCGTCCCGCGGACTGAAGGCGACCGTGCCGCCATTGTGATTCGCGAACGGCTGGTCGATAGCGAGCAGCAGCACGGCGCTGCCGGGGTCGGCCAGGTCCGGATCGCCCGCCGAGACGGTGTACCGCGCGATCACCGTGTTCCCCGCCACGTCCGTGTAGTCGATGAAGAAGCGCCCGTTGGTCGCGTACTGCGGATCGAACGCCAGTCCCAGCAGCCCCCGCTCCGACCCTTGGCTGACCAGGGTGGTGATGTCGAGAAACGGCGCCGCCACCAACGCGCCGCCTTTCAGGATCCGGACCAGACCCCCCTGTTGCACGATGAACAGCCGCTGCGCATCCGCCGGCGGCGCCGTCACCCAGACCGGCCAGGCCAGCCCCCCCGCCACCCGGTTCACCGCGATCTGGGCCGAGGCGCGTGGCGCCAGCCCCACGAGCGACCCCGGCACGATCCACAGCAGCACGATAAACGCCCGCACAACACGCCGTCGCATGGCGACCTCCCTGACGGATAATGATGATGCTTGTCAATATAGGAGAGAATCCATCCGGGAGCGAGCGGGGCAGGGAACCGGCGGGATACTGCCGTCCGGGGCCCGGCTACGGCGTTCGCGTCGCCATCTTGCGCCCGAGAAGTTCGACCAGCGCCCCGAGCACCTCAGACGTATGCCTGAGCTTCGCGCCCGGCAGCGCCGCGATGACGGCCTGCACCGCCGCCTCCACGGTGCCCTCGGTGGCGATGTCGAACGCCCGGCCTTTCACCGTGAGCCCCAGAACGACCCGCCGGCGATCGCAGGGATCGGCGCGCCGAGTGATCAGCCCGCTCCGGTGCAGCCGTTTGAGGATACCGGTGAGCGTGCTGGGATGGAGGTGGAGAATGTTGGCGAGCTGCCCGGCGTTCAGGCCGGGGAAGCGACCCAGGATGAGGATGACGAGGCGCTGCCGGGCCGTGATCCCGAGCGTCCCCTCCATGCGCTTCGACACCCTCTGCAGCGAATGATCGAGAGCCCACACCACGCGCAGAAACTCGAGCTCCGGCCCCAGGGCCGGAACCGGGGAGGCTCCCGGGGCGCTTCCCCGAGCCGGTCTCACGCCACCGACCGCTTTGAAGAGGACCGCGCATCGGCCTCGTCCTGCCGGAGACCGAGGAGGACCCGCAGAAACTCATCCATGTCCCGCTGGCTGCCGAGGAAATACGGTGCAGCCGAGGCGCGGTGGCGTCCGACCCGGATGCCCAGCAGCTGGCCCGGCTGATCGAGGGCGAAGACATCTTCGTCCGTATCGTCGTCTCCCACATAGATCGCGGTGTCGCACCGGAGGCGCGCCCGTTCCCGTTCGAGGGCGCCTCCTTTGTGCGGCACGCCGTCGGGCAGGATGTTCACCACCTGCTTTCCCCCGATCAGCCGCACCTCGCCCAGCGCGCGCGCCGCGTCGAGGATGGCGCCGCGCGCGGCCTTCTTCTGCCGGGACTGCCGATAGTGGACGGCGACCGAGAAACCCTTATCCTCGATCTTCACCCCCCGCAACCCCGCCAGGCGCTCCTGCAGCACGGGGTGCCAGCGCTCGACCTCTTCCGACAGCTTCTCCGTGGAATGCCACGGCTCCACGCCGTGGTTGCCGACGATTTCGTGCAGGCCGACCCCCTGCAAACGCCTGCTCACGTCCCGCTGGGCCCTGCCGGAAATCACGATGCAGGGGTACAGCTCCGTCAGCTTCCCGAGCAGCCGCCGGGTCGTCGGCCGCATGGTCGCGCGATCCGGTCGCGTCACGATGGGGGCCAGGGTGCCGTCGAAGTCGAATGCAAGCAGCACCTTCGACCACGCGAACTGCCGGAGCACTTCGCGATTGGCGCGCGCAAGGATGTTCTTCAAGATGACTCTCCCGCGGCGGCGCTCATGACGTGATCCGTCAGGCGTCCGGTGAGGCGATCGCGTCTGCGCAGACGGGCCGCGTCCACGATCATTTTCCCGGCCCAGCGATAGACGTTGAAATCGGAGAGAAAGGCGCGCATCGCGCGCATGCGGTCACGCTGCTCTTCGGGGGTCATGCTCAGCGCCGTGGCGAGCGCAGAGCTCGCCTCGTCCAGATCGTAGGGGTTGACGATCAGGGCCTCCGTCAGTTCGCGCGCAGCGCCCGTGAACTGGCTGAGCACGAGGACGCCCTGCTCGTCGTCCCGGGCGGCGACGTACTCCTTGGCGACGAGATTCATGCCGTCGTGCAGACTGCTCACGTAGCATAAGTCGGCGGCGCGGTAGTAGCGGAAGACCGCGGGCGGCTCGTGGTGCGAGCGCAGCAGCACGATGGGCCGATAGCCGGCCTCGCCGAAGCGCTCGTTGATGCGGATGGCGAGCCGCTCCACGTCCTCGTTGAGCTGGCGGTAACGGTCGATGATCGTCCGGCTGGGCGCGGCGAGCTGCACGAAGGTGAACCGCCCGCGAAAGGCCGGATGGCACTCCAGCAGGCGCTCCACGGCCAGAAGCCGCTCCTCGACCCCCTTCGTGTAGTCGAGTCGGTCGACGCCGACGCCGATCAGCGCGTCGGGCGCGAGGCCAAGCTCCCGGATGACGCTGCTCCGACACTCCTCCACCGGCGGCGCCGTTCCGAGCCAGCGCGATGGCCACTCCAAAGAGATCGGGTAGGGGCGAACCAGGGTGGTCTTCCCGTTGCGCACGACCGCGTTCTGCTCCCGGTCTATCCGGGCCTCGAGATAGCGGTCCACGGACTCCACGAAGTTGTTGCAGTCGACCTGGGTGTGGAAGCCGAGGATACTCGCTCCCAGCATCCCCTCGAGCAGCTCTTCGCGCCAGGGGCAGATGCCGAGACGCTCCGAGCTCGGCCACGGGATGTGCCAGAACATGATGATGGTCGCGCGGGGCAGGCGCTCGCGGATGAACTTCGGCGCGAGCGTGAAGTGGTAGTCCTGGACCATGATGATGGGATCTTCGGCGTCGACCTCGGCGCACACGGCGTCGGCGAATTTTGCGTTCACCGCCTGGTAGTGTTTCCAGTCCTCACCGCGGAAGATCGGCCGCGCGTGCGCCAGATGGCAGAGCGCCCACAGGCCCTCGTTGGCGAAGCCGTAGTAGTAGCCGGACTCCTCCTCGGCCGTGAGCCAGACACGGCGAAGCACGTACGATTCGTCGCCGGGCGGCACATGCAGGCGATCGTTCCTGTCCACCGTCTCGCGGTCGGCCGAACCGACGCCGTGGCCGATCCACACGCCCGAACAGGCCTGCATCACCGGCTCCAGCGCCGTCACGAGGCCGCTGGCCGGGTGAACGACCTCGATGATGCCATCCTTCGCGTAATTGTGGATGTACGGTTCGCGGTTGGCGACGATGACGATCTTCTCGCCATGGAGGTAGCGGTTCAGCGAGTTCTTGAGCCGTTGCGGCGTCCAGGCCCCTCCCTCCCCCTCGGCCTCTTTCTCGGCGACGATGCGGTCCACGAGTTCGCGCACATCGCGCAGGAAGGGCAGGAATTCCGGCCGCTCCGTCTCGCCGCGCAACAGTCTTTGCAGCCCGCGATTCCAGTTGTGCCGGGACCAGCGCGTCGCCAGGATGGTCACCGCCGAGGCGGCGAGCGCCAGGAAACCGAAGACGACCAGCAGGAACCGCCGCGCCATGGCGTCACGGCGTTCGACGAAGCTCAGATCGTGCAGGAGCACGACGAAACCCAGCGACTGCCCTCCCTCGACGACCGGCACGGCGCTCACGTGGACGCTGCCCCCCGGCAGCGACACGATGTCCTGCCACGCCAGCCACGCCCGGTCGCCGGACGCGGTCAACGGGCGGCTCTTCGCCAAGAGCCCGCCGCTCGCGAGGACGTCCGGGAACCGGGGGGTGGTCGTCAGCAGTGTCAGGTCCGGCGCGTACGCGGCGGCCGCCATGATGCGCTCGTCGCGAGTGATCTCGAGAAGGATCGCCCGCAGATCGTCCGGCCGCTCCCGACTCCAGTGACTGACGAGCCCCTGGCGGGCGCCGTTCACCGCCAGTTGGGAACGCAGACGGATGTCCTTCTCGAACCAGTGGCCGGTAGTTCTGATCGCCACCAGCGACGCGACCCAGGTCACGAGCGCCAGGCCAACCACGAGAGCGGCGACAAATCTCAGGGTTCGAGCCATATGCGGTCACGAAAGCACAAAGTAGTTTGAATAGCAAATGAAATCCGCTATCTTGGGTGCATGCGACTGGAGGATCTGGGACTCATCGGCAACTGCCAGTACTCGGCCCTCGTCGAGCGGAACGGCTCGGTGGTGTGGTGCTGCCTGCCCCGGTTCGACTCCGACCCGGTGTTCTCCACCCTGCTCGACGCGCGCGAGGGCGGCCATTTCCAGGTTGGGCCGGCCGACGGCTCACCCGGCGTCCAGCGCTACCTCGACAACACGAACGTGCTCGAAACCACCTTCGACACGCCTGACGGCGGGGTGCGCCTCATCGACTTCGCGCCGCGCTTCCACCAGTATGACCGGACGTTCCGCCCGATGCAGCTCATCCGCATCGTCGAGCCGATCGTCGGCACGCCGCGCATCCGCGTCGCGTGCGAGCCGCGTCTCGGGTGGTCCAAGGAATCCCCGCGCCGCATGCCCGGCTCGAACCACATCCGTTTCGACGGCTTTCCGGCTCAGCTCCGCCTCACCACCGACATCCCCATCTCGTACCTTTCCGGCCAGCCGTTCGCGCTGACGGAGCGGCGCTACCTCATCCTGACCTGGGGCTCACCGATCGAGGAGCCGCTCGCGCCGCTCTGCGAGCGCTTCCTGCACGAGACCATCCGCTACTGGCGGCGCTGGGTGAAGGAGTGCCACGTCCCGCCGGAATTCCAGCAGGAGGTCATCCGCTCGGCGCTCGCCCTGAAACTGCACTGTTTCGATGACACCGGCGCCATCGTGGCATCCATGACGACGTCGATCCCGGAGTCGCCCGGCAGTGGCCGGACGTGGGACTACCGCTACTGCTGGCTGCGCGACGCGTACTACGCGCTGTCGGCGTTCCGGCTGCTCGGCCATTTCGGAGAGCGGGAGCGATTCGTCCGCTACCTCATCAACGTGGCGAGCGCGAGCCCGGACCTCGACCTGGCTCCCCTCTACCGCATCGACGCGACGATGGACCTCGAAGAGAGCACGCTCCCGGCCTGGCCAGGCTTCAACGGGGAAGGCCCGGTGCGGATCGGCAACGCGGCGGCGAAGCAGCGCCAGAACGACGTCTTCGGGGAGATGGTCCTCGCCCTCTGTCCTGTCTTCCTGGACGACCGCTTCACCGCCGAGCGCTCGCGCGAGACCCTCGACCTGCTGCGCCGGCTGGCGCGCAAGGCGATCGCCGTCGCCGGCACGCCTGACACGGGCATCTGGGAATTCCGTCATGCCGCGCAACCCCAGACGTTCAGCAGCCTGATGTGCTGGGCGGCCGCCGACCGCATGGCCCTGGTGCTCGAGCGGGGTCGCTCCGCCGAGGCGGCCGAGCTCCGGCAGGCGGCCGGGCGCATCCGCGAGGAGATCATCGCGAAGGCGTGGAACGAAACCCGGGGAACCTTCGTGGCGACCTACGGCGGCGCCGGCCTCGACGCCTCGCTCCTGCAGATGGCCAGCCTGCGCATGCTGCCGGCGGACGACCAGCGTCTCGCCGCCACCATCGACGTCGTCTGGCGCGAACTCGAACGGAACGGCCTGCTGCTGCGCTACAAGGTGGACGACGGCTTCGGAGTGCCCACGGTCGCCTTCATCATGTGCACGTTCTGGCTGGTCGAAGCGCTCGTCATGGTGGGCCGCACCGCTGAAGCGCGGGAGCTGCTCAAGCACACCATGTCGGCGGCCTCGCCCCTGGGACTCTTCTCCGAGGATTATGATGTGGAGGGCCTGCGGATGTGGGGCAACTTTCCGCAGGCCTACTCCCATGTCGGTTTGATCCACGCGGCCTTCGCTGCCTCGCCGCGCTGGTCCGAGGTGATCTAGGCCGGACTCGACTTGCCGTTGCTGGCCCACGCCCGCGGCCATGCTGATTGCCAGTGACAACAGCAACCGGATGGCCCGCGACCTTGACCGCCGGCGCGGATCGCCTAATCTGGGTCCGGAAGCCTCTGACGCGCGTCATGCCGGCGCGCCCCGGGGATGATGTCATGACTGCCCGCCGCGCGAAGCCGCAGCCCGCCGCCCCCGCTTCGACCGAGGCGATCCTCGAGAGCATCTCCGACGGCGTTTTCACCGTGGACCTCGAGTGGCGCATCACCTCGTTCAACCGCGCCGCCGTGCAGATAACCGGCGTGCCGCGCCGCGAGGCGCTGGGGCAGCGCTGCTGCGACGTCTTCCGCGCCAGCATGTGCGAGACGGACTGCGCGCTGGGACGCACGCTCAAGTCGAAGCGTCCGGTGATCGGACAATCGGCCTACATCGTGCGCGGTGACGGCTCGCGCATCCCGATCAGCGTTTCGACCGCCGTGCTGCGCGATGCGTCCGGCCGCGTGATCGGCGGGGCCGAGACCTTCCGCGACCTGAGCGAAGTCGAGGCGTTGCGCGAGGAACTGGCGGGTCGTTTCCGCGCGGGCGACCTGGTCAGTCGCAGCCCCCTCATGCAGCGTGTGTTCGAGATCCTGCCGACCATCGCCGCGAGCCCGAGCACCGTGTTGATCGTGGGCGATACCGGCACCGGCAAGGAGCTCGTCGCGCGCACCATCCATGACCTGAGCCCGCGGTGCGATGGGCCTTTCGTCGCGGTCAACTGCGGCGCGCTGCCAGAGACGCTGATCGAGTCGGAGCTGTTCGGCTATCGCGCGGGCGCCTTCACGGGCGCCGGTCGCGACCGGCCGGGGCGATTCGCCGCTGCCGCCGGCGGCACGCTGTTTCTCGACGAGATCGGCGAGCTCAGCCCCGCCGTGCAGGTGCGGCTGCTGCGCGTGCTGCAGGAACGGACCTACGAGCCGCTCGGCAGCAATAGCTCCGAAACCGCCGACGTGCGCGTGATTGCCGCAACACACCGGGATCTGGCCCAACGCATGCGCGAGGGGGCATTCCGCGAGGATCTGTACTACCGCATCAACGTCGTGCGGGTGGAGCTGCCGCCACTGCGATCGCGGCGCGAGGACATTCCGTTGCTCGCGGAGCAATTCGTGGAGCGTTTCAACCGCCTGCAGCTACGGGCAGTGACCGGGCTGGCGCCGGAAACGCTTTCGCTGCTCATGGCGCATGACTGGCCCGGCAACGTCCGTGAACTGGAGAACGTGATCGAGCGTGCCTTCATCCTCTGCCACGACGGTGACATCGGGCTGGCGCACCTGCCTGCCGACCTCACGGCGCGCATCGCCCCCGGCGCGACGACCGACATGCGCACGGCACGCGACCTGCTGGACAGGCATTCGATCCTGACCGCCCTGCGACGCAACAGCTTCAACCGTCTCGCCGCAGCGCGCGCGCTGGGCGTGCACAAAAGCACGCTGTTCCGGCGGATGAAGAAGCTCCATATCGCCCTGCCGCCCCGCGACGGGCGATCCCGGGAACCCGCCACAGAGTAGCCAAAGCGCGACCGAACTATCTAAATTCAGTCGCAGATACGCGACTCTACGTGCGCGCGCCCGGAACGCATCATTCCATAAATATTGTAATAGCATTGAGTTATGTCTCTGTCGCGGGCCCGCCGATCCTGGCACGGATCCGGCAATAGGCCGGGTCATGCGACCCATGGACCCGACCGTTCAGAGAGCGGCCTTCGCGGCCTGGCAGGACCGGGTCGCCCCGGTCTTCGACGTTGCGCAGCAACTGCTGCTCGTGGACGCGATCGCGGGCGAAATCACGGCCGAAACGCGGACGGATTTCGCTGACGCCATGCCCACGGGGCGCGTTCTGCACCTGGCGGAACTTGGCGTGGATGTCCTGGTTTGCGGAGCGATTTCGCGCCCCCTGACCGTCATGGTGGCCGCGCAGGGAATCCGATTGATCCCCTTCGTGGCCGGGCCGCTGGACAGAATCGTGAGCGCCTGGTTGCGCAACGGGCTGGCAACAAACCGCTTCGCGATGCCGGGCTGCTGCGGGTGGCCCAGGGGCCGCGGACCGCGATGGAGCGCCGGCGGAACAACAGAGGAGGCGACGATGAATATGATCGGCGGTGGCAGTGGCGGCGGCGGTGGCGGCCGTGGCAGCGGTCGTGGCAGCGGCGGACTCGGTCGCATGGGCGGCCCCCAGGCTGGCGGGCCGGGCGGCGCTTGCATCTGCCCCAGGTGCGGTCACGAGGAGCCCCACGCGCAAGGCTCGCCCTGCGCCCAACAGAAGTGCCCGAAGTGCGGAACCGCGCTGCTGCGGAAGTAAGGAACCACAGAGAGAGGGGACGCATCATGCCAGGCGGAGACAGGACAGGGCCCAGGGGCCTGGGCCCCATGACCGGCCGCGCAGCGGGTCTCTGCGCGGGCGCGGGAGTGCCCGGGTCCATGAACCCTCAGCCCGGGCGCGGCTTCGGCAAAGGGCGCGGCTTCGGCGGGGGCCGGAGACGCGGCGGGCCCGCCGTGACGCCCAACCTCCGGCAGGAACGGGGCTGCCTGGAGGATCGGGCCACGGCGCTGCAGGAGCGGCTGGATGCCGTCCACCGGCGGTTGAACGAACTGACCCCCACCCCCCCGACGGAGTGAGCCCCATATGACGCGCATCGGCATCATCATCTGCGCCCGCTACCGTGACTGCGGCGGCGGCAAGTGCTTCCGGGCCCTGCGGGAGCGGAGAGGCGCCTTCGCCCGCTACGCACCCGACGAGGCGGTCGAGATCGTGGGGTACTCCACTTGCGGCGGCTGCCCGGGCGGCAACGTGGAGGACGTCCCGGCGGAGTTTCTGAAGAACGGCGCAGACGTGGTCCACCTTGCGACCGGCCTGGTCGTGGGGTATCCGCCGTGCCCGCACATTCGCCGCTTCCGGGAGTTCATCGAAAAGGTGCATGGGCTGCCGGTCGTGATCGGCACCCACCCCATCCCGCTCAAGTACCTCGAGGCACACCGGCAACTCCCCTTCTGGACCGAAAGCAGCATGGATGACGTCGCAGGCGAACTGATGCGGGAGCCGCGTGACGTCATGGAGGCCTATAACTGAACGGGAGACGACCATGAAGATCGTGTTCACGACGTCGGGCGACGGGCCCGACGCACCCCTGGACGGCCGGTTCGGCCGCGCGCCGAAGTTCCTGGTCTACGATCTCGACGGCGACGCCTGGGAACTGCTCGACAACGCGCAGAACCTCGCCGCTTCACAGGGCGCCGGCATCCAGGCGGCCGAAGCGGTCGTGCGCGCGGGGGCACGGGCGGTGGTCACCGGCCACTGCGGGCCCAAGGCGTTCCGCGTGCTCGCGGCGGCGGGGGTCACGGTCTACAACACCGAGGCCGCCACGGTCGCGACGGCACTCGTGGAGTTCCGCGCCGGGCGCCTCGTCCCGGCGCACGACGCCGACGTGGAAGGACACTGGGTATGATCCTCGCCATCGCCTCGGGCAAGGGCGGGACCGGCAAGACCACGCTCGCGGTGAACCTCGCGCGCGTGATCGCCGGCCCCGTCCAACTGCTCGATTGCGACGTCGAGGAGCCCAACGCGCACCTGTTCCTGGGCGGCGCGGTGCACGAACGGCACATCATCGGCATCCCCGTGCCTACGGTGGACGCGCAGCTCTGCAACGCCTGCGGTGAGTGCGGCCGGCTCTGCGCCTGGCACGCCATCGTCTCGTTCGGTACGACGCCGCTGGTGTTTCCGGAGATGTGCCACGGTTGCGGCGGATGTGCGCTGCTCTGCCCCCGCGGGGCGATCCGAGAAATCGAGCGGCGCATCGGTGAGGTCGAGATCCGCGAGGACGGGCCGATCACGCTGATCTCGGGCCGCCTCGACGTGGGGGTGGCCACGGCACCGCCGCTGATCGCCGCCGTCAAGGCGGCGCGCCGCGACGGCATTCCGACGATCCTCGATGCGCCGCCCGGCACGTCGTGCCCCGTCGTCGCAACGATTCGCGACGCGGACGCGGTGTTGCTGGTCACCGAGCCCACGCCGTTCGGCCTGCACGACCTCGAACTGGCGGTCGGAACGGTGCGCGAACTGGGCCTGCCGTGCGGCGTCGTGGTCAACCGGATGGGCAGCGGTGATGACCGCGTGCAGCACTGGTGCGCGCGCGAGGGCCTGCCGGTGCTACTCGAGATCCCGGACGACCGGCGCGTGGCGGAGGCCTACTCGCGCGGCGAATTGATGGTAGACGCCGTGCCGGAATACCGGCCGCTGCTGGCCGGGCTGCTCGCGCGGGTGGCGGAGATGCCGCGCGCGGCGCGGGCGGTCAGGACGCGATGACGCGCGAAATAGTCGTGCTCAGCGGCAAGGGCGGCACCGGCAAGACGAGCGTGGCCGCCTCGCTGGCCGTGCTCGCGGGCAATGCGGTCCTGGCCGACTGCGACGTGGACGCGGCGGACCTGCACCTGGTGCTCGCGCCCACCGTGCGCGAGCGCCACGAGTTCCGGGCCGGCCGCGGGGCGGTCATCCGTGCGGAGAGCTGCCTCGGCTGCGGGCTCTGCCTCGCGCACTGTCGCTTCGGCGCAGTGCTCTCCCTCACCCCCGGAGCACCGGGGTCCCCATACGTCATCGATACCGTTGCATGTGAGGGGTGTGGCGTCTGCGTGCGGATATGCCCGGAGGGGGCGATCGACTTTCCCGAGCGCCTCTGCGGCGAGTGGATGGTATCGGACACCCGCTGCGGGCCGCTCGTGCACGCGCGGCTCTTTGCGGCGGCCGAGAACTCGGGCAAGCTGGTCTCCATCGTGCGCGGCGAAGCCCGCCGCATTGCGGAGGCGACCACGCGGCCGCTGGTCATCGTGGACGGGCCACCGGGCATCGGCTGCCCGGTCATCGCTTCGGTCACCGGTGCCTCACAGCTGCTGCTGGTCACGGAACCGACCGTCTCGGGCGAGCACGATCTGGCGCGCGTGCTGTCGCTGGCACGGCACTTCAACGTGCCGGCGGCCGTCTGCGTCAACAAGTGGGATCTCAATCCCGGCCTGGCGGAAAGGATCGAAGCAGTCGCGCGCGTGGCGGGCGCCTCGATCGCGGGCCGCATCCGCTACGATCGCGAAGTCACCCGCGCGCAGATCGCGGCGCGCGCGGTGGTCGAAACCGGCGCGCCCGCGGGAGACGACATCCGCCGCCTGTGGGACGGGCTCATCACGGATACCGCCACGCGGCATCACAATCTCCAGAAAGACGAGGTCTGAATCATGAAGATCGCCATCCCCCTGGCCTCCGGCCGGCTGTGCCCGCACTTCGGCCATTGCGAGAGCTTCGCCCTTATCGACGTGGAACCGCAGCAGAAGCGGATCCTGGGTCGTGAGGATGTTGCGGCGCCGCCGCACCAGCCGGGTCTTTTGCCGCCCTGGCTGGCCGAGCGCGGCGCGAACGTGATCATCGCCGGCGGCATGGGAGGACGCGCGCGCGATCTTTTCGCCGCACAAAACATCGAAGTCGTCGTCGGCGCCCCGGCCGACACGCCGGAGCGGATCGTGACCGACTGGCTGGCGGGCTCGCTGGAGGTGGGAGGAAACACCTGTGACCACTGACGACGCGGCCGGCCTCGCGGCACGCCACGGCCACGAACACTGCCTGCTGTGCGGGAGCGGCAGTCCGCTCTGGCCGGTTCTCGCCTTCCAACCCGACGGCGACGGCGGGGTTTGGGCGGACCTGCGTTGCAACCAACGACTGCAGGGCTACAAGGGGCTCCTGCACGGGGGCGTGGTCGCGGCGCTGCTCGATGCGGCCATGACCCACTGCCTCTTTCACCGCGGCGTAACTGCGCTCACGGGCGAGTTGCGCGTGCGCTACGTGCATCCCGTCCCGTGCGACTCCGGACTGGAGATCCGCGCGCGCCTGATGAAGGCGCGGCCGCCCCTTTACCGTCTGCGCGCGGAACTGAAGCGCGACGGAGAGGTCATGGCGTGGGCCGAAGCGAGCTTCTTGCGGCGTGGCGCCGCGGAGGCCCCCCGGGAGAAGTCGTTCGTCCCGTGACCACCGCGATCGCGCACCGCGACCTGGGGCCGGTCAGGCCACCCGCAGTCGTCTTGACCACCGGTCTGTCGCAAGCGAGAGGACGGCCCCCGCCGCCCTCTCGCCCGGCGATCATTTGTCTGCGGGGCGCGCGCACCGCGGTCCGCCGCCCTTACCGCCGCTCCTCAACCTTCACGTTGACCTTGCCGTCCACCACCGTGACCGTGCCCTCGACGCCGGCCTCGCGCATCTGGCGCTCGATGTCGGCCTTGACGTCGGCGTCGGTCATGCCGGGCCTGCGCTCGACCTCGAAGCGGTTGAGGGAAGCGTCGAGCGGCTGGTCATCGCGGCCGATCAGCTTGATTTCGAACTTCTGTTCGCACTCGCCCCGGGCGCCGTCCGCCTGGATCTGCACCTGCGTCTGGCCGCCATCCTTCGTCACCTGGACCTGCGGGTTTTCCAGGCCGGCGGCCTCGAGCTGGGCACGGATGTCGGCCTCGATCTCGGCCGGCGTGCGCCCGGCGCTGGTGACGCGCAGCTCGACCGCGCGGCTGCGGGCGAAGGCATAGACGTTCGTGGAGACCCGCTCGGTGCGCGCCTGCACGCTCGCCTGCGCCGGGATGCCCCGCTCCGTCAGGCCGCGGGCGTAGGCTGCCGCAGCGTGGCGCACCTCGGCGCCGAGACGCGACGGCACCGCGGCCTCGAGCCGCACCGCGGGGCCGGCGCCGTCGTCGGTGAGAGCGATCTGCACGCCGTCGGCGTGGAGCGCCGCGCGCAGACCGGTGGCGACCTTGCGCAACGCTTCGCCCTGCGGCGCCGGGGCGGCGAGTTGCAGGGTCACGTCCTGCCCCGTCGTCACCGTGTAGTTGACCGGCACGACGCCAAGGATCATGGCGACCACGACGGCGGCGGCGGTCGCCGCCAGCCACGGGTGCGCCTTCACCGAAATCAGGCTCTTCATATAGAAACCCTCCCGGGTGGTATTGTGGGCTGTTTGCAACGCGGCGCGGCGCAGAAGCTGCGCCGTGTCGCGCACGCTCGGCAGATCCCGAGCGGTCACTTCGCGGTACGCCTGCAGGTCGCGCTCGAAAGCGCGCTCCCCATCATTCTCCGGATGCACGACCATGGGACTCACCCTCCGGCGCCAGCGGCGCCAATACGGGCAGCGGCGTACCGCCGGACCGTCCGACACCGTTGTGCTCGCGCTGGCGACCGAATCCCCAGCGCTCGTAGGTGCGGCGCAACCGGGCCCGCCCGCGGGCGAGCCGCGATTTCACCGCGGATGGCGAAACTTGTTGGAGCGCGGCGATCTCCTCGATCGAGTACCCCTCGAGCTCGAAAAGTGCCACCGCCTCCCGCTGCACGGCCGGCAACGTCGCGAGCGCCCGGGACGCCCTCGCCGCGCGCAGCCGCTCCTCCTCCCACGCGTGCCCGTCCTCGCCGACCGGCTCGGCCGCCGGCGCCTCGCCCCGCTCGATCGGCACGAGACGCCGCCAGAAGCCCCGGCGGCTGCGGTTGCGGTGCACGTTCAGGAGGATCGTGGTGAACCAGGGACCGAAGCGCTCCGGGTCGCGCAACGCGGGCAACGCGGCCAGGGCGCGCAGAACCGCTTCCTGGAACAGATCGTCGCCGTCGTGGGCCGACCCCGCGAGCCGCCTGGCCATCCCCGCCGCGCGCGCGTGGATCGGCGCCAGGAGCTCGAGCAGTCGCGCCCAGTCGGCGGGGCGATCCGTGGCAGGTCCGTTTCTCGAGCGCATCCGTCGTGACCTCGTGTTCCGCTTTCCCTGGCCGTGGCCCCAGGCACGTCTGCCCGCGGCGCCGGCCCGCTTCCGGTCCTGGCTCCCTGGTGAGACACCGGAGAACCCTTCACAAGTCGCAGGAATATTGTAGCCGAGGCGAATAGGGCGGGCCGGAAAACCATCGGAATGAGCGGCGGAGCTGCCTGAGGCCTGGCGGCCGGCTAAGCTTCCAACCCCGGCGCTACCGGGCCCGGCTCGATCGGCAACCGGATGATGAAGGTGGTGCCCCTGCCCACTTCACTTTCGAACGTCACCGTGCCGCCATGCCGCTTGACGATGACGCCGTAAACCACGGACAGACCCTGCCCCGTCCCCCTGCCCACGCCCTTGGTGGTGAAGAACGGTTCAAAGAGTCGCGGCCTGATCGCTTCCGGTATCCCGGAACCTGTGTCGCTCACCCGCACCTCGACCTGGTCGCCGTCACGACGGCTGCTGATGACAATTTCGCCCAGGGAACCGGGCGTCTGTATCTTTGCGTCGCCGATGGCATGCGCGGCGTTGACGATCAGATTGAGGACCGCCTGGTTGATGTCGCCCAGATAACAGACCACGGGCGGCAGGTCCGGATCGAGATCCAGCTTCACGTCGGCGACGTGCCTCCACGCACTGCCGGCCACGGTCATCGTGCTTTCAATGGCCTTGTTGAGGTTGGCGGCCTCCTTCTCCTTGCCGCCCGGATGCGAGAAGTCCTTCATGGCGCGCACGATTCTGGTGATGCGTTCGACGCCCTCCAGAGTCTGACTGATGGCCGTGGGGATTTCCGTGAACAGATAGTCGAGATCGCCGACTTCGACGGCCTGCTCGGTGCGCACCAGCAGTTCCGGTGTCAGCGAATCGGTCTTTGCCGCCTGGAGCAGTTCGGCGTACAGCGAGCAGGTGTTCCGGATGGTCTGCAGGGACTGCTGCAGGAAGCGGGTGTTGTCGCCGACGTACTGGGTCGGCGTGTTGATCTCGTGGGCGATTCCCGCGGCGAGCTGGCCGACAGCCTCTAGCTTCTGCGAGTGCCGCAGCTGGCCCTCCAGCTGGTTCCGCTCCGTGAGATCCAGGAATGCCGCGATATGGACTACCTCCCCGCCGCTGACGACGGCTGGGATGACAGACATCAGAACCGGGACGGGATTGCCGCCGGCATCTTTCAGCGTGCCCTCCTCGGCGGCCTTCCGGGTGACTTCTTCCGACCCGTCGCCGAGAAATGCACGCCAGTTCCGGCCCACCATCTCGCGAGGGCTGGCGCCCAGGATCCTGCCGGCTACTTCGTTGGCCCGACGGATGACCTGGTCATTCCCTACGACCACCAGCGCGATGGGAGCCGCCTCGATGAGCATCTCGGTGGACCTGAGCGTCTCCCGCAGCGCCTCCTCGGCGGATTTCTGCGCCGACACGTCGCGGTACACCGTGACGACTTCCCCCGTGGGCAGACGGTAGACGAAGTTCTCGCGCCAGCCGGAAATGCGTTCGTCCCCGTAGAACCGCGCCGGCAGGTGCTCGGGATTCCCCGTGGCGGACACCCGCCGGAAAACGTCCAGCAGGCCAATCTGCTCGGCGCCGGGAAACACCTCCGTGATCCGGCGCCCAACCACAGCCTCGCGAACTATGCGCTCGATCCGCAGCGAGGCGCTGTTGATGTCCAGGATGACAAAGTCTTTCCCCTCCTCCACGGCCTCGACAACCGCCACGCCGTCGTTCATGTTCTCGAACAACTCGCGGAAGCGGGTCTCCTTCAGGCGGATCTCCTCGGTCTGGTGCCTGACCTGCTCGATGGCGCGGCGGGCCGTGTCCATGACGAAGTTCATCAGCATGGTCAGCCGCTGGAGGCATTCGTCGGGAGATTCGGTCTCGACGATGAAGGATACGTCGCCATCGACCGCGCAGCACAACTGGTCGGCGAGTTTGTCGATATCGCCCTGCAGCGCCGTCAGCGATGCATCCGGAGGGCAGGCCACGTTCACGGCTTCACTCCGCCCTTCGTCCAGTGGACATGGATCTCGCATTCGTCGTCGCCCCGTAGCGCGCACCGGGGCTCCTCGACGGTCGCCTCATCGCCGTAATGGTTGATGATGCAGCGGGCCAGGGCCCTGTACAGGCCGCAGTGACCGTTGGCCGAACGGTAGTGGGTCACGAGGCCATCGTCGGTCGCCTCGATGCGGAACTTGTCGGCGATGGCGGTACGCTGGGCCTCCTCGCTTACGCCGGCCGCCAGACTGTTATGGATGGCCGGCTGACGCAGGAGGAATTCCCGTGAGTTCCTGGACATCTTGAACCACATGGGCCACCGGCCGAGGGAGTCCTTGAAGAAGAAATCCGCGAAGTCCGCCTCGGCCTGATCCGCGGTGATTCCCAGGACCGCGCAGGCGGCGCCGACCAGACGACGCCATTCGGCGTCATCATACACGCCGTTGAGCTTGTATTCCTGGGCCGGCGGAACCTGAGCCTGCAGCTTGACCTTGTTCACCGCAGCGTCGCCACCTGTGGCCCTGACGAAGTCGATGAGGACTTTGCAGATGAGTCCTACCATTTCATTCCTTTGGGAAGGGGGCAGATCCGGAGCGGGCAAAGGTCATCGCGATCCCCGAATCTGCGTCCGCATAGGGCCGACACCGCAGCCGTGCGGCTGCACATTTCACCCAGTAATTCGACAGGAATTCAGTCGTGCTTGAATGGGAAGGTTCGAATATTCCGGAAATCCCGTAGGTGCAGAATATCCCGCCGTCTCGCAGGGAGATCGGAGCGTGCCACGATCGTGTTGTGCCGCAACGCTTTCAGCTACTCATGGGGCCGCACGTTGTACCCCAGCTCCCCGTAGGGCGACAGCTTCTCGAGCCAGAGCGCCTCAAGCGCCCGCAGATCGGCGTCCGGATCGTAGCCTGGCTCCTCTCGCGGCTTCAGAGTGTCGAGGACCTCGAACGCAAAGGCCTGCGCCCCCATCTCCCGCCACTCCCGCTGCAGTTCGCGATTGGGATGCCCCCCGAAACCGAGCTGCGCCCGCTGCCGGTTCAACATCGACGGCAGATCCACGCTCGTCCCGACAAACGACCTGCCGTTGACGGTGTTGTGCACGCGGAAGACGCCCATCGGACGGGCGGCCTCCTTGTATTCGCGGCTCAGGGATTTGCGGTCCATGAAGACTCTCCGTTCGTAACCGACATCGCGCGCCCTCCGCTCACGCCCTTCCGAGCAGCCTGAACATCTCCTGCTTGTAGGCTTCCACGCCGGGCTGGTCGAACGGATTGACGCCAAGCAATCGGCCGCTCACGGCGACCGCCTCCTCGAAGAAGTGGATCAGGGCGCCCACGCGGCGTTCGTCGAGGGCGTCGAGTGTGAGCGACAGGCACGGCACTTTGCCGGCGGTGTGAGCGCGGCGGACCCCCTGCCAGGCCAGGGCGTTGATCTCGTCGAGCGGGCGGCCCTCCAGATAGCCGAGGCCGTCGCCCTCCCCCGCGGCGGCGGCGGCCGCCGGCACGCGCAGGTCGGGGGCGGTGCGGCGCACGCACAGGAAAGTTTCGAACAGGTCGCGGGGGCCGTCCTGGAGGTACTGGCCGAGGCTGTGCAGGTCGGCGGTCATCATGGCGGCGGCCGGGAAGAGGCCGCGTCCCTGCTTCCCCTCGCTCTCGCCGAACAGCTGCTTCCACCACTCCTGCAGCCAGTGCAGGTCGGGGTGGAAGGCGCTGAGGATCTCGGTGCGGAAGCCGCGCGTCTGGAGGGCGTGGCGGGTGGCGGCGTAGAGGTGGGCCGGGTTGTCGCGCAGCGCC
The DNA here is from genome assembly GCA_963732385.1 of uncultured bacterium. Lineage (GTDB taxonomy): Bacteria > Krumholzibacteriota > Krumholzibacteriia > LZORAL124-64-63 > LZORAL124-64-63 > CAVSZB01. Next base: position 59,523 of record CAVSZB010000001.1, on the reverse strand, counting down.
GGGACCCGGCAGGCATCGCGCATGGCAGAGGCGCCATCGACGAGGGCGTCGATGTCGAGTCCGGCCACGGCCAGGGGCAGCAGGCCGACCGGCGTAAGCACCGAGAAGCGACCGCCGATGTCGTCGGGGACGACGAAAGTCTCCCATCCCTGTGCCTGCGCCAAAGCGCGCAGGGCGCCGCGCGACCCATCGGTGACGGCGGTGATCCGCCGGACCGCCTCCGCGCGATCGTAGCGCCGCTCCAGCTCCGTGCGCAGCAGACGGAAGGCGAGCGCCGGCTCGAGCGTGGTGCCGGACTTCGAGATCATGCAGAGGCGGAAGTCCCGCCCCTGCAACGCCGCCAGCAGCCGGGCGAGGCCGACGCCGCTCAGGTCGATGCCGGCGAACAGGATCTCCGGTCCCGAGGTGCGGTCGGGCAGGGAGGCCAGGACTGCGCGGGTCCCCAGGTAGGAACCGCCGATCCCGATCACCACGTAGGCGTCGCACTTCTGGCGGGCTGTGGCGGCAGCGGCGGCGATCGCCCGGCGGGTCGCCGCCGGACAGGCGGCCTCTGGATCGCGCCAGCCAAGCCAGGCGGCGCCGGGCCCCTGCCCCCGCTCAAGGTCGCCGGCGATTTGGTTTACGGCAGGCGCGAGCGCATCGATCGCCTCCGCCGGCAGGAGGCTGAAATCATCGACGGTCGCGAAGTCGAAACCGTTCAGGGGCGTCATGGCGGCGTCCTATGTTGTGGATGAGGTGGCGTGGCGGCAGAGCATACACGCCCTCAGCGGAGATGCAATGCGCGCCTGCAGCCCCGATTCGCGGCGGGAATCGCCCCGGACCGCTCCGTCGCGAGTTGACATCCGCGCGGCGCAGGGTGTCATTGGGCTGCGCCACCCCGAACTTGGAGCACGCCGTGACCTTCGACACCCCCGTGCTGGCCGTCCACTACGCGGAGATCGCCCTGAAGGGCCGCAACCGGCACGCCTTCCTGCGGCGGCTGCGCAACAACATCCTCGTCGCGCTCAAGGGCGAGCCGGTCAGCCACGTGAACCACATCGAGAGCCGGCTGCTGGTGCGGCTGGACGATGCCACGCGCGCCGACGCGGTGGCCGCGAAGCTGCAGCGGGTGTTCGGCGTGCAGTGGCTGTCGGTGGCCACGGCGGTACCGCGGGCGAGCCTGGGCGACGACCTGGCCGGCCTGGGCGAGGTCGCCGCGGCGCTCGCCCGGCGCGATGTCGGCAACGCCCGCACCTTCCGCGTGGAAACCCGCCGCTCGGACCGCAACTTCCCCCTCGTCTCGCCCGAGATCAACCGCCTGGTGGGCAACGCGGTGGGCGAGGCGATCCAGCTGCCGGTGCGGCTGCACGGCGCCGACTTCACCGTGCACGTGCTGATGCTGCGCAACGAGGCGCTGATCTTCACGCAGCGCCTCCCCGGCCCCGGCGGCCTGCCGGCCAGCTCGGGCGGCCGTGTGATGACGCTGCTGTCGGGCGGGATCGACTCGCCGGTGGCGGCCTGGATGCTCATGCGGCGCGGCTGCCGCTCGGACTTCATCCACTTCTACACCGGCCGCACCGCCGCGGAAGCCGACGCCGCGAAGATTCTGCGCCTCGCCGCCATCCTGCGCGAGCACACGCCGACCGACCTGCACCTCTACCTCGCGCCGACCTACCCGTACGAGTCGCGCGCGATCGGCGTGATCGCCGAATCGCACGACATGGTGCTGTTCCGTCGCTACATGCTGAAGGTGGCGGAACAGCTCGCCCGGCGCACCGACTGCCACGCGCTCGTCACGGGCGACAGCCTCGGCCAGGTCGCCAGCCAGACACTCTACAACCTCGGGGCCATCGGGCCCGATGTGCGGCTGCCGGTCTTCCGGCCGCTGATCGGCACGGACAAGGTCGAAATCTCGGCCCTCGCGCGCCGGATCGGCACCTTCGAAACCTCGATCGAGCCGTACCGTGACTGCTGCTCCCTCCGCTCGCCGCACCCCATCCTGCGGGGCCGCGCGCGCGAGGTGCTGGCACTGTCCGAGCGGATGGACATGGATGGCGCCATCGCGGAAGCTTTGGAAGCTATTGAAAAAATGGTGATTACAGAGCCCGGCGCTTGATCTTTTGTCAGGACGAAATTAATCCGATTAAGTTCGGCGCGCCCCTTGACGGACCGCCGGGCGGACTTATGGTGTGCGTGCCCCGCCTGACCATCGAGTCGTTTTCGGGGCCGGACCACCGTCGGGGCACAACTTTCGCCCAGCTGCCTGCCCCCGCCGGACCGGCCCCGATTCTTTAATCCCGCGTCAGAGGACGGTACTTGATCCGGTGCGGCTGATCCGCCTCGGCGCCGAGACGCGCGTGCCGGTCCTCCTCGTAGTCGGCATAGTTCCCCTCGTGCCACACCGTGCGGCTGTCCCCCTCGAAGGCGAGGATGTGCGTGGCGATGCGGTCGAGGAACCAGCGGTCGTGGCTGACCACGACGAGACAGCCGCCAAACGCCAGCAACGCGTCTTCCAGCGCGCGCAGCGTGTCGACATCGAGATCGTTCGTGGGCTCGTCGAGCATGATGAGGTTGGCGCCGCTCTTGAGCAGCTTCGCCAGATGGACGCGGTTGCGCTCGCCGCCTGAGAGATCCTTCACCCGCTTCTGCTGGTCCGGCCCGCGGAAGTTGAAGCCTGCGCAGTAGGCCCGGCTGCTCACCGTGCGCCCGCCGACGCTCAACTCCTCCACCCCGCCGGAGATCTCCTCCCACACGCTCTTCTCGCCGGCGAGCGCGTCGCGCAGCTGATCGACGTACGACATGACGACCGTTTCGCCGATCCGCAACTGGCCGCCGTCCGGCTTCTCCGACCCGGTGATCATGCGCAGCAACGTGGTTTTTCCGGCGCCGTTGGGACCGATCATGCCGACGATGCCGCCGCGCGGCAGATCGAACGAGAGGCCGTCGATCAAAAGCGTTTCGCCGTAGCCCTTCATCAGGTCGCGGGCCTGCACCACCACTTCGCCCAGCCGCGGACCGGCCGGGATGGAGATCTGCGCCGGACCGAGTCGCTTCTCCACGTCCTGCGCGAGCAGTTCCTCGTAGGCGGAAAGGCGCGCCTTGCTCTTCTTCTGGCGCGCGCGCGCCGACATGCTGACCCATTCCAGCTCGCGCTCGAGCGTCTTGACCCGGGCCGTGTCCTTTTTCTCCTCCGCCTCGAGACGCTTCTTCTTCTGCGCCAGCCAGGAGGAATAGTTCCCCTCCCACGGGATCCCCTGCCCGCGGTCGAGCTCCAGGATCCAGCCGGCCACGTTGTCGAGGAAGTAGCGATCGTGCGTGACCGCCACGACCGTGCCGGCGTATTCCTGAAGGAACCGCTCGAGCCACGCCACCGACTCGGCGTCGAGATGGTTGGTCGGCTCGTCGAGCAGCAGCAGGTCGGGTTTCTGCAGCAGCAGCCGGCAGAGCGCCACGCGGCGCACCTCGCCGCCCGACAACTTCGACACGTCGGCGTCCGCGGGCGGACAGCGCAGCGCGTCCATGGCGATCTCGAGCTGCCGGTCGAGCTCCCAGCCATTGACCGCGTCGATCTTGTCCTGCAGTTCGCCCATCTCGGCCAGCAGTTTCGCCATGGTGTCGTCGTCCATCGGTTCGGCCATCAGCATGCTGATCGCGTTGAAGCGGTCGACCATCGCCTTCACATGGGCGAGCCCCTCTTCGACGTTGCCGAGCACGCTTTTCGTCGGGTCCAGCCGCGGCTCCTGCGGCAGGAAGCCGACCGTCAGGCCAGGCGCCGGAAACGCCTCGCCGATGAACTCGGTGTCCTCGCCGGCCATGATGCGCAGGAGCGAGCTCTTTCCCGAGCCGTTCAGCCCGAGCACGCCGATCTTCGCGCCCGGCAGGAACGACAGCCAGATCCCCTTGAGAATCTCCCGCTTCGGCGGCACGACCTTGCCGAGGCCCTTCATCGTGAAGATGAACTGCTGCGCCATGGGGTCCTTTCAGTTGTGAACGAGGGTCATCGCGGCAGTTCCGGCCCCCGCTCGAGCGCGGGCCGCGCGGCGATCTTGTCGATCCACGCTTCGATCCGGACCTTCCCGTCCTGACATTCGAGCGCGATCTGGTAGAAGTTATCTGTTTCCTGCACCAGCGCCACGCGCGCGCCCCGGCGCGCCGTTCCGATCCGGTTCTGCGTCTTCGCCTTCACGCTGCGGACGTAGCCCGGCGGCATGGCGAGCAGGTCGACCTGCCCGGCGACGATTTCCAGCGGCGTGCCGGGCGCGAGCGCCTCGCCGGCGGCGGCCAGCACGACCCGCGGGGCCGGAACGACCGGGGCCCAGAGGGTCAGGGCGACCAGGGCCGCAGCCAGGACCGGACAGACCTGCTTTTTCATCACACTTTCCTCCTCGGGACCGTGCGCGTCGGACGCGCGCCGGGAACCTGAAGCCTAACACCCACGGCGCGGTCGGGCAACCGGACCGCCGGCGGGACCGGCGCCTGCACTATTTCGCTAAACTCCCCGCCAATCTGCCGATCATCATCACCGGAAGCCAGTTCCATGCGGTCCTGCGTGCCGGTCCGACCGCGGCAGGACTGCGCCAGCATAGGGATGATCGCATGAGCCGGTCCCGGAAGAAGATCATTATCCCTGAACAGGCACGGACCACGACCGCGCCGCCCCACGGCGCACTATTTCCGCGCGAGCTGCTCGACAACATCGGCGCCGGGGTCATAATCGTGGATCCCCGCAAGCACATCATCGAACTGGTCAACGACACGACATCCAGGCTTATCGGCCTGCCCGCGGACCAGATCGTCGGACGGTGCTGCCACCGCTTCCTCTGTCCCGCCGAGGAGGGCAACTGCCCGATCACCGACCGCGGCCAGGAGGTGGACAACGCGGAGCGAGTTCTCCTGCGGCAGGACGGGAGCTCACTGCCCATCCTGAAGACGGTGAATCGCATCCGGTTCGACGGTGAAGAGAAGCTGATCGAGACCTTCGTGGACATTGCCGAGCGCAAGCGCGTGGAGGATGAGCTGCGGGAGAGCCGCGTTACCCTGGGCCTGGTTCTGGATATGGTGCCGCAGTCCATTTTCTGGAAAGGCCTTGATGGCTGTTTTCTCGGCTGCAACCGGGCGTTCGCCGCTGCGGCCGGCTTTGACGATCCCGCCCAGGTTGTGGGCAAAACCGACTTCGACCTGGCGTCGAGAGAGCGGGCCGAAACCTACCGCGCCGATGATCGGGAGGTGATCGAAAAGAACCGCTCCAAACTCCGTATAATTGGACTGTTACCGCAGGCTGATGGGACCTGCAAGTGGATAGAGACGTCCAGGGTGCCGATGTGCGATGCCCACGGACAGCCATTTGCCGTTTTGGGGGCAACTGAAGACATCACCGAGCGCAAGCGGGCGGAGGAGGCCCTCCTGGAGACCAACCGCCGGCTTGAGGCGGCCACGGTGCGCGCCAATGACCTGGCCGCACAGGCCGCATCCGCCAACGCCGCCAAGAGCGAGTTCCTGGCCAACATGAGCCACGAGATCCGCACCCCCATGAACGGCGTGATCGGCATGACCGGCCTGCTGCTGGACACGGAGCTTTCCCCCGTGCAGCAGGAGTACGCCAGCATCGTGCGCACGAGCGGCGAGGCGCTGCTGTCGATCATCAACGACATCCTGGACTTCTCCAAGATCGAGGCCCGCAAGCTCGAGCTGGAATCGCTGGACTTCGACCTGCGCGCGACGCTCGAGGATCTCACCGAATTGCTCGCCCTCAAGGCCAAGGAGAAGGGGCTGAGCCTGGCCTGCCTGGTCGAACCGGAGGTTCCGGTGCTTTTGCGGGGAGACCCGGGCCGGCTGCGCCAGATCTGCCTCAACCTGGTCGGCAACTCGATCAAATTCACCCGGACAGGCGGGATCACGCTCCGCGCGAGCCTCGTGGCCGAGGACAAGCGGCAGGCCTCCGTGCGTTTCGTCATCACCGACACGGGCGTGGGCATCCCCCGCGACAAGCAGGCGGCTCTCTTCTCCCCCTTCATGCAGGCCGACGGCTCCACCACGCGCAAATACGGCGGCACCGGCCTGGGGCTGGCCATCTCCAGGCAGCTGGTCGAACTCATGGGCGGGTCCATCGGTCTCGAAAGCGAGGCGGACCGGGGCGCCAGTTTCTGGTTCACCATCGTCTTCGATAAACAGCTCCCCGGGCGGCCGCCCGCGCCGGAGCCGCTGGCCGATCTGACCGGGGTCCGGGTGCTGGTGGTCGATGAGCACGATGTGAGCCGGTCATTGATGACGACCCTGGTCCGGGGCTGGGGCTGTCGCTCCGCGGAAGCCCCACATGGCGAGGCGGCGCTGGCCCTGCTGCAGGAGGCGGTCCGCGCGGGGGATCCTTATGACGTGGCCCTGCTGGATCTGCGCCTGCCGGGTCGGGGCGGCGAGGATCTGGGCCTGCGGATCAAGGGAAGTCCGGAGGTCGGCGCGACCCGGCTGATCGCGATCACCCCTCTGGGCGTGCAGGGTGACGCGGCGCGGCTCGAGGCGCTCGGCTTCGACGGGTACCTGACCGCGCCACTGCGACCGTCGCAGTTGCGCGGGTGCCTGGCGCTGGTGCTGGGGCGCGGAGAGGCCTCGCAGGCAGGGCCGGCCCCCGGTCTGGTCACCCGGCACACGGTGTCGGAGGCGCGCCGGCGCCGGGTACGCCTGCTCCTGGCCGAGGACAACGCCATCAATCAGCTGGTGGCGGTGAAGATGCTCGAGAAGATGGGCTACCGGGTCGATGTCGTGGCCAATGGGCAGGAGGCCCTTGCCGCCGTGCGGGACCTGCCCTACGACCTCGTGCTGATGGACTGCCAGATGCCGGAGATGGACGGCTTCGAAGCCACCCGCCACATCCGCGATCCGCAGTCCGCAGTGCTCAATCATCAGGTGCCGGTCATCGCCATGACGGCATACGCCATGAAGGGCGACCAGGAAAAGTGCCTGGAAGCCGGGATGAACGACTACCTGAGCAAGCCGGTGCAGGCCGCGGAGCTGGCCGCGGCCCTGGAGCGCTGGCTGGGCAGGGCGACCGAGGAGCCCGCGCAGGACAGCGCCGCTCCCGGTGGCGACCGGACTCCGCTTACGGTCGGGCGCCTCAGTTAGGCCGCCCGGCCGGACCCAGGGCTCCGGCTCCCGGACCCGTCCATCCCGATTCCTTAACCCGTCTTGCCTTGCCGATATGAGTGGCCTAAGGTGGGGGCTGATCGGCTTTCCCCGCCCACGTCATCTCCATGAGAGTCCGAAAAAGGAGGATGCCATGCTGAAAGAGTTCAAAGCCTTCGCCATGCGCGGCAATGTGCTCGACATGGCGGTCGGCATCATCATCGGCGGCGCGTTCGGCAAGATCATCTCGTCGCTGGTGAGCGACGTGCTCATGCCACCGATCGGCGCCGTAGCCGGCAACGTCGACTTTTCGAAGCTCGCCCTGACGCTCCGGACGCCGGTCGGCGACGCCGCGCCGGTGACGATTCGTTATGGCCTGTTCATGAACACGATTGTCGATTTTCTCATTGTCGCCTTCGCAATTTTCCTGCTCATCCGGCAGGTGAACAAGTTCGCGGCGAAGCCGGCGCCAGCCGCCGCGCCAACGACGCGGGACTGCCCCGAGTGCCTCTCGGCGATCCCGATCAAGGCGCGCAAGTGCGCCCACTGCGCCTCACCGATACCGGCCCTGCCGGCGGCCTGACGCCCCAGGCACCGGTACGCCCGCCGCCAGGTCGCGGCGGGCGCCAGACTTGACAAGCGCCTGTCGGCCTGCGATCGTGCCGCCCGGTCATCCGGCGGCGGCGCCGACACAGTCGGCTCGCACAGCCTTGCGACACGTCGCCGCCGATCTTCCGAAGAATCCCGCGACCCGCGCCACAGCGCTGCGGTCGCGGGATTTTTCCTTGGGATTCCGGCGCGAAAACCGCCGGAACCGCGGCCGGCAGCGCCCTTTTCCTTATTGCCCCGTAAATAAACAATTTATTTATGTTTTTGGCTTTATTATAAAGCATTATGATATGAATAATAAACTATGTCCGTGTGTTCTGGTGGCTGTCCCGCGCTCGTCCTGACGTCCCTTACGGTCGGCGCCCGCCCGCGAACCGCGTCGACCAATAGGGATCGTCGAGCCGCTCCACCCGCACGGACTGGCCCTCCTTCGGGGCATGCACGAAACATCCGTCGCCAATCCAGATGCCGACGTGAGAAACCCCCTGTCCGCGCACACTGAAGAAAACGAGGTCGCCCGGAGAGAGCCCGCCCGGCGCAACCGGCCGCCCGGCGCCGGCCTGGTCGCGGGTCTGGCGAGGCAGTCGCACCCCCTGCCCGAGGCAGACGTGACGAACGAATCCGCTGCAGTCGAACCCACCCTCGGGGGTGTCGCCGCCAACCCGGTAGGCAACTCCGACGAGCGCCCTCGCCTCCCGGGCCACGGCCTCGCCTCGCGCCGCCTCGTCGCCGGAAGCATGCCCGAGTCCGGCCGCCCGCGGATCGGCACCGGGTACGCTTCCGATTTCGGTCGAAACCGGTCCGAATACCCGTTTGGGTGCGCAGCCCTGGGCCAGTACGGCCGCCAGCGCCAGCAGGGCCAGCAGGGCCAGGGCGGCCCGGGTGAAGGCGACAACCCGCGCCAGGGCGGCTGCGAATATTCCGGGCACGGGCTCCCCTTCCCGGGCGACAGGGCGGACGTATTTGAGAATAGGCCGCTCCATGCAATCGATACAAGCGCGGCGCGGATAACCGGATTCCTGGAGGCCCGCCGGAACGGCCCGCGCACTTTTTGCTCCCGTAGCATCCTCCGTACAGATAGGGCTCCGTCCCCCGACCACCGCTCCTCACTCTGGCCCCACGCCTCCCAGCGTGCTACCTTGCCGGCATCATGCCTGAACAATTGCCCGTTCCCGACCTCTTTGAAACGACCATCGAGAAGCTGATCACCGGCGGCGCCGGTCTCGGCCGCTGCGCAGGGATGGCCGCGTTCATCCCGCTGACCGCCCCCGGCGACCACGTGCGGGCCAGGATCACGCGGCGCAAGCGCGGCTTCATCGAGGCGGAGCTCGTCGAGGTGCTCACTCCCGCTCCCGGCCGGGTCGCGGCGCCGGCCTGTCCGCATTTCGGCGCCTGTGGCGGCTGCGACCTGCAGCACCTCGACGGCGTCACACAGCGGGCCGCCAAGGCCGAGATCGTGGTCGACTGTTTCCGCCGCCAGGGAAAAATCGACGTGACCGGGCTGCTCGAGACTCCGGCGCCGACAGGGCCGGAACTGGGCTATCGCGACCGCATCCGGCTCTCCACCGACCACACCGGTCGCCACGGCCTGCTGCGCCGCGGCAGCCAGGAGGTCGTGCCGATCGACACCTGCCCGCAGATGCCGGCGCTCTTCAACGAGACGATCCTGCCGTGGCTGCGCACGATACCGCCCGTGCAGCACGTCCTCGTGCGGCTCGACGGTGCCGGTGGCTTCCTGGTGTCGATGTTCGGCCTGCCCAACCGGCTGCGCCTGCTGCGCGCGATCCTCAAGCGGCTGCCGGAAGGCGAAGCGCCGCTGCCGGGCTGCGCCGGAATCCTGTTCAACAACCTGCCGGCGTGGGGGCGCGATTACCTGCTGGTGCGCCTGGCGGGCCAGACCTACCGGGTCGGCGCCAACAGCTTTTTCCAGAGCAACCCCGCCGAGACCGAAGCGGTCGTCGCTACAGCCCGGGCCTGGCTGCACGAGGCGCGCCCGGCGGGCGGGCTGCTGGCTGACGTCTTCTGCGGCGTCGGACTGTTCGGGCTCGCCCTGGCCGATCGCTTCGACCACGTGCTCATGGTGGAGGCCGAAGGGGGCGCCGTGCGCGACGCGCGCATCAACGCCGTCCACGCGAAAGGGCTGGAGGCGACCCTGGAAGTGCACGAGGCCGCGGCAGCCACGGCCCTTTCCGGCTGGGCCGGCGCGGCCGAGGGCGCAGACGAGGACTCTGCCACAGCCGCGGCCCAGACCACGGCCGCGAACCCCTCACGCAAAGACTGGGCCGGGGCGTGCGTTTTCGTCGATCCGCCGCGCGCCGGCATCGGCGAGGCGGTCACCGCGGCGATCGAGCGGCTTGCCCCGCGCGAAGTACTCTATTTGAGCTGCGATCCGGCAACCCTGGCGCGCGATGTCGCGGCGCTGGCGAAGGGCGGCTACGCCCTGCGCCGTCTGCGGCTGTTCGACATGTTCCCGCAGACCGCGCACGTGGAGGCCCTGGCCTACCTGTCCCGCGCCTGAGCCGGGATTCGGGAAAAACTTCCCCGCCCGTGTTATCATTGGTCAAGTTGACACCCCCCGCGCGACACCCTCTTCCATGAAGGACGCCCCCTCATGAAGCACTGCGTTTCCGCCTGCCTGTCGGTGCGCGCCCGCGCTGCCTCCGTGGCTGCCTGCGCCGCCCTCGCCGTTCTGACCGCCGGCCTGCCGCTCTCCGCCCAGACCGCCATCGACATCGGCGGCTGGCAGCTGCGACAGCTGAACTCGACCCAGACCGAGACCTTCCCGGCCGGCACCCTGATCCAGCCGGGCGGCTACCTGATCCTGGCGCGCTACGCCACGCAGGGGCAGTTCGAGGCCTACTACGGCGTGACGCTCGGATCGAACGTCACCTACCGGACGCACGCCGCCTCGGCGACCGGCGTGCCGCAGATCAACGGCGCGGAGACCTTCGAGCTGGTCAACGCGGCAAGCGTCAGCGAGGACGGTCCGACCCCGGCGCTGCCAGCGACCACGCCGGCGCTGGCGTTCCACCGCGACGATCCCGAGGCGGCGCCCTGGACGTCGATCGACAGCGCCCCCACGCCCGGCTCCGGCGTCGAGGCGGCCGACGGCACCGCCAGCGGCGTCGTCATCAGCGAGGTGAACGACTCCACGGTCGGCACCAACGCCTACTACTATGAGTTCGTCGAGCTGTACTACGACGTCGCCGGCGGCGGGACGACGAACCTGGCGCCGGTCATCAGCGGCACTGCCTTCACGCCGGCCGCGCCGACGCTCACCGACAGCGTCGTCGTGACGACCAGTGTCACCGACAGCGACGGCACGGTGGCCTCGGTGCAGATGTACTGGCGCTTCGGCGCCGGCACGTACACCGCGCAGGCCATGACCGCCACCGGCGGCAGCGGCTGGCGCGGCGTCGTCTACCCGCTCACCGGCAACGCGACGCTGGAGTTCTACCTCCTGGCCGAAGACGACGAGGCGGCGCAGACGCGCGACCCGGCCAACGCCCCCACGAGCGTGTACAGCGTCTGGGTGCAGGGAACGACCGGACCGGCAAAGGTCGTCCTGTTCGACCACGCGCACGGCCAGGACGCCGGCACCGAGGGAAACTGGCGCATCGACGACAACGCGCCGCTGCCACTTCCGGCCAACCCGACGAGCGAGGCCGACTGGAGCGGGCAGCTGTCGAGCTGGGGCTACGAGCTCTACCTGCGGGGCCACACGCTCAAGAGCAGCAACGCGCCGCTCGACGCGTCGGTGCTGGCGGGGGTCGACCTGCTGGTGATCGTGGAGCCGCAGAACCCGTTCACGGCGGCGGAGATCGCCGCGGTGGGGACCTTCGTGTACAACGGCGGCTCGCTTTTCGTCGTGGCCAACCACAATGGCAGCGACCGTGACAGCGACGGCTGGGATTCGCCGAGCATCTTCGGCGGCTACTCTATCCCGCACATCTCGGTGCCGGTTGGCGCCGACGTGGAGACCTTCTGCGGCGCGCTGTTCGGCCTGCACTTCCACGTGAAGGACGAGGGGAACAACGCCATCACTGGGACCTTCTCCAACGTCGACACGAACCCTGCCAACCCGGTCATCAACGGCGAATACGGGCACGTCAGCGCCACGATCTACCACGTGGGCAACGTGATGTCGCTCTGGCCGACCGCAAACCCGTACCTGACCGGCGTGGGCGGCCACATCTGGAAGGACGGCGACACCGGCAATCCCGACGTGAACATCGCCGCCTGGTCGCGCTACGGCGCGGGCAAGGTGATGGGCTACGGCGACTCCTCCAGCACGGCCGACGGCACCGACAGCGATCCGCACGTCAACAACTGGACCGAGGCCGGCAGCAACAACCGCGAGTTCTTCCTGAATGCGACGATGTGGCTGCTGGCGGACGACCTGACCCCTGTCGACGACGAAACGCCGGCGGCCCCCGGCCTTGGCCTGCGCGTCGCGCCCAACCCGTTCAATCCGGCCACCACGATCGCCTTCACCCTGCCGTCGGCCGGGGAGATCGCCGTGGAGATCTTCGACCTGCGCGGCCAGCACGTGCGCACGCTGCTCAGCGGCCGCCGCGAGGCCGGCCCGCAGCGCGTAACCTGGGACGGCCGCGGCGACGACGGCCGGAGCGTGGCGAGCAGCGTCTACCTGGTGCGCGCCACGGGCGCCGGGCTGCTGGAGTTCGCGAAGATCGCGTTGACGAAGTAGCGCGCGCGTCGATCGGATATATTGACGGCCCCCCTTGTGCCGGGGGGGCCGTCTCCCGTAACTTGAAGCCGGAGGAGCGAAGGCGGAGATCCCTCGTGACGCCGCAGTTCCCGCATCAAGACAGGCGGGACCCTGGGGCGGCGGACACGCGCCTCCAAGGTCGCTCCTTCAATCATCCGGCAGCTTGGCGGAGCGGCCTTCGGCCGCCGGACCGAACCGACTCTTCGGAACCGGGCCAGCCGACCGTCAGGCGAGCCTCCCGCCATCCGGCGGATAACAGGACCCGCCTTCGCCCGGGGGCGGGTCCTCGTCTGGGTGCAACGTGAACGACAGCTCCTCCACCACGCGCCGCGCCGGTCGTCCCGCGGAACCTTCCGCGCTGGACAACATCGTTGTCGTCCTCAGCCACACGACCGAACCTGGGAACCTCGGCGCCGCGGCCCGCGCGCTCAAGACAATGGGGCTGCGCCGCCTGCGCCTGGTGCGCCCCCACGACCACCTCGGCCGCGAGGCGCTGGCTTTGGCGCACGGCGCGGAGGAGTTGCTCGAGCAGGCGGTTCTCTTCGACGACGTGCGCGATGCAGTGGCCGACGCGGTCGTCGTGGCCGGCACGACCTGCCGCTCGCGCCAGCTCCGGAAAGGCGCCCTGCTGCCACCGGAGGCGCTGGCCGTGCGACTGGCGGACCACGCCGCCGCCGGCCCGGTGGCGCTGCTGTTCGGGGCCGAACGCACCGGCCTGACCAACGACGAGCTGAACCTCTGCCGCTACCAGTCGACCGTGCCGATGGCGCAGCACCAACCGTCGCTCAACCTGGCGCAGGCCGTCATGCTGTACGCGTGGGAGCTCCGTCGGGCGTGCCTGGCCGCGGCGGCGGCTCCGCGCACCGCACAGGCCTCGCGCCCCGTGCCCCCCGCCATCGCCCACGCCGTCAGCCATCCGCACCGCGGCACCCGGCTGCCGTCCCAGGCGGAGCTGGAAACGGTCTACGCGCACTTCGCGGCGGTGATGGCGGCGGTCGGCTACAGCGACGCGGAGCGGCGGAAATTCCTTACCTATCTGCGCCAGATGCACCAGCGGGCCGGCATCGTCAACTGGGAGGTGCAGATCTACCACCTGCTGTCGCGACGTATTCTCGATGCGCTGGGGCGGCCGCGCTTCCACGGTCTGCCGCCCGACGGCGGCGATGAGGCCTGACAAAACAGTAGCGCCGGCCCGGCGGATGGGATCGCCGAACCGGCGCGCAGGGTCGGGAAAGACGTTTCAGCTGCCGGAATTCAACTCCTGGATGGCGCAGACGACCTTGTCCAGCTCGTCCTTAAGGAGATCGTAGCCCATGGTTACGCCCTCGAGCTTGCCTTCGCGGGCCAGCTGCTCCATCGAGAGGGATACCTGGTAGACACGCTCGGCGCCGAACGTACCGCTGGCGCCCTTGAGGCTGTGGGCGGCCCGCGCAACCTGGTTGGCATCGTTGGAGTCGAGGCCGGCGCGGATTTTCGCGAGCTGCTGCGGGAAGTCATCGAGGAACAGGTCGCGCAGCTCGTCAATGATTTCCGGCTCGTCGCTGAACTGATCCATCAGACGGCTCTGATCCAGCACGGGCACATCGGTTCCGACCATTAGAATATCGGGGATCACGGGACACTCCTCGCGCCTGGTATGCCGGTCCGTGGTGGCCATGTACGCGGTTCCTGTGCTATATCGACCCCGAACCAAGATCCTTGAACCAGGAGTTTCGCCCGTGATCCACCCATCTGCCGCGGCTCCGATCCGGCACTGCCGGCCCGCCCGACCCGCTCCGTCGGCCACCGCGACCGTTCTGGCCCTCCTGCTGCTCCTGGCGGCCGGTTGCGGGGGCGAACGGAAGGCGCCGGCTCCGCCTGCCGCGGCGCCGTCCGGAACCGCTTCGGAGGGGGCTCCCGGGATTTCGCGGTTCGACACCATGGGCGGCCGCGAGGCCGCGGCGGCGCACATCCTCATCCAGTACCGCGGCTGTCTGGGGGCGGGCCCCGGAGTGACCCGCACCCGGGACGAGGCGGAGGATCTCGCCCTGCGTGCGGCCGGCCTGGCTTCCGAACCGGGCGGGGACTTTACCGAGCTGGCTCTCCGCTGGTCGGACGACCCTGCGGCGGCACGCACCGGAGGCTATCTCGGCATCATCGAACACGGCCAGATGGACCTCGGCTTCGAGGCAGTGCTTTTCCGCCTGCGTCCAGGCGAAGCGTGCGGAGTGGTGGAGACGGTCTACGGCTGGCACGTGATCAAACGCCTGCCGGTGGTCCGGATCCACGCCCATCACATCCTGATCGCCTGGCGCGGAGCCGACCTCGCCACCTCCGCGGTCACCCGCACGAAGGAGCAGGCGCTCGCGCTCGCGGCGGAGGTGCGCCTGCAGGCGATCGCGCCCCGGGCCGATCTCTGCCGGCTGGCGCGTCGCTTCTCCGACGATGCGGGCAACGCGACCGGGTGCGGCGATCTGGGCGTGCTCGCGCCCGGCGACCTGCCTCAACCGCTTGATGAGGCGCTGTTCCGGCTGCGGCCGGGACAGGTTTCGGAGATGCTGGAGAGTCCGTACGGCTTCCACATCCTCTGGCGCGAGCCCTGAACGCGGAAGGGGGCGACGGTCGTCGCCCCCCTCCGCTTTGCCGACGGCCGGAACGATCACGGCCTGCCGGACACGCTGCCCTGGCTGTGCCATCGCATTCGGACCCATAGTTCTATCGGCAACTGCAAGCCCGGCCTGACAGAAACAACGGTCCCGGCCTCTCCCTGCTCGGTCGTCTGCCCCGGCGCTGAGCGATCACCGGAAGAGACTCTTGATCCCCCCCCAACTCGCATCCGCGACGGCGACCGGGCAGTTGCCGACCCAGGCCACCGTGTAGCCGTAGTTCTCGCCCGGCCAGGGGACGTTCTGGCTGAAGTAACGCAGGGGAACAAACAGGGTCGGGTCGTTTCCGGCGGCGATCATTGGGCTGGTGCCATCGCCGGAGGACGGCACATGAGGACCAAGACCGAACCGGATCGGGGTGATGCCGATCCACAGCATGCTGATGGTCGCGAGCTTGATGGCCGGCGCACTTTCCGCGCACAGTGGCACCCGATAAAACGGGAACGTGTCGTCCAGGATCACATATCCCGGGACGGTGACGAGAAGCGCTGGTGGAAGCGGATCGCACAACAGCTTGAATTCGAAGCCGGAGATGCCGCCCAGGCTCGGATCCACGTTCGTAGCCAAGACGTAGCCGGTAACCGTTGTGTAAGGGGCCGGCATCGCGCAGTAGTCGCAGCCCTGCTGGTCGAAGTAGATGCCGATGCCGTTGGACTGCGGATCGCAAGGCTGGGCAGAGACGGCTTGGGCCGCGAGCAGCAGGACGCCGACCAGCAGCCATTTCATCACGAGACCTCCTCGGGTAAATCGCCCCCCATCCAGGCGTGAATTGGGCGATCCGGCGAGGTCCGCGGCCGCCCCCCTCGAACCGTCATTGCTGAGGCAGCACCGGCGGTCAGAACAGATAGAGGTCCAGCGCCACCGCGGCGAGCAGCATCACGCCGATCCACGAGTTGAGCGTGAAAAAGGCCCGGTCGATGTGCGCCAGATCGCCGACGCGCACGAGGCGGTGCTCGATGACCAGCAGCGCCACCATGATCGCCACGCCGACGCGCGCCGACGCGCCGAGTTCCGGCGCGCGTCCGAACGCGATCGCCAGGCAGACCACCGCGACGACATGCAGCCCCCTCGCCGCCAGCAGAGCCCGCCGCACCCCCAGACGCGCCGCGAGCGAGCGCAGGCCGGCCCGACGGTCAAAATCCACGTCCTGGCAGGCGTAGATCGTGTCGAACCCGGCCACCCAGCAGAGCACGCCGGCGGCGGTCCAGAGCGGGAACGGGGCGAACCGGCCGGTTGCGGCGAGCCACGCGCCGACCGGCGCGATCGCCAGCGACAGGCCGAGCACCAGATGCGAAGCCTCGGTGAACCGCTTCGTGTACGAGTAGAGCAGGATGACCGCCAGCGCGACCGGCGAGAGCGCCAGGCAGAGCGGGTTGAGACGCTCCGCCGCAAGCACGAACACGGCAGCCGCGAGCGCCGTGAAGAGCGCCGCCTCGCGCGGCGTGACCGCGCCGGTCGGCAGATGCCGGTCCGCGGTGCGCGGATTGCGCCGGTCGTACTCGCGATCGACCAGGCGGTTGAAGGCCATGGCGGCGCTGCGCGCCCCGACCATCGCCACGACCACCCACAGCAGCACGCGTCCCGGCGGCCGCCCGGCCGTCGCCACGAGCAGGCCGATGAGCGCGAACGGCAGCGCGAACAGCGTGTGCTCGAATTTCACGAGGCCGAGATAGCGGCCGACCGCGCTCACGCGTCATCCCCCCAGCGAGCCGTCAGAGCCACGGCGACATCGAGATGGTCGCAGACCCGTTGCACGATGAAGTCGACCAGGTCGCCCACCGAACGCGGTCGGTGGTAGAAGCCGGGGGCGGCCGGCACGATGAGCGCGCCGTGCACGCTCAGTTTCGCGAGATTCTCCAGGTGGTGTGTGGCCAGAGGCGTCTCGCGCGGCACGAGAATGAGCCGGCGCCGCTCCTTCAGGCAGACATCCGCCGCGCGCAGCAGCAGGGTTTCGCTCGTGCCGTGCGCCACGCGGGCAGCCGTGCCCATCGAGCAGGGGCAGATCACGAGGCCTCCCCGCAACGACGACCCGCTTGCCAGAGGGGCGGTGAATTCACGCTCCCCCCAGCGGTGCAAAGCGCCGCGGACCGCCGACGGCACGTTACCGGGAGCGAACGTCACGGGGCGCGGCGGCTCGCCCGGCACGACCGCGACCGGATCGCCCCCCGCGAGGGCGGCTACCAGCTCGTCCGGCGTCCGGCCCATCTCCACCGGCGCCGTCTGCCCGACCGCCGCCGACACGACGAGGTGCACGTCGCGTCCCGCCGCCAGCAGCACTTCCACCAGACGTACGCCGTAAGCGATGCCGCTGGCGCCGGTCCAGCCGACCGCGACAGGGCACGGGGCGGCAGGCCCCGGCTGACGAAGCGGATTCTCGCTCACGAAGTCTCTTCATGCATTATGGGGTCTTGCGGAGCCTGCGCCGTGATGTACACATAGCGAAGCGGGCCAGGACCGACGTTGAGCACGTCGTGCTCGCTCCCCGGCGGACAGTAGGCGAGACAGCCGGGGAGAAGGTCGAGCATGCCCCCGCCGGCCAGCGTCAGGCGTCCCGCCCCTTCCAGCACAACGAGCGCCTCCTCCCGATCCCCGGTGTTGTGCAAGCCCACGGCCCGACCCGGCGAGAGCGTCACCAGGCCTGAGCGCATGGTGACGGTTTCGGGCGGTCCGCCAAGCAGCCGCTGGTACCGGCCGGCCGCCGGATCGAGCGCCACGCTCTTCGGGCGGGGCCGGGGATCGGGCGCGGGGGTCGCGGGCATGTCGGTCATGGTCCTGCGCTCCTCCTAGGTCTCTGCCGTCGACCGGAACACCAGACTGCAGCAGGTGACCGCCCCCTCCGCCTTCTGCAGTTCCGACACGTCGACCGGGTGGACCGCGAGTCCGCGCGCCTCGAGCCGCGCGCGCGTGCGGGGGAAGTTCGCGGCGTGGATCAGGCCGGAGCCGATCCGCAGGGCGTTGGCGGCGTGCGGTTCGTCGGGATCGATGGTGACAACATCGAGCCCGCTGAAAATCCGCGCGTCCACCCAGGCCGGGTTGAGCAGGACGGTGTCGGGCGCCACCAGCGTCACCGCTGACTTCAGGTGCAGGCAGCCGTCCAGCTCGACCGGACGCACCTCGTACCCATGTCGCCCGACGATGGCGCGCAGCTGGCCGATCGCCGACCAGTTGCTGCGGCCCGACAGCCCCACCCACACGGTCCGGCCCATGAGCAGAACATCGCCACCGTCGAGCGTGGCCGGTTTCTCCAGCGTGACCAGGGGGCGGTGGTCGCTGAGCACGATCGCGATCGAGAGGCACTCCGGCCGGCGCGAAGCCGCCCCCGGTCGTGCGATCACCGCGATCTCATCCAGAACGACGGCGGTATCTTCCACGAACACCGAATCGGGCAGGTCCGGCTCGGCCTGCAGCGCGATCATCCGGCAGCCGAGCCCGGTCAGCGTCTCCACATACGCCTGGTGTTGGGCGCGCGCACGCGTGACATCGATGTCGATGCGAGGCAGGTGGGTCAGCTCACAGCGCGCGATGGCGGGGCTGACGTCCCGAACCAGGGCGGTGAACGAGCCGTCGCCGGAGAGCATGGGGGCCTCCCGTTGCATCGCGACGCGCGCGGCGGGCAAACGCGGCCGCAACCACGGCAGACGCGAGACTTCCTAGCGCGTCGGGGCGCTCCGCCAGCGTTCGAGCCGCGGGATTCCCCAGGTGAACAGGCCGGCGACCGGTCCGGGGAAGCCCATCTCCCGCAGCTTCCCCTTCACGAGCGCCTTCATCTGTCCGACGGTGATGTCCGGCTGCGTGAAGCGGCCGTTGTGATAACAATGCGAACAGTACATCGGGCTCCGGGAGCCGTCGGCGCGTGTGCCTCCGCCTTGGGGGTCGCGTTTGAGCGGCATGTCGCAGGACTGGCAGGTCCTGGTGGCCCGTTCGATGGTCATTACGCGGCCTCCCTCATGACTGCGTCCGGCCCGGTCGCCCTGTTCAGCGTCCCTTGCGACTCCGCGCCCCGGTGCCGGCCGGCAGGCGCCGGCCGAGGCCCTCGCCCGCCGTCCGGGGAGCCGGTCTGGGTGGCGGCAGATCAGCGTCGGCGCGCGAGGACAGGGTCGACCCGGTGCGGCGCGGACCTCCCGGCGCGCCGGGGCGACGGGTCGCGTACGATCCTCCGGACCGTGGCGGCGCCGGCGCGTCGTAATTGAAATCGGGCACGATCACCCGCGGCAGCCGCTTGCCGAGCGCCCTCTCGATGCCGTAGAGCTCCTCCTCCTCCATCGGCGACACGAAGGTGAACGCGGCGCCGGTCGCCTCGGCGCGGCCGGTGCGACCGACCCGGTGGATGTAGTCGTCGGAGACCGGCGGCACGTCGAGATTCACGACATGGCTCAGCTCCACGATGTCGATCCCGCGCGCGGCGATGTCGGTCGCCACCAGGACACGGCACTTGCCCTTCTTGAAGTCGGAAAGGGCCGCGGTCCGCTGGCCCTGCGTGCGATCGCCGTGGATCCGCTCCGCCTTCACGCCGGCCCGCTGGAGGTGCTTCGCCACGCGGTCGGCGCGGTGCTTCGTGCGCGTGAACACCAGCGCCTGCTGAATCTCCCCGCGCGCGAGCAGCGTGACCAGCAACTCCGGCTTCAGGTGCTGAGGGACCGGGTAGGCGGCGTGGGTGATACCCACGGGCGGCGCCGACTGACGCTGCAAATTGATCATGACCGGAGCGTTCAGCATTTCGCGCGAGAGGGTGATGATCGGTCCCGGCATCGTGGCGCTGAAGAAGAAGGTCTGGCGCTTCGCCGGCAGGTGGCGCAGCACCCGGCGGATGTCCGGCAGGAAACCCATGTCGAGCATGCGGTCGGCCTCGTCGAGCACGAGGTACTCGAGCCCCGCGAGCTTGGCATAGGAGAACCGGAAGTGGTCGAGCAGGCGACCCGGCGTGGCGATGATCACATCGGTTCCGCTGCGAAATGCGTGCTCCTGCGGCCCCATCCCCAGGCCGCCGATGACCATGGCGCCGCTGATCGGCGTGTGGATGGCCAGTTCGTTCAGATCCTCGAGGATCTGCGCGGCCAGTTCTCGTGTGGGCGTGAGCACGAGGGCGCGCGTCACGCCGCGCGGCTTATCGATCAGGGCGTGGAGAATCGGCAGCAAAAACGCCGCCGTCTTGCCGCTGCCGGTCATGGCGCAGGCGAGCACATCCTTGCCTGCCAGGCCTGGCGGGATCGCCTCGATCTGGATCGGCGTGGCGCGGGTGAAACCCAGCTCCTTGACGCCCTTGAGGAGGCTGGGGTGGAGCTTGAGGGAGGAGAACGGCATGGGCAACCCCTGTCGTGCAGGTGCGGCGGGCGCCGCTAACCGGCGCGCGTCCGAAGACGGATCACTCACATTGTAGCCCGTTTCGGCCCCGGAAGCGACTTTTCAGAAGCCCGGGGCGGGCGATGGAGCCGGCTCCGCCGCCCGCGCGCGCATCAGAACCCGGCCCGCGAGTTCCAATACAGCGCCACCAGAGCGATCCCGAACGCGATCCGGTACCAGGCGAACGGGACGAACGAGCGGTGCGACACGAAGGTCACCAGCGCGCGCACGACGAACAACGCGGCCACGAACGCGACCACGAAGCCGACGGCGAAGAATGGAGCGTCGGACGCGGCCAGCTCGTGGCGAACGCCCGCCAGCTTGACCACCGAGGCTCCGATCATCGCGGGGATGGCGAGAAAGAAAGAGAACTCCGTGGCCGCGCGGCGCGACAGGCCGAGCGTCATGCCCCCCATGATGGTCGCGCCGGAGCGGGAAACGCCGGGAAAGATGATCGCCAGCACCTGGATCAGACCGACGCCGATGGCCTTGCGCACCGGGATGTCGTCCACACCCGCCACGCTCGGGCGGCGGGCGAATCGCTCGACCAGCAGGATAGCCACCCCGCCAAGCACGAACGCCAGCGCGACCGGGAACGGCCGGAAAAGGTGCGCCTCGATCCAGTCGGAGGTCGGCAGCCCGATCACGACTGCCGGGATGGTGCCGAGGATCAGGTTGACGATCAGCCTTCGCGCCAGCGGATCGTGACGCCAGTTCAGCGCCACCGACAGCAGCTTCCGCCGGTAGAGCCACACCACCGCGAGGATCGCCCCGAGCTGGATGAAGATCGCGAACGCGTTCTCCTTCCGGCCGGCCAGCGCGAGCCAGTTCTGCACCACGATCAGGTGTCCGGTGGAGGAGACCGGAATGAACTCGGTAATCCCTTCGACGAGACCCAGGATCGCGGCCTTGAGCAGGTAGAACGGGTCCATGCTGCGTACATCCTCGGCTAAAGATGGGGGTCTCGATCAGCGCGCCGCGCGCGCGCCTCAGTCCGGGTCCCGGCGCACCGAATCCGGCGAGAAGGCCGGCAGACAGACGGCCACGTACTCCGCGCCATCCGGCTCCGGCGTAGCGTAGCGCACCCATTCGCCCGGGCTCGTCACGACCGCCTGACCGGCGCGCACCTCGAGCGTTCCGCCGGCGTGCTCCACGCGCAGCAGTCCTTTTAGCACGACCGTGATCTCCGCGAATCCGGGCGTCTGCCCCGGCTCCACCCAGCCCGCCGGCGCCACCATGCGCGCCACGCTGATGTCGTGGTGGCCGGAGTTCACCCGTCCGACGTACTCCTCGATCCGCTTCGGCCGGTTGCCGGCTGCCTCGATAACGGACGGAGCGTTGATCAGCTTCGGCATGGGTCCTCCAGATCGGCGTTTCACCGCACGAAATAGACCACGGCCACCGCGACACCGATGATCACGACGATCCGACGCAGCGTCGCCGGCCGTACGCGCCCGGCCAGCCGCCCCCCCGCCGTCCCGCCCAGCAGCGCGCCGGCCGCCATGGCCAGCGCCGCCGGCCAGACGACCGGTCCCGCCAGTGCGAACAGTACCGCTGCCGCCACGTTCACACCGAACGCGATCGCCTGCTTCAGCGCGTTCAGCCGCGTGAGCGAATCATCCAGCAACAGACCGAGCACCGCCAGAACGATCACGCTCAGGCCGGCGCCGAAGTAGCCGCCGTACACGGCCGCCAGACCGGCGGCCGGGGCGACCCGGGCGACGCCGGAATCCGCGCCAACGCCGGCGGGGCACGACGCCGCGTCGTCCGTGGCGCCCTCCACCCTCGCGCTCCGCCGTTTCAGCCAGGCCCGCAGCGGCTCCTGGGCCGCCAGCAGAGCCGAGGCGAGCAGGATCAGAAACGGCACCAGCGCGCGGAACGTCCGCTCGCCCGACCGCAGCAGCAGGAAGCCGCCCGCCAGCCCGCCCAGCACGCCGGCCGGCACGAGCAGCCAGAGTCGCCGCCCCTGCCCCCGCAAATCGCCGCGCTGCGCCATGGTGGCGCCGAGGTAGCCGGGGCAGAGCGCCACCGTGTTGGTCACGTTGGCGGCAAGCGCCGGCATTCCGAGCGCAGTGAGCGTGGGAAACGTGATGAGCGTACCACCCCCCGCCAGCGCGTTGACCACGCCAGCCGCCGCCCCCGCGAGGGCGGCGATCAGCAGGTCGGTGCCGCCCGGAGGGATCACGCCGGCGAGCCGCCGGTCATCGTATCGGGCAGACGCACGGCCACCACTTCGCCGCGTGCGGTGATCGTCCCCTGCGCCGCCACGGTCACCTCCACGACGTACTTCCGCCCGCCCGCCTCCCGCACCCGTCCGCGGACCTCCAGCTCGGGGCCGAGCGGCGTCGGCCGCAGGTAGTCGACCCGCAGCATGCCGGTGACGAAACGCGGCGCCGGCGCCTCGCCGATGTCGCGCCCGGCGGCCCGCTCCGCCGCCGCAGCCGCCGTCCCCATCGCGTGGCAGTCGACCAGCGATGCGATCAGCCCGCCGTACACGAAGCCGGGCATGGCGGTGTGGTATGCGCGCGGCGTGAACAGCGCCACGGTCTCGTCGCCGTCCCAGCGCGTCTGCAGCCGCAGCCCCTGAGGGTTGAGCCGCCCGCAGCCATAGCAGTGGGCAACGTCGTCGGGGTAGTGGTCCTGCACCACGGGAGAATCGTCCCTGCTCATCGAAACGCCCTTTCGCATCGTGGGTGGGGCGGCGAGGGCAGTCGCCCCGCGCCGCGCCGGCGAGGATAGCAGCGAATGGCTGGGAGCGCGACCCGACTCCGCCCGGTTCCGGCGCTGGCCGCTGGCGGGCGGCGCGCGCGGTCACGAGAAATCTCCGTCCGCGAGGCCGGGACCCGAAGTGACAACATCACGACGGACCCGGCAGGCCCGCAAACTCGTTGCTACCGTAGCAATGGCTGTGCGGACGGGCTGCCGCGGCCCCCCTCCCCCTCGCGAGCCGGGCCGATCGTCCGCGCTGTCACCAGGTGCGCCACGCCGAGCGACTGCCGTTCCACTTCGACATCGGCGAACCCGCACTCGGCGAGCAGTGCTGCGAATTCCGACACCGACAGGAAGCGGCCCATGCTTGCGGGGAGGTAGCCGTAGGCGGAGCCATCGCCGGCGAAGAGGCGGCCGAACAGCGGAACGGTGGCGGCGAGCCACCAGCGCAGCAGGAGCAACGGACCGCGCCGTTCGTTCCTGGCGGCAGGATCGTCGCGGAAGAATTCCAGCACGAGGAGCTGGCCTCCGGGCCGCAGCACGCGCGCCATCTCGCGCAGCCCGCCGCGGACATCGGCCAGGTTGCGGACGCCGAACGCCACCATCACGGCGTCGCACGACGCATCGCGCAGCGGCAGGACCTGCGCGTCGGCCGTCAACAGCAGGCTGGGGCGCGCGATACCGTCGCGACCCGGCAGCGGCAATCCGAGCCCCTTGCCCCGACCGCGGCCGAGCATTTCGGGGCAGAAGTCCGCAACCAGCAGCAGCCGCCCTCGGCCCGCCCGCAGGCATTCGACGGCCAGATCCCCGGTGCCGGCGCACAGGTCGAGAACCTCCCACGCATCGGCGTCGATCCGCGCCACGAGCCGGCGCCGCCAGCGTCGGTCGAGGTTGAGGCTCAGCAGATGGTTCATGAAGTCGTAGGCGCCCGCGATGCGCGCGAACATCGCCCGCACCGATCGGGCGTGCGCCTCCGGATCGCGCACCCTCCAGGTGTCGCGGCAGCGGTCGTGGATGCCGGGCCGGGCGCCCGTCTGCTGGGGCTTGTCTGGCAACATGGTCCCTTTCCGGCAGGTCCTTCCGGACTCCGAGCGCGCAGTATAGGGTATTTCCAGCCTGGCAGCCCATTGCTGGATCACGGGGCGGGGACCCGAATGGCCGCAGCGGGCCGGCCCAAACACTGGAAGTGTGATTTCATCTGCGGTATACTCTTGGGCAAGCATTGACCGCCGGAAGATCCGTGGGAGGGGCGACCCGCGGGGGGCGGGGCGGTTGAATTCGATCACTCGCCAGGGGCCACTGAGGGGGGATGGCTCAGGAAAGTCCGGGAAGAGCCTGCTGGTGTCACTCGCTGCGACATGACCATTCGGATCCTCGCCGAAAATCTTTCGCCATTGGAACCGAACGGGAGTCTCCCATGAAGAAAACCGCGCTCGTTTTGGTTGGCATGACCGCCATCCTGGCCCTCGTCTGGGGCTGTTCATCTGACAACGTGTCGAACCCGACAACCCCGTCAATCGCGGACAAGGATCTGGCGACGGTTGA
Organism: uncultured bacterium; assembly: GCA_963732385.1. Lineage (GTDB taxonomy): Bacteria > Krumholzibacteriota > Krumholzibacteriia > LZORAL124-64-63 > LZORAL124-64-63 > CAVSZB01. The sequence goes on along the minus strand of CAVSZB010000001.1, from coordinate 34,851 downwards.
TGTGTTCATCGGCTACCAGGGCGCGCACCCTGGCGCCGCGATCACCGCCGCGGGTGGCGCCATCCTGCGCGAGTACAAGAATTTCCCGGTCGTGTTCGCCACGATCCCCGTTTCGGCCCGGCAGGGGCTCGGCCAGAACGCCAACATCCTGTACGTGGAGAACAACGTTTCCCGGCACTTCTGCGTCGATGAAGAAGTGGCGCAAGTGATGGACTGGGGCATCGACCGCATCGACTCCGAGGTTGTCCATGCCGCCGGCAACAAGGGCGTCGGCGTGAACGTGGCCATCCTCGATACCGGCGGCGACAAGGATCATCCTGATCTCAACTTCTCCGGCGGTTATTCGACCGCGACCGATGATCCGACCGACTGGGACGATATCAACGGCCACGGCACCCACTGCTCCGGCATCGTCTCCGCCAACGACAATGAGATCGGCGTGATCGGCGTGGCCCCGGACTGCAACCTGTACATGGTCAGGATCAGCAAGTCCGGCCCGTTCGGCGATGACACCATCCTCCCCGGCCTGGACTGGGTCATCAACACGCATCTCGACGCCGATCCCGACAACGACATCCAGATCGTCTCGATGAGCTGGGGCGGAACCTATTCCTCGGCCGCGGAAGAGGCGGCCCTGCAGGCCTGCTACGACCACGGCATGCTCCTGGTGGCTGCCGCCGGCAACGAGGAAGGCGACATCATCTATCCCGCCAAGCTGCCGATCGTGATGGCCATCACCGCCTCGACCTCGGCCGATATCGCCGCCTGGTTCACGAATTTCGGCCCCGAGGCCGAGCTCATGGCGCCCGGTCGCCTGATCTACTCGACCTACAAGAACGCCAAGTACCGCTCGCTGAGCGGCACCTCCATGTCCTGCCCGATGGTGGCGGGCGCGGCGGCGGTCGCCTGGGCGGCGCACCCCACCTACACCCGCGATGAGATCCGGCAATTGATGCGCGACAGCGGCGAGAACATCGGCCTGCCGTTCGAGTACCAGGGCTACGGCCTGGTCGATGCGGAGAAGGCTGCGCTCGGGACGACCACCGGCGACAACTAGTACGGGAGTTCCGCTCCTGGATTCGGGGAAAGCCATCCGCGGGGATGGCTTTCCCTTTGTGTCTCGCGTCCCGGGACGGGCGTTCAGGGCCGGCGCAAGCGCTCCAGCAGATTCGCCCACCGCTCGTCCACCTGGCGCTTCACGTCTTCGCGCATCGCGATCACCGGCGGCCAATCGCGGCCGTAGCCCTCTTCGCCGGACCACTTGCGGGTCGCGTCGATGCCCATCTTGCCGCCGATGAGTGCGACATTCGTGGTGTGATCGAGCTGGTCGACGGGGCCGGTGGCGAAGAAGGTGTCGCGCTGCGGATCGACGGCGTTGCTGACGCGCCAGAGCGTCTCGTAAGGGTCCTGCACGTTCACGTCGTCGTCCACGACGACGATCGTCTTGCAGAACATCATCTGACCCATGCCCCACAGGGCGTGGCAGACCTTGCGGGCGTGGCCCGGGAAGCGCTTGCGGATCGACACCAGTGCGAGGTTGTGGAAGCAGGCCGCCACCGGCAGGTGCAGGTCGATGAGCTCGGGCAGGGCGGTGCGCAGCATTGGCAGGAACAGACGCTCGGTGGCCCACCCCAAAACGCCGTCTTCCATCGGCGGCCGGCCGACGATCGTCGTGAGGTAGATCGGATCGCGGCGCGAGGTGATCGCGGTCACGTGGAAGACCGGGAACGGCTCAGCCAGCGAGTAGAAGCCGGTATGGTCGCCGAACGGCCCCTCCACGCGGCGCTCGCCCGGGTCGACATAGCCTTCGATAACGAAGTCGGCGTCGGCCGGAACCTCGAGGTCGCAGGTGACCGCCTTCGTGAAGGCGATCGGCGCGCCGGTCAGGAAGCCGGCCAGCAGCGCCTCGTCAAGATCGTCCGGCAGCGGTGCCGTCGCGGCGTAGGTGAGCGCCGGCGGACCACCGATCGCCACGCAGACCGGCATCCGCTCGCCGCGCCGCTCGTGGAGATCGTAGTGCGCCGCGCCGGTCTTGTGCACCTGCCAGTGCATGCCGGTCGTGCGGCCGTCGTGGACCTGAAGCCGGTACATGCCAAGATTGCGCTTCCCGGTCTCCGGGTGGCGCGTGATCACCAGCGGGAAGGTGATGTACGGCCCGCCGTCCTCCGGCCAGGTGGTGAGCACGGGGATCAGGTCGAGCAGGCCGCGGCTCTCCAACTCGTCCCCCCGCACAACAACCTCCTGGCACGCTCCCCGCGCGACCGACTTCGGCAACGCGCTGCTCCACTCCCTGAGCCTGCCAAGCAGGCGCAGCTTGTCCCACAGCCCGCCCGGAGCCCCGGCATGCAACGGCGCCTCGATTTTCGCCACGGCCTCGTCCACCGTCGCACAGCCGAGGGCCCACGCCAGCCGCTGCCGCGACGCGAACAGATTGATCACGAGCGGAACCGGTCGGCCGTCGGCGGTGCGGGCCGCGGTCGCGCGCCCGGCCGCCTGACCGAGCGGTCCGGGCAGGGGATTCTCGAACAGGAGGGCAGGCGATTCGCCGGCCTTCACGAAGCGGTCGGCGATTTCCGTCACTTCGAGATACGGATCGACCGGCTCCGTCACGCGGATCAGTTCGCCGCGCTCCTCGAGAAACCGGCAGAAGGAGCGCAGATCACGGTTGGGAAGGCTCGCGGCCATGGGAAATTCCTGTCGCGTGCAGCGAGTGAACGGCCTGGGCGCGGCATGCCCATGCGCACAGCCCGTACCATTCGGGCGCGACCAAGTTAGCAGACGGCCCGGAGAGCGGCAATACGGGCCTGCCGGCGCGGCCGCCGCAGCCGCCGCAGCGAGGTTCACGTGCGTGCACGGGAATGCGGCGGTCCTTCCGAACAGCCATTGCTACGGTAGCAACGAGTTTGCGGGCTCGTTCCGCCCCCCCTGGCCCGCGCACTCATTGCTACTGTAGCAACGGCTGTAAGGATGGGCGCCGGAGAGCCTGGTCGACCCCGCGTGCCAGGCGCGCACTCATTGCTACCGTAGCAATGGCTGTCAGGATGGGCGCCGGAGCACCTGGTCGACCCCGCGTGCCCGGCGCGCCGCCGCGGCGGATCGTGCTGGCGGCGCCTGCCGTCCTTTGATATCGATGATCTCCCAAAGGAGCAGAGCCCCATGCATCGCGACCTCACCCACGGCTACGATCTTTCGCAGGAGTGGTCCCGGCACTGGACCCTCGATCCCGGGCTCGACTTCCTCAACCACGGGTCGTTCGGCGCCTGTCCCGCGGCGGTGCTCGAGGAACAGGCGCGACTGCGCGCGGAGATGGAACGTCAGCCGGTGCGCTTCCTGTGGCGGACCCTCGAGGCGCGACTCGACGCGGCACGTGCGGAGCTCGCGGCGTTCGTCGGCGCGGATTCCGAGGACCTCGTCTTCGTCAACAACGCCACCACCGGCATCAACGCGGTGCTCGGTTCGCTGCGCTTCGCGGCGGGTGACGAGCTGCTGGTCACAGACCACGAGTACAACGCCTCGCGCAACGTGCTCGACTTCGCAGCGATGCGCGACGGTGCAGTGACGGTGGTCGTGCCGATACCATTCCCCATCGACGATCCGGAGACTGTCGTGCGCGCAGTGCTCGCCCGCGTCACCGCAAGGACGCGGCTGGCTTTGATCGACCATGTCACCAGCCAGACCGGACTCGTGCTGCCGATCGCGCGCCTCGCCGCGGAGCTGGGGGCGCGCGGGGTCGACCTGCTGGTCGACGGCGCGCATGGGCCGGGCATGCTGCCGCTCGATCTGCACCGGCTGGGGGCGCCGTACTATGCGGGCAACTGCCACAAGTGGCTCTGCGCACCGAAGGGAGCCGGGTTCCTTTATGTGCGGCGTGACCGCCAGGAGGCGATCCGCCCGCCGGTCATCAGCCATGGGGCCAACTCGCCCCGCACCGACCGCTCTCGCTTCCGGATCGAGTTCGACTGGGTCGGCACCGACGATCCGACCCCGTACCTGTGCGTGCCGGCGGCGATCCGCTGCCTGGGCGCGCTGCTGCCGGGCGGCTGGCCCGACCTGATGGCGCGCAATCGCGCACTCGCGCTAGCCGCGCGCCGCGCCCTGTGTGAGGCGCTGGGCATGCCGACGCCATCCCCGGACGGGATGATCGGCACCCTCGCCGCCGTGTCTCTGCCCGACATCGACGCGCCGCCGCCCCCCCCCATGTTCCACGACCCATTCTCCGTCCGGCTCGAGGATGTCCACGGCATCGTCTGTCCGGTCTACTCGTGGCCGCAGCCGCCGCGGCGCGTGCTGCGCGTGGCTGCGCAGGCCTACAACACACTGGAGCAGTACCGGCGTCTGGCGGGGATCCTGCGGGTGGAAACGGGGCTGGCGTGAGCGCTCAGCGCGCGATCTCGTCCGTCTTGCGCGCCACCACCTCGACCACGCCGTGCCTTTCCGGCGCTGCGGCGCCGTGCACGTGCCTGGGGCCCGCAGCCTCGCAGTGGTGCAGCACGTCCCAGCCGATCAGCAGGTCGAGGATTTCGTGCCGCGCCAGGAACGTGCGCACCAACCCGCCCGGGCTACGATACGAGTGCAGCCCGATCCGCTCCCATTGATCGCGGCAGGTGTCGTAGGCAGGATCGTCCACATGGATCGAACTGAGGAACAGCAGGCCGCCCGGCGGAAGCCACCCCATCGCGAGGTAGAGCAGGCTGGCGCCTTCGCGGCGGGAGAGACTCTGCAGGCGATCGAAGGCGAGCACCGCGTCGAACGGTCCCTCGAGTGCGCAGTTGAAGACGTCGCCGTCCGGAAGTTCGAGCGTCAGCTTCTCGCGTGCGGCGGTCTCGCGCAAACGCTCCAGCGCCTCGGGGGCCGCCTCGATAGCCGTCACCAGCCAGCCGCGGCGTGCCAGGAGCAGCGCCCGCTCGCCGTGGTCGGCGCCGATTTCCAGCACGCGGCCGCCGGGCCTGACGCGATCGACGAAACGGAGCAGCAGGGGCAACGCCCCCTCGCCGCACGGGCCGGGAATCGGCGGGGGCAGGGGCTGGGGTTGAACGGCATCCATCGTCATGGTTCCCTCCAGGGAGCGCGGCGTCCGGAGCGGGCGCGCGTGCATGGTCATTCTAGCACGATCCCCACCGTGAAGGACGGGCCGTAAAAACCCGGTTGCAGCTCCCCGATCACCGCGACCGGTCGCGTGGCCGCGGCGCGGGGCGATCCAGTTGGCGAACCCGCGCCTCCGGGCGCGTGTCGATCCGCCCCGCCTGGCGGATCGCCTCGACAACGGCGTCAGTCACGCCGACGCCGACGTAGGTCGTCTGCGGCGGCGCGAAGCCGAAGTACTCCTTCGCCTGCAGGCAGACATAATCCGCGGCCGCGGCCTTGTAGACCCGATCCGCCCGCACCGGCCTGCCCCCCACGCGCACATCCTCCACCTCGATATGGTCGCCCACCCGGCGCCAGCCGTAGGTGAGTCCCGACATCTGCAGGCCGCCGTCGCGGCCGCCGGCCGACTTCGCGTTGTATTCGGCGATGCCCAGCAACTCCCGGCCGGTCAGGTCCCAGGTGACCAGCGTGTTGGCGAACGGCAGGATCTCCTTCACGTCGAGCAGGCGGATCGGACCGGCGGGCAGGTCCTTGCGGATGCTGCCGGAGTTGAGGAACGCCACTTCCGCGCCGGCGCGCGCACGCAGCGCGTCGGTGATCCAGTTGCCGATGTTGCTGCCGCCTGCGCCCCGCCGCGACCACGGGGTGACGAGCGTGGCGATCGTCCGCCCGAACTCCGCGTCGATGCGTCGCGCGTGGCGCTCGGTCAGTGCGACCAGCTCCGGCGGCGCGCCGGCGGAATCGTCGGTCGTCAATTCGATCAGGCGGCCATCGTACTGCACGACCCGGCCGCCCTTCACCAGAAGGTCGAGCCGGCCGAGGTTTTTCAGGCCCGACCCGGCCTGCACGATGAGGATGCCCCCCGCGAGCTTCGGCTCCTTCAATCGGGTGTGCGAGTGGCCGCCTACGATCACGTCGAGCCCGGATCCGGCCAGCCGTTCCGCCAGCGCCTCGTCGGACGGCAGGCCGGAGTGGCTGATCAGCACCTGCAGGTCGGTGCGCGGCAGCAGGTCGGTCAGCTGTTCGCGCACGACCATCTCCTGGTCGCGCAGTGACAGTCCGCCGGTCCGCACCGGCGAGGTCACGTCGAACAGCGTCTTGCACGACACCCCGATGACACCGACGCGCAGATCGCCACGCGTGATCACCACCGGTCCGGTGGCGAACAGTGGCTGGCCCCGCTCGTCGAGGATATCCGCCGCGATGATGCGATAGTTCGCGCCGGCGGCGAGCGCCACGAGCGCGAGCGCATTGTCGCACCCCTGGTCGAACTCGTGGTTGCCGACGACACCGACATCGTAGCCGACGAGATTGCGCAGATCCTGCCAGGCCGCCCCCATGACCCCGTTTTCGGCGAGGTCGCACAGGATATTGCCGGTCATGAAGTCGCCGGCGTCGAGCAGCAGCGACGGCGGCCCCACCTGCCGCTCGCGCGCGAGGTGGGCCGCGAGCGCCACAATGCCCCCCACCGGCGCCTTGTCGTCGCGCCACTGAGCCGGTTCCGGCACGAAACCGCCGTGCGTGTCGTTGGTGTGGAAAATGGTGATGCTGTACGGGCCGGGACCCCTGACGGGAGCTTCCTGGGCGAAGGCGATACCGACCGCAACGATCAGCCACAGTCCGGCGGCGGCAAAGCCGCAGCGACCCTTGAACGACATGTCAAACTCCGCGGGCTGAAGATGGGATGCGGCGCCGGAGCGCCCGACACATGATATTGCGATTTGTGCGTGGATCCATTGCCGCCGTAGCAATCTCCAGAATTCGGTCCGCGGCTCCCCCGCGCCCCCCCCGTCTCCAGCCTCCGTCGCACCCCGCCAGGGGAGCCCAATTAGCGGCCTTCATCCCCCTCCGCCCGCAGGTGCAGCAACACCTCGACGTTACCCCCCTTGCCTCCCGGAACCGGTGAAGGCATGGTCGCCAAGACCCGGCACGGAGGCGCCAGACTGCCCAACTGCTCCAACACGGCGGCCAGCACCTCGGCTACCCGGGAGGCCGGCAATACCCCCCCCTCCAGCCAGTCGGGCGGCGCCTCGTAGTGCGGTTTGAGCAGCGAAACGACCTCACCGCCCGGCCCGAGCAACCCCAGCGCCCGCGGTACGATCCGCTCCTGTCGCGTCCAGCCGACGTCCACCACGACGAGACCGCACGGCTCCGGCAGCGCCGCATACAGCGCGTTCGTCCGTTCATGCACGACCACGCGCGGATCGGACCGCAACCGCCAGGCGAGCACCCCATAGCCGGTGTCCACGGCGTGCACCCGTGCCGCGCCGCGGCGCAACAGCACGTCAGTGAAGCCACCGGTGCTGCAGCCGAGATCGGCGCAGATCCGCCCCGCCGGGTCGATCCCGAAGCGGGCGAGTGCCGCGTCCAGCTTCAAGGCGCCCCGCGAAGCCCACCCGGGGTCCGCCGATTCCCTGCGTGTCGCCTGGTCGGTCATCGCCACCTCGCGCCACAACATAGCATTGCCGGACGCCTCCGTCGCCCCCGGCGATCAGGAGAGGCGCCGCGCTCTCGGGACGTCAACTTGCCGTGAATATGGAATATCTGCTATTCTCATTCCTGGTGCACTCGGGGCCGTGATGCAGCTTGCGCGAAGTCACGCCCACCCCCTCGCCCCGCTCGGCAGGAGAGCCGTGAGCAACAAGAGTCTCCAAGCACACCTGCCGATCCTGATACTGCTGATGGCCGTGGTCTACGTGGCGTTCGGCGGCATCCTCTCGGCGCCCCTCTGGGATCCGCTCTCGTTCGAGATCCTGCACGATGCGGATCTGCTGTCCCGCGATCCCGGCGTAATGTTCCGGCACGGGGGCAATCTGGTCAGCCAGCCGCTGCTGCAGCTCCTGTTTCTGGCCCAGTATCGCCTGTTCGGGCTTGATTCGTTCGGCTATCACCTGGTCAGCCTGCTGGTGCACGCGCTCAACAGCTTCCTCGTCTACCTGCTCGTGAACCTGCTATTTCCGCGCCGACGGCTGGCAGTGCTGGCTTCGCTCCTGTTCGCCTTCACGGTGGGCAGCTATGGCAAGGTGCTGCTGTCGCTGTCGAGCCACGAGGCGCTGGTTCTGGCGCATCTGTACCTGCTGGTTCTCTACTGCATGATCCGCAATGACTTCCGTCACGGCGGCTGCGTGCGCTCGCGCTGGTTCTGGGGCGCGCTCGGCCTGTACGCCGTGGCCGGCCTGACCGCCCAGGCCACGCTCTCGCTGCTGGGGTGCCTATTCGCCTACAAGTATTTCTTCCGCCGGGCGCGCGGGCTGCGCTCGGTCCTGTCGCCAGACCTGCTGATCCTGATCGCGATCAGCGCGCTGTTCTTCGCCGCGCAACATCGCTTCGGCCGACCGCCGCAGATCGACTTCTCCTCCGGCGGCGGACCCCTGCACTTCACCTGGATTTCAATCAAGAACTTCTTCCGTTACCTGACGCTGATGCTGTTCCCTCTGCAGCACAGCCCCCTGCTTCAACGCACGGACTCCTTCGTGTACGCGCTGTACGAGGCGCGCGTTGTGGTCCGTTTTTTCCTCGCCATCGCCATCGTCTCGTTCGGCTTTTTCGGCTTGGTGTTCGGCAGCCCGTCGATCCGCTTCTTCATCACCTGGACCTGCATCACGCTGCTGCCGTTCACCGGCATCGATGTCCGCGGCCAGTGGCTCAACCTGCGCGACCTCTACCTGGTGGCGCTCGGATTCTGCGTCGTCCTCGCCGCAGGCGCCGTCGGCTGCTCCGATCTGCTGGCGCGTCACCGCATCAGGCGGTTTGTCCCCTTCCTGGTGCCCCTCGCGTTCGTGATCGGAGCCCTGTCGGTGACCTTCCAGCTCGACCAGCAGAACCGCCGCCAGGCGCGCGCGCCGGCTACCCGGGAGATGCTCCGGGCCCTGGAGGAAGCGATCGCCTCTCCGGACGCGGGTGCGTTGTCGACGCGGTGAGCTGCAATTGCTCGCCGCCCCCCCTTGCGGTTGGATTTCCGGTCGGCGCCCCCTATCTTTGACCCTCATGACCCCTGCTGGAGCATCGATCCCGGCCTGCACGATTCACGGCGATTTCGGTCACAGAGCGACCGCGCCGTATTGTTGACCACCGCTCGAGGAGGATGGCGACCATGGCGAAGTATCGGATCGGATGGATGCCGGGCGACGGCATCGGCATCGACGTGATGGAGGCCGCGCGCCTCGTCCTCGACAGGATGCGCTTCGACGCGGAGTACGTGCACGGGGACATCGGCTGGGAGTTCTGGTGCAGGGAGGGCGACGCCTTCCCCGTCCGCACCGTAGAAATGCTCGGTAAAGTCGACGCCGCGGTCTTCGGCGCCATCACCTCGAAGCCGGTCAAGGCCGCCGAGGCAGAGCTCGCGCCGGAGTTGCGCGGCAAGGGCCTGGTCTACCGCTCGCCGATCGTCCGCATGCGCCAGCAGTTCGACCTGTACGTCTGCCACCGCCCCTGCAAGGGCTACCCCGGCAACCCGCTCAACTTCAAGGAAGGCCTCGATCTGGTCGTCTTCCGCGAGAACACCGAGGACCTGTACGCCGGCGTCGAGTTCAGCCCGGTGCCCGACGCGCTGCGCGACACGCTCAACAGCCTGTCGAAAAACTTCGCGCCGTTCGCCAGGCTGCCCGGCGACGCCTATGCGATCTCGTGCAAAATCAACACCCGCAAGGGCAGTGAACGGATCATCCGCGCCGCATTCGAGTTCGCGAAGCAGCACGGCCGCAAGAAGGTCACGATCGTCCACAAGGCGAACGTCGTGCGCGCCACCGACGGCATGTTCCTGGAGATCGGCAAGGCCGTGGCGAAGGAGTTTCCCGGCATCCAGGTCGACGACGCCAACATCGACGCCATGACGATGTGGCTGCTCAAGAACCCGTTCAACTACGACGTCCTCGTCGCCCCGAACCTCTACGGCGACGTCATCTCCGACCTCTGCGCACAGATGGTCGGCGGCCTCGGCTTCGGCTGCTCGGGCAACATCGGCGAGAAGGTGGCCGTCTTCGAGCCTACGCACGGCTCGGCCCCGAAGTACGCCGGCCAGTACCGCGCCAACCCGCTGGCCACGATCCTGTCGGTCAAGATGATGTTCGACTTCCTCGGCGAGAAGGCGCTGGGCGAGCGCCTCGAAGCCGCCGTCGCCTCCGTGCTGAAGGAGGGCAAGGTCCGCACCTACGACATGGGCGGCACCGCCGGCACCATGGACATGGCGAAGGCGGTGGCGGACAAGCTGTAGCGGCTGTCGCACACCGAAGTGAGAGGCGAAGGGCAACCGGGCCCCACGAGGGGCCCGGTTGTCTTGTCCCGGTGCACGGACACGGCCCGACGCCGCGACCGCGCCGGCCAACCCGCTAGCGAATGTCGAGGGGTCTGCCTTCGCGGATGTCGTCGTAGTAGAGCGGCGTGAAAAGATATGGTGCCTTGATCACTTCCCGCTCGATTCCCAGTGAATCCGCAACGGCCCGGATCAGCCCTTCGCGATCATAGCCGAGCGAACTCCAGGGTTGCTTCGAAGGAAATCTGGGCCGGAGGACGGGCCACAATTCGGCGATCCGAACCTCGCGCGGTGAAAGGGGGTACTCTGCGGCCCGCACGAACCAGACATAGCGAAAGCGGGTGTCGACCCCGTTGTGGAAACCCTTGCTGCCCAAAGAGTCGGCCGCATACGACGCGCTGGCGTAGTTGATGCCCGCGCGCTCCAGGGCCTCGCTCGCCACGAGCCTGACGCCTGTGTGGTCGGCTCCGAATTGCCGATGCAAATCAAGCAACGCCTGCATGGCGGTGTGCGCGAATTCGTCGCGAGTGCCCGCGTCGGACGCGATGATCCACCGTCTCGCGCTTCGCCCATCGACCTGCCCCACCGATTCCTCGCGCAGCACTCGGTAGGGGCGAACATGACGCGGATCGGGATCGATGGCTCGCGCCGATCCCACAAGAACGACTGCCAGGACCATCGACAACACGAAAATCGCGCGCATCAGTCGGTCCTCCTGAACACCAGGATGGCTTCCGCCAACAACTCCCGGCTCGGCGCCAGAGCGGCCGCGCGCAGACACGCGGCGGCGGCCGGCCGGACCCGGCAGCAGACAATCATGCCGTCCTGTCCCTCACCACGAGATCCACCTCGCAGTCGAGCGCCTGCAGCAGCGCAAGCATCTGGTCGACCGACTTGCGGTAGTTGGTCTGGTCGAGCAGGCGATAGAACTGCGTTGCCGAGGTTCGCATGCGACGGATCAGTTCGCGCCGGCTCAGCGCACTGTCGGCGAGCCGCCTCTGCGCCTCGATCGTCAACCCGTACAGCAGCATGTCGCGCAGGTAGCCGGGGTCCCGATTGTAGTCCAGGACCTGTTCGATGTGCACGGTGTCACCGCGTCCAGACGCGAGCGCATAGGTAAATCCCTCGTTCCCGAGCTCGGCATCCACCGTCGCGACCACGACCGGGTCACCCTCCGATGGCCCGATGTCGAGCCGGGCGTAGGGGTACCAGTAGGCGCACCGGAAGGTCCGCACTTCGAAAGCCTTCCGCCGGTTGTTTGGAACGACGCGCCTGATCTTCATGGCCGTCCCTCGGACTCGAGCATGGCGATGATCGTCATGATTTCCCGCGAGGCCGTGCCTCGCATCGCCTTCTCCTCTTCGAGATCCCATTTCAACACGAGCTTCCCTTCGCGATACACGTGAACGTGTCGGGGGGTGTGGTCCCCCCGCCAGGCCACGAAGACGAAACCCGCGCGACGGATCCTGACCAATGAAATGCTACCTTGGGAGGTAACGGAAGTCAATGGGCGGCGCGAGGAGGTGCAATCAGGCAACGCCGCGGATCGCAGGACTCAACAGCATGCAACAATGGGACCACACCACCGGAACCGACCCCCTTGGCCGGAAAGGGCGGAATCCTGATCGAGCGCGGATCCCCGCGTTGCCGGCAGGAGACGCCCGGAGCAGGAACCGCACCTCTCCGCGATCCGCCCTAGAACACCCCCCGCGCCCCGCCCCCCGTGCGGCCGGACGCCGCCCCGCGCCGCTCGTGGAATTCCACGGCCAGGCCGAACTGGACCGAAGTCTCGCGGCCGTAGCCATCATCCCAACCCAGCCAGCCGATCTCGGGCCGCACGGCCCAGCGGTGGTCGGCCGGGCCGATGGCCAGGCTCAGATGATGCGCGTGCAGCGGCCGCATCCCGCCGCCGGCAAGGACGTACACCTCGAAGTCCCCGTTGAGGTCGAGCCCCGGGACGATGGGCAGCGTGGCGATCACGCCGGGGTGGAGCTGCAGGAACCGGAAGCCGGTGTCGCCGATGTACCAGCTCACCGGCAGCCCGACGGCCAGGCGGTCGCGCAGGATCGCGGCCTTGAAGCCACCGCCGAGCACGCCGCCGAGACCCCCGTCATCGGGGCGCAGGAAGGACAGCTTGATGTGCCCCTCCAGACGGTCCGACCGGCCCAGCTGAGACCGGCGCCGGAACTCCAGCATCGACCACCCCGATCTGTCGTCGTCATCGCGGAAATCGCTGCGCGTGACGGCGGCGGTCACTTCCGGCCGGTCCGCTTCGGGGATCCGCGCGGTCTGGAAGGAAGAGAACGTCAGGCAGCCGCCGCAGCACAGGAGTCCCGACAGCAGGAGCGGCCACGCGAAGCGGAAACGCGCGGCGCGCTCGCTGCGGATGCGGTGGACGTCGGCGCGGAGAATCATCGGCACCTGCCTTCGGGTGGCGGGGCTGGGCCCGCATCCTACCCCGCGCACAGACGATCGGCCAGATCCGTGATCCGGTCGCGCCACGCCAGGCGCGCCAGCCACGTCTCGGGCAGGCCCGCCTCCCCGAAGAACGCGCCGGCCAGCTGGCCGTAAACGGCCGCCGTCGTGTCGGCGTCGTCGCCCAGGTTCACGGCCAGCAGACAGCCGTCGCGGAACGAGTCGGCCCGGGCGAACGCCCAGAGCGCCGCCTCGAGCGAGCGCACCACGAAACCGGAACCCCTGATCTCCGGCGGCTCGCGGCGCTTGTAGGAGCCGGCCGCGATCTCCGCGATCTCCGGATGCAGTGGCGCCTCGGCCCAACAGCCGGAATATGGCGCGAAGTCGGACGCGAGCAGATCCTCGCGGGAAGCGCCCCCCAGCGCGCCCAGGATCAGCCCGGCAAAGAAACGGCAGGCATCCACGGCGGTGGCGGCGGCGTGGGTCGTGCGGGAGCTGTCCGCGGCCGCCTCGATCGCGCGCCGCGGATCACGCGCGAAGAAAAGCGGGACCGGAGCCAGGCGCATGAGCGAGCCGTTGCCGGCCGAATGCGGATCGCTGGAACCGCAGAACGGCTCACCGGTCAGGGCGAAACGATCCAGCGACTGCTTCACGGTGCTGCCGCAGTCGAAGCAGGTCCCCGTACAGCTCATTTCGCCGTCGCGGTACCAGCGCAAATAGCGGCGCAACTGGTCGACCGGATCGTTGCCGCCGGTCTCGACCAGGCTCGCGGCGAGACAGAGCGCCATGGCGGTATCGTCGGTCCACTGGCCCGGCGCGAGCCGGAAAGGACCACCGCCGGCCAGGTCGGTCACCGGCGGAAACGACCCGCGCGGCCTGAACTCCACCGCCGTGCCGACCGCGTCACCGCACGCCAGGCCGAGCAGAGCGCCGCGGCAGCGGTCGCGCGGCGGCGGAGTGGGCCCGCCTGTCACTTCGGCATCCTCCCCAGCAGCCCTCTGATCGTGCGGTGCAACCGGTGAATGCGGCCGACCGGTTCGGCGAACATCAGGATGCACTCGCCGCGGATGGTCGACACGCCGTGCGCGACGCAGAAAGCCAGCGCCGTAGGCGAGTCGGCCCCCTGCTGCATCCAGATCCTGCGGATCCCCGCCGCGGCAGCCTCGATGACCAGCTTCTCCGTCTGAGCCGGCGGCACCACGAGGACGAGACCTCCCACGCGCGCCGGCAGGTCGGCCACGGCGCGGAAGCATGGCACCCCGTCGATGTCCCGCGCCACCGGATGCACCAGCAGCACTTCGCGCCCCCGGCGCCGCAGCGTCTTCAGGACGGTATTGCCGAAGCTCTTCCCTTTGCGCGACACCCCGACAAGGGCCAGCGTTTCCAGGGCCAGGAATTCATCGATGGCGGCTCGCGAGGTCATGCCGCGCTCCTTGGTGATTTATGGTGCGAGGTCGAATAACGGACATTCTTCATAATTTTAGCAGAGGACGTGCCGAAAATATCCCACGAACTGCCTGTGAAATTGCACGGAACGCATCCACCATCGTAGTTTGCCCGCCGGTCGCCTGCCAGGACATCTCACACCCCCCCCTGGGGCCGTTCCTGGGCCCCCCCGGGCCTCGGGGGCTGCGGCACGCGCTTTGCTGGACACACGGCAACCTCGTCAGGATCCTCGCCGTTGATCAGCCTCTCGCCCCTGATCGCCGGTCGGCTTGCCGATCGGCGCGCCGGGCGCTTTGCTGCTTCCGGGACCGGGGAATCCCGTTCCCTCCGGAGTGGCTGGAGGTCTTATGTCACATGCACCTCGCCCCCAGCCGGCGGAAGGCCACCGGGAAGGTTTTGCTCTCGTCTCGGCCCTGTTGATCATCCTGGTCCTGACCATCATCGGTCTCGGGGCCGGGCTGCTCGCCAAGAGCGAGAAGCGCTGCACCTTCGCGGAATCCGTCCACGCGCGCGCCCTTTGCTCCGCCGACGCCGGCGGGGAGTGCGCCATCAACTTCCTGCGACTGTCCGAGGACCCGCCGCTGATGATCGACACCGAGACCCAGGTCGTCAACTCCGTGGCCCCGACCGCCCTCGAGGGCAGCCAGCAGTACTCCTACTCCTGCCGGTACATCGGGCAGCGGCCCAAGCCGGGCTGGGGAATCGAATACCTCGACTACGATTACTCCGTGGACGCCACCGGCGCGTCGTCGCGCCAGGGGCGCAGCGATGTGGCGCTCGTGATCAGCCGACTGTTCTATCAGGAGGGGTACTGAAACCGGAGCGCGGCATCGCGAAATCAGTCGCATCCAGGTGCCGTTCGTCCGTGTCAGGCCGGAAAGAGTGGGGGATGACGAGGAGGGAGATCCAGATGGCCAGGAACCTGACGGTGCGCGCGATGGTCGTCGCGCTGTTTATCGCGGCCGCGATCGCCGCGCCCATGACGGCGACCGCCCAGGAGTGCCAGGTGCCGACGTTCGTGAAGCAGACGAACCTGCCACCGAACGTGATGCTCATGTTCGACAACTCGGAGTCGATGAACGAGCCGGTATTCCACGACGACTACGACCCCGACATCAGATATCCGGGCCGCTTCAACGAGCTCGACACCTACTATGTCGCGGTCGCGGGCATGTATTCGCCCAAAAACTTCAGCAACGCCTGGCCGGCCACGCCCTCCGCCTGGCTCATCAATTCCGTTCATGGACAGCCCGGCCGCTACCAGGGCAACTACCTGAACTGGATCTACTTCTCCGCCTCCGACGCCCAGCGCCTCACTCTGCCGCGCCTGACGCGCGTGCAGGTCGCCAAGTCGGTCGTGGCGGGCGTCGTGCTGAACCAGACGAACGTCCGCTTCGGGCTCTCCCGCTTCAACTACAACGAGAACGACCCCGGCGGGCAGATCATCGCCCCGTGCGGCAGCGACCTGCCCACGATCCTGGCGGCCCTCGACAGCATCGCCTGTTACACGAACACGCCGATCGCCGAGACCATGGAGGACATCCTCAACTATTACTCGAGCACCGGCGCCGACGCGCCGATCCAGGCCGAGTGCCAGTACAACTTCCTCATCGTCCTCACCGACGGCTTCCCCACGCATGATCTCGACGTCAGCCGCTACCTGTGGGATGCCGACGGCGACGGTGTCGACCCCGGCAGTTGTGAATCTCTCGGCGCGCCCTCCTGGAACGCGCTCTACTTCGCCTGCAGCGACCACATGGACGATGTCGCCTACTGGATGCGCCACACCGACCTGCGCCCCGACATGGGCACGGTCGGGGAATCGGGGCTCGAAGGCCAGAACGTCATCACCTACGTCATCGGGTATGGGCTCGACATCGACATCCTCGGCCAGACCGCCGACAACGGCGACGGTCTCTATCTGCTGGCCGAGACGGCCACCCAGTTGTGGATGAGCATGGAGCGGGTCATGCTCGACATCATCGAGCGGATCTCGGCCGGCGCCGCGGTGGCGGTGGTATCGAGCGAGCGCAGCGACGAGGACTACCTCTTCCGCGCCAAGTTCCTGCCGGTGAAATGGACCGGCTATCTCGAGAAATTCCGCATGCCCGTCACGGTGTCCAGCGATCCGGTCTGGGAGGCGGGACGACTGTTGGCGAACCGTGATCCGGACGACCGGACCATCACCACCGCCGTCGGCGGCAGCGTCATCCCATTCGTGGACACGCAGGCCGCCGCCCTGCGCGCCACCCTCGGCGTGGCCAGCGATGCGGTGGCGGCGGCCGTGATCAACTGGACGCGCGGCGAGTCGGTAACCGGCCTGCGCGACCGCGAGGGGTATGTCCTGGGCGACATTGTCCACGCCGCCCCCGTCGTGGTGGGGCCGCCGCGTCGCTATCTGGTGGACGAGGATTTCCAGGCCTACCTGGCCGCCACCCGCGACCGCGCACGCATGGTCTACGTGGCGGCGAACGACGGCATGCTGCACTCGTTCAATGCCGAATCCGGCGTGGAGGCGTGGGCCTTCATTCCCACATTCGCCCTGCCCAAGCTGCCGGTCATAGCCGACGAGGACTACTGCCACACCTACAGCTGCGACCTCTCGCCGACCGTTGTCGACGCCGAGCTCGACAGCGGCTGGCGCACGGTCCTGATCGGCGGCGGACGCCAGGGCAGTCACGAATACTTCGCGATGGACGTGACCGATCCTGCGGTGCCGAGCCTGCTCTGGCAGGCCTCCCTGCCCGACAGCGTCAGCTTCGCCTCCGATCCGCTCTACGCGCGCGTCAATGGCGAGCCACTAGTGCTCGTCGGCTCCGGTCTGGACGAGACCACCGGCCGCGGCTACCTGCACGCCATCAACCTGCAGACCGGCGCCGTAGAGGGTTCCGTGCTCCTTTCGGAGCAGAACGGCGAGTGGAACAAGATCACCGCCCCGCAGGCGGCCGACCTCGATTTCGACGGAGATGCCGACGTCGTCTACTGCGGCGACCTGTTCGGAACCCTCTGGCGACTCGTGCCGGGCGACGATCCCGACCCGGCGACCTGGGGCCTCAGCGCGCTGTTCACCAGCCCGCGTCCCATCACGGTCCAGCCGGCGGTGGCCTACGGAGAAGACGGCTACCTGAGCCTCTGTTTCGGCACCGGCCTCTATCTCGACGACCAGGACGTCTTCGATTTCGAGCAGCACAGTTTCTACTGCGTGCGGGACGCGCGAGACGGCGCCACGCTCACGCGCTCCGACCTTGAGGACCGTACCGCCGGCACCGACACGGCGCCGACATCCGACGGCTGGTACGTGGACCTCTGGCACGCTGCCGGCGAACGGGTTACGGAGCGGGCAGTGGTCCTGGCCGGCGCGGTCTACTTCACCTCCTTCTGCCCCGCCAACGTTCCGTGCACCTACGGCGGCCAGTCCTGGCTCTACCGCCTCGACCTGCTCGACGGCGGCGCCCCCGAGAACGAAGACGGCGAAACCCTCGACCGGGACGAGGACCTGGGCGAGGGCATCGCCTCGCGCCCGGTCGTCGATCTGGCCAACGAACAGCTGATCGTCCAGTCGAGCGACGCCACCATCACGACCGCCGAAATCGGCGTCCCGCTCTCCCGCATCACCGTGCGCTCCTGGCGGGAAAACTTCGAGGACACCTCGAGCCCGACCGTGGAGAATGACCGCGAGGAGGACGGCGAGGAGGAGGACGACGATGACTAGAACCTTGACCCGCACCGCCGTGCACCGCGCGCGTCGTGCAGGAGGAAATATGAAACGATTCAGGGAAGGGCCGTGCCGCCGGTGGCCGGGCCTGCAGATGTCGACCGGCCTGATGGTCGCGCTGCTGACGCTGCTGATCAGCCTGCCCGGCGAGGCGCAAGCCGGGCGGAAGTCGAAGACACCTCGGGTGAAGCGCGGCGCCGAGAAGGCGATGCCGCTGCGTCACGCCCCGCGGATGGAGTTCCTCATCGGCACGCTCTCGCGCGACGCCACCGGCTGGAAACTCGACCGCCAACGCCTGCTGTTCCGAGAGGGCTTTCAGGTAGTCGGGGCGGGCGAGAAAAGCCGCCCGGGCGGGCCGGTCGCCGGACAGCGCGTGCTGCTGAGCGGCATCCGGACCGCGCGGGGCTTCCTGGCCCAGTCCGGCGTGGCGCTGCGGCCGTCGCCACCGAACGCCCCGCGGGGCGAGGGAGCGCGCACCGTCATCTGGAGCGCAGCCGATCCGAAGGTCGGCGTCGGCAAGGGGCCGGGCCGCTCCTGAGCAGTTTTGTAAGGTGTTTCCTGAACACGCGCCGGGCGATGATCGCCCGGCGCGTGCGTTTTTTACGGCGCGCGCCGCGCGCTCCTGCGGTGTCCCGTCCCGGGGTCAGATCTGCGCGGGCTTCACCCCCGGCCGCATCGCCGCCCAGCGCCAGTACTCCGCCCCCTGCGGATCGACCCCCTGCTCGTCGAACGCGAAACCGTTCTTCTCCAGCAGGTGCGTCGTGGCATCACGCTCAGGCCGCGTGCAGGCGACGACCCGGCGCACGACCGGGTCCGCCCAGGCCAGGCCGAGCAGCGACTCGGTCATGGCGGTGGCATAACCCTTCCTCTGGCGGCTCGGCAGGGTCAGGCAGACGATCTCGACCTCTCCGCGCGCGTTCGGCGCCCCCTTGAAGCCGCACGCCCCCACGACATTCCGGCTCTTCGCATCCAGGGTCAGGTATCCCCACCAGCGAGGCGTGGCCAGCCCCTTCGCCAACGGCTCGCGGGTGGCGCCGGCGATCGTGCGCAACATCTGACGTTCGCGCCCGATCGTGGCGCCGTGCCGCTCCGCCAGGGGTTCCGGCTCCGCGGACAGCAGCAGATCACAGGTCTCGAGGTCGAGGCTGATCAGGCTCACTTTCGCCACGCGTCGGTCCCCCCGCGCAAATGACTGCCCCGCGCCGCACGCGTTGAAAACCGCGTACGGACTCTGCGGGGGTCGCAACAGTCCCAGGCGAGAGGGATCAGGCGAATGTGCGGCCTCAGATCCGAGGCCTGTCGCCTGACGATCGTAGCCGCCGCGCGCGCCATCCACCAGCGGAATCGATGGCGCCGCGGGCGGCCGCGGAAACGGGGTCTATCTTGTCGACATCCAGCCGCCCCCCTTGACCTGGAGGCACGACATGCAAAAACCGGTAATCGCCGCGATCACCGCCCTGGCGCTGGCGACGGCATTCATAACGGAAGAGGGCCGCACCATGGACACCCCGCAGGATCAAAGGAGCGAAACCGCCGTGCTCGGCGCCGGCTGCTTCTGGTGCGTGGAGGCGATTTTCCTGCGCCTCGACGGCGTGATCTCAGTCCAGCCAGGCTACACCGGTGGACATACCGCCAATCCCGCCTACAAGCAGGTCTGCACCGGCGAGACCGGCCACGCCGAGGTGGCGCGCATCGAGTTCGACCCCGCCCGCGTGTCGTTCGCGCAGATCCTCGAAACCTTCTGGCGCAGCCACGACCCGACCACGCTCAACCGCCAGGGCGCCGACAGCGGCACGCAGTACCGCTCGGCCATCTTCTGCATCGACGACGCCCAGAAACAGGCCGCCGAAATGTCGCGCGCGGCGGCCCAGGCCGCGTTCGACAAGCCGATCGTCACCGAGATCGTCCCGTTGACGAAGTTCTACCCGGCGGAGGACTACCACCGGCAGTACTACGAGCGGAACAGGAACGCGGGGTACTGCCAGTACGTGATCGCGCCGAAACTGAAGAAACTTGGTCTGGCGGACAAGGCGCCGGTAACGGGCGGGAAGTGAGCGGAGCGACAAGACGGCCCGCGCCAACTCCAGCGCGGACATCGCCCGGACGGCTGCGCGCCCTGGCCGCCGCTATTGACGGCCGGACTGCCCCGGCCTGACCGGCGCCGTCGCCGCCTCGCCGACAACCGTGGTCCACGGTCGGATGCGCCAGCGCGCGATCAGTCCGTTCTTCACGTACGGATCGGCCGCCACGAACTGCTCCACGACCGCCGGCGACTCGCCCTCGAACAGCAGGATCGCGGTGTCGACCGGATCGGCCAGGGCCCCGCCCAGGATGAGCTCGCCCCGGGCCTGCGCCTGCCAGGCCAGCCCGAGATGCTCCTCCCGGAATTCAGCCCGCCGCGTCAGATAGTCGGCCGTGACATCATAGAAGAGCAGATAGTGCATGGGGCCTCCCTGGAGTTGCCGCCTACGTAGGCGGCAGGGCGCCAGCGTTGAAAGCAGCCCGCCAAACGCTCAGTGAACCATCATCTGCGCGCAGCAGGATGAACACGTACTTGTTGTCGAAGCTCATGGGATCCCCGCCCGCCTTCGGCGTCATCGTCCCCGTGGCATTGCCACGATGCAATGAGAAGGTTCCCATACACGTGGGGCTCTCCGGGGTGGTGCGTCATTCGCATTTCGAAGACATCGTAGAGACCGCGGTAGAACTCCCGCATGGCGTCCTTGCCGACGATGGCAGGCTCATTCGGGGCCAGCGAAACGACATCGTCTGCGCAATACGTCAGAAACGTCTCCAGATCCTGTTCCCTGGCGCACCGGTCGAACTCGGCCACGAGATTCGTCACCGCCTGCGCATCAGGCCCATCGGCGACAACCGGACGACTCGGCGACCGGCTACAGCCGGCCGCAGCGACCAGAATGACGAGAAAATCGATGCCGTCTTACGTTCCAGGCTCAGTGGCTGGCGCTGGGAGGTCGCTGTTCATGATGTCTGCGACCACCTTCCATCCCTCGGCTGTCTTCTTCCACACCGCCATGTACTTGCCATGATCGCTGATTCGGCCTTGCGGCGTGTCCATGCTGAGTTCATATGTGCCACGGTCGTACGCCAAGTCGCCACTCACCGCTACCTCGATCACCGCAGGTATAAATGAGTAGATTAAGTTGGGTGCCTGGAGAGCCATTTCAAACCACTTTCGAATCTCATCCCGCCCGACGATAGGCCTCGGCCGTTACGTCAACCAGCTGGCGACGGCTGCAGCCACCGCAGGCAAGCATTGCCATACCCACTACAACGAGCATATATCTTGACATGCTTCACCTCCAGCCAAGTCCAGGATTCACCTCTTGGCCGGACGCCGCGCTTCAGCAGCGGGCGCGGCCGGCACAGCGCTTGCGCCAGCAAGCGACATGACGGGCGCGACCGTCTGCTTCAAGCACTGGTTAGGCTAGTGCAGTGCCCAGCCTGCATACTTCTTCACCAATCCGCGAAATTCGTGCACCCAATCCCTAAGTGCTTGCGGCGCACCGTAGGCCGGGTAACGAAGTTCTACGCGGTGACGACGGGGGCCGAGAATGAGTTCAATTGTCGCGGAACCTCCGTCGAGCGTGGTTTCCTGCGTGACCATCACTGAATCGGGACCATAAGTCCCCACACGGAGGCGTCCCGTTTCGAATACCTCGGGTTGCCCATAGAAGTCCAGCGCCAACAGCCTATCGACCGCCGCCACCGCCGAGTCCGGATCGATCGATGCGAATATACTTGTTGTGTCCGAGTACGCTCCGACGATCTTCAGATTGCCGCGGCCATCCAACGCTCCAAAGACGGGCCGCGTCCAGCCGTCGAAGAACCTCACGGTTACCACCACATGCGATCGACTTAGGTCCCTACTGCAGGGAGGTTCGGCGGCAGCCAAGCTGGGGCTGGCCGCAGTTAACCAGGCCTGCGCCAAAACGAACGCTAGAAGATCCCGTCGGCGGAGTGACGTGCGCGCTCCGAGTTGTCTGAGCCTCACGATGGCATCACCCGCAAAGCGCTGGGCGAAGCTGATTGGCGCGAGCCGTGCTCTGCGCGGCGAGTTACAAAGCGAATATTCAGGTTCAGGCGCTTCTTGGATGCCGCCTACAGAAAGAGTGCCCGCAAAGAACCCCAGGCGACGGATTCTATCGCCCGCTTGGTAATATCAGTCATGTCGTCCTGCCCAATCAACTTCCAGTGTTGCCATACCTCGCCCGCGACGAGACTATCACTAGAGACCGCGAAGAATCGAATCTCGCCCGCAGACGTAAGAGTACTATCGCCTGGGCGGTTTAGATCGATTGCGACCTCGTAGGTCGATGCGAAAGCACCTGGCAGGCGTTCCCCCGGGCCAGCAACTTCCCAGTCACTAACGCGATTTAGCACCGGGAATTGTATGCTCGATACTCCCGGCACCAAAGTCCCGTTCGAGTTTGTGATTGGCTGGCCACCAAAAATGTGTTCCGCCGACATCAATTCTTCATCGGCATCAAGCGTGGCTCCTACGTATACAAATTGATCTTGGGTACATACCTGCAGAAACGACAGATAGCCTGGTGCGACGACACTCTGGAGAAACTCGATACGCATAAAGACATACGCTGTGCGCAGATTCTCCACGGCCTGGTCTGGGGAATCCGCAAACGGCGCACCATAGACAGCCTCGACGCTAACGGTATCATCTTTGACTACGCCGAACACAATTGGGTTATCACCCTGTGGAGCCCAACCGCTTACCGGCTCCCAGGTGAGGGTGCAAGTCTGAACTGGGATACCTTGGATAGTCGCAGCTCCGACTCCTGTTGCCAGGACGCTGTCTCGACCCGTCAGAGTCCAGGACGGCGACAAAAAACTCGGCTCCACTACGATTGAAACGGCGCCCTGACCTGGATCCTGAGGTTCTGTAGGCCCATCCGATGAAGAGCAGCCCCAAAACAGCACGAGGACTGCGCCCAATAGTGGATGTAGTAACTTGGACATACCTGCTCCTCTGTGTATCTAACGCGCGGCTCAGCGGCAGGCTCGCGGAGCGACGCTTGCCCTGCAAGCGGAGTGACGCGGGCATGTCCGCTGCAGCAGCCTGTTACGAGGACAACCTCCGCGCCTCTGACTCGGCCAACAAGGCCTGCCGGGCGTCCGCCTAGCGCGTGAGCGATAGGCGGCTTGTCACCGTGTCGCGTGCCGCCGAGTCACCTCGCCCTGAACAACAAATCCAAACCAAAACAGGGTCAAAGCCTTTTTCGAACTGCCTGACCACCGCCGCGGCCCTTGTAACTCCAATTATCACGGCCTTCGTATCCAGATACGCTGGCCTGCGTACTAGTATATGCTGCGGAGAACAGCTGGCGCAATTCCCCGCCCTCCGACATGGCCTTGCACCGCTCCCCACGAGAACCGGCGACTCCGGGCCGGGCGTTTCCCGGGATGATCTGGGCCAAAGCCGCAGGCACGGGAGTGCGCGGTTAGCCATGCGGGATCGCTCGTTCCCGTGGAAGATTCGAGCGTAGCACTCGAGTCTTGCCACTGCAATCTCTCCGGCCCCATTGCAGGATCCTACACGGGCGATCTAGCGGCCGCCGGCAGCCCCTGCTGTCGCCGACGGCCGGTAACCGTCCTCGATCTGTCCCTGGGAAATGGTCTCGACGTCGATGGCCGGCTGCAGGCTGCCTGCGGGAACCGTATAGCCCCCCGGGCTTGGAACTGGTTCATGAAGATCGGCTGTCAACGTGTCGTCGCCGACCGGCTCGAACCTCAGGATCGGATGGGAACCGGGATCGTCCGCGCGGGCGGGCAGGGGCGAAGCGGACAAGGGGGGGCGTCACCCCCTCCTCCGCGGACGCGACCAGACCTGGCGCAGCCATCGAGCAGCAGCCGCGCCGCCAGCTGCCCGATCCTCACCGCACCAGCATCATTTTACGCGACTCAACGACTCCGCCGGCTTCCAGCCGGTACATGTAGAGTCCGCTGGCCAGCCCGCGCGCGCTGAAGCTCACGCGGTGATCACCGGCCGCCAACGCACCGTCGACCAGCGTGGCCACTACGCGGCCCCGCGTATCGTACACACGCAATGTGGCGTGCGAACTGCGTTCCAACCGGAAAGAGATCTCGGTCAGCGGATTGAACGGATTGGGCGCGTTCTGGGCCAGTGCGACGTCCGCGGCGGGCAGGTCGGAACCGATTCCGGAGATCATCCCGCGCCTCTGGCGACCAAAGAAGTACGAAGGCGTGCAGCCGGCTCGGGTGTTGATGCCGCCGACGTACATGTCGTCGCCGTCGAAAATGAGCATGTCGATGCCGGGGGTGAGTCCGTCGCCGAGAGGCGACCAGGTGGTTCCGTCCCACGTGGCGATGCCCGCCGCCGGCATGCCGCCTGCGTTCAGGAAGGCCCCGCCGACGTGCAGGGCACCGTCCCGCATATCCATGGCGTGGACGCTCCAGTCGAGGCCGCTGCCGAGGGCCGACCAACTCGTCCCGTCCCATTTCGCGATATGGCCGACGCGCAGGCCGCCCGCTTCGGTGAACAGGCCGCCGGCATAGAGCACCAACCCGCCGGCACCGTCGTTCGAGACGAGCAACTCCTCCACCACGGCAGGGAAGCCGGTGCCCGTCACTTCGGCGAGGCCACTGCCCAGGGGGGACCAGGCTGTGCCGTCCCATTTCGCGATGCGGTTGGCCGGTACGTCTCCGGCGGTGGTGAACTGGCCGCCGGCGTACACGTCGTAGCCGCCGGCGCCGTTGTCGGCGAAGGCGATCGCCTCAACCCAATTATTGAAGCCAGTGCCGAGCGCGGACCATGCCGTGCCGTCCCACTTCGCGAGGCGATTGACGGTGACGCCGCCGGCGCGGGTGAAGTTGCCGCCGGCATACAGGTCGTAGCCGCCCGCGCCGTTCGGGCACAGTTGAAGGACTTCCACCTGGCCATTGGTACCGATTCCCAGGCGCGTCCAGGCCGTGCCGTCCCAACGCGCGACATAGTAGGCCTGGTAGATCCCGGCAATGGTGAAGGTCCCGCCCACATAGAGGTCGGTGCCGTTGGCGGCGACGGTGCGCACGGCGCCGTTGACACCGGTGCCCAACGTCCGCCAGGTGCCGGCATCGACATCCCAGGCGGCGACGTACTTGGCCTGCTCACTTCCGGCCTGCAGGAAGCTCCCGCCCGCGTACACGACCTTGCCACCCTCGGCGTCGGTGCCCAGGGCCAGTGACAAGACTCGGTCATCCGGTGCCTGGCCGTCGCCCAGCGGAAACCAGGCGGTCCCATCCCAGCGGGCGACGTTCAGGGCGCTGACCGAACCGCCGCGCCTGAACGTGCCGCCGGCGAAGATGCTGCCGCCGCCCAGGCCATCCGGCAACAGGGTCAGCGCGTCAACTGTGGGCGCACCCGTACCACTCATGCCGCCGTCGACGTCGGACCAGGCCACACCGTCCCAGCGCGCGATCAGCGGCGCGGACACGCCGCCGGCGCTGGTGAAGGCGCCCCCCACATAAAGATCGCCGCCGAGAAAGGCCAGCCCACGCCCGCCGTTGTTCAGGCCCGCGCCCAGCGCCGACCAGGTGCTGCCATCCCAGCGCGCGATGCGACTGGCCGGGGCACCTCCGGCCGTGGTGAACCCGCCCGTGGCGTACAGATTGCCGCCCTGCGCGGCCAGTGCGCTGACGATGTTGTCCACTCCGGCGCCCAGGGGAGCCCAGGCCACGCCGTCCCAGCGCGCGATACGATTGATCGCCACGGCACCCGAGGCCGTGAATGAGCCGCCGGCGTAAAGTCCCGTCGCATCCGCGGCCAATGCCCAGACCGAATTGTTCAGGCCGTCTCCGACGGGCCACCAGCTGGTCCCGTCCCAGCGCGCGACCCGGGCGGCGGCCACGCCTCCAGCGGTCGTGAATGTTCCGGCGGCATACAAGTCGCCGTTCCACACGGCGAGCGCGTTGATGGTGCCGGCGTTCATGCCTGTGCCGAGCGCCGACCAGTTCGTCCCGTCCCAGCGCGCGATTCCACGAGCCGGCAAGCCGCCGGCCTCCGTGAGGTACCCCGCGGCGTAGAGGTCCGCGCCGTCGACGGCGAACGCCAGTACGCCGTTGTTCACGCCAGTACCAACGGCTGAAAACCCCGTGCCGTCCCAGCGCGCGAGATAGCTGATGGGGCCGCCGGCGACCGTGAATTGACCGCCGAGATATACAGTATCTCCCACGACAGCAACCGCCTTCACGCTGCCGATCGTGCCGCGCATCGTGAACCGGTCGTCCCAGCCGTCACCGCAGCCGGCCTTGTCGATGGGCTGCGCCGGCACGAATCGCGGCGGTCCCTGGGCCGTCGTGTCCAGGCTCCAGCCGCTGGCGTCGAAGCTGCCCGAGATCCCGGGCAGCAATGTGCCATCGGCCGCCAGTGCACCCGCCAGCTGGGGGGGCACTACCGCCGCCGGCTCGGCGGCGACCGCCGAGGAACTGGCCCAAAGAGCCCAATATAGGAGAAACAGGCGCGCTTGTTTTAAGCCGGGCATGAGGGTGACTCCTGTGGGGCATGTCTGTGATAGATATCCTGTAGGGCGTATAGGATACTAATTTGCTATGGCTTAGCAAACAAAATGGCCTGCATCAAGTAGCCAAGACGAGAACATTGTGTGTTTCCTTGTGATGTGGCTCGCGGCGTGGTGGCAATATGTAAAGTCGCCGTTGCTCCAAACTCCCTGCCGGCAATGTCGCGGAAGCCCTGGGAAAGGGCCCGAAATGCCGGCTTTCAGCAACCTAGCCCTCTACCGAGGATGCTCCTCACGCGATCACATGACATCCCGTCAGCCGGCGGTCGCGGCGATGTCTCCTGGTCTGAACGGCATGGAGGTCGGCCGCGACAGGCAATGCCGCAAATGGCCAATCCCGACTGGCCGACCCCAGCGCCTGCTTCGAATTCTACCGCAGCAGAACCATCCGTTCAGTGATGACCTGCTTACCGTCGCTCAGACGGTAGCAGTAGTGGCCCGAGACCACGGACCGGCCCTGGTCGTCGCGGCCGTCCCAGAGAAGCTCGTGGTAGCCAGCCTCCATCGCGTCGGTCGCCAGCTTGCGCACGGCCTTGCCGCTCAGGTCGAAAATCCGCACGTCCACACGCCCGGCCTGCGGCAGGTAGAAGCGGATAATCGTACGGGGGTTGAAGGGATTGGGGTAGTTGGCCGCCTGCAAGCGATCGCCACCGGCGAGAGCGTCCTTGGCCAGTTTGTCGTTCTTGACATGGACCTGCCACTTGCGACTATCGGTCAGAGCCGTTTCGCGAATGTCGGGATCGCGCACCCAGGGCGTGTTGTCGACCACCTCGACCGACAGGCCATATACCCCGTCCGCCAGCGCCAACGTGCTCAGGTCCAGCGTGCCCGCCGTAGCCCCGGGCAGGGGCTCGTCGTCGAGAAACCATTGCACATCCATGGCGTGGCCGACCAGTGGCACCGGTTCCACGAAGACGGTCTCGCCACCGGTCAGATCCGTGTCATCCGGGGTGGCGAAATCGATGGGCCTGACCGTCGTATAGAAACGATTGATCAGGCCTTCGACCGAAGGATGATTGAAGGGGTAGGTCGGCCTCCGCATCATCGAATATTCGGTGGGGCGGTAGACTCCGTACTGATACCATAGAGCGCCTTCGTAGGCGTCCACCAGCCCACAGAAGTCGGGATCGTCCACGCCCAACCAGCGCGCCCATTTCTCCCCGCTTTCAGCCATTTCCACGGCGTCCCAAATGGAAATGTTCACCGCCTCAACGGGCCAGTTGCCCACGAACGTTCTGCCGGCCAGGGCGGTCTCATCGCTAAGCCCCCCCACACTATGACCCAGTTCATGTATGGCGAGCGTTGCGTGATCATCATTATATACACTGGCCATGGGCAACACGATTAAATCGCCTAAGCCCACGCCCGTCTGGTCGTTCGTATTCACCAAGATCATTATCTTGTCCCAATAATCGACGTTGGCGGCATACCCATAGGCATTGTTGATGTTGAAGCAGGTCTCGCCGTAAAGCCAGTTGCACGCGACATCCATGTCCAGGGCCGTGTCCTTCTCGACGCCCAGGGGATCGTTGTCGACCCCTGATTCGTTGGACACCACATCGACACGGTGCAAATTGAAGAAATGCCGATACGTCCTGAACGGCTCGAAATCGAAAATAAATCCGAACAGCGAATCCACGTGCGCGGCATACATCTCCAAATCACCGACCGCATAACCCTCGCTCAGGCTTACGATGTCGATCCGATTGGCGTAGGGTCCGTTGTCGATCACGGTCGTCCAGGGAGCTTCGATCAGCGCCCGACCGTCCATGGCGGTTGATGTCACGGTGAACATGTTGCTGACGAGGTTCCCCTCCTCGTCGACCGTGTCGCAATAGCCTTCCACGGTGGTTTGCCCCCAGGCGACCTGGGCCCACAATCCGATTAGAATACACAGAGCAAGGGATACTCGATTGGCAGCCGGTCTGGTCATGACAGTACTCCTTCCTTTTTGGTGTGATGATGCGAAATGCAATCCTCCTTTCTCGCCCATTCCCAGGTCGCGACCTGCTTCAAAGGCAGTTCATATCGCTGCCCGCGGATACCGCCAGCGTTGAGCAGCGGGAGAACTTGGCGCGACCCTGGCGCAAGCCAGGGGCGCGAAAAGGCCGATCCGCCTGCTCCAACGCTCTGTTATCTGGTCGCTCGCCACCCCTGCTTCTCGATGGCGCGCAAGTCTTCTACCCCGACGATGCCCCCCAGGTACCCTGACAACTGATCGAGTTCTCGGTCTTGTGGGTCGCCATTGAATTCGCTCACAAGAATTAGATTGCCGTAGTTTCTCTCCAGCTTCTGTCTTGTGTCATCGACAACAAGAACTCGTTTCAAGTCGTAGCCGGAGCGCTTCACCTTCCTTAGATCCTTGACCCAGTAGTGCTCTTTCGCTTCAGGATCATAACGCCGAGTGCATTGGTCTCGAACCCACAGAAACGCCGTTTGGCCGCCGTCCATGATGTGCTCCACCACGCACTGCGCATAATCTGCTGTAGAACTCGTCCACACAGCCAAGTCGTAGTAGCGCGAACAAGAATTGCAGAACTCGCGCACGAAGGGGCGCTCGTAGACGAAATATTGGCCACAGCGGAACGATGCGTCGTGGGCCAACGGAACCTCTACCGCATGGATCAACGTTTCATCCAAATCGAGTATCAACAACGGCCGCATCACTGCCAGTCCTCATCTAGATTACGTTGGCTTCATCTGCGATGTCGGTTGGCGCGGCCCGTGCCCCGCACGGAGCGTGACAAGCGGCTTCTTCGGCTGGAAGCACTTGTTAGCCTGCCACGCACCATTCATTTACGAGTTCAGCCGCCACAGCTGAAAGTTGAGCACACTGGCAAAACCGACCCAGCACAGATACGGCAACAGCAGTACTCCCGCGAGAACTGAAACGCGCCAGAACCCTATTGCGATAATCAGGATTACCAACCAGAGAATGACTATTTCGATGAAAGCGAGCCCAGGCTGGTGAACGCCAAAGAAGAGGTATGACCACAGCGAGTTTAGGCCCAACTGTACAATGAACAGCCCCAGAATTACTGGCGCGCCGGTGAAACCGACCTTCCGCCAAACCAGCCACGCGGCAACACCCATGAGAATGTATAGGGTCGACCACACGGGAGCGAACACTGAACTCGGAGGATTCCAGCTTGGCTTCGCGAGCGACGCGTACCACTCCCCTGGCATGAATCTGGATCCGACCCAGCCTGCAGCCATAGAGACTACTATCCAAAGGATTAGACCAACTACTGGGTTTTTGATTTTTATATTCCTCTCGGCTGGCGATCGCTGGCTTCACCTGCAAAGACGCGTGGCGCGCCCGACTAGTTCAATCGCGTGCCAGCCAGGCTTCAGCGTCCACGATTCGCCATGGCATGCCAGACGGTCCCCACAACTGCCGCAAACACATGCCAAGCCTGCTGCGTGCGGTCCCGGGACCCACGCTGCAGCTGTCAGGACGCGGTCCGGCTGTAGATTTCGCAGATCCCCGGCCGCCGGCAATTGCACCATCACCTCGCTGCGCTCCCGATCCCCTTGTCGCCGTCGATCGACAATCCGGCCCCGGAGCCGCGGCCGGCCGCCCGCTTCGCCCCCGCCTCCCCGTCGGCATAGCGGACCACCCGAAGCCCGAGGTTGGGCAGTTTATCGACGTTGGTGTAGGTGGCCCGCCAGGAGGAGGTGGCGTAGATCCACCCCCAGTGGAAGTCGCCGCCGCGGGCCATCCGCAGTTCGTTGCTGGGGTCGCGCCGGGGGTCGGTGACCGGCTCCTCGGGGTACCATTGGTACCCGTCCCAGGTCATCTCGTAGACGTTGCCGTGATTGTCGTACAGCCCCCAGGCATTGGGCTGCCTCGTCCCGACCGGGTGCGTCATTTCCCCCGAATTGTCCCCATACCAGGCGTAGTCGTTCAGATCGATGCTGTCGTCCCCGAAGCTGAACCGGGTGGTGGTTCCGGCACGGCAGAAATATTCCCATTCCGACTCAGTGGGAAGACGGTAGCCGCTGGCGGTCCAGTCGCAGATGACAGCGTCGTTTTCGAGGGTGTAGGGCGGCTGCAGACCGTCCCAGACCGACAGCAGGTTGCAGAAGGTGAGCGCCTCCCGCAAGTCGAGGCCTTCGACGGGGCATTCGTCGCAGTCGTGGTGCCGGCTCGGCCGTTGGTTGGTAATGGCGTAGTACTCGTGCTGCGTTACCGCGGTGGCCTTCACCAGCAGGGGGCGCGTGAAGGTCACCTGGTGCTGCGGGCGCTCGTCCCAGTAGGATTCCGCCTGCTCTTCGGGCGAGCCCATGGTGAAGGTGCCGGCCGGGACCTCGACGAAGGCGCCCAGCTCAAGGGGCTGGAACCCGACCTGGATTTCGCTGACCTCATTCGCCCGCACCCAGGCGCTCTGGGTGAGGGGATCGCTCGCGGCCCAGCCGGGCTCATGAACGACGGTGAGCGTGTATTCCAGGCCGGCCGGCATCCCGCCGAGGCTCCGGTCGCCCGTCCCCTCGATGAGGGTGCCGGCGCCGGAAAGGGCCCAGTTGAGCGGACAGTCGTCCGGTTCGATGTCGATCGCAAGCGTCCCGGTCCCCGGCCCGGCTTCGTCGCCGCAGCCGGACAGGACGGCCAGACACACCGCGTTGACCATCAGGATTATGTACAGAACCGCTTTTGTGGACACGGCCGGACCGTCCTTTGTGGAAGGTTCGTCGTTCGAAGGCGAGGGGAATTATAGCGGAAGGCGCCCGGGATGAATAGACTCACCCCCCTCTACCCAATCCCTTCCCCGCCACTCCCAAACTGTGGCAAAGTCAGGTCAGGGACGCCATGTCGCTCAGCAATTACCTCTACGTTGGTAGCAATGCATACACCAAGTGCCGCAGCCAGAAGATCGGTCGCTGAAAACGAATCTCCAGCACCACCGAATTCAGTCGGAGTGCTTGTTTGGATTTCCGCACCTGACGGCATGTGGACTACGCGACATACCCCTACCGAGACGCTGGTTGCGGTGATTTGGGACATCTCTTGAGGTCCTCCGGCGGGTGATGCCTGACGCCTGAATTATGCCGCGCCGCGAAGCGGCGTCGGCTTAAATGAGTTGCTAGGCATGATTGGATTTTCCCCACTTTCTGAGTCGCCCGGTAATCCCCTCATCACCGCGTCATCAGCGCGAACACGCCCCAGCCCAGGTGTTCACGCGCGTAAGCGGCGTAGCGCTCGGGTTCCGAGGTTAGTTTGGCTCGAACATCTTTCGCGAACTCGTCGTCAGGATTGTCTTCAAGCCATCGGCGCATGGTGAGCCACTTGGCCGCCTCGTATCTGTCCCAGCTGTCTTGGTCCGCCAAAATCATTTCCACGACGTCGTAGCCGAGGTGGCCGAAAGACGCGAGAAGTTCCGGAAGCAGGAGAAAGTCGGAGATTGAGCCGGCATGACACTCCCTGGCAACATCTTCCGTCGGCGGTAACTGCCGCCAGTATGGCTCGCCGATGAGAATGATCCCTCCGGGGCGGAGGCTCTGCGCCAGAAGCTCGATGGTACCGACGACTCCCCCAGCGATCCACGAGGCACCGAGACAGGCTGCCACACCGGCCTTCTCGTCAGAAACGAAGCCGGCAGCATCGCCATGGATGAACTTGACTTGATCGGCGACACCGAGTTTTTCAGCGCGGAGTTTCGCTTGCTCGGTGAACAACTGGCTCATGTCGATGCCGGTGCCGATGACTCCGTAATCGCGTGCCCAGGTGCACAGCATCTCGCCCGAACCGCTGCCGAGGTCGAGCACTCGGGTGCCCGTTTCCAGACGCAGCGCCGCGCCGAGAGTGGCGAGCTTTTCGGGTGTGAACGGGTTATGGATGCGGTGAGCACTTTCGGTGATGTTGAAGATCCGTGGAATATCCAATGCAGAACATCTCCTTATGGGCGTGAATAGATTCGGTCACTGCCTGACGTGTTGCGGTTCAGCTGCGAGGCGCCTGCGATCCGGCGCTACCCGCGTCTACCTCGCGAGGCGCCGATTCTGCTGCATCCGCTGGTTCGGTGAACGCAGAAGCAGTGTCCCTGTCAACGCCGGTTTAATTCTCCCCATTTCCGCCGAAGTAAAATTCCCCACCCCTTGATTTCTGGTCCGGTCACCTGTCCGGCAAGTCGGCTTCCTCCTTCCGCGGCCTGCCCGGCCGCCGCTTGTGGGGATCGCCTCGAGCGGCGATCGCCGCCTTGAGGTTTTCCGGCATCAGCGCCGCATGGGTCTTCAGCCGGTAGCTGTTGCCTTCGATCTGGATGACCACCGCGTGGTGCAACAGCCGGTCCAGTAGCGCGGCGGCCACGACGTTGTCGCCGAAGATCTCGCCCCACTCCTGGAAGCTGCGATTGCTGGTCAGGATCATCGCCCCCTTCTCGTAGCGGGCGTTCACCAGCTGGAAGAACAGGTTGACTCCGCTCTTGTCCAGCGGCAGGTAGCCAACCTCGTCGATGATCAGCAGCGCCGTCCTGGTCAGGAACCGGATCCTCTGTGGGAGAGTGCCTTCGCGCTCCGCCTTGGTCAGCGAGGCGATGATCTCGGCCAGCGTGGCCAGGTAGACACTCTTGCCCGCCTTGATCGCTTCGTAGGCCAGGGCGATCGCCAAGTGTGACTTCCCCGTCCCCGGCGGACCGAGGAAGTGGACCGCCTCTTTGCGCTCGATGAACCCGAGTCCAGCCAAGGCCAGGATCTGGTTGCGATCCAACGACGGCTGGAACGAGAAGTCGAAGCTCTCGAGGGTTTTGATCGTGCCCAGGCGGGCGGTCATCATCGCCATGCGGATGCGCCGCGTCTCACGGGTGGAGTACTCCTCGGCCAGAAGCAGATCGATCGCCTCGACCGCCGACAGCTCACCCTGTTCGATGCGGCCGACGAGCTGGTCGATCACTTCCAGTGAACGCGCCATCTTGAGGCCTACCAGTCGGCGCTTGATCGACTCCAGCGGCGGCATGGGCAGCTTCGCGGTGACCATCAGTGCTCACCTCCCCGGGCGGCCAGGGCGGCGCCGACCTGCTGGTAGACCGCCAGGTCGCGGCGGCCGACCTGCTGGCCCGGCTGCGGCGGCACAGCGGCGCGCTGCCTGGGGTTGCGGGCGTTGCCCGGCGGCGGGTTGTGGCGATGGCCCTCGGCCACCACGCGCTGTCCACGGCCAGTCAGGATCTCGTGGACGGCCACCAGCCGACCCTCGTCCAAGATGTGCACGTGGTCGCAGGTGACTTGGACCTCGACGATCCGAACTTGGGTCGTGTCCGGCACGCTGTACTCGTTGCCGTCGACCGAGACCATGCCATCGCGGCTGATCCTTCGTTCGGCTCGCAGCACCGCGTGGTAGTCGACCGCCGGTAGCGGCAACAGGAACGGCTGTTCCTCGGCGAACGCTTCGACGACGATCCGGCCGGTGGTGCCGTGGCAACGGACGTTGGCGACGGTGGTCAGCCAGTGGAACCACTGCTCGTTCAGGTCGGCCAGGTCGCTGAACCGGCGGCCCATGAAGAAGTCATCGCGGATGTAGCCGTTCGGCCGCTCGACCTTGCCCTTGGTCTTGGCCCGATAGGCGGCGCAGGCCTTCGGCACGAAGCCGTAGTGGTTGGCCATGTCCAGCAGGCGGCCGTTGTAGACGATGTGGCCATCGTCCGGCTCGCCGATCACGGCGGTCTTCATGCGGTCGTAGAGGATCTGACTGGGCACGCCGCCCAGGGCGGCGAACGCTTCGCGGTGCAGGCGGATGACCGTCGGCAGGTCCTGCCTCAGAACGAACCGCCCCCACAGGTAACGGCAGTAGCCGAGCACCATGGTGAACACCCAGATCCGCCGCCACTGGTCGGGCTCCGAAGTGAAGCACACGTCGAAGCAGGCGAAGTCCACCTGCGCCTGCTTGCCCGGCGGCGTCTCGAAGCGATGCTCGTAACCTTGCTCCCTGAGTGGCCGCACGGTCAGCACGAAGTCCTTGACGGTGGTGTAGCCGCCGGGATAACCGAGCTCCCTGATCTCGCGCAGCAGACGGCTGGCCCGAAGGGCCGGATATTCTGTCAGCCTGCTGCTCACGTAGTCCTTGAACGGGTCCAGCAGGCTGGGCCGAGGCGCCCGCGGCCCGTAGGCCGGCACCTGCAGACCCAGCTTGAGATACTTGCGGACGGTCTTGCGGTCCTGGCCGGTGCGCTGGGCAATGGCCACGATCGTCAATCCCTCGTCCTTGAGTTGTTGGATCACAACGATCTCCCCGAGTTCGAGCACCGCGACCTCCCTGCCAGTGACCGGGTCAACTGGCGGAGGGTCGGCGGGCTCATGACCCTCAGGCAAGGACCGACTTGGCGCCGGACCTCACCACTTGATCTCTCGGGTGGGGAATTTTACTTCGGCGCTTCTGGGGAGTTTTGCACCGG